>NZ_CP120863.1:910000-2150197 GCF_026191725.2 Roseibium porphyridii
GGATTAGACCCGAAACCGAGTGATCTAGCCATGGCCAGGTTGAAGGTGCGGTAACACGCACTGGAGGACCGAACCCACGCCTGTTGAAAAAGTCGGGGATGAGCTGTGGCTAGGGGTGAAAGGCCAATCAAACTCGGAAATAGCTGGTTCTCCGCGAAATCTATTTAGGTAGAGCGTCGGATGAATACTCTCGGGGGTAGAGCACTGGATGGGCTATGGGGGCTTACCGCCTTACTGATCCTAACCAAACTCCGAATACCGAGAAGTACTATCCGGCAGACACACAGTGGGTGCTAACGTCCATTGTGGAGAGGGAAACAACCCTGACCGCCAGTTAAGGTCCCTAAGTTATGGCTAAGTGGGAAAGGATGTAGGACTCCCAAAACAACCAGGATGTTGGCTTAGAAGCAGCCATCATTTAAAGAAAGCGTAACAGCTCACTGGTCTAAATAAGGGGTCCCGCGCCGAAAATGTACCGGGGCTCAAGCCATACACCGAAACTGCGGGTGCATCTTTGATGCGCGGTAGCGGAGCGTTCTGTAAGTCTGCGAAGGGAGACCTGTGAGGGCTCCTGGAGATATCAGAAGTGCGAATGCTGACATGAGTAACGATAAAGAGTGTGAGAGACACTCTCGCCGAAAGTCCAAGGGTTCCTGCGCAACGCTAATCGGCGCAGGGTTAGCCGGCCCCTAAGGCGAGGCCGAAAGGCGTAGTCGATGGGAATGCAGTTAATATTCTGCAGCTTGGTGGTAGTGACGGATGCCGTGTGTTGTATCTCCTTATTGGATTGGGGGTGCAGCGAAGGTGTTCCAGGAAATAGCTCCACCGTATAAACCGTACCCGAAACCGACACAGGTGGACTGGTAGAGAATACCAAGGCGCTTGAGAGAACTATGCTGAAGGAACTCGGCAAAATGCTCCCGTAAGTTCGCGAGAAGGGAGACCTCAGTTCGGGCAACCGGATTGGGGTGGCACAGACCAGGGGGTGGCGACTGTTTATCAAAAACACAGGGCTCTGCGAAGCCGCAAGGCGACGTATAGGGTCTGACGCCTGCCCGGTGCTGGAAGGTTAAGAGGAGGTGTGCAAGCACCGAATTGAAGCCCCAGTAAACGGCGGCCGTAACTATAACGGTCCTAAGGTAGCGAAATTCCTTGTCGGGTAAGTTCCGACCTGCACGAATGGCGTAACGACTTCCCCGCTGTCTCCAGCATAGACTCAGTGAAATTGAATTCCCCGTGAAGATGCGGGGTTCCTGCGGTCAGACGGAAAGACCCCGTGCACCTTTACTACAGCTTCACACTGGTATTCGTCACGACATGTGTAGGATAGGTGGTAGACGTTGAAACAAGGGCGCCAGCTCTTGTGGAGTCACCCTTGAAATACCACCCTTGTCGTCATGGATATCTAACCGCGGTACAACAATATCCGGGACCGTGTGTGGCGGGTAGTTTGACTGGGGCGGTCGCCTCCCAAATGGTAACGGAGGCGCGCGAAGGTGGGCTCAGAGCGGTCGGAAATCGCTCGTTGAGTGCAATGGCATAAGCCTGCCTGACTGCGAGACTGACAAGTCGAGCAGAGACGAAAGTCGGCCATAGTGATCCGGTGGTCCCTCGTGGAAGGGCCATCGCTCAACGGATAAAAGGTACGCCGGGGATAACAGGCTGATGATGCCCAAGAGTCCATATCGACGGCATTGTTTGGCACCTCGATGTCGACTCATCACATCCTGGGGCTGGAGCAGGTCCCAAGGGTTTGGCTGTTCGCCAATTAAAGTGGTACGTGAGTTGGGTTCAGAACGTCGCGAGACAGTTCGGTCCCTATCTGCCGTGGGTGTAGGAGAATTGAGAGGATCTGTCCCTAGTACGAGAGGACCGGGATGGACGTACCTCTGGTGGACCTGTTGTGGCGCCAGCCGCATTGCAGGGTAGCTATGTACGGAAGGGATAACCGCTGAAAGCATCTAAGCGGGAAACCCACCTCAAAACCAGCTCTCCCTGAAGAGCCGTGGAAGACCACCACGTCGATAGGAAGCGTGTGGAAGTGCGGCAACGCATGAAGCTTAGCTTTACTAATAGCTCGTTCGGCTTGATCCTCTCATTAGTCAATGTTCATCTTTTAAATGCGCCAAAAGGCGCATTAAAAAGATCATCTTAAGTGCGCTACCGCCCTTCGGGCTACTTGAGCGCGTTCAAGATGATCAAACCAAGACCAGTTCACAACAAACTGCGCTTCGCCGGCCTGGTGGCCCCAGCGGGGAGCCCCCACCCGATCCCATCCCGAACTCGGCCGTGAAACTCCCCAGCGCCAATGGTACTGCATCTTAAGGTGTGGGAGAGTAGGTCGCCGCCAGGCCTGCTAAACGCAGTTTGAAACTCTTCAATTTGCTGTCGCTCACGCGCGTACCGCCCTTCGGGCTGCGCTCCGCGAGGGCGGCCTGACCGGCCGGCGGCCTCTTGGCCTTGCCTCCGCTGCGCTCCGGATACCTTGTCCCCCTATCAGCGCAGTCCTCCGGTCAACCCGAAATCACGGGCATGCCCCACATGGAGCAGCCCACGCGACAACCGAAGATCCAAAAGATCGAGGACGCGCAAAACAAAAATAACGCGGGATGGAGCAGCCCGGTAGCTCGTCAGGCTCATAACCTGAAGGTCGCAGGTTCAAATCCTGCTCCCGCAACCAAATAAAACAGCCTCATCCCGTAAGGGGTGGGGCTGTTGTCGTATTCGGTCAGTGGAATACACGATGCGGACCTCCCCGGGCCCCATCAAGGAGGACAACGTCCGACGCAGAAGGGCAAAAAACTCCCAAATCCTGCTCCCGCAACCAAAAAACAGCCGCCCATCTCGGGCGGCTTTTTTGTTGAACGAAACGCACAAAATCTAATGACGTTGAAAGTCTCAAATTTGGACTTTAGGAACCTCAGCTTTCCTTCTGACGATCAAACACCAGAACACGTGTCTGTTGGCATTTCCTTTCAATTTCATTCCCCCGCAAGGTTCAAAAATAGGCCGTTTGGCCAATGAGAATAACCTTTGATCCAGGTTGGATGCTTGCACCAATTTTCTAGCTTTGATGGTCGATTTCCAGGCGGATTTCATTTTTGTTCGATTGGTTTGCGCCGCATGTGACGCCATTAACTTGACCTCTTCGACTCAAAGTGCAATATTTTGCATGAACGCAATATTTTGCACTTTGAGTGATGTGGATGGTGGTTGAGACAAAAAACAATCCTGATGTGGCGGCACGTGCTGCCTGGTTGCATTTTGTCGGGGGACTTACACAGGGCGAAGTTGCGCGTCATCTCAACGTCACCAATACGCGTGCGCACCGATTGATTGCGCGTGCGCAAGCTGATGGTCTGGTTCAGATATTCGTCGATGTTGAGGCCACCGAATGCGTCATGCTCGAACGCCAGCTTATGGAGCGGTTCGACTTGAAATTCTGCCGTGTTGCAATGGAAATACCGGAAAGTGGTCCCATGCCGTTGCGTTCGCTTGCCACTGTCGGTGCCCAATACCTGATGGAAGTATCGAGCGGAAGCCGTCACAAGATCATCGGGCTTGGGAATGGCCGTACACTGACCGCTTCCGTGAATGCGATGGGACGGGATCCGGTCGTCGGAAAGCAGTTTGTGTCGGTTCTTGGCGGTCTGACACGCTCTTATGCCGCAAACCCCTATGACGTCATTTATCGCCTGGCCCAAAAAACGGGTGCGGAAGCCCATCTTCTGCCTGCTCCGCTTTACGCCAACAGCGCCGCGGATAAGGAAGTGATGACGAAACAGTTCGGCATTGCGGACACAATGGCTCTGATTGATGAGGCGTCACTTGTTGTTCTTGGCGTCGGCAGCCTTGACCCTGACAAGGGAAGCATCATTGACACGGCCATTGATGATCCAAACCGCACGAGGCAGCTGCGCGAAAGCGGGGCTGTCGCGGAGCTGCTAGGCCAGTTTTTCGACATTGAAGGACGGCAGATTGAAACGGAGTTTGACCAGCGCGTCATGGCGCCGCCAATAGCGAGCCTGAATGGCCGGGAAGTGACCGCGATTGCTGGAGGAGCAAACAAGGTCAGGGCGATCACAGCTGCACTCAAAAATGGGCATCTGACTGGACTATTGACTGACGAGGTAACAGCCAAGGCGCTTCTAGAAGATCAAAAATGACGCGGTGCGCCAGATTTCACCAGGGAGGAAATAAGGATGTACGACAAGGAAAAAGATGCCATAGGGGCGTTTTTGCGTGGGGAAATGGATCGCAGAGCGCTCATCCGACGTCTTGGTGGGCTCGGGATGACCGCAGCCTCCGCTGGCACGCTCTACAACATGATGGCATCGAATGCGCTTGCTGCTGATTTCGATTGGCAAAAGCACAAGGGCAAAAGTGTCAAGCTGCTGTTGAACAAGCATCCCTATACGGATGCCATGATTGCCAATCTGCCGGCTTTCAAGGAATTGACCGGTATGGATGTCAGCTACGACATCTTTCCTGAAGACGTCTATTTCGACAAGGTAACTGCGGCGCTGTCATCTCGCTCCAGTGAGTATGATGCGTTCATGACCGGCGCCTACATGACGTGGACCTACGGCCCGGCGGGGTGGATTGTCGATCACAATGAGTGGATCAACGATCCTTCAAAAACCAATCCGAACTACAATTGGGATGACATGCTGGAAGGCGTGCGCAAATCCTGTGCGTGGAACGGTGTTCCGGGTGGTGAGCTTGGCTCTGATGATGCCAAGCAATGGTGCATTCCCTGGGGCTATGAGCAGAACAATCTCACCTTTAATGCCGCCATGTTCGAAAAGGCCGGTGTGAAAGTACCGGCCAATCTGGACGAGATGCTGGAAGCAGCAGCTGCTGTTCAGGCCGGAAATGACGGTGTTTACGGAATTGGCGTGCGTGGGTCTCGCTCTTGGGCAACGATCCATCCAGGCTTCCTTTCCGCTTATGCGAATTTCGGCGAATCCGATCTGAGCAATGATGGTGGCAAGCTGAGCGCTGCAATGAACACGGCAGGATCAAAGGAATTCCACGCCAAATGGGTCAAGATGATCCAGGAAAGCGGTGCCAGCGATTGGTCAACCCATACCTGGTATCAGGTGGGTACGGATCTGGGAGCCGGTAAGTCGGCAATGATCTTCGATGCCGATATTCTGGGTTACTTCATGAATGGCGGTGAGAACGCAATGGCAGGCCAACTGCAGTTCGCGCCATTTGCGGCTAACCCGGCAGCCTCCGCGCCAACGCCAAATATCTGGATTTGGTCGCTTGCCATGTCGAAGTTCTCCAAGGACCTGGATGCGACCTGGTACTTCATGCAGTGGGCTTCGGGTCCGGAGCACGGCTTGTTCGGTGCAACGGAAATGGATTTCGTCAACCCGGTCCGCAAGTCGGTTTGGGACAGCGACCTTTTCCGCGAACGACTGAACAAGAACTATCCGGGCTATGTCGAGATGCATGATGTCTCTGCGCCCGGCGCATCGATCAAGTTCACCGCACAGCCCTTGTTCTTCGACCTGACAACCGAATGGGCAGCCACTCTGCAAAGGATGGTCGCCAACGAGGTGCCAGTCGATGAAGGCCTTGATCAACTCGCTCAGAGCATGAATTCTCAGCTCAGTGAAGCGGGACTGAGATAGGTCGCAGCCTGCGGCATACGCGGCTCCCAACGTCGCGTATGCCGTTCTGATCCTTTCGACAATAATTCTTCAAGTCTGGTGTTTTAATGACCGACACCGTGATGACCCGGCGACGCCAACTGATTTCGCCCAGGGTGCTTCCTTATGTTTTGAGCTTGCCGGCACTGATCGTTTGCATCGGCATTCTCATTCCGTTCGTGACGGCAATTTATTACTCACTCCAGCGCTACCGGATGTCCCAGCCCTGGAACCGGGAAATGAATTGGGGTGAGAACTACGTCAAGTTTCTGACTGACGCAGATTTCTGGAACACGCTGAAGGTATCGCTTGTCTATGCCGGGTCCACAGTGGTTCTGGAACTCTTGCTTGGGCTGGCGATTGCTCTGCTTCTGAAAAAGCGTAGCCGTGTCAACAACTTCATTTCCATCATGCTGCTTCTGCCACTGATGACAGCGCCTGCACTGGCTGCGCTGATGTTCAAGCTGATGACAAATCCGAACTTCGGTATCCTGAGCTATTTCATGCAGGTCATCGGCTTTGACGACTTCCGCTGGGGGTCCTCGCCGGATACGGCGCTCTTTACAGTGATCCTGGTGGATATCTGGGTCTATACGCCTTTTATGATGATCCTGCTTCTGGCTGGTTTGCGTTCGCTCCCAACCCAGCCTTTCGAGGCAGCGGCTTTGGACGGTGTGCCGCAACTTGAGCAGTTCTGGCGGATCACTCTGCCTATGCTGATGCCCTACATCCTGACGGCCGCCCTGTTCCGCCTTCTCGATTCAATTCAGCAATTCGACATCATTTACGCCATGACCCAGGGTGGGCCAGGCGATACCTTGATGGTGTTTCAGGTTGAGGCTTATCTGAACTTCTTCCAATCGACGAATGTCGGGCGGTCTGCAGCACTGCTGCTGATCCTCTGGGCCATCACCTATGTGCTCTCGAATATATTCGTCAAGAACTGGCTGCGACTGCGTGAACGCGCAAAAGGGGGCGCGTGACATGGATCATACTTCTTTCCTGGAACGCTGGTTCCGGCGTGTTGCGCTTTCGATCATCGTGATCTTTTTCATGTTCCCGATTTTCTGGATCGTGCTCATGAGCCTTCAGACCAATGAAACAATCCTGCGCTCGCCGCCATCAATGTCCTTCGTACCGACATTCGACAACTATTTGGCAATTCTTGCGGGCCGCCTGGACTCCAACGTCGCCAGCATGGGCATCGATTTTGTGAACAATCTGATGAATTCGATCATCCTGTCCGTCTGCTCGGTAGCGGTTGCACTTTGTCTGGGTGTGCCTGCGGCCTACGCCTTCGCCCGGCACAAGTTCAAAGGCTCGGAAGACATCGCCTTCACCTTGCTCTCCTTTCGATTTGCCCCGCCGCTATTGGTTCTGTTGCCGCTGACGCTCTACTTTCAGGAAATCGGTCTGGCAGACACCTATCTTGGCCTCGTGTGGGTCTATCAGTTGATTTGTCTGCCGTTGATCTTGTGGATCGTGCGCGGCTATTTCGAGGACATTTCTCCAGACATTGAATATGCCTACAGGATTGCGGGCCACAGCTGGTTCTCGACTTTCCGAAAAATAGCATTGCCACTTGCCGGTCCGGGCATCGCGGCAGCAGGCCTGCTTGCGTTCATATTCGCCTGGAACAACTTCATATTTGCGCTCGTGCTGGCCTCTGCAGATAAGCAACCGGTCACGGTCGGTGCACTTGCATTCGTCACCGCGTCCGGCATCCAGTATGGGCAGATCGCTGCTGCAATCGTGCTGTCGATCGCACCCACGCTGGCGCTGGCACTTTGGGCACAAAGATATCTTGTCGAAGGGCTCTCCCTCGGTGCGGTGAAGGGCTGACCAGATGGGATTTCTTGAACTCAAATCATTGTCAAAGTCGTTCGGAGACGAGATCGTTCTGGACGGTGTGTCGCTCAGCGTCCCGGAAGGCGGAACGCTGGTTTTGTTCGGGCGGTCCGGAGCCGGCAAGACTGTCCTTTTGCGCAGTATCGCAGGAGCTATAGATCCTGATGGCGGGTCCATCATGATCGGGGGGGAAGACGTTACCTCTGTGCCTCCAGAACATCGCGGTATCGGCATGGCTTTTCAGAACTTCGCGCTGTTCCCGCATATGACGGCCTACGACAATATCGCCAGTTCGCTGACTTCTAAACGCATGTCCGCGTCAGAAATCCGCACGAAGGTAGATGCCGTTGCCCAATTGTTGAAGATTGAGCATGTGCTTTCGCATGCGCCAAAGGCACTTTCCAATGGTCAGAAGCAGCGAACCGCGCTTGCCAGGGCACTCGTTGCGGAACCGAAGATCCTCCTGCTTGATGACCCACTGCGCAATGTCGACGCGAAGCTGAGATTTGAAATGAGGCTGGAATTGCCGCGATTGCTGGCGGACCGTGGGGCGACGATTATCTATGTTACCCAGGACTACAAAGAAGCCATGGCCCTTGGGGATCGGATTGCCGTGCTGGACCAGGGGAACATCGTTCAAATCGGATCGCCCGAAGACATCTACAGACGGCCGGCGAACACGCAAATCGCCCAACTTTTCGGTGACCCGACAATCAACCTTCTCGATGTGGTGCCAAAGGAAGATGATCGCGGCCTGCATGCCTTTCTCTCCGACCAGCGGGTCGATTTTCACGGCCGGTTTCCGGGCGTCGCCGGCAGGGATTGCATCGTCGGCCTGAGACCGGAAGCACTCTCATTTACCGATGAAGGTGGCTTTCCGGTGACGATTGAGGCGGTTACCCCCTTCAACGAAAAGACTGTCACTTTGGCGACGACCTTGCGCGGTCGGGAAATCCTGTTGTCACAGCCCGCCCAAGATGCGGTTCCGGACGGCCCGGACGTAAACCTCCAGATCGCAGCCCAAGACGCGATCCTGTTTGACCGTGCAACGGGGGATCGTATTGCGCCCGAACCCGACGGACACCAGGTGGAGGAGGCAGCATGACATCGCAACTTCATCTGAAATCTGTCAACAAACGCTACAATCCCGGTACAGACCACGAAGTGCATGCTGTGCAGGATCTCGACCTTGAAGTCGTGCGTGGAGAGATTGTGGCACTGCTTGGATCGTCCGGTTGCGGAAAGACATCCACGTTGAGGATGATTGCCGGTTTTGAAGAAGTAAGCGCTGGCGAAGTCTTGATTGATGGACGCCGCATTGACCGACTTGCTCCGGCCAAGCGCGGTGTTGCCATGGCATTCGAGGGATACTCTCTCTATCCACCTTTGAGCATCAGGGAGAATATTGCATTCGCGCTCAAATCCGAGAAGCTTCCGCAATCTGACGTCGACAATCGGGTTGAACAAATCGCGGCCCTTCTGGAAATCAGCGATATTCTCGACAAGCGTCCCAATGCCATCTCCGGTGGTCAGCAGCAAAGAGCAAGTTTGGGCCGGGCGCTCATACGGCGCGCGGATCTGCATGTTTTGGACGAACCCATGGGTCAGCTCGAGCCTCAGCTGAGGGCGATCCTTCGTGGCAGGATCAAGCATTATATCAAGGAGCATGAGCTTACGGCGATCCTGGTCACCCACGACCAAACAGAAGCGAACGCGCTGGCTGACCGTATCGCAGTGATGGAAGGCGGTGTTCTTCAACAGTTCGATACGCCGGAACATCTGAAAAACAGGCCAGCGAATATTTTTACCGGAGCCTTTATCGGAGAGCCGCCGATGAACCTCTTCTCGGCTGTTGCCGGTGTTTCGGCCGATCGGGTTGAACTTCGTTTGTCGGCTGACACAGCATTGAGCTATCCGGCGTCCGCATTTTCAGAAGAATTGCGCCAACGTATTCAGCATGACGATGGGATCATGATCGGCATTCGTCCACACTCGGTACAATTGACCGAAGAAGGATTGCCGGCAGAGGTCTTTGCAAACCAGTGGCTAGGCGACCAGACGCACATTGCAGCGCGGTTTGCAGGAGCAAGCATTGTGTCAGTTGTTCACGACCTGGCGCTGCCAAGGCCAGGTGACCAGATCAAGGTCTCTATCGCGGCGGATGATCTGCACATATTCGATACCAAATCAGGTGACGCGCTCAGCCATGGAGGGAGCCTGGCATGAGCGACAAAGATCTCATCATCGGGATCGACGCCGGCACTTCTGTGATCAAGGCCGTGGCATTTGATTTGTCGGGGCACCAGATCGCGCTTGCGAGCCGGAGAAACGAATATACGTCGCTCGCCAATGGCGGTGTTGAGCAGGATATGAACCGAACGTGGCGTGACACGGTCGCCGTGCTGGGTGAGCTGGTTGAAGCAGTCCCTGCGTGTGCTTCCAGATGCGCCGCCGTTGCTGTCACAGGTCAAGGCGACGGGACCTGGCTCATCGACCGGAACGGCAACCCTGTACATGACGGCTGGTTGTGGCTCGATGCACGCGCAGCCGAAACATCAACGCAATTGGCCGAAGGGGCTGAAAGCCACGCCATTTATAAGCGTACCGCTACTGGTCTCAATGTCTGTCAGATGCGAACCCACCTCTGCTGGATGAGGGACAATGCGCCTGAACTCTTGAAGCAGGCTTCGACGGCACTTCACTGCAAGGATTGGCTCTATTTCAAACTCACTGGGGTTCTGGCATCCGATATTTCAGAAGGCGTATTCACGTTCGGTGACTACCGGACAAGGGACTACAGCCCTGAAGTGATTGATGCTCTCGGACTGGCGGACTACAGGGAACTGTTGCCACCAATCATAGACGGGTCGGTTGTTTCCCACGGCTTGTCTGACGAAGCGGCGAAAGCGTGCGGCCTGACGGCGGGAACACCGATTTGTCTCGGACTAGTGGATGTCATGTGCAGTGCGCTTGGTGCGGGGCTTTATGATCCGGCGGTCGAACCCGGACTGACCATTCTTGGTTCGACAGGAATGCATATGCGTTTCGTTCCGGACGCAGAGGCTGTGGTTTTGAACGATGCAAAATGTGGTTACACCATGCCGTTTCCGGGCGGTTCTTTTGCGCAGATGCAAACAAACATGGCCGCCACGTTGAACATCGATTGGGCGCTCGGGATCGCCTCTCAGGTCTGCGCCACGCAGAATGTGAGCGTGGAACCGGAAAAGTTTCTTGCCGCAATGGATGATCTTGTGATCGGAGCCAGACCGGGCAGCGCTTTCTATCATCCTTATATTTCGTCTGCAGGTGAAAGAGGGCCTTTCACCAATCCCGATGCGCGCGCAAGCTGGACGGGACTCGATCAGGGAACAACCTGGGCCGATATGCTGCGTGCTGTTTTCGATGGCCTCATACTCGCAGCAAGAGACTGCTACGAAACCATGGGCACCGTGCCGGGGGAAATCAGGCTTACAGGAGGGGCGGCAAAATCGAAAGCGTTTCGGACGCTGCTTGCCGCAGGTCTCGGAGCACCCGTGCGCACAATTGCGCAGCCGGAAGCTGGCGCAGCCGGTGCGGCGATGATTGCCGCGGTCCAACAAGGTCTTTTTGAAGATGTGGCGTCGGCGGTTGATATCTGGGTTATGCCGCATCTCAACGATGCCGAACTGCCTGATGAAGAGTTGACGCATCTCTATAGCGGTCTGTTCGACACATATCTGGAAACCCGACGTGCACTGCCGCACGTGTGGTCAAGTCAATCGAAAGCCAGGCGGGAGCTGAGTTGATGACAACAGTGGCAATCATTGGCGACAGGTTCATGGGTTCGTCCGTATTTGAACGGGAAATTCTCGCCTCATGCGGTGATCGCGTAACCTGCAAGTGCATCGACCTTGCCTGGCCAGACGAACCGATGGAGCACGGCTACGCAACGCCAGGATTGGAGGGTCTGAAGGAATACATGGGCACGCCTGAGATGGTGCTTGATCATTTGCAGGATGCGCAGGTGCTCGTAACCCATCTTGCCCCGGTTTCCGTCGGCGTTCTGGAAGCCGCACCCAATCTAAAGCTGGTTGGAGTGTCTCGCGGTGGGCCCGTCAATATCGCAATGGATGAAGCACGCGAACGAGGTGTCCTTGTTGTGAACACACCTGGCCGCAACGCGTCGGCCGTTGCTGAATTCACTATCGGTGCAATCATTGCGGAGACGCGCAACATCACCAAAGGCCATGACTCGTTGCGGAGAGGCGACTACAGAGGGGACCTTTATCGCGCCGATATTGTCGGAAACGAATTGTCCGACATGTGCATTGGTGTCATTGGCTACGGCAATGTCGGAACCCGCGTCGTTAAGCTGTTGAGGGCCTTCGGCAGCAAGATCCTGGTCACAGATCCGTATGTTCAGTTGTCGGTAGAAGACAGCCAGGACGGTGTAGAGCAGGTCGCGCTGGACCGTTTGCTGAGCGAGTCCGACGTTGTGACGCTCCATCCTAGGGTCACCAAGGAAACCACCGGGATGATCGGCAAGGAGCAATTCGCCGCAATGAAACCCGGAGCCGTGGTCATCAATACCGCACGCGGTCCCTTGATGGACTATCAGGCGCTTTTCGAGGCCTTGTCGAGCGGGCAACTTGGCGGCGCAATGCTGGAGACATTTGCGGTTGAACCGACCGATCCGAATGATCCCCTTCTGCAGCTCCCCAATGTGACGCTCACCCCGCACATAGCGGGTGCATCCCAGAAGACCGTAAAAATTGCCGCACAAAGGATTGCTGAAGAAATCCGGCGATGGATTTCCGACGAGCCACCACTCAGTCCGTGTTGAGGTTTCCATGAACCTGATGACGCCTGACCATTCCAAGTATGAACCGGAGGGGGGATCTCCGGATCGGCCTGTGGATCTGCTTGTAATAGGCGGCGGTATCAACGGTGCGGGGGTTGCCCGCGATGCTGCTGGACGGGGACTGTCCGTTATCCTGTGCGAAAAGGGAGATCTTGGCGAGGGGACTTCATCGCGTTCAGGAAAGTACATTCACGGTGGTCTGCGATATCTCGAATACTACGAATTCAGACTGGTTCGTGAGGCGTTGAACGAGCGGGAGGTTGTGCTGGAAGCAGCCCCACATCTGTCATGGCCATTGCAGCTGGTTCTTCCCCACAGTCCTGAACAAAGACCTCGTTGGCTCATTCGACTAGGGCTGTTCCTTTACGACAATTTGGGGGGGCGTAAGCGGGTCCCGGGCTCCAGCGCAATCGATTTGCGCAAAGATCTGGCCGGTGAACAGCTGAAGGCAAGGTTCACCAAGGGCTTCAGCTATTGGGACGTCTGGATCGACGATGCGCGTCTTGTGGCCTTGAATGCCGTTGACGCTTTCAGGCGTGGCGCACAGGTCCTCACCAGAACGGCGTGTGTTTCCGCCCGCCGGCAGGGAAATGTGTGGCGTGCGGAATTGAAAGGGGACGGGAAGCCAACGACCGTCTATGCAAAAGCTGTCGTCAACGCGGCTGGGCCATGGGTCGAAAAGGTTCTGGGTGAAGTGGCAGGCGTGAATTCCAGGATGAGTGTCCGCCTTGTGAAAGGCAGCCATCTTGTCATGCCGAAATGGTGGCAGGGAGATCACGGTTACGTCCTGCAGGCACCGGACAAACGCCTGATATTCGTGAATCCTTATTTTGACGATATGGCCTTGATCGGGACAACGGATATTCCGTTTGAAGGTCGGGCAGAGGACGTTGAAATCGAGGCATCCGAAGTCGACTATTTGCTGGAAATCCTGAGGAGTTACTTCGAGCACGAATTCAAGTCAGAAGACGTACTGTTCAACTATTCCGGTGTGCGGCCGCTTTTCGACGATGACGCAAACAAGAGCGCATCGGCTGTCACACGCGACTATCAGTTCGAGCTGGACGGTTCGCTGGAACCGGGCAGCGATCAACCGCCTCTGCTCTCCGCCTTCGGCGGCAAACTAACGACATACAGAAAACTGTCGGAACAAGCGCTTCAAATGCTTTCGCCGTATTTTCCGGAGATGGGCGATGCCTGGACTGCCGACACGCCACTGCCGGGTGGAGATCTGCCGGACAAGAATTTCGATGCCTGGTTCACAGGCCTAAAAAGGCGCTTTGCTTATTTGCCGGAGGCGCTAGTGCTTCACCTGGCGCGATGCTACGGCACGGACGTTGTGCGGTTGCTGGATGGTGTCAATGATATCTGCGACATGGGTGAGCACTTCGGTGGCGTCTTTTTCGAGAAAGAAGCTGATTGGTTGTTGCGCGAGGAGTGGGCCGTCAGCTCGGAAGATTTTTTGCTTCGCCGAACCAAACACGGATTGTTTTTGACCCCTGCGGAAAAATCAGGATTTGAAAACTGGCTTGAAAGGAGACAGGCGGTCCATGAACCCGTTTCTTGAGCTGCGGAACAGCGCGGAATTTGCAAGGTTAAGAGCCGTTTCAGCTGAGTTGGGAAAGAACCCGCTGCAAGTGCAAGGACCCGGCGGAAATACCTCGCTGAAGAAAAACGGGAGAATGTGGATAAAAGCCTCGGGAACCTGGCTGGCGGAAGCAGATGATCGCGATATCATGGTCCCGGTTGATGCTGATCGGTTTTGCGCGGCTCTTAACACCGGGGACGAAAGCGCAGAACACACAGCCAGTTTCCTTGCGACTGTCGAAGGCGCACCTGAGCTTCATTCATCGATAGAGACCTCGGTTCATGCCATCCTTGACAGACCGGTCGTGCTGCATACGCATTGCGTTGCGACGATCGCGGTTGCTGCAAGGACTGATGCTGAAGAAATCGTGCGGAACAAATTGGCTGGCCTGGACGCGGTGTTCATACCCTATTTCAAGCCGGGTCTGGATCTTGCGCGTGGTATCATGGAACGCACCACCGCGGAGACGAAAGTGTTGATCCTGGGCAATCATGGATTGGTTGCGACGGGTGCCACAGTCATTGAAGCGTCGCAAAGGATATATGAGGTCTCGCGCCGGCTCGAACCCGTAGCGATTGCATCAGGGGCAGAACCGGTTTCCGATTGGCAGAGTTCACTTGAGGGCAGTGGCTGGATAGCAGCCCCGTTCCCCACAACACAATCAGTGGCGTTTGACGACCAATTGTTGGCACTCGCCAACGGCAATTCGCTCTACCCTGATCATGTCGTGTTTTTAGGACCTGGATGTGTGGTTGCGAATGACGCTGAAACGGTTGTCGAAGCAGCCGCTCGAGGTTCGATGGCACGGTCGGAGCGAAAGCTCGTGATTTGTCCGGGCAAGGGTGTCGCCGTGCCGGAGACCGCGAACGCGGCAACGCTTACGCTGGTGCGGGCTTTCGGTGACGTGCTTGTGCGCGTGGATCCGGGAGCTCAATTGGAGCGCCTCACAGATGAACAGGAAGACGAGTTGATCAATTGGGATGCCGAGAAGCTTCGTCAGGCCCTCAATAAGGCCGAAAGCGAGCAGGCATGAGCCAGGGTCTTGCCATCGGGATTGACGTTGGCACATCGGGCGTGCGGATTGCAGCCCTTGATCCGCAGTTCAATGTGGTCTCCGTCTCGAAAGCCGCCATGGATCTGTCGGCGGGAGAACGGAACGATCCCGCGGTCTGGTCTGCAGCGTTGGACGAAGCGCTTGCATCTATGCTTCAGACTATACGGCCCCACGACATCGAAGCGATTTGCGTTGACGGTACGTCAGGCACTGTCTTGGCCCTCGATACCGATGATCAGCCGATCGGTTCGGCGTTGATGTACAATGATGCGGTTGACGATCCGGAGATCCCGCAAGCGATTGCGAAAGTAGCACCGAGGCAAAGTGCGGCGCATGGATCAAGCTCTGCACTTGCGAGGTCGATGTCTCTGCAGCGGCGGAAGGGTATCGCCCGAATAGCGCACCAGGCGGACTGGATTGCCGAGCGTCTCACAGACAAAGCCATGCCGAGCGATGAAAGCAACGCGCTGAAAACCGGGTATGATCCGATTGCCAGAAAGTGGCCTGACTGGATGGCCGAAAGCGGCCTCCGGGCAGAACTGTTACCCGATGTCGTCGCCACAGGCACACAAACCGGGACGACATCAGGCGCGTTCGGTTTGCCAAAAGGCATTCCAACGGTGGCCGGCGTTTCGGACGGATGCGCTTCTTTTTTGGCAACAGGCGCTTCCAGCCCAGGGGACGGTGTCACTGCACTCGGGACGACACTGACAATCAAACTCTTGTCGGACCATCCGATTTTTGCACCCGAGTTCGGTATCTACAGTCACCGTATCGGCAACCAATGGCTTGCCGGTGGAGCGTCGAACAGTGGCGGTGGCGCTTTGGCGGTGCATTTTTCACCCGACGAAATTGCTGCTCTGAGCCAGTCGATTGACCCGGACGTTTCATGCGGGCTCGACTATTATCCCTTGCCAAAACCGGGTGAGAGATTCCCGATCAGTGACCCTGATCTTGCCTCGCGGGTCAGCCCCCGTCCTGATGCAGCACACATGTTTCTGCACGGGTTACTTGAAGGCATCGCCAATATCGAGTTGCTGGGGTATCAGCGATTGATGGAACTCGGCGGACCGAAACTGAAGTCGATCCGGTCGGTCGGTGGTGGCGCTGAAAACGAAGTCTGGACAAGTCTGCGTGCACGATTGCTGTCTGTACCGGTTGCACCGGTTGCCTCTGGAGAGGCTGCTGCGGGGTCCGCGCGCATTGCCTGGTCATTCTTGAAGGGACAGACATGACGAAAGAAATCTCCGGCCTCGGAGATATCCTGGAACAATTCGACGGCATTCTTATTGACCAGTTTGGTGTTCTGCACGATGGCGTCGAACCGTTCGAGGACGCGGCGCCTTGTCTTAAAAAGGTAGCAGCGGCAGGGGTTCCGGTTGTCGCCATTACCAATTCGGGCCGCATGAAAGAGCCCAACCGGCGACGCCTTGATCGGTTTGGCTTTACGCCCGACTTGATCCCCGATGTTGTCACATCGGGTATGGTTGCACGTGATCAGGTCTTGAAGATGCTGAAAGACGGCACGATTTCGCAGGGTGATGGCGTCCTGAATCTGACCCGTGAAAACGATGTGACGGTGTTGGAGGGGCTTGGGTTGGAACTCTCCGACGAAATCAGTTCCTCGACCAAGCTGGTTTTCATTTCCGGACTGCAGCCGGAGGCCTTGTCACGTCAAGACTATCTGACGATGTTGCGCCCCTTGGCGGAACAGGGTGTTCCGGCAATCTGCGCCAATCCGGACCATATGGTTTATGTGAATGGCAAGGCTGCCTTCGGTCCCGGTCTTGTTGCCGCCGACTATGAACAAGCCGGTGGGCAAGTCACTTTTGTCGGAAAACCCGGGGCGGAGATTTTTGTCAGATCATTGGAGATCTTGGGGTCACTGGAGCCGTCCAGGGTCCTTATGATCGGCGACAGTCATCATCACGACGTTGCCGGAGCGGCAGCTGTCGGATGCAAGACCCTGCTTATCGCAAATGGCGTTCAGGCGCAGGCTGACACTGTCGACGTTGCACCTGACTTTGCCATCCCGTCACTTCGCTATTGATCGTGCAACACTAAGGACCGGTGTATTCCGGCCGGTAGCTGGCAAATTGTCTGGAGGACAGGTCATTCCAAACCTGAAACTTGTCAGGATCCGGCACAACAGGCGCACTTTCCTCGCTCATTGCCGCGGCGGCTTGATCAAGGCTTTGGAACCAGCCAGCACCAAAGGCTGCGCTCATCGCAGCGCCAAGTGACGACGCTTCAAGGCTTTGGCTGATATGAACCGGTAGTCCGGTCGCGTCCGCAAACATCCTCGTCCAGAGCGGGCTGTTGCCGCCGCCTCCGACGGCAACGATCTTTTCGATTTTAAGACCATTTGCCTTCATGGCAGTGATGGCTCTGGCACTTTCAAGCGTCATTGCTTCGAGGATGGCTCGATATATATGGCCCAGACCATGGTTCGGGGACAGGCCGTTGAAGCTTGCGCGTGCGCCAGTGTCCCAATGCGGGTCCATACAGCCGGTCAGATAAGGACAAACGGTGACCCCTTCAGAACCGATCGGGATTTGGGCAGCCTCCGCTTCCAGTTTCGAAAACACGGAAGCATCCTCTCTGCCACCGGCGAATGTGTCGACAAACCAATTCAGCAGAAAAGCGCCTGCGCGTTGACAACCTTCGAGAAAGTAGCCGTTCCCTGTTGGAGACGTCATTGTCCGCCAATTGAGGCTGATCATGGGATCAGGAGCCCAGGCGCCGGTGATGAGCGCGGTGCCGAGGTTGAGATATATGACACCTTCTCGAGCGCCATTGACCCCGAGCCCTGCACATTGTCCGTCGCCACCGGCGGCAATGAGTGGCAGTCCTTCAGGCAACCCTGTCGCTTCAGCGGCCTGCGCGGTTACATGGCCAACCAGGGTTCCGGGACGTGCCAGAGTGCCGAACTGGCTGGCGCTGACGCTCAAATGATCGAGAAACTCCTCGGACCAGGACATGGTTGCGATGTCGAGAACGCCGAACGGGTCTGCGCTTGTCCAGCTGGCGGTCCAGTTCCCTGTAAGCCGTCCTGACAAAAAGCAATGAACGTCAGCAAATTTCGCGGTTCTTTTCATGATCTCCGGTTCGTGGCGTTGAAACCAGGAGAGACGATAGATCACCGGAGTGATGTCTATCGGTTTTCCGGAAGTCCGGTGCAGCCGGTCCTGTCCGATTTCCTGTGACAGAAGCTCGACTTCCTTTTTCGCACGTTCGTCCAGCCAGAGAACCGCGGGACGGATCGCCTGACCTTGTTCATCCAGAAACGCAACCGTTTCGCGTTGATTGGAGATCGCGAGTGCTGCAACCCGGTTCATGTCGATTTCTTCCGACAACGCCCGCAGTGATTTGCACGCAGCTGTCCACCAGTCTTCAACATCCTGCTCAACCCAGCCGGGTTTCGGTTGCGACAAGGGAATTGAAGCACGCCCCTCTGCTACCGGTTTTCCGGATGCCGTCCAGGCAATCGCCTTGGTTGATTGCGTTGAGCTGTCCAGCCCGATGACCAGATCCTGTGTCATTTGTCCTCCCTCAACAAATGTTCGGCCGTTGTCCTGTCGGTCACAAGATCTGTCACATATCCACCGGTGAGGCACGCATGAAGTGCCTCAAGTTTTTCTTGGCCACCTGCGACGCAAATACGCTCCGGAACGGCTTTAAGATCGTGCAGCTCCATGCCGATCTGAAGTCCGGTGAGTGGCCCTTCCAGAGCATGCCCCCGGTCATCGATAAATCGTCCGATGACGATTCCGGCTGCGCCAGATTTCATGTATTCCTCGGCAGAGGGCTGGATGAGGTTGTTGCCGTCCGCCCATCGTGTCTCGTCGTTCAGTTCCCCGACACCAAAGACCACAGTGTTGCAGCTGTGCACGCGTTCAAAGTGGCGTTTCAGAGAAGGCTCCCCCAGGAGGGCCGTTCGAAGATCGGGTGTGGTCACCACAGCAGGCGCATGAAAATTGTGACACCTGGCGCCGAGGCGGTTCGCAATGAACAAGGTGCAGGCCTCCGGGGAGGAGGCATCGTCACCAAGAGAACTTCCGGAGACCTGCACCACTCGCAGGCTCTCCTGACGGCTTTCCGGCAATGCGTTCGCCAACTCCAGCATTGTCCGACCCCAGGCGACACCGAGTGTCATGTCCTTTTTCAGTCGTGACAACAGAATTTGCGCACCGGCAATGCCCAGACGCTTTCGAAGCGATTTGGGGTCACTGTCTTCTTCTGAAACCTCAGGTGCAATGAAGGCACCTTTGAGACTGAAACGCGTGGCCAGCTTCCGGCTGAGATCGGCCTGCTCAAGAAGGTCGGGTGCGAGACTGATGGTCACGAGTCCACGCCGCCGGGCATCGGCGAGATAGTTCGCGACCGATGCACGTGAAACCCCAAGTGCCTTGGCAACTTCGGCCTGCGTCCGGGACTCGGCGTAGTAAAGCCAGGTTGCCCAGGCCGTTGTGTCCTCGATGAACCTTGCGCTTTCTCCGCCCGATCCGTCCTTTGGAGTGTCTGACATTTTCGTTCTTTTGCCTTTGTGATCCTGGGAGTCTGAATTTCGATTTGACAAATGTCAATAGATGCTGTCATTTGTCATGTGTGAGCCGAAGGTTAGTAAATGTCCTCAATTAGTCGTCAGTCTTCATCTTTACCAGAACGACCGGAAAACGGTTGGATGGAGCATATCGAGGACGTCTATCTGGGTCGCTGGGTCAACCCGGCAACAGGTGAAACGGGACCAAGAGCTCCGGTCG
The DNA here is from genome assembly GCF_026191725.2 of Roseibium porphyridii. Taxonomy (NCBI): domain Bacteria; kingdom Pseudomonadati; phylum Pseudomonadota; class Alphaproteobacteria; order Hyphomicrobiales; family Stappiaceae; genus Roseibium; species Roseibium porphyridii. Next base: position 929,754 of record NZ_CP120863.1, read on the forward strand.
ACAAGATCCTGATTTCGGAATCAATTGACGGAGAGGAGGCGGACCTCGCCCGCTCCGTGGGCATCGGCGATTCAACCGCGATGGTCGCCGATGCCAACACTTGGGATGCTGCAGGAGCACGGATTGCGCGAAACCTCGGCCAGAACGGGTTCAAGGTGAGCGAAGTCATTCTATCTGGACGACCGCATGCGACCGTTGCAGAAGCGGATGCTCTCGAACAGCGCCTGCAAAACTTCTCGTCCGTCATCGCGGTCGGTTCGGGCACTGTCAATGACCTGACAAAATATGTGACGGCTCATACCGGGCGTCCCTATTGCGTATTTGGAACCGCTGCGTCGATGGATGGGTATGCATCGACGACAGCCTCGATGGGATTGCCGAGCGGTCTGAAAATTTCGTTGCCAGCACATGCACCTAAGGGCGTTTTTCTAGATCTTGATGTCATTTCACGCGCTCCGAACCGAATGGCAGCGGCCGGGTTCGGTGACTGTCTGTGCAACAGCGTTGCCAGGATCGACTGGTGGATGTCCCACAAGCTGCTGGGCAGTCAGTTCTGGCTGGAGCCCTATCTCATCAGTGAGCCGGACGAAGGCATGTTGGAAGCTCATGCCTCCGGTTTGCAGGAAGGCGACATTGCGGCGGTCGGGTACCTTGTAAGAGCGCTGGTTCTCTCTGGGCTTGGGGTTGCGTTCACCAAGGTCTCCAATCACGGCTCCATGGGCGAGCATCAGATTTCCCACTACATCGATTGTTTTGCGCGCGATCAGCACAAGGGAACGCTTCATGGAGAACAGGTCGGCGTTGCAACCTTGAGCATGGGTCGCATTCAGCAATGGTATCTCGATCAGGAGAAGCCGCCGGAAGTTCGCCCGACGAAAGTTGACGGCGAAGATATGGCGCGCCGGATGGGTCCCGAAATCGCGGCGCAATGCGAAGCGGAATATCGAAAGAAAGCGCTGGATGAAGACGGTGCCGCCCGCCTGAATGAACATCTCCAGGACATCTGGCAGGAGCTGCGCGCGGACTGCAAAAAACTGGTCGATCCGGTTGAGGCAATGCTTGCCAAGCTCACCCAGGTAGGCGGTGCGACCAGCGGGAGCGACCTTGGGCTTTCGGCCGATTTCTATCGCGAGGCGGTGCGCCACGCCCATGAAATGCGGAACCGGTTCTCGTTTGCGGATCTCGCCTGCGATGCAGGTCTGCTGGACGATTTTGCGGCAAGGGAGGTCTGACGCGTGAGGCCTCTCGATGCAATGCCAGCTGAAACCGCCGCCTCAATCCACACGGTCATGGCGGACATAGACGATACGCTGACGACAGATGGCAGCCTACCGGCAAAAGCATATTCCGCGCTTGAGAGATTGAAAGCTGCCGGATTCCATGTTGCGGCGATTACAGGTAGACCAGCTGGCTGGTGCGATATGATTGCGCGATTCTGGCCGGTTGACGGGGTGGTCGGGGAAAACGGCGCGCTTTACTACGCCTATGACCGGACTGCCCGGAAAATGAACCGGGTGTTTGCGACAAGCGATACCGTGCGCCGACACAATCAGACTCGCTATGAAAAAATAGCAGAGCGCATCCTGAAAGAAGTTCCCGGATCCGCAGTCTCGGCAGATCAGTCCTTTCGCGAGGCGGATCTTGCCATCGACTTTTGTGAAGACGTCGCCCCTTTGCGTCAGCAGGATGTCGAACGGATCAAGGCAATTTTTGAAGACGAAGGCGCGGTCGCCAAGGTGTCTTCAATCCACGTCAATGGGTGGTATGGAGCCTATGACAAGCTGACCATGACGCGGCGGTTTACATCCGATGTGCTGGGCGTGGATCTTGAAACCGAAAAAGACCGGATCGTTTTTTGCGGAGACAGTCCCAATGACGCACCCATGTTCGGCTATTTTCCCAACGCATGCGGCGTCGCAAACGTTCTGGATTTCAAGGGCCGTATCGAGGCAGAGCCTGGCTGGATAGCCTCCGAGCGCGGAGGAGCCGGATTTGCCGAACTGGCGGACGTGCTGATTGCCGCAAAGAAAACCTCTGACAGGAGAATAAGTGCATGAAAAAGGCCGAATTGGCTCTGCGTGAGGAGATCATCGCTCGCTGCAAGGAGATGAATGCCAGCGGTATCAATCAGGGTACGTCCGGAAACATTTCCGTTCGATTTGAAGACCGGATGCTGATCTCGCCGTCAGCGACACCTTACGATCAGATGACGCCGGATATGATCGCGTCCGTCGGACTGGACGACACAAGCGGCGCTTATGAAGGGCCGCTGAAACCGTCGACGGAATGGCGGTTCCACCAAAAACTTCTGCGTGGCCGGCCGGATGCCGGCGCGGTGGTTCACGCGCACCCGACCTACTGCACGACGCTTGCAATCGCCCGAAAGGAGATCCCGTCCTGCCACTACATGGTCGCCGCGTTTGGCGGGAACAACGTCCGTTGCGCAGGATACGCGACATTCGGTTCTGAGGAGCTGTCCGAGCTTGCCATTGAGGCAATGACCGACCGTACGGCCTGCCTGCTTGCCAATCATGGCATGATCGCGATCGGCGAAAATCTTGCCAAGGCCATGTGGCGGGCAATCGAGCTCGAAACGATCGCAAAACAATATTACCTCAGCCTCGTCATTGGCGGTCCGGTTCTCTTGAGTGATGCCGCCATCGATGACACCCACCGCGGGTTCGCGGGCTATGGCCTTCAGGACAGTGAGGCTGACAAGAAGCCGAAGCCGAGGCGACGGGCCCCCAAGAAGACACCGGCGAAAAAGAAGTAGAGATGCCATGAACTTGGGAGGGTCAACATGGCGTTTGTGAGAACCAGAGGATTGCGAGGCTATATCACCGGCGACAGCCCGGTGCCTTGGCTTGCGCCGCTGGTTGCCATGCTTGTGGTCTTCACGATCTACCCGTTGTTCTACAACATCTGGCTTTCCTTCCACGAGTACGCTCCCTTCAAGCGCCGTCTGGTTTATGTCGGAACGGAGAACTGGAACAACCTGTTTGCCGATCCCCGGTTCTGGGAAGCGCTCTCTGTCACGTTCACCTACTTCTTCGTACTTCTGGCGATCCAGGTCGTGCTGGGCATGATCATTGCGCTTCTTCTTGATTCAGACGAGCCCGGGTTCGGCCTGCTTCGGGGCCTTCTAACGCTGACCCTCGTTATCCCTCCAGCCATCACCGGCATGATGTTCCTGCTAATGGAAGATCCGGAGTTCGGTGTCCTCACATATATTCTTGAGGCCATGGGGATTTTGAGCGGTCAGGACCCGATTCTGGCAACAAGCTCGACGGCACTCGCCGGTGTCATGCTGGCCGATATCTGGCAATGGACACCCTTCATGGTGCTGATCTTTCTGGCCGGGCTGCGATCGCTGCCGCAAGAGCCTTACGAGGCCGCGATGCTGGATGGTGCATCTGCCTTTCAGACTTTCCGAAGGATCACCTTGCCGATGATGTCCAAGGTCATCGCCGTTGCGGTTCTGATCCGCGGGATCGATCTGTTCCGTGCGTTTGACTACATGTTCGTCATGACTTCAGGCGGCCCGGGAACCTCTACCTACACATTGTCCCTCTACGCCTGGCAGCAAACGTTCAGCTTCATCAAATGGGGGTATGGCGCGACCATCAGCCTTGTCAGCCTGGTGCTGATCCTGGTTATCGCCAATCTCTTTATCTGGATTGCGAAGGTGCGCTGGTGATTGTCGAGAGCAAATATCGGCGCTATTCGCGCATGGCCGCCGCGTGGTTTATTACCGCGCTGTTCGTGTTCCCGCTCTACTACTGGGGCACAACGGCGTTCAAGGAAGCCAAGGAGATCTTCTCCGTTCCGCCAACGGTCTGGTCGTTCACGCCAACGCTCCGAAATTTTGAAGAGGTCTTCGGCATTTCGTTCGGCTTCCTGCGCCAGCAGGAGGTATTGCCCGGTGGCGGGAATTTCTACATGGCGCCGCGGCTTTGGGACTCCATTGTCGTTGCGCTGTTTTCCACTGCGCTCGCGATCGCCATTTCGACCTTTGCGGCCTATGCGTTGAGCCGAATGGATTTTCGCGGTCGACACCACTTTGTCGCCTGGGTGCTTTCCACCCGGATGATGCCGCCGGTTGCCGTCGCGATCCCGATGTTCTTCATCTACAAGGACATCGGACTGATGGATTCCTACACGGGCATCATCTTAATCCACGCTCTGATGAACCTGCCGCTGGCTGTGCTTCTGCTGAAGAGCTTCTTCGACGACATTCCAAGAGAGATAGATGAAAGCGCGATTGTCGACGGAGCGTCGCGCTGGAAGATTTTCCGCAGGATCATTTTGCCGATGGCCAAGGGTGGAATCGCTGCGACGGCCGTCCTTTGTTTCATCTTTTCCTGGACTGAATTCATCTTTGTTCTGACCTTGACGCAGACCGGACTGAAAACGGTGCCGGTCGTGTCTTCGAGCTTCGTAACATCCACAGGCACCGCCTGGGGCAACATGGCGGCCTTGGGAGTGGCTGCGATGGCTCCGGCGTTTCTATTCATCCTGCTGGTCCAGAAACAGCTGGTCCGTGGGCTGACGCTCGGTTCCCTCAAGCAATAGGAGAAACTGTCTTTACGGGACCATCAATCAAGTATCATGGGAGGAGTTAGTCATGAGAGACACTGACAAGAAACAATACCTGGCCAATGTGGTGGACGCCTATGTGCACCGCCGAATGGGGCGACGGGATTTTCTCAGGAACGCGGGGTTGCTCGGTCTGGGTGCAGCTGCGTTCGGTGCGGGGATGCGCCGGCCCTTCGGTCTGGGGTCCATGCCTTTTGCGCATGCTTCTGACGATCTGCGGCCCTCAGACGAGGTGTTGAAGTGGGTCAAGGACGTTTCGGGCCCGTTTCGCGGTACGACGCTGAAGCTGGCGACCGAGTCCACTCCTCCTTCGAATGCGATCAACAGTCAGCTGAAAAAGTATTTCGAAGAAGCTTCAGGCATGACGGTTGAGATCGAGGTTCTGCCACTTGAGCAGGTCCTTCAGAAAATGACCCTCGATATCGCTTCCCAGCTCGGCACCTATGATCTCTACTACATTGACCAGAGCTGGGCTGCGTCCGTAAGCCAGGATGTTTTCGATCCGCGCGAGCAGATTGAAGCCAAACCGGATCTGGCAATGCCGGATTACAACATCGATGATTTCCTGCCGGCACTCGTTGACGGCATCGCGAAATACGAGGACCGTTGGGTCGGTGTGCCGTACGACATTCCGATCTTCATCATGATGTACCGGAAGGACATCTGGGAAGAGATGGGTTTCAATGCGCCATCCTCGCTTGAAGAATACTACCAGCAGGCCAAGGCAATCACGGATGCCAAGGGCCCGGATCTTTACGGATCGACGGGGCAAATGAAGTCCGGTCACTACAGCCTTGAGTGTGACTGGACCGCCTGGCTTTGGGGACATGGCGGGTCCATCTTCACTCCGGACGGCAAGTTCTCGGGCAATGATGAACGCGGCCTGGAGGCCATGGACTACTGGACCAAACTCTGGAAAACCATGCCGCCTGGCGTGACAGGGTGGACGTGGGATGGCCAGGGGCAATCCGTTGCTCAAGGCGTTGCAGCTTCCATGATGAGCTGGGGTGAGTTCTTCCCGTATTTCGACGATCCTTCGGCGACCAAGGTTTCCGGTTTGATGGAGGCTGTCAGGTGTCCGCCACCCGTCCGTGCGCTTCGCACAAGCGAAGAGACCGGTTTTGGTGAAATCCCTGGTGTCGGTCACCAGGGCGGTTCCTCGCTCGCGGTTTCCAAGAACTCCAAGAACCCGGATGCGGCATGGATCTTCATGCAGTGGGCGACAAGCTACGATACCCAGGTCCTGATTACGGCGCTGGGCGGTGGCACTGGCCCGACACGCGAAAGCGTTTATGACGATCCGCGCATCATCGCCAACAATCGCGTCGGACCAGGCACAACGCGCCACCTCAATGTGGTGAGAGACACCATCGCCATGGACATGGGGTCTGAGCCTGATCTGCCGCAGTGGGCGGAATTGTCCAACGACACCATCCCGGTCAGGCTCGGCAAGTACTTTGCCGGCGACTACGGCTCGCCGAAAGAGGCAATGGACGATATTGCCCAGTCGGTCGACAAGATCGTGTCTGGATAACCGTTCCAGAAGCAAAAGCTAAGGGAAGGGTGGATCCACCCTTCCCATCTATGACGGTTGGGAGGATCCTGTGGGACATAAACCTCTTGTCGCAATAACAGGGGCAAGCTCGGGTATCGGTGAAGCAACTGCGCGTGCGTTCTCCGAAGCTGGGCATCCGGTCTTGCTGATGGCACGCCGCATGGACCGGATGGAAGCGCTTGGGCTTCCCAATGCGGTTCTTCGTCAGGTGGATGTCCGTGATCGGGATGCGATTGCCGCAGCAGTGCGCGATGCGGAAGCCGAATTCGGACCGGTGGATATGATGTTTGCGAATGCGGGCATTGCGCGTCTGGCTGATATCGGTCGTCAGCCTCCCGAGGAATGGGACGAGATGATCGACATCAACACCAAAGGTGTGATGAACACGGTGCATGCCGTGATGAAAGGCATGATGGATCGGCGTCACGGCACGCTCGTCATGATGAGCTCCATCGCAGGGCGAAAGGTCTATCCCGATCACACGGTCTATTGCGGCACGAAGTATTTCGTTCACGCGGTTTCGGAGAGTTTGCGCGAGTATCTTTCCGCCTACGACGTGCGGGTCGTGGTGCTTTCGCCGGGCGTGATCGAAACCGAAGTGCTGTCCGGTGTCCTCGATGAAGAAACGCTTGAAAACTACAAGAGCAACAAGGTCAAAATGGGTGGTGGCATTGGCGCTGACATCGTCGCCGATTTGATACTCAATGCCTATCAATTGCCGCAAAAGGCACTGGTGCAGGAGATCTGCCTGACACCGACACGGCAAACCTACTGAGGAAGTCTGCATTTATGGCCGAAGTCGCCTACCACAATATCTCCAAATCCTACGGGTCCTTTGAGGTCATGCGCGACCTGTCGCTGTCTATCCATGATGGCGAGTTCGCAGTGCTTCTGGGGGCGTCCGGATGCGGCAAGACGACGTTGCTCCGCATGACGGCAGGCTTGGAGAACATCACCGGCGGAGACCTGACAATCGACGGTCAGGTGATGAATGAGGTGCACCCGCGGGATCGCGACATCGCCATGGTGTTTCAGAATTACGCGCTCTATCCGACCATGAAAGTCTTTGACAACATCGCCTTCAGTCTGGAGGTCAAGCGTTTGAGCAAGGAAGAGATCAAGCGCAAGGTCAATGAGGCGGCCGCAGTGTTGAACCTCACTGACTATCTCGACCGGTACCCGCGTGAGCTTTCAGGTGGTCAGCGGCAAAGAGTGGCCATGGGACGCGCAATGGTGCGCGATGCCAAGGTGTTCCTCTTTGACGAACCGTTGTCCAATCTCGATGCCAAGCTGCGTGCACATATGCGTGTTGAAATTCGCCAGCTGCATGAACGGCTCAAGGCGACGACGATTTATGTCACGCATGATCAGATCGAAGCCATGACCATGGCGGACAAGATCGTCCTCATGAAAGGCGGGAAGATTGAACAGGTCGGGACACCTGACGACCTTTATGACAGGCCTGCGACCAAATTTGCGGCTGACTTCATTGGATCTCCCTCGATGAATTTCGTTGAAGGAGAAATCTATGCGCAGAATGGCAAACCGGCATTCATTGGGCCTCATATCAATCTGCCGCTCGATGAAAGCCTCGCCGCCGAGCCAGGGCAAAGAGTCATTTGCGGATTGCGTCCATCCGATCTCGTGACCGCGGAAAACGGCCAAATTTCAGGCACCGTAAAACTCGTTGAGAAGACGGGGGCAGACGTCAATATCCATGTCGACCTGAGCGACACGGCACATCTTGTGGCGACGATGGCGCGCGACAATGGTGTGGTTGCGGGTGGGCCGATAGAACTTGCGATCCCATCCAAGGCTGTCCATCTTTTCGACGCGGACAGCGAAATCCGCATAGAAGCCCAAACGTCTGATTAGCGAGCCCAGCTCGAAGACCGGCCTTCTTTTTCTTGACTGGCACGGTCTTTTTCGCGCGGTCAGTTAGTTTTGACACCGGTTATCCGAGAGACCTCAAAACGCTCTGAACACCATCGGTCTTCAAGTCCTGATAAGCGCGCGTCACAGACGGTTTCAAAACGCCGGCGAGATCCGGTTCGAAGATGTCGCGAATATTCAGGAAAGCCGCCACTTTCTCAGCATCGTCTGCCGGATTGTCCGAAATGGATTTTAGCCTATCAACCATGGGGTCACGCACATCGATTGGTTGACCGTTAAGGTCAGTGCCACCGGCATAGTGCATCCAGGCTGCCACCACTGTTGCCAATCTCGACGTGGGGCGGTCTGCGGCAAGGTTGTCCTTCAAGGTTCCCAGAATGCGTTGCGGCAGTTTCTGGCTGCCGTCCATGGCGATCTGCCAGGTTCGATGCCTGATCCCGGGATTGGCAAAGCGGGCCAGGAGTTCGTCGGCATAGATCTCAAGATCGACGCTTGGCGGAGCTTCAAATGATGGAATGATTTCCTGTCGCCAGAGGGCTTTCAGGAAAGGAGCAAAGACTGCATCGGCGACAGTGTCGGCAACGGTTTCGTGACCCGCCAGGTAGCCGAGATAGGCAATTGCAGAATGCGTGCCGTTGAGCATACGCAATTTCATATGTTCATATGGGGCAACGTCATCAACCAGTTGAACACCGACGGCTCCAAGATCGGGACGCTTCCCGGTGCCGAATGCGGGCACAAAGTCATCTTCAATTACCCATTGACGGAACGGTTCGTGGAATACGGGCGCGTCGTCAAATCGGCCGGTTTCAGCGGCAAGTGCGTCAATGTCTTCCTGTTTCGTGGCGGGCACGATCCGGTCGACCATTGTCGAGGGGAAGCGTCCTTCGTGTTCAATCCATGTGGCGAGGTCAGGGTCAATCAGTCTAGCAAGTTCGATCACAACACCGCGCACCAGCTTGCCGTTGTCCGGCAGGTTGTCGCAGCTCAGAACCGTAAAAGGAGGCTCACCCACTGCCTTGCGCCTCGCAAGTGCCCGCACAAGGTAGCCAGGAGCTGAGACCGGAACCGGGTTTTTGAGGTCTGCCGCAATGTCCGGGTGTTGTGGATTGAGCTGACCGGTTGAAGGATCATGGCAATATCCCTTTTCGGTCACCGTGAGGCTGACGATCCGTGTTGTCGGATCGGCCATGGCGCTCAGGACGGCTTCTGGATCTTCTCTTGCCGCAAGTACGTCATAAAGGATCTCAACCTGACGAAGCGATGACGCCTCAGCGCCAAGTTCCTTCGCGGTATAGACGAAGTCCTGTGGTGCCAGTTGATCTCGCGTTCGAGTGCTTTGCAGACTGACCCCGACAATACCCCAGTCTCCACCGTCTTTTCGTTGCGCCTCTTCAATGTAGATGGCCCCGAAGGCTCGAAAAAACGCTCCGAGACCGAGGTGGACAATACCTGGTTTTTGCGCGGGGCCGCGTTGTCTGGTCAGACGCGGTTGTTCAGCGGGCAAGCCAGCCTCCATCAACATTGAGTACGGCACCGTGAATATACTTTGCCGCGGAAGATGCAAGAAACACCGCTGCTTCACCGATATCGGACGCTTCGCCCCAGCGTCCTGCCGGGATTCGTTCGAGGATCTGTTTGTTGCGCTCGGTATCTTCCCGCAGGGCCTTTGTGTTGTTGGTCGCAATATATCCTGGAGCGATAGCATTCACATTGATGCCCTGCGCCGCCCATTCGTTGGCCAGCAGCTTGGTCAAGCCCGCAATGCCGTGTTTGGAAGCCGTATATGACGGCACTCTGATGCCACCCTGAAAGGACAGCAAGGAGGCGATATTGACGATGGACGCGGTCCGGCCCGCAGCAAGTGTCGCTCTGCCAAATGCCTGGCAGGTGAAAAAGACTGCCTTGAGATTGACGTCCATGACGTCGTCCCAGTCCGTTTCGGTAAAGTCGACGCTGTCGGCACGCCGGATAATTCCCGCGTTGTTGACCAGGATGTCGATGGGTTCCTTTTCGAAGATGGGCACCGCAGCCATCGGATCGGAAAAGTCGAGCGGTACATGCCTCCCGTTCCCGATCTGGTTCAGAGTTTCTTCGCAGTCGCGACGCGCGGCGCAAAGCACTTCTGCACCTGCATTGCCCATGGCAATGGCGATGGCTTGACCAATTCCGGTATTGGCCCCGGTTACAAGCGCTCGTTTCCCTTCAAGCGAAAACGCGTTCACCGCAAATCCTCCATCGCAACCATGTCCATATCGGTGAAATCAACATTGTCACCGGCCATGGCCCAGCAAAATGTGTAAGCGCCTGTGCCGGCGCCGCAATGGATCGACCAAGGCGGTGAGAGAACGGCTTCTTCGTTGGCCATAACAAGGTGGCGGGTTTCTTCCGGCTTGCCCATGAAATGAAAAACACGCTGATCAACCCCGAGCTTGAAATAGAGATAGGCTTCCATGCGTCGGTCGTGCACATGTGCCGGCATCGTGTTCCAGACCGACCCGGGCGCGAATTCAGTGTAGCCCATCAGAAGCTGGCAGCTGTCGGCAACTTCTGGATGGAGGAATTGCAGGATCACGCGCTTGTTGGAGGTCTCCGCAGAGCCCAGTTCGACGCGTCTGGCGTCCTGAAGTCTGATCAGACGTGTTGGGTAACTGTGATGCGCCGGAGCAGACAAAACGTAATATCGGCCTGCTCCGCCAAAGGTCACCGGGCCGGAACCCATTCCGGCGTAAAGGACTTCGCCCCGGTCGATCTCATAGATTTCGCCGCCAACTGTCACCTTGCCCTTGTCGCCGATATTGAGGATGCCGAGTTCTCGCCGGTCGAGCAGCGACGATGTGCCGGCTTCCTTGACTTCGTCAAGAACGAGGTCTCCGTTTGCCGGAACGATGCCACCGAGGATCAATCGGTCATAGTGGCTATAAACGAGGTTGATCCTGTCGTCCTCAAACAGGCCGGAGACGTGAAAGTTCTTCCGGATGCCGCTGGTGTCCAGCGACTTGGCCGTTTCAGGGTCTATGGCATAGCGGGTTTCTACATTCAGCATGTGATGCGCTTTCTGAATTGTCTGCAAGGCTTAGAGAAAATCGTCGCGGCGGGGTGCGAAAGTGTCGATCAGCGTGCCGGGCGACAGGCAAACACACCCATGTTCGGCGTTGGAGGGAATGACAAAACTGTCTCCCGGCCCGACGACAAACTCAGATCCGTTGATCGAAAAGCGGAAAGAGCCGCTCTCCACATAGGTGGATTGAACATGGATGTGACGGTGCAGTTTTCCTTCAGCACCTTCTGCCTGAAAGCGGAACGCAACCACCATCAGGTCTGAATTTTCAGAAAGTACCTGACGGGTAACGCCCTCGTCTGCAGGCACTTCCGGATAAGAGTTCACAAACATGAATCGACCTCAATGAAACAAAGACGGAAGCCATAGCGATAGCGCGGGGATGTAGGTCACAAGGCCCAAGGTGAAGATCGCTGCTCCATAAAAAGGCCAGATCGTACGAATGGCATCCCATACGGAGATCTTGCCGACGGCACAGCCGACAAACAGGACAGTTCCCACGGGCGGTGTACACAAGCCTATCCCGAGGTTCAGAACCAGAATTACGCCGAAATGAACAGGATCGACGCCAAAGGCCGTGGCAACCGGCAGGAAAATTGGTGTTGTGATCACGATCAACGGCGACATGTCCATGAAGGTGCCCAAGAAGAGAAGAACGATGTTGATCATCAGTAGAATGATCAGAGGGTTCTCAGATACACCCTTCATGAAGGCGACCAGCTCTGCCGGGATTTTCAGAAATGCCAGCAACCAGCCGAAAGATGCGGCGCAACCGATGACAAGCAACACCATGGCGGTGGTTCTGACCGCAGCCTTGGTGGCAGCAACAAATTCAGGCCAGTGCATGGTGCGGTAGGCAAGAGTGGTCACAAGTAACGCATAAACAGCTGCGATACAGGAGCTCTCTGAGGCTGTGAACACTCCTGAGCGCACGCCACCAAAGATGATGCCGATCAACAACAGGCCGGGAATGGCATTCAGCAAAAGACCACCAAGTGCTGACCAGCCTGGAAATGACTCTGTCGGATACCCTGCCCGTTTTGCCACAAACCAAGCCGTCGTCATCAACGTGGTGGCAAGCAGAAGACCCGGCAGGATCCCTGCCGTAAAGAGGTCTGCAATCGACAGCCGCCCACCTGCAGAAATCGAATAGATGATCATGTTGTGCGATGGTGGCAGCATCAACGCTATGATTGAAGACATCACAGTTATGTTCACGCCGTATTCGACTGAGTATCCCTTCTTTTTCATTTGCGGGATCATCAGGCCACCGATGGCGGTTGCGTCGGCCGCTGCCGAACCGGATATGCCGCCGAAAAGAACTGAAGCCGAAATATTCACCTGACCGAGACCACCTCGCAGATGACCAACAACAGCGCCCGCCAGTGCAACCAGACGGCGGGCAATGTCCCCGCGCACCATCAATTCACCGGCGAAGATGAAAAATGGTATTGCCATGAGTGCAAAAACGGAGACCCCGGAGTTCAATCGTTGGAAAACGATAACCGGCGGCAGGCCCATGTAGAGAACTGTGGCAAGGGATGCAGCGCCCAGGCAAAACGCCACAGGCGTGCCGATCAGCAGCAGGAATGTAAATGTGCCGAACAAGATGAAAGGTTCCATTTCAGGCGTCCTCCATCTCTGTTTCGCCGAAACGAGCTGTCGGCAAACCCGCTGCACGACGCACAAGCCGTTCGAGCGAGAACACGAAAATCAGACAGCCTCCTGCGACCAGGGGCAAAAAGTCGACCGCCCCCGAAATGCCGAGCGATGGAAGCTTGACGTTCCAGGCGGATAAAGCGAGCTCAGTTCCAAACCAGGCCATGCCGGCACCAAAGGCGGCGACCACAATGTCTGAAACGCTGAACAGGGCGAGCTTTGCACCTGCGGGCAAGAAGTAGAGCAGGACATCAAAGCTGAGATGATAACCTTCCCGAATGCCGACCGCAGCGCCCAGAAAAATAAACCAACCCATCAGGATGACGGATGCCGGTTCGCTCCAGACCAGACTGTCATTCATCACATAGCGCATGAACACCTGCGCACTGATAAACATCGTCATGAGGATGAGCCCGCCACCGGCAAACCAGAGAGCTGCCGTTGAAACGTACCGCATTGATGTTGCGGCCAATAAGAGAGGTGCGTTCACGTCGTCGTCCTGAAAGGTGGTCTGTGACCGGCAAGCCGGCCACAGACAGGTGTTGCCGTCAGTCGGTTGCGCGGATGCGGGAAACCAGATCTTTCAGCTTGTCGGACGTGACATGTTTTTCATAGACGCTGTCCATCGCGGCCATGAAAGGTTCCTTGTCGATCTCGGTGATCACCTCAACGCCTGCCGCACGCACTTTTTCCTCAGACGCCTTTTCGCGCGCTTGCCACAGGTCCCTCATTACCGGGACGGAGGCGCGTGCTGCCTGCCTGACGGCTTCCTGGTCTTCCGGTGACAGCTTGTCCCAGGAGACCTTGGACATAACAAGCACTTCAGGAACGATCAGATGCTCATCCAGGGTATAGTAACCGGCAACTTCATAGTGGCCTGAAGACTCGTATGACGGCCAGTTGTTCTCAGCACCATCGATAACGCCGGTCTGAATCGACGAATAGACTTCGCCATATGGCATGGGCGTCGCATTGGCGCCAAGGGCAGACATCATGTCGACGAAAATGTCGGACTGCATCACTCTGACTTTCATGCCGTCGAGGTCTTCAATCGATTTAATTGGTTTAACTCGATTGTAAAAACTGCGAGATCCGCCGTCATAAAAAGCAAGGCCAACATAGCCATGTGGTTCGAAGGCTTTCAGAATGTCTTCGCCGATCGGACCATCCATAACGCGATGCATGTGGTCGACGCCCTTGAACACATAAGGCAGCGAAACAACCTTTGTTTCCTCAACAAGGTTGTTGAACGGTCCCATGGAGACGCGGTTCAAGTCGATAACGCCAAATTTTGTTTGCTCGATCGTGTCTTTTTCCTGCCCCAGCTGCGCTGAATGAAAAACTTCAACACAAATGCGACCGTCGGTGCTTTCCTGAAGCAACTTCCCCATATGCTTTACGGCCTCGACGGTCGGATAACCGTCTGGATGGGTGTCAGATGACTTCAAGGTGACTTCGCAAGCCACAGCAGTGGTCGCGAAAGCGGCTGTCGCTAGAAGCGACATCGCCAAAGTCTTCAGTACGTTCATTTATTCCTCCCGATGAATGGCTTGTCAGAGCCGATAGGCCTGTTTTGCAAGCCTGTAAGTGAGGTCGTAAGCGACCTCATATGCCTCGTCCTCGTTCAGCCTCCCGGATGTCACGAGTGATGCGAGGTATGCGCAGTCGACCCTGCGCGCCACATCATGGCGGGCAGGGATCGAACAAAAGGCGCGGGTGTCGTCGTTGAAGCCGACGGTGTTGTAGAAACCAGCGGTCTCGGTCGTCATTTCGCGGAACCGGCGCATGCCCTCCGCGCTGTCATGGAACCACCAGGCCGGACCCAATTTGAGCGTCGGGTAGGCACCGGCAAGCGGTGCCAATTCACGCGAATAAGAGGTCTCATCCAGGGTGAACAGGATGATGGAAAGATCTTTTTCCAGACCATAGGCGTCGAGCAGGGGCTTGAGCGCTTTGACGTAGTCGGTTCTGGTTGGAATATCGAAGCCCTTGTCACGCCCAAATGTATCCATGACCGGATTTGAATGGTTGCGGTGACTGCCCGGATGGATCTGAAGCACCAGTCCATCATCCAGGCTCATTCTTGCCATTTCGGTGAGCATATGCCCCCGAAAAGCTTCGGCCTCATCAACTGTGCAGGTGCCTTTGAGTGCCTTCTGGAATAATTCCTGTGCCTTTGCCGAGGACAGGTTCTCGGTTCTGGCAGTTGGGTGACCATGGTCAGATGACGTTGCGCCGAAAGACTTGAAGTAGGCGCGTCTTGCCAAGTGAGCGTTCAGATAACCCTGCCAGGAGAACGTGTCTTCTCCGGTGATTTCTCCGAAGTGCTCGATGTTTTGCTGAAATCCTTCGAACTCCGGGTCAACCACCGGATCCGGCCGATACGCCGTAACAACCCGGCCCCGCCAGTCGCATTCTCGAATGGCGCGGTGCCACTTGAGGTCGTCCAGGGGCGATTCAGTTGTGGCGATGACTTCGATGTTGAAGCGCTCAAACAGGGCTCTGGGCTTGAAGTCCGGTTGGACCAGCCGTTCGGCAATATGGTCATAGGCTTCTTCAGCGGTTTCTGCCGTCAGGCGCTTTGTCCAGCCAAACACTTCCTGAAAGGCGTGTTCAAGCCACATGCGGGATGGGGTTGCGCGAAAGAGGTGGAAGTTTTCAGCAAAGGTCTGCCAGACCTTTCTGCTGTCTGTTTCCGTAAGGCCGCCGTCCCTGCGCTGAACACCAAGCTCGGTCAAGTCAATACCTTGCGAAACCAGCATTCGAAGGACGTAGTGGTCTGGTATGACAAACAGCTGCGCCGGATCAGGAAAAGCCTCGTTCTCGGCATACCACTGCGGGTCGGTGTGGCCGTGCGGGCTTATGATCGGCAAGTCCCGAACGCTCTCGTAGAGCCTGCGCGCGATTTCAAGAGCCTTGGGCTCGGTTGGCAGGAGGCGGTCTGGAGATAACCCTTTGATTGCCGTTTCCGGAACTATCGAATTCTCCAGGGCCATACTATTCTCCCGTTCACGCAAACCGGCTAGCACATGTTGCTACTAGTAAACTGATATGCTAGTTGAATGGATAAGTCAACGGAGAGAGGCTGATGACAGACTCAAGTGCCTTAAAGGCGCTGGAACCACTTAAAATTCCCAAAGTCGCCGACACGGTATTTGAGGAACTGCATCAGCAGATCCTGTCATTGGAACTGCCGCCTGGAACAAAGGTGTCAGAAATTGAGGTGGCGAAAGCGCTGGGTATTTCGCGGCAACCGGTCCGCGATGCCTTCTTTCGCTTGTCTCAGCTCGGCTTTATTCTGATCCGGCCTCAGCGCGCAACTGTAATTTCCAAGATTTCGGAACAAGCGGTCCTGCGTGCGAAATTCATGCGGATCGCTCTCGAACTGGCATGCTGGAAGGCGGCAATGAGTGTGATTTCCGATGCACAAATTGATGATCTTGAGCTGTTGCTCAAGGAGCAGGCCAATGCTGTCAGCGCCAATGATCTGAAGGGGTTCCATTCGCTGGACGACGATCTGCATCGGCGCATCTGCGAAATCGCCGGACATGAATATGCCTGGTCATTCATCCGCGAGCAAAAGGCGCATATGGACCGCGTCCGCTTCATTTCCCTGACGATTGGAGCAGCGCAAAGAGCGTATGACGACCATATCGAGCTGCTTCAAATCATGCGCGCGCGCGATCACACGCGTCTGGAACCTATCTTGAACGAACATCTCGGCCGGATCGAACTCACGCTCGCGCAAATTCGCGATGAAAAGCCTGAATATTTTCAGGAATAATGCACCGATTGCCACGCTAAGGGCGCGGAACGCGTCTGCTCACCTGCGTTTTGATCCAGTTGACAAAATCGCTAGCCGCCGGGCTGAGCTTTCCTGCGGGCGTCGCGACATAGTAGTTATGTCCCGAACCGTCTTTGACCGGTGCGAGCTGCTTCAGGGCGCCTGATGTGATTTCGGCTTCCACCAGATATGTCGGCAGGATTGCAGCTCCCATGCCGTTGACCGCGGCCGAGATGATGAGCGGAAACTGATCGAAATAGCTGCCTATTTGTGCCCGTTCCTCTGAGCCGGGTACTGATTTGCGGAAAACGCTCCAAAGATGCGGCCGTGTTGTCAGGTGAAGCAAAGGCATCCGGAATATGTCCTCGCGGCTGGAGACACGATGTTCCTCGATCAGGGCCGGGGCCGCCGCAACGATCAGGTCTTCCGGGCAAAGCGGCGTCAGTTTTGCTCCAGGCCAATCATTTGCACCGAAATGAATGGCCACATCGACCCCCTGTTCGGCAATATCGAAGGGCTCTGAACGGCTGTAGAGCATCAAGTCGAGATTTTGGCGTCTGGCTTTGAACTCTCCCAGGCGCGGAACCAGCCAGCGTTCCCCAAACGCGGGAAGTACGCCGATTGTAAGCATTTCCTGCGTGCTGCCAGCTGCAACAGCTTGGGAAATGGTCGCCCGCAGTCGCGTGAGATCGGACGCCAGGCTGTCTCCGAGGGATCTTCCGGCCTGCGTCAATCGGATGCCGCGGCCTTCACGCCGGAAAAGAGCCGCGCCGATCTGATCTTCCAGTTCCTTCACCTGCCGGCTGACGCCGCTTTGTGTGAGGCCCAATTCTTCGGCCGCTGCGGTGAAACTCTGATGCTTCGCAGCGGCTTCAAAGCACCGCAGCACCGAAACGCTCGGCAAAGGGATGTCACGCTTCATTTAGACCGCTCCAATCATGAGTTTTAGTCATGAATAAAACTCTTTTTCAGGTATTTTTGTGCAGGTCAAGGAAGAGTATTCTCCAAAGTAATCGACAACGGGGATTAAACGGACATGCAGAAGATCGCGGTTTTGGGGCTCGGCAAGGTCGGCACACTGGCTGCCGAACTGTTGCATGCAACCGGTTTTTCCGTGACGGGATTTGATGCGCATGCGGTGCCGGACTTGCCGTTCGAAACACGGCAGATCGATGTTGGTGACAACGCTGCTCTTGAAGACGTCCTCAAGGACTTCAACTCGGTGTTGTCCTGCTTGCCCTATTTCCTGAACACCGGTGTTGCGACTGCTGCGCACAGCCTTGGGCTTCACTATTTCGATCTGACCGAGGATGTGCCGACCACAAAGGCAATCCAGGAGCTCGCCAAGACTTCACGAGGCATTATGGCACCGCAATGCGGACTGGCTCCAGGTTTTGTGGGTATTGTTGGCGCCCACCTTATTGATGCTTTTGAAACCTGCCGGTCTTGCCGCATGCGTGTCGGCGCTTTGCCCCAGAACCCTACCGGCCTCATGGGCTATTCCTTCAACTGGTCGCCTGAAGGGGTGGTGAACGAATATCTCAACGATTGCGAAGTTCTTGAGAACGGAGAGATCAAGTGGGTCTCGCCGATGGAATGGATTGAAAAGATTGTCATTGGGGGCATCGAACTGGAGGCCTTTACTACGTCAGGCGGTCTCGGGACGATGTGCGAGACTTACAAAAGCCGTGTTCCCAACATGGACTACAAGACAATGCGCTATCCGGGGCACGTGCAGTTGATGAATTTCTTCTTCCACGAACTTCTGATGCGTGACAGACGCAAGGAGGCCGGAGAAATCCTGGTCAACGCCAAGCCGCCTGTCAGCGACGATATCGTTTTTGTCCACGTATCAGCCGAAGGCGAAATCAACGGGCGTATGCAACGCAAGGAATTCGTTCGCGGCCTGAAACCGGTTGAGATTGCCGGTCAGGAACGGACAGCCATAGCCTGGACGACTGCCTCGTCAGTGGTCGCAATCATCGAAATGGTTCGTGAGGGAACTTTGCCCGACCACGGCTTTCTCAAACAGGAAGATGTCTCGCTCGAGACATTTTTGAAGACACATAACGGCGCTCGCTACAACGCCTAGCCAATAGCGCAAACAATCACATTGTCCGAGGAGTTAGACATGGAACATTCCCAGGTCCTGAGCGCGCTTGGCTTCAGCACAAGTGAACTGACAGGCGGAACACTTGCCGTCAGGTCGCCGATCGACGGTGCTCAGATTGCTCAGGTGCATGAGACACCATTGGGCGATATGGAGAAAATTATCACCCGTTCACAGGCCGCGTTTGCAAGCTGGCGGGCCCTCCCGGCGCCACGCAGAGGTGAGCTGGTCCGCCTTCTTGGCGAAGAGTTGAGAGATGCAAAAGAGGCGCTTGGTGCGCTTGTTACGCTTGAAGCCGGCAAGATCACATCCGAAGGGCTTGGTGAAGTTCAGGAGATGATCGATATCTGTGACTTTGCGGTTGGTCAGTCCCGTCAACTCTACGGCCTGACAATCGCCTCGGAGCGCCCAGGCCACAAAATGTCTGAAACCTGGCACCCGATGGGACCTTGTGGTGTCATCACCGCGTTTAACTTTCCCGTCGCCGTCTGGTCCTGGAATACGGCTTTGGCGCTTATTTGCGGTAATCCAATTATCTGGAAACCGTCTGAAAAGACGCCGCTGACGGCATTGGCCTGCCAGAAAATCTTCCAAAAGGCACTGACGCGTTTCGGAAAAGATGCACCTAAGCACCTGTTGCAAGTCGTCATCGGCGGTGCAGACATTGGCGATGCACTTGTAACGTCAAGAGGCGTACCAATTCTCTCGGCGACCGGCTCGACCCGCATGGGTTCTGTTGTTGGACCAAAAGTCGCCGCACGTTTCGGACGTTCAATCCTTGAACTGGGTGGCAACAACGCAATGATCGTTGCACCGAGTGCTGATCTGGAAATGGCCGTGCGGGCAATTGTCTTTTCCGCGGTGGGAACTGCCGGCCAGCGTTGCACGTCTTTGCGCCGACTGATCGTGCATTCCACAATCAAGGACGCACTCGTCGGCAAGCTCAGGAATGCCTATGACAGCCTGAAAATCGGCGACCCACGCCAGGAGGGCACACTGATCGGTCCCCTGGTTGACGAGGGGGCGCTTGATGCAATGCAGCTTGCCCTTGAAAATGCGCGTTCTGAAGGTGCGCGTGTCCACGGTGGCAGCAAGGTGAACGAAGGCGTTCCAGCCGGGTGCTATGCAGCTCCTGCGCTTGTTGAAATGCCCGAACAGAGCGAGACCGTAAAAACGGAAACCTTTGCGCCCATTCTCTACGTGATGAGCTACGAGACCCTTGAAGAAGCGATCGCTCTTCAGAACGATGTCCCCCAGGGACTTTCGTCCTGCATCTTCACGCTCAATATGCGTGAAGCGGAAACCTTCCTGTCGGCACTCGGATCCGACTGCGGCATAGCCAATGTCAACATCGGTCCGTCAGGGGCTGAAATCGGCGGCGCATTCGGCGGTGAAAAGGAAACCGGCGGTGGTCGCGAGTCGGGGTCAGATGCCTGGAAGGGCTATATGCGACGTCAGACCTCGACAGTGAACTATTCGGCTGAATTGCCGTTGGCACAAGGTGTCGAATTTGACATTTAGCTGGCACGGCCCGCCTTTTGGCGGGCTTTGTCTCACCTCGGAATGTGCGCCGTCATGTTGCCAGACCCCGGCGCGCGACACGCCTGATGCTGGCTGCTATTGAAGCGCGACCCCGAAGGGGATTTTCTCGCGCGCACCGCGATACCATCTAATGATTTTCCTCCGCTCTTCTTCTTCCATGAAGGAGACGTTGGCCGGTGGCATGGCGTTTGTTACGCCAGCCTGAAGATAGATTTCCTTGGCCGCTCGCGCGATGTCGGCCTTTGTTTCCAGCAGAACGTTCTTGGGTGCCCAGTGAATGCCTTCATAAAATGGCTCGCGCGAATGGCACATGGCACAGCGGCCCGGCACGATTGCCAAGACATCGTCAATTCCGTCTGCGCTGGCAAAGACCTCCTCTGTTGCAGTGAGTTTGCGGGCTTCGGACGCGTCGAAGGTTTCTTGCTGGAGAGGCAACAAGGAGAGCTGGATGATGGCTACAAACAGAATGGCCGTCGCCAGCCAGGTCCAAGTCGGGTTTCCGGTGCCGGCATGCCGCGTGTTGAAATAGTGCCGGATCGTCACGCCCATCAGGAAGACCAGTGCGGCGATCAACCAGTTGTACTGAGACGCGAACGCGAGCGGATAGTGATTGCTCAGCATCAGGAAGATAACGGGCAGCGTCAGGTAGTTGTTGTGCATCGACCGCAGCTTGGCAATCTTGCCGTATTTTGCGTCCGGCGTCCGTCCTGCTTTCAAGTCTGCGACGACAATCTTCTGATTGGGAATGATGATGAAGAAGACATTGGCCGTCATGATGGTGGCGGTAAACGCTCCCAGATGCAGCATCGTGGCACGGCCAGTGAAGACCTCGTTGTAACCGTAGCCCATCGCCACAAGCAGTGCGAACAGCAACACCATCAAAAGTGTCGGATGATTTCCCAGGCCTGACTTGCAAAGCCTGTCATAAATGATCCAGCCGAGTGTGAGTGAGGCAGCGGATATCAAAATACCCTGCCATAGCGCCAGGTCCGCTTTGGCGGGATCGATCAGATAGAGTTCACCGCCGACCCAGTAAACGATCATCAAGAGCGCAGCTCCAGACAGCCAGGTCGAGTAGCTTTCCCATTTGAACCAGATCAGGTGCTCCGGCATGTTTTCGGGCGCGACCAGGAATTTGCGGATGTGATAAAATCCACCACCGTGAACCTGCCATTCTTCGCCATGAGCGCCAGGCGGGAGGTCCGGCGCTTTGCGCAGCCCAAGGTCAAGAGCAATGAAGTAAAAGGACGACCCAATCCAGGCCATTGCCGTGATCACATGCAGCCAGCGGACCGCGAATGCAAACCAGTCCCAAATGATGGCAATGTCCAGCATTGCAAACCCTCCAAAATCAACCGGACCAAGCTAGCGCAGGAATCCATTGTCTGGTATCTCGGTATAATTCCGAGCAGTTTCAAAAAAAACGGAACAATACCTGTCCGTTGGAAGTCCTGATGGCCTATCTGGAGAACATTCGCACCTTCTTGCGTGTTTATGAACTGGGAAACATGTCCGCTGCTGCCCGTGACCTGCGGATATCTTCAGCAGTTGCCTCGTCTCGCATCTCCCAATTGGAAGAACACCTGCATGTTCGACTTTTT
Source organism: Roseibium porphyridii (assembly GCF_026191725.2). Classification (NCBI taxonomy): domain Bacteria; kingdom Pseudomonadati; phylum Pseudomonadota; class Alphaproteobacteria; order Hyphomicrobiales; family Stappiaceae; genus Roseibium; species Roseibium porphyridii. The sequence goes on from NZ_CP120863.1 coordinate 951,555, forward strand.
CAGCGCACGACGCGCGCCTTGAGCCCGACAGAGCAAGGCAAGCTTTTCTACCGGGGTGCGACCAAGATTATCGATGCAGTGGAAGAAGCGGAAGCTGAGATCAGCAACGTTACACGCGCACCACGTGGCACGCTTTTCATCGCGGCGCCCATCGGCATGGGCCAAAGCCTCATCGCCCCGGCGATACCACAATTCAAGAATGCCAATCCGCTGATCGACATCCGGCTTCGGTTGTCTGACCGCAAAGTCGACCTGACAGGTGAAGGTTTGGATGCAGCCTTCTTTCTCGGGCAGCCGGAAGACTCCGCGCTCAAGATCCGAAAGATTGCCGATTGCAGACGAGTGCTGTGCGCTTCACCTGACTACATCCAAAGGAAAGGCAGTCCCGAAAGCCACGCAGCGCTAGCCTCCGGAGACCACGACTGTCTCAACATAAGGTATCCGGGTGCACCGGAGTTCCAGTGGCCGCTCCAAACGCAGGACGGCGTGAAGCGGGTTGCGGTCAGCGGACCATTCGAATCCGATCACGGTGATGTCCTCACAGGTTGGGCGCTGGATGGTCACGGAATTGTTCTGAAGCCGGTCTTTGAGGTTGCTGACCATCTAAAATCCGGGCGGCTTGTCACCGTTTTGCAGGATGAACCGCCACTACCGGTGACAATGGCGTGCCTCTTCACCCATCGACGGCTTCAGGATCCAAAGGTGCGATTGTTCCTGGACTTCATGGTCACGCAGATTCAGTCAGTTTTGGCCGAAGGTTCAGATGGCTGAGAGAGGTTGCTAACGGTGGCTTTCGAAACTTTGAAAGCACTTTCTTGAAAGACCGAAAAATCATCGCTCCTTTTCTGCTTTAAAAGAAAGTCCTATACCATCTGCTTGGTCGGGCATGCTCTTTGCCAGGTTTGAACAGTCCAGGTTTTGCAAGGAGGCTCACCTTGAATCGCTATCCCAGAAACTTTCGCGGTTACGGTGCCAATCCACCGGACCCGAAATGGCCCGGCAATGCGCGAATAGCTGTGCAATTTGTCCTCAACTACGAAGAAGGCGGTGAAAACTGCGTTTTGCATGGGGATGCCGCTTCTGAAGCATTCCTGTCCGATATTCCAGGTGCTGCGCAATGGCAGGGTCAGCGACACTGGAACATGGAATCCATGTATGAATATGGCGCACGCGCGGGCTTTTGGCGTCTGCATCGCCTGTTCACACGAGCCGGTGTTCCGCTGACGATCTATGGTGTTGCCACAGCGCTGGCACGCAATCCCGAACAAGTCGATGCCATGAAAGAAGCCGGCTGGGAAATAGCCAGCCACGGCCTGAAATGGATCGAGCACAAGGATATGCCCGAGGAAGAAGAGCGCGCTGCAATCGCCGAAGCCATTCGCCTTCACACAGAAGTCGTCGGTGAGCCACCGCGTGGTTGGTATACCGGTCGCTGCTCGGAGAACACAGTTCGGCTTGTCGCTGAAGAAGGCAGCCTTGCCTATGTTTCAGACACCTATGACGACGACCTGCCGTATTGGCTGGAAACAGGTGGCCGTGATCAATTGGTCATTCCCTATACGCTTGAAGCCAATGACATGCGATTTGCAGTCTCTCCCGGCTGGAGCGATGGCGAGGACTTCTTCCAGTATCTGAAGAATGCGTTTGACGAACTCTACGCTGAAGGAACGTCGGATACGCCGAAAATGATGTCCATCGGCTTGCACTGCCGGCTGGCCGGGCGTCCGGGAAAGACGGCCGCGCTCCGGAAGTTCATTGAGCATATTCAGAAGTATGAGGGTGTCTGGTGTCCGCGCAGGATTGAAATCGCAGAACATTGGGCTGCCCATCACCCACCGCAAAAAGGCATAAGCCCGAGCAATATGACAAGGGCGGATTTCGTCGAGCACTTCGGCGGTATTTTCGAACATTCGCCCTGGATCGCAGAGCGTGCCTTCGCGTTGCAACTCGGCCCTGCACATGATTGTGCAGCAGGCGTTCACAACGCACTTTGCCGTGTGTTTCGATCTGCCACAGCAGAAGAACGCCTTGGTGTCCTGACTGCTCACCCGGATCTCGCCGGGAAACTGGCACAGGCCGGACGATTGACCTCCGAAAGCACATCAGAACAGGCCAGCGCCGGGTTGGACCTTTTGACAGATGAGGAACGTGAGACCTTTTCGACCTTGAATGCCGATTATGTGGCAAAGCACGGATTTCCGTTCATCATCGCAGTGCGCGATCATGACAAGGCCTCGATCCTGGCAGCCTTCCACAAAAGGATCGGCCATGGCCGTGACGAAGAGTTCAGCGAAGCCTGTCGACAAGTCGAACGGATCGCCCGTTTCAGGCTCGAGGACCTTTTTGCGCGATGAAGACAATCATTCCCGCCCCGCTGACATCGGAAGCCTTTTTGGACTATGGCGACGTCATCGAGGTTGGCGGCTCACCAGACAAGATCATCAATCAAGGCATGTGCGGTCGGCACCATGATCTTGCCAAACTGGATTTCGGAACAGGACAGGCGGGGATCAGCCTCTTCGACGCAAAGGCGAGGACGTTACCCTATACAGTCGAATTGGTGGAGCGGCATCCGGAAGGTAGTCAGGCTTTTGTGCCGGTCGATGGCGTTCCGATGATTGTCGTTGTAGCTAATGACAGAGATGGGCAGCCGGTGAACCTAAAGGCGTTCATCAGTCAGCCGGGACAATCGGTCAATCTTCATCGGGGCACCTGGCACGGCGTGCTTGCACCGCTGGATCGTGCAGGACGCTTCGTCGTCGTCGATCGTATCGGGCAGGGGGAAAATCTTGAAGAACACTGGTTTCCCGAACCATGGATTGTCGAAGCCCCAGATCGGTAGATTGGTGGCTGCGCGTGTGCTTGCAGGACTTTCAAAGTCGGAAGTTACTTAAGAGGCCAGCGAAGCCACAACATTCACGCTAGCCTTCCTCGCAGCCATCAGTCTTGCCATCTCGATCATGCGGGCTGAAAACCCCCATTCGTTATCGTACCAGCCGAAGAGGCGTACCTGTCTAGAATTGGTTTCCAGCGTTTCGGGCAAGGCTATGATCAGTGATTCCGGACGAGCTCGCATATCGGTGGAAACAACCCTGTCCTCGGTGAAGCCGATAACGGGATTGTCGGCAAACACGGATTGCAGCCAATCATTGAATGGCGCATTGACCGGACGGTTGAGTGTCACTGTCAGGTCTACAGCCGATACGCTTATGGCAGGTACGCGCACTGCCGCGCCACTGACCCTGCCATCGAGCTGGGGCAACACCTTGCCAACCAGTTTGGTCGCACTTGTTGTCGTTGGGACCATCGAGACGCCGCCTGCGCGACTGCGTTCCAGCGGTCCTCTTGGCGCGTCAACCATAGGCTGACTGCCCGTGTAACAGTGGATGGTTGTCATATGCCCACTGTCGATTCCAACGGCGTCATCCAATCCTCTCAGGAGCGGCGCCAAAGCGTTCGTTGTGCAAGATCCATTAGACACTACCTGCTGGTCCGCCAACTGGTCTTCATTGGCTCCAAGCACCAGTGTCACATCTGCCGCATCCGACGGGCCGGAGATCAAAACGTTGGCTGCTCCGGCAACTAGCCCCCTCTCGGCAATTATGCGCGTGTTGGCCTTGCCGGTGCATTCCATCACAACGTCAACCCCGGTCAGATCCGCTTGCGAGAGATCGGCTTCTGACGAAAAAAGGATCTGGCGCCCGTCAATTGCCAACACGCCATCATGCGCTGTCACGTTGCCGGGCCAGGGTCCGAAGACGCTGTCGTATTTGAAGAGATAGGCGCAGGTTTCCAAAGACGCGATATCGTTGATGCGAACAACTTCGACGTCTCCATCTTTGGAGGCCTCAAGAACCTGCCGCAACACTGTTCGACCTATGCGGCCAAACCCATTGATGACAATCTGCATTCCAAGGGTCCGCTTCAGAAATTCGTCGTTCTCTCAGCGCCCAATGGAAAACCGTTTCGACAGGTGTCGATACCGGTTGCAAAAATCGTATCCGGCGCCTGTGCCCGGTGAACCTTAGGTCCAGAAATTCGGGCACGGCCAGAACAATTAGCACCAAAAAATGCAGCAATCTCAATTATATTGTCCTGAGGGACAATCGCGCAGATCAGCTGCCTACCGGGCGAAGCTTCATGTGACGATTGACATCTTTGTAAAGAAGGTAGCGAAACGGGCCGGGCCCTCCGGCATAACAGGCTTGCGGGCAAAACGCGCGCAGCCACATGTAATCACCTGCTTCCACCTCTACCCAATCCTGGTTCAATCGATAGACCGCCTTGCCTTCCAGCACATAAAGACCGTGTTCCATGACATGGGTTTCGGCGAACGGAATAACCGCACCTGGTTGGAAAGTGACGATGTTGACATGCATGTCGTGGCGAAGGTCATGCGGATCGACGAAGCGCGTTGTAGCCCATTTGCCGTCCGTGCCCGGCATTGCAATCGGATCGACGTCATTTTCGTGTGTTACGAAAAAGTCCGGCCGCTCAAGCCCGTCAACCGCTTCATAGGCTTTCCGGATCCAGTGAAAACGGACAGCTTCGTCGCCGATGGCCTGGAACGCCCAATCGCAGCCCGGCGGAACGTAGGCATAGCTTCCGGGACGAAGTCTGTTTGCCATGCCATTGATGGTCAGTGTGGCTTCGCCTTCCACGACAAACAAAACGCCTTCTGCTGCCGGGTCGGTCTCCGGCCTGTCGGTCCCACCACCCGGCAGAACTTCGACGATATATTGGGAGAATGTCTCGGCAAAACCCGAAAGCGGCCTGGAGAGAACCCACAGGCGCGTTTTTTCCCAAAACGGAAGGAAACTCGTGACGATGTCCCGCATGGTTCCGCGAGGGATTACGGCATAGGCCTCGGTGAATACGGCGCGATCGGTCAAAAGGGTTTCCTGGCCAGGATGGCCACCTTTGGGCGCGTAATAGGAAGGGGGACGGGACACAGGGAGCCTCTTTTTCGATTTCACCAATGGAACTATGAAGCCTGACCAGGCTGGAGACCATGGGTTTTATGAAACGAGATCTTTTCAAAAAAACAAGAAAATCGATGGCAGCGTTCTGATTTTCTGGAAAATGACGGCGAAGCTCTTCTTACTGGGAATGTCTTTCCTGCAAATGTCAGCCGTTGGATGTTACCCGGTAAGGCACAATGCCGCGTTGGCCCGGATCGATGAACGGATCCTTGTCAATCGCAGGAAAGGCGCGCTGGTCGCAATTGTCCCGAGGGCAGATGCGGCAGTTTACGCCAATTGGCTCGGGTGCTGATATTTCGTCGACCGCCAGGCCATCCGCGTAGACAATCGCATCCGCATATTTGATTTCACAGCCAAAGCCGAGTGCGTAACGGCGCTCACCAGTGCTGTAGTCAGGCTGGTGTTTGCTGACACTGGTCGCAATGCAAAGATATTGAACACCGTCCGGCATCTGCGCGACCTGGGCAGTAAATTTGTTGGAGTTCTGTTCGAATGCCTGGTGCACATTCCAGCGGGGACAGGAACCGCCAAACCGGGCGAACTGAAACCGGGTCGCGCTGTGTCGTTTCACGACATTGCCGGCGCGATCGATCTTTACGAAATAAAATGGCAGTCCGTTGGCTCCGGGGCGCTGCAGTGTCGACAATCTATGGCAAATTGTTTCCGCGCTCGCGTCCATCCGGTTGGACAAAAGCTGGATGTCGTGACGGTGCATCGTGGCCGCTTTCAGGAACGCGTCATAGGGCAACAACAGTGCTCCGGCGAAATAGTTGCGCAGTGCCAGCCGGGCGATGCCTTCAGCGGACTTCGTCTTGAAACGCGCCCGTTTGACCTCTTCCAGGATCAGGTCTCTCACACATAATTCGGCGATTACCGATCCAAGCAGGAAATTTTTGGTCGATTGAGGGCTGGCCCTATAAATCGAGATTTTCCGGGTGTATTCGTCATGACGGATCAATGTGCCGGTGTAGTCTGGAAACTGCTCCACCTCGATGTTGAATTTTTCCGCCAGCCAGGTGACGAGACTGTCGAATTTGGTTCCGGCCGTTTCCAGACCGATTTCCAGCGCGAGCTTTTCGGCTGCCCTGTCGAGCGTGTCGACGTAATTGTCCATATAGTGAAAATAGTCGCGCACCTCGTCATAAGCAGATTTCTTGAGGCTTGGGGTTCCATCTTGCGGCCCGTTCATGTGCGCCAATTCGTCTTCGTTGGCTTCCCGGTCATGAAAACTGCGCAGGGAACCATAGAGATCCATGATCGCCTGGGTAATGCCGGGAGCCCGGGTTACCAGTTCGTTCAGTTCCTGACGGGTGATCGATGCGTTGTGAAATTGTGTATCGGCGAAGATTTCCTGTAAATCCTGTGTCACCCGATCAAGGTCATTCTTTTCAAATGCCGAGAGGTCCACTCCGAAGATCCGGTTGATGGTCAATAGGACAGAAGCGGTGACCGGACGGTTGTTGTTTTCAATCTGATTGATGTAGGCCGTTGAAAGACCCAGCTTTTTCGCGAAATCAACCTGAGACAGGCCGAAGTCCGATCTGATCTGTCGCACCGTGTGACCGGAATACAGTTTTTTGCTCACGATGGGTCTCCGTTCAATCAAATTGCAAATATTTAACAAGTCTCATTATGCATTTTAACATTTTACAAAATTAGTCACTTAGGTGAAAGTCCCCGCACTCGAAAACAGATGACAAATAGGTGGAGCGACAGACATGACTGCCCATTTTGCCCTGAATTCTAGCGCTGCGACCGGTACAGATAACAGGTTGGTTGCAAGCAATATCCGCTGGCCCCTGAACCTGAGTGAAATGGTTACTCCGCGTCAGCTGGAGATCATGCTCAAGCTGTGCGAAGGCAAGGTCAACAAGCAAATCGCTTGGGAACTGGATGTCACCACGGCAACCGTGAAAGCCCATATTCGAAATGCCATCACACGCCTTGGTGCCAAGAACCGTGTGAATGCTGTCGCAATTGTTGCCGCCAACAGTGCAAGTTTCCGGCACGCTGCCGTTTGAACACGGGCAGTTACGCCAAAAGGCGTTGCCTGTCGGCGCTGATCGTGCCGCTTGCTTGAAGGTTTGGAACCAATATCAGGCGGTTCTCTTGATCATGGAAGACCGGATCGCCTCGACTTCTGCAGCCAGGAAATCGCAGAAGTCCTTCGCCACGATGGAAATCGGTCGATGGGTCGGTGTCAGGATCGACAGGCTGTTTTGAATGCGTGGCCTGAACGGGCGGAACACGATCCTCGGTGGCCCCAAGCCGAGACGCCCTTCTTCCTGGGCCTTGAAGGCGGTGATCATGTCACAGACAAGGGCGCACAATCCGGCCTCCACGAACCTTAGACCCGGCAGCGCCGTTTGAAGTTCGAAGCGTTGATTGAAGCGAACGCCGGCATCCCGGAAGCGGGCGAGTGTCTGCTTGTGACTTCGGTGTTCGGAATGCAGCAATGCGAGCGGATAACCATCGAGCTCGGCTGGTGTGATGACTTCCTTGGAAGCAAGTGGATCCGTTGCGGGGATTGCGCACATGCATTCCAAGTCAAAATCTATCTGATCGAAGGAATTGCGCGCACGCGGGGTTTCGGCAAAGCCGATGTCGAATTGCTGGGCCGCGATCAGCTCTTCAATTTCGCCAGACGTGCGGCTCGCAAGAGCAACCTTGACGCTTGGTTTGTCTGCGATGAAACGGGAGAGGCTCCTGGGCAGAAAATCCGTTGCAGCTTCGGGAATGCCAGCAATGCGCAATTGACCGTGTTCCCGGTTGGCCAAACCCCGCAAGGTTCTCTTGGAGACCTCCAGCCGCTTCAGAATTGCCTCAGCTTCTTCCAGGAAGAATTCTGCTTCAGGAGTGGGAACCAAACGACCTTGTTCGCGAACAAAAAGTTTTAGCTCAAGCTCGGTTTCCAGCCCCGCGATTGTTGAACTCACGGCTGGTTGTGTTCTGCCAAGCGTACGAGCAGCTTCAGAAATTGATCCGCTGCGCATAACCTCGCGAAAAGTCGCCAGTTGCCGGATTGACAGGTTCATGGTTCCGCGAGCGCACCCTCCCGATTTTAGTTCCAAATACTGTGTCTGTTAATTTGTCCAAGGTCAACAGTTCGGCAATACACCGCACATGACCAGATATTTTTTGACCTTTAGGTCATTTTTACTGAAATGAATTCTACGTATTTTCACAAATGGATTGCCACTTTGCTTGACTGATGGCCATTTAAAGCGTGTAGGCGGGTTGTGGTGAAGGCTAGAGCGGGTTTCTGGTTGTTCATGACTTGTCGATCAGAATACTAATCTTGATTCTGTGGTGTCCAAAGTCTGTCCAGATCATAAGAATTGATATCCGCCAGCAGCTCAATGAACCCATTTGCAGCGTGGTCCAGCGAGCGTCTCCCTTTCTCAGCGCTTGCCATTGCTGCGTTGCCTTGTACGCCCGCTGTATTGAGGTCCTGGGCCTTCCAGCCGAATTGCGCCTTGCCGTGACCTCGCAGATGTTTGAATTCGGTCAGGAACGCCTGTTGCTCCGATCTAAAATCTTCCGCATGTTCCATGCGAACAAGATCGGGCCGCAGATGCAGCATCAGCGATGTTTCGATATCTCCACCATGAATGCCATATGTGAACTCCTTCTCAGGATAGAGGTCGACGGGCTGGCCAAAGCGCAACCAGTTCGTCGCGGTTACAAACATGTCGTGCTTGATACGCAGTTCACGAGCGACGATGTCAAGAACCGGAACATTGCCGCCATGGGAATTGATCAGAACCATTTTCCGAATTCCCGCTCTGGCAACGCTCTCGCCAATCTCCAGCCATGAGCGGGTGACGGTGTCCCAGGAAAGTGTCAACGTTCCGGGAGATGAAATGTGCTCATCGGATTTGCCGACGGTTTGTATCGGCAAGAAAGTTGCCGGTAATTCTGCGGGCAGAAGTTCCAGAACCCGTGCTATTTGCCCCTCTGCTATGGTGGTGTCCGTAGAGATGGGCAGATGAGGGCCATGCTGTTCAATCGCGGCTACCGGCAAGACCGCAATCCAGTTCCGACAGTTTGGGCTTAAAAAATCCGTGGCAATCATGTCTTGCCAGAAATGTTTGGGAAGCATGGTCAGGTCCTGCTGGATAAGTCATCGCCGGGTCGTCAACCTGCTTTGCATACCTGTCAGGACCGGGCAAGGCGAGTTCCAATTGGCCGTGGAACGGAGCTCACGAATTTATGATCAATTAGCCTTAACTGCCGTTTAGAATTTGGCGACGTGTCTTTGAGACACTCAAGGGCATGATCGGCGCTCTCTTGTCGAATACGCCGGCGAACCTATTGAGAAGCAGCGGTGTCGCCGGAGAGGTGGAACCTGGTACGGGCATAAACAGTTCGGACCGGGCACAGGAAAGTGCGCGCGAAAGTCTTGTGAGCAACCGGCGTGCTGCTGCCAGATCCGGCGGCGTCCAACCACTGACCTCTGCTGCGGTTCTGGCGCTTCAAAGCACGAGCGCATCTGATCCCGATGCCGCTCAATCAAATAGCGCTCAAGAGGCCACCGGCGACGACGCCGGCGGCGCGGAGACTGCACCAGAGAGCGCCTCCAATGCGAACAGTCAGGGGGCAGCTCCAGCACCCGCGCAAGGCATCGGTGGTGCACTGGCACAGCAACAAAACTCGTCAAAGAAAGAAGATCCGGACGGAGATGGTCTTAATGAAGCAGAGGAAAAGCAAGTCCAGGAACTTGCCAAGCGTGATCGCGAGGTCAGGGCACATGAGCAGGCACACGCACGCGTTGGAGGAGCCTATGCGTCTGCCCCAAGCTACACCTTTCAGCAGGGCCCGGACGGCAAGCGGTATGCCGTTGGAGGAGAAGTGCAGATCGACACTGCCAAAGAGCGCACGCCGGAAGCTACAATCCGCAAGATGCAGATTGTCATCCGGGCCGCTCTGGCTCCCGCAGAACCTTCGTCCCAAGATCTGAAGGTTGCTCAGCAGGCGCGATCCCAGCTGTCTGAAGCTCAGGCAGAATCGCGCCAGCTAAAGGCCGAAGAACTGAGAGGTGACGATGATGCGCCTGTCGATCCCGCCGACACCGATACCAGGCCAAGTTCGGAACAGTCTGGTTCCATAGATGAAGACAGCAACGAAACGGACGTAGACGGTTCACAGCGCTCAGACAGTAACGCCGGTAAGGATGCCGAAACTGGTATTCGCAGTGCCAGTGAGGAAGCCGCAGCTGCCTATCGTTCGCTCATTGAGCAAAACAACGACAGCCAGCGCCTGATTGAAGCCTTGATCGCCTGAAGATCTTCCTCAGGATCGAAAACCAGGCTCATCGGAATTCAAGACCTGTCGCGATTTCATGCGCTTGTGAAAGCAAGCCAGACGTGACAAAAGATACTCCCTCACTTTTACGGGTTCTTCCCCTTTTCAGGTCAGACGATGCGTATTCCCGACCAGGAACAGGCAATTGCCGCACGCCGTGTAGTTTCGGCGATCTTCTTCATGTGCGGCAGTTTCATAGGGCTCTGGGCTTCCAGGATCCCGGACATCAAATCGGCAACCGGTCTGAGTGAAGGCGGTTTCGGTGTTTTGCTGCTTGTCATGGCCAGCGGCGCCTTCGTGGCCTTTCCGTTCACCGGGGTCTTGATTGACAGGCTCGGCGCGGCCCCGGTGTCAAAGGCGCTCGCCGTCGCGACGGTTGTCTCGTTCGTCCTGGTCGGGCTTGCGCCAACAACTTATGTGCTTGCGTTGACGCTCTTCTTCGCCGGATTTTCTTTTGGCGCTCTTGACGTTTCCATGAACGGATGGGGGACGGAGGTCGAGAAAGTCCGTGCGCGGCCGATCATGTCGTCTTTTCACGGCCTTTTCAGTTTGGGGGCAGGCGTTGCCGCCGCCGCTGGCAGTCTTGCGATCGAATTCGGCTTGTCGGTAACCCAGCATTTCAGCGCCTGGAGCCTTGCAACGGTTCCTTTTCTCTTCTGGTTTTGGTGGCAGAGCTGGCCGAAAATGGACAGCGTCTCGGAAACGGGCACCAAAGCCCCCCTCTTTGCCTTGCCAAAGGGGGCTCTTGTCCTTGCCGGTCTGGTGGCGCTGGTTGCTGCCTTGGGCGAAGGCGCGGTCACTGATTGGGCGGCCCTCTTCCAGATCGAGGAACTTGGCTATTCGGAGGCTATTGCACCGACCGCTTTCACGGTTTTTTCGATCGCCATGGTGGTGATGCGTTTAACGGGAGACGCTGTTGTTGCCCGGTTCGGTCCGGTCCGTGTCGCCCGGATAAGCGGCGTCGTGGCGTTTTTCGGCTGCCTTCTGCTCGTGTCGGGCATCAACATCTGGTCAGTCTGGGCCGGCTGTTTTGTCATGGGGCTTGGGTATGCAGTCCTGTTTCCCCTTGCCATGTCGCGCGCTGCCGCTGATCCACACATGTCCAAAGGTCCGGCGCTCGCCGCTGTCGCAACGCTAGGATACGGTGCATTTCTTCTTGGACCTCCACTGCTAGGCTTTATCGGTGAAGTCTGGTCGCTTCGGGCTTCCTTTGGTGCGGTCGCACTGTTGACACTGCTGATACCGTTTCTAGCCGGTACGCTTCAGGTTAAATCCTAACGCTCGAGCTCTCAGAGCGGAGAACAAGAATGGAAGCCCGGCAATCAATGCAGGTGGGCTCATTACCGGTCGCTGAGGCATTGCTGAGCCAACTAAGTTATTTCAAGCGTCGGCTTATTATCAAAAAAGGCTGATTGTGGCCGCGATGTCATTTGACGGTTAAATACTCCCTCTATGTTGCAGCCGCGTTGAAGACGAAGGTGATTCGGATAGATTTGATTACGGGGTTTAGGCGATGGCTTTTAACTACAAAAAGAGCATTACATTCCGCCTGGTTCAGGCTGCGAAGGCACAACGTGCCCGCGCCGGAGCGCATCTGATGCGGATAGGACTTCATCCGGGACAGGAGCTTGTTCTGAAGGTGCTTGCAGATTCCGACGGGCGTACAATGAGTCAGCTGGCGCTCGCTCTGGGTGTTCAGCCACCGACCGTCACAAAAATGGTGACCCGTCTGTCCAGCCAGGGCTTTGTGCGTCGACAGGTGTCCGACACGGATGGACGTCTTGCCCGGGTTCATCTGACGGACAAGGGCCGTGACCTGGTGACTTCCGTCGACAAGGCTTGGAAACGCCTTGAGCGGGAGGCGATGGCAGGCATTGAAGACAAGGATCGCAAGAAACTGCGTAAATTGTTGCGGCAAGTTGAGAAGAACCTTTCCATCTCGATTGATGACGATCCCGAGCATGAAGCTGATTTCGACACCGAAGACGAAACGGCAAATGCGGAAAAGCAGACAAAATCAAAGGAAAAGGCGCGCACTGCTGCCTGACCGCATATTCAGAGGCGAGCGTTTCTGAGTTTCGATCTGTTCAGCCTAGAAAGTTTCTCGCCAAAAACCCCAGGCTCGCGGTGACCGCCAAAACGCTCGCCATGCCGCGTCCGCCAACAAAAACCATGGCGATTGCCAAAACGGCAATTCCGGCAAGAACCGGGTCAATGGTTGCAAGATCAGGCCAAATGACTTCCAGCGCACCAAATCGAACCGTGCTTGTGTCGGTGAAAAGCACGTTGATCGCAAACCAGACGGCCAGATTCAAAATGGTTCCCGCAACCGCGGCAGTGATTGCGGACAGGGCATTGGCAAGGACCCTGTTGCCGCGGAGTCGTTCCATCCAGGGAGCGCCGGCAAGCACAAACAGGAAGCTGGGTGCAAAGGTTACCCACGTGGTCATCGCTGCCGCCAGCAGGCCGCCTGTAAGCGGCGAGAACGCGCCCGGGTCTCGCCAGCCGCCCAGAAAGCCGACAAACTGAGTCACCAGGATCAGCGGTCCCGGCGTGGTTTCGGCAAGCCCGAGGCCGTCGAGCATTTCTCCCGCACTCAGCCAGGCTTTCGTTTCAACGGCGACTTGAGCCATGTAACTGAGAAGGGCATAGGCGCCACCGAAACTGACGACAGCCAACACAGAAAAGAACTCTGCGACCTCCAATAGGACGTTGTCGGGCGCAAGCACCAATGCTGCCATCATTGGGGGAGCCATCCAGATCAGGAGCCCAACGACAACCGTTCGGAGGGTTGAACGAAGCGACGTGCTTTCAGATCGCGCACCCTCTTCTGCAGGTATGGAGCCCGGTGGGGTTCCGAAAATCAGGCCGCTGACTGCCGCAGCAATGATGACTAACGGAAACGGTATCGAAAAGAGAAACAGCGCAACGAAGGACAAACCGCAAATAGTCCAGGCAAGACGCGATTTCAGGGCTTTCCTGCCGATTTTCAACAAGGCCTGGAGAACAATTGCCAGAACACCAGCCTTAACGCCGTAAAACACGGAAATGATGACGTCCGTGTCGCCATATGCTGCATACACGAAACTCACGACCGCCATAGCGAAGGCGCCGGGAAGTATGAAAAGCAGTCCAGCGATCAGTCCGCCAATAGTGCGCGCGCATAACCATCCGCAATAGGTCGCCAGCTGTTGGGCTTCCGGCCCGGGCAACAACATGCAGTAGTTCAGGGCGTGCAGAAACCGGTCTTCTGAAAGCCATTTTCGGTTTTCGACGAATTCCTTGTGCATCACCGAGATCTGAGCGGCAGGCCCTCCAAAAGACAATATACCGACCTTCAGGGAAACAGCGATCACTTCGGAAAGAGGTGGTGCGGAGTTCTGATCGAGTGCCGATCCGTCTTGTTTGCTAGAAGATGACATTAACAACTTTTCTACTTGAAGACGGACTTTCCTACTGTCTGATGATGAAGATCATAAGACATGGAAAGCTCGTTGTTTTTCAGATGCATACCCAACTTCGGAAACATTACAAAACGGTCATTTGAAATTGGCTTTGTCGGAGACCAGATTTCCGACAGACGTTGCTGTCGATTGATCGGAGGAATTCGAGATGGTTTCGAGATATCAGACCCTCAATGAGGAACGGGGAGCTCGCAGGGCTGCAGAGCTTCGCCGTCGATTTTCGCATGTCTCCAACACCGCCATCAAGAGACCGGCCTTCGGGCTAAGATCAGAGCCTGAGGCTGCCGCATGGTCTGAAATCAAGTCGCGCCGTTCGCATGTGAATGACCTTCTGATCTGGCTCACTTTGGCTGTTATCGTCGTCTTCTTCGGGTTTGTTCTCTTCTGACGGCTGTCGCTTTTCGTTGCCGAGCCTATTTGTTTCAGGAATGGCGCGTCTTGTCGCAAGTGACAATTTGACGGTTTGACCTGCAAAGGTCAGGGCGGCGACACTTGAGTGCAGACTCGTCCAAAGGCGTCACAGCGTCACGCTGGTTCAAACGACCTTGCGCTCGCATTCGATGTGATCCCGGTCAGCCGGCAGCAGGGCCCTGCGCAAAATGCCTTGTTTGTCATTCAGTCCCTGTCAGTTGCCATCGGGGACAAAAGCCTTAGGAGAGTGACTTGGGATCTACAACCGGTATCTCTGATTTACACAGGTCCTCGCTCACGAAAAGAACTGCCAGGATCGTCTGCGGTGCTCTGGTGTTTGCGAGCATTTCCTTCAGTCCTGCACACTCCGGTGAGACCGATGGGCATGACTCAAGTTTACACTTTGAAATTTGCGGACCGGCCGGGCAATGGATTGATCCAGCAACGGGCAACACTGTGCCGCCAGAAGATGCACTGTTGCAGACGGCTAAAGGCTCGATAGTGCTCTTGGGAGAATCTCATACCTCCAAGGAAGATCATCTCTGGCAAACCCATACGCTCGCGGGACTGTTTGCGCATAATCCGGACATCATCGTCGGCTTCGAGGCCTTTCCGCGCGACACGCAACCGGTTCTCGACAAATGGACCGCTGGCGATCTGCTCGAGGACGCGTTTCTTGAAGAAACGCGCTGGAACGACGTTTGGGGTTATGACGCCGATTTTTATTTGCCGCTCTTCAATTTCGCCCGCCAGAACCGACTCGATATGAAAGCGATCAATGTCGATCGCAATCTTGTTTCAACAGTTGGCCGCGAAGGTTGGGAGGCTGTTGCGGAAACGGACCGGCAAGGGATCAGCACACCGACGCCCGCAAGCCAGGCCTATCGGGAAGCGCTCGCAGCGGTTTTTTCCAGCAAGCTTTCGCATGGTATCGGGCGGGTGGCCGACAGTGACAGTGAGACGGAAACAAAAGAACCAACCGTCGAAGATATTCTTGCCCGGTCCGACTTCAACAAATTCGTTGATGCACAGCTCGTCTGGGACAGGGCCATGGCCGAAGCGTTGTTCGAAGCCAGCGAAGAGAATCCGGACGCGCTTGTCGTAGGCATTCTGGGGCGCGGTCATGTTGAACACGGGTTTGGTGTTCCACATCAACTCGAAAGCCTAGGTGCTGAAAAGATCGTTTCATTGTTGCCGGTATCTGTCGCAGACGAGTGCCGGACGATCGAGGCGTCGATCGCAGATCTGGTCTTTCTCGTGGACGACCGCGAGACGGTTCAAGACCAACCGCAACGCCCCAGGCTTGGTGTTTTTATTGAAGAGGCAAGCGACGGAGGTGTTTTGTTGAGCCACGTGTCGGATGGCAGCATCGCGCAGGCGGCAGATCTTCGCAGTGGCGATGTGGTTTTAAAAGCTGCCGGCGAAGACTTGTCGTCGACGGCAGACCTTGTTGAGATCATCCAGCGACAGGCGCCGGGCACATGGCTTCCACTTGAGATAGAGCGTGACGGGAAAATCCAGACCCTGGTTGCAAAGTTTCCGTCTCTTTCGGACACCAACTGATGCAGGGCGTTATCCGGGTCACCTTTGCCGTTGTTTGCGGGCTCACCTTTGCTTTGCCCTCCATCGCCGCGGACAGGACGATCCACTACAACGTGAACCTGGATGTCGATCCAGATGCGAGAGCGATTGAGATTGAAAATCGGATCACGGTCAATGGAACCGACAGGCTGATACTGCGGTTCGCTGACTGGCTAGATGTGGATCGGGTGACCGTAGACGGAACTTCTGTTGAGCTAGATCGGCAGAGTGGCGGTGGCGTCATTTCGTTGCCAGGACGTGATCGTCAAATCGTATTCTTGACGCTAAGCGGCGACATTCCCGAAACCATACCAGCGGGACCGGATGGGGCGACTCTTTTCGGCAGTTCAGGCTGGTTTCCCATCACTCAAGCGGAAGACTTGAGTTATGAACTTCAGGTGACCGTACCTCGTCCCTATCGGGCGGTTTCCTCAGGCCGCTTGTCTGAGGAAACAGAAACGGCCTCGTCGACATCAGTAACCTTCATTTCGGATATGGCGCTGGAGCCTCCTTCTGTGTTCATTGGGCCTTATGCCCTGGCAGAACGGGTCTCCTCAGATGTCAGGTTAAGGACATATTTTCACAAGGATATTCAGGACTTTTCAGATCAGTATCTGCAAAAGTCCGAAGCTTATCTGAACCGCTTTTCAAGCGAGATCGGCCCGTATCCGTATCAGGATTTCCACGTCGTTTCATCACCGCTTCCCGTTGGGTACGGATTTGTGAATTTGGCATATGTCGGCCGTATGATTGTGCCGCTCCCGTTTATGCAGGGACGCTCACTTGCCCATGAGGTTTTGCACAATTGGTGGGGCAATGGCGTCTTTGTCGACTATCGGGAGGGCAACTGGGCCGAGGGTCTGACAACTTATATGGCGGACTACGCGCTTGAGGCTGACAAGGGTCCGGAAGCGGCGAGACAGATGCGCCTTGATTGGCTTAGAGACTTTGCCGCATTGCCTCCCGAGCGCGATATGCCGGTGAAAGCGTTCCGGTCAAAGCGACACGATGCGTCGCAAATCGTCGGTTACAACAAGGCCGCCTTTGTTTTTCACATGTTGAAGGGCGAAATCGGCGATGAGAAGTTTACAGAGAGCCTGAAGCATTTCTGGGCAGAGCATAAGTTTTCATATGCTGACTGGTCTGATTTGCGTCACGCGTTTGAAACCGTGACGGGCCGTGATCTCGGCTGGTTTTTCGAACAATGGCTTGAAAGCAAGGGTGCTCCGGAAATCCAGTTGTCGATGGCCGATGTTCACCGCGGTTCCAATGGCTATGTCAGCGAGTTTACAATCCGCCAGACCGGTTCGGTCTACAGCCTGAATATTCCAATTGTGATTCAAACAAGAGATCGCCTTGTCAGTGAACATGTCAGGCTGTCTGAGCGCGAACAAACCTTCCGGATTCAATCTGAAACAAAACCGCTGCGGCTCAATGTCGATCCATCTTTCGATGTTTTTCGCCGTCTGTTGCCGGGCGAAAGCCCAGCGATCCTTCGAGATGTGACGCTAGCGCCTGCAGTGGACGTGCTTCTTCTTTCCGAACAAAGCCCATTTGTCGACGCGTCGCAAAGGTTGTTGGCGCGGCTTTTAGGCGACGACACAGTTACCACACACATCAGCAGGAATGGGCAGATAGAAAAAGCCACTGTGGTACTCGGTCCGAGCGAGGTCATCGAAGAGTTTGCTACAGCGAATGGGCTGGAAGGTTTGCCTCAAAATGATACCGGCAACACGGCAGCTGCCTGGGTGACCCGATTGGAAGATGATCTGCCTGTTATGTTGATCTCGGCCCGTGATGGTGACGCTCTGAGCGCGCTGGTACGATCGCTGCCTCACTACGGGCGCCAAAGCTATGTGACCTATGCTGGAAACAAGGCCATTGAACGGGGCATCTGGCCCGTGGAATCGAGCCCGCTGGAATTTGTGTTTCCGGATTGACCGCGTATCATCAAATCTGTTTTGCAAAGGTGGAACTGATCACAGCAGGAACGGGTAGCCGCCTTCCAGTTTCAAAAGCGCAATCTTGGTGTCCGTGCCGCCTGAGCCCGAGTATCCACCAAGTCCATTTGCCGACAGAATACGATGGCATGGAATTATGATGGGGATGGGATTGGCACCGCAGGCCTGACCAACGGGCTGACCATAGGTGTCCAATTCCCTGGCGACATCGCCATAGGTTCTGGTTTCGCCATACGGGATCGCCAGCATTGCCTGGAAGACCGACTGGTGAAGTTCTCCGCCTTTCGGGGCAAGCGGCAAGTCAAAGTCTTTCAGCGTTCCATCCAGATATGCTTGGATCTGATTTGCTGCTTCAAGCAGCAAAGGCGTTTCCTCTTTGCCTGGGGTGCCATTCCAGTGTAACTGGGTAATCGCGCCTTCATCCTCCCGGATGGATAGGCGCCCGAGCCACGTTTCTATTTCCAAAATGGGCATGCCTGTCTCCGGCCTTCTTCAATTTCTGTATCCGGTGACCGTTTCAAGTGCAAGCTATGCATCAGGCCGAGCGTGCCGTTCGAATGCGCCCAAGTGAGCAAGATAGAATTGCGAGGACGCAAGGCGTATGAGGCAAAACAAAGGGCAGAAGCCAATTGCAGGCGTCGAGTTGCCGTCAGCACCCTTGGCGGGCATCGGGCTTATCGTTCTTGCGGCCCTGAGTTTTTCAATTCTGGATGCTGTGGCGAAGTATCTTTCGGCAACTCTGCCGACGCTGCAGATCGCCTGGATGCGATTTGTCAGTCATGCTGTTCTGGCGATCATTGCCTTCAGGGTATGGAACGCTCCGTCATTGCTCAAGACCGAGAGACCCGTTCTTCAGATCATCAGAACGCTCTGCCTGCTTGGCACCACAGTTTTCAATTTTCTCGCTGTCCGTTATCTCCAGCTGGCAGAGACGACTGCCATCATGTTTGCCGGACCTCTGCTCATCACTGCACTGGCCGGACCTTTGCTTGGAGAGTGGGCGGGTCCCAGGCGATGGGTGGCCATTCTTGTCGGCTTCGGTGGTGTTCTCTTCGTAACCCAGCCAGGTACAGGCGCCATGCACTGGGCTGCGATCTATTCCGTTGCAGCAATGATAAGCTATGCTCTTTATGCGCTGCTGACCCGGCAGCTTACTGCAACCGAAAATTCCGCAGGGATGCTGATCATCTCCGGTTTGCTTGCGTCGATCCTGATGACACCCTCCGGTCTGAGCGTCTGGGTGATGCCACCCGACCTTTGGACATGGATATTGTTGCTCGGGACTGGTGTACTTGGCGCCGGCGGACACATGCTTTTCATAAAGGCGCACACGCTTGCACCTGCGCCGGTGCTTGCGCCTTTCATGTATTCCCAAATCATCTGGATGATCGGGCTTGGCCTCATGTTCTTCAATGACGTCCCGACCGTGACGACCTTGATCGGGGCGGCAATCGTGGTTGCCTCCGGGCTCTATATTCTTTACCGCGAGCGCGTGAAGTCGCTTTGACTTTGTTGCTGCGGGCAATGGCACGCTTGGAATCAATCATGAGTGGCGGTTGACGCGACACCTGTCTTTCCCTCTTAATACGAGCTGGATTTACCGACTGGCCAGAAAGGGCCGCCAGCCTGTTTAGGAGGAATGGGATGGACTTGAGCCGCCGCACGTTTTTGGGAGGCGCTGCCGCCATTGCGGGCACGCTTGCCATGCCGCACGTCGCGCGGGCAAATGCCGCAGCGAATGCATATTTCAACGGCTATCAGGATGACAATGGTTTCCAATACAGGCGAACCAATCTGAACCGGATAGAACCCGTCTGGCGCAAGCAGATGGTGAAGTACTTCAGTCCGGAACCGCCCGGTACCGTCGTTGTCGACACCACCAACCATTTTCTCTATTGGATCTGGGAAAACAACACAGCGCTTCGCTACGGCGTAGGTGTTGGTCGTGAAGGCTTCAAATGGTACGGCCGAGCGCGAATTGACCGCAAGGCCCTTTGGCCGCGCTGGGTGCCGCCGCCTGAGATGCTTAAGCGTCAACCCGATTTGCCGCGCAAGGTGGATGGCGGTGCAGCCAACAATCCGCTTGGCCCACGGGCTCTGTACCTTTACCGGAACGGACAAGATCTCGGGTACCGCTTGCACGGAACTCTGGAGCCGTGGAGCATCGGACATGACGTCTCCAGCGGATGTATCCGCATGTTGCCCGAAGACGTTATCGATCTTTACCAGCGCTGCCCCAAGGGAACAGCCGTACTGGTGCTTGAACATCTTGGTGCCAACGCCGGATAAGTCTGGCGCGGTGCTGTTTTGCAAAGAATTTGGGGGCTTCGTTGGGTAAGTGGTTGGGCCGGTCAGGCCAGGGCGTGATTGTCGCCGGCATATGTTTGTTGGGGTTGGCAGGGTGCAACAGCGCGGGCGGTTTGACGTCGCCTGACGTTACAAATGCGCCTGCAGCAGGTTTTGTTGAAATCAAACCTGGGTCCGAAGAAGAGTTCATCATGAATGTCGGTCGCCGGGTATATTTCGCCAAAGGGTCGTCGGTCGTCAGCGATGAGGCGAAGATGACGCTTCAGAACCAGGCCAAATGGCTAAAAGACAACAGGAAGTGGCTGGTGAAAGTTCAGGGTCATGCAGACGATCCGGGCAGCGAGGCAGCGCAAAAAACACTTTCCACCAAGCGGGCCGATGCCGTTGTGGCTGAACTGGTCAAGCTAGGCGTGCCGTCGCAGCGGGTCTGGGCCAAAGGCTATGGCGTCGAGCGTCCGGTGACGGATTGTGACGAAGTGGCCTGTCAGTCGCAAAATCGACGCGTCGTGGTCAATTTGCGTGAGGAGTATGACGATTCTGCACCTCAGGCGCGTCGATAAGGCGCGTGCCTCAGATAAATAACAAAAATCTGTTTACCGCGAAGGCAGAGGGCTGTAACGCTCTCTGCCACTGCCGCAGCGGTCACCTGAGAACAATAAATGTCTGAAGACAACGGATCATCGTCTCCTACGCCGAACCTTCCGCCGAAACCCGGCAAGCGGCTGACACTGGGACATATCGCAGACCAGCTGGGCATTTCGACCGCGACGGTTTCGCTGGCGCTTCGTGACAGCCCGCTTGTCGCAGAAGAAACGCGTGAAAAGGTCAAGCAGACCGCGCAGGAAATTGGTTATATCTACAATCGGTCGGCTGCGTCGCTCCGGACAGCGCGCAGTCAGATTGTCGGCGTGGCTGTCCATGACATTCTGAACCCGTTTTTCGCCGAAGTCTTTTCCGCTCTCGAAGATGTTCTTGAAGAACAAGGACAGATGATCTTCATCTGCAATCACCGGGACGACGTGAAACGGCAACGGGCGTTTGTGAACACGCTTTTGCAGCATCGCGCAGATGGATTGATCCTGTGCCCTTCGGTTGGCACCTCGGCTGAGGAGATCAATCGACTGGTGGACCAGGGTATACCCGTCACTCTTGTTGCTCGCGAGGTTCAGGGCGTCTGGGCTCCGTGTGTGCGTGGTGACGATTTGTCCGGGACTTTTCAAATCACCAGGCATCTGCTTGCCCAGGGGCACAAGGATATCGCCATGATTGGCGGGCGCCGCGACAGTTCCACCGGCAAGTATCGAAACGCGGGATGGCGCAAGGCGATGAGTGAGGCAGGGCTCGATCCAGACAGCCAGCTTGATCTGCCTGAGTTGATGACGCAGGCCGACGGACGTGCGGCCGTGTCCAAGGTTCTTGAAGTTCAGCAGCGGCCGACGGCCATTGTCGGTTTCAATGACCTGGTTGCCTTCGGTCTGATGACGACCTTCCGTCGCGCCGGAATCGAGCCCGGACCGGATATTGCCGTGACGGGTTATGACGATATCGACGGGGCTGATGCCCGGACACCTGCGCTGACATCCGTCAACAGCCAACCCGACAAGATCGGCAGACTGGCTGCCCTGACCCTGTTGCGGCAAATCGCTGGTGACCGCGTTCCCAACACGCCCATCGTGATTGAACCCGAACTCAAGGTTCGCGAGAGTTCTCCTCCTCCGGGTGTCCGCCTGGCTCAGAAATTGGCTGATTAGCCCCCAGATTTAGGGTCAATACGTCAAAATGGGCGGCTGTAGCCGCCCTTTCATTTTTTCGACAACCATCATCGCGGTTCGTCCACTAGGCCTTTGAAAATGGCATAACAGGCGAGCAGGAGGACGATGGTGAAGGGAAAGCCCGTGGAGACCGCCATTGCCTGCAATGCGCCCAATCCTCCGCCGAGCAGCAGGGCGATCGCAACAAGGCCCTCAAAAGTGCACCAGAATACCCGCTGTGACACCGGCGCGTCGACCTTGCCTCCAGCGGTTATCGTGTCGATTACCAGCGAGCCTGAATCGGACGAGGTAACGAAGAACACGATCACCAGAACAATGGCGATAAACGAGGTGATCGAAGCAAGTGGCAGGTCGGCGAGCATGCCGAAAAGCGAAAGCTCGGGACTGTAACTCGCAATCACGTATTGATGGACCTGACTGCCTTCAGGATCAGCCAGAACCTGTTCGATTGCGGTTTGGCCGAACGCCGTCATCCAGATGACCGAAACGATGGTCGGAATGATCAGCACGCACACCACGAATTCCCGCACGGTTCTTCCCCGGCTGACACGGGCGATGAACATGCCGACGAAGGGCGACCAGGAAATCCACCAGGCCCAGTAAAAGGAGGTCCAGCCCTGACGAAAGCCGTCATCGTCTCTACCAAACGGCATCGAAAGAGGAATGATCTCTTGCGCATATGAGGCGAGATTGGACACGAAACCCGATACCAGCGTCGCAGTCGGCCCTGCAAAGATCACGAAGAGGAGCAAAAGGGCCGCAATCAGCATGTTGATTTCCGACAGTACCTTCACGCCGCCATCAAGGCCGCGCAAAACCGAAATCAGTGCAACTGCCGTTATGCCGATGATCAAGACGACCTGCGCCGTGTTGCTGATCGGAATTCCGAAAACGAAATCGAGGCCGGCATTCGCTTGCTGCGCACCGAAGCCCAAAGATGTCGCGAGCCCGAACAGGGTCGCGAAAACCGCCAGAATATCGATGATGTGCCCAGGCCATCCCCAGGTGCGCTCACCGAAAATCGGGTAAAAGACCGACCGCATTGTGAGCGGCAAACCCTTGTTGAATGAAAACAAGGCAAGAGCCAACGCGACAACGGCGTAGATCGCCCAAGGATGCAGTCCCCAGTGAAAGATTGTTGCCGCCATTCCCATGGCCTTTGCGGCGGCGACATTTTCTGCGATCAGATTTCCGTCGGCATCAAACGGAGCAGGCACGCCGACCGGTGAGGAAAAAGCCATGTGATAGACCGGCTCCAGAACACCGAAAAACATCAGCCCGATGCCCATCCCTGCGGCGAACAACATGGCGAACCAACCGAAATAGCTGTAGTCGGGTTCCGCGTCCTTACCGCCTATACGCACATTGCCGAGCGGGGTGACGATAAGCGCGAGGCAGGCAACGACGAAGATGTTGCCGGAGATGATAAAGAACCAGTCCAGATTGGATGTCAGCCATTTGCGCAAAGCGTCAAACAGGGGGCCAACATCATTTTGAAAAGCCAGCGTGAGGAAGGTGAACGCGGCAATTGTCAGGCCGGACACCAGAAAGACCGGATTGTGAATGTCCAGATTGAATGGGCCGACCTTGGCTTCAATATTGTCCTGGCCAATTTCATAGTCCGTGTCGATGATATTGGCATCGCCTTCAGGATTGCGGATGCCCTGGGATGTGTCGCTGTCGCTCATGGGCGCGTTCCTTGTGTTGGGTGAAAGGCGTTGTTTGACGTGGAATACGGCAATGCCATCGTGGCCGGAGTGGAAATCATTGATTTAGGTCCAGATTCGACCGGCGTTGGAATAACAGTTCGCATTCGGGCCACTTTGTCCAGACCCGGAATTGCACCGGAGAATCGCATGGTACGAGCACCCTGGGTGCGTGTCGTATGACCGGATCCAATAAGACTGACCGCGTCACGGCAGATAGACCCTTTGGCTGCAACGCAAGGCTCTGCGGCCAGCGCTCTCGCCAATTTGGACGGGTATGTCAGATCGCAAAGGGCGTAAAGATGATCAATCAAAATTCCCTCCCTGATCTGCTCGATGAGAAACGATTGGAATACGCTCGAGAAGATCTTCCAGCGGTGGCCGCTATTTCGGAAATTTTGAAGTTTTTTTGGTTGGTCTTGGTGCGCTCCGCCACCGATCTAAATTACTGTGAAGCAGGCGGGGCGAGCAGTCAAATACGGCATCTGGAGATTGGAAGGCGACGCGGATCGGCGTGAGCCGGTTAAAGCTCGGAATGAGTGATCAGATTCTTGATGCCAGTGCTGAGTCCCTGCCGGATTGATAGGCAACGCACTTGTTCCGCCCGGAGGATTTGGCTTCGTAGAGCGCCGTATCGGCCTTTTGCATCAGCGTCGAGAATTCCACGTCTTCGCGTGATGCGGTTGCAAGCCCGAGACTGCAGGTTATCGTCTGCTTCACCCTGTCGAACTGGCATTCATTCACGATCTTCTCGCGCAGGCGTTCGCAAACCTGCATGGCGTCGTCCATGTCGGTTTCGTTGAGGATCATGCAGAATTCTTCCCCGCCGACCCGGCCGAACACGTCAACAGCGCGCAGTTCACTGCCGACCGTGTGGGCAAATCTCGCCAACACTTCGTCGCCGGTGGAATGACCATGCATATCGTTGATCTGCTTGAACTTGTCGATGTCGAGCATCACCGCAGTAAACGGGCGCTTGGTTCGCCGGAAGCGCTGGATTTCCGTGTTGGCACGTTCAAGGAACGCACGTCGGTTCAAAATCTGGGTCAGATCATCGATGCTGGCGACGCGTTCAAGACTGATTTTCGCATCCATGAGCGCCTGATGATCTCGTTGCCGGGCGATTTCGTGGCCTACCCAGTCGGCGAACTGACGTATGATCTGAATGTCTTCCGGCGTGAAGTCGCGTGTTCTTTTCTCAGGCGCAGAAAAGTTGATCGTTCCGTGGACAACACCGTCGACCAGCAAAGGAGCGCCAATATAGCTTTCCAGCGCAAAGATGCCGTAACAGGGGTGTTTCGCGAAAGGTGACTCTGCTGCATTCGACGTTGCGATCGGCTCATCGGCCGACAAGGCAACCGTGCAGTAGGTGTCCTTAAGGTCAAAGGACGTTCCCGGGACGAGTTCGGCATTCGGACTTAGGGCGTGGGTGATCGTGTAGTGCTCGTCAATCACATGCGAGATGATGCCGAAGGGAAGATCGAAATGCTCACAGCCGAGCCTCAGGATTTCTGCGATCTTGTCTTCGTGTCCGAGTTCGCGCGTTGACGTTATCGCATAGAGTTCAGCAAGCGTTCGTTCGGTTTTTTTCCGATCCGTAATATCGGTGACAAGCACCACGAGACCGTCCACTTCACCACTTTCATTGAGACGGGGCGTCGCCTCCAGAAAACACTCCCTGCTCACGCCATCCGGAAAGCTGAACCTTGCTTCATGGGTTACCTTGTCGCCTGCCAACGCATTTTGGAAAACCGTGCGAACGATTTCTCTTTCCTTCCAGGGCAATCTGTCCCGAAGCCGGGTTCCCAACAGTTCTTCCGGTGTTCCATTGAACCAACGGCAGCCGGTTTTGTTGATGAAAAGGCAGTTCCCGTCCTTGTCCGCTTCCGTGATGCTGGCCGACACATTATCCGCAATCAGCGACAGGTTCTTGTAGGCGCTTTCGGCCTGCGCTCTGGCTTCCTTCAATTCGGTGATATCCGCGCGAATACCGGCAATTCCCCCCGTGCGTGTGCGGGTCTCCGAGATCCTGATCCAGCGCCCGTCCTGCAGTTTCTGTTCAAGGACCTTGCCATCGGCTTTCTGGTGCCACTTCAGCCGCTCGCTGAGCCATTGCTCTTGCGGCAGGTCACCGGTGTCATATTGAGCCTTTCCGAGGCCAAATCTCAGGATGTCTTCGAACCGGTTGCCTGGAAACATTGCCGGAGCCGAATGGGCGTAAATGTCCCTGTAATTGTCATTGCAAAGGACGAGCCGGTCGTCGGCATCAAATATCGCAAACCCTTCCAGAATGGCGTCCAGTGCGTCTTCCAGTGTGAGGGCAATGTCGCTGAGTTTGCTTTCAAGTGCTTTGCGTTCACTGATATCTCGGGCAATGAACAAGATGCCGGAGACATCCCGTTCGGCGTTGAACAAAGGTGCGCTGACAACTTCAACCGTTGTTTTCGACCCATCGCCAAGAACAAGGTCGATCGTGTGCGTTAGTTTGTGCTGTTTTTCTGACGGCCCCCGATAGAGATCTGCCATCTGTTCGAATTGGGTGGGGTCGGCGAAGAAGCGCTTGGTTTGAGAACCGATCAGCTCCGTCCTGTCGACGCGGAACAGTGTCTCCATCGCCTTGTTGACGAAGACGATGGTTCGTTCGGCATCGGTCACGAGCACGCACTCTTTCAGATCGCCAAACGACTGATCCAGATTCAGAGTTATGCTTTCGATCATCAATGCCCCCGTTCCACGCGAATACCTCGGGTTCGACGTTATCAAGGGGATAAAAGTTTAAGAAATAGACTACGTAAAGGAAAATACCGCAGTTATTCAGAGATTTCTAAATTCAGTCGTGGGTGAGTATTTGTGATTACACAACCAACTAAGGTTTTGAGTTGGTTTCTACATAGTCTTTGACCCGATCAAGCGCGATTTTGATGTTTTCGGTTGAATTTGCGTAGGACAACCGGACATATCCTTCACCCAGAATTCCGAAGTCCGGGCCTCCGATCGTGGCGACACCTACGTCCTCGAGAAGTGCAGATGCAAGCTCTTTCGCCTTCCAGCCGGTTTCTTGAATATTCGGGTAAGCGTAAAAGGCCCCTCGTGGGGTCCGGCATGTAATGCCGTCAATTGCATTCAGCCCGTTGACGATCACCGACCGCCTCGCATCGAACTGCGCGACCATGTCGATGACTGCGTCTTGAGGGCCCTCAAGTGCCGCCAGCGCGGCGTATTGGGTCGGCGCATTGACACAAGACCAGGCGTTGACCGCAAGTTTACGCGCCTTGTCGATCAGTTGTTCCGGCCAGAGCGAGAAGCCGATACGCCAGCCTGTCATGGCATAGGTTTTCGACCAGCCGTCAAGCAGGATCAGGCGGTCACGCAATGACGGGAATTGCAGTAACGAAACATGTTCCATGCCATCATAGGTCATTTGAGAATAAATTTCGTCGGACAGAACCGCGACATTCGGGTGTTTTTCCAGGCCACTGACCAGTTTTTCGATCTCAGATCGCGGTGTTACACCACCCGTCGGGTTTGCCGGTGAATTCAAGATCAGCAAGCGTGTCTTGTCTGTGATCAGAGACAGCGTTTCTTCGGCTGAAAAAGCAAAGTCATTCTCTTCACGGATCGGCACCGGAACCGGGCGCGCACCTGTGAACTCGATCATTGAGCGATAGATCGGGAAGCCGGGATCTGGATATAGGATCTCTGTGCCGGCTTCGCCAAACATCAGGATGGCCATATACATCGTGACCTTGCCGCCGGGCACAATCAGGACTTGGCCAGGATCTGTTTCGGTTCCATGACGTTTTAGAAGGTCAGCCGAAACGGCCTCCCTCAGCGGCGCGATCCCCGTCGCCGGTGTGTATCCGTGATGTCCGTCCTGCAGCGCCTTGATGGCGGCTTCGACAATGTGAGCCGGCGTTTTAAAGTCCGGCTGTCCGATGCCCAAATTGATGATGTCTCGGCCTTGACCGGTCAGCTCGGTTGCGCGAGCCAATACGGCGAAGGCATTTTCTTCGCCGATCCGGTCAAAGCCGGCAATTGTTTTCAGCATCGGGATCTCCCGTTTCAATCTGTCCTTCCAGCAAAGGTAGTGTCTTCTGCAAATCCTTGGAAAGGCGGCATGAGGGTGAATCGGTTCGGGTGAGTGGCGGAAATTTCGAGCAGGCTCTCCCATTGCGCCACGTATGTGCTTATATTCGCGGCCAAGACGCCTGCTTCGCAGGCTTGACCATCACTCCTCATTCCAGGAAGTTGCGCAATGTCTGCGACACAGGACGCTTCTGCACAGATCCCTGTTACCGTGTTAACGGGGTATCTCGGAGCCGGAAAAACCACTCTTTTGAACCGGATTTTAACTGAAAATCACGGCCAGCGTTATGCGGTGATCGTGAATGAGTTCGGAGAGGTCGGTATCGACAACGATCTCCTGGTGGAGTCCGACGAAGAAATTTTCGAAATGAACAACGGCTGCATCTGCTGCACGGTCCGCGGCGATCTGATCCGGACTGTGCAGAACCTGATGAAACGCAAAAATGCGTTTGATGCGATCATAGTTGAAACCACGGGAATTGCAGATCCTGCACCCGTCGCCCAGACTTTCTTCATGGATGATGATGTTCGGGCCGCGGCGCGTCTAGATGCGGTTGTTGCCGTCGTCGATGCAAGGCATGTGCTTCAGCGGTTGGAAGACACTGAGGAAGCTGAAGACCAGGTGGCTTTTGCTGATGTCATCCTGATCAACAAGACGGATCTGGTCAGTTCCGAAGAATTGGCCAATGTCGAAGCCCGGATCCAGTCGATCAATCCGTACGCCGTGTTGCACCGGAGCGAGCGTTGCGGTGTCGAGATCGCGAAGGTTCTAGACCGAGGAGCTTTTGATCTCGACAGGATCCTGTCCCTCGATCCTCATTTTCTTGCACATGGTCACCACTCCGATGAGTGTGGCCCGAACTGCGATCACGATCACCACTCCGATGAGTGTGGCTCGAATTGCGATCACGATCACCAACATCACCACGGTCACGATCATGCGCATGGCCGCCATCATCATGGGGACACCCACTCGGTGAAGAGTATTTCGCTCAAAGCCGGCGACCTCAATCCCGACATGTTTTTTCCATGGATCAATCAGGTGACACAGGTGCAAGGGCCGAACATCCTGCGCATGAAGGGCATTCTTGCTTTCAAGGACGATCCGCAACGATATGTCATCCAGGGTGTTCACATGATTGTGGAAGGTGATCATCAGCGTGACTGGAAAGAAAGCGAGCCGCGTGAGAGCCGGTTGGTGTTCATTGGTCGCGATCTCAATTGGGATGTGCTTAGAGACAGCTTTGCCGCCTGCGCCGCTCAATAAGGATTCTCGATCTTGCCTACCGTAGCTCCCGTCGAGATCGACGGTTTTGTTGTTCGTGCCGGGTTTTTGAAAGACTGCGCTTATTTTGCGTCCGGCGAAGGCGAGATTCTGCTGTCAGGCCAGGGCGAGACAAGGCTCCGGCCACACAAGGCCGGGTTGCTTGCAGCGGTGCCGAGCATTGACGGCAGCGCGTTGGTGACCTCCGGCGACGATGGATGCATTTATCAGTTTGGGTCGGATGGGACACCTGTCCTGGTCGCAGAACGCGCTCGAAAATGGATTGATCTCATCGCGACCGGGCCTTCCGGTGCGGTCGCTTTTGCAAGTGGGCGCACAGCCTGGGTCCACCTTGCTGACGGCAGAGAAAAAGAGTTCGCCCTTGAGCGTGCCGTGGGCGGTCTCGCGTTTGCGCCAAAAGGAATGCGGCTTGCCGTATCCAGATATGACGGTGCAACCATGTGGTGGGCGGGGACCGATGGAGATCCCGTCGAACTCAGTTGGAAGGGCGCACATCTCGGGATCAGCTTTTCGCCTGACGGCAAATACCTGGTTACGGCGATGCAGGAAAACGCCCTTCACGGTTGGCGTCTTTCAGACGCGCAAGACATGCGCATGACCGGTTATCCTGCAAAGGTCAAATCCTTCAGTTGGTCGGCCAAGGGAAAATACCTTGCAACATCCGGTGCCAACGCTGCAATCCTGTGGCCTTTCTCTGGAAAGACCGGTCCAATGGGGCAGACGCCTCTACAACTGGGGACGCGTAACGAAACTCTTGTTAGCGCTGTTGCGTGCCACCCGGAAGAAGATGTCGTTGCTGTTGGGTATCAGGACGGCATGATCATGATGATCCGGTTTGCGGACAAAGCCGAAGTTCAGCTGCGACGGCCCGGAAAAGGCCCCATTTCCACAATGGACTGGGACAAGGAAGGCAAAAGACTGGCCTTCGGAACCGAGGAAGCCGAAGCCGGATTGATTTCCTTGCAGGACTAAGCGAGCAAGCGCGCCTAGAGCTGGAGTGGCAGAAATGATGCGTATCTTCATGCTGGTTGTCATGGTGATGAGCGGAACAGCCACTTCTCAATTGCCGGAATTCTCACAGCAGTACCGGCAACGCCTTGGCGGTGCGATCGACGCGCTGGAAGAGATCCTTGCAGATTTCAACCGGGATGCGTCCGCGCACGGATTGACCTCCGCTGAAGCAATTGCGCGTCAACAGTCGTCTGAAGACCCCTTTGTACGTGCGCGTGGTGACAGTATGCTCAATGCGGAGATCCGGTTAAGCAGGCTCAAAGAGCAGGAAGTTGATCTGCAAAATGCGGGGCCGATCGAACGGCTGGTGATTTTCACGCGCGGTTTTGATCCTCAACTCGCCCAGGCAACGGCGGAAGACTATGAGCCGGCCGTACCGGTTACGACCGCAGGTTTTGCGAGTGCTGGTGTCGGTGCTCTCATCGGTTTTCTTGTGCTTCGTGTCCTTGCGGGCGTCCTGCGCCTCGGACGCCGTCGGAGGACGGTTTCCGATGAACGTGTCTAGGATACGCACCCGAGGCTTCCTGTAGCTGCAGTTCCCGTGCGCCTTTCCTTAGGGCGTCAACACAAAGGGGAAGGCGGCAGCTATCATCATTCCTGCGAACATCGCCCAGATTACGCTCCGCGACAGCGCCATCACGGCTACGGCAAGCAAGGTTGCGGTCACCGTCTTGAGGTCCGCGGTGACGAGATTTGACGCAACAAGTGCCGCGATCACCGATACGGAAAGCCCCTCCAAAAACCGCTCCGTTTTTGGGGTTAGGGTCACAAACGACATCAGGACGGCCCCTGAAATGCGGGTGGCGAAGGCCGCGGCAGCCAGGATCACCACGGCCAGGGCATAGGACCAATCATCTGTCATGGTTGAAAACTGCGGTAACGCCACCAATCACGGCTCCAAGTATGATGTTCCAACCCGTTGGCAGCAGAGAATAGGTCAGTCCGGATGTTGCCATGGCGCAAGCAACGGGGATCACCATCGAGGGTGAACTGCGTACCATCCCAAATACCGTCGCAGCAAAGAAGCAGAGCATCACAACCCCGAACCCGTAGGCTTCTGTGTTGCCCAGCAAATCACCGCCATAAGCGCCTGCGGCTGTGCTGCCAACCCAAAAGACCCACAACATCAGACCGCCACCCAGCAAGGGACCGAGATCGGTTTCGCCGCGTTGGAGCGCTCTTTGAGAATCTGCAAAATTTGCATCGCTCAAGAATGCGAGCGTCAAGAGACGCCGTCCGACAGGCAGTTGGTTGACCCATTTCGACAACGCTGCGCCCATGATGATGTGCCTGCCGCTGAGTGCGAGCGCTACGAGGCCAAGCGAAAAGAAGGCTATTGGGTCTTGCAGGAATTCCAGTGCTGCGAATTGCGCTGTTGCCGTATAGGCGAAGACGCTCATCATTGTCACTTGAAACGGGCTTAGACCTCTTTCGGTTGCCGCGATCCCAAAGGCAATGCCGAACGGGATCACAAAGATGCAGACCGGCAGCAGCCTGTGCATACCACGAACGACCCCTTCACGGGTCAGCGTGGTAATTGGCTGAACCGTGTTGTGCTCAGAATTTCTAACCATAATTCTGGTTAGACAAAACTTCCTGTTGAGTGTCAACCAGAGTAGCGGTTAGAATTTGCGCATGTGTTATTCCGAAGGACATCCCGTGCGATTGATCGGCGGCAGGCTCGCGCTTGATTTCGTCAATACGGCCGATTGGACTGCCGACGGGCATATTGCACATGAAAAACTGCGCAGCTTGGCCGATCTTACGCTTTGGCTTGAGGCCGTCAATCTGGACTCAAAGCCGTTGGACAGTTTGGCAAATCTCATCCGTTATCGGGCATCACTTCGGCAGGTCCTCCTGTCTGGTGGTGATCCCAGCAGTTTGAACGCCGTTCAGGCTCTCTGTTTTGAAGACGCCTCAAGCGACCCCATCACAAGACGTCAGCCGCTCCAGGCCTTGCTCGCCGCCTCAGCTGTTTCACTGCTGGCCGATTCCAGGGAGCATGAACGGATCAAAATGTGCCCGGGTGAAAATTGCGGTTGGTTGTTCATAGACGAAACAAAAAACGGAAGACGGACCTGGTGTAGCATGGAAAGCTGCGGAAACCGCGCAAAAGCGGCGCGCCATTATGCGCGAAAGAAAAACCGGGCTCCGGCAAGGGTATAGAGTCCCTCAGTGCGTTATTCGCGGGTGTGGTCACATCGCCGCGGCAAGCAGGAGAGCCGTCGTGGACCTATTGGACCAAGGACGGTTTTGACCGGCAGGCACGCAAACTGTAAGCATTTCATTTGTATATGCCTGAGCGGAAGGAAAGCCGGATGGATGCAATCACCCGGATGCGATGTTTCATTCAAGTTGTAGATTCCAAAGGATTTTCCGCAGCTGCCCGGGAAATGGGACGTTCCAAGGCACTTGTCTCCAAATATGTAGGTGAACTGGAAGATGAGCTCGGTGTCCGGTTGTTGAACCGAACCACCCGCCAAGTGTCACTCACGGAAGTGGGGGAGGCCTACTACAAGGAAGCCATCGAAATTCTGCAACGGATCGATGATCTGCAGGCGTCCGTCCAGTCGTCACATCAGGAGGTACGTGGCCGCCTAAGGGTATCCGCTCCACGGTCGATGGGTGATGACAGTTTGAATCGTGCGATGATGCAGTTCCTGAAACAATACCCTGAAATCAACCTGGATCTGCGCCTGGAAGACAGATTTGTCGATCTGGTGGAAGAAGGATTCGACCTTGCCGTGAGGGTCTCTCAACTGGAGGATTCAAGCCTGATTGCGCGAAAAATCGCTCCTTTCAGAACGGTCGTGTGCGCAAGCCCCAAGGTCATCGAAGCGCATGGTGCCCCGCGGGTTCCATCAGATCTGGCAAGCCGCCCGTGCATTATCGATACGAACTATCGTTACAAGCAGAATTGGGCCTTTCAGAACGATGGTGAGCGGCTTTCCGTGTCGGTGAATGGTCCTTTGGAAGTCAACAGTGCAGCAGCAGCGCGGGAAGCGGCTCTGTGCGATTTGGGGTTCCTCAGAACGCCTCAGTTTTTCGTGGCAGAGGACCTCGAAGCAGGACGGCTGGTGACCCTATTGGAAGACTACGAAGAGCCGATGAGGGGCATTCACGCGGTTTATCCGCACAGAAGGCACCTCAGCGCTAAGGTGCGTGCGTTTGTCGATTTTCTGGTCGACTGGTTCTCATCCGGTGCCGCAAAGGCATGAGGCCAAACTTTCCCAACATGTCAGAGATTCGCCTTAGGTAAGTGCATTTGAAACTGACTGATTGAAATATTAAGTACATACTTATTTGGAGATTTTTGACGTAGTTCACCTTCAATTCTTAAGTTTAGGCGTATTAATTGGATTTGTTCGACGCTTTGTCTTGCAAAGTTAATGTATACACACCACACTCAAACTATGAACGAAGCACAGGAACAAATCGCAGCTGGCCTGGAACAGGTGTTCTGGAGCCGTGGTTTTGCAGAACCGAGCGTGCCTGAATTGCGTGCTGGCGTTGGTGTCAGTATGAGGACGCTCTACCGGCATTTCCCGTCCCGGGAAGCAATGATCCTCGGTGCTCTCGAACATCGCCATCGGCGATACCTGAAATATGTCCATGAAGGCGTGTCGCAACCGGGCCTGGAAGCTGCGGAACAGCTGTTCGACAAGCTTGGCGGCTGGATGCGCATGACAAACGGCAAGGAGTGTTTCTTCCGCCAGGCGCTTGCTGCCAACCCTGACAGCACGGATATCGAAGCGACAGTGAAACGCCACAAAGGTGAACTGGTGAAGTTCTTCGGCGAGTTGAGCGGTCAGGAAGAATTTGCGTCGACACTCTACTTGCTTCACGAAGGGGTAACTGCCTGCTACGCGGAAATGGGAGAACAGGCGGTTGAAGATGCAAAGACCCTTGTTCGTCAGATGTTCAAAACATCGAACGCGCGCAAATATTCCTGAATTCAACCGATACGGACAAAAAACGGCGACTCAGGTCGCCGTTTCTGTTTTTGATTTTATTGGCTTATGCCAGTCTTGCCTTCGCAAGCCGTTCTTCCGCCATTGTGTCGGCAACCTGTTCCGGCGTGGAATTTTCGGTTTCTGCACGCTTGAAGATAGCAGACAGCGTGTCACCAATCGCCATCGTCTTTTCGCGCACCACTTGGTCGTCTTCGCCAGGTGATGCCAGTGCAATGGAGATCACGCCGCCGGCGTTGATTGCGTAGTCCGGCGCATAAAGAATGCCGCGCTTTTTGAGGGCGATGCCATCGGCGGGGGTTTGAAGTTGATTGTTGGCGGCTCCCGCAACGACCTTAGCCTTGATCTGCGGAATGGTTCGCGCGTTGAGGCCGGCACCAAGTGCGCAGGGAGCAAAGATATCCACTTCAGCCATGTGAGCCTCCGCCGGATCGACTGCTGTCGCGCCAAACGCATCAATTGCCTTGAGGACCGCTGGGGCATGAATGTCCGAGACGATGAGGCTGGCGCCCGCGTCATGCAGCTGCCGGGCAACGTCAAATCCGACATGCCCAAGGCCCTGTACCGAAACGGTTCTGCCACTCAGGTCATCATTGCCGAATACATGCTGTGCGGAGGCCTTAATGCCTTGAAACACGCCGAGCGCCGTATAGGGGGAAGGGTCGCCAAGTCCGGTGGCACTTGTGCCGCGCACATGCTCGGTAAACCTTGCCACAGCCTCCATATCCTCTGGCGACACCCCGACGTCTTCCGCCGTGACATAGGTGCCTGACAGACGGTCAACATGCAGCCCGAAGGCTTCCATCAATTCCACAGACTTGTGTTTTCGCGGGTCTGCGATGATCACCGCCTTGCCACCGCCAAGATCAAGCCCGGCAAGTGCGTTCTTGTACGTCATGCCGCGCGACAGGCGAAGTGCGTCAGTCAACGCATCAGCGGGATTGTCATAGGGCCAGACACGGCACCCGCCAAGCGCCGGGCCCAGTGTGGTGTCGTGAACCGCGATGATGGCGTTCAGCCCGGTTTCCTTGTCTTGTACGAAAACGATGTTCTCATGTTCACCCATTTCCGGATGATCGAAAACCGCGCTGTGGTGAACAGATGTGTGCAAGGCATTCATTGTTGGCTCTGTAAGGTTGTTGTCATTGCAAATATTTTAGCCAGAAATAGAGGTAAATTGTCTTTCTTATCCTCAATTTGCGGTCAGAATTAGGAGATACATTCCAATTTTTGTCGGATAATGTGAAATTTGTTCCAGGGGAGTTTTGCGACGCGGTAGACGATTTGCCATCTTCCTGCCGTCTTCTCTGGCCAAGGAGTGCGCAGGCAATGTAAAAATATTGCATTCGTTCTTTTGGATGAGACCGTTGCATCTTCTCAACTTGAACCCAGTTTCGGCCCTTCCTGCCGTCGGCGGCCGGATTTTGATGTGCATTTTTGCATTGATGCTGTCGGTTGTTGTTGTAGCGGCACACCCTCATGTTTTTGTCGAAGCCAGGACGAAACTGGTTTTTGACGAAAACGGTCAAGCCGTTGCCGTCAATCATATCTTTCGGTTTGACGATGCCTTCTCCGCATTCGCTATACAGGGTTTCGATACGAACGGAGACGGAGTTTATTCACGCGAAGAGCTTGCCGAACTTGCCCAGGTCAATGTCGAAAGCATGGCCGACTTCGGCTACTTCACATTTGGTGACAACACCCGGGTCGAACTGGATTTCAACACGCCCACCGACTACTGGCTGGAAGTGACGACGGTCCCGCTTTCAGACTATTGGACAATGAAGCCTGAAGACTTTGAAGCCATTCAGGAAGATGTCCGTATGAACGGTGGTACTGCTCCTGAAGACGTTCAGCTGTTGGAATTGCATTTCACGTTGCCGCTCAAGGATCCAAGCGATGCGGACAATGTGATCACGCTGGATGTCTACGATCCGACTTATTATGTCGACTTTCGGTTTGGCAGCGAAGATGAGGCCGTTGGCACCGTAAATCCACCAGGAACCTGTCAGGTCACACGCAAGGAACCGCCGCCACTCGACGACGCAACCGCATACGCACTTGCGCAAATCGGTCCCGAGCAGCGCGATCTGCCGCCGGAATTGCAATCGGCGGCCGCCTCGCAGGTCAATCAGATGATCGTAAATTGCAGTGCTGTGGCCGCCACGGCTTCCAGCATGAACGAAGGTGCCGGTCAAGCGGTGCCAACAGGTACGGCATCTGTTCCTGAGACCGATGTTTCGCAAGCTCTACAGCAGCAAGCCGATGCAACGGACACGAGGGCGGCAGACGTTGTCGAGTCCACCCAGTCCGTCGTGACAGTGATTGACGGTTCTGATGCCGCCACCGTTCCGACAGGCATCCTCGACCGTGTTTTCGGGACGATTGCCGTCAAGCAAAAGGAATTCTATCAGGCCCTTGTGTCGAGCCTCCGGTCGTTCAGGAACAACCCGAATGCCATGTGGCTTTTGATCGGCCTTTCCTTTGCATATGGCGTGTTCCATGCGGCCGGTCCCGGACACGGCAAGGCGATCATTACCTCTTATGTCGTTGCCAACAACGAAACGCTGCGCAAGGGTATTGTTCTGTCCTTTGCTTCAGCATTTGCCCAGGCGGTGACAGCGATCGTTCTGGTTGGCGGTTTCGCCGTTCTGTTCAACCTGACGAGCATTGCAATTCAGGATACGGCCCGATGGTTCGAAATCGGGTCCTATGTGCTGATTACCGGGCTTGGTGGGTGGTTGCTCTGGCAGAAAGCAGTGCGCCCGTTTGCGGCCATGGTCGCCTCACGATCTTCTGGCGGTGAACTGGCCTTTGCTGGCGCAGGTGGCCATCATCACGGTCATCACCACCACCATGATCACCATCATGAGATCGGGGCGGATGGCATCTGTTCCACTTGTGGGCATGCGCACGCACCGACACCTGACATGGTGCAGGGCAGGATTACTTTGGCTCGTGCGGCCTCGATCATCCTTGCAGTTGGATTGCGGCCCTGCACAGGTGCTCTTGTTGTTCTTGTGTTCGCCCTTTCGCAAGGAATGATCCTTGCCGGTGTGGCATCCACTCTCGCCATGGCCGTCGGCACAGGCATTACCGTTTCACTGCTCGCCGGTCTCGCCGTCGGCGCTAAAGAGCTTGCCGTCAAGCTTTTCGGTGAAGGCAGCCCGATGTCGATCGGCATCCACAGATCGATCGAGATTCTGGGAGCGGCGATTGTGTTTCTGCTCGGCCTGACGCTGTTGATTGCATCAGTGGGCTGGGGCTAAGGCGCACTCTTCTGTCTTTAAAGCGCCAGTCTTTTTTCCCTATAGGCTCTGGCCGCATCGCCAAACGCAGCAAACAGTTTTTTGGAAGGTCCATCGGTGGTCACCCAATATTCGGGATGCCATTGTGTGGCGAGAACGTAGCCTGGGCTGTCCTTTACCGAAACAGCTTCAACCGTGCCGTCTTCGGCCTGCGCTTCAATCGTGAGGCCGTTGCCGAGATCGCCGACAGCCTGTCTGTGGAGAGAATTGACTTCAAAGGGTTCTGCACCCAGCACCTTTTCCAAACAGCCGCCCGGTGCAACCTCAATCGGATGCGCGATGCGGAAGCGTTCATCCTGATTGTCCGATTGCGGCGCGCGGTGATCCCGCCGTCCGGTCATGGCCTGAATCTCGGTGTGCAAGGTGCCGCCTAGCGCGACATTGAGTTCCTGCATCCCTCTGCAGATCGCGAAGACGGGAATGCCGCGTTCAATCGCTCTTTTCAAGAGAGGTAAAGTGGTCGCGTCCCGGTCCGGATCGTAAGGACCGTTCTCCTCAGTCGGAACTTCGCCGTAAAGCTGCGGATTGACA
Source organism: Roseibium porphyridii (assembly GCF_026191725.2). Lineage (NCBI taxonomy): Bacteria > Pseudomonadati > Pseudomonadota > Alphaproteobacteria > Hyphomicrobiales > Stappiaceae > Roseibium > Roseibium porphyridii. The sequence continues at coordinate 989,235 of NZ_CP120863.1, forward strand.
TTGGACCGGGCGCCCGTCGCAACCACACCGTCTACCTGATCAAGGGCTGCATCCAGGTCCATTTCCACGCCGAGGGATGGCAGGATCATCGGGATTGCATCCGAGCCTTTGAGAATCGCATGCAGGTAAGTCGAGATGACGGCGTGCCAATTGAAGCCGTCTATGGATTTCACGTCAGCAGTGACCAGGACGAGAGGTTTTGTCATGTTGAATTCCGAAAAAAGGAGGCATTGGTCTCAAGTGTGAATTGAGAGCCAGATGTAGCGGAGGTCGGGTTAGTCCAGCAATCCCAGATCTTGTGCGACTTTGTAAAGCTGGGCTGCATTCTTGTTGCCGACTTTTTCGCGCAGGTTCAACCGGTGCGACTCAACAGTGCGCACACTGATGCCAAGTTCCTTGGCAACTTCCTTGTTCGGCTGGCCCTTTGCCACAGCGGTCAGGACCTGCCTTTCCCGATCTGTCAGCCCGTATGGGTCCTCAACAGGTGCTGACGTTCCGGCTCCCACAAGTGTTGGACCAACCGCGGAAGAGAAATAGTATCCGCCCGTTGCGACGCTTGTGATCGCGGTGATCATCTCCGTTGCTGAGATGTCTTTTAGGATATAGCCGCGCGCGCCTGCCTGAACGACGCCGCGAACATATTCCGGGTTGTCGTATATCGACAGCATCAACACGGCGATGCCGGGCATTGTCTTGCGGATCTGCATAGCCGCTTCAAGGCCATTCATGACCGGCATTGAAACGTCCATGAGAAGAACGTCGGGTCTGAGTTCCTGCGCGAGCGCCAGCGCGTCCCGACCGTTTTTTGCTTCACCGACGACTTCCAGCTCCGGAACTTTCTGGAGACGGGCGCGGATACCGTCCCGAACCAGTTCATGGTCGTCAGCCAACAACACTCGAATGGGTTTGGTGGTGGCTTGTGGCGGCGGTGGATGCATCGTCATGCCGGTATCATGCCGCCTTTGCTGCCGCATTGTCGAGCGGCATCTGAACCTTGATCCGGGTGCCGCCGGAGGAACGCCGGCTCAGGGAGAGGCTGCCGCCATAGGTCTCGATCCGTTCGCGCATGTTGCGGAAGCCTAGCCCGCCGGATTTCGGCAGCGGTCGGGGAAGTCCGACGCCATTGTCTTCGACGGACAGAACAAGCGACTGCAATCCGACTTTCAGGCTGATGCTGACCTCGTTTGCCTGGGAGTGTCGCGCCACGTTCGTCATACATTCCTGGACCACGCGGTAAAGGGCGGTTTTTGCACCCTCCGACAATCGGCTGTGACATTGCTCTGCGGTCACATTTACGGTTATGCCGGACTGATTTTGAAATTCCTTGCCCAAACTGCCGAGAGCTGCGGCAAGTCCCATATCGTCAAGAACGCTTGGTCGAAGGTCGCGGGAGATCCTCCGAACTTCTGCAATCGTGCCGTCGAGTGTCTTCAGGCACTTGGCTGCCTGGACTTGAAGATCCGGATCCCTGTTCGCTTCGCTATGGATCATTTCAACGCCATAGCGCACGGAGACAAGCAATTGCGAGATGCTGTCGTGCAGTTCCGTTGAAACCCGCTTGCGCTCCTGTTCCTGGACCTGGAAAATCCGGTTGGTCAACTCTTTCAGTTTGCTGTCAGCAAACCGTTGTTCGGAGAAGCGCACGCCGGCGATCAGCGAGCCTGCAATCACGATGGCCGCAAGCGTGATCATGAAAATAACAAACAGGGTCTGTCGGATACTGAGAGCGAACTCCGTCCGGATCGCAGCAACTTCGCGTGCAATATCGTCCGTGTAGAGACCGGTACCGAGCATCCAGTCCCACTTGCTCAGCAGGATCGCGTAGCCGAGCTTTTCTTCCACCGACCCGGTTGAAGGCTTGTGCCAGACATACTGATGAAATCCTCCACCTTCCTTGGCTGCTCCTATCAGATTGCGGATTACGTAGTCGCCGTTGTTGTCCTGCAGGTCCCACCAGTTGCCCCCGACCAGATGCGGCAGTTTCGGGTGAACCACATTGGTGCCGTCCAGCTGATAGACAAAGAAGTATCCATCATAGTCGAAGGTGAGGTTTTGGAGGATTTCCTTCACTTCGGCCTGGGCTGCCTCACGGCCGTCCGGCTCGTCTCTGTAAATCTGTTCAATGGACGTCAGTGCCAGGCTGACATAGTTGCGAATTTCCTGCCGCTTGGCGGCGAGAATACGTTGTTCGACGGACTGGGTTTCAGCATTGATGAGTTCAAGCGATTGATAGTAGGTCGCCCCCCCGATCAGCAGCGAGACCGCGATCAGCGGTAAAATGGTGATGAGCAGCAATTTGGTCTTAAATGTCACTAAATTCGCCCTCTTGTTGCACCAATACTCATTGCTCTTGCCATCTCTTGCGCACATCTCGGTAGAACTACTGAGAAGTTGCGCAGAACCACGAATAGATTTGCGGTCACTCCGTCAACTAGACATACGTCGAGATCGGTGCAAGTGTGTATTCCGATCTGAAATCGGGTCCGTTTAGGGAGGAAACTAATGGATCGTCGTTCGTTTATCAAAAAGGCTGGCCTGGGCGCTGGCGGTATTGCTGCTGGCTCCGCTCTTGCTGCTCCGGCAATTGCGCAGGGCACCACCGACATGGTGATCGTGTCCACGTGGCCGCGGGATTTCCCAGGACTGGGTATTCCGGCACAGCGCCTTGCCGCTCGTATCGCCGAGCTGACCGAAGGCCGTATCAACGTTCAGTATTTCGCTGCTGGCGAGCGCGTTGGCGCGTTTGACTCCTTCGACGAAGTTGCTTCCGGTAACGCGCAGGCCTACATCGCCGCCGACTATTACTGGAAAGGCAAGCATCCGGGTTGGGCAGCATTCACTGCTGTACCGTTCGGCCTTACTGTCACCGAAATGGACGCCTGGATTAAGTTCGGCGGCGGCCAGGAGCTCTGGGATGAGCTGGCAGCTGGCTTTGGTCTGAAAAACTTTGCTTGCGGTAACACCGGCGTTCAGATGGGCGGCTGGTTCAACAAGGAAATCGAAACTGCTGACGACCTGAAAGGTCTGAAGATGCGTATTCCGGGTCAGGGCGGTGACGTTCTGGCGAAACTCGGCGCATCTCCGGTATCTCTGCCAGGTGGCCAGATCTACGAAAACCTTGTCTCCGGCGCGATTGACGCGACTGAGTGGGTTGGCCCGTTCAACGACTACTTCATGAAGTTCTACGAAGCGGCCAAGTACTACTACTATCCGGGTATGCATGAGCCGGGTGCCATGTTGGCCATGGGCTGCAACAAAGACTGGTTCGACGGACTTTCCAAGACCGACCAGGCCATCATTGCAGCAGCATGTGCGGAAGAAAACGCCAACACCATGGCGGAAACAAATGCCAACAACGGTGTTTATCTGAAGCGCTTGATCGAAGAACACGGCGTTGAACTGAAAGAGTTCAATGACGAGATTTACGATGCGTTCGGTGAAGCTGCACAGGAAGTTCTCGAAGAGGCAATGGATCACTCTCCAGAGTCCAAGAAGATCTTCGAAAGCGTTGTCAATGCGCGCCAGGAAATCGGCAGCTGGATGGCAATCTCCGACGTTGCTTATTCCAACAAGCGTAACCGCGTTCTGGGCATTCCGTCCTAAACATGGTTCGGAGCTAAAGGGGCGGGAGAAATCCCGTCCCTCTTCGCATTGACAAGACTAAAAAAGGCAAAGCCACGATGACGGCCTTGGACGGGGTTCAAGACGGCTCGTCTGCCATAAATTCCGACGGTTCACATTCGTCCGGTAGTGCTCGCATCTACCGCCTTTTCGGGTGGGTTGTGCTTGCAGTCATGGCAGCGTTTCTGATCAACAACTACCTCACGTATTGGCAGAACCTGCCCGGGATTTCCCCCATTTTCGGTGGAAAGGCAAACGGATCGATGCCGATCCTTTGGTCCTGGCTGCAACTGGCAATCTATGCGGCATTCGCTCTTTGGGGCATTTCCTACGTATCGCGATCAAGCGCAACACTGCGCGAAGACAGCGCCAGGATCAGTCAGATCAATGCCTATTTGATCCGAGCCGCGTTTTTTGCCGTGCTGATCGTAGGCCTTGTCGATGCTGCTATCTCATTTTTGCGTGTGGAAGGTTTGCTCGCAGGTGTGGTTGGCGAACAGCTGGCGGAAGATCTCGGCAAATCGCGCTTCCGTGGCGCATATGTTCATATGCCGCTGATCGCTGCATCGGTGGTGATTGCCGCTTTCACCAGAACGCTCGGTTTTACCTGGCTGGCACTGCTTGTTGTCGGTGCCGAGCTCATGATCGTGATCGGCCGTTTCGTTTTCTCCTACGAACAGGCCTTTCTGGCTGACCTCGTGCGCTTCTGGTATGCGGCACTGTTCCTGTTCGCCAGTGCCTATACGCTTTTGGAAGAAGGCCACGTGAGGGTCGACGTCTTCTATGCGGGCATGGCTGCGAGGACCAAGGGGTATGTCAATGCCGTCGGTTCCGTGGTCTTGGGCATGAGCCTTTGCACTGTGATCCTGGTTATCGGCATGGGCGGCAAGCAAAACATCATCAACAGCCCGATCTTGAGTTACGAAGTGACCCAGGCCGGATTTGGTCTTTACGTGAAGTATCTCATGGCGGGTTTCCTCGGTGTCTTTGCCGTGACCATGATGGTCCAGTTCGTGGCCTATTTCCTAGACGCTGTCGCCGACATTCGCGGTGAGCCCGGCGGACGGGATCATGACAGCCATTCTGTTCAATAGAGCCTGACGAGACCACTTGATATGGAACTTTTCTTCCTCTTCCTTCTTGTCGTCCTGATGGCTTTTGCCTTGGGGTCCGGCTTTCCGGTCGCCTTTGCCCTTCCCGGGTCGGCCATTCTGACCATCGGCATTGCTGCAGGATCGGGATACCTGTTTGCCGGTGATCCGGCAGCCTATTTCGCCCATGGCGGAGCCGGACAGTGGCTCAGCGCAGGTGTCACGAACTTCCGAGGCATCTATTGGGAGGCGGAACGAGATACGCTGATCGCCATTCCGCTTTTCGTTTTCATGGGCATCATGCTTCAGCGCTCGAAGATTGCTGAAGATCTGCTCGTGACGATGGCGCGTCTGTTCGGTCCGGTTCCCGGCGGTCTCGGCATTTCGGTGGTGTTCGTGGGCGCTCTTTTGGCAGCGACCACAGGTATCGTTGGTGCGACTGTTGTCGCCATGGGCCTGATTTCGCTTCCGGCGATGCTGCGCAACAACTATTCGGTTCCCTTGGCGACCGGCACGATTGCCGCGTCCGGCACGCTCGGTCAGATTATTCCTCCGTCCATCGTTCTCATCATTCTGGCCGACCAGTTGGCAAGTGCGGTGGATCAGGCAGGGTCGCTGCGCCAGACACTTTACAAGGACAGTACCGGCGAGATTTCCATGCCGTCGGATTTCTCGGTTGTCTCGACCAGCGCCGGTGAAATGTTCCTCGGGGCGTTTCTGCCGGGTCTTGTTCTGGTCGGCCTCTATATGCTGTTCATTCTCGGCTTTGCCCTGCTCAACCCCAAGGCGGCACCGGCCGTCCATGAGGAAGGTACTTTCACACGAAAGTTTGCGGGCAAAGTGGTTATCACCCTGGTGCCGCCGCTGGCTCTGATCTTCCTGGTGCTCGGCTCCATCATTGCCGGTATTGCAACAGTGAACCAGGCCGGTGCCATTGGCGCTGTCGGTGCGATGATCATGGCCGGCTACCGTCTCCGCGAAGGCAAGAAGGGCGCTTATTCGCCGGCTATCCTTGCTGTGATCGCTCTGCTTGGACTTGCGATGGTGATCAGCTTCATCGGAGCGGTGAACATCAAACTGGTTACATCCAGCCAGGATGTGCTTGGTCTGGTGCTTGCGCTCATAGCTGTCTCTCTGCTGCTGATTGCCATTTTCTGGTCCGGCTGGCGTACGCTGCAACTTGAAAACACCTTGCGTGGTGTCATGGTGGAAACCGCCAAGACGACGTCACTGGTGTTCATCATTCTGCTCGGCGCTGCCATGCTCACATCGGCCTTCAGGGCCTTTGGTGGGGAGGAGCTTGTCAAGGACTTCCTGCAGGGTTTGCCGGGAGGTTTCTGGGCTCAGTTCCTGATCGTCATGCTGGTGATCTTCATTCTGGGCTTTTTCCTCGATTTCATTGAGATCGCCGTGGTGGTCGTGCCGATTGTCGCGCCCATTCTGCTTGCAGATCCGTCAGCAAACGTGACGGCCGTCTGGCTCGGTGTGATGATCGGTCTCAACATCCAGACATCGTTCCTGACACCGCCGTTCGGGTTTGCGCTGTTTTACCTGCGCGGCGTTGCGCCGGCAGTCGTCAAGACGCTGGACATGTACAAGGGCGTGATCGCCTTTATCTGCCTGCAATTGTTGGCGCTTGGTATTGTCGGCCTTTACCCGCAGCTGGTGAACTATCTGCCGAACCGGTCGACACTTCTGTCTGAGACTGCGCCGCCGCCCAAGAACCCGCGTCTGCAATACTGCATGGAGCGCCTTGTTCATGAGGATTTCCAGCAGAACGGCAGCTCGATTCTGACCGCGATCCAGAATGCGGAAAGTATCGACATGAGTTATCTTCCGGAAGATCTCCAGGAAGACATGGCCGAGGGTTTTGCGAAGGCAAGAGAAGCTCTGCCCTTGATGCAAGCCATCAAGGACGCAGAGAACCAGGTTGCTTCAGCCTCCGGCGACTACCGACCGATGCACATTCAGGTGCGGGCGCTGGAGCGCGATGCGCGCCGGATCGACGAACGCATCGAAGAACTGCAGGTTGTTGTCGACAGGTCCGGCGAGGGGGGTGTCTATTCTCCTGAGCAAGGCGAGCGTGCGCAGGCGCGTATCGAGGCTCTTCAGAAAGAGCATGACGCCCTGTTGGCCGAGATCCCCGAGACCTGGGAAAGTGTCTATGGCGAGTTCTCCCAGATCCAGAAAGCGGAAAACACAGCCCGGCTGACCTATCGCAGGACAGTTGACCAGGCCTATGAACCGATGCTGGAGTTGAAGGCAATCCTGGCCGATGCCGATACGGTTGCAGCTTTCAAACCTGAGCTGGAAGCGTTGAAGCAGGAGGTTCCCCAGCTTGAGCCGGATGCCGCAGTGGAAGCCATTGCTGCCATGCGGTCAAAGGTCGGTGCTGCAGAAGGGACCAGCGATATCCGAAAGGGTCTGACCGAAGCACGCAAGATCATGCGGAGCCGTGAGCCGAATGCGGAAGCCGCCGTTGAAGAGATCAACAAATCTCTGGCGGCGCTCGATGCGGATCTTGCCTGGCGCCAGAAAGCGGCAAATGAAATCCTGCCGCAAATTGCCGCCTATGACGCTGCGATTGTCAACAATATCGGTTTGCGTCAGCAAAACCGGTTGCCGAATGACATGGCTCTGGACGTAGCAGCCTGTCTGTCCGATCACAGGGACATTTCCCTGAGCTTCTGATCATCAGAACACACGTTTTAAAGGAGCGGGAGGAACAATCCTCCTGCTCTTTTCTTTGGTTCTCCGGTTAAATAGGTTGGACCCGGCAAGATGGCCTTGAGGCCAGACAGTGCGGCCAGTTCATCGACAGGGGAGAGCGATATGCGACGAACAGGACGTTGCCTTTGCGGCAAGGTAACCTTTTCGGCAGAGGCGATGCCGCGCTTTCAGGCTTGCCATTGTTCCTCATGCCGCAAATGGGTTGGAGGCCCGTTCCTTTCCGTTCCCTGCGAAAGGGCCGAGTTCAAAGGACCCGTCAAACGGTATGCTTCAAGCGAAGGTTTTGAGCGGGGATTCTGCGAGACCTGCGGATCCAACCTCTTCTTTCACCCGATCGGCAGCGGGTTGCATGGCATCCCGATTGGCCTTTTCGACGATCAATCGGATCTGCCATTCAAGGCTGAGTTCTTCATTGACGAGAAGCCTGAAAATTATGCGTTTTCAAACGATACCAGCCACCTGACGGCCGCCGAGTTCAGGGACAAATTTCGTAAATGAAGAAGCAGGCTTCAGGCTTTTGCCGGTATTCATCCGGTCCAATTTACGCCGCTTGCGAACATATAGCCCGATCCATAAACGGTTCTGATGACTTCAGCTTCGCCCTTTCTCGTCAGCTTTTTTCTGAGACGCGAGACTCGCACGTCAATCGAGCGATCCAGGCTTTCATCCCGCCCGCCATGCTCCAGCAGATAGTCACGCGTCAGGACCCGCTTCGGCGCGCGTAGCAAGGCTTCCAACAAAGTGGCCTCGCCGGTTGAAAGGAATGTTTCTTCTCCCTCGGGAGACGTCAGGCAGTGCGATGCCGGTCGATACGCCCAATTGTCAAACCGGGCAATCTCGACCTTTGATACTGACTGAACCTGATCTGAACTGCGCCGCAAGATGGATCTGATCCTTGCCACGACCTCGCGCGGGTCGAATGGTTTGACCACATAATCGTCAGCGCCCAGTTCCAGCCCCAGAACGCGGTCTGTAGAGTGGCCGCGTGCCGACAGGACGATGATCGGGACCGAGGACTGACGTCTGATTTCGTTGATGAGGGCCATGCCTTCCATGTCCGGAAGTCCCAGATCCACGATACAGGCGTCCGGAGTTTCCCGCTGCAGCGCATCAAGCACCTGCGCCGCAGTTGAAAAAACCCTGCCTTCCATTTCAAACTGAAGCATGGCGTCAATCAGCAAATTGCCGATCTCCGGTTCATCATCGACGATGAACACCGAGCGTTTGGCGCTTTGAACCGAGTGTGTCTGCAATGGAAGCCTACCTCTTGGGTGAAAGAATCTGCTGCAGCGTGTCCGCAAGTTGATCATCTGCAAACGGTTTCGCCAAGACCGGGAATTCGCATTGTTGCCCATGACCTGAAAGCGAGGACCAGTCTGCATAGCCCGACATGAGCGCTATGCCGAGATCGGTGCGCTTTTGACGAATTTCGCGGGCCAGTGCCAGACCGTTGATTTGTCCTGGCATGACAATGTCGCTCAAGACACCGCGAAGCTCGGGAAGGTCCAGAGCGAGTGAACGGGCATCCTCGGCACTTTCCGCAAGCAGCACACTGTAGCCAAGGTTTTGTAGTTGATCGGTGACGGTCGTGGCAACATCGGGATCGTCCTCAACCAACAGCAACAATTCGCCTTCACCCTGTTTGAAGTCATTTGCATCAGCTTCCTGACCAGGTGGACCGTCTTGTTTTTCGAGCCGTGTGAAAGGCAGATAAAGCGTAAAGCAAGTGCCTGTGCCAAGCGCGCTGCTGACACTGATGGCACCGCCGGATTGCCTCATGAAGCCATAAACCATGGACAAACCAAGCCCGCTTCCGGTGCCGAAATTCTTGGTGGTGAAGAATGGTTCGAACAGTTTGAGCTGAGTATCTTCATCCATGCCCGTTCCGGTATCTTCGACGCGGATTTCCGCAAAACGTCCCTTTTGAACACCAAGATCGTCGGCCTCTCGCTTGTTGAGGCGCGTCTCGGCAAGCGCAATGCGCAACGTGCCGCCTTCTGGCATTGCATCACGCGCGTTGAAAGCCAGATTGATGAGGGCCGTTTCCATCTGGGTGGGGTCAATACACGCGGCTATGTGCACATCCGCTATCTCGGTTTCCATCCTGACGGCTGACGGCAAGGACCCTTCCAGCAATCCGCTGACATTGGTCAGAACCTGGGCCAAAGGTACGGTTTGAGGATCGATTGCTTCGCCTCTGCTGAATGCCAGAAGGCGTTGGATGAGGTCCGATCCTCTTTTTGTCGCCTCGCGCATGGGCGCCACCTTGCTGTCCAGCGCCTGTTTTGAAACGGGTTCCTCCATCCGGCTGAGGCTCAACAGATTGCCCATCAAGATGGCGAGCAGATTGTTGAAGTCATGCGCAAGGCCGCCGGTTAATTTGCCCACCGCGTCCATGCGCTGAGATTGGACGAGGGCCGCTTCCGCCTGTTTCTGATCGGTTGCATCCAGAGACAACACAAAAATGCCGAGCGTTCGACCGTCCTGGGTCATGTCCGGAATGAGCGTGGAACGCATATAGGCAGTGGACCCGTTGGGCCGCTTGCGCTGATATTCATATGAAACCGCGTTGCCCTCAAATGCGTGGTTGATGTGCGGTTCGAGCTCGGAAAAAAGATCTTCGCCGACAACCTCAGGTGCTGGTCTTCCAGCAATCGAAACGACGGAATGTCCAAACCAGTCTGCATACCGGCGATTGGCGAACCGAAATACAGGTCCAGGTGCGATATAAGCAATCAGAGCCGGAATGTTGTCGGTGACGAGACGCAACCAGTCCTCGCTCTGTTGCAGCGCACGTGTGCGCTCCTGCACCGTGCGTTCGAGCTTCTCCTGACGCTGCCGTTCCTCGGTAACATCGGAATAGATCGTGACGAAACCGCCCTGCGGCAGAGGTGTTCCCGAGACAGCGATTATTTGCCCGTTCGGACGAACCCGTTCAAAATAGTGTGGTTCAAACAGCTTGGCTCGTTCGATCCTCCGGGCGATCTTGCCTTCAATGTCACCTTCGCCATATTCGCCGCGCTCGGCATTGACGCGAATGAACGCTTCCAGATGAGAACCGCGTTTGACGATTTCCCTTGGCATGTCGAGCATGTCGTAAAGCCCGCGGTTCCACGCAACAAGCCGAAGCTCGTTGTCGAACACCGTGAACCCCTGACTGATGTGATCGAGCGCTGCCTGTAGCAGGTCTATCTGTGCTCTCAGCTGTTGTGTCTCCTCCATGTGGCGAGAATAGTTCAAAATCGATGGAGACTGAACTGAAGAAACATAGTCCGAAAGGTGAGCCTTGAGGACCGAAGTCTTCTGAAGATGTGTGCAATTCAGTCGAGCGATCTAGACGATATCAGGCCCAGCTTGGTCGTAATTGGACCGCCTTTCGCAGAGTTTGGGCGCGATCTCTTGGCAATCAGAACTCAGATGGTGAGTTTTGGAAAGACGGCAGTAAGCATTTTAAAGGTGCGCTGATTTCAGTTTCCTTTGCGCTCTCCTGTGAAGGACGCAAGAATGCCTTTTCGACCAAGAGGGCTGCGCTTTTCAGTCAGAAACGTGTCACAGACATTGCATTTCAGGTCGAATTTTGAAGAATGGCGACGAATTCAGATTGCCATTGACCAAAAGAGCAGAATGACGAAACCCGACCTTAAGAAGACAAATCCAACGGTCCAGGATGTTGCACGCGCCGCCAAGGTTTCCTCGGCGACAGTGAGCCGCGCACTGTCCATGCCGGACCGTGTCTCGGTCGAAACCCGCAAAAAGGTTGCTCTGGCGATCGAGCAGACCGGCTATGTTCTGAACCATGCCGCCCGCAACTTGCGCCGGCGCGATACCGGGGCCATCGTCGCTCTTGTGCCTGATATCGGCAATTCCCATTTTTCAAACATTCTTCAAGGGATCGAAACCGTTTGCGCGGAAAAAGGTCTGAAGGTTCTGATTGCGGATACACGCAAACCCTCCATGTCACGCTCCAGTCTCAGCGACTTCTTCAGCCGCAACAATTGCGATGGGATCGTTATTATGGACGGTCACTTTTCGATAGCGGGCATTCGCGCAGCCAATCCCAAGCTGCCGCCTATCGTCACCGCAGGCGAATGGAGTGATGATCCCGCCGTACCAATCGCGGTGGTGGATAATCTGCTCGGCGCGGAATTGGCCGTGGCACATTTGCTGGAACTCGGACACAGGAAGATCGGGCATGTCACGGGGCTGCTCACGCACAAGCCGGGTTGCGACAGGCTCGACGGTTTCAAGGCGACCCTCTCGGGTGCGGGCCTCGATCCGGCGGCAAATTGGGTATTTGAAGGTGATTACACACTGGAAATCGGAACACAGGCCGCTGCCGCATGGTTGGAGCTGGAGGACAGGCCAACCGCTGTTTTCTGCGCCAGCGATCGCACCGCATTCGGGTTCATATCGGCACTCAGTGCTGCGGGAGTACGTGTTCCGGAAGATGTCTCGGTCGTCGGCTACGACGACATCGATATCGCTGCCCATTTCGTGCCGCCGTTGACGACGGTTCATCAGCCCCGGCGTGCCATTGGCGAACGGGCTGCCAAGCTATTGCTCACACTGCTTCAAGGTGGGCGTCCCGATGAAGGCAGTGCCCTGCTTGAGCCCTGGCTCGAAGTGCGCAAAAGTTCGGTGGAGTTCGGCTGACCAGAAGGGGGCTGGCTGGCACATCACTTTTCAGGAGAGTTGACCGGAGACATGCTCGACCTTGTCGGAGTGCTCGGTCTTTGCTTCCAAATAGATGACTGCCGATTTCGTTGATTGTGCCTTCGGCATGATCGTTCCAAAGACAGCCAACAACGCTCCGGTCATATAAATGGAAAGACCAGTCAGGGTTAGCATTGAATAATGTGTCCGACCATCAAACAGCTGCAGCACAAAGACCATTGCGGGTCCGAGGGCGGTGATGGCCGCAATAACGGATGCAGAGACCAGTGGAACGGCCTTTTGGACCAGATATAGCGGGAAGGCGATAACTGCCAAACCGACGAGTACGATCAAGGTCAGCTCACCTGCAGGTGTCTCTTGAGCTTTGTCATCTATGCCAAACTTGAAGGCTGTAAAGGCGACAAGTGCATATAGAACAAAGCGCAGACCGAATTGTGCAAGAGGTCCAACTCCTCGGGTGTTCAGGCGTACGGAGTAGAGAATAACGAACGCTGTGCAGCCACCGGAAAAGGCTGAAAGGCCCAAGCCAACCAGAGCATCGATCATGCCTCCGCGAACGAAGCCGGAATAACCGAGTATGGTTATAGCGGCCAGTACAAGCAACGATATCAAAATGGTCAGATGCCCGACCTGGCTTGCCCGTGTCGAGGGGGAGGCTGCTTCCGGCAATCCAAGCCTGGCGCCCATGATTGTTCCCAGTGGAACCATCCCGGAAAAAATGGTGAAGACTACCGCAGGTTCGATCAGTTGAACGGCAGCGAAATAGGATGTCCATGTGAGTGCTGCGAAGAGGTTGAGGGCAACAACCGTTTTCCATGCGCGAACGGAAGCCACGATTTCATTTGGCCGCACCAGCAGTGTCGCAAGCGTGCAACCGCAAACAGAAATGCCAAAGACCCAAGCTCCAACGAGAAACGAACTCACGTTTTGAAAGACAGTGCCGAGATAGACCGCCTGAAACGCTTCAAGCGTCACAAAAGCAAGACAAAAGACTATGCCAACTTGTGTGGGCGACATTGCGTTTCAGCTCCAAATGATCTCGTAAAGGAACAAAAATCATGTAAAATCTCGAAAGAAAAAGGAGTTTTTCTCCAATTTGCATGAGAAAATGGAATGGATAATTCAACGTCCAATTTGCCACCTCTTTCTCGTCTGAAGCCCTTTGAGGCAGCTGCCCGATGTGAGAGTTTTTCACTGGCTGCTGAAGAGCTCGGGCTGACACAGACAGCGGTCAGCAAGCAAATTGCCCTTTTGGAGGCTGAGCTGGGATTGGCGTTGTTTGAACGTCGAAATCGGGCCGTTTTCCTGACTGAGGATGGACGCAGGCTAGGTCAGGTCGTCGGTTCTGCTCTGTCGGAAATTGCCGCGGAAATTGCGATCTTGCGCGGTAACCGACGCGGTGGTGAACTGGTTCTTCATTGCCAGCTATGTGAGGCATTCTATTGGCTCATGCCGCGCCTTTCCCGGTTTCATCAACAAAATCCGGGTATCGAGTTGCGGGTCGTGAGTGCGCAAAAGCCATTGACGCACGCTTCAGGCGTTTTCGACGTCGCGATCCAGACGTCCGGACGCGCGTCCGGTTCCGCCCGCCTGGCTTTCACAGCAGCTGACGAGGTCTTTCCGGTTTGCGCACCAACGTTAGTCGAGCAAGCTAATCGGCCTGTCGAACCGGCATCGCTTGTGAGTTATCCGCTCCTGACCCATGTTGTCGTCCCACAGGACTGGATGACCTGGCCGGAGTGGTTCAAAGGTGTTGGTGCATCCATGCCGGTAAAGCCCCGTTTCGTCGAGTTTGACAGCTATCCCCTTGCACTTCAGGCAGCCGTCGCGGGTCAAGGCATTGCGCTTGGATGGCGGCGGACAACTGAAGGCATGATCAGTGAAGGCAAACTGGTCCGACCGTGCGCTCAATTCGTATCGCGACCAACCGAGATTTCCGTCTATCGCGCCACTGGACGTGACGAACACAAGAGCACGGAGCGCTTGTTGGGCTGGCTTGAGAATGAACTGACTTAGTGAGGGGCAAGCTGCATTGGCCGTCTTTTCCCACCACACGTCCATGGGCAACAAGACGATAGGGAAAAGTCAACAACGGCTACTGCGTCTTGAAGCCCTGCCGATAGTCTGAGGGGGCAACACCCAGAAGGCGCAGAAAAGCCCGGCGCATGCGTTCTTCGTCGTTGAAACCGCATTGTGCCGCAATCCGTTTGATACTGATGTCCGTGGTTTCCAGAAGGTCCCGGGCCATTTCCGTGCGAATTGCCTCAACGGCCTTGGCCGGCGTCAGTCCCATTTGTTTGGAATAGAGCCTGGAGAAATTGCGGGCACTCATGTTCACACGCTCCGCCAAAACCTCCACTCGAAGGTCGCATTGCAGATTATCGGCAAGCCAATGATGAAGTTCTTCAAACCGCCCGGTCGTATCAAGCAACTGGCGGCCAAGAACCGGGCTGAATTGCGACTGACCACCAGATCGAACCATATGAGTGACCATGGATCTGGCCACCTTGAGCGCGGATTGCCGACCTAGATCCTCAGCGACAATAGCAAGGGCCAGATCCATCCCTGCGGTGATGCCGGCGGATGTCCAGATGTGGCCGTCTTTGATGTAGATGGGGTCGATTTCCACATGCACTCCTGGGAACGTTTCGGCAAGCATCTTGCAGTCTTCCCAGTGCGTTACGGCTCTGCGACCTTCAAGCAGACCGGCAGCTGCGAGGACCAGTGCACCTGAGCAGACGGAACAGACACGCTCGGCCTTGGATGCCAGCAACGTTACTTGCTGAAGAAAACTCACATCCAGCATGGCCTGGTTGGCACCGTCTCCCCCGACGACAACGAGTGTGTTGATCTGGCGATCGCGGTATCGGGAAACCGGCTCGCTCGGGATTGGAACCACCGTATTCGTTCTGACCATGTCGCCTTTGCTGGATACCACGGCACATGCATACCCGTTTTTACCTGTGGTCTGCTCAAGTGCGTGACTGAAAACCTGCAAAGGGCCAACAAGATCAAGGAGGACGATGTCGGGATAAACGAGAAAGACAACCAGTCTCGGACTAATGGTGCTCTCAGAGGATTTGGCTGAAAACGAGGTCATATTGTCATTCATGCCATGATGCTGATTGATAGTCTATGCGAAGACATGAAGGAGACACGTCATGCTGTTGCTCAAACCGAATTGCGAATGTTGCGACAAAGACCTTCCACCAAGCGCCGCCGATGCGCGCATGTGCACATTTGAATGCACGCTTTGCGCAGATTGCGCCGAAACGAGGTTTGGAAACATCTGCCCAAATTGCGGCGGGAACCTCGTTGAGCGGCCGATCCGCCCTGAAAGGCATCTATTGAAGAACCCGGCATCCACGAAACGGTTCACGAAGGCTCATGCCGAATGCGCAGACCTTTATGCATGAACTCCGGAGGGTGTGATGCGAGACTTGCCATACATATTGAACTGGCGACGACTGACCGAGCGGATCACATCTTCAGGTCAGCCAACGGAAGAGCAATTTGCAGATCTGAAGAAGCTGGGCGTGACCCATGTCATTAATCTTGGACCGCATCATAACAAGGGCGCGCTTGAAGACGAGCCGGGGACCCTTTCAAAGCTTGGTTTGGACTACATCTATATACCAGTGGAGTTTGATGATCCGACTGATCAAAATTTCGAAGCTTTCTGCGATGCTCTGGAAGGCCTTCCAGCGACACAAGTCCATGTGCATTGCATATACAACGCGCGTGTCAGCGCCTTTTTTTACCGATACGCGAAATCCGGACGCGGACTTTCCGAAGCAGACGCCTTTTCTCTCATGGATGGCATCTGGCGGCCTGGAAATGACTGGGCGCAATTCATTGGCAGCGAAGCTGCGGTGGGTCAGCCAAACCGCTATGCCGGCGAAGACTACTGAGACACTGGCGGGCTTCGATCTCAAATGAAAGACACTCTGTTTTTCGCACGTGCAGCGCGAATGAAACATTTCGAAATGATTGACACATATTGCTGCAAATCGGCCGGACTAGCTTCTCTTTAACGGGCTGGGACAACCTGAGACTTCGCCTTTAGGAATTTATCGGTTGAAGGTTCTTACCTCAGGTAGTTTCATACCCAATAGGAAACGACCTCGAACAAACCGGGGCGCCTTCTAAAGGGAAGAAACGAATATGGTAGGGTCGGCCAGCGCCTCGTCGCGCGGGGAGGACACTTTTCCGAAAATCCTGATGCGCAACGCAAAGGTATTCGGAAACCGGACAGCATTCCGGGAAAAGGATCTGGGCATCTGGCAAAGCTGGACCTGGTCCGAGGTGTCAGATGAAATACGCGCATTCTCCATCGGATTGAAAACTCTGGGTTTAGAGCCAGGAGACAAAATCGCAATCGTCGGATCGAATCGGCCACGACTTTATTGGTCCATGGTCGCAGCGCAGGCCATCGGCGCAGTGCCCGTGCCCGTCTATGCCGACAGTGTTGCGGAAGAGATGGCGTATGTTCTCGGACATGCCGAGGTCAAGTTTGCCGCTGTTCAGGACCAGGAACAGGTCGATAAATTGCTGTCGATGACAGACGAAGTTACGTCGCTGAAACACATAGTTTATGACGAACCGCGCGGACTTCGCGATTACGACCACACCCATCTGCACGATTTTGACTCCGTCGGCGATCTGGGCCGTGAGCAATTGTCGAAATCCGCATCTCTTGCAGCCGAATGGGAGCAGGGCTTTGCCGAGAGCAAAGGCAGCGATATCGCGGTGATGCTTTATACGTCCGGCACGACCGGGCGCCCCAAAGGTGTGATGCTGTCATTCGACAATCTGGTGATCTCGGCCAGAAACGCCAATGTCTTCGACCATCTGAATGAGACCGAAGAAGTCCTGGCCTATTTGCCCATGGCCTGGATCGGCGACCACGTCTTTTCCCTGGCGCAGGCTTTTACTGCTGGATACTGCGTCAACTGTCCAGAAGGCATGGACACCATTGACGTAGACCGTCGCGAAATTGCACCGACCTATTTCTTCGCACCGCCGCGCGTATTTGAAAACATGCTCACCATGATCATGGTGCGGATGGAGGATGCCGGAAAAACCAAACGCTCCATGTTCAACTATTTCATGGATCTGGCGCGGAATGTCGGCGAGAAAATCCTCAATGGCGAAGACGTCGGCCTGAAGAATCGTCTTCTCTATAAGCTGGGAGAATTCTGCGTCTACGGGCCACTCAAGAATCGCATGGGCCTGACCCGTATGAAGGTGGGCTACACCGCGGGCGAAGCCATCGGCCCCGAAATTTTTCAGTTTTACCGGGCGCTCGGTCTGAACCTCAAGCAACTTTATGGCCAGACTGAAGCCAGTGTTTACATCACACTACAGCCGGATGGAGAGATCTTCGGAGACACGGTCGGAAAGCCCGCCCCGGATGTGGAGCTAAAAATCGCCGACAGCGGCGAAGTCATGTACCGGTCGCCTGGCGTGTTTGTGGGCTATTTCAAGAATGACGAGGCGACTGAAAAGACCAAGACCGCAGACGGATGGGTTCACACCGGAGACGCCGGCATCATTGCCGAAAACGGCCATCTGAAAATCATCGACAGGGCCAAGGATGTCGGCAAGCTCAATGACGGCGCTCTGTTCGCTCCGAAATACATCGAGAACAAGCTCAAGTTCTTCCCCAACATCAAGGAAGCCGTTGCTTTCGGGCATGAGCGGGACATGGTTGCCGTCTTTATCAATATCGATCTGACAGCCGTCGGGTCCTGGGCGGAGCGCAACAACGTCAACTATGCCTCCTATCAGGAGCTGGCCGCCAATCCCGATGTGTATGCGATGATCGAAAGTCATGTCGATCAGGTAAACCGGGACCTCTCCAAAGAGCCAATGATGGCGGGCGCTCAAGTCAGACGGTTCCTGATCCTGCACAAGGAGCTGGACGCGGATGACGGAGAACTGACACGGACGCAGAAAGTCCGTCGTTCCTTCATCGCAGAGCGTTATGACCCGCTGATCGAAGCGCTTTACGACGGTTCGACTTCCAAACACGTGAAGACCGAAGTGACCTTCGAAGATGGCCGCAAGGGCGCAATCGAAGCCACCGTCGAGATCCGCGACATGAATTCCTACGAGGCCGGCAAGGGCTTTCAGGAGGCTGCCGAATGAATGCCCTGGTATCGGAAAAGGAACTGGAGCCGGCCGGCTCCTCTGAACCGTCCGCGCGCGAGGAATTGCTGCGTGTCGACAACGTCTCGCTGTCTTTCGGAGGGGTCAAAGCGATCACGGATATTTCCTTCGATATCTTGAAGGGAGAGATTCGCGCGATCATCGGCCCGAACGGTGCCGGCAAGACGTCGATGCTCAACGTCATAAACGGGTTTTATCATCCCCAGCACGGGACAATTACCTGGCAAGGAAAAGTGCGGCGGAAAATGAAACCCTATGAGGCCGCCAGCCAGGGAATTGCCCGGACATTCCAGAATGTTGCCCTGTTCAAGGGAATGACCACTCTGGACAATATCATGTCCGGCAGATCATTGAAAATGAACAAGAATTTCTTCTGGCAGCTGATGTGGCGCGGCCCGGCCGAGCGTGAAGAGATCGAGCATCGCAAGAAGGTCGAGGATATTATCGATTTCCTCGAAATTCAGGCAATCCGCAAGACGCCGGTCGGGCGTTTGCCATACGGCCTGCAAAAGCGGGTCGAACTTGGCAGAGCGCTCGCCATGGAGCCTGATCTTCTTTTGCTTGATGAGCCGATGGCCGGCATGAACCTGGAAGAAAAAGAAGACATGAGCCGGTTCATTCTCGATGTGAACCAGGAATTCGGAACAACCATCGCGCTGATTGAACATGACATGGGAGTTGTCATGGACCTTTCCGACCGCGTGGTGGTTCTCGACTACGGCAAAAAGATCGCTGATGGCGCGCCTGAGGAAGTTCAGGCCAATCAGAATGTGATCGATGCATATCTCGGCGTGAGCCACTAGGGGGAAACTGGACCATGCTTTACGACATCTTCATCGACCCCTTCGTCCAAATGTACGAGATGCCGGATTTCTTCCTGCAGGTTCTTTGGGAAGGTTTCGTCGCCGGGATTCTTTATGCGCTGATTGCACTCGGCTTTGTGCTGATTTTCAAGGCGTCGGGTGTCTTCAACTTTGCCCAAGGCATTATGGTCGTTTTCGCAGGTCTTACACTGGTTGGACTGCACGAAAACGGGGTTCCCGCCTATGTTGCCCTGCTCTTGACCATCGGCGTGATGGGCATACTGGCCTATGGCGTTGAACGCGTTGTGATGCGACCACTGGTGAACCAGCCTGACATCATCCTTTTGATGGCGACCATCGGTTTGACATACTTCCTGATCGGATTTGGCGAATTTGTTTTCGGTGGTGAGCCGAAGCAGATGATTACCGAGGAGCTCGGTCTGCCAACAGGGTCGACGGCGTTTGAATTCGGCGAGCGCGGGCTTGTCATTCTGCAGCATATCGATATTGCCGCGGCCGTCATTGCTGTCATCATGGTGGCCGCGCTTGGGGTCTTCTTCAACAAGACACGGATTGGCCGCGCGCTGCGCGCGGTTGCCGATGATCACCAGGCAGCTCTGTCGGTCGGCATTTCACTCAATCAGATCTGGGCGATTGTCTGGTTCGCTGCAGGTCTGGTCGCGCTGGCAACGGGCATCATGTGGGGCGCGCGCTCCGATGTGTCCTTCGCGCTTGAAATCGTTGCATTCAAGGCCCTTCCGGTTCTCATCCTGGGCGGCTTTACCTCCATTCCGGGCGCTATTGTCGGCGGTCTCATCATCGGTTTCGGCGAAAAGATTGGCGAGCTCTATTGGGGAGGCCTTGTCGGTGGCGGCATTGAATCCTGGCTCGCCTATATCATCGCACTGATCTTCCTGCTGTTCCGGCCTCAAGGCCTGTTCGGTGAACGCATCATCGAGCGGATTTAAGACAAAGAGGCTCCTGAACAATGTTTTATCGTGAAGCTGGCCAGTTCAAGACAAGCTACAAGGCGGATCAGGCTCTCATGCCGATCCTTCAGGACCGGATCGGTCTGAGCGTCATCCTTGTCGTTGCCTTTGTGATCATTCCGGCATTTGCCAACGACTTTTTCCTGACGTCCATCATGATCCCGTTCCTGGTGTTCTCACTGGCGGCGATCGGGCTCAACATCCTGACCGGTTACTGCGGACAGCTGTCTCTGGGTACCGGCGCATTTATGGGTGTTGGCGCATATGCGGCCTACAAATTGACCACGATCTTCCCTGACGCCAATGTCATCTTGATGGTTCTGCTATCGGGTGTCTTTTCGGCAGCTATCGGCGCAATCTTCGGTTTGCCGAGCCTGAGGATCAAGGGCCTTTATCTGGCTGTGACAACCCTGGCGGCCCAGTTCTTTCTGGAATGGTGTTTCATCCGGATCGGCTGGCTTTACAACTACAACGCCTCCGGTGCGATTGAAGTCCCGCACCGCGAAGTGTTCGGCATTGTTGCCTCCGGTGCGGAAGCAACACCGATTGTTCGCTACTTCATCGTGCTATGCATCACCGCGGGAATTGCATTTCTGATGGCCAACGTGCTGCGGGGCCGTATCGGGCGGTCCTGGATGATGATCCGCGATATGGACATCGCCGCCGAACTCATGGGTATCCGGCCGCTACAGACCAAGCTGATGGCTTTTGCAGTGTCATCCTACATCTGCGGCGTTGCCGGTGCGATGATGGTGTTCTTCTGGCTGAATGCCGCGGAGCCGTCCTCCTATTCGATCTCGCTGTCCTTCCAGGTCCTGTTCATGGTGATCCTGGGTGGGTTGGGCAGCCTCAGCGGTGCGTTCATGGGGGCTGCCTTTATCTGGATCCTGCCTGTGTTCCTGAAATTCATTCCAGGGACACTTGGTATCCAAATCGCTGCTGAAACGGTTGAACATGTCACGTTCATGATCGTCGGGGCATTGATCATCTTCTTCCTGATTGTCGAGCCGCATGGTTTTGCCAGGCTCTGGCAAATCGCGAAGCAAAAGCTAAGGGTCTGGCCGTTCCCTTACTAGGGAATGCCAGCCTTTTCGCCCGCCATCCGGATTTGGACCGATCCGGGGAGGAATGGCGCAACTGGTCTGGCGGTGTCGGGTGGTCCGGCTCCGCATGGGAGGTGAATATGAAAACTATCATGCAACTTGCGCTTGGAACCGCTGTTGCTCTTGGGGTCGGGCTTTCCGGCGCCATGACAACGGTGGCCCAGGCAGAAGACAGCAACTATGTGCCGCTGCTGACTTACCGGACCGGTCCGTTTGCAGCTTCCGGCATTCACATCGCGAACGGCATGCATGACTATCTGAAGATGCTGAACGAGCGCGACGGTGGTATCGGCGGTGTCAAGCTGGAGCTGGAAGAATGTGAGACCGGCTACAACGCCCAGAAAGGTGTTGAATGCTACGAAGCGACCAAAGGCAAGGGAGCGCTGGTCTATAACCCTTATTCCACCGGTATTACGCTGCAGCTGATCCCGAAGGCGGGCGTCGACAAGATCCCGGTCCTGTCCATGGGCTACGGTCTTTCCGCTGCTGCCGATGGCTCGGTTTTCCCATGGGTGTTCAATGTTCCTGATACATACTGGGACGGCGCTTCCGTCGTCATCAAATATATCGGTGAACAGGAAGGCGGCCTTGAGAACCTGAAGGGCAAGAAAATCGGCTACATCTTCCTGGATGCCGGTTATGGCCGTGAGCCGATCCCGCTTCTGGAGCAGCTTGCCGAAAAATATGGCTTTGAACTGCTGCAATATCCGGTCGGCGTGAAAGAAATGCAGAACCAGTCCTCGCAATGGCTGAATGTGCGCCGTGACCGTCCGGACTACATGGTTATGTGGGGTTGGGGAGCAATGAACCCGACCGCCATCAAGGAAGCGGTCAAGATCCGGTTCCCGATGAACAAGTTCATCGGTGTGTGGTGGTCCGCAGGTGACGACGATGCAGCGGCTGGCGGCGATGGCGCAAAGGGCTACAAGGCGATGAATTTCTCCGGTGTCGGCAGCGATTTCCCTGCGCTTGATGACATCAAGAAACATGTCGTTGACGCTGGCCTCAGCTCCACCGACGCGGAAACCATTGGCGGTACGCTTTACAACCGCGGTGTTCTGAACTCCGTGATCATTGCGGAAGGCATTCGGACCGCACAGGAATTGACCGGTAAGAAAGTCATCACCGGCGAAGACATGCGTATGGGTCTTGAAGCCCTCAATCTGGATGAAGCTCGTCTGGAAGAGTTGGGCCTGAAAGGCTTCGCGCATCCGATGAAGGTCACATGTGAGGACCATGCCGGCAGCCATCCTGTGTTTATCCAGGAGTGGGACGGCAAGGCTTGGCGCCAGGCATCCGGCTGGATTGAGCCGATGACCGATCTGGTTCGTCCGATGCTGGAAAAGGCCGCGGCTGAATATGCCGAAAAGAATGCGCCTTGGCCGGCACGCACTGAACCCTGCCCGAACTGATCGGCAGTCTGCCCCGCCGCGCTCAATCGTGCGGCGGGGCCTTACAGGAGAAGACGGAATGGCATTGCTGGATGCAGAACAGCCTGGTGGGGAAGCAGCCGTTGAGACGGCCGAAACGATCCTGTCGGTCAACAATATCGAAGTTATCTACGACCACGTGATCCTCGTGCTCAAGGGCGTTTCGCTGACAGTTCCGCAAGGCGGTATCGTCGCTTTGCTCGGAGCCAACGGCGCCGGCAAGACGACAACCTTGAAGGCTGTCTCCAATCTTCTTGGCGCTGAACGCGGCGAAGTCACCAAGGGCAAGATCCTGTTTGACGGGTCTGAAGTTCAGGCGCTCTCGCCGAATGATCTGGTCCGGCGCGGTTGTATCCAGGTGATGGAAGGCCGCCACTGTTTCGGGCACCTCTCCATAGAAGAGAATTTGCTGACGGGTGCCTACACTCGAAAAGACGGTCACGGTGCCATCAAGGCAGACCTTGACATGGTATATACGTATTTTCCGCGCCTGCGCGAGCGGCGCAACAGTCAGGCGGGCTACACCTCCGGTGGTGAACAGCAGATGTGTGCCATCGGCCGGGCGCTTATGAGCCGACCGAAGATGATCTTGCTCGATGAGCCCAGCATGGGACTGGCGCCGCAACTCGTTGAAGAGATTTTCGAGATTGTCCGGCAGCTCAATCAGAATGAAGGCGTTTCTTTCCTCCTGGCGGAGCAGAACACCAACGTTGCGCTGAAATACGCAACATATGGCTACATCCTCGAATCCGGACGGATCGTGCTTGATGGCGATGCCAAGGCTCTGCGCGAGAATGAGGACGTGAAGGAATTCTATCTGGGCGTTGGTGGCGAAGGCCGCCGCTCGTTCCGAAATGTCAAGCACTACAAGCGAAGGAAGCGCTGGCTGGCCTGACCAAGCAGGCCGAAACAGGCGGAGACGACCATGAGCGACACACAGTTTGACACGCGCGAGCGGCAAGACCCTGCTCAGCGCGAACAGGACCTTTTTGCCAAACTGCCGGATCTTCTTAAGAACGCGGTAGCCAACGCGCCCGGTTGGGCGGCCCATCTTCAAGGCCAGGATATTGCCCAAATCGGTGACAGGCGTGCATTGGCAGGTTTGCCTGTCCTGCGAAAATCCGACCTCATGGAAAAGCAAAAGGCCAATCCGCCCTTTGGTGGCTTTCTGGCCGGAACGCTTGAAGGCGCTGCCAGAGTTTTCATGTCGCCAGGCCCGATCTGGGAGCCGCAGGCACCGGGTCTTGACGCCTGGAACGGCGCGCGCAGCCTGTTTGCTGCCGGATTTCGGAAAGGAGACGTCGTACTGAATGCGTTTTCCTATCACCTGACACCCGGTGGCTTCATTTTGGATCAAGGCGCAATTGCCCTTGGTTGCACGGTTTTTCCTGCCGGCGTGGGCAATACCGACACGCAGGTCGAAGCAATAGAAGTGCTCAAACCAGCCGGTTTCGTTGGAACACCTGACTATCTGAAGGTCCTCCTGGACCGCGGCCGGGAACAGGGCAGGGATGTCTCCTCCATCAAGAAAGCCCTTGTTTCCGGCGGCGCTCTGTTTCCGTCACTCAGGCAGGAATACGAAGACCAGGGGATCTGGGTCGGGCAATGCTATGCGACTGCCGACCTCGGCGTGATTGCCTATGAAACAGAAAGCCAAGACGGCATGGTGGTCAATGAGGACTATATCGTTGAGATCGTTCGTCCAGGGACGGGCGAGCCGGTCGCCGAAGGTGAGGTGGGTGAGTTGGTTGTGACCAATTTCAACACTCTCTATCCGTTGATCCGTTTTGCAACAGGTGATCTTTCCAAAATCGTGCCTGGTCGGTCAGGTTGCGGGCGCACCAATATGCGGCTTGCGGGCTGGATGGGACGCGCGGATCAGCGCACCAAAATCAAGGGGATGTTTGTCGACCCGGCGCAGATTGCGCAAATTGTGGCGGCCCATCCGGAAGTGCAAAAGGCGCGTCTTGCCGTTGTGCGGCAAGGTGAAGCAGACGCGATGACATTGTCTGTTGAAACGGAGGCTGTCGAGAACGGATTGTCTGAACGTGTGGCCGCAACCTTACGCGATGTCACGCGCCTGAAGGGGGAAATTCATCTCGTCCCACCAGGAGGATTGCCAAACGATGGCAAGGTCATCGCTGATGAGCGGGAGTATGGTTGACACCAGCCTCGGCTGGGCTGAAGGAACCCATGCCATCAGGTGATCCGGTGCTTTCCTCACTCGTATGACATATGCCGCATTGGCCTTATCGCGTGCGTGGCTTATGTAAGGCTGTAGAGTGACCGAGAGATTGAGGAAAACCCCCGCCGATGACTGTGCAACCGTCCGCTCCCTTGACTGCTGAAAGCGAGGCAGATTTCAAGACCGTCAAATTGCCGGAAGACCACCCTTCGGTAAAGAGCGGCAAGGTCGGCATTTTGCTTGTCAATTTGGGGACGCCGGATGCAACCGACTACTGGTCGATGCGCCGATATTTGCGCGAATTCCTGACGGACAAACGCGTGATCGAGTGGCCCAAGGCGGTCTGGTATCCGATCCTTTTCGGGATAGTGCTCATGACCCGACCTGGAAAGTCGGGCAAAGCATATGATGAAATCTGGAACCACGACAAGGACGAGTCTCCGCTTCGCACAATCACGCGAAGCCAGTCCGACAAACTTTCAGACATCCTTGGCGATGACAACGGGCGGATCCACGTTGACTGGGCAATGCGTTACGGTCAGCCGTCGATACCGGACCGGCTCAAGGCTCTGAAAGACGCTGGGTGCGACCGAATTCTGGTTTTCCCGCTTTACCCGCAATATTCGGCAACCACGACTGCGACGGTCAATGATGTGGTCTGCAAGTCTCTTCTAAAAATGCGCTGGCAGCCAGCTATCCGCACCGTTCCGCCCTATCACGACGATCCCGTATATGTGAAGGCACTTGCAAAATCGGTTGAGAACCACCTTGAGAGCCTGGATTTCGAGCCGGATGTCGTTCTGACATCATATCACGGCATTCCGCAGTCCTACTTCAAGCGCGGGGACCCCTATCACTGTCATTGTATGAAGTCGACGCGCCTGATGCGTGAGGTCCTTGGCTGGGATGATCAAAAACTGCGCGTGACCTTCCAGTCACGGTTCGGGCCTGAGGAATGGCTCCAGCCTTATACCGACAAGACCGTCGAAAAACTTGCCAAGGACGGCGTGAAGAACGTCGCCGTCATGAACCCGGGTTTTGTATCGGATTGTCTGGAAACACTCGAAGAGATTGCCGGCGAAGCCGGAGAGATCTTTGAGGAAAGCGGAGGAGAGAACTTCACTCATATTCCGTGTCTGAATGACAGCGAACTCGGCATGGACGTGATTGCTCATATTGTCCGCCGCGAACTGGGTGGCTGGATCTGAAGGCCAATTGCCACAGAACGGCTCTGAGATCCGGCCATAAATCCGCAAAGTTACGACGCATCCCCCAAGAATGAGCGCGCGTTTTTAGGTTTGTGCCAACACAAGCCATCAAAAAGTGCGCGCAATGCGTTGGAGCCTTCGGCGTTAAACTCTTTGAAGTTGGGGTAGTTCGCGATTAACTGCGTTTGGCGACAGCATTGACAAAATTGCATATTACCGGTTGCAACACCCGTTTGCTCGGGTCACAAGGGGAAGACGCTGGAACAGGGCGGTGAAACAACGCATAGTGGCCGCAGACTTCAATTATTTCCGGGAGATATTCATGCCAATCGCGGGATTTGACATTTTTCTGATCGGCCTCGTGCTGCTGGTCATTCTGGTTTTCTTCGCAGGCGTGAAAACCGTGCCGCAGGGCTATAACTATACGATCGAACGTTTTGGGAAGTATCGTAAGACCCTGACACCCGGCCTGAATTTCATTGTGCCCTTTGTCGACAAGATCGGTCACAAGCTGAACATGATGGAGCAGGTTCTGGATGTTCCCACCCAGGAAGTGATTACGCGTGACAATGCTACGGTCAGCGCAGACGGGGTGACGTTTTATCAAGTGTTGGATGCCGCACGGGCCGCCTATGAAGTGCTTGGCCTGCAGAACGCGATCCTGAACCTGACAATGACCAACATCAGGTCGGTCATGGGATCGATGGATCTCGACAGCCTCCTGTCAAACCGCGATGAAATCAACGCCAAGATCCTTCGGGTCGTGGATGCTGCGGCGGAGCCCTGGGGGGTCAAGATCACGCGTATCGAGATCAAGGACATCAATCCACCGCGCGACCTTGTTGATGCGATGGCCAGGCAAATGAAGGCTGAGCGAGACAAACGCGCCGCCATTCTGGAAGCTGAAGGCAAGCGTCAGTCGGAGGTTCTCAAAGCCGAAGGTGAAAAGCAGTCGCTGATCCTGGAAGCCGAAGGCCGCAGGGAATCCGCGTTTCGTGATGCAGAGGCGCGCGAACGCGAGGCAGAAGCAGAAGCCAACGCGACACGTATGGTAAGTGAGGCGATCGCGGCGGGCGATGTTCAGGCCATCAACTACTTCGTGGCCAATAAATATGTCGAAGCGTTCCAGGCTCTCGCTACATCCAGAAATCAGAAAACTCTGATCTTGCCAATGGAATCGACATCGCTACTGGGTGCATTGACCGGTATTGGCGAAATCGCGAAGGAAGCGTTCGGTGACAGCAAGGGTGGAACAAGAAACGCGTCCGGCATACCGAATACGGGCCCGAACGAGGGGGATGACCGGTGAGTCTGGTCGAAAGCACAATTGCGGCGCTCGGGCCATGGAGCTGGTTCGTTCTTGGCCTGTTTCTACTCGGGTTGGAAATCCTGGCGCCCGGTACGATTTTCCTTTGGTTCGGACTGTCGGCGCTGGTCGTTGGGGTCGTATCGCTCCTTTTTGATTTTGCCTGGCAGGTCGATGTCGGACTGTTTCTGGTGCTGTCGTTGGCCAGCCTGTTGATCGGCAGACGCTTGATGAGAAACCTGGCTTCAGAAAAGGGAGACCCGGGTCTCAACCAACGCGGCAGCCGGTATATCGGCAGAGAATTCACACTGGCTGCGCCACTGAATGAAGGCGCCGGCAAATTATCCATCGACGACACGATCTGGCGGATTACGGGTCCCGATTTGCCGGCAGGAACAAAAGTGCGCGTTGATTCGATCGACGGCGCTCGCCTGGTTGTTTCACCAGCTGAGTGAACTTGTGCTTCCCGGTCAGTTTGCCGAGGCTTGTTTTCAAAGACTCAGGGCTTGTGGCCTGGCGGTATTGGTGGCTCTTCTGCCTTGAGAAGGATGCCGATGCGCCTGTTGGCGGCAAGATATGGGTCGTTTGGAAAGAGCGGTTCGGTATCCGATTTACCGACGACTGCATAGAACTGATCGCCGGGAACACCATATTCCGCCAGGATCTGACGCGCGATATTGGCTCTTTCGCTGGATAGGTCCCAACCGGTGTAACTCGGGTTGGAAGGGATTTGGCCAGCGGTCGTGTGGCCTGTAATTTCCACGCGGTTCGGCATCTTTGCCAGGACAGGCGCCATTTTTGCGATCAGACGCCGTGTTGTTTCATAGGGGTACTTGGACCCTTCGCGGAACATTGACCGGCCGTCCTGGTCGACCAGCATGATGTTGAGCCCGTCTTCGGTTTCCTCAAGAATGATGTTGTTGGAGATCTCCGTAATTTCGGGCATCTCCTGCCAGGCTTGGCGCAAAGAGGCAGCCGCGGTCGCGAACTGGCGCGGTTTTTCGATTTCCGCTTCCAACGTGTCGTGCGTGTTCGCTTCCGGTCCCTGTTTGCGACGCTTTTCGTGACGCTCCGTGGCGAAGTCGGAGTCTACTTCCTGTTCGACCTGACTGATGTCCTTCATGTAATCGCGGATCGGGATGCCCTCGACCTCGATAATCCCGGTCTTGCGAGCTGAATCCTTGACGCCAAAGGCTTCACGCATCGAACCGGCGACGACTTGCAGTTTTTCCTTGTCCTGAATGGAAAAGGAAATGATCAAAACGAAGAAACAAACAAGCAGCGACATCAAGTCAGCGAATGTGACCAGCCAATCTGGAGCGCCGCCACCGCCTTGTGCCTTTTTCTTCTTAGCCATGGTTTCCTGTCCGCGTTAGGCGGCTTCCGCAAGCTCGGTTCGCATCTTTTCAGGCAGATATGCCACCAACATCTCTTTGATAAGCGCTGGACTCTTTGATTCTCTGATTTGGCAAACGCCGTCGATGATCAGAGTCTGACTGAGGTCGTCGACATCGAACTTTGCGTCCAACTTGTCCACCAAAGGCAGACAGATGATATTGGAAACGAGCGCACCGTAGAGCGTTGTCAGAAGCGCAACAGCCATGGATGGACCAATGGCTGCAGGGTCATCCATGTTGGCCAGCATCTGCACCAGACCGACAAGCGTCCCGATCATTCCGAAGGCCGGTGCCGAATCACCAAGTGCCTTGAAAACGCGTTTTCCTTCCGACAGGCGAGAGAGTTGAAGGTCGCGTTCGCGCTCCATCGCCTCCTTGATGAATTCCAGTTCATAACCGTCGGCGACATATTGTACGCCTTTTGCCAGTACAGGATCGGAAACATCGACGTTTTCAAGTCCCAGAGGACCGGACTTGCGTACGATTTCGCCAAGGTTCGTAATTTCGGAGATAAGATCTCGCGGACTCGCGTTTTTTCCCGCAAGAGCAACCTTGAAGCCGGTTACGAAGGCGGCAAGGATATCCGATAGCTGAAATCGAATCAGAGTGGCGGCAAGGCCGCCACCAAGCACGATCAGGATCGACGGGATGTCGATGAATTGACCGAAGCTACCGCCCAGGAAAACGGCGGTGATCACGACGCCGAATGCACCGATTATGCCGATTAATGTCGCCAGATCCATTCTGTACACACACCAGTGTTTGTGGCGTTCAAGCCATTGAAACTTCGGGTCAGTGTAAGTGGGTTATGGCTAATCAAATCCTAATGAACGGCAGAATGCGCGCCGGGACATTCAGTTTTTCCCGTACGTGACGCAATTGTGAAGGCTATTCGGGTGTCAGGCCGCGCCGATACGCAGCAGGTCGTGCAAGTGCACAATACCAACCGGACGACCATCCTCGACAACGAATACGGACGTGATCGAGAGTGAGTTCACAAGTTCCAGGATAGACGCGGACAAGGTATCCGGCGTAACGGTTTTCGGTGCCGGTGTCATGATTTCACCGGCCGTTTTTTCCAGCAGGTTGGAAGCAACATGCCGGCGCAAGTCACCATCGGTAATGATCCCGACCAGCTGGCGCAGCTCATCCGTGACACCCAGAACGCCGAAGCCTCTCTGAGTCATCAGCACGATCCCCTCGCTCATCAAGGTTGAGGCCGGTGTCAGCGGCATCCGATCTTCCGAATGCATAATGTCTTTCGCGGATTTCAAACTTGCACCGAGGCGCCCACCTGGATGGAAGACCCGAAAATCCTGCGCCGTGAACCCGCGGCCTTCAAGCAATGCAACTGCCAGGGCATCGCCGATGGCCAGTTGAATAAGCGCCGATGTCGTTGGTGCGAGGCCATGAGGACATGCTTCGGTCACGCTTGGCAACTTCATAACGAGGTCCGCTGCGCGACCCAGCGTGCTGTCCTGGCGCGATGTGATGGCGACAAGAGGAACTTTAAATCGGCGGGTGTAACTGACGATACCGGCAAGTTCCTGGGTCTCACCAGACCACGACAAAGCCAGTACAACGTCCTGATCGGTAATCATGCCAAGGTCGCCATGGCTGGCTTCGCTTGCATGCACAAAAAAGGAAGGTGTTCCGGTCGACGCCAGACTGGCGGCGATTTTCGTGCCGATGTGACCACTTTTGCCGATCCCGGTAACGATGACGCGCCCTGGGCTCTTTCGGATCAGGTCGAAAGTCTGCTGGAAACTGGCGGAAAGACCGTTTTTCAATGCGGCTCTAACCGCGCTCAAGCCTGCGATTTCTGTTTCCAATGTGCGTTCTGCGGAAACAAGACAATGAGACGCAATGTCATTTGTCTCTTCTGAAACGGCATCGAGCAACGGCTTGGTCATTGAATGCAACTTTTCTTTTTCTTGAATGGTGTAGCTCTAGGCCAGTCTCTTCAGAGGATCAAGAACCTGTGATCTTTTAAATGCATTAGTATTTGAATCTTTGTTCAAACTATCAAAATGCGAAAAAGAAACGAAGCATTAACCAACCTTCGTCAGTTTGAACGAGATCCCGACGTCGACTGGTTCTACAAGCTATATGCGCCGCATTCTGCCCCTTTTTGTCTGTTTCGCCGCGTTGCAGGTGGCACCTGCTGCTGCGCAGACTGCTGTGACGGATTTGCGCGGCAGCGGTGACCCGGCAGACGCTCTGGATGCGGAAGACACAGCGGATCAGGCAGCAAACTCTCAATCCAACCCGACACAAGCCAACGTTTTCGCGCTTCGCCGCACCCTTAATGCAGCTGCCGCTGAAACCGGATCGACCGGTCTTGGTACCAATGGCCGGGTGACGCCAATCCGCCCGTTTTCTGATCGGATTGCGGCTGTCGGGAGGGCTGTACCGGTTTCCGGTCCTGGACTCGACACGAGCGTATTTGGCGGCGACACGACCTTTGATGCGGCGGACGGGATACGCCTTGGTTCGTTCACATTGGTACCGCAAGTGACGTTCATGACCGGTTATTCGGACAACACCGCCCAGTCGGCGGACGGAACCGCCGGCGGGCTTTACCGGATTTCACCGGATATCTCGCTTACCTCGGGATGGTCACGGCACCAGTTCGACGCTTCTTTGCGCGGAACCTATACAGGTTACCCTGAAAACTCCGACGACAATGACGCCTCGATATTTGCAGCCGCGAACCTGAGGCTGGATGTCAGCGAGGCGACACAGGTCACGACGGGCCTGGCTTATACGTTCACCCGCGAAGAAGATGGCAGCGCAGAATCAGCCAGCGGAACGGATAATGTTCACCAGCTATCCGGAAGCCTCAGCGCAACGCGAAGTGTCGGTCTTCTGGCCGCAACCGCTGCGCTTGGCGCGGACCGCAGCATCTATACTGCTGACGAAGGTGGCACTACGAACAGTGACCGCGACAATACACTTTATTCGGCAAGCCTGAGGCTCGACGCCAATACAGGCAGTGTCATTGCGCCCTTTGTGGAAGGGTCGTTGTTGCTGCGCCGGTTTGAAGAGGCCTGTAACGACAGTCTTTGCGAAAACCGCGATGCAAACGGGTATGAGTTGAGAGGTGGTGTCACAATTGCTTCGGGCCCCAAAATGAATGGGGAAGTTGGCGTTGGCTGGCGGATTGAAGACATTGACGATGATCGGTTGGACAGTTTGTCCGGTCTCGTTATCGATGGTTCACTGGTCTGGTCTCCAAGCCGGCTCACATCCGTAACTGCAGGGCTTGGAACAAGCTTTGAGGCGACCGATATTGACGGCGCCAGCGGGTCGATTATCTATTCTGGCGATATTCGGCTTGCCCATGCATTCAGCGACCGCCTGGTCGGAGAAACAGGGGTAGGGTACAGCTATCGAACCTATGAGGGTATATCGATCGAGGAAAGTACTTTGACCGGCTTTGGCGGTGTCACATTTGCATTGACGCAAAATGTGGCGATTACGGCCGACTACTCACATCGCCGGTTTGACAGCTCCGAAAGCGGTAGCGATTACTCGGAAAATGCGATTGAAGCCGGTCTTCGTTTCCGGCATTAACTATAAGCTAACCAAATAAGCAGCATTGATAGTGCCGGGGGCAGTACAACACGGACTTGGGCGTTAAGGAGGCCCTGATGCGGAGCTTTGCGTGGCAAACTTCTAACGTGATCAAGACGCTGTCCCGATTCATGGCGTCGCGAACAAAACCAAACCGGTCTGCTGGAAAGCATCGGCTCACGCGGCTGTTTCTTGCAGGCGTGTTGTCGGTTTCTGCCAATACAGCATTCGCAGATGCCGGATTTGATAAGTTTGTTCGAGGTTTCTGGCCAAAAGCCCAGGCTGTAGGGATTTCCGCCAATACCTATAATGCCGTCTTTACCGGCATGGAGCCGGACAACGACACGCTTAGGCTGATGAGCAAGCAGTCTGAATTTGTCAAACCCATCTGGGACTATCTGGACAGCGCTGTTTCTGACACACGGGTCGAAAAAGGCCGTGAACTGTTGCAGGAGTATGGTCCTGTCCTCAGACAGATTGAAGCTCGCTACGGCGTTGACCGGGAAGCGGTGCTGGCGATCTGGGGCATGGAAACCAACTACGGTGGTTTCATGGGACGCCACAATGTCATTCAAGCCCTGGCGACGCTTGCCTATGCTGCGCCTCGCAGAAAGAGTTTTTGGCAACGAGAGTTGCTGACCGCCCTGGCAATCGTGCAGGCAGGCCATGTTCGCTTCAAGGACATGGAAGGCTCTTGGGCCGGTGCCATGGGTCACACGCAGTTTATGCCGTCCAGCTGGAAAGCCTATGCTGCCGACTATAATGGCGATGGCCGCCGCGATATCTGGACATCGATACCCGATGCGCTTGCCTCAACCGCGAATTATCTGAAAAAGCATGGTTGGCAGACAGGCAAGACCTGGGGGTATGAAGTGCGGCTGCCGGCAGGTTTCGACTATAATCTTGCCGATGGCGAGAAAACGAAGACGCTCGGTGCATGGAGCAAGGCTGGCGTTAAACGGATCAATGGCAAGGGTTTTCCGCGTCCCTCGGACAAGGGCATTCTTGTGTTGCCCGCAGGCGCTAGTGGTCCGGCATTTCTGATGCTGCGTAATTTTTACGTCATCAAGCGATACAACAACGCGACTGCTTATGCTCTGGCTGTAGGCCATCTGGCGGATCGGATCATCGGCGGTGGTCCGCTTGCCGGCGACTGGTCACGCGAGCACATGCCCCTCAACCGAACTGAAACCGCAGAACTCCAGAAACTGCTGAACAGCCGGGGATTCTCGGTCGGGACAGCGGACGGTAAAGTCGGTCCAGCGACACGTCGGGGCATCCGGGCATATCAACGTTCGCGTGGCATGATCCCGGATGGATATGCATCCGTTGTTTTGCTGGCACGTTTGAAAGTCGACAGTTAAACTGCCGCCATCGCGCCTTCTAAGATGACGGCGCCGGACAGGAGGCTTCCTTGCGTTTTACTGGTCCGATGGCGAGAAACTGGACCCCGGCAATCCGGTCAACACGGGTTGGACTGGCCTGTGTTCTGGCTATCCTCTTTGGTGAGGTGCCAACCGCGTTGTCGCAGTCCGCTCCAGCGGGAGAAATAGTGGTGGCGCAAAACGGACCGCTGCGCGGGTTCAATCCGTTTGCTCCACTGCAAAGGCTCTTCGGCGGAGGCGCTGAAAGACGCCGGGAGCCTCAGAAACGTGTCAAGAAACGTCCCAGAGCAACACGACCAGCAGGTGCTGCACCCAGATTTGAAGTCTTGCCGAAAGACCCGGATGCGGGGTTGATCCTCGTTGTTGGTGACCGGATGGCACGAGGAGTGGCTGAAGGGCTGAAGTTCACACTGGCGGAAAAACCGCAGATCAAGGTGGAGCGGATCACCGAAGACAAAGCTGGTTTCACAGGTGAAACGCCTCCGGACTGGTCAACCCAGGTTCTGTCAAAAATCAGAGGTGCGGACGTCAAGGCAGTTGTCGTCATGATCGGGCGCCGCGATCTTGGAAAAACCTTTCCCGGGGACCCGCCAATCGAATTCATGACCGCGGAATGGCTCGATACCTACCGCAATAAGGTTGAAGCGCTTGTCAGGGTGGTCAGGCAGGAGAAGAAACCGATTATCTGGGCCGGTCTTCCACCGACGAATAACGAGCTGACCAACGGTGATTTCACACAATTGAATTCGCTGTTTCAGGGAGCCGCCGCTGACCGGCGTGTTCGGTATGTCGACATCTGGGATATCTTTCTGGCGGAAGACGGCAGTTATTCCTCCTTCGGTCCGGATGTCGATGGCAAAAATGCTCGGCTTAGAACCAATGACAGAATTGGCTTCACCTGGGCAGGCTATCGAAAAGTTGCGTTCTTCGTTGAGCGAGAGCTCTCACGCATTCTTGGTGGCTATGGAGGGCTGGCCTTTGAAGGCGTCGAAGACGATCCGAATTTCATCGTTTTGACGGGGCGAACAACGTCTCCGGAAGCATTGCTCCTGGGCGGAGAGGAAGACAAGGCGATAGACCCCGACAGTGCCGCATATCGGTTTTTTGTCAAAGGCGAACCGCTGAAACCCATGCCCGGACGCGTTGACGATCCGCGGGTTGCGGTTGAGGGCACTTCTGCTCTTACTGAAGGGCAACGGCCAAGCGGTTCCTGAGCAAAGGCGATAGTTCCAAAAAAAGGCCCGGTCAGCTGAGCAGACCGGGCTTTTTTTTAAAGTCGGTAGTCGATCAGCGAGGCAGATCGGTCGAACCGGTCAGGAATTCGTCCACGGCGCGGGCTGCCTGACGGCCTTCCCGGATTGCCCAGACCACCAAAGATTGCCCTTTGCGCACGTCACCGGCAGCGAAAACCTTGTCGAGACTGGTCTTGTAGTCGTCGGTGTTGGCCTTCACGTTTGTACGACCGTCAAGTTCCAGCTTGTCGCCGGCTTCAGCGATATAGGTCTCAAGCAAGGGGCCAGAGAATCCGATGGCAGCCAGAACCAGGTCCGCGCGGAGGATAAATTCCGTGCCTTCGATCGGCCGGCGTTTTTCATCGACGCGTGCGCATTTCACACCCGTAACCGTTCCGTCTTCGCCAACAAGGGAAAGTGTTGCGGCGGAAAACTCACGTTCAGCCCCTTCGGCCTGCGATGACGACGTACGGAATTTGGTCGGCCAATATGGCCACACCGTCAACTTGTCTTCCTTCAGCGGTGGGATCGGACGAATATCGAGCTGAGTGACGGAAAGTGCACCTTGACGGAAAGCGGTACCGACACAGTCGGATGCAGTATCGCCGCCGCCGATGACGACGACATGTTTGCCACCTGCCCAGATCGGGGCTTCATCGCCTTCAGGTTCGCCGCCAACGCGTCGGTTCTGCTGAACCAGATAGGGCATTGCCCAATGACAGCCTTCAAGCTCCATTCCGGTGACGCCAGGGTCGCGGGGGCGCTCAGCGCCGGCGCACAGGATCACGGCGTCGTGGCGCTCGGTCAGTTCTTCCATGCTGACGGTCACGCCGACATTGACCCCATAATGGAACGTGACACCTTCGCCTTCCATTTGCTCGACACGGCGATCGATATAGTGTTTTTCCATCTTGAAGTCGGGAATGCCGTAGCGCAGCAATCCACCAGCACGAGGCTCGCGCTCGTAGACATGCACCGTATGGCCCGCACGGGCGAGCTGTTGTGCAGCCGCCATGCCTGCCGGACCAGACCCAATGATGGCAACGGCCTTGCCGGTTTTGGTCGCCGACGGTTCTGGTACAATCCAGCCCTGTTCAAATCCTTTGTCAGCGATTGCCTGCTCAACACTTTTGATGTTTACCGGGATGTCCTCCAGGTTGAGCGTGCAGGCCTCTTCGCAAGGCGCGGGACAAATGCGGCCGGTGAACTCCGGGAAGTTGTTTGTCGAATGCAGGTTCCGAAGCGCGATGTCCCAGTCGCCCTGAAACACCAGATCGTTCCAGTCCGGAATCTGGTTGTTGACCGGGCAACCGGTCGGACCGTGACAGAACGGGATACCGCAATCCATGCAGCGTGCTGCCTGATTTGCGACTTCCTGATCGTTCAGCGGAATCGTGAACTCTTTGAAATGGCGGATACGATCTGAAGCAGGTTGATACTTCTGTTCCTGCCGATCGATTTCCAGAAAACCGGTTACCTTACCCAAGGCGACCTCCTCAAAACGTTTCTCTTCCACATGGCGGCTCGATTGACCGCTTCAGTTGGCCAAGAGCCTGTTTGTTCAAGTGCCTGATTATTCAGCCGCGACCATTCCAAGCCGTTGCTCCTCCATCTCCCGGAGAGCGCGGCGGTATTCAACGGGCATGACCTTGACGAATTTCGGCCGGTAGGTGGCCCAGTCGTCCAGGATGGTTTGCGCCTTGGTCGAGCCGGTATACTCCACATGCTTGGTCAGCATTTGCCGCAGTCGCTCGTCATCATGGCGCGTCATGTCGCAGGACAGGTCAACACGCCCCTTATGCTCGATGTCGCCGCCATGGTGATGGAGCTTCTCGAGAAGGTCGTCCTCTTCTGTCACCGGCTCCAGATCAACCATGGCCAGATTGCAGCGGGTACCGAAGGAACCGTCTTCATCCAGAACGTAAGCGATGCCACCGGACATTCCTGCCGCGAAGTTACGGCCAGTCTGACCGATAACGACAACCACACCGCCGGTCATGTATTCACAACCGTGGTCGCCAACGCCTTCAACGACGGCGATGGCGCCGGAATTGCGAACGGCAAACCGCTCACCAGCAACACCACGGAAATAGCACTCACCTTCCGTTGCGCCGTAAAGCACCGTGTTCCCGACGATGATCGAGTTTTCGGCCACAATACGGGTGTTTTCCGGTGGCCGGACGATCAACCTTCCTCCGGCAAGCCCCTTGCCCACATAGTCATTGGCATCGCCGACAAGATCAATCGTTACACCGCGTGCGACAAACGCACCAAAGGCCTGACCGGCAGTCCCTTTGAGGTTGATCTTCAAGGTGTCAGGCTTTTTCAGACCCTTGTTGCCATAGCGTTTGGCTATCTCGCCGGACAGCATCGCACCGACAGAACGGTCGACGGAGCAGATCGTTTCATCGATGACGGTCGGCTCCTTGCTTTCCAGCGCGGGAGCTGCCGCCGCAATCAGGCGGCGGTCGAGAATGTCGTCGATCGGGTGCACCTGGCGCTCGGTCCAGCGTGTTTCTTCAGGAGCGGCTTCAGGCTGGAAGAAGATTCGCGAGAAATCGAGCCCCTTGGCCTTCCAGTGTTCGAGAGCTGCGTCCTTGTCGAGGAAGTCGGACCGACCGATCAGATCGTCCAGTTTGGCAATGCCAAGGCTTGCCATCAATTCACGGACTTCTTCTGCAACATAGAAGAAGTAATTGATGACATGTTCAGGCGTGCCCTTGAAGCGCTTGCGCAGCACAGGATCCTGGGTTGCGATCCCGACCGGACAGGTGTTGAGGTGACACTTGCGCATCATCAGGCAACCAGCCGCAATCAGAGGTGCAGTTGAGAAACCGAATTCGTCGGCTCCGAGCAATGCCCCGATAATAACGTCCCGTCCGGTGCGCAGTCCGCCATCCACCTGCAGCGCGATGCGCGAGCGCAG
The DNA here is from genome assembly GCF_026191725.2 of Roseibium porphyridii. NCBI lineage: Bacteria > Pseudomonadati > Pseudomonadota > Alphaproteobacteria > Hyphomicrobiales > Stappiaceae > Roseibium > Roseibium porphyridii. The sequence goes on from NZ_CP120863.1 coordinate 1,027,062, forward strand.
GCCGTTCAACACCAGCGTTTGCTGTGTCTCTGCAAGACCGATTTCCCATGGAGAACCGGCATGCTTGATGGAAGTCAGCGGGGATGCACCCGTGCCGCCGTCGTAACCGGAAATCGTGATGTGGTCCGCGCGGGCCTTGGCAACACCTGCCGCAACCGTGCCGACACCCACTTCCGATACCAGCTTGACGGAGATATCAGCTGCGGAATTGACGTTCTTCAGGTCATAGATGAGCTGCGCCAGATCCTCGATCGAATAGATGTCGTGGTGCGGTGGCGGTGAAATCAATCCAACGCCAGGTGTGGAATGGCGCACTTTCGCGATGACCGCGTCTACCTTGTGACCCGGCAGCTGGCCACCTTCGCCAGGCTTTGCACCCTGAGCGACCTTAATCTGGATCATGTCGGAATTGACGAGATACTCTGTGGTGACGCCGAAGCGTCCCGATGCCACCTGTTTGATCGCGGACCGCTGCGGATTGCTTGAACCGTCCGGCAGCGGATTGAAACGCTCGGGTTCCTCACCACCTTCGCCCGTGTTCGATTTGCCGCCAATCCGGTTCATGGCGACTGCGAGGGTCGAATGTGCTTCGCGGGAGATCGAACCGAAGGACATCGCGCCCGTCACAAAGCGTTTGACTATCGCTTCTGCCGGCTCGACCTGTTCGATCTCAATCGGCTGCTGACCGATTTCCGAAGCGCCTTTGATGCGGAAAAGGCCCCGGATGGCATAGCGACCGCTTTCCTCGTTCACCTGCTTTGCGAAAGAACGGTACATGTCCGGCAAGTTTGAGCGTACTGCATGCTGCAACGTGGCGATGGAGTCCGGCGTCCACATGTGGCTTTCGCCGCGTGTGCGGTAAGCATATTCACCGCCCACGTCCAGCGACCGTCTCAAGATGGCAACATCGCCGAAAGCTTCAGCGTGACGCAGTACCGTTTCTTCCGCGACTTCATCAAGGCCGATGCCCTCGATCATGGTCGCGGTGCCGAAGAAGTATTTCTTGATGAAGTCCGAGGACAAGCCGACAGCATCAAATATCTGCGCGCCGCAATAGGATTGATAGGTCGAGATGCCCATCTTTGACATGACCTTCAAGATACCCTTGTCGATCGATTTGATGTAGCGCTCAACAACCTCGAACTGGTCGACTTCTTCAGGGAAGTCCATTTCCATGTGCATGGAAAGAAGAGTTTCAAAGGCCAGGTAAGGATTGATGGCTTCAGCCCCAAAGCCGGCCAGAACGCAGAAGTGATGAATCTCACGCGCTTCACCGGTCTCCACCACCAGACCAACTGATGTGCGCAGACCTTTGCGGATCAGATGGTGGTGAACAGCAGCCGTTGCCAGGAGCGCCGGGATGGCAATCCTGGACCGGCTGATCAGTCGGTCGGACAGAATAATGATGTTGTAGCCGTCTCGAACCGCTTTTTCAGCGCGTTGGCAAAGCTCATCGAGCGCGCCTTCCATGCCGTCAGCGCCTTTCTCGGCACTATAGGTCGTGTCGAGCGTCTTCGCGGAGAACTGGTTGTCGGCGATGTCGCCAATCGCACGGATCTTTTCCAGATCCTCGTTCGTCAGGATCGGCTGACGGACTTCCAGACGCTTTGATGTCGACTGGCCTTCGAGATCGAAGATGTTCGGGCGCGGACCGATGAAGGACACCAGGCTCATCACCAGTTCTTCACGGATCGGGTCGATCGGTGGGTTGGTGACCTGCGCAAAATTCTGCTTGAAATAGGTATACAGCAGCTTTGACTTGTCGGAGAGCGCCGAAATCGGCGTGTCCGTGCCCATCGAACCAATGGCTTCCTGGCCAACGGTCGCCATCGGCGTCATCAGAAGTTTGATATCTTCCTGCGTATAGCCGAAGGCCTGTTGACGATCGAGCAGACTTTCCCCGGCAACCGGAGCTCTTTGGCGAACGCCCGGCAGATCTTCCAGAACGATTTGAGTGCGATGCAGCCAGTCCTTGTAGGGATTGGCAGTCGACAGTTGGCGCTTGATTTCGTCGTCGGAGACGATGCGGCCTTCCTCAAGATCGATGAGCAGCATCTTGCCTGGCTGCAAACGCCATTTCTGAACGATACGCTCTTCATCGACAGGCAGCACGCCAACTTCAGAGGACATGATGACGAAGTCATCGTCGGTGACGATGTAACGGGCCGGGCGAAGGCCGTTCCGGTCCAGTGTCGCACCGATCTGACGACCGTCGGTAAAGGCAACAGCAGCCGGACCGTCCCACGGCTCCATCATGGCTGCGTGATACTCGTAAAAAGCCCGCCGGTTGTCGTCCATCAACGGGTTGCCCGCCCAGGCTTCCGGGATCAGCATCATCGCCGCATGTGCAAGCGAGTAGCCGCCCATGACGAGAAATTCCAGGGCGTTATCGAAACAGGCGGTATCCGACTGGCCTTCATAGGAGATCGGCCAGAGCTTGGAGATATCATCGCCGAGCAGTGTTGAGGAGACTGATGCCTGGCGCGCGGCCATCCAGTTGACGTTTCCTCGAAGCGTGTTGATTTCGCCGTTATGGGCTACCATCCGATAGGGATGGGAGAGATCCCAGGACGGGAATGTGTTCGTGGAGAAGCGCTGGTGGACTAGAGCGAGAGCGGAGGTGAATCTCGCGTCCTTCAGGTCTGAATAATAGGCACCGAGCTGGTAGGCGAGGAACATGCCTTTATAAACGATCGTGCGGCTCGACAGGGAAACGATATAGAAGCCCTTGGAGACAGCATCGGTCTCAGCGCGTACGGTGTTGGAAATCACCTTGCGCAATACATAAAGACGACGTTCGAAGGCGTTCTGATCGTCGCTTGCCGCTTTGCGAATGAAAAGCTGCCGGGATACTGGTTCTGTTGCGGCGATATCCGGAGCCTTTGAGAGCGAGGAATTGTCAACCGGCACATCGCGCCAGCCGATCATGTCCTGGCCTTCCTCGGCAATGGCACGATCCACAATTTCTTCGCATTTGGCGCGAAGGGCGTCGTCCTGCGGCAAGAACACGAAGCCCACACCGTATTCGCCTTCGGCCGGCAAAGGCGTGCCTGCCTTTGCCATCTCTTCTGCAAAAAAGGCGTGCGGGATCTGCACAAGCATGCCAGCGCCATCGCCCATGAGCGGATCTGCACCAACCGCACCGCGGTGGGTCAGGTTCTCAAGAACCTGCAATCCATCGGAAACGATCTTGTGCGATTTCACACCCTTCAGGTGGGAAACGAAACCCACGCCACAGGCATCGTGTTCGCGCGACGGATTGTAGAGCCCTTTGTCGGCGGCCGTGCCCAGTCGTTCGGCAAGTGTTGCGGTCGCAGCGGTTTTTTCGTCCGCGCGCCCGGCTTGCATGGCTGTGCTGGTCGTCAGCTCTTTAATCGTCATGTGCGCCCTCACTGTTTACCCCAGTGCCGCCGTGGCTGAAGCGTCCGGTTTCGTTCGGGTCGCATTCCATCAAGAATGCGGCTCGGCGAACCCTGGCTTAGCTGCCCCGGCTCTGTCGTTGTATTTACCGCGCCGGCTTCTTAACACAAACCGCCGCATTGACGCAGCGGCGTTACCGCTGCCGGAAATTTTCATTCCGCTTTTCGCAGATCCATTTGGATTCCACGAATGGTCATCCTGATCATTGCTCCAGCCCGTTCATTACCGCAGGTCCGGATTTACCGCAACAATTGGGACAGTATCCCTGTCCTATTTCAGGCGGCGCGAACATGACAGATTTCTCAGTCAGGAGCAAGAGTGTTTCTTGTTGCGCGCATTATAATTGTTTCGCGCAAAAAGTTCCATGTGTCCGGATAGCTCAAATGCGAGGTGTTTTGTGTAAGATTCTTGCGTCTGGTAATCTTTGTGGGCATGTGCTCGCAAAATAGTCACAGCCGTTTGATTTCCTATTTATCAGCAATATGCTCATGTACAGGTTGAGCCGCGCTGCTCGCCGCTAAGCGTTGGCCAATACTGGATATAAGGTTCGACCAGAGGAGTTTGAAATGAAGCATAAGGCTATGTCCGCTGCAATCGTCGCAGGTGCCGTCGCAACAGCTGTTGCAGGTCTGTCCACCACGACCACCCCGGCTCATGCGCAGGCCAAAGAAAAATGCTATGGCGTTTCCCTGAAAGGCCAGAACGACTGTAAAGCCGGTGCCGGTACGACCTGCGCAGGCACTTCAACGGTCGATTATCAAGGCAATGCCTGGACGCTGGTTCCAAAAGGCACATGCGTCAGCATGGAACTGCCGGGCGACCGAAAAGGCTCTCTGACTGAGCTTAACCGCGACCTTCCTGAAGCCTGATTGTCAGGCTGACAGCGCCGATATTCGGCAGAAATTTCAGGCAGACGGGTCACCGTCCGTCTGCCTGACAACCAAGTCTCCCTATGGAGCTCATCATGTTTCCAGACAGCCCAAGCCAGAACCTGACACGGATCGATGCTTCAGTCCCGGCAAGAGCCGGAGCTGGCCTGAAGGCTGAACATATTGCCGAGATACTCGAGACGTCCGCAGATATCGGTTTCTTTGAAGTCCATGCGGAAAATTATATGGGCGATGGAGGCATGCCGCATCGCCAGCTGGAGGCAATTCGGGAGAAATACCCTCTGTCCCTTCACGGGGTCGGACTTTCGATTGGTGGCGAAGGGCCGCTCGATCGTGATCACCTTCAGCGTCTGGCCATCTTGAACAAACGCTACGAGCCAGGTCTTTTTTCCGAACACTTGGCCTGGTCGACCCACGAAACCACTTATCTGAACGATCTGTTGCCGGTTCCCTATGATCAGGAAACACTTGATCGGGTGTGCGACCATATCGACGAGGTTCAGGAAACTGTCGGGCGCCGCATGCTCCTGGAAAACCCGTCCACCTACGTTGCCTTCGCGCAAAGCACCATGAGCGAACTGGAATTCCTAAAAGAAATTACGCGCCGAACCGGATGCGGTCTCCTGCTTGACGTGAACAATGTCCATGTCTCCTGCACCAATCATGAGAGATCTGCGCTGGACTACCTTGACGCATTTCCCATCGACGCCGTGGGCGAAATCCATCTCGGTGGTCATGCACCCGATAAGGATGATGCAGGACGTCCGTTGTTGATCGATGCCCATGACAGGGAAGTCGATGAGGCTGTCTGGACACTTTATGAGCACCTGATTGCCCGCACCGGAGCCATACCAACCCTGATCGAATGGGACAATGATGTTCCCGTCTGGCCGGTTTTGATGTGCGAGGCGCAGGCAGCTGACCGGATCCTTGCTAACAACAGCCAAGCCAGCATTCGGCGTGCAGGCTGATATGTGCGCGATGGCGATCAGCGACAAAGTCGATGAAACGACTTTCTGCGAAGCTCTATTCGATCCCGGGAGTGGCACGCCCGTGGGTCTTGTCGGGCCCGACGGCGAGACAGCTCCCAAGCGCTTCAGCGTTTATCGAAACAATGTGGTTGTCAGTTTGTGCGACGCGCTCGGGGAAACCTTTCCGGCAATTGAGAACCTGCTCGGCGAAGACTATTTTAACGCACTTGCGCGTGCGTTCGTCACTACACACCCTCCCAAATCGCCGGTGTTGCTGCACTATGGGTCCGAATTCGCGGACTTCGTCGAAAGCTTTCCGCCTCTGGCAACCTACCCTTATCTTGCCAACGTAGCCCGCCTGGAATGGGCCTGGTTGCAAGCCTATCATGCCGCTGACCAGGTTCCGCTTGACCCAGCCAGATTGAGCTCTGTGGACGCTCAGTCGGTTGGTGCCGTCCGGTTTAGAAAGCATCCGGCAGCACATGTCGTTACTTCACGTTGGCCTGTCTGGGATCTGGCGCGCGCGAATCGCTTCGATCCGAATGCCGAAATTCAGATTGACCTGAAACTGGCTCAGTCCGTGCTGATCACCCGACCTGAATTGAGCGTTGATATGTTACTGCTCCGTCCTGGAGCAGATATTTTCGTTGGTTCGCTCTTCGAAGGAGCGACGTTGGCTGAGGGCGCTGAAGCCGCTCAAACAGCCGCAGAAAACTTTTCACTGTCTGATTGTCTTTCGGACTGTCTTTCAACTGGAGCATTTGCGGATCTCGACGTAGCCTGAGGAACAGGGGCGAGGTTCGATACAGGAAGGGGGAATTTATGGGTGCGTTGATTGGTTTCTTCGTACGATTGTACACAATGGTGTTCGGCGCGATTGAGCGCCTGACGAACGGCTGGTTTCTGGGACTTGCCTCCAGGTTCATTTTTGCTGCCGTTCTGCTCCAGTTCTTTTGGAACTCAGCACTGACCAAGATCGGTGGAAGTGTTGCCAATATTTTCACACCGACTGCAGGCGCGTACGCGCAAATGCTGCCGCAGTTGATGGAACAGGTCAGCTACGACACCAGCCAGATTGCCTTCTTTCCGTATGGGCTCATCGTCCTTTTGGGTACCTGGGGCGAATTCATTCTGCCCTTGCTCGTCGTCGTCGGTTTGTTCACGCGCTTTGCAAGCCTTGGCATGATCGTTTTCATCATCGTCATGACCTACGTGGACATCACTGGGCACGGCGCAGACGCCAAGACAATCGGCGCGCTCTTTGATGGCGAACCCTATTCGATCATCTCTGACGACCGGCTGTTGTGGATCTTCCTGCTGCTCGTTCCGACCCTCAAGGGTCCTGGAGTGATCTCGCTCGACTGGCTGCTCGGTTCCTACTACCGCAAGCGGGAAATGTACTACGACTGATAATTCATGTTGCCGGTTGGAAGTCGACCTGATTAAACCGGCACATGAACTTTGCAAGCGACAATTGGGCGGGTGCAGCTCCGGCGGTGATGTCGGCACTGACCCGCCATAATAGTGGGTTCGCGTCGGCCTATGCCACCGATCCTCTCACCGAAAGCGTTTCCGACACATTCAGTGAAATTTTCGAACGGGAGGTGGCCGTCTATCAGGTCGCTACCGGGAGCGCTGCAAACTCGTTGTCATTGGCCGCATATGCGAAACCTGGCGGCGTCATATTTTGCCACCAAACAGCGCATATCCAGGTAGACGAGTGCAACTGTCCCGAATTCATGACCGGCGGCAACAAGTTGGTCGGCGTTCCAGGCGCATTCGGTAAAATGACGCCCGATGCGTTGGAAAATGCAATGGCGGCATATCCCGACGGCGTTGTACACCACGGCCAGGTTGCGGCGGTTTCATTGACGCAGGCCACCGAATGGGGAACCGTCTATACGCTTGATGAGATTGCGGCGATCCAGAGTGTCGCCCGCTCACGCGGTGTGCCGTTGCATATGGACGGCGCACGGTTTGCCAATGCGCTTGTATCGCTCGGGTGCTCACCGGCTGACATGACATGGAAGGCAGGCGTCGACGTACTTTCCTTCGGGGCCACGAAAAACGGTTGCTGGTGTGCGGAGGCCGTCGTCTTCTTCGATGTGGAAGCGGCAAAGGGATTTGAGTATTTCCGAAAACGCGGCGGGCACCTTTTTTCCAAGAACAGGTTCGTGGCTGCGCAATTTGAGGGTTACTTCGAAAACGGCAACTGGATGGCGACAGCCGCGCATGCCAATGCAATGGCGTTGCGCCTCGCTGAAGGCATTCGGGACATCGGCGGCCGCACAGCTTGTCCGGTGGAAGCAAACGAGGTCTTTCCGATTCTCAAACGCAGGCAGTTTGAGGCGCTGGAGGCCGCTGGTGCGAAACTCTATGAATGGCCGGCCGATGATCTGCCAGGCGATGGCAATCCTTCCGAGGATGAAGTTTGTCTGCGCATGGTGACGAGTTTTGCCACCGTTGAGGCTGATGTAGACGCGTTCTTGAGTGTCCTTGCAGGCACCGTTTGAGCGGTCGTTGAGGTTTTCAGAACATTGGTGGTCAAGCGACGCTAGCAAAAGAGGCGCCCGGGTTTCCAGGCGCCTCGCAGCAGGCTTTCGCAAGCGATTTCAGCAGATTAGTGAGCGGTTGTTTCGATCTGCTTGGTAGAACCGCTCGTGATATCGATCTTGCGCGGTTTCATTGCCTCAGGGATCTCACGAACGAGATCGACATGCAGCAGCCCGTTTTCGAGGCTTGCGCCATCGACACGGACATGTTCGGCGATCTGGAAACGGCGCTCGAATGTGCGAGATGCAATGCCGCGATAAAGAATTTCGCGGTCAGTGTCTTCGTCGGCCTTTTCACCCTTGATTGTCAGAACGTGCTCTTTGGCTTCAACCGAGAGTTCGTCTTCGGTAAATCCGGCGACCGCCATGGTGATGCGGTAGGTGTTTTCGCCAGTGCGTTCAATGTTATAGGGCGGATAGCTGGGGGTTTCGCTGCCGGCAGAATCCAGCATTGAGAACAAACGGTCGAACCCGACGGTGGACCGATATAGCGGAGAAAAATCCAAGTGACGCATGTGTAGTGTCCTCTCTTTGAGCAACGGTTACTTCACTTCATAGTGCTTTCCATCTTCCCCCATCTTGGCGGGACAGGATTGCGCTGCAGACCCGTTAGTGGCGCCTGCAATAGGGAATCTGGGAATTCCGGTTTTTCATTTCAAGAGGCTTGCCGGCGGCCCGTTTTGCAGATGAATGGCGGATGAACGGAGCCTTCCGATTGGGTTCAAGTGGCAGGGTGCATCTTGTGCTCAACGTCAGCACGGCGCTGGCGGCTCAGTCAGGAGAGATGAAAAATGCTTGCCACTCTTTCGAAATTTTCTGCCCCGATCGCCGGTGCCGTTCTGCTTGTATCCGCCGGTCTTGTTTCCTCTGCCAATGCGGCTCCTCTGGCCAGCGGCATAAAGATCCATCAACCACAATCCGAGCTGATTGTGAAAGTTGATCACCGCAAGCACAAGAAACATCGCGGCCAGCGTGGCTGGGACGACCGCCGTGGTTGGGGGTACCACGAGATGGGTCCTCGACAGATTCGCCGCAGCTTGCGTCATCGCGGCTTTCACAAAATCCGGATCCTGGATCGCCGCGGCCCGATGTATATTGTCAAAGCCCGTGCCTGGGGTGGTCAAAAGTTCCGTCTGGTTGTTGATTCAAGATCAGCGCAGATCGTCCGGAGCCGCCCGGTTGGAGGCCACCGTGCGCACTGGGGTTGGCAACATCGCTGGTAATGTTCCGTGAATATCTTTGGCTTTCAGGGCCGGTCCCACGGGGCCGGCCTGAAGTATGTTGTGAGCCACGGCGAAGACCGCTATCACAGTCATTCGTTGCCTTAGCTTTTCAAAAGGGGCCGCATGAGCCTTTTCAATCATCCTGACAATCCAGTCCCTGAGGGAACACAATCAGGATTTGTCGACACAGCGGACGGTATCAAAATCCGGTATGCCCACTGGCCTGCAAGAGGATCGGCGCGCAAAGGTACTGTTACGCTGTTGCAGGGGCGGGCGGAATTTATCGAAAAGTATTTTGAAGTTATCGAGGATCTACGGGACCGAGGTTTCAACGTCGTTTCATTTGATTGGCGCGGTCAAGGCGGTTCGCAGCGCGTGACCCGCAATCCGAGGCGGGGACACGTCTCGAATTTCAAGAAATATCGGCTCGATCTTCGCACGGTTCTGAAAGACGTTTCGTTGGCAACTTATCCGGGACCGCATTTCGCATTGGCGCATTCGACGGGAGGGTTGGTTGTTCTGTCTGATTCAGAGCGGCTTCGAACCATGCTTGACCGGGCAGTGATTACAGCGCCCCTGCTTGGGATCCCATCCGGCGCCTGGGCGCCTGATCTTGCTGCCGCGCGCCGTTGGCTTGTCAGAAAACTGACCTTTGGTCTGCTTGGTAAACCGCCCCTGAAAGCGCTGTCGCCCAAAACTTCTGGATTGATTGAAAACGTCGGGTTTCCGATGGCACGGATTTTTTCAATGGTCGGGCTTGGACGTCTCTTTGTTCCAGGCGGCAACGGCAAGATCCTGGTTCCCTACGAAACCAACAGACAAACCTCCGACAAAGTGCGATTTGAGAGGTTCAACAAGGTGCTTGAGGTGGCACCGGAACTTGGCGTCGGTGCACCGACCATGGGCTGGTTGGCGGCCGCGGCGCGCACCATGCTGGCGTTGCGCAAACGTGATGCAGGTCCCGGCATAAAGCTGCCATGCCTGATCCTGGCCGCAGGGGCCGACAGGATCGTATCAACACCTCAAATCGAAGACTTCGTTTCACGCGCGAAAGCGACAGCCTATGTCGAAGTCGCAGGTGCTGCACATGAGCTGATGATGGAGCAGGACGTCTATCGTGACCAGTTCTGGGCCGCGTTCGATGCATTCGTCCCGGGTTTGGAAGTGGAACTGGAGCTTCAAAAGTCCGGGCTTTAGGCGGCCTTTGCCAACTCTCGCAGCAATATGTCATGAAGGCGTGGATCCCCGGAGGCGACAATCTGGCCGCCATCGGCAGGTGCACCTCCGGTCCAAGTCGTCACAACGCCACCAGCACCCTCGATGATCGGCACCAATGCGACTATGTCATAGGCCTGAAGGCCCGTTTCAATGACTGCGTCGCCGTGACCGGCAGCCACCATGCAATAGGCGTAGCAATCGGTTCCATAGCGAGAGAGCTGCGCAGACGCCTCAATGCGGTCGAATAAGGGTCGCTCGATCTCCGTAAAGAGCGCAGGGGTTGTCGTGAAAAGGGTTGCCGCCTCCAGGCTGTCGCAAGCTCGGGTCCTGATAGACATCTGACCAAGCGGGCCCTGATACCAGGCAATGCTGCCATCTCCCCCGAAACGTTCACCGATATAAGGCTGGACCATCATGCCGAGACTGGGCCGGCCAGCTGTCTTCAGACCAATCAGGGTACCCCAAGTCGGCAGTCCGGTGATGAAGGCCCTCGTGCCGTCGATCGGATCGAGTACCCAGACATTTTCAGCATCGAGATTTTCAGGTCCGTGCTCCTCGCCCAGGATGCCGTGATCGGGATATGCGTCGTTGATCAGGGCACGCATTGCCGTTTCGCCGTTCTTGTCGGCGATGGTGACCGGGTCAAATCCTGTGTCCCATTTGTTATCGACAGCAAACCCTTGCCGGAAATGCGGCATGATCGCACTGCTTGCCGCGTCCGCAAGCTTGTCAAGAAATGGCGCAAACGTGTTGGTACTGGCTTTGAACCCGTCTGACATTCATGGCTCCCGGATGAGGGGTAAATCGGTTGAAAAGTGCTAATTTGCCGCCTGTATAACCGTTTCTGCTGAAAATTGCCTCAGCAAAACCGGTTTAGTTGCATATTGTTTGATCAGATTCCGAACCGCATTGGGCTTGACCTTTGTGCGGTGCAATGCGATTTTATTGCGGTGCGATACATTGTATTGCATCGCCCTCCTTGGGCGTTTCCTCCCTAGACTCGGGCCGCCTCATTTGAGTGCGGCCTCTTTTTTTGTCCAGGGCTATTCGGCAGCGATCGAATCTGCGGGCAAGGCAGCATCCGGCATGGCTGTCAGCTCTAGGGCGAAGGCCCTCAAGTTGTCGAACAGCTGGCCGAACCCGGCTGAAGGCTCCTGCGTGGCCTCGTTCAGATAGAGACCACGGTTAATTTCTATCTGAAGCGCATGCAGCCCGCTTGCCGGTCTGCCATAGTGTTCCGTGATGAAACCGCCGGCATAAGGTTTGTTCCGGCTGACACTGTAGCCAAGGTTTCGCAGGATCGTGCAGGCATATTCCGTCAAATCGCTACTGCAGCTGGTTCCATAGCGATCGCCAAGAATGAAATCGGGCCGACTGTCGGTCGTCTGGCATTTGATGCTTGAAGGCATTGAATGGCAGTCGATCAACACTGCGTAGCCGAAGGTGACATGAGTCTGCGCGAGCAGCCGTCGCAACGTCGAGTGATAGGGCTTATAAATTTCCTCGACCCGTCTGAGGGCTTCTTCAACAGGCAACTTGTGCCGATAAATCTCGTGATTCTCACTCACGATCCGGGCAACTGTCCCAAGGCCTCCTGCCACCCGAATGGAGCGGACATTTGCATAGGACGGCAATCGACCGTCAAACATCTTTGGATCGAGCTCGTATGGCTCTCTGTTCACATCCAGATATGCCCTAGGAAAATGAGCTCTCAGAAGCGGTGCGCCCATGGGTACAACGTGTGCGAAAAGATCGTCCACATAGGCATCTTCAGATCGCCTGATGGATTTTTCATCCAGACGTGACGACGCAAGGAAACTTTGAGAATACTGCCGGCCGGAATGCGGTGAATTGAAAACATACGGCAGGCGCTGATCAGCAGGGCAAAGTACATCAAACGCTGGATAGCCGTTGAAGTCGGCTTCAAGAGACGTTTGCGAGGAGGGCGGTTTCTTATTCGTCAAATGCCAGGTTCCGATTATTGCCCCTATGACAAGTCGGCCCATGGTGCCAAGGAATCAACACGCAGTCCACAGTGTTGATATCAAAAGCTTAGGAGAACCAATTCTGGCTATCATTCTGTGGAATTCGGGCTATAACCGGCAGAAGGAGCTCTCGATTTCGCTCCGGGTATCAAAAATGAAGGCAAATGGTCATAAACGATGTCGCGTATCCTGCTAGCCGAAGATGATAATGACATGCGCCGCTTTTTGGCGAAAGCGCTGGAAAATGCCGGCCATGATGTTGTGTCCTTCGATAACGGCAAAAGCGCTTACGAACGTTTGCGCGAGGAACCCTTTTCTCTGCTGTTGACCGATATCGTGATGCCGGAGATGGACGGGATTGAGCTTGCAAGGCGCGCAACGGAGTTGGATCCGGACCTGAAGGTGATGTTTATCACCGGCTTTGCAGCGGTGGCCCTGAACCCTGAATCGGATGCGCCCAAAGATGCGAAAGTCCTGTCTAAGCCCTTCCATTTGAAGGATCTTGTACAGGAAGTCGAGCGCATGTTGGCGGCCTGATAGCTAGGGCCTGAATTGGCTGCTGCCGGACTGGTGATAATTTGCCGGTTCGGTGAAAAAGGGGGGTTGCACAGATCTGCGTTCCCCGCTATATCGCACTCCACCACGGCGTTGGGGCGCCGGACTACCGAGATATTCGGGCGTGTAGCTCAGCGGGAGAGCACTTCGTTGACATCGAAGGGGTCACAGGTTCAATCCCTGTCACGCCCACCATTGTTGCGCTGATTGATGGTTTCAAGACGCGCGGGTTGATCAGAAGACAGGCGCACTTGCTGCAGCTGCTTTAGGAACAGCCCAATCGAATGTGAGCGCCGCAGGCGCTCATTTGGTTTAAAGAAGCAGGACCCTTTAGAGGGGGACAGTGACATGAAGATCAAGAACTCGCTTAAAGCGCTGATGGGCCGTCACCGCGACAACCGCATGGTTCGCCGCAAAGGCCGCGTCTACATCATCAACAAGAAAAACCCGCGTTTCAAAGCACGCCAGGGCTGATCTTGCCGGTGCGATTGCGCGTCGAGATCGTTGTTTGCCGTTTTTCCAGAAGCGCTTAGCAGGCTGCTTTCAGGACGGTTCAGCGAATTTTCTGACGTACGCACCAAGATGTGTAAATTTCCCGGATTGACCGCCGCATCTAACGACCCATAATCGTTGGATGCGGATTTTTGTGTTTGCCATCGCTTTTGTTGTCAGCTCCGGTATTGCCGGTGCTCAACCTGTGCCGGATCTTGGACCGGACATGGACCCTCCGTCAGCTGAGGACTTCAACCCTATGCCTGAAGACTTGCCGCAAGACGGCGGGCAGGTTGTTGTTGAGGAAGCGGATCCAGAAGAAGAACAGTCCAGGCTGGACGAACTTTATGCAGAGCTTGCTGATACAGAAGACGCGAATGCTGCGGGCCGCATCACACGCGAAATCCAGCGCATATGGATGGATTCTGGCAGTGACACCGTGGACGTGCTGATGTCGCGTGCAGGCAAGGCCATCCAGGCAGATGACCACGGACTGGCACTTGATCTGTTGGACGTTGTGGTGGTTTTGAAACCTTCTTTTGCGGAAGGTTGGAACCGCCGGGCAACCGTGCATTACATGCGGGAAGACTTCGGCAAGTCGCTGGTCGACATCGAGCGCACGCTTGCGCTTGAACCACGTCATTGGGGAGCCTTGTCGGGATTGGCGATCATTCAAAGGCGCCTCGGTTTTGAAGATAGCGCCCTTGAAACCTTCAAGCGTGCGCTAGAGGTCAATCCGGGTCTGGAGAATGCCACCAAGGCGGTCGAAGACCTGGAAAAAGACGCTGAGGGTGAACCAGCCTGACCTGACACACGTACCGTTCCCATTCAAAAAGACGGTATGTCGAAATGTTTGTTGTTCGTTTCACCATGTATTTCTTGTTGCTGATCTCGATCATTCTTGTCCTGTCCGCAGCCTATACAGCTTGGCGTGTCAGTCAGATTTCGTCGGCGCATCAGCCGGATGGCAGCTTTGCCGAAATCGACGGCGTGAAACTCCACTATCATCTGTTTACTGCGGACAATCAGGACAGCGAAGCACCGGTCCTTGTGTTCATTCACGGAGCGAGCGGCAACGCTTATGATCCGATGATCACCTTCAAGGATGCCTTTGACGGAAAGTACACAACGCTTTTTGTCGACCGACCGGGGCTTGGGTTCTCGGAGCGCGATTTTAAGCGGCACAGTTCACTTGAGGGGCAAGCTGGAGCTATTGCCGGTTTGCTTGAACATCTCGACATAAAAAAGTCCATTGTTGTTGGGCATTCTTTTGGCGCTGCCGTGACCGTGGTGCTAGCGCTGACACATCCGGAGCGTGTCGCGGGACTGGCATTTATCGCGCCCGTCAGCCATCCCTGGCCAGGCGGCGTGGACTGGCACTATTCGGTGGCTGCCCTTCCGATTGTTGGCGAACTCTTCACCAGAACTTTGACACTTCCACTTGCAGAACGCCTTGCCCCGGCGGCCATACTTCGTGTTTTCGCTCCTGGGCAAGCGCCGGAACGTTACGCTGAACGGATAAATCTACCGCTCCTGTACAGGCCGCAGACTTTCCGGGCGAATTCTACCGATATCGCGACGTTGAAGCCGCAGGTTACGCAGCATGCCAAGTCCTATCACAAGATCAGGCAGCCAGCTGTAGTCGTAACTGGTGCGGATGACACGATTGTCTGGCCGTCGATCCATAGTGAAGGTCTGCGACGGGACCTCCCGAACGCTGAGCTGATTGTCTTGGAAAAGGCCGGCCACATGCCGCATCATTTGCACAATGAAAAGGTCATCGAAACGCTGGAAACTCTGATCGAACGCGTGATGGCCGTGCCCGGCCAAGGCGAGGGCACAGCGCGAAAACCACAATTGCGCGAACCGGCATGAAAAAAGGCGGCACGTAGCCGCCTTCTCAGTTCCGTTACGCCTTGGTCTCGGTTTTTAACCGATTAGACAGTCAAATGCCGCCCTGACCGTCATTGCCGACAAAAGCAATGCGCAACAGGTTCGTGGACCCTGGTGTCCCAAACGGGACGCCGGCTGTCACGATGATCCGCTGACCTGGCTTTGCGAACTGTTCCGAGTAGGAAATTCGACAGGCACGGTCGATCATATCCTCTTCATTGGCCGCATCTTCACTAACAACGCAGTGGAGACCCCATCCCAATGCCAGTCGCCGCGCTGTCGCCAGCACCGGGGACAGAACGATTACAGGGCAGGCGGGCCGCTCACGAGAGGCACGCAGTCCGGTTGCACCGGATGTCGTGTAACAAACAACAGCCGCGAGATTGAGTGTCTCGGCAATCTGCCGCGCAGCCGCGGAGATCGCATCGGCACCCGTTGCCTCGGGCTCGGCGCGTTGTGCATAGATGATGTTGCGGTAATTGTTGTCCTGTTCGACCTGCTGGGCGATTTTGTCCATGGTGGAAACCGCTTCAACAGGGAAATCGCCGGCGGCCGATTCCGCTGACAGCATGACAGCATCCGCACCTTCGAAAACGGCAGTGGCAACGTCAGAGACTTCCGCGCGGGTCGGCACCGGCGCCGAAATCATGGATTCCAGCATCTGGGTTGCGATCACGACCGGCTTACCTGCACGGCGGCAGGCACGCGTGATTTGCTTCTGCAGCCCCGGAACCTGTTCCAGCGGCATTTCGACACCAAGATCACCGCGGGCGACCATGATCGCATCGGACAGTTCAATGATTTCATCCAGACGGCCGATAGCCTGCGGCTTTTCGATTTTGGCCAGAACGCCAGCGCGTCCACGTGTGATCTTGCGGACTTCGGCCAGGTCGTCAGGGCGCTGCACAAATGAAAGCGCTACCCAGTCGACATTTTGTTCCAGTGCAGCGATCAGGTCCTTGTGGTCCTTCTCGGTCATCGCACTTGTTTTGATTTCAGTGTCGGGAACGCTGATGCCCTTGCGGTCAGAAAGCTTGCCGCCAACGATCACTTCGGTAACGGCTTTGGTGGCCTTGGCTTCAACGACTTTCAGCTGGATCTTGCCGTCATCGAGCAGCAGGCGGTGACCCGGCTCGAGAGCCTCCAGAATTTCCGGATGCGGAAGATGGACCCGGTTGATGTCGCCGCCGGATTGGTCGGCGTCCAGCGTAAACGTTGCGCCGTTCTCCAGCATGACGGGGCCGCCGGTGAATGTTCCCACACGCAGCTTTGGTCCCTGAAGGTCAGCCAGAATTCCGATCGGCCTCCCGATTTTCTCTTCGACAGAACGGATACGCTCAACGAGCATTTTCAGACGGTCATGATCTGTATGGCTCATGTTGATGCGGAACACATCCGCACCTGAGCGATACAGTTCTTCAATTATGTCTTGTTCTGAGGAAGAGGGTCCGAGAGTTGCTAAGATTTTGACTCGTCGGTTTCGCCTCATCGCCCACCTGTTCCTTGTTGCACGGGTTCGGTCAGCTGGACCGTCCAGCTGCTCTGTTCGCCCGTGTCGATTTCAAAAAAGCCTGTCCGCTCAAATCCGCGAGCCACACAGTCTTCAATCCCGCGAATGGTGAATTCTTTCTCCCGGGTGCACATGAATGCCCGGCCGCCCCATTCGCCAAATTGGTCGTAGTCAACTGCGTAGATGTAATAGTATCGTGACACCAGCGAGCCGGGGACCAGGGTCTCGCAAGAATTGGATGCGAGGTTCCACCAGCCTTCGGTAACCCAGTCGGTCTTGTCTTTGTAGCCAATGGCTACACCAACCTGACTGTCCGTCTTGTTGCAAAGGCGCAAATCGGCCCTGGCGTCGTCACTAGATGCGGAAAAAAGCAGCACGGTCAAAAGCCCGGTCAAGGCAGCTTTCATGGGCACACCAATACGTGCCCGAGACCCACCCTGGTACCGTTCCCCAACCTTAAACATATGCAGTCGTTCACTTTGCTGCTTTACAGACATTCGCTTTTTGCGTGGACAAGGGGGTCTTGTCAACGTCGTTAACAGGATACGGATGGCTTTCGCCCAGACTTAATCCCGCAACCGTCCCATGAAAATTGCCCGAAAGGACGATTACCCCACCTATGAAGTCAAAAATGGGGCGGGAACATGGCCGTTGCGACCCTGATAGAGGTTAGCCATCAATAAACCGTATACAAAGCAGGTCTTTCCTCAGGAAAGCTCCTGAAAACAAAGCTGTTTTCCGTCACACATCCATTTGCTGGATCTAGGGGTGACGGTTCTGTCGATTCGGACGGAGGACAGATTATTATTCAGGCTTGGTTCCGGAACGAGATTGCCTTAAACCTGTCCGCCTGCGCCTGCAGACGCCTTCAGATTTTCCACGACGCGAGAAATGATAGAAACAGCAGCCGAGGCTGGCGAAGCTTTTCAGCCAACAGAATACATTCCTGGGGACCTCAGTTCCGGCCTTTTGCTCTTGTGTGACCATGCGCGCAATACAGTGCCCCCGGGCTATGGCGACCTTGGAGTTCCCGCTGAACAGTTTCGGCGGCATATCGGCTACGACATCGGAGCACGCGCCGTTACCCTGGAACTTGCCAAACGTCTGGCAGCACCTGCCTGCCTGACGACATTTTCACGCCTCTTCATTGATCCAAATCGCGGTGAAGACGATCCGACACTGATCATGAGACTATCAGACGGCGCGGTCGTGCCGGGAAACGCTGACGTTGACGCGGCTGAAAGATCATTTCGCATCCAGGCATTCCATGAGCCCTATCACAGCCTCATAGATGACACGCTCGATGCCATGAAAGCCGTGTCACCTCCGCCGGTGGTGGTGTCGATCCACAGTTTCACGCCCGTCTGGCGCGGCGTGCCGCGACCGTGGCATGCAACGGTTCTGTGGGACTGTGATCCGCGTGCGGTCAAGCCCATGCTTGCCGGATTGCGTGCTCAAGATGACCTCGTCGTCGGCGACAATGAACCCTATGACGGGGCTCTCAAAAACGACACAATGTATCGGCACGCAACGCGAAACGGTCTTGCCCATGTGTTGCTTGAACTGCGGCAGGATTTGATCGCCGACGACAATGGCGCCAAGGAGTGGGCCGGTCGTTTGGAGCCAACGTTGCGCGCAATCGCGCAAATGCCGGATTGCCGGAAGATTCAACATTTCAAATCGCGCAGCGACACGGACTAAGCGTGGCGGATTTGGCTTGAACTTGAACATCAAGGGAGGTTTGCATTATGGACGAACAGACAAAACTCGAGCTTGAAGCCGCTGTGTTCCGGCGTCTCGTCGATCATCTGCGCGGCAGAACCGATGTTCAGAATATCGATATGATGAACCTTTCGGGTTTTTGCCGGAACTGCCTTTCCAACTGGTATCAGGATGCGGCGGCAGAGAAGGGACTGCCGATGGAGAAGGCGGATGCGCGCGAGATTGTTTACGGCATGCCCTATGACGAATGGAAGTCCAAGTATCAGACCGAGGCAAGCGCTGAACAGAAGGCGGCTTTTGAAAAAAGCAAACCTCAGCACTGATCGATGGTGTCATTGCCCGCCATTCACCGCTTGACGGACATCACCGAGTCTGGCAGGGCACACGAAATTTTCATGAACTCCGGCAGGCAATATAATTTCGTCTTTCCGGGAACACACAGACTGTGAAGAAAAATCAAGAAGGAGAACCAAGTTCATGTCCGATCCGGGTGGAGTAGCAGCGGATCAGCTGCGCGCATTTGTCGAGCGTATCGAGCGGTTGGAAGAAGAGAAAAAGGTCATCTCTGATGACATCAAGGACGTCTACGCCGAAGCCAAGGGTAACGGATACGATGTGAAAATTCTGCGCAAGGTTGTCTCACTTCGCAAGAAGCAACCTCATGAGCGTGAAGAAGAGGAAGCGGTGCTGGACCTCTATATGCATGCGCTTGGCATGGCCGGGCCGGCAGGGCCCGAATCTGAAGGTTGATTTGACGGCAGGTGCATAGCCCGCCACGACGAAAATGAGCGGCCTTTGGGCCGCTCTTTTTTTATTGGTTGAGAACTGTCTGAAGTTCTAACGTGCAAAGCGCACGGGAAGCACAACCACTGCCGGACCATCGAAGCGGTCAGTTCTAAGCCCACCATAAGGCGCACGATCAAAGCTCGAAGAGACGAAACGGTTGCCCGGCATCATGACGTTTTTCAAGGCGCGCTGGTTGGGATGGCTTAGTGACGCAAAGGCCTGGTGACGGGTGGTTCCTGCACCTGACAAAAGTGTAGACCCCGATTTGTCGGGCAGGCTGGCGAACCCGGCCAGAGGATCCACGATCTGATCGCGTGGAATGCGTCCTGACAACGAGGGCTGTGCCGGCGCCGGCCGGTCTGGATTGGACGATTGAGGGCGCGCTTCAGCCTGGCGTTGACCGGTGATAGATGGTCTCAAGGATCGGCTCAATGCAGGCGGTGTCGCAGTTGCCGAAGCATAAGCCAGTGTTGTTTCAGGTCGTGGTGCAGGCGAAGGCGAAGGAACTCTGGTTCCGGTGGCGGCCGCGATAGCCGCAACAGGGTCGGTTACAGGAGCAGCGGCAGGAACCGGAATTGAGCCGGTTGTTCCCAGAGTTGCCGCGGCAACCTGCGCGGCCTCACTGAGGCCCTGATCAGGTTTTTGAGACGGCGCGCGCGCGACCTGGAAACGGCTGTCGATTGCCGCGTTGGTCGGCAATGGCTGGCCATTTTCGATCGCAATGCGTTGCGCGTCCAAAGTATTTGCAGTGGGAGCTGCAGTGCCAATTGCGGCCGGTGGTATAGGTTCGTCGATACCGGGCTTGAACGTCGGTGCGGCGCTTGCAACGAGCACTGGCGCAGTCGGTTCAGGTTGTTGTTCTTCCAGCACTTTTCTGGCCGGCACCGGCGGGTTTTTCACCACGGGTGAAACGGTTGCCTGTGTCGGTGTGCTGCGCTGGTTGCCAACAGCTCCCGGACGTGCGGACCTGTTGCTGTTGTCATTGTCGCCACCGAACAGACTTGCGAACAGATTGCCGCCCCCGGACGTGTTGCGCTCCTGGCCGGCTGCCGGGATCGGAGCGCCAGGTTTCGTCAGGTTCTGGTCTCTTGTGCTAGACCGGCTCTGACCGGAGGAGGAGCGGTTGTTGGACGCGACAATGGTTGGCCGAGACGGTCTCTTCTTGCCGGATTTGGCTTCCGCAAGTGCGATCTTGTAACCCTTCAGCGGTTTGCCGTCTGAGGGAATATGCAGCGTCTTGCCGCTTGGGAAAACTTTGGCCAGTTGCGACCGGCTCATCTTCGGCCAATGCCGAACCCGGCCGGTGTCCATATGAACAAACGGTGATCCGGAGCGTGGATAATACCCGACGCCACCGATTTCCTTGCGCAGACCGGCTGCTCTCAGCTTGGCAAGATTGACGCCTGGAATATAAAAATCCATCGCTTTGCCGAGCGTGTGCTGGCTGTTTCTTGCTACACCCGACGAACGCTTGCGGAGCATGTTGTTGGTCGCCGGTGAACGGTAACTCGAGACGACATAAATGTGGTCCCGCGCGCCGACCTTCCGATAGACTTCCCAGACCAGGTCGAGGAGTTCCGGATCCATCTTGATGATTTCATTGCGCCGCCAATCGCGCAAGAAACGGTTTGCCTCACGCAATCCAGCAGGAAGGTAGCGGCCGTTTTTCTTGAATGTGATGGAAACGCGTTCTTTGGTGTGCGTGTTGTAGAGTTTAAGTGTGCGGGTTTCGGCCTGTGCAGCAGGCACCAGGCAGGCAGACGCAATAGCAAGCGCGCCTGCAATCTTCGCGGCACGTCTCAGCCATACGGCGGCGTTGAAACCAACTAACCGTTTACGCAATCTCTATCTCGCCGTTTTCGAGGGCTTGCGCCCATCCCGTGCTCCCCAGCAGGAGGGATTATTAGCTGCTGCAGGTTAAGAAGTTTTTACCCTAAATCCGCTTGTTTGATAATCGTGGCAGAAATGCAACGATGCAAGTGTGAAGAGGGTAAAATCCTCCGGTCGCGCTGGATAACCGGAGAATGCGTCAAAAAATCGTCCAAATCTATTCAGTTGTCCTTGAGTTGCCTCAAGTCAGGCTGCGGCATCTTTGCCGCCCTCTTCCAATCCGTATTCCTTGAGCTTGCGATAAAGCGTGGAGCGCCCAATTCCGAGTCTTTTGGCGACTTCCGTCATGCGTCCGGAATAGTGATTGATGGCTGCGCGAATCAGCTCTTCCTCTATGTCCGTGAGTTTTCGCACATGACCTTCCTTGTCCAGGTTGCGCATGAAGCCGAACGGCGCAGCCTGTTCGAATGCTGATGGTTGTGCGGGCGGAGGCGCTGAACTGTTTGCCGCAGCTGCACTCACCGGCGCGGTGGATATTGCAGGCGGAATGTCGGAGAGCGCAGGTGCCATCAAGGTTCCTGACGGCGCCAATGGCTGGTCTGCAGCAGAGGCGACCTGCGGAAAGTCATTTATGGTGAGCTGGGCACCGTCGCACAGGACGACGGCGCGGAAGACAGCATTTTCCAGCTGCCGGATATTACCCGGCCAGTGATAGGCCTGAAGAAGCTCCAGAGTTTCAGGTGTCACGCCCGCGACCTGAGGTTTGCCTTCTTCAGCTGCAAATCGAGCGAGAAAATGCCGTGTCAGGGCTGGAATGTCTTCACGTCTGTCGCGCAGCGGGGGTATCCAGATCGGAAAGACATTCAAACGGTAGTAAAGATCTTCCCGAAAAGCGCCTTCCTTGACCTGGTCGACCAGGCGTCGGTTGGTTGCTGATATCAGCCTGAAATCCACTTTGACGGGTCTGCGGGCGCCAATGGGGTCAACTTCACCTTCCTGGATTGCGCGAAGCAGTTTCACCTGCACATCCTGCGGCAGTTCACCAACCTCATCGAGGAAAAGCGTGCCGCCATGCGCTTCCTGGAATTTGCCGACATGTTTGTCGACGGCACCCGTAAAGGCTCCTTTTTCATGTCCGAACAAAATGGACTCCACCAGATTGTCCGGAATAGCGCCGCAGTTGACGGTCACCAGCGGTTTTGACTTGCGGTCGCTGGAACCTTGAATCGCGCTGGCAATCATCTCCTTGCCGACGCCGCTTTCTCCCTCAATCAGAATGGGAATATTCGAAGCAGCAGCGCGTTTGCCCAGATTGATGACACGTTCCATCGCGGCTGATCGTGTGACGATGTCTGCGAAAGTCAGCGTTCCGGAGGCCTGCTTTCTGAAACGGGTGATCTCGCCCTCAAGTGCAGATGTCTTGAGGAGATTGCGAATGGAAACATTCAGGCGTTCCGGCGCAACCGGCTTAACAGCAAAATCCTGAGCACCAGCATTCATGACCGATACAACCGTATCGATGCCGCCATGTGCTGTCTGGACAATGACCGGCGTTGCGATCTTGTCTCCTCGCAGGCGTTCGAGCACACCCAGGCCATCCAGTTCGGGCATGACCATGTCCAGAATGATCAAATCGATCTCACCGGCTTCCGGACCGGTCATGATGCGAACCGCCTCAGCACCGTTTTCCGCTGTTTTCGAGCGGTAACCGAATTTCTTGACGGCTTCCTGTAGCAGTCTGCGCTGAATGGGATCGTCGTCAACGATAAGAATTTTGCCGCTGATTGCTTGCATTGCGTGCTCTGATCGCCCTGAATTGTCTCGTTTCGAGCCATTCTGGTCGCAATTGGGTAAACAAATCGTCCAAGTGAAGGTGAAAAAGTTTTCCTTTTCCGATTGCAGGGTTGGGCCTGGCGCGCCTAATTAGTCAGGAGGGCATTTTCATTGCCTGCATCTTTGGCCGACCGTTCCCGGAGACACTCATGCCTTTCCCGACACCCGTTTTTGCCTCTCAGTCTTCAGCAGCGGCTGACCTTGGCCCCCTTCCGGAGTGGAACCTGAGCGATCTTTATCAAGCGGTGGATGCACCTGAAGTCTCGGCGGATTTGAAAGAGAGCCTGGATCGCGCAAAAACCTTTGAGGCTTCCTATAAAGGCCGGCTCGCGGAAATGGCCAAGAACAATGTGCCTGCGCTGGTCACTGCCATTCGAGCTTATGAAGATCTTCAAGACTTGATGGGAAGGCTGATTTCGTTCGCTGGCCTGGTTTATGCCGGTAACACCGTCGATCCCGTTTCACAGAAATTCTATGGTGATGTGCAGGAACAGATCACGACTGCCAGCTCGCATCTGTTGTTTTTCACGCTTGAATTGAATCAGGTTGAGGACGCTGTCGTCGAAACAGCTCTTCAGGACCAACAGCTTGCGCATTACAGACCCTGGATCGAGGATCTGCGCAAAGACAAGCCGTATCAGCTGGAAGATCGCGTCGAGCAATTGTTTCACGAAAAATCTGTCACCGGGAGCAGTGCCTGGAACCGGTTGTTCGATGAGACCATGGCGTCTCTCACGTTCAAGGTCGACGATCAGGATCTCACCATCGAGCCGACACTCAATATGCTGGTGGACCCCTCTGCGGACACGCGTCGCAAAGCGTCTGAAGCGCTGACCGCCACTTTCAAGGCAAATCTTGGAACCTTCACCTTGATCACCAACACCTTGGCCAAGGACAAGGAAATTTCAGATCGGTGGCGTAATTTTTCCGATATTGCCGACAGTCGGCACCTGGCCAACCGGGTGGAGCGAGATGTCGTCGAGGCGATGGTTGCTGCTGTTCGCGATGCCTATCCGCGCCTGTCGCATCGGTACTACAAGCTGAAGGCCAAATGGCTCGGCATGGATCAGTTGAACACCTGGGATCGCAACGCGCCGCTGCCTGACGCCGATACACGTGTGATTTCCTGGGACGAGGCCAAACAAACCGTACTGTCTGCTTACAGCGCGTTCTCGCCCGATATGGCAGACATTGCCGGTCGATTTTTCGACAAGAACTGGATTGATGCACCTGCGCGCTCCGGTAAAGCACCGGGAGCTTTCGCACACCCGACAGTGCCAAGCGCGCATCCTTATGTCCTGCTGAACTATCAGGGCAAGATCCGCGATGTCATGACACTTGCCCATGAACTCGGTCACGGGGTGCACCAGGTTCTGGCAGGGCCAAACGGTGCACTCATGGCGCCGACACCATTGACGCTTGCTGAAACCGCAAGTGTCTTTGGTGAAATGCTGACGTTCAAGTCCTTGCTTGCAAAGGCTTCCGATCCGCAGACGCGAAAAGTGATGCTGGCGTCCAAGGCGGAGGACATGATCAACACCGTGGTGCGGCAGATCGCGTTTTACACGTTCGAGCGCAAGGTGCACTCCGAACGGCGCAATGGCGAACTGACTTCAGACAAGATCGGCGAGTTGTGGCTTTCCGTGCAGGAGGAAAGCCTCGGTCCGGCAATCAAACTGAACGAGGGCTATGAAACCTACTGGACCTATATCCCTCATTTCATTCATTCGCCGTTCTATGTTTACGCCTATGCCTTTGGCGACTGCCTCGTGAACTCTCTCTATGCCGTTTATGAAGAAGCGGAAACGGGCTTCCAGGAAAAGTACTTTGATCTGTTGAAAGCTGGTGGCACCAAGCATCATTCCGAATTGTTGGAACCTTTCGGACTGAGCGCAGCTGATCCCGACTTCTGGAAGAAAGGCCTGTCCGTCATAGAACGGATCATCGATGAACTGGAAGACCTCGATAGGGCCTGAGGCAAAGTGCATTGACGGAAGAACGATCTGTCCACTTTCAGCACCGGCCTTATGACGGGACCAGTCAGCCATTTACGGTTGGATTGAAGCCCGTTTCAGAAAAGAATTGGCTCGAAACCGATCCGTTTCTGGCGTCGCACCTTGCCGAAAAGGACAGATTGTTCGCAGAAAGGCCCGATGATGTTTTTCAGGCTGAGCCCGATACGAAGGCTGCGCAGACCGAGGTGCTTGATCTCGTACTTGACCATCTAAAGCGCTTTCACAGCGGCACACATGACGTTCATTCAAGCGGTGTGAGGATTCCTGCCGCCGGACGCCGGATAAACCACGCTGATCTTCCGGCATTGAAAACAGCATCCTTGATGGTTCAGGAGGATCTTGTCCTCATGCGCCCGGGAGAGAACGGCTACCGCCTTGTTGCGGCATCATTGTGCTTCCCGTCTTCCTGGTCGCTGGGACAAAAGTTCGGACTGTCGATGGCTGATATCCACGAGACTGTGCCCGATTTCAACGGCGCGCGCATGGGCCAGATGGTGGCGCGCCTTTTTGACAACCTTAAGCCGGGACAACTTCTTTGCAGGTTCAACTGGTCAGTCTATCCGGATGAGAAGCTCTATCATCCAGGTGCGCATCATATTGAGGTGGCAGATACCGCGCGGGTTCTGGCGTCGCTTTTCCTGCGAGTTGAAAGGCAGACCCTTCGGCGCTTGCCTGGATCGGGCGATATCCTCTTTACGATCAAGATCCATCACGACCCGATGGCTGCACTCCAAAGCCATGCTAATTGTTCAGACGTTGCCGGTGGGCTCTCAAGGCAGCTACTGGCATTGAGCAACGAACAATTGCGCTACAAAGGACTGCATACTTCGCGAGATGCACTTGTCGCTGCCTTGCGCAATGTCTCCGAACGTCTGCGGCATTCTGACTGATCTTGCCGCTGGATATTGGCGGCGAGATACATATTTAGTCCGAATACACTTTGTTGAGCCAACCGGGGAGAGCCCTGCAAGATGCCGCCGTCCAAAGACCGTGAAAGCAATCGCTTCAGTGCCAGAGTAGGGCGCTATGCCAAGGTTGGTACGAATATGGGCGGGATTGCAGCCAAAGTTGCGGGTGCCCGATTGTTCGGAATGGAGCTCGACAACGCCAAGAATGCGGCCGAGCTGGCTGAAGCGCTCGGTGGCCTCAAAGGGCCGTTGATGAAAGTGGCGCAGCTGTTGTCCACCATTCCCGACGCATTGCCGCCGGAATACACAACTGAACTTGCCAAACTCCAGGCAAGCGCGCCTCCGATGGGCTGGGCATTCGTCAAACGGCGGATGCGGGCCGAGCTTGGCGCGGACTGGCAGAGCAGGTTTGCCGAATTCGGCCGTGAACCTGCCGCCGCGGCTTCGCTTGGGCAGGTTCATCGTGCTACCGCGCATGACGGCCGCGTACTTGCCTGCAAACTGCAGTATCCGGATATGGCCTCGGCAGTGGAAGCCGATCTCAAGCAACTTCAGATGCTGTTTTCGTTGCATCGCCGCATGAGCCCGGCCATTGATACGCGGGAAATCGCCAAGGAAATCAGCGCGCGTGTTCGAGAAGAACTCGACTATGGCCGCGAGGCTGCTCATATCGCGATGTACCAGGACATTTTGTCAGAAAGCGAAGATATCAGGGTCCCGAAGGTCGTAGACGACCTGTCGACGAGTCGTCTGCTGACGATGGGCTGGTTGACCGGCAAGCCGCTCCTTGAGTTCAAGGAACATAGCCTGGAAGACCGCAATCATCTGGCCAGGACAATGTTCCAGGCTTGGTGGCATCCCTTCAGTCATTTTGGTGTCATTCACGGCGATCCGCATCTGGGTAACTACACGGTTTTTGAACAGGACAGCACACCTGCGGGCATCAACCTCCTGGACTACGGTTGCATCCGTATCTTTCCGGAAGCCTTTGTCGAAGGGGTGGTCGAGCTCTACCGTGGGCTGCTTGAGGAAAACAATGACCGCGTGGTCGCTGCGTACGAGCGGTGGGGCTTCACAAATCTCAAGAAGGAGGTCATTGAAGTTCTGAACATTTGGGCTCGTTTCATCTACGGCCCGCTTTTGACGGATCGCGTGCGCTCGATTGCCGATGGTGTTTCTGCCGCGGAATACGGCCGGAAGGAAGCTTTCCGTGTCCATTCCGCACTCAAGGAACTTGGACCGGTCACCGTACCGCAGGAATTCGTCTTCATGGACCGTGCCGCAATCGGACTGGGTGGTGTGTTTCTGCATTTGCGAGCGGAACTGAATTTCTTTGAGTTGTTCAATGAGCAGATCGATGGTTTTGAGGCCGCAACCGTGCGTGCTCGACAGGACCGTGTGCTGGGTGCGGCAGGCCTTGCGAATGAAACGCATGCTGCCTGAGCCGACGGTGTTTGCATGGAAAGCTCCGGCAAGACCAACCGGTCAAAGAGTCGCGTCTGAGAGGCGAATAATGCAATTCAGATCATTGCCGAGTGCACAGGCTTTATTGTATGTAGACTGCCGACTAAAGATTTTTTCTGGGGAACTTCATGTCTGACGAAAACGCACCTGCAATGGACTACGATGCTCACGAGCGGACGTACGAGGGGTTCATCAACTTCTCGAAAGTCGGCACGATCGCATGTCTGAACGTCGTGTTGTTGCTGATCCTTTTCGGCTTTGGCGGCACGACTGCCGTTGTATTCGGTTGGTTGATGCTGATCGCGACAATCGTTTCCTCCGGAATTGGCCTGGCCCTGGGTGCTTCAGGTTGGATCCCACCAACCGTGGTTTTCGTCCTGACAGGTATCCTCGCGATTCTGACTGTCTGACGGATCGTCGACCCAGACACTGTGTCGGTATTCAAGGCGCGGCCACAGCCGCGCCTTTTGTTTTTGGTTGAGACCTGATTGCACAGCTCATGAATCTGCCTGCTCCGACAGCGTTTCACTATAAGCCTCCGATGAGCCCTTATCTTGAGGTGCTTCATGTCGATGCGGAGTTGCTTGTCGTGAACAAGCCGAGCGGTCTGCTCAGTGTTCCGGGAAAAGCGCCGGAGCACTCGGACTGCATCGAGAAGCGGGCGCGGGAGGCGCATGATCAGTCCCGTATCGTGCACAGGCTGGACATGGATACATCCGGGGTGATGGTTCTGGCCATGAATGGCAAGTCCCATCGGCATCTCGGCTTGCAGTTTGAGAGACGGAAAACCGAAAAGACCTATGTTGCGGTGGTGTGGGGCCATGTGCTTGAGGACACGGGAGAGGTCGATCTGCCGCTAATTTGCGACTGGCCCAACAGACCCAAACAGATGGTCAGTTTCGAACATGGAAAACCGGCGCAGACACGATGGCAGGTTCTTGAGCGCGACGCGCAGACAACGCGTCTGCGCCTCTTTCCCCTGACGGGGCGCTCACATCAGTTGCGGGTTCATATGCTCTCGCTCGGCCACCCGATCATCGGAGACAGGTTCTATGCATCGGATGAAGCCTTGAACGCCTCAGACCGTCTGGCGCTTCACGCTGAAAGCCTGACTTTGCATCACCCGGCGAATGGCGAGCGGGTCACGTTTCGTGCCGAATGCCCATTTTAGGAAAACGCTGCGACAATCAGCTTCCGACGCGGCCCAGGCCTTCGCGGGCAACCTGGTTCGAATTGTCCAGTGTGATCGCGCGGGTATAGTTCCGCCGAGCTTCCTTTGGCTTGCCGAGCATTTCCTGCGCAAGGCCGCGATTGGCCCAGGCAATTGAAGAATCCCGGTCAAGATTGACGGCCATGGAAAGGTCTGAAAACGCCGTGGTCGGGTCGTTTACGGCAATATAGGAAATGCCGCGTGCGGTATAAGGCGCACTTGCCTTCGGGTTCAGCCCGATTGCAGTCGCGAAGTCTTCGATGGCCTGAGGGTGCTGGTTCTGCGCCTGATAGATCAGACCCCTGTTATAAAACGCACGCGCATCGCTGCTGTCGCGGGTGATGACGGAGTTGAAATCTGACAGGGCAGCGGAAAAATTACCCTGCTGCCGATAGATGTTGCCGCGACCGACATAAGCGACATCGTAGTCCGGCTTGATATTGATGGCCCGCGTATAATCGGAAACAGCTTCCTGATTGCGGCCCATGCGACGATAGACAAGTGCCCGGTTCGCGTATGTCTGATAGGACTGCGGATTAAGCTGCAGGGCCCGGTTGAAGTCTTCGACAGCGTTGTCGAGCTTTCCAGCCTGGCCGTAGGCGATGCCGCGCGTGCTGTATGCGCTGGCGTCGGACGGATTGGCCTCGATCACCGCTGTCAGTGACGCGATGTTGGTTGCCGATCCGGCAGACTTGTTCACGGGAACGTTGTTATAGACACTGGACGTGTTGCAGGCGGCCAGAAACGTAGCCAGGCTCAGAACAATGGCATGTGGCAGAAAGTTGCGCATGCGGCACATATGATCTCTTACAGTCAAGCGATAAACCATGCCGTTCTTCTGCCTCCAATTGGGCGGGAGTATGGCTAACGATCTCCGTGCGACCGGTGTCCAGAGCAATCTCTCGATAAACGCCAAAAAGCCGACCGTGACATCGGCCGGCCTTACGGCAGTTTATTGAGATCGGCAGCGCCTGCTGCCAAATATGCTCAAGCCGGTTTAGCGGCGAGCGGACTTGCCCGGAAGCAAGCCTTCACGCTGTGCCCGTTTACGAGCCAGCTTGCGAGCGCGGCGGATAGCTTCAGCTTTTTCGCGCGCTTTCTTTTCAGACGGTTTTTCAAAATGACCGCGAAGTTTCATTTCACGGAAGATGCCTTCGCGCTGCATCTTTTTCTTAAGCGCCTTCAGCGCTTGATCGACATTGTTGTCGCGAACCAGAACCTGCACGCGTTTTTTCCCGTTTTCGATGCGCCGCGGCCGTTCCGCAGCAAGAATGGACTATGATTTAAGCAAGGTCTCGCCAACAAGATTTGCGCTCGGGCTGAACACACGCATGTAACGCTCATATACGCCCTGCAGGACTAAGCATTCACAAGTGCAAAGAAGCCTGACCGCCGCTGACGCGTCGCTCACTTTGGTGCGCTTGATACCAGAGCCCGCTGCGCCTGTCCACAGTCATTCGAAAAGAAACAGGTTCCGTGGCGGACTTTTGCGCCGGTAGAGGCTGCGAAGAATTGTAGACAGTCTCTGATTTGAGGATTACTGCTGATTGGCTCTCATTTTCAAGATCTCTTTTCCAGAAGAGCATCCATCCAGCCCTGTTTTTGGAGGAAACAATGGCGCGGCCAGCGTCCGGGGTCCCCGATTCGGCAACAAAGCAGTCTTTGTGGCGCAGCGATATTCTGCCAACGCTGGCGCTCGGCCTGCCATTGGCCGGAGCGCAGATTGCCCAGATGGCGATCAACACAACGGATGTGTTGATGATTGGCAGACTGGGCGCTCAAGAACTTGCCGCCTCAGTGCTTGCCTTCAATTTCTACATGTTGCTGTGGTTTTTCGGCATGGGTCTGCTGCAGGCGGTGATTCCACTGGCTGCACGCGCTCGCGGCCAGCGCAAATTGCGGGATCTGCGCCGGGCCGTGCGCATGGGCTTCTGGATTTCGGTGCTCTTTTGCATTCCGGTCTGGTGCATTCTGTTTTTCACGGAATCGATCCTGCTGCTTCTGGGGCAGGATCCGGAACTGGCATACCTGGCCGGGCACTATATGCGCTATCTGCAATGGACGATGTTGCCTGCTTTGCTGATCATGGCCGTGCGCGGGTTTTTAACCGTCATGGAGCGCACGCAGGTTGTGCTCTGGGCGACAATTGCCGGTGCCGTCGTCAATGCGATTGCCGATTACCTTCTGATTTTCGGTGAATTCGGTTTTCCTCGACTGGAGCTTGTTGGCGCCGGCATTGCCTCCGTCTTCAGTGCGACCACAACCTTCCTGTTCCTGCTGGCCTATGCCGTTTGGCATCCAAAATTGCGCCGCTACAACATCATGGGCCGTATCTGGCGCTCGGACTGGCCCGTCTTTTTCCAGATCGTTCGACTGGGTACACCAATCGCGTTGACGATCATCGCTGAAGGGTCGCTGTTTACCGCATCGTCGATCATGATCGGATGGCTGGGTACACTTCCGCTGGCCGGACACGGTATTGCGCTGCAAATTGCCTCAATAACCTTCATGGTTCCTGTAGGTCTGTCGGTCGCAGCCATGACCCGCGTCAGCCTTGCGGCCGGTCGAGGCGATCATGCAGGTGTCGGCAGGGCCGGATGGACAGCGCTTTGTACGACAGTCGCCTTCATGGGCTGCTTCGCTGTCGCGTTCTGGACCATTCCCGAAATTCTGGTCGGGTTTTATCTGGATCTCAGCGACCCGGAAGCCAACGAGGTCCTTCGCTACGGTGTTTCGTTCCTGCTGGTGGCGGCGCTGTTTCAGTTGGCCGATGGTGGACAGATCATCGGCGTCAACAATTTGCGCGGACTGGGCGATACTACAATCCCGCTGTTTTTTGCACTCTTCGGCTATTGGGTCGTTGGTATCAGCCTGTCCCTCGGCCTTGGTTTTGTCGCCGGTTGGGGTGGTGTTGGCGTCTGGTGTGGGTTGGCAGGCGGACTGGCCTCAGTCGCGATTCTCGCAAATCTGCGCTTTGCAAAGCGGGAACGGCTCGGCCTTGTGACTTTCTGACCCCGTCAGGTGGCTTTGCTCGAAATCCGGTTGACGTGACCCATCTTGCGCCCGTCCCTGGTTTCGGCCTTGCCATAGAGGTGCAATTTGGCTGAAGGCTCTTCCAGAACAGCCTTCCAGTCATCAGCATCATGGCCAATAAGGTTTTCCATGACGACGTCAGAATGACGCGTTGCCGCGCCGAGCGGCCAACCCGCGACGGCACGAATATGCTGGTCGAATTGAGAGGTGAGACACGCATCTTGTGTCCAGTGACCGGAATTGTGAACTCGCGGTGCAATTTCGTTGACGAGCAGTTCTTCGCTGTCGCCGCTCTTCACCAGAAACATCTCCACGCCCATCACACCGACGTAGTTAAGG
Source organism: Roseibium porphyridii (assembly GCF_026191725.2). Taxonomy (NCBI): domain Bacteria; kingdom Pseudomonadati; phylum Pseudomonadota; class Alphaproteobacteria; order Hyphomicrobiales; family Stappiaceae; genus Roseibium; species Roseibium porphyridii. Next base: position 1,058,911 of record NZ_CP120863.1, read on the forward strand.
CCTGTGACGATTTTTTCGGCCATGTTCCGTGCCGCATCCAACGTTTCCTTCGCAACGCCCGCCGGCACAGTGGATGTCTTCAAAATGTGATTTTCATGATGGTTTCGGGCGATGTCGTAGCTGGCGCAATTGCCGTCAAGATCTCTGGCCACGATGACGGACACTTCACATTCAAAGTCAATCAAGGCTTCGAGGACGGTTGGCACACTGCCAAGCCGTTCATAAGCATTGGCGACATCATTGGGAGTGCGGATCATCAGCTGACCCTTGCCGTCATAGCCAAAGCGCCGCGTCTTCAAAACGCTTTTCCCGGCAAACTCAGCAACTGCCTGCTCGACGTCCTCTTGAGAATTGATCTCGCGGAAATCTGCAATCGCAACACCTGTGTCCGCGAGGAACTGCTTTTCCGACAGTCGGTCCTGAGACACAGAAAGTGCTCTTGCGCCCGGGCGGACCGCCACCTTCCGGTCAAGATGGGCGGCTGTTGGTCCCGGGACGTTCTCAAACTCGTAAGTGACAACGGAAACGGCGGCCGCGAATCGATCAAGTGCGTCGACGTCCTCATAGGGCGCAACGGTGAAGTTGGAGCTGACATCGAAAGCGGGACTGTTGGGATCGGGACAAAAGATGTGCGATTTCAATCCGAGGCTGGCAGCTGACTGCGCCAGCATCCGGCCAAGTTGTCCGCCGCCGAGAATTCCGATCGTGTCGCCGGGGCTCAAACGGGTGTTGTCAGTCATATCGTGAAATCCTGCTGCGGACACTTCAAGCGGGCTTGCGTGAAAGGCCTAGTCGTCCGATGGCGTCTCGGCAACTGCTGCGGTGCGTTCGGCTCTGAATTTATTCAAGGCGGTTTCGATAGCGCTGCTTTGCAACGCAAGGACTGCGGCGGCCAGAAGGGCGGCGTTGGTAGCGCCCGCTTTGCCAATCGCCAGGGTTCCAACCGGGATTCCTGCCGGCATCTGAACGATGGAAAGCAAGCTGTCTTCGCCCGAGAGCGCCTTGCTTTCCACTGGAACACCAAAAACCGGAAGGGATGTCAGGGATGCGGTCATGCCGGGCAAATGTGCTGCCCCCCCGGCTCCGGCAATGATAATCTTGAAGCCCTCGTCTTTCGCACCCTTGGCGAAGTCGTACATGCGGTCCGGCGTGCGGTGGGCGGAAACAATACGCGCCTCGTAGCTGACACCCAGTTGGTCGAGCGTGTCCGCCGCGTGTTTCATTGTCGGCCAGTCAGATTGACTGCCCATGATGATTGCGACGTCCGCTTGTGCCATTTTATGCTCCAGTATCCGGCGGGCTCAGAAGAGCCGCGGAGTATAGGCAGCGCGCCGCACATCGCAAGACGCAAACGATGGAATTCCTTCGTTGCGGCAGCGAAGGGTTTTTGGGCAGGCCAGCGAAGTGGAGATTTTCGGTTCTTCAGGCGATGATGTCGGGAAACAACTGGTCTTCCAGAGCCGAGATTCGATCCTTGATCATCAGCTTCTTTTTCTTCAGTCGCTGTAGTTGAAGCGCGTCATGGTTCGACGTTGCTCCGAGTGCTTCGACGGCAACGTCAAGATCCCGGTGTTCCTGACGAAGCTGCGCCAGCTCCAACCGCAAAGCATCCTGATCTATTCGCGCCATCTATGTCCCCTAAAGCCGGACATGAGTCCTAATCTATTTTGCAGCTGTCGGGCAAGATAGCATCTTTGGCAAGTCAACAATCACGCTTCCCGGGCCATGCTGCCCACGAAATGGGACAAAAAGACGTAGAAATCCTGATGCTGTGGAAAATGTCATCGTGCGATGCACGCATGAGAATTTTTTGTGAGTTTTGAGCCTCTTATTTGCACCCGATTTTTCAGGATTTCCTAAGGTTAGTTGGAAGAATGCATTATTTGACGGCGAAGCGCCTCAGATATGCAGATTCAGCAATCGACAAGGCTGGAAATTGTGTGGCACGATGAAAAGGTTGAGCCAACAGACAGGAGAAAAATTCCATGTCAATGCAGTCACATCTCGCAGAACTTGAGCGCCGCCACGCAGAAATGAAACGCAAGATCGAAGACGCTCTGATGCATCCGAGTACCGACTCCCTGCAATTGGCTGACATGAAGCGACAGAAACTCAAGATCAAGGACGAGATCGAGCGACTACGCAGTAACGACACGCTGCACTAGCGATCCCCTTGAAAAGAGAAATCGAAACGCCGTGCTTCGCGCGGCGTTTTTTTTATATCTTGGTTCAGCTTAGTGGATGGTGCCACAGGTCAGCCCAATGAAGTTGCTATCCAACTTCTAAAGGGCCTTGGCCTGTTCTCTGAGCGCAAATTTCTGGATCTTGCCTGTCGACGTTTTCGGCAGTTCACAAAAGACCACGGTCTTCGGTGCTTTGAAGCCTGCCAGATGGTTTTTGCAAAAGCTGATCAGATCCGTTTCAAGGACATCCGCTCCGGGTTTCAATTCCACAAAGGCGCAGGGCGTTTCGCCCCACTTCTCGTCCGGTCTGGCAACCACGGCTGCGGCCTGAACATCGGAATGTTTGTAAAGAACCTCTTCCACTTCTATCGAAGAGATGTTTTCACCTCCAGAAATGATGATGTCCTTTGAACGGTCCTTGAGCTGAATGTAGCCGTCCGGATGCCGAACGCCGAGGTCGCCTGAATGGAACCAGCCGCCCCTGAAGGCCTTGTCGGTCGCCTCGGGATTTTTCAGATAACCTTTCATGACCACGTTGCCGCGGAACATGACTTCCCCAAGCGTTTCTCCGTCTGAGGGAACGGGATCTAGGGTTTCCGGATCGAGCACAGTGAGATCCTCCAGCGCGACATATCTCACGCCCTGGCGCGCCTTTTTCTGTGCCTGCTCTTCTATGGAAAGCGCGTCCCATTCCCGTTTCCAGTCATTTACGACGGCCGGACCATACACTTCTGTCAGGCCGTAAAGATGGGTGACATTGAAGCCTGCGGTTTTCATGGCAGCCAGAACGCTTTCGGGGGGTGGGGCCGCCGCGGTGAAAAACTCGACTTCCCGATCAAGTTCGCGCTTTTGGTCAGGGGCTGCATTCAGGAGCGTGGACATGATGATCGGAGCACCGCACAGATGGGTCACTCCCTCATCGGCTATCAGATCCCACATCGTGTCCGGTCTTACCCAACGCAGGCACACATGAGTGCCGGCGACAATTGACAGCGACCAGGGGAAGCACCAGCCGTTGCAGTGAAACATTGGCAAGGTCCAAAGATAGACCGGATGCTTTCCCATGGCGGCTGTAATGACGTTGGCCTGGGCCAGAAGGTAAGCGCCGCGATGGTGATAGACGACACCTTTCGGGTTGCCGGTCGTGCCGGAAGTATAGTTGAGCGTGATTGCGTCCCATTCGTCGTCCGGTAGCGACCAGTTGAACTCGGGATCTCCCGTTTGAATGAAGTTCTCGTAGTCGAGCGATCCCAGGCGCTCGCCTTCCTGCGGAAACTCCGGATCGGAATAGTCGATAACGATTGGGTTGACGCTCGCGATCGAGAGGGCTTCCTTGACGACCGATGCATATTCTCGATCGGTGATGAGCACTTTCGCGTTGGCGTGATCGAGCTGGAAAGCGATGATCGCTGCGTCCAGTCGCGTATTCATGGAATGGAGAACAGCCCTGGCCATTGGAACACCGTAGTGGGCCTCAAGCATCGGAGGGACATTGGATAGCATCACGCTGACGGTGTCGTCCTTGCCGACACCGAGACCCGCGAGCGCTGAGGCAAGTTGCCGGGACCGGCGATAAAACGTCCGGTAATCGGTGCGCTGACTGCCATGTATGATCGCCGTGACTTCCGGAAACACATCAGCGGCGCGCGCCAGAAAACTGAGCGGTGACAGAGCGGCGAAGTTCGCCGCGTTTTTCTCAAGTCCCCGCGCAAACGGACTGACGCCGGTGTCCATGATCATCCTCCCTTGATCGGTATCTGGCGGTATGAAAACCGGAAACAGCCGGCCGCGCAATTCATCATTGCAGGGACCGACCGTCTGAACCTGAGTTCATGCAAGTAACGCGATCAGACCGTCATAGGTGAGTTTGACCCCGATCAGGCCCATGACAATGTAGATAACCGAATAGAAGGTATCGGCCTTGACGATCCTGACCAGCCAGACGCCGACCAGAGTTGCGACCAGCGCCACGGGAAATAGAGCGACCGATGTCGACAGGTTGGTGGCATCGAATTGGCCAAGCAGAAAGTAGGGAACCAGCTTGATCGCATTGACCGTTGCGAAGAAAATGACGCCTGTTCCGGCAAAGAGGACGGGTGCGAGGCGCAGCGGCAGCATATACATCTGAAACGGTGGCCCGCCCGTATGGCTGATGAAGCTGGTGAAGCCGGCAACGGTTCCCCAGAATGTTCCCTTTGCAACGCTGTGGCTCTTGGCAGCATCGTTTTTGCGTTGCTTGAAGATATAGTCGGCAACGAAAGCCAGAGACATGATCCCGATCAGGAAAATGACAAAGGCATCATTGACGTAGGCCGCTGTTGCCCATCCGATACTGATGCCGGCGACAGCCGCGGGCATCAGAATTGCCAGGGATCGCCAGTCCGCCCGGCCCCGGTAGGCAAGCAGCGCAATCACATCCATTACAATCAAGATCGGTAACAGGATGCCAGCTGCCTGGATCGGGGGGATGGCCAGCGACATGATCGGAACTCCAAGCATGGCGAAAGTGCCACCAAAACCTCCTTTGGACAGGCCAACGAAAAAAATCGCCGGAATCGCCGCAGCGTAAAACCAGATGTCTGTGATCGGGGTCATGGGCCAAAGAACGTGAGAGGTACAGGGGAAGGGACCGGCAAACAAGCATGCCAAAGTGTTTACGTAAAGTCCCGACCGTCGAATTGCCTACGCGTGAAGGCTTGCAATTTGACCTTCCCTTACAGCACTCTGTCCGGCAAAAGGCGGGGTTTTGACCCGGTCGGCGTTTGGGAGGACATAGCGATGGCAAGCCGGTATCACGAGGTCTATCAAGGCTGGAAAAACGATCCGTTGGGATTTTGGAAAACGGCGGCATCTGAAATCGACTGGGATTCGACATCCGATACGGTTTTTGATCCGGATCAGGGGCAATACGGTCGCTGGTTCCCGGACTGGGAATGCAACACCTGCTACAACTGCCTGGACAGGCATGTGGAACGCGGTCGCCCTGGCCAGCCGGCGCTGATCTACGATAGCCCGATTACCGGCAGGACGGCGACCTACACTTATGCTGAACTTCTGGAGGAAGTGGAAGCACTGGCCTGCGTGCTGTCCGATCGCGGACTGCAAAAGGGTGACCGGGCCATCATCTATATGCCGATGATACCCCAAGCAGTAATGGCCATGCTGGCCTGTGCGCGGCTAGGCATCGTCCATTCGGTCGTATTTGGGGGCTTTGCCGCCAACGAGTTGGCAACACGTATCGATGATGCCACACCGAAAGCCATCATCGCGGCTTCTTGCGGCATCGAGCCGGGCCGTGTCATCGCCTATAAACCGCTGATCGATAACGCGATTGAGTTGGCGTCTCATTCGCCTGAGTGCTGTCTGATTTATCAACGCGATGAGAAACCCGCCGATATGGTTTCCGGACGTGACTTCGACCTGGGTGCGCTGCAGGCGCAGGCCGTTGCCGAGGGCCGCAGGATTGCACCGGTTCCCGTCAAAGCATCGGATCCGCTCTATATTCTTTATACGTCCGGCACGACTGGCCAGCCCAAAGGAGTGGTGCGCGACAATGGCGGCCATATGGTCGCGTTGAAATGGTCGATGAGCAATCTCTATGACATTCAGCCGGGTGAGGTGTTCTGGGCTGCCTCTGACGTCGGCTGGGTGGTTGGTCATTCCTACATCTGCTATGCGCCTCTGCTGCACGGCTGCACCACCATCGTGTTCGAAGGCAAACCGGTGGGAACACCGGATGCCGGGACTTTCTGGCGGGTGATCTCGGATCATAATGTGGTGTCACTGTTCACGGCGCCGACCGCGTTCCGGGCGATCCGCAAGGAAGATCCGGAAGGCAAGCTGATCAAGAAATACGACCTCTCCCAGTTTCGATCACTGTTTTTGGCTGGTGAACGTGCGGACCCGGAAACGGTCAATTGGGCCATCGATCAGCTTCAGGTGCCAGTGATCGATCATTGGTGGCAAACCGAAACGGGATGGTGCATCGTCGGCAATCCGATGGGTTTGGGAAAACTACCCGTCAAGCCAGGTTCTCCTACCGTTCCAATGCCGGGATACGACGTGCAGGTGCTGGATGATGCCGGCCACCCGCTTGGGCCCAACACACTGGGAAACATTGTCGTAAAACTGCCGATGCCGCCTGGGTGCCTGCCGACACTGTGGAATGCCGATCAGCGTTTCTTCGACGCTTACCTTGCCGAGTTTCCGGGCTACTACAAAACTGCGGACGCGGGTGTCATTGATGATGACGGCTATCTTTCGATCATGGCGCGGACCGACGACATCATCAACGTTGCCGGTCACCGGCTTTCCACCGGCGGCATGGAAGAAGTTCTGGCAACCCACGCAGACGTTGCCGAGTGTGCGGTGATTGGCATTGCCGACAAGCTCAAAGGGCAGCTGCCTTGCGGTTTCGTCGTCCTCAAGGCCGGTGTTGATCGGGACCATGCGGTCATCGAAAAGGAATTGATCGGGCTCGTTCGCGAAAAGATCGGGCCCGTCGCGGCTTTCAAGATCGCGATCACTGTCGAACGACTGCCAAAAACGCGTTCCGGCAAGATCCTGCGAGGCACCATGCGCCAGATCGCTGATGGTGAGAGTTACAAGATGCCCGCCACGATCGATGATCCTGCGATTTTGGACGAAATCACTGACGCCTTGAAAACACACGGGATTTCCAGCTGACGTCTTTGCCTGACGTTACTGGAGGCAAGTGACCGCCATCGACACCGCGTGAATTGCGAACTAATGTCGGGCCGCCGCGTAGCGGCCCGCGCTCAAGACAGCGCAGTTCGAAACCAACAGCGGTGAGGATTCCGTGTCTCTGGAAAACAAGGTTGCCATTGTAACCGGCGCAGCTCGAGGAATCGGCTTCGCCGTAGCCAAGCGGTTTGTCATGGACGGCGCAAAGGTCGTGATCTGTGATGTGGATGACGATGCTGGCGAGAGTGCAGCGGATGATCTCAAGACGCTCGGCGAAGCCACCTATATCCATGCAAATGTGGCGGAACGCCTGGATGTTCGCAATCTGGTTGCCGAAACTCTGAACGCCTATGGTGAGATAGATATCCTGGTCAACAACGCGGGTATTGTCTCCGGTGCTGATTTTCTGGATTTCGAAGAAGACGAATTCGACCGTGTTCTGTCGGTTAATCTCAAAGGTGTCTTCCTGTGTTCGCAGGCCGTTGCACGGCATATGGTCGAAACGGTGGAAAATGGCGGGGCACCAGGCTGCATAATCAACATGTCCTCGATCAATGCGGTGTTGGCCATCCCCACGCAGCTTGCCTATTGCGTTTCAAAGGGGGGCGTGTCGCAGCTGACAAAAACAGCAGCTCTGTCGCTGGCAAAACATGGTATTCGCGTCAACGCCATCGGACCTGGATCAATCATGACAGACATGCTGTCTTCCGTGAATGACGATCCGGAGGCCAAGCAAAGACTGTTGTCGCGCACGCCCATGCTGCGCGTGGGCGACCCGGCTGAAATTGCAGGTGTCGCCGCATTTCTGGCATCTGAAGACGCAAGCTATGTGACCGGCCAGACCATCATCGCCGATGGTGGCCGCATGCCGTTGAACTACACGGTGGAAGTGCCGGACGAGGAATAAGGGCACCTTGAGCCCGATCGCAGGTGTTCTAGACCGCCTCGGCCTGCCTTTCCGCATCGAATTGCAGGCGTGCAAGTTTGGCATATAGCCCGCCCGCCGCGCTCAGATCCGCGTGCGTACCAGTCTCTGCAATGCGCCCTTCGTCCATGACAACAATGCGGTCCGCCTTGAGAACCGTGGCGAGACGGTGCGCAATAACGAGCGTCGTTCGGCCTTTCATCAACTGGTCTAGCGCTTTTTGAACCAGTCTCTCGCTTTCTGCATCTAGCGCGCTCGTGGCTTCATCCAGCAAAAGAACGGGTGCATCTTTCAAGACGGCTCGGGCAATTGCGATCCGCTGACGCTGACCTCCTGAGAGGGTTACGCCGCGTTCGCCGACCAGAGTGTCATAGCCGTCGCTCATTGCTGCAATGAACGGGTCCGCCAAAGCAGCTTTCGCCGCAGCAATCACTTCTTCTCTGCTGGCATCCGGACGGCCATAGGCGATGTTCTCTGCAATGCTTGCTCCGAAGACCGCCGTGTCCTGCGGAACAAGGGCAATCTGTTTACGCAGACCCTTTGGATCGAGCTGTTTCAGGTCCACACCGTTCAACCGAATGATGCCCGTTGCCGGATCGTAGAACCTCATCAGCAGATTAAAGAGTGTCGATTTGCCTGCACCGGATGGGCCGACAACGGCAACGGTTTCACCTGGAGCGATATTCAGTGACAGGTCTTTCACGACCGGCATGTGCTCCGCATTGCGATAGGCGAAGGAAACATCATCGAAGGAAATGGACCCGCGTGGCTCGGCCGGGAGGATGGCCGGTTTAGCCGGAGCACTGATCTCCGATTCAATATCCAGGAGTTCAGACAGCCGTTCTGCAGCGCCAGCAGCTTGCGACAGCTCGCCCCAGACTTCCGAAAGCGTTGCGAGTGACCCGGCGGCAAGAATTGAATAGAGCAGGAACTGGCTGAGCTCCCCGCCGGTGATCCGCCCCGAAAAGACGTCGCTGGCACCAATCCACAAGACGGCGACGATGCTGGCACCTATTACCATGATTGCGAAACCGGTCAGTGCGGCGCGCGCCATGATGGCTTTGCGCGCTGCCTGAAAAGCTGCTTCCACGGCACTGCCGTAGCGGTTCGCGCTTCTGGATTCATGAGTGAAGGCCTGCAAGGTTTTCACGGAACCAAGCATCTCGCCTGCATAGGCCGATGCATCAGCCAATGTGTCCTGTGCAAAGCGTGACCGTTTGCGAACCTGTCGTCCGAAACCCAGGATCGGGACCAGGATTACGGGAATGGCTGCCAGAACGATGACGGACAGCCGCGGGCTGGTGACGACCATCATGACCGAAGCCCCGGCGAACATAATGAAATTGCGCATCGCCTGCGATGCACTTGCCCCGAAGGCAGACTTTATTTGCGTTGTGTCAGCAGTCAGCCGCGAGAGTATCTCGCCTGATTTTGCAGTGTCATAGAAGGTAGGGCTGAGTTGCGTCAGGTGTGCGAACACGTCCGAGCGGAGTTCTGCGACCACACGTTCGCCGATCCACATGACCAGGAAGTATCGCACAGCGCTGGCAGTCGCAAGGGCACAGACCACACCGACCAGAACCGCAAAATAGGAGTTCACCAACGCCGGGTCATCCGCTCCGAAACCAAAATCGATCATGCGGCGAACAGCGTTGGGCAGTATGAGTGTGATGACGGCAGCAGAGAACAGGGCAACCAACGCACCGATGGCCATACCCTTGTGTTTGCGAAGATAGGGGATCAATCGCGTCAAAGGCTTCAGGGATCTGCGAACAGATTTCCGGTCTTGCTGCGTTTGTGATGCAGGGGCGTCGGCCACAAGTCTCTCCTCATGCTTTTCAAGCCGTCTTTAGCATGTTCCGCAAAAGGCTCAATGGCATTGATCAAGTTCTATGGAAACTGCGCTGATTGGGTAATTTATTTTGATATCGCTATTTGAAACAGATGTTTGAGATTGAGAGGATTTGCCCGATTTTGCCTCTTGTTTTGCACTCCACCTTGGGGTATATCCCCGCCTCATGTTTCTGAGGGCGGCGTCCGCAACCGGATCGGCGGCCCTTTACTACGTTTTACGCCAAGATAACGACTTTCCCTGAAAGACCATCCTGGTGTTTGAAAGGACCGGCCATGAAAGCGGATATCCATCCCGACTACCACACCATCAAGGTCGTCATGACCGATGGTACCGAATTCACCACCCGCTCCACCTATGGATCGGAAGGCGATACACTGCAGTTGGACATCGACCCGACGTCTCACCCGGCTTGGACCGGTGGTGACCGTCAGCTGATGGACCGCGGTGGACGCGTATCGCGCTTCAAAAACAAGTTTGCTGGTTTCCTCGGTTCCTAATCACCGATCCACAGCCTTGATAGAAAAACCCGGCTCTTGCCGGGTTTTTTTGTGCCTTGAAAAGGTATCTCTTCGGATGCCCGGCGGTTTGGTCTTGCGGTCCGTTTCTGTCTGCAAGAAAGTCTGCAGCTAATTGTGCTGTCGAACCGGGAACACGCGCGCTGCCAAATTGGTTCTCCCAATTCGCACGGATCTCAATTGAGTTTACGACGAGCTGCCTGTTGATCTTCAGAGGTTTTATTGCGCCTTGGTTTGGCGTTGTCAGACCAGCCAGGAGGCATGAAAATTCTTCCAAGCCGCAATTTCATCGGGCCTGGTCGGAAAACCTCCTTCAGCATAAGCGCAGTTTCACTGAAATTGATCACAAAGGGATTTGACGAGCCGACAGGTTTGGTAATTCCGAAAAGGACTTCTTCTGTTTCTGGTGCATAGGTGCCGAACAGCTTGTCCCAGATGATCAGGATCCCGCCGAAGTTCTTATCAAGATAGATCCGGTTGCGGCCATGATGGACGCGATGGTTCGAGGGGGTGTTGAGCACCGCGTCGAGAATTCGAACCTTTCCGAGTTTTTCAGTGTGGATCCAGGATTGATAGGCAATCACGACAGCCAAAGCGCCAATCACCTGCGCGGGATCAAATCCTATGACTACCATGGGAACAAAGAAAATCCAGGTGAACAAGGCCTCGACCCAGGCCAAACGCAACGCAGTGCTGAAGTTGAATTCAGGCGAAGAGTGGTGAACGCTGTGATAGGTCCACAGCAGGCGAACGCGATGTTCAAATCGGTGCATCCAATAATATGTCAGATCGGCCAGTAGCACTGCCAAAAGCCAGGACCACCAGGACAGGGACACCTCCGAAACGGCAAGTTTCTCTGACGCAAAGATGCCGACAACGAATATTGCGCCAAACGCCAATCGCTCCAGAACACTGTTGACGATCGAAATGAAAATGTTTGCGCCGGTTTCTTTCAAGGACTTTCTGTATCCGGAAAAGACATCCCACGCTGCCTCGGAAACCAGCATCAGGAGGAAGACAAGACCGATCATTTCGATGACGGAGAAAACCGGATCCACAACGGACAATCGCAACTCGATATTATCAAACATCACAAACCTCTATAAAAACGAACGTTCGTTCGTTTAAATATTATCATGTTGCCTGAATTGCAAGTGCGCTCAAAACCTGAAATGAGAACTGCAGGTAGCTTCAACGCAGAAACATCAACAGTCCACGGTAGTGCAGATGATGGAAAAGAAACCGGAACTGTCCCCTCGCGAGGAAAAGACAGCGCGTCGACGCCGTCTGATCATCGAGGCAGCTGCGACACTTTTCATCCTCAAGGGGTTCCATCAGACGGGCATGCGCGACATAGCTGGCCAGGCTGAGATAAGCCTTGGAAACCTCTACAACCATTTCAAGGGAAAGCATGAAATCATTGCAGCCATCTCCGAGATAGAAGCTGCGGATATGGAACCACTGCTAAGTCGTCTGGAGAGTGCCCCGGTTAGCGATAGCGCTGCTTTGATCGAGTTTGCGGAAGCCTATTTCGCAGTCTCTTCCTCGCCGGCAAATGCAGCTCTGAGCGCGGAAATCGTTGCGGAGATCTTCAGAAATCCGGATATCGGCAAAGTGTTTTCGGGCACGAGAAAGCGATTGATCGATGCGCTTGAAGGACATGTACCCGACCATTATTCAAAACGGACCGCAACAGCAGGCCTCGTTCTCGATCTGATCGAAAGAGCGGGACAAAGTGCGGTTGGAACCAGCGATGTGTCGCAAAGCGACATCAAGGCCGCCTTGCTGGAAGTTATAGGACGTCTGATTGATCGCTCATGATTACTGGTCGGCGCTGAGGTCTCTGGCAAAAGACGCTAGCAAACTTTCGGCTGCTGAGTGTGCTTCGCTCCCCATGGATCGAGCGGGTGACAAAAAAAGCCGCCAATTGGCGGCTCTTCGTGTTCATAGGTCGAAGATCGCTTAGCCGAGATTTCCGAATGCCGCGTGCAGCTGGTTGATTTGCGAGGCGACCGGGTTGTCGTTGTTGGCTTCCTCGGTCTGCGGTTCGTCACCGCCGCGGTAGAGCATCTTGTCCAGGTGCACAACGCGTTCCTGCAGGCGTGTCGAGCGACCGACCAGGTCGCGCAAAGTTTCGGGAAGTTCGTCCCAGGACGGTCCGCCGGTTGCGCTGCTGAGCTTGTCCAGCCGCACCTTGTTCTTTTCGCTGCCAGCCTGTTCGCGAGACATTTCGCCCTCGTTCACAGCTCTTTGGAGCAAAAGCCAGGATGCAAGCTGCATCAGACGCGTTGTCAGGCGCATGGATTCCGTTGCGTAGGCCAATGATGCCGGACGGGGCAACTCCTTGGCTTCCTCGCGGCCGGAGCCATCCAAATACATGGCGGTCTCTTCAACCAGTGACATGCCTTCCTGAAACAGGGTCTGGAAATTGTCAGAACTGGCAAGATGATGAGCGATGTGTACGGTGCCAATCGCTTCTTCGGCTGTTTTGATGTCTTCCGTCATAGGATTGCTACGCCTCAGTTACTCTTCCGGTTCGACTTGCATTTTTATCATTGCTTGTCCCGAAACATGTCATTTCGGGGCAGGTGTCCCTTTTTGGAACGATGCAGGTCTTCGTACCAACTACTGAGCAATCCCCATGCCAAACTCGCTCAAATGTGGCCCTTAACCAGAACGGTATGAGGATACCATGAGCGTGGCCTAAAAAAAAAGAGCCGCACGGTTGCGGCTCTGAAGTCTTTAACAGGGAGGCGTCAAACAGAGTGGACAGGAGCCACTCACATCCAGATGACTGGATATACAAATTTATACTTTGGAAAGATTAATAAGAGGTAAACGAGTAAATTTTTACCTAGCTGATTTACCTTGTTAATCGTCTAGTTGTCAGATTTAGTTCAAAGACTGTAATAAATGCCAAGGCTATTTCTGAAAGAACGAGTTCGCCGCATCGCGAATAGTACCTCGTTGTTCGAGTTCTTTCTGCGTACGGTTAATTTCTTCCCGTAAGGCCTCTATCCGCTCATTAAGATCGTTTTCCGAATGACGTGAAATATCCTCGCCCACGGTGATGGGGTCGGCCTCAGGTTTTTTGGGGACATCTTCGTCAAATAGGCTCATTGTTTCCTTCCCCGGAATGTGAGACGCAGGAACGACAAGGACCGGTTCAAAAAAGTTGGATACGTTCAAATCGGCCGATTGCCAAGTTACCATAGTCCGGCCATCGAGCAGTGGACCAGTCCCAAAATGAACCAGAAGGAACGATCTTCATGCAAAAATTGCCGGTTAGCATGTCTGTTGTTGCAATTTCGGAAGCAGGCGGTCCGGACGTATTGCAGCTTGAGGAGCGTCCCGTTCCGGAGCCGGGTGTCGGCGAAGTTCTGATCCGTGTGCATGCTGCCGGCGTGAATCGGCCCGATGTCCTCCAGCGAGTGGGGGCCTATCCACCACCTAAAGGGGCCTCGGATCTGCCTGGCCTTGAAGTGTCGGGAGAGATTGTTGCGTGCGGAGAAAGCGCTAACGGTCACAAGATTGGCGATATGGTAACAGCGCTTGCGCCTGGAGGTGGATATGCCGCCTACTGCAAAGTGCCTGCAGGTCACGCGCTTGCAGTCCCCCGGGGACTGTCAATGATCGAAGCTGCGGCCCTTCCGGAAACCTTCTTCACTGTTTGGTCGAACGTGTTCGATCGATGCGGATTGGCCAGTGGTGAAAGGTTTCTTGTCCATGGCGGAACATCCGGTATCGGAACAACCGCCATTCAATTGGCAAAGGCGTTCGGTGCCGAAGTCTTCACGACTGTCGGATCGGAAGAAAAGGCAGAAGCCGTTCGTGCTTTGGGCGCTGACCACGCAATCGTCTATCGGGAGCAAGCCTTTGAAAAGGCGATCCTTGAGATCACGAATGGTGAGGGGGTGAATGTGATCCTCGACATGGTTGGCGGCGACTATGTTGAGAGAAACTGGAAAGCCGCCGCAGTCGAGGGACGGATATGCCAGATCGCCACATTGAATGGACTTTCAGAGAAGGTGAATTTCTCCCGTCTGATGGTCAAGCGGTTGACACACACGGGATCAACTTTGCGACCTCGCAGCGATGCTTTTAAATCGGCGATTGCCGAGAACCTCAAGACGAGGGTCTGGCCGATGCTCGAATCGGGAAATATCAAGCCGATTATGGATTCCACGTTTCCACTTGACCAGGCAGCCGATGCGCATCGGCGCATGGAAAGCTCTGGGCACATTGGCAAAATCGTTCTGACGATGGACGTGTGATAGTCCCGCAGGATCGGGAAGACGCAAAGATTGCCTTCCTATTTGCGTTTCCCCCGCGTTTTCACTATATTCCGCCCACTTCCCATTAAAGATAAATGGAACACTGCTTTTTCGCCCCGCCGGGCGAGGGAGCCGATGAGAGGAATTTACCCGATGGCGAACACGCCGCTTATGCCAAAGGCAACCGCCGTCTGGCTCGTGGACAACACCGCGTTGAGCTTCACGCAGATTGCGTCCTTCTGCAAACTGCATCCGCTCGAAGTGAAAGCGATTGCCGACGGAGAAGCCGCCCAGGGCATCAAGGGCCTTGATCCGATCCTGACCGGACAGTTGAGCCGTGAAGAGGTTGAAAAAGCCCAGAACGACCCGAACTACCAGCTGAAGCTTCAGGGGTCGAAAGTGGTCGTGCCGGAATCAAAGCGCAAAGGGCCACGTTATACGCCTGTTTCACGGCGCCAGGACCGTCCGAATGCAATCCTCTGGCTTGTGCGCAATCATCCGGAACTGAAAGATGCGCAGATCATGCGCCTGGTTGGCACCACCAAACCGACTATTGCCGCAATTCGCGACCGGACGCATTGGAATTCCGCCAACCTGACACCGTCTGATCCTGTGACACTCGGCCTGTGCAGCCAGCTGGAGCTGGATATGGAAGTTGAGAAGGGAGCCAAGAATGCTCCGCAGCCGATGGCTGGTGAGCCGGTCGAAAGGTTGATGCCGGTCGAAGAAACGACCAATGAAGACGCAATCGCTGCCGCATTCTCCTTTGACCCGAGCCAACCGGTCAAACGTGAGGAAGAAGAAGAAATCGATGCGGACGCCGTCTTTGCGAATCTCGGTTCACTGAAGAGCGATGAGAGTGAAGTCGGCGAAGAGGGCGATGCGCCTGCAAGCGAAGACGCGACGGCTGAAACTGACGATGATGTAGCTGAAGGCGAAGAAACTGAAGGCGAAGAGACCAAGTAATCGGTTCCTCGCTCGCTCGATCAGAACCGTCGGCTGTTTGCAGCCGGCGGTTTTTTTTTGCCTGGCAATCGACCATTGTCGCCGTTATCAGGCCGCTACCTTGCCGTAGGTTTTGCCCTTACCCCAGCCACGAGTGCTGTTTCAAGAGGCTTTGTTGCGCTTGACGCGGCCGATTTGGATGTTGCTGTTCTCGCCGATCGCAAATCGCATGCAATAGAAGATAACAACCAGGCTCAAAACCAGCCAAAGACCGCCCCAGAACACGGTTGGCAGGCCGAACTCCTCTGACAGCATATAGGCATCTGAACGCAATCCTGATCTTCGGATTGTGTCGTCGAATATGTCGTAGGGGACGTAAAAGATGCTCGACAAGCCGATGACCCGAAGCACCATGTCGTTGATTTCGAGGCTTAAAAATCGAGCGATTGCGAGCATTCCAAGTCCCGTGACCGTGCAAAAGAGCAACGGGAACCAGTCACGGATGTAGAGCAATGTGACCAGAAGCATGACGACGCCGAACAGTGCCAGGATTTGACGATCGAAATCGGTGCGCAGCGCGAGCATCAAAAGTCCGGCACCCAGGATCAGCGAGCCAAGATATCCGGCAGACAAGATTATGAGCCTGCTGCCGCCACTCGAGATCACATGCCCGCCCTGGTTTGGCGACAATGAGAGGTCGAGCACCGTGCCTCCGGTCAGGATGGCAGCAATGGCATGAGACAGCTCGTGCAGGAACACAATCAGGATTTTAAGCGGAATGACGAGAGGTGTGTTCCACAGCAGGAACAGCACCACCATGATCAATATCAGCTGCCAGTGGTTCTTCAGGATCTGCATGCCATCTGAAAGGCCTTGGCGATAAGCAAAAGTCAAGCAGGTTGAGAATCCGCCTATGCTTCATCCCGCAAATCGCACCAGGCTTTCACGATAGACCGTAGCTCTGTTTCTTTCTGGGCAAGATCATCCAGACTGGCGATCTTGAAGGAGCGGGCTTCTTTGCCATCGCCTTCCAGGTTCGGAAAGGCACCTGGTATCAGGGCGCCTTTGTGAAACATAAGCGACACATGTTTTTTCGCCTTCGGGAAGAAACTTGCCAGGTTGCCTTTGTATTCAAATGTCGGCGCTTGCCATTTTATGGTTTCACCAATCCGCGCATCCGCACGCAGAATAAGTTCACGGGTTGCCTCAAGAACGGGTTTCATCGGGTTGTCATAGGCTCTCAGCCATGCGTCCACATCCGGGTTCTTCATGGCATCATCCCAAATCAAGTGTTGTCTTCAGCGAGATGATCTTGCCGTTCTGCAGAACAAAGACATTCGTGCCGCTGCCGCTGCCTCCGGGAATGGCCTTGGAATAACAGGTCCATTTAACTGTAATGGTTGAGCCGGAGACTTCGACCGCACCCAAATTTATCACGGCATCGTCGAAGTCGTCGGTCCTGCTTGCTGCAAAAGCGGCAAGGATCGCCTCGCGTCCACGATGAGGTCCATCTTGGCCGGAAAAGGGTTCGGAGTATTCTGCATTATCGGCAAAAAGCTCTCCCAGTTGTGCCTGCCCGGACGGACCGGCTTGCATTGCCAGGAAAAAGTTTGTGATCTCTAGAGGCATGTCATTCATGGAAGTGTCCCATATGTCTGTTGATCCGAATGTGCTTGCCGCCCTTTCCGAGGCGCTTGAAAGTTTGAACCGGGATCCCCAGCGTCCTGTTCCCTCAAGTGTGATTGCAGCGCTTGCGCCCTTGGCCAGAGAAGGGACCAACCTTAAAATTGACCTGGAGGCCAGTCGCCAGATCGGTGCGCCACTTGTCACTCTCGGTTACTCGGTGCCCGAGAGCGATCTCTTCGCTCCATTGACACCCCGTCAGCGTGACGTCGCCGCTCTATTGGTTTGTGGTCAGTCCAATAAAGAAATTGCGAGAAATCTCTCCATCAGCCCCGCCACCGTAAAAGACCATGTCCATGCCATTTTAAAGCACTTAAACCTGCCTTCACGGGCAGCGGTCATCGCTGCAGCGAGATCCCCTGAAAAAAGCTAGCCGGGAAGGAAGTCGGTAGCAATCCATCTGAAGATGGATGTCATCCGCTCTACTGCCCCGGCTCAGATACGAACCGCAACGGCAAATTAAGAAAGCTGGATGCAATCTGCCGCCCAGTAGAACAGCCTTTCTGTTGATCGAGAGTGGCCCGCAAATGACGAACGAGATTGTAATCGCAGGCGACGTGATGTTTCGTCCGCGTTTCGACAACGTGTCGAGGGATTGCGAGCGTCTTATGGAACGTGTCGTCGAACTGACCCATCAGGGACAGTTGCAGCGGCAAGAAGGTAAGTCTCTTTTTGACCTTTATATCAAAGACGCCGAGCGGCGTTTGATCGACGCATTTTTTGCACGTGAGCTCTTTGAAGAGATTGAAACGCATTACTGTTACACATTTGAGATCGCATTCAGCTGGCCTCATGCGGATATGCGTTCCGATCTGGAGAAGCTCATATCTGCCGGGCAGGGCCAGCGGGCAATTCGGATCTGGCGACACTATCTGGCTTTGATCAAGCAGCACTATTGGGAGCTGATTGCTGCGCGAAACCGTGGCTTCAAGAAAGCGCCCCATCTGAACGAAAGTGAAGCTGAGCAACGCGTTGACTGGGACCGTTGGACAGGGCGAGTTCCTGAATACAAGGCCGACCTTCTGGCCATGATGGACACGGCGAAGGAATGTTTTGAGCGGGCAGGGGCAAGTCCTGCCCAATTTGAACGCCTTGCGTCAGAGCGCGACGAAGTTGCGGCAGAAGAACGCCGCGGTCCAAGCGGCAAGGTCGATCCAAGAAAAATCGATGAAGATGTCTTCTGGGAAATCGTCGGGCTTGCCGACGCCGACGGCCTGGGCGGACAGGTCGAACAGCTCGTAGAGCGCTTGGCCGGGTTCAAGGCGACGTCGATCAAGTCTTTCGACACTTTGCTACAGGAAAAGTGTGCCCTGGCGTACCGTGAAGACGTCTGGGCGCTTGCTTACCTTTTGAATGACGGTTGCTCGGATGATGACTTTGAAGGCTTCAGGTCTTGGTTGCTCCTGCAAGGCCGTGATGTATTCGAGGCCGTCCTGACCGACCCCGATGCTTTTCCGGTCTCCCGCTTTCAAGGAAAAGCCGGCAGTGCGATGGATCTGCGGATGGCACCAATGCAGGCCTTTGAGATGCGGCAGGGAAAAGCGCTTTCCCGCAAAGCAGTCAAAGTGCCCAATGTGGATCTTGTGGAATTCAATGATACCGAACTTGCCGACCGCTTTCCGAGAGTGAGCTCGGAACTCGCTCGCATCCGATGAACAGGTGCAACCGGTCACTTAGCGTTCGGTTAGCTTCAGCTCAATCCGTCGGTTCTTGGCAAGGGCGTCTGGTGTCTCTCCCGCTTCCAATGGCTGGAATTCTCCGAAGCCGGCAGCGACCAGCCGTTTGGGATCAACGCCCTTTTCGATGAGATAGCGCACGACGGAGATTGCACGCGCAGCAGAGAGTTCCCAGTTATTGCGAAGCCTGCCGGTTCCGGAAAGTGGCCGTGCATCGGTGTGGCCATCAACACGCAGAACCCAATTGATTTCGTCGGGTATTTGCGCGCTCAGTTCCTGGATCGCCTCTGCCAGCTTGTCGAGCTCCTGTTCACCATCAGGGTTGATGTCTTCTTGTCCACTGTCGAACAAGACTTCGGACTGGAACACGAAACGGTCGCCGACAACCGAAATATCGGAGCGCTGCGACAGGATCTCGCGCAGGCGACCGAAGAAATCGGAGCGATAGCGCGACAATTCCTGAACGCGTTGCACAAGAGCCGCGTTGAGCCGGCGGCCGAGGCTGGCGATCTTCGCCTGGCTGTCGGCTTCCTTGGCCTCGGAGGCTTCAAGAGCTGCGTTCGCAGCTGCAATCTGACGGCGCAAGGCGGCAATTTGCTGGTTCAGCAGTTCGACCTGTGCCAAAGCTTCCTGACTGACCTGACGTTCATCGTCGAGGAGGTTTTCAAGACGAGTTGCGCGGCCACCGGCAGCGTCTGCTGCGCCCGAACTGCTTTCCAGGAGGCCGAGCAGTCGGGACTGCTCAGCTTCAGCATCCGAAAGGCTGGCTTGCAGCCCGAGGATGGTGTCCTCAAGCTCACCGGAGCTGGCGCGTTCCAGTGCCAACAATTCGGTCAATTCGCTGATTTGGGCATTGAGCCTGTTCAGCACAGTGTCCCGTCCGGACAGTTGCTGCGACAGGAAAAACTGCGCGATCATGAAGATCGACAACAGGAAGATGATCACAAGCAGAAGCGTCGCCATGGCATCAACGAAGCCCGGCCAGTAGTCCGTAGACTGTGCCCGGCGGCGCGCTCTCAGTCCTGCCAGTCCGGCCATTTCCGAAGTGCTCCCGTTATTCCTTGGCGCGGTCGAAGGCCGCGGCAATTGACGAGAGGAGGCTCTCTATGCGCTTTTGCTGTTCGCCCTGCTGCTCGGCCCAGTCGCGCATCATCTGCTGTTCGGAACGCACATGTTTGACAAGGCCCTGAATGCCTTCCGCTAAATTCGCCATCGCCTGCGCAGCATTCTTGCTGCCGCCATCCTCGACAGTTTTCTGGAGTGCTGTGATCGATGACTGAATCTGTTCAACACCTGGAGAATCGGTTGTGTTGAACAGCCCTTCTTCCGGGTCGATATCGGTGACCGTGGAGAGCCAGTCTTCCAGTTCGTTGTAGAACCGGTTCTGTGCCTGTCCGGCCTGAAGATCAAGAAAGCCGAGAACCAGCGATCCGGTCAAACCGAAAAGGGATGATGAAAACGCGGTGCCCATGCCGGAGAGCGGTGCTTCCAGCCCGGCCTTGAGGTCTTCGAATATCACATTGGCATCGCCTGAGCCGACATCCAGCGATTGGATGGTAGCGCCGACCGAACTCACGGTCTGGAGCAGGCCCCAGAACGTGCCAAGCAGACCCAAAAACACCAGAAGCCCGGTCAAGTAGCGCGACATTTCCCGCGACTCTTCCAATCGCATGCCGATGGAGTCCAGGATGGACCGCGCCGTTGTCGGCGTCAGCGCCATATCACCGGCCTTGTTGCCGAGAAGGGCTGCCATAGGTGCCAGAAGCACAGGTGAGCGTGTCTCGAGGGCAGGATCGCCAATCCGAAAACTGTTGACCCACGAGATCTCCGGGAAAAGGCGAATGACGCGTCCGAACAGGAGCAAGATGCCGAAGACGCCAACCAGAACAATCAGCCCGTTCAGTCCGGGGTTGCTCATGAAGGCGGTTGATATCTGGGGAAACAGGATGAAAGCGATGAAGGCAACGATCACCAGAAAGATGATCATGAAGGTCAGATAGGCCCTTGGGCTGGACAGGCTGTAGGGATCAAATTCACGGGCCATATTGCGCAATCAAATACCTGAATTGGATGTAACTAATTGATAGCGTGATTTTTAAGGGCTTGGGAACCGTGAATCGTGACTGAAACCTTAATAAAGTCTGGAAAGCTCAAAAACCGGCGCTCTGAAACAGGTGCGCCGGTGAAGCATGTTGCTGGTTTTCAGGAAGATCAGTCCTGCGCAGGAGCTTCGGCCTTCTTCAAAAGACGCAGCAGCTGTTTGTGGGCATCTTCGTTGCCGACAACAATATCGCCGCTTTCCAGCATCTTCGGCTTGCCGGACAGATCGCTGACGAAACCGCCGGCCTCGCGCACCATGAGGATGCCCGCGGCAATGTCCCAGGAATTGAGATTTCGCTCCCAGTAACCGTCGAGGCGGCCGGACGCAGTCCAGGCCAGATCAAGCGATGCTGCACCGAAACGCCTGATGCCCGCCACTTCCGGCATAACATATCTGAGTTCGCGCAGGGAGCGGCCGTGGTCGCCCATGCCGATGAACGGCAATCCCGTGCCGAACACCATGTCATTCAGATCGGTCCGACCGGCAACGCGCAGTCGGCGATCGTTCAGAAAGGCACCCCGCCCGCGTTCGGCTGTGTAAAGCTCGTCCATGACGGGGTTGAAGATCACCCCGGCGACGATCTCTCCCGCGCGCTCAAGCGCAATAGAAGTCGAGAAGATCGGAATGCCATGAAGAAAGTTGGTGGTGCCGTCGAGCGGGTCAATGTGCCAACGATGCTGACCGTCCGAGCCGTCAACTTCGCCGCTTTCTTCCATCACCAGGCCGAAAGTCGGGCGGGCTTTTGTCAGCTCTCCGCGAACGATTTCCTCAGCACGGCGATCTGCAGCAGAGACAAAGTCTCCCGGGCCTTTGCGGGAGACCTGAAGGTTTTCCACTTCACCGAAATCACGGACCAGGGAACGCCCTGCCTTGATCGCGGCTTGGGTCATGACATTGAGGAGAGCTGTGCGGGCCATGAATTATCACTTTTTGTTGGGCGCCGCCCGGACGGGTCCGGACACGCCAAAGGAAATTGCCAAATAAGGTGGCTCAATCAGCGCGACGGACGTATTCCAGCGTGCCCGTATCGACGATGATTTTTTCACCAGCCGTAATGAAAGGCGGGACCATGACGCGGACGCCGTTTTCCATGAGTGCCGGTTTATAGGACGAGGACTGGGTCTGTCCCTTGACGACGGCATCGGCTTCGCTGATTTCCAGGGTCACATGTTGCGGCAGAGTGATACCGATCGGACGGTCTTCATGCAGTTCGACGGTGACCATCATGCCGTCCTGAAGGAAGGCTGCGCGATCTCCGACGAATTCCGATTGCAGTTCAAGCTGCTCGTAGGTTTCGGTATCCATGAAGATCAGCATGTCGTCCTGGGTATAAAGGTACTGGAAATCCTTTTGTTCCAGACGGACGCGCTCGACCTTGTCTTCAGAGCGGAAACGCTCGTTCAGCTTCCGGCCATCGAGCAAGTTTTTCATTTCGACCTGGGCGAAAGCACCGCCCTTGCCTGGCTTGACGTGCTGAACCTTGACAACGGCCCAAAGCGTATCTTGATGCTGCAGCACGTTACCGGGCTTGATTTCGTTTCCGTTGATTTTCATGGAACGACCGACTTGTTGATTTGTTTGGATCTGGAACGGCGCATGGAACAGCGGACGCTGGGGCACCGAAAATTGCTGGCGCCTGTCCACCACAAAAGTGCGCAGGTTTCAAGGAAAAAAGGCAATTTTGGTTCAGCGAGGGCCTTTGCACCGTGAAGTTTCGAGGGCAAAAGGCGTTAAGGTGTTTCGGCTGCCGGATCTTCGGACGGTGCCATCAACGTTGCTGAATACTGTTCTGCCAGCTTGCGAGCGTTTTCCATGGTTGTTTCGTCCAGACTGTCGACGATCTGATCGAGATTGAGATCAGAAACGCCAAGCGTGCGGGCAATGAGGTGCCAGCCAGCGGCCGCGGCGAAATCCTGTTCCCGGCCTCTTCCGAAGGCGTAGATGCGTGCAAGCCTGTTCATTGCGACCGGGTTGCCTGACGTGGCTGCGCGTTCGAACCAGTCAGAAGCTTCTGCTTCGTCCGGATCAACGCCCTTTCCCTGAAAGCGCAGGATACCGTAATAGACCTGCGCTGATGTGTGCCCACGCCGTGCTGCCCTGCCCATCCAGAAAGCGCCTTGGCCCGGATCGTTCAGGCCGCTCTGGGCTTCAAGATAGGAAAGGGCGAGGGCATATTGAGCTTCCGGATCGTTCAGTTGAGCTGCTTCTTCCAGGAGTTCTCTCGCCCTTTGTTCGTTGAAGGGGCGGCCTTCGCCTTCCTGATAAAGCAGCGCGAGATTGTAGAGTGCCGAAGCGTTGCCCGCATTGGCTGCCTGTTCAAAGAGATCGGCCGCCTTCTTCTTGTCGACGTCGACGCCATCTCCCAACAGATAGAACTGGGCGAGTTGCATCGCTGAGCCGTTGTCGCCCTTGTCCGCAGCAAGACGGTACCAGTCAGCAGCCTTGGTTTTGTCCTGCTTGATCCCGAGGCCTGCCTCATGCAGCACGCCCAGCAATGCCTGGGCGGACTGGTCTCCGCCTTCGGCAAGCGGTGTCGCCAGGCCGAGCGCTGTCAAAAACCAACCTCGTTGAAAAGCCGCATAAGCTGTGGTTGCGTCCGCGGTTTCGTCCTCGGACAGCTTGGGCGGCCCTGCATCGACGATGCTCAAAAGGGTCTTGTCGGCGGTGGTCACATCGATCAAAACCGGAAGCGGTTTGTCCGGATCGTTTTCGGCCGGCTGGTTTTCTTCAGTTTCCTTTTCTCCCGTCTCTTTTGCCAGGGCTTCAGACCATGATGCGACAGATGAAAAACCCGTCAAGATACCACTCAGCACCAGGATCCCGGTCCAGCTTCTCAAGCTAAGATTTGTCCCAACTAACGGCATAGATCCGGCTCCGGCTTTTTTAAGTCTGATCGATATCGGGAAATGGATGAGCGTCCAATATTTTGTTTGCCTCGGCAATCAGGTCGGATGTGTCTCGATCAGACTGCCAAATGACATCCTTGACCGCAACAAAGTCGGCTCCTGTTGCCGCGACCTCGGCCAAGGTCTCCATGGAGTTTCCTGCAAGTGCGACACAGGGTGTTTCGAAAAGCTCGGCCCACCAGGAGGCGGAAGAAAGCGTCTTGGCATGTGCATTTTCCTTTTCGGCCAAATCCAGTTTGCCGAAGAAGAGATAGTCTACGCCGGTTTCCGCCCATTCCATGGCATCGTGCTTGAGCTTTGTGCCTCCCGTTCCGACAATACGCTCGGGCTGGAAGCTCTCAACGGCGAGTTTCAGGTCATCCAGAGATGTGTCGACGTGGACGCCATCGGCACCGGACCGGCCGGCTGCCTGTGTGTCGCGATAGACGATCGCCGCAGCTCCTCCCTTTTGAATAATGGGAACGAGCGTTTCAGCTGTTGTTTGCAGATCCTTTGTGTTTGCGCCAGGCATATAGATGAGCACACAGGCGATATCACCACCTGCAAAGGCCTGATCGAGTTTGCCTGTCAGTTCGGCCAGATCGAATTCCGGCGGCGTAACGAGAAATAGGCGCGGGCGGTTCACGGTGGTCAGGTCCTGTTCAATCACAAATCGGGTTCTTGTCCCTAAAGACGGCAAAAGAGGGACGCAAGGCCCCTCTTTCGAGAAAGTGAATGAATTGACGTCCCGGGATACGGGATGTCAGTCCGTTTTTGGATCGAGGCTGCCGGACTGGTAGCGGGCAGCCATATCGGCCAGGGTAATGATTTTCTTGATCTTGGATGCCTGACCAGCCGTGTTGAACGCTTCCAGCCGCTGGATGCAAAGCTTCTGCATCGCATCGCGCGCAGGCTTCAGGTATTTGCGCGGATCAAACTCGGACGGGTTTTCGGCAAAAACGCGACGGATTTGGCCGGTAATCGCCATCCGGTTGTCGGTGTCGATGTTGACCTTGCGCACGCCGTTCTTGATGCCGCGCTGGATTTCCTCGACGGGGACACCCCAAGTCTGGGGCATTTCACCACCATATTGGTTGATGATGTCCTGGAGATCCTGCGGGACGGACGATGACCCGTGCATCACGAGATGGGTGTCCGGAAGGCGGCGGTGAATCTCCTCGATAACGTTCATCGCCAGGATTTCCCCGTCAGGCTGACGCGTGAACTTATAAGCGCCGTGGCTTGTGCCCATTGCGATCGCGAGCGCGTCGACCTTGGTTTCCTTGACGAACTTTACAGCTTCCTCAGGGTCGGTCAGCAGTTGATCCTGGCTCAGTTTGCCTTCCGCGCCGTGGCCGTCTTCCTTGTCGCCCATGCCGGTTTCGAGTGATCCGAGGACACCCAGTTCGCCCTCAACGGAAATACCGCCAAGATGAGCCATGTCAGTCACCGTTTTGGTGACGCCGACATTGTAGTCCCAGCTGGCAGGGGTTTTGCCATCCGCTTCAAGCGAGCCATCCATCATCACGGATGTGAAGCCGGCCTGGATGGCGCTCATGCAAGTTTGCGGTGCGTTGCCATGGTCCAGATGGACGCAGACTGGGATGTGCGGATAAATCTCCACAACGGCATCCATCATGTGTTTCAGCATGACGTCATGTGCATATGCACGTGCGCCGCGGGAGGCCTGAATGATCACCGGAGCGTCTGTCTGATCGGCCGCAGCCATGATCGCCAGCGCCTGCTCCATATTGTTGATGTTGAATGCGGGAACGCCGTAGTCGTTTTCCGCTGCGTGGTCCAACAGCTGGCGAAGGGTGATACGTGCCATTAAAGTCTCCCCTGATCCGGTGTCTGCGAAACGAGCCTTACCATAACAAGTATTCGCGTTGCCGGTGTTGCGGTGCGTCAATCATCGGTGTTTCTATCAAGATTTTCCGGCGTTGAAAGAGGGCCTTATCGGTTAAATCAATTTAAATACAAAGACATGGCAGAAATTTCACTCCCGTATTTAATTTGGAAATAAAAATAAATTTGCTGCCGGACCTGTATCAGCTTCGATCATGTGCTCGGGGAACTGATATCAACGAATGTACCTGCCGGATCACGCAGGATCATGCGCCGCTGGCCATAAGGCATTTCCCGGGGAGCTTCGACGATGTTTGCATTTTGCGCGAGCGCCTTTTCATAGACGGCATCACAATCATCAACGACAAATGTCAGGATTACTCCGGCAGGGGCCCGCTGGGCCCTTGCCGGAACAATCTCGCTTGATTGCTTGAGGATACCAAGTTCCAGGGCCGGGTTATTCGGGTCGGCAAGATTGACGAACCAGTCCGCGGAAAATCGCGGTTCGAAGCCTAGAATCTCCTGATAGAAGGCTGCTGTCACGGCAACCTCCTCCGTCAGGATGTTTGTGAAACTTCGCTGCATGACGGTTCTCCTGCTGATCTTGTCAGTTAGGCTTCAAGCGCTTTGACGCCGGGAAGTTCCTTGCCTTCCAGCCACTCAAGGAAGGCACCTCCTGCTGTCGAGACATAGGAAAAATCATCGGCCGCACCAGCATGATTGAGAGCTGCGACCGTGTCGCCACCACCAGCAACCGAATTGAGCTTGCCGGCCTTGGTGTTGGCGGCGGCATGCCTTGCTGCAGCAACTGTTGCCGTATCGAAAGGTTCAATCTCAAACGCACCGAGCGGACCGTTCCAAACCAGCGTTTTGGCCGTATCGATCTTGGATGCGACGGTTTCGATCGATGCCACACCGACATCAAGGATCATGCCGTCTGCAGGTATCGCATCCAATGAAACGGTTTCGTTTTCAGCGCCAGCCTTGAATTCCCGCGCGACCACTGCATCCGCCGGCAGGACGATTTCGCAACTGGCTGCTTCCGCAGCTGACATGATCCTCTTGGCCGTATCGGCAAGGTCGTGCTCGCAGAGTGATTTCCCAACATTGACGCCCTTGGCTGCGAGGAACGTGTTGGCCATGCCGCCACCGATCACCAGCATGTCGACTTTGGAGACGAGGTTCTCCAGAAGATCAATCTTTGAAGACACTTTCGCACCGCCGACAACGGCTAGGACCGGCCGTTTAGGGTCGCCGAGCGCAGAGCTGAGCGCTTCAAGTTCCGCCTGCATTGTCCGTCCCGCGTAAGCCGGCAACAGTTTGGCAATGCCTTCTGTGGAGCCGTGGGCACGGTGTGCTGCGGAGAACGCATCGTTCACGTAGAGGTCGCCATTTGACGCCAGGGCCTCTGCGAAAGACGGGTCGTTCTTTTCCTCGCCCTTGTGAAAACGCGTGTTTTCAAGAAGCAGGACATCACCATTTGACATTGCGGATACGGCGTCAGATGCGGCCGGGCCGATGCAATCATCCGCAAAGCCGACCGTTTTGCCGAGCAGACTGGAGACTGCGGGTGCAACCGGTGCAAGCGACATGGATGCCACCCGCTCGCCTTTCGGGCGGCCGAAATGAGCCAGCAGCACGACCTTTGCGCCCTTTTCAGAGAGTTCGCGGATTGTCGGCAGAACACGTTCAATACGTGTGGTGTCTGTGACTTTGCCGCCGTCCATCGGCACATTCAGATCTACACGGACGAGAACCCGTTTTCCGGTAATGTCGTTGATATTGTCGAGTGTATTGAAAGCCATGGGAACACCTGTTGTCAGGGACGGGTGGAATTGGTGGACACGGCGATGCCAATACCGAACAAGGTCAGCAGCACGCCGAAGGAGCGCTCCAGCCAAAGCTTGGCGCGCATGAATTGAAACCGCACGGATGGCAGCGTGAAGAACAGCGTGACCAGAACAAACCACAAAAAGACGCCGCCCGCCATGATCATGCCATAGCCGATTTGCGTCCAGAGCGGGGTCATGGGTGAAGTCACCTGCAGGAAGACACTCAGTGCAAACATCGTGGCCTTCGGATTGGTCACATTTGTGAAGAAGCCCCAACGCAATGCCTTGAGAGGCGGCATGCCGGAGAGGCCGTTACTGCCGGGCATGTCCCTTGAGGCTGTCCGGTACATGGTCACCCCAAGAAAGATCAGATAGGCAGCACCGAGCAGCTTGAGTGCATTGAATAGCAGTATTGACTGGGACACGATCAGGCCGATGCCTGCAAGCGCGTAGGAGACATGAACACCCAGTGCCAATGCGATGCCAAGCGCGGTCATGATGCCGGCCAGTCTGCCGCCGATCAGGGCGTTTCGCAAAACGACCGCGAAGTCAGGCCCCGGGACAATTGCGACGACGATCGTCAGTGAGATAACGGTTAGTAGTTCGAGCACGTGGTCTCCAGAAGTTGGAATAAGATGGCCTAGCGATCTGGTGGATTTTCGAGGTTCTTGATCGTTTCGGCCTTTTGTTGGTCAACGTCAGGCTGCCAATGCCGGTGACTGCGCTGCCCATTTCTTTCCTTTGAGCGCTCCAGCCAACAAAAGCCGAGCCCAAGCATCACAACGACACAAATTATGATCGCAATTGTCATGCAACTGCCTCAGTACCAAACAAAGAAAAGGCGGATGCAACGCTGCTGCACCCGCCTGACGTCAGACTGATTGTCTGGTCAACCAGATCATCTGGTTAGATGAGTTTCGCCATGGCAACGGCCGTGTCGGCCATGCGGTTGGAGAAGCCCCACTCGTTGTCGTACCAGGTCAGGATGCGCACAAAAGTGCCGTCCATAACCTTGGTCTGGTCCATGTGGAAGACGGAAGAGTGGCTGTCATGGTTGAAGTCCATGGAAACAAGCTTTTCTTCCGTGTAACCGAGAACACCCTTCAGCTTACCGTCCGCAGCTGCCTTGATCGCAGCATTGATTTCTTCAACACTGGTCTCGCGCTTGGCGATGAAGTTCAAGTCGACCACAGAGACGTTGGGTGTCGGCACGCGAATTGCCACGCCATCCATCTTGCCATTTAGCTCCGGCAGAACCAGTCCAACAGCTTTTGCCGCACCAGTGGATGTCGGGATCATGGACATGGCCGCTGCGCGAGCGCGGTAAAGATCCTTGTGCATGGTGTCCAGAGTCGGCTGGTCACCCGTGTAGGAGTGGATCGTTGTCATGAAGCCTTTTTCAATGCCGACGGTGTCATTGAGAACGTAAGCAACCGGCGACAGGCAGTTGGTGGTGCACGACGCGTTGGACACGACCAGATCTTCTGAAGTCAGTGCATCGTGGTTCACACCATAAACGATGGTCTTGTCAGCGCCTGCGGCTGGTGCTGAAACGAGAACACGCTTTGCACCGGCTTCCAGAAGCATTGAGGCCTTTTCTTTGGCGGTGAAGATGCCTGTGCATTCCATCGCAATGTCAACACCGAGCTCGCCCCATGGCAGTTCCTTCGGGTCGCGAATTGCGGTGACCTTGATAGGCTTGCCGCCGCCAACCGAGATCGTGTCACCGTCGACTGTCACTTCGGCGGGGAACCTGCCATGAACGGAGTCATAGCGCAGCAGATGTGCGTTTGTTTCAACCGGACCAAGATCGTTGATGGCGACGACTTCAATGTCGGTGCGGCCGGATTCGACAATCCCGCGCAGGATGTTCCGGCCAATGCGGCCAAAACCGTTGATTGCTACCTTGGTTACCATATTCCACTCCTGCGATCTTCGGCGTTTCATTCCAAGAAAAACGCCACCTTTATGACCACATGTGTCGTGGTCGCTTGGAAGAGCCTCAAGTGCTCAGGGCCCGGCAACATATGGAGGATCTGGCGTTGCCGGGAATTGATCTCAATTAAGTTGCGAGCTTTTCTTTCGCTGCAGAGACGACGGCGTCCTTGGTGATGCCGAAGTGCTCATACAGCTCCTTGTAAGGTGCGCTCGCGCCGAAGCCGTTCATGCCAATAAACAGGCCGTCATTGCCGACGAAACGGTCCCATCCCATGCGGATGCCCGCCTCAACGGCAATCTTGACCGCGCTGTCGCCGATGATGTCGGCCTTATAGTCGTCCGATTGGGATTCGAACAGTTCGAAAGATGGGACACTGACTACTCGCGTCGCAATACCTTCTTCGGTCAACTCTTTATGAGCATCGACAGCGATCTCAACTTCCGAGCCTGACGCAAAGATGGTGACCGCTGCGCTGTCTTCACAGTCAATCAACACATAAGCGCCTTTGGCACAAAGGTTGTCTTCTTCGAAATTCTTGCGCTGAGACGGAAGGTTCTGGCGGGTCAATGCCAGGACAGACGGTCCGGACCTGTCTTCAAGCGACAGCTGCCAGCATTCCAGCGTTTCGGTGATGTCGGCAGGCCGGTAGAACGTGAGGTTCGGGATTGCCCGCAGAGCCGCGAAATGTTCGACCGGTTGGTGGGTTGGGCCGTCTTCGCCAAGCCCGATGGAATCGTGCGTCATCACATGGATAACTCGCTGGCCCATCAATGCTGCTAGTCGGATCGACGGACGGCAGTAATCGGAGAAGATCAAGAAACCGCCGGAATAGGGGATCAGGCCACCATGCAGCGCCATCCCGTTCATGGCCGCAGCCATGCCGTGTTCGCGAATACCGTAATGAATGTAGCGACCGGAGAAATCGTCCGGTGTAACCGGCACGGTTTGTGGTGTTTTGGTGTTGTTCGAGCCGGTCAGGTCGGCTGACCCACCAATCGTTTCCGGTACGACTTCGTTGATCACGTTCAGGACAGCTTCGGAAGCCTTGCGCGTTGCCATGGTTGGCTGTTCGTCTGCGAGCTTCTTCTTGTAGTCCAGAATAGCCTGGGTGAACGTCGCTGGAAGATCACCACGGTACCGGCGGTCGAATTCGGCCCGCGTTTCCGCGTCCGCATCCGCAAATCGCTTTTGCCAGTCCTTGTGTGCGTGGGCGGAACGGAGCCCGGCAATCCGCCATGCATCCAGAACATCGCTTGGAATGTCAAAGGGCTCGTGCGGCCAGTTGAGCGCGTCGCGTGTTCCGACAATTTCTTCAGCACCCAGCGGTGAACCATGCGCCTTTTGCGACCCGGCTTTGGTGGGAGCTCCAAATCCGATTGTGGTTTTGGCAGCAATCAGGGTCGGTCTGTCACTTGCCTGGGCTTGGCGGATCACGGCGGCAAGAGCTTCCGGGTCATGACCGTCAACACTCAAAGTGTTCCAGCCTGAGGCCGCAAAGCGGGCCTGCTGGTCCGTCGAATCGGTGATTTCGACCTTACCGTCAATGGAAATGCCGTTGTCGTCCCAGATCACGATCAGCTTGTTCAGCTTGAGGTGACCGGCAAGTGTCAGTGCTTCCTGGCTGATGCCTTCCATGAGGCAGCCGTCGCCAGCGAGAACGTATGTGTAGTGATCGACAAGATCTTTGCCGAAACGCTCTTCCTGCAGACGTTCGGCAATCGCCATGCCAACGGCATTGCCCAGGCCCTGGCCGAGCGGGCCAGTTGTGGTCTCAATGCCAGCGCCATGGCCATATTCCGGGTGGCCGGCCGTGCGCGAGCCGAGCTGGCGGAAGTTCTTGATTTCGTCGAGCGTGAAATCTTCGTAGCCGAGCAAGTACAGCAGGCTGTACAGCAGCATGGATCCGTGACCAGCAGAAAGAACGAAGCGATCGCGGTCGGACCAGTCGGGTGCAGTCGGATCAAACTTCAGGAACTGGGTAAACAGAACGGTTGCGATATCGGCGGCCCCCATGGGCAGTCCGGGGTGACCGGATTTCGCCTTTTCCACGGCATCGATGGCAAGGAAGCGGATCGCGTTTGCCATGCGCTGGTGTTTTTCAATATCGGTCATCGTCTTCCCGTTGCTTGCGTTGAAGCGCCGTTGCCGAGGTTGGACCGCCCGGCAAGGTATGAATGAGGTACGTTGCTCAGAAGCTGACTATCGTCAATTTCGAACAGGCGCCAGACAAATATCAGGAACCGTCGGCGAGTCAACAAAGGCGAGCCAACGGAATCCGGGAAGAAATTTTCTTTTTGGGCGTTATAGAGTTGAGGATTCTGCCAATGGTGCCATTGACTGAGAGAAGTTGCGATGCCTAAGCTCGACGCCCTGAAAAAGATTTGCTTTTTCGCCGCGAAACAATCGCGTGAACGCTGTGTCGGAAGTGTCATTGGATGTTGCGCGACACAGTAGCGAAAGCGCCAAATCTCCGGAATGTGCGTTTGAAAGGAACTGGCGGACCGCCGCAAAACACTTTGGGAAAATGTAATTAATGGCGGATGTCGACTGCATGGAAAAGACCAGTCTTACCGACGCGGTAAAGCGCCTTGATACTGCTGTCGGTCAGCTGGAGGCGGCTGTTCAGCGTCGCATGGACGCCGACAGATCGTTGAATGCCCTGCAGGATGATCTTCAAAGGCTTGGCGAAGACAGGTCTCAGCTGGCTGCATCACTGGATGAAAGCGAAGCGCGAGCCTCCCGTTTGGAGGAAGCCAACAAGGACGTGTCCCGCCGGCTTGTTTCCGCCATGGAAACCATCCGAAGCGTTCTTGATGCGCATGGAGGCTGACTGAACAATGGCGCAGATTACCGTCACGATTAACGGCAAAGCCTTCCGTATGGCTTGCGATGATGGTGAAGAGGAACGTCTTCAGGGCCTGGCGGCGCGCTTCGATGGCTGGATCGGGGAATTGAAGGGTGCGTTCGGTGAGATTGGCGATCAGCGCCTGACCGTGATGGCCGGCATCATGGCAACCGACCAATTGTCGGAACTTGAACGCAAGATCGTCAGGCTTGAAGCGGACCTGGAAGATGCCAAACGGCAGCAGGATGCAGCGCTCGATAACATGAGCCAGAACGAAGAAGAACTCTCCAGGGCGGTCAATACTGCTGCAGCAAGGATTGAAAGCCTTGCCGATGGCTTGAGCAAGAGCCTCAAAAATCCGGAAAATTCCTGAACATTGCTGGTTCGTGCGGTGGTTCTTTGAATTCAGTCTTCAAAATCGTTTGTATTGAATGCCATGCCGCTCTGGTAATTGCCTGAAGTCGGGTCTATATGCCGTAGTCGCGGCTGCCCGACACGTCAGGAACATTATCCCCGGGGCCTTACGCATTCCTTCGGGAGCTGTCCCTGCGCTGGGCCGTGGTCCGTTGCATACGGCGCCCACCTACTTTGTAGGTTCTCCGGGATTGCAGATCCAACGGTCGGACGGCTGCACATTTCTACTCCAAGTGCCCGGCTGCACTGGCCGGTAGTCGTGTTTGCGGCGAACCGGGACAAGACAGATTTGATCGCTCTGACGTAAAGGCTCATGGCTATTCCTTCTTCCCATGCCGACAAAAAAGAAGCTGTTCGCAGGCATGCACTCGCCCGCCGAAAGGCGATGGACGAGATCGAACGGATCGAAAAGAGCCTTGCGCTGGTTGATCATGTCGACGATCTGCCTCTTCCCGAGGAAGCTATCGTTTCAGGTTTCTGGCCAATCCGTGACGAGATAGATATCAGACCGCTCATGGATGCCTTGCGTCAAAGAGGCCACCCACTGTGTCTGCCGGCGATTGCCGAACCTCATCTTGAGTTTCGCAGACTTGAGCGCGACAGCGAACTGGTGCCGGCAGGTTTTGGGACACTGGAACCAGCGCCGTCTGCAGAAAAAATGCGCCCGGATGTCATGCTCATGCCCTTGTCCGGTTTCGACGGTGCCGGTAACCGTCTTGGCTATGGAAAGGGGCACTACGATACGGCAATTGCAGCCATCAAAAGAGAAGGCCCCCTCCTGTGTATCGGCGTGGCTTTTGCAGTTCAGGAGGTTGACCGCGTGCCCTTTGAAGCGCATGACAAACCTCTGAATGGGATTTTAACTGAAGTCGGATACCGGGCATTCAGCTGACTACAGACCGCTGTCGCATGTCAGCCTTTGATCGCCTAGCGAGGTTACATGCGTATTTTGTTTCTGGGGGATCTTGTCGGCCGCTCCGGTCGTTCTGCGGTGATCGACAAATTGCCCGGGCTCGTAGAAGACAACCAGCTCGACTTCGTCATTGTGAATGGTGAAAACGCGGCGTCCGGTTTCGGGATCACCGAGGCAATTCTTCAAGATGTTCTGGACGCCGGTGCAGACGTTGTAACGACTGGAAATCATGTGTGGGATCAGCGGGACACGCTTGTTTATATCGAGCGTCAGGATCGTCTGCTCAGACCTGTGAACTATCCTTCAGGCACGCCGGGTCGGGGAGCACATCTTTATACGGCCCGAAACGGTGCTCAGGTGATGGTCGCCAATGTGATGGGGCGCGTCTATATGGATGCGCTCGATGACCCCTTTGCCGCGATGGACAGGGTTGTGTCCGACTGCCCGCTGGCTGAAGTTGCCGATGCGATTATTGTCGACATGCACGCCGAGGCAACAAGCGAAAAACAGGCGATGGGCCATTTCCTGGATGGGAGGGTCAGTCTCGTGGTTGGCACACATACCCATGTTCCGACTGCCGACCACCAGATCCTGGAGAACGGGACGGCCTACCTTTCGGATGCCGGGATGTGCGGTGCTTATGACAGTGTGCTCGGGATGGACAAAGAAGAGCCAGTCAATCGGTTCCAACGCAAGATCCCGGGATCAAGGTTCACGCCGGCAACGGGAGACGCCACGATCTGCGGCGTCGCTATCGAAACCGATGATCGGACCGGACTTGCAGACCGGATTGCACCTCTCCGGATCGGAGGGCGCCTGGAGCCGGTCCAGCCGTATTTCTGGTCCGATCCAGACTGATGAGACGTCAGGCGTTTCCGCAAGCTGGATTTTCGACCCCAACTTGCCTATAAGCGGGCGCAGTTTTCATCGACATCACCTTAAGAAGAACCGAGAAGAGCCATGGCAGGCCATTCAAAATTCAAGAACATCATGCACCGCAAGGGCCGCCAGGATGCAGCCCGCTCCAAGATGTTCTCCAAACTGTCCAAGGAAATCACCGTCGCGGCAAAGATGGGTGACCCAGACCCAGACTCCAATCCGCGCCTGCGTCTTGCCGTACAGAACGCCAAGCCCCAGTCGATGCCCAAGGACAATATCCAGCGGGCAATCAACAAGTCGCAAACGGGTGATGGCGATAACTACGAAGAGATCCGCTACGAAGGATACGGACCAGCCGGTGTTGCCGTTGTCGTCGAGGCGCTGACGGACAATCGCAACCGGTCTGCTTCCAACGTGCGCTCTTATTTCACGAAATGCGGCGGCTCGCTTGGGGAAACCGGCTCGGTCTCCTTCATGTTCGACCGTGTTGGTGAGGTCATCTACAAGCCCGATGCAGGTGAAGCCGATGCGGTTCTGGAGGCTGCGATCGAGGCGGGTGCTGAAGATGTGCAATCGGATGAAGGCGGTCACACGATCTATACGGCCTTTGAAGATTTGAATGACGTTGCCAAGGCGCTTGAAGATGCACTTGGAGAAGCCGATTCTACCAAGATCATCTGGAAACCGCAGAACCTCACGCCCGTTGACGTGGACAAGGCGCAAACGCTGATGAAACTGATCGATATGCTTGAGGACGATGATGATGTTCAAAACGTCTACTCGAACTTCGATGTCGATGAAGAAACGATGGCCGCACTTGCGACCTAAGAGGGCGTGACGTTTCTTTTCAAAACCCCGGCCAGGCCGGGGTTTTTTGTTTCAACGGCTCGTTTATTTTCTGCAAGAATTTTTGAAAGGTCTCGCTGTGTTCCAGATTTTCGAGTTGACCCAGGACGATCCCAAGACGCTGCAGGAACGCACGCTGAAGCTTTCCGAAGAGGCCGGCGAACTGGCGCAGGCCGTTTTGTCCGTCACCAAAGCACCGGGCAGTGCTTATAAAAACCATTCCATTGAGGATGTGCGCGAAGAGGCGGTCGATGCAACAATCGTCGCGCTCAGCATTCTTGCGCAAGCGTGTTCAAGCCGCTCAGAATTCGAGAGCGAACTGGAAAGGCTCATGAGCGAAAAATGCGGGAAGTGGCGAGAAAAGGTTCTGGAACAGGAAGCGTCAGCGGAATAATTCGTCCAGTGCTGGCATGCTGGTCAAAGCCGCCAAGGCGATCAGGCCATAGGCAACTTTCCGGTAGAGGCTCGGGTTCGCCCATTTAAAGCCGCGTGTGCCGGTGAAGATCGCAAGGGCATAAACCGGAACCGCTACGACCAGCAGGTGAAGCACCTTGATGGTGAAAAATCCATGCAGCATGTAGGCGAAAAACGTTCCCACGCTTGCCAGGGAAAAGAAGACGATCAGGTTGGCTCTGATGGTTTGAGGGTCGGATGAGCTGGACAGCCACATGGCAACGACGGGCGGGGCTGACACCTGTGATATGCCGCCAAGAATGCCGGAGACCCCACCTGTTGCAAAAGATATCGCCGAATTTGGTTGCTTTTGGTAGCGCCAGCCCGAAATCAAAAGCAGAAGCAGTCCGGTCACGATGGCAAAGATGGTCCATCTCAAAACGAGAATGTCCGTATTGGCGAGAAGCCATGCGCCGAGATGTACAAAGATGACCGCACCGAACACGGCGGGCAGCACCGTGGACCATACGCACTGCCTGACAGCGCGTATCAAAAGCGGCAGTGTCACGATGCTGTCAATGAAAAGGAATGTCGCGGCGGCTGTGGCCGGCAGGATGACGCTTGTTGCTACGGGGATGAAAATCATGCCGGCACCAAAACCAGCAAATCCGCGAACGCACCCGGCGACGAACAGGACAAGCGCCAGGAAGGCAAGCAAGTCGGGTGTGTAAGAGGTGAAAATTTCGTCCATGAACTCTCGTTGGTGAGCGGCATCCACACAATGGCGGTCATCGGACTCAGGCCGAAGAACCGAAATGATCGACAGGCGCGGAACCGGTGATGGACAACATGCGCCGGCCAGACCGCTCTGGCGGGTTTTAGACAGGCTTTAGGTTGGTAAGCTTCGCTTCTACTGGCGTCAACGAAGAAGTTTTGTTACCGATTTGTTCCATGACACATGCGATTCGATTGCTGGGGATCGACCCGGGACTGCGGCGCACCGGTTGGGGCATGATCGAAGCGGCGGGCAACAGGCTGTCCTTCATTGCTTCCGGCACGGTGACTTCAAACAACAAGAAAAGTCTGGCCGAGCGTCTCGTGGAGTTGCATGACGGGCTCTCCGAAGTGGTACGGCATCACGAGCCGCAAGAAGCCGCCGTTGAGCACACTTTCGTAAACAAGGATGCCGGGGCGACGCTGAAACTCGGTCAAGCCCGCGGTGTGGCTTTGTTGGTTCCCTCGCTTGCAGGGTTGGCGGTCGCAGAGTACGCGCCCAATCTTGTGAAGAAGACCGTGGTTGGAACAGGACACGCGGAAAAGGAACAGATCCGGGCAATGGTCAAGGTGCTGATGCCCCGCGCAACGTTTAATTCCGACGACGCGGCAGATGCGCTTGCGATTGCCATCTGCCACGCGCAGCATCGGGCCAACAGCGCAGCACGCCTTGCGGCGATGGGGGCGGCATGATCGGGAAGCTGAAAGGGACAATCGACAGTTACGGCGAGGATCATGTGATCCTCGACGTCCATGGTGTCGGCTATCAGGTTCATTGCCCTTCGCGCATTCTTCAGGGCTTGCCGAGAACTGGCGAAGCCGCGGTGCTCTTCATTGAAACCATGGTGCGTGAGGACATGATCCGTTTATTCGGTTTCGCTCAGGAGGCGGAGCGGGAATGGTTCAGGATCCTCATGACTGTTCAGGGGGTCGGGGCAAAGGTTGCTCTCGGGATCTTGGGCATCTTGAAAGCCAGTGAAGTGGCCAATGCAATTGCACTTGGCGACAAGGCGACGATCTCACGCGCCCCGGGTGTCGGCAAACGTGTTGCCGAGCGCATTCTGACAGAACTCAAGGACAAGGCGCCGGCATTGGCAACGGTCGATCAGGGGACGATTGCCGTTTCGCAGGACGTGGCAGACAATGTCGCCGCCCGCCCGGTTGCCGAAGCCGTATCCGCGCTTACAAATCTCGGCTACCCTCAGCCGCAGGCAAGTGCGGCCGTTGCCAAGGCAATGCAGTCCGCGGGTGAGGATGCGTCTACGGAAACGCTCATACGCCTCGGTTTGAAGGAACTGTCCGCATGATAGCGTT
The DNA here is from genome assembly GCF_026191725.2 of Roseibium porphyridii. Taxonomy (NCBI): domain Bacteria; kingdom Pseudomonadati; phylum Pseudomonadota; class Alphaproteobacteria; order Hyphomicrobiales; family Stappiaceae; genus Roseibium; species Roseibium porphyridii. The sequence continues at coordinate 1,096,654 of NZ_CP120863.1, forward strand.
CACTTATGCCGTCATTGCCATAACATTCATTGCCCTTGGAATCGGCGGTATCATGTATCTCGATCACCGGTTTTCGCTGTCTGTCGGCGATCGTCCCTTTGCGATCAAAGGGCGCCGCATCGAAACGGACGATCCGTTTGTGCGGAGCCAGTTCAAAAAATTCTATGCGATCAGGGTGGCTTATTCCCTGTTTCTCCTGGTGATGCTGTTTGTGGTCGTCAGCCATGTCGGATGACGAACGCATTGTGACGCCGGAAATTCGCGGCGATGAGATCGACAGCACGATGCGCCCGCAGGCTCTGGACGAATTTGTCGGCCAGGCCCAGGCGCGTGCCAATCTGAAGGTTTTCATTGGTGCGGCCAAGGCACGTGGAGAAGCGCTCGATCATGTGCTGTTTGTCGGGCCGCCGGGTCTTGGCAAGACAACACTGGCCCAGATCATGGCGCGCGAGCTTGGAGTGAATTTCCGGGCAACATCCGGTCCTGTTATTGCCAAAGCAGGCGATCTTGCTGCTCTGCTTACCAATCTGGAAGAGAGGGACGTGCTCTTCATCGACGAGATCCACCGGCTCAACCCCGCAGTTGAGGAAGTGCTTTATCCGGCAATGGAGGATTACCAGCTCGATCTGATTATTGGTGAAGGACCGGCAGCGCGATCGGTCAAGATCGATCTGGCTAAATTCACTCTTGTTGCCGCGACAACGCGGCTCGGTCTGCTGACGACACCGCTACGCGACCGGTTCGGAATTCCCGTGCGCCTGCAATTCTATACGGTCCCGGAACTCGAACATATCGTCAAACGGGGCGCATCGATCCTTCAGATAGGCATGGCTGAAGACGGTGCACACGAAATTGCCAAGCGGTCTCGCGGTACGCCGCGTATCGCAGGGCGGTTGCTTCGCCGTGTGCGGGACTTTGCCGTTTTCGAAGGGACGGAACGGGTTGACCGTGCGCTCGCCGACAAGGCACTGCGTCAGCTGGAGGTTGATCACGCGGGATTGGACAGCCTTGACCGGCGCTATCTCAATCAGATTGCCGTCAATTTCGGCGGCGGGCCCGTTGGAATCGAAACCATTGCGGCAGCTTTGTCGGAGCCGAGGGACGCCATTGAAGAGATTGTCGAACCGTATCTGATCCAGAATGGTTTTCTGCAGCGAACACCGCGCGGGCGCGTTCTGACACCGATGGCATTTGAGCATCTCGGATTGGCGGCGCCGTCCCGGCCGGATGCTCCGCAAATGGGTTTGTTCCAGGACCCAGACTAGTTTTACGTGTGATTTTGAAAGTCAAATTATAGGTAATTTTATCGAACTGGCTCAGATTTGATTAAGCATTTATTGGCGAATCTCAACCTATGATCCCCCAAATTTGTGGGGGAATCATGCGCAAGCGGCTTTCATCAAAACTTGCTCTTATGTTTCTGGCTGGCGCCCTGACCATGTGCGTCGCCATCGTTACCGTTACGTCCATGTTGTCCAGGGATGTTGCCAACGGACAGGCGGACAACGGATTGGAAAGTGCCACCAAGGCCAAGCAAAAAGTGCTTGAAATGGCGCTGGATCAGGTCACATACAGCGCGAAGTTCTTCGTGTCTCTTGAAGAGGCCAAGGACAGCCTGATGAAGACCCTGGTCGGTTGGAAGAACCTGAAAGAGGGGCAGAACGAGACCCTCCGCAAGATCTTCGTGGCAGACAATCCGCATCCTGCTCACGAGCGCCATCTGCTGGTAGAGCCGGCGGAGTCCAACTACTACGTGAACAACCACAAGGTTGTGCATCCGATTTATCAAGATGTCATCGGCCAGGGGCTGTTCTCCGATGCCGCGCTTGCCAATCCGGACGGCTTCATCACCTACACCTATGGCAAGGGCGAGGAATTTGCCTTCCATGTGGATGATGCTGACATCCTGGGGCATCCGGTCCAGGCTGCATTCGGCAAATTGTTTGCCGCCGCCAAAGACGAATCCCTTGCCGCGGGGCAAATCTATTCTTCTGGCTTTGTCACTGGTGAAGATGGCACGGTGTCGTTGGTCCTCGCAGCGCCTGTATTCTATCTGGACCGTTTCTTCGGCGCGGTCGCTTTCTCCGCCAACATGCAGGCACTGGCGTCGCTGTTGAACGAGCCGACAGGACTTGCAGACAGCGAGCGCTTCTTCCTGGTGGACGTTGCCGGAAAGGCTATCCAGCTGGACAACTCCGGCAAGGCAGAAGCCGTTCACGTGTTGAGCGAGATTTCCGCAGGCGATCGACTGATCAAACTGGATGGCAACGACTATCGTTTTGCTGAAGCGACAAACACCTATCAGGGAACAGCCTATGGTGTGGTGGATGCCGTTCAGCAGACCGAACTGTCGGCTGCTGCTGACAGGATCACTTTCGGCGCGGTTATTTCAGGATTTGCCTGCCTCGTGCCGATCGTTCTTTTGATCTGGTGGGTCACACGCCGAATGTTCTCTCCGATGGAGCGACTATCGGCTGCAGCCCGCAAGATTGCGGATGGTGACCTGGAAGTGGCTGTTGAAGCAACCGAGCGTCATGATGAAATCGGTCGCATGGCGCGCTGCATTGAAGTGTTCAAGGACAACTCCGTTGAGCGTGAACGCATGGCGGCGGAACGCAAGGTTGGCCATATCGCCCGCGAAAAGCGCGAGAAGCTGATCGATTCTCTGATCGGCGACTTCCGGGCGGAATCCCAGGCCGTATTGGAACTGGTCGAAACCAACATTGCTCGGGTCGAGGATGTTTCCTCGCAGCTCAGTCAGCGCTCTGCGTCTGCCTCAGAGCAGGGCGAGGCCGCCGTGACGACGTCTGAGAACGCATCGTCCAATGTGCAGGCCGTTGCTTCGGCAACTGAAGAGCTGAATGCTTCGATCTCGGAGATTTCCCGTCAGGTGGAAACAACGGCATCCATCGTTGGTCAGACAACGACCGCTGCTCAAAGCTCCAATTCGAAGATTTCAGGTCTTGCGGAAGCGGCCAACAAGATCGGTGACGTTGTGTCGCTGATTTCGGAGATTGCAGAACAGACCAATCTGCTGGCCCTTAATGCGACAATCGAGGCCGCACGTGCTGGAGATGCCGGCAAAGGCTTTGCGGTTGTTGCCTCTGAGGTGAAGTCCCTTGCCGGTCAAACGGCAAAGGCAACCGAGGAGATTTCGGCACAGATCGCTGCGATCCAGGCGTCAACCACCGAAGCGGTGGAAGAAATCGCCCAGGTCTCGGAATCGGTTGAGGAAGTGAATTCCTATACGACGACCATTTCCGATGCTGTTCAGCAGCAGGGCTCTGCGACGGGTGAAATATCTCGAAACGTGGCCGAAGCTGCCGATGGCACGCGCAGTGTCGCATCAACAGTTGCATCGCTTAACGAAGGGGTTTCAGAAAACTCCTTGGCGGTCGATGACATGTTGACGGCAACCATTGAAATGAAACAGCAAGCCGAGCATCTTCGCGCCTCGGTGGAGAAATTCCTCTCCGAGGTTGCGGCCGCCTGACGTCGAACCTAGGTAAGTGCTCAAGGCAATTGAGGCCTCCCGGTCACGTGATCGGGAGGCCTTTTTTAAAGTGTCATAAAGAGGTGCAGATGTGACGGATTGGCCCGACCTTGCCGGCCGCCTGGAAGAAGGCGGACATGTGCTCCCGGTGCGCGTCTATTATGAAGACACTGACTTTACCGGAATTGTCTATCACGGTGCTTATGTTCGCTTCTTCGAACGTGCACGGTCAGACTTTCTTCGTCTCGTGGGAATTCATCATGCCGAACTTGCGAAAGGCGTGCATGGCGTCTCTCTCGCGTTCGCAGTACGCACGATGACACTCGACTTCCAAAGGCCCGCCAGGATCGACGACGTGCTGGAAGTGCACACCAGTATTGCAGAATATAGAGGCGCTCGCCTGAAACTGGACCAATTGATCCACAGAGGTGACGAATTGTTGATCTCGGCGGCCGTGACGGTTGCAATTATCACGAGCGAAGGCAAGCCAACCCGCTTACCTGTTGCTTTGGCAGAAAAACTTCAACGTCATCTCCCGGATGAAACCTACACCGGGTGATTCACTTAAGTGTGGTCTTGCGGGAACAGAAACCCTTACAAAGCAAAATACTTACAAAACAAATCGCTTCGTTAATCTTGCATTTACCTTAATTGATTCCTTTAGAAAGGGACTTATTGGTTGGAAAAGTCCCAGTTTTGACAAATTCAAACGTCAGAGAGGCGGCTGGTTATATGAGCTGGTCGTCTGATTCCGGTTCTCTGCTGTGGCTGCCGGTTCTTTGAAAGCGCAACAGCGTCAGACGGCCTAGAGGTCTAAGGAATAAATGGAAACACTCGTCCAATCCACTTTGGCAGCACCAGAACACGAGCTGTCTTTTTTCGCGTTGTTCTGGCAGGCGCATATCGTCGTCAAGATTGTCATGATCGGGTTGCTCGCTGCGTCGGTTTGGTGCTGGGCGATCATAGTCGACAAGGTTCTGCTGATTGGCCGCACACGCCGGCAGATGACGCGGTTTGAAACCGTTTTCTGGTCCGGTCAATCGCTCGAAGAGCTTTACAACACGCTCCACAACCGCGTGAACCATTCCATGGCCGCATTGTTCGTTGCTGCCATGAGGGAATGGAAGCGCAGTCACGAGGGCCAGCGACCGGCCATCGGAAGTCTGCAGCAACGCATCGACAGGGTCATGGACGTCACCATTCAGCGCGAAGCGGAGCGGCTGGAGAACCGGCTATTGATCCTGGCAACGGTTGGGTCGTCTGCTCCCTTTATCGGACTGTTCGGCACCGTCTGGGGTATCATGACCGCCTTTCAGGCGATCGCCGCATCCGAAAGCACCAATCTTGCCGTTGTGGCGCCGGGTATTGCCGAAGCCCTCTTTGCAACTGCGCTTGGGCTTCTCGCCGCTATCCCGGCCGTGATTGCCTTCAATAAATTCAATTCCGACGTCGGCAAGGCAGTTGCCCGGATGGAAGGCTTTGCGGACGAGTTCTCCGCGATCCTTTCTCGTCAGATCGACGAGAGGGGTTAAGGCATGGCCATGCAGGTCGGATCCGCAGAAGAAGGTGGAGGGCGCAGAGGCCGTCGTCGCCGTCGGCACGCGCCCATGAGTGAAATCAACGTGACGCCCTTTGTCGACGTCATGCTGGTGCTCCTGATCATCTTCATGGTCGCCGCTCCGCTCCTGACGGTGGGCGTGCCAATCGACCTGCCGGAAACCCGCGCCAAGGCGCTGGAAGGGGACACGGAACCGATAACGATTTCGGTCAATTCTACGGGTGAGATCTTTATTCAGGACACACCGATTGCCATAGACGAAATCGTGCCCAAGCTCGAAGCGATCGCGGAAAACGGATACGAGGAGCGCATTTACGTGCGCGGAGATCAGGACGCCGATTACGGCACCATGATGCAACTCATGGGCCGGATCAATGCGGCCGGGTTCAAACGGCTCGGCCTTGTCACTCTGGAAGAACGGGACTCGTAACGCGTCATGCGCGCAGGTCTCATCGCGTCACTAGCCGGTCACTCGGCCATTCTATTCTGGGGCTTGCTGGCCTTTCCGGACGCGGAGAGTTTTTCTGTACCACAAGTCGAGTCCCTGCCGGTTGACCTGATACCTGTTGAAGAGTTTACCCGACTGCGCATTGGCGAAAGAACGGCTGAAGTCCGTGACGTGGCTGCAACTCAGCCGTCTGAAACCGAAGTGGAAGAGCCGCCGCAACCGACCGACAGGCCAGGTGAGAGCCAGGTTGAGCAGCCGACGCCACCGACGCCGTCGCCCGCCCCGACACCTGCTCCGGAACCCCAACCCGTTACTGAGCCTGAACCTGCACCGGAACCGGAGCCTGTCGCTGCGCCCGAACCTGCGCCTGCACCTCCGCCAGAACCTGCCGCCGATCCGGAACCGGCCCCTGAACCGGCCCCTCAGCAGGAAGCAGCCCCTGCGCCGCAACCGATCGTCACCAGCGTAGCCCCTCGTACAAAGCCAGCGCCGCCGCGCAGGACCCAGGAGCCGCCGAGAGAAGATCTCAACACCGAAGAAATTGCGGCGCTTTTGAACAAGGTTGAGCCCGAGAGACAGCAAGGCAACGCTTCGCAAGAACCTGCATCGCTGGGGTCGCGCAATGGTGCTCAGAACGTGCGCATGTCCCAGTCCGAACTGGATGCCCTGCGCGGTCAGGTGGCCGCTTGCTGGAACCCGCCTGTTGGTGCTGTTGGCGCTGAAGAGCTAAAGGTCAGAGTACAATTCAACCTGTCGCAGGACGGTCAGGTTTCTGGGAACCCAAGGGTGCTGAATTCGAATGGAAACCCGGCTTTCGGTGCTGCGGCAAGCAGTGCTGTTCGCGCAGTCATGCGCTGTCAGCCTTATTCTCTTCCAATTGCCAAGTATGACGCTTGGCAGGAAGTGATTATCAATTTTGACCCGAGAGAGATGATTATCGGGGGATAGTCCGGAAACCCGGACACTGTTGGTGAGGGAGCGGTATTGCTCATGCGTGGAATTTTGAAACGTCTTTCTGATCTCGTTGGCCGCAAGGCCCCGGGGCTCGCATTTGTCGCCACAGTCCTGATGATATTGGCCCCTCAACCTGCGTCCGCATTGGTCGAGATTGATATCACGCAGGGTAATATCGAGCCGCTTCCGATTGCCTTGCCCTCATTTTCGGCAGATGGCGGAGACAGCAAACTGGCCGCGGACATGACCAGCGTCATCGCAGCGGATCTCAAACGATCAGGGCTCTTCAATCCTCTCGACCCGGCAAGTTTCATCCAAAAGAACATGAGCGTGAACTCCACGCCACGCTTTGGCGACTGGCGCCAGATCAGTGCTCAGGCCCTGGTAACCGGCACGGTGATAAAACAGCCGGACGGGAGGCTTCGCGCTGAATTCCGTTTGTGGGATGTGTTTGCTGCGGAGCAGATGCTCGGGCAGCAGTTTTACACGACCCCTGAAAACTGGCGGAGACTGGCGCATATTATTGCCGATGCGATTTATGAGCGCCTGACGGGTGAAAAAGGCTATTTCGACACTCGGATTGTCTATGTCGATGAAACCGGTCCAAAAGACAAACGGATCAAGCGCCTTGCCATCATGGATCAGGATGGCGCCAATGTGCGGTACCTGACCCGGGGCGACGATCTGGTTCTGACCCCGCGTTTCTCGCCGACGAGTCAGGAAATCACCTACATGTCATATGGCGGTGCTGACCCGAGTGTCTACTTGCTCAATATCGAAACAGGTCAGAGAGAGATTGTCGGCAATTTTCCGGGAATGACATTTGCCCCACGGTTTTCTCCTGATGGTCAGAACGTCATCATGAGTCTGCAGCAAGGCGGCAATGCAAACATCTTCCAGATGGATCTGCGGTCCCGCCGAACGACACGCCTGACCAATACGGCGGCCATCGACACCAGCCCGTCTTATTCGCCCGACGGACGCCGCATCGTGTTTGAGTCCGACCGTGGCGGCACGCAGCAACTTTATGTCATGGGTGCGAACGGTGGAAATGCGCAGCGCATCTCCTTCGGCCCTGGCCGCTATTCAACGCCCGTGTGGTCACCTCGCGGTGATTTGATCGCCTTCACCAAGCAACATCAGGGGCGGTTCATGATCGGTGTTATGCGCCCGGATGGAAAAGGCGAACGTATCCTCACCGAGGGTTATCACAACGAAGGGCCGGCATGGTCACCAAATGGCCGTGTTCTGGTGTTTTTCCGCGATACGCCGGGTGCAAATGGCGGACCTCAAGTCTGGACCGTTGATCTGACGGGTTACAATGAGCTGAGACTGGATACGTCTGCCTTCGCTTCGGACCCGTCATGGTCGCCTCTCATAGACTAAACAACAGCAAAGTCTCTTCAGCGTTCGTGTTAAGCTCCGATTAACCATGTTTGCAAAGAGGCTTTTAACCAGCTTTGACTAGAAAGCGTTTACCAAGAACCGGGGGTCCCGGGAGTCGGGCTGGGGATTAGGAGACAGGAATGTTCAAACGAGAATACGCCGGTCAGAGCGCGCGCTGGATCGTGGTCTGTTTCGCCGTTCTATTCGCGGCCGCATGTGCCCAGACCAAGCCGGACGGGCTTTCAAGCAACGTGAAACCGGGAACCGGCCAGGACTTTGTCGTGAATGTCGGCGACCGCGTGTTTTTTGAAGAAGACCAGTCGGTGTTGAATTCGCAAGGTCAGGCCACGCTTGCCAATCAGGCCAAGTGGCTCAATCGCTATTCCCAATACACCATCACGGTGGAAGGGCACGCAGATGAGCGTGGCACGCGTCAGTACAACATTGCACTCGGTGCCAGGCGCGCGCAGGCTGCACGTGACTACCTTGTCGGTCAGGGCGTGAGCGCATCACGGATCAAAACCATTTCCTATGGCAAGGAGCGCCCTGTCGCGGTGTGTAACGACAACAGTTGCTGGTCGCAGAACCGCCGTGCAGTGACAGTGTTGAACAACGCGACAAACTGAGCGAGCTGTAAATTGCAAGAAAAAGCCGGGCCATGTGTCCGGCTTTTTTCGTATTTGACGAACTGAAACAGAATTCTCCCGGTCGATACCATGAACCGTCAAACTTTAGCCGAAGTCCGAGCGCTCTGTGCACTTGAGTAAAGAGCGGGGCATGTTAAGACAACATGCGCGCGGAACTGTACTGCGAACAAAATCAGTCAGGTAATAAAGGCTTGGCTGGGAACGCATGCAGGTCCCAACCCGGAGGAGCGAATGCGACATATGAAGGGCTTGGCAGGTTTCCTTTTGGCGATGGTTATCATCGCAACTGCCACACCGTCCGAAGCACAGTTGTTCGGTCGGCGGAATGACGAATCGGCTGTCAGAATCAGTCAACTGGAAGAACGGATCAGGGTTCTGACCGGCCAGTTGGAACAAATGTCTTTTCAGATGCGGGAATTGCAGGATCAGATCCGCCGCATGCAGGAAGACAACGAATACCGTTTTCAGCAGTTGGAAGGCGGAACGCCGGGCAAACGCTCGCAATTCATCCCTCAGGGAGCTCCGGGCAGTACTGCCCCGGGGCTCGCCGCAGACGGAACGCCGCGCACAGGCACTCTGGCGGCCCCGAACGGCAGCGCTGTAACACTGCCGGCTGACGGTTCTGGAGACGGCACCTGGGATCAGTCGGGTGGCTACGAAGGCAACGGACTGTCGACCGATGGACCGATTGATCTTTCAGCCCTTGCGAATGGTGGTCTTGATGGTTTGAACGGCCTTGGTGACGACTTGTCGACACCGGGACCCGGTTTGGCGACCGATGATGATCAAATCGCTTCGGTGATTGGTAGCGGCGATCCGAACACCGACTATAATCAGGCTTATTCTCTGGCCGTGAACGGTGACTATCGGGGCGCAGAACGCGGGTTTCGCAATTTTCTTGAGAATTACCCCAACAGCGACCTGACCGCACAGGCACAGTATTGGCTTGGAGAAAGCCTTCTGGCGCAGCAGAACTACCGCGAAGCAGCCGACGCATTCCTGAAGACCTACACAGACCACCCTGGCAATTCGAAAAGCCCGGACAGTTTGCTGAAGCTAGGTGTATCCCTGCGCGGCCTCGGCGAAGCTGAGGCTGCTTGTGCAACGTTTTCAGAACTCTTGAACAAATACCCGAACGCTGCTCCGGCGGTTCTGACACAGGCGCGGGATGAGCGCAGCCGTGCACAATGTTCCTGACGGACCGGTTGAGCCGAGAGGGCTCCCGGTCGAAGATGTCGATCTCCTTTTTTCAAAACTGAATTCTTTTTCAAGCCTTGCACTTGCGGTGTCCGGCGGCGCGGATTCGCTTTGCCTGATGGTGCTGTTCGATGAATGGCGTCAAAGGACCGGTTGGCGCGGATCCACAGAAGTTCTGATCGTCGACCACAGACTGCGGGCCGAGAGCGCTGAAGAGGCCTCTTTTGTTGTTCGGGAAGCCAGCAAAAGGGGATTGCCCGTGACTGTGTTGCACTGGGTCGGACCCAAACCTCTTGCCAATATTCAGGAAGAGGCACGCGTTGCGCGTTACCGGCTTTTTGCGAAACGTCTTTCTGAGACCGGCGGCCAGGGACTGTTGCTGGGTCATCATCTGGACGATCAGGCAGAGACATTTTTGGATCGTTTGACACGAGGCAGCGGTGTTTCAGGATTAAGTGCAATGGCTGCTGACGAGCCGGACGGCCCCGAGGGTTTGCGGCTCTTGCGACCGTTTTTGGGCGTACGAAAGCTGCAACTGGAAGCCAGCCTCATGGAGCGCGGGTTGAGCTGGTGCTCAGATCCTTCCAACAAAGATGAAAAATACAAGAGAAGCCGATTGCGGCGCATTTTGGGTTTGTTGGAAGCGGAAGGATTGACGCCGGAACGGATCTTCCAAACCAGTGCGCATGTTCGCCGCGCACGTCATGCGCTGGAAGTTTCCGTGAAGGAAATCGCGAAACGCCTTCTCGTTGAGCACCCTGCAGGACCGGTCAAGTTGAGTTTGCCTGCCTATCGCGATCTCGCGGAAGAGTTTCGGCTGCGGCTCTTGGGTGTGGTGCTGGACCGGGTTCGCGGGCAACGGACCAAACGCCGGTTTTCCAGCGTTGAAGCGCTTGATAATGGCCTCATGTCAAAGGACGGGTTCCAACAAACCCTGTCTGGGTGTCAGGTTAGAGCGAGTGAACAGACAATCTGGTGTTGGCGGGAACCCGGTCGAAAAGCCCCTCCGACACTTGCTCCCTTTACGGGGGGTGGGATTTGGGACAATCGATTCCGATACAAAGTGCCGGACGCATGCGAACATTCTGACGTTCAAAATCGCCTTTTTCTTGGCCCGCTTTGCGATGCGCCTATCTCCAGAAGTGCGATTATTTGGCCGGAAGGCTGGCCTCGCGAGGTCTTTGACTGTTCGCCGGTCATCTGGACAGATGCTGGAATTGCCCTAAATCACGTCGCCAGTGTCAGTTTTGAGCATGACATTTCCGACAGGTGTGAGGATTTGGAATTGGAGCGGCTGCCAAATCGGGTTAAATTGCCGGGTAACCATTTCGACGAAGATGCCGAAAACGGGGAAATCTAGAGTTTTCCCCGCTTGCAACATCTGATAGACGTCCTGGCTTAACAAAATAGTCAGTTCATCTGCGCAACTATGGCGCACCGCCTTGGCAGAGGGCTTTGGGCGACCTATCTTCGCTGGAAGAGAAATAACCGCGTGCAGATAAGTCGCGTTGGGCGGTTAAGGGAACACAATGAACGCACATTTTCGCAATTTCGCTCTTTGGGTGATCATCGCCCTGCTTTTGATCGCATTGTTCCAGCTGTTTCAGAGTCCCGCGCAGCAAGGCGCAACGAATGATATCGCTTATTCGGACTTCATGAAGCAGGTTGACAATGGCGAGGTCAGATCCGTTGTCATTCAAGAACAGAAGATCACCGGTAATTACAACAGCGGTGGAGCATTCCAGACTTATGCACCCGACGGTGCCCAGTATGTCGATGAACTCCGCGGCAAGGGGGTGCTGATCAAGGCAACGCCGCCTGCGGAAAGCTCTCCTTTGCTCGGTGCATTGTTCTCCTGGCTGCCAATGTTGATCATCCTGGGTATCTGGATTTTCGTGATGCGCCAGATGCAAGGCTCCGGCGGAAAGGCGATGGGCTTCGGCAAGTCGAAGGCCAAGTTGCTGACGGAAGCCCATGGGCGCGTAACGTTTGAAGACGTTGCGGGCATCGATGAGGCAAAGGAAGACCTTCAGGAAATCGTTGAATTCCTTCGCGACCCGCAAAAGTTCCAGCGTCTAGGCGGCCGCATTCCTCGCGGCGTCCTGCTGGTTGGGCCTCCGGGCACCGGTAAGACACTGACAGCGCGCGCGGTTGCCGGCGAGGCGAACGTGCCGTTCTTCACGATTTCCGGTTCTGATTTTGTCGAAATGTTTGTTGGCGTGGGTGCATCCCGTGTTCGCGACATGTTCGAGCAGGCAAAGAAGAATGCGCCTTGCATCATCTTTATCGATGAGATCGATGCAGTCGGTCGCCACCGTGGTGCCGGTCTTGGCGGCGGCAATGATGAACGCGAACAGACGCTCAACCAGTTGTTGGTCGAGATGGACGGTTTTGAGCCGAACGAAGGCATCATCATCATCGCTGCGACCAACCGTCCTGACGTGCTTGATCCGGCACTGCTTCGTCCCGGGCGCTTCGACCGCCAGATCGTGGTGCCAAATCCGGACATCACCGGACGTGAGAAGATCCTCAAAGTGCATATGCGGAAGGTTCCGCTTGCGCCGGATGTCGACGTGAAGACGCTCGCGCGTGGTACACCGGGTTTCTCCGGTGCCGACTTGATGAACCTCGTCAACGAAGCTGCTCTTCTTGCTGCACGGCGCTCAAAGCGTCTGGTAACGATGGCCGAATTTGAGGATGCAAAAGACAAGGTCATGATGGGTGCGGAACGCCGCACGCTGGTCATGACCGAAGAAGAGAAGAAGCTGACCGCTTATCATGAGGCTGGCCATGCGCTGGTCGCGCTGCACCAGGAAGCGTCTGATCCGATCCACAAGGCAACAATCATCCCGCGCGGCCGTGCGCTTGGTATGGTGATGCGTCTGCCCGAGAAAGATCAGGTGTCCCTGACACGCGCGAAGTGTAAAGCTGATCTTGCCGTGGCCATGGGCGGACGTGTGGCCGAAGAAATGATCTTCGGCTATGAGAAAGTCACCTCTGGCGCAACCGGCGATATCCAGATGGCAACCAAGCTTGCGCGTGCAATGGCGACCCAGTTCGGCATGTCGGACAAGCTCGGACCGCTGCTCTATGGGGAGAACCAGGAAGAGGTTTTCCTTGGACACTCGGTCGCCAAGAACCAGAGTGTTTCCGATGAGACCCAGAAGATCGTGGACGCAGAAATCAAATCCTTTGTGAATCAGGGATATGAGACTGCAAACAAGATCCTTGGAGATCATGAAGACCAGCTTCATACGATTGCCAAAGGGCTTCTGGAGTACGAAACACTGTCCGGTGACGAGATCAAGGATCTCCTGAACGGGAAGCCGCCGGTTCGCGACACAGATGACGATCAGCCTGTAGGCCGGTCATCCGCTGTTCCGACCGCAGGTGCAAAGCGCGGCGGCGATGAAGCGAGTGGGGGCATGGAGCCTCAGCCGCAGTCCTGATCCGTCAGACAGTGATCAAAAGTTGAGAGTGCCCGGCATTGCCGGGCATTTTTCATTTGGGTGTTTGGAGGACTTGTTAGTGAATAGTAACAATTGCTCACATATTTTGAAACGCAGCCGTTCCTCATTGCGTTACAAGGAACGCCAAACAAATAGTCAGACAGGCATGATAGATGCGTAAATTCTTTGGCACCGATGGTATTCGCGGCCAGGCCAATTGTTATCCCATGACCGCAGAGATGGCCTTGAAAGTCGGCATGGCCGCTGGTCTCGTTTTCAGAAACGGCGGTCATCGGCATCGCGTTGTGATCGGTAAAGACACCCGCCTTTCCGGATACATGATCGAATATGCACTTGTTGCCGGATTTACTTCTGTTGGCATGGATGTCTTTCTGCTTGGCCCAATGCCGACCCCATCGGTGGCGATGCTGACGAGGTCCCTCAGAACAGACCTTGGGGTCATGATTTCTGCCTCGCACAATCCCTTCCAGGACAACGGTATCAAGTTCTTTGGTCCGGACGGCTTCAAGCTGAGTGATGCAATAGAGAAGGAAATCGAGGCTCTTGTCGAAAGCGACCTGACCTCTCGCCTTGCCGGCATGCGCGATCTTGGCCGGGCCAAACGAATTGACGGCGCGCAGCAACGCTATATCGAGTTTGCAAAACGCACTTTGCCCAAAGACATGAATCTCGAAGGTCTTCGGGTTGTGATCGATTGTGCAAACGGGGCCGCTTACAAAGTGGCGCCGGAGGCTTTGTGGGAGCTGGGTGCGGATGTCATTTCCATGGGTGTTTCGCCGGACGGCTTTAACATCAATCAGGATTGCGGTTCCACGTCACCGCAAGCACTTTCGCGCAAAGTTCACGAAGTGCGGGCGGATATCGGTATTGCGCTCGACGGCGATGCGGATCGCGTGATTATTGTCGATGAAACCGGGACCGTCGTTGATGGCGACCAGCTCATGGCTCTGGTGGCTCAGTCCTGGCAGGCCAACAACCGGCTCTCAGCGCCCGGGATCGTGGCAACCGTCATGTCCAACCTTGGGCTTGAACGTTACCTTCAAGATCTTGGTTTGGGGCTTGCGCGGACAAAGGTGGGCGATCGTTACGTGGTCGAACACATGCGCGCCAATGGTTACAATGTCGGCGGAGAGCAATCCGGTCATATCGTCCTTTCCGACTTCGCCACAACAGGGGACGGTCTGATCGCTGCACTGCAAGTGTTGGCCTGTGTCAAGGATCAGAACAAGCCGGTTTCGGAAGTTTGCCGACGGTTCGAACCAGTGCCTCAGATCCTCAAGAATGTCCGCTACAAAGGTGGCACCCCTCTGGAACAAGACCTGGTCAAAACGGCGATTGAGGATGGCGAGGCAAGACTTGGAAATACCGGTCGTCTTGTCATTCGTGCGTCCGGTACAGAGCCCTTGATCAGGGTGATGGCGGAAGGGGATGATGCTGATCTTGTGAACCAGGTGGTCAATGACATTGCAGGCGTGGTTGCTTCAGCTGCTGCCTGAAGACTATCTTCACTTAGGTTTTTGTATTCAGGCCGCCCAACTTGGGCGGCTTTTTTTATGAGAGTTAATCAGTGCTTTTCTTGTTAAGGTTTCCTTAAGGTAAAAAAACGCGGTTAAAGAACAGAGTTAAGTCACAATTAATGAATTCCCGTCACTATCCTCAAGAGTTTGATGTGTCCGGCAATGTTGAAGCGGGCGCTCAATGGAAGAGGACTAGGACATGGACAATTTCTTCAAGCGTTTGTCTTTGGCCGGATTTGCTGTTGTGCTTTCCTCCGCGGGCTACGCTGCGGATTTGCCAACCCCGGTCATCGAACATATTCCCGCAGCACCGGCGCCGGCTGTTGGCGGTTTTTATCTGCGTGGTGATATTGGGTAAAAGATCTATAATGATCCGACCGGGAGTTTCAACGATCCGGTTATTGGCGACCTGCGCTTCGAGCGCGAGTCCATGGACAGCGCCTGGATGATTGGCGTAGGTGCCGGTTACAAATGGAACAGGTACCTGCGTACCGATGTCACGATCGACTATGAAACACCGGCCCAGGTCAAGGGCTATGCAGTTTGCGGCACCTGTACCGGCGGGTTCTCGGAAGAATATACAGATATCGACGTCTGGACCGTCATGTTGAACGGGTATGTCGATCTCGGGACCTGGAACCGGATTACACCCTATGTTGGTGCCGGTATCGGTGCAGCTTACGTGACAACCAACAACACCTATTCGGTTAATCCGGGCGGTTCGGGTCGTTTTGATTATGACGGCAAGCACAGTGAATGGAACCTTGCCTGGGCTCTGATGGCTGGTGCTTCGTATGCGGTAACTGACAACTGGGCGATCGATGCTGGGTATCAGTATCGCGATCTGGGCGATGCCAAAACAGTTAAGTTGCACAATGCAGGCACGGGCGAAACCCGAGTTGAGTGGGACGATTTGACGGCTCATGAGATCCGTCTCGGGGTGCGCTACACTTTCGGTGGCGGCGCAGCGCCAGCCGGACCGGTTTACTATGAGCCGCAAGGACCGATCAGCAGCAATTTCTGATTGGCACATCAAACTTTATTCCGAAAGGCCGGTCACTTGACCGGCCTTTTCTTTTGCGACCTCCAAATCAAACGGGTCGCCCAGTCGACCGTTAACTTTTTCAAGCGAAGCATAAACTCTATTCAGGAATTCCCAGGCCTCAGAATTTGTTTATTGTCCGGTGTCAGCAAGCAAGGGGCGGTTTCATTTGAAGTGCTCACGCTGCCGCAATATTCCCATTTTCCGTTGACCGAGCGTCAGGAACACCTTATCCCCGTAGGTGGGCCACCCCTCCCCAACGAGGGGCAACTATCTGCGAGGGTAGACAGATATGACTGTACTCACTGCCAAGCCGGACGTGCGTCCGGCCAATCCCAATTTTTCGTCAGGTCCTTGCTCCAAGCGCCCCGGCTGGTCTCTTGATCAACTGGCCGATGCACCGCTTGGACGGTCTCACCGGGCCAAACCTGGAAAAGCGAAACTCGCTGAAGCAATCGACCTGACGCGCAAGACCCTGAATGTTCCCGACGACTACCGCATCGGCATTGTGCCGGCTTCCGATACAGGCGCGGTTGAAATGGCGCTCTGGTCGCTTCTCGGCGCGCGCGGCGTCGATTTGCTGGCCTGGGAAAGCTTTGGTGCCGGTTGGGTGACCGATGTGGTCAAACAGCTCAAGCTGGACAACGCCAGGATTTTGAAAGCACCATATGGTGCCTTGCCCGATCTGGGCGACGTCGATTTTAACAATGATGTCGTCTTTACCTGGAATGGCACGACGTCCGGTGTCCGGGTTCCCGACGGCAACTGGATCGCGGATGACCGCGCTGGTCTGACGATTTGCGACGCGACATCTGCTGCCTTTGCGCAAGCGCTTCCTTTTGACAAGCTCGATGTCGTCACGTTTTCCTGGCAGAAAGTGCTTGGCGGTGAAGCTGCGCACGGGGTGCTGATCCTCAGCCCGAGAGCCGTGGAACGCCTCGAGAGCTATACACCTGCATGGCCGCTGCCGAAGATCTTCCGCCTGACCAAAGGCGGTAAACTGATTGAAGGCATTTTCAAGGGCGAGACCATCAACACGCCTTCCATGCTGTGCGTTGAGGACTATCTCGATGCGTTGAAATGGGCAGACGGACTTGGTGGTCTGTCGGGTCTTTGCGCTCGTGCCGATGCCAATCTCAAAGTTCTCGCCGACTGGGTCGAAAAAACCGCGTGGGTTGACTTTCTTGCTGAAGATTCCGCAACAAGATCGAATACGTCCGTGTGTCTGAAGGTGACGGATGCGAATGTTCTGGCTTTGCCGGACGATCAGCAGACAGCATTTGCCAAGGCGATTGTTTCTACGCTCGATGCCGAAGGTGTTGCCTTCGATATTGGTGCCTATCGCGATGCGCCTTCCGGTCTCAGAATTTGGGCGGGGGCAACAGTTGAAACAGCTGACTTGCAGGCCCTGACGGTGTGGCTTGATTGGGCGTTTGCGCTCGAAAAAGGCAAACTTCCTCAGGCCGCCTGAGCATTTCTCAAAAACACAGTGACATTCCCGGGCGGGTTTCTGCCCGGACACAGTATTTATTGAAGGAGATGCTTTAATGGCACCCAAGGTATTGATTTCCGACAAGCTTTCGCCCGCAGCAGTTCAGATTTTCAAGGATCGCGGCATTGACGCCGATTTCCTGCCTGATGTTGGCAAGAACAAGGAAAAACTCCTCGAAATCATCGGCCAGTATGATGGACTGGCCATTCGTTCTGCCACGAAAGTCACTGAAAAGATCATTGCAGCAGCCGATAATCTTAAGGTGATTGGCCGGGCAGGTATCGGCGTTGACAATGTCGATATTCCCAAAGCGACCGCGCGTGGCATCATTGTCATGAACACACCGTTCGGCAATGCGATCACCACTGCAGAACATGCCATCTCAATGATGATGGCGGTCGCGCGGCAAATTCCGGCAGCTGATGCATCAACGCAATCGGGCAAGTGGGAAAAATCCCGTTTCATGGGGCGGGAAATTACAGACAAGACGCTTGGGCTGGTTGGCTGCGGAAATATTGGCTCTATCGTCGCAGATCGCGCCATAGGTCTGAAGATGCGCGTTCTTGCTTATGACCCTTTCCTGACACCTGAGCGGGCGATGTCGCTTGGTGTCGAAAAGGTCGAATTGAACGAGTTGCTTGAACGCGCGGACTTTATCACCTTGCATACCCCTCTTACCGACAAGACACGAAACATCATCAATGCCGATGCCATCGCGAAGATGAAAAAGGGGGCTTACCTCATCAACTGTGCGCGCGGGGGGCTGGCAGACGAAAAAGCCGTTAAGGCAGCGCTTGATGAGGGGAAACTCGGTGGCGCGGCTTTTGACGTATTTGTTGAAGAGCCGGCCAAGGAAAACATCCTCTTTGGGACATCCAACTTTGTCTCGACACCGCATCTTGGTGCGTCAACGTCGGAAGCACAGGAGAATGTCGCGCTGCAAGTCGCTGAACAGATGTGCGATTACCTTCTGCATGGCGCGGTGCGTAATGCGCTCAACATGCCTTCAATTTCCGCGGAAGAAGCACCCAAGCTCGCGCCATTTGTTCGGCTTGCCGAGCAACTTGGCTCTTTCGCCGGTCAGTTGACGGAAACCGCGATCCAGGGCGTCAAACTGGAATATGCAGGTGCCGTTTCGGAAATGAATGTCCAAGCGCTGACAGCGGCTGCGATTACCGGTTTGCTGACGCCGCTTCTTCAGACCGTCAATATGGTATCCGCGCCAATTCTGGCGAAGGAACGTGGTGTCAAGGTTGAGGAAATCCGCCGCGAAAAACAGGGCGCTTACGAAACCTACATCAGGTTGACGGTGATCACGGAAAGACAGGAGAGGTCGGTTGCCGGTACGGTGTTCGCCGATGGCAAACCTCGGATCATTCAGGTGAAGGGCATCAATATGGAGGCTGAACTTGGCCAGCATATGCTCTACATCACCAACGAAGACAAGCCTGGCTTCATTGGCCATCTTGGCATGGAACTTGGCAACAATGGCGTCAATATCGCGACGTTCAATTTGGGCCGCCTCGCGCCAGGCGACGATGCCATTTGTCTCGTCGAAGTGGATGGAAGAGTGCCTGAGGATGTGATGTCTCGCCTGGAGGCCGTCTCACATGTGAAACAGGTTAAAGCGCTGGAATTTCAATAATGCTACCGGAGGCGTTGGCAGCGCAGCGCCTCCACTTTAAACGGTCTCTGCCTGTTTGCCGCGCATCACTCTGCCATCAAGGACGACTAGTCCGATCAGCAGCACGCCGAATCCGCTGAGTTGAAGTGCGCTCAGATTTTCACCCAGAATGAGCCAGCCAAAGAAGAGTGCGCTCGCTGGTACAATCAGCGTTACGAGCGAAGCGTTTGTAGCGCCGGCGTTTGCCAGCAATTGAAAATAGATCAGATAGGCGAAGGCGGTCGCAAGAATGCCGAGAGCCAACACGTTGAGCCATGCGGTCATGCCAGGGTCGCCAATTGACCAGCCTGCGCTTGTCAGGATCGCAACCGGTAACATCAGCACACTTGATCCGATAAGCTGTCCGGTTGCTGCGACCTGTGGCGGGACATCCTTGAAGCGTTTCGCAAATGTTGCGGCAAAGGCATAGGAAACTGCTGCGCCGAGGCAGCAAAGCTGCGCCCAGAGCGGATCGCTGGCAAGACCTGTGAGGCTGCTCGACAACATGACTGCCACGCCAACAACGCCCAGCACAACGCCTGCAACGCGATTTACCTGAAGTGGTTCCTGCTTCACGATCAAGCTTGCAACGACTACGGTAAAGACTGGTGTTGTCGCATTCAGAATTGATGCCAACCCCGCGCCGATTTCCGTTTGACCGAGAAACAACAGGGAAAACGGAACGGCGTTGTTGAGAAAGCCCATTATCAGAAACGGCAGGGCAAGCCGCCATTCCAGACGCTTGATCAGCCCTTGTTGCCAGAGGACGAGGAGAAGAACGGCGCAGGCGATCGAAACTCGGAAAAAGACCAGTGTGAATGGCGGAATTTCAGCAACTGCGACCTTGGCAAAGAGAAAAGAACCGCCCCAAATAGCGCCGAGAACAAACAGCAGAACCCAGTTTCGAAGCGACATTGACATTTCTCGTTGATCTGGAGTGATGTCTCTCGCCTACCATGCTGTGAGACTTGCCGACACCCGAAAACCGATTTGCGAAAAAGGAAGTAAAGAAAGCGAACAATGATACAGGGTTCGACCACCGGGGAGGAAAGGCCACTCGCAGGGCGCATATCGCCGCTGTTGATTGCCGCTGCCTGCCTTTTGGGAGCAAACGGTCTGGCAATGACCATGATCGCGGTTCGGGCACGTGTCGAAGGGGTTTCCGATGCCAGCATCGGTTTGCTCGGTTCTCTTTACTACGCAGGTTTGATCTGCGGGGTAATTTTGGCACCGTTCCTGATCGCCCGAGCAGGACATATTCGTGTGTTTGCCGCACTGGCGGCCATCAGTGCGATTGCCATTCTTGCTATTGCCTTTGCACCTGCCGGTTGGCCCTGGATGATTGCGCGTTTTGTCAGCGGTGCTGCTTTTTGCGGGACGGCTATGGTGCTGGAAAGTTGGTTGAATTCCATTGCATCCAATGCGTCGAGAGGGCGCATTCTTTCAGTTTACAGGATTGTTGATCTCGCAGCCGTCATGGGCGGCCAATTCATGCTGCCGATCTTTGGAGCAACCGGCAGCGATATCCTGATCGTTTTGGCGATGTTGTTTGCTTTTGCTCTTGTTCCTGTTGCCTTGACGCGTGAAAGCAATCCGGCCGCACCACCTGCCAAAATCGTCAACCCCCTGGCGCTATGGCGGGTGTCTCCTGTTGCGATGGTCGGAATATTCACGATCGGTCTGACGAATGGTGCATTTCGTATGGTCGGACCGGTTTACGCTGAATCGATTGGCCTTGGCCTGGAAACCGTCGCGATCTTCATCGCTCTATGGGTCTTTGCAGGAGCCTTGTTTCAGTATCCGGCCGGATGGATGTCCGACAGGGTCGATCGAAGATGGGTTCTCATCGGCTTCACGATTGCAGCTGGTCTTGCTTGTCTCTTCATTTCGGGAACGTCCAGTCAAACCGATTTGTTCCTGGGGGTTTTTCTTTTTGGCGGATTTGCCCTGCCACTTTATTCGCTTGCAGCCGCACATGCGAATGACCACGCAAAACCCGGACAGTTTGTCGACATTGCTGCCGGACTGACATTGTCATTTGGCTGCGGTGCGGTGCTTGGTCCGTTCATCGCCTCATTGTTGATGGGCATGTTCGGTCCCGCAGCGTTCTTCGTCTATACGGCGACCCTGCATCTGGCTTTGGTGCTTTTTGTCATCTTCAGGATGTTCAGCCGGCAAGCAATTCCGGCCGACGAGCGGGAACGTTTTGTCTGGCTGCTCAGGACATCTCCGATGATCTATCGTCTTGCCGGGGGAGACGGGGAAGAGACCTCCGACAAGCAATCACCGGATGGCTCCGGGTCTGCCTAATTGTCGCCCTGAAAGATCCTATATGCCACGTAGCTGAAAACCACGCGGACCGTATGATTTATTTCGGTTCGAAGACTCGCAAGAGCTTGGAAACCTGTCTATAGTCCGCGCCGTTTGCCCCGGTCCGGTTGCCGGGGTTTGTCATGTTGGCACATACCGACCCGTGTTGCGCAGCGCAATTCAGGCGGTTCCGTGCGAAGACGCTTCAGGAGAGCAGAAACTAAATGGCGAATGTGGTTGTTGTCGGTTCGCAGTGGGGAGACGAAGGCAAAGGCAAGATTGTCGACTGGTTGTCGGAACAAGCCGATGTCATCGTAAGGTTCCAGGGCGGACACAATGCCGGGCATACGCTGGTTATCGACGGTGTCAGTTACAAGCTGTCTCTTCTGCCCTCCGGTGTGGCGCGCGAAGGTAAGTTGTCCGTCATTGGAAATGGCGTTGTTCTGGACCCGCATGCGCTTGCTGAAGAGGTCGAACGATTGAGCGCGCAGGGTGTTGTCGTTACGCCTCAAAGCCTGCGCGTTGCCGAAAACGCGACCCTGATTCTGTCTCTTCACCGAGAGCTCGACGCCCTGCGTGAAAACTCAAACACCGGTACGCGTATCGGCACCACCAAGCGTGGCATAGGTCCTGCCTATGAAGACAAAGTCGGACGGCGCGCAATCCGGTTGATGGATCTGAAGAACCTGACGACGCTACCGGCCAAAATCGATCGCCTGTTGACGCACCACAACGCGCTGAGGCGTGGCCTGGGGCAAGAGGAAGTTTCCGCTCAGGCCATCTACGACGAATTGGCGAGTGTTGCCGACAAGGTGCTGCCCTATATGGACAAGGTCTGGTACCTGTTGGACGAACAGCGCCGCCAGGGCAAGCGCATCCTGTTTGAAGGAGCGCAAGGAGCATTGCTCGACATCGATCACGGTACCTATCCGTTTGTCACGTCTTCCAATACCGTGGCCGGTCAGGCGGCAACGGGCTGCGGGCTTGGCCCAGGCTCCGTTGACTATGTACTTGGCATCACCAAGGCTTATACGACCCGGGTCGGTGAAGGTCCGTTCCCGACCGAACAGGAAAATGAGGTCGGCGAATTTCTTGGAACGCGCGGACATGAATTCGGAACCGTGACAGGCCGGCGCCGGCGGTGCGGCTGGTTTGATGCAGTTCTTGTGCGCCAGACTGTTTGCACATCGGGCATCAATGGCATTGCATTGACGAAGCTCGACGTTCTCGACGGTCTTGATGAAATCAAGATTTGCATCGGCTACGAACTTGACGGCGAACGGATCGACTACCTGCCTGCTTCGCAAGGTGCTCAGGAGCGGGTTGTCCCGATCTACGAATCACTGCCGGGATGGAAAGAATCCACCGAAGGGGCTCGCAGTTGGGCGGATTTGCCGGCGCAGGCCGTCAAATATGTGCGTCATGTAGAGGAATTGATTGGTGCGCCTGTGGCGCTTCTTTCCACCAGCCCTGAGCGGGATGACACAATTCTTGTGCAGAATCCTTTCCAGGATTGAGATCTGTGTCTGGAAAAACACATTATTGAACGAGATAGTGGCGTATTGCGAATCAGAACAAACAGTGCGCCCCGTCATGGGACAGGCTAGCGTGTCCCATGAACTTAGACAGTGGTAGAAAAGGTATTGTAGGGAATTCGGTTGAAGCTTAGCGTGCGAAGATTGTCCCTTGGCTTCAAAAACTTGCTATAAGCCTGAGAAAGATCCGACACTCAGGCCAGCAGACGAATCCCTGCAGTCGGCCGGTAGGCAGGAAGATGGCTGATTACTATTCGATATTGAAGAAAACGATCGCGTCTTTGCCCGAGAACAACGGTGCTGCGCGCCGAAGCGTCTACAGCCGTGCCCGCAACGCCATCGTCAACCAGTTGAAAGCGTACGAACCGCCGCTTGCACCCTCCGAGATAACGGCTGAGCAACTTCGTCTTGAAGAAGCTATTCGCAAGGTTGAAGCCGAAGCGGCTCGTGAAAGTCTTGGTCTCAGTCCGACTGGAGCTGCGGGTGGCGAAGCTGCGCCAAAGGCATCAGAGCCAGCACCGGAGCCAATGGCAGAGGCACCAGTTCAGGCGTCTCAGGATCCGCCGAGGGTTGAGCCCGATGCGCCAGCTCCCGCGATGGAAGACACACCTTCGCCATTGAAAGAGACCCTCACGGAAGCCGAAGGTCTTGGAGTGGCCACGAGCCAGGCCGTGCAGCAGGCGAAGGAAGCCGTTGATCCGGTAGCTGCCGAGCAGGCCGCATCCGACCCGGTTCCAGAACGCAAAGAACCGGCATTTGATGCTCCGGCACCTCAAACTGCTAATGCGGACCCTGTAGCTGCGGAGCAGGCTGGCGAACCGGGATTGGCGGCGGACGCAGGGCTTTATGCCGACGAACCTGCGCCGGCTGCAAAGGAAGAGCCGACTAAGAAGGCCAAGCGATCACGCAAGGACCGCCCGAAGGCTTCCGACGCTTTGCGCGGCGACAGTGCGGGAAAGCGTTGGTTGCCAATCGCAATCGCAGCAGTCTTGGCGCTTGCTGTTGTTGGTGCAGGTGCCTATTTCCTGCTCTCGATCGGCGGACAGAACTCAGAAGAACGTGTCGCAAGTCAAACGGAAGACACCTCGAGCGCAGCTGTTGTGCCGCCGAGCACGGACACCCAGGTTCCCACAAGCGAAGTGCCAACGGACGACAGCGATTCCTCAAAAATCTCAGACAGGTTGCTGGATGGCGGCGAGGGTGTCAGCGATGGAGATGTGGTAGCTCCGGACGCCAGAACCGTTACCACCACAACAATCACGCCGCAGGCTGACGAGCCGGCTCCAACGCCCTCGCAGCCGTCGATCGTGACCAGTATTGAAAGCGAACCGGCTCCGACACCACCGGCAGCCGATGCTGCTCCGGTTCCGGGTATCGAAGCCACGCCGCCGGCCCCGGCTGATGACAACCTTGTGGCTGTTGCACCTGAAACACCGGCGACCACTGACTCACCTGTAAGCCAGGACAACGGCATACAGCGCTCCATTCTCTACGAAGAAGGCGAAGACACCGGTGGCTCCGGAACAGCCGCACAGGGAGCGGTTGTCTGGAACATCGAAGAGGAAACCAATCTCGATGGCAGGTCGCAGGCGGTGCTGAGCGCTGAAATCGAAATTCCCGAACGCGACGTCAAGGTCGATATTCGTATCAAGCCCAATGACGACACCTCACTTCCGGCAAGTCACCTTGTTGAGATCAAATACGAGTTTCCGGAAAACTTTGCCTCTGGAGATGTCGTCAACGTCCCAGGTCTTGTGATGAAACCGACTGAAGAAGCCCGGGGCGATGCGCTGATCGGTGCGTCGGTGAAAGTGTCTCCCGGTTTCTTCTGGATTGCACTTTCGAGCCTGCCCAATGAGCAGCAACGCAATATGGCTCTTCTTAGGGAGAGGGGCTGGATCGATATTCCGATGCTGTATGAAAACGGCAAGCGCGGTATCCTGACACTCGAAAAAGGTGCTGCTGGTGAAGATGCCGTTGAAAAGGCGATTTCATCCTGGCAAGCGGGCTAACAGCCAGGGCTTTTCCGAAATTTCAAAAACAGATCGTTCCATGTCTTGCCTTTTTCCAAAAGGTTAGGCATGGTCCGTCTCGGTCCGAGGGGTGTTCCGTGTTGCGGAACTGAGATGGCAAGTTGCCGAACCCTTAGAACCTGATCCGGGTCATGCCGGCGAAGGGACGGAATCCTTAGCCAAATCCCGGATCTCCATTGTCAGTGTCGGTCTGTCCGACGACGGGAGATCCTATGTCTGTTTGCTTGAAAGAGCAGAGGTTTGATTTTTGGAACAAGCCTCTCGATCATAAGCCGGTTCCAGAGCCGTTGAACCGCCTTTTGGAGGCGGTATGAGCGCATTCCTGACAGTTTGTGGCAAGTTTCTTGTGGGAGTCCTGGTCATTTTTGGCATTTGGACGCTGCTGGTCGTTTTGTTTGAGCCGCCTTCATTCATGCTTCCCGGACCGCTCGAAGTGCTGCGGTCATTCCCTGCAAACGCACCCTTTTTGTTGCACCATGCCGGTATCACCGCGCTTGAAACGGTGATCGGTTTTGTCCTCGGCGTCAGCTGCGGGGCGATGCTTGCTGTTTGGATCTGGCTTTATCCGTTGGCCGGACGGATCGTTATGCCGACCATCCTGGTGACGCAGGCTTTGCCGGTTTTTGCCATTGCACCGGTCCTTGTTCTCTGGCTCGGGTTCGGCATGTCATCGAAGATTGTCATGGCCATTCTGGTCATCTTCTTTGCGGTCACCTCAACGGTTTACGACGGTCTGAGGCGACTCGATTCTGGGCTTGTCGATCTGGCGCGCCTCTACAGGGTTCCCCGCTTTCGTGAACTTTGGGTCTTTCGCCTGCCGGCAGCACTGCCCGCCTTCGTATCTGGCATTCGTGTGGCCGCCGTTTTTGCGCCGATTGGCGCTGTGGTTGGCGAATGGGCGGGCGCCAAAGGCGGCCTTGCTTTCATCATGCTTCAGGCGAACGCCCGCGGGAATGCCGATCTTCTGTTTTCTGCCGTCATCCTGCTCGCCCTCATGGTGCTCGCTCTGCGCTATGCGGTTGAGCATCTCAGCAAACTTCTTGTTCCATGGCAGGTCGAAGACTGACTGCCACAATCTGGAGGATTGAATGAAAAAAACACTCATGTCTTTGACAGTTGCCGCCGCCGTGCTTTCGGCGGTACCTGCGCATGCTGCGGACAAGCTGACGGTGCTTCTGGACTGGTTCACCAATCCGGACCATGCACCAGTCATCACCGCTCAGACCAAGGGCTTTTTTGAAGCCGAAGGCTTGGAAGTTGAATTGATCGAACCGGCTGACCCTGCAATGCCACCCAAGCTGGTGGCTGCCGGGCAGGGCGATATTGCAATTTCCTATCAACCGACTTTGCACGCGCATATCGAGGAAGGACTGCCGGTCGCCTGGATTGGCACGCTGGTCGAGACGCCACTGAATTCCCTGATCGTTCTGAAAGATGGTCCGATCAAGGAAATCGCAGATCTCAAAGGCAAGACGATCGGATTTTCCGTGTCCGGATTCGAAGATGCGATGCTTGGACAAATGCTGCGTTCGGTTGGTCTCAGCATGGACGATGTTGAGTTGATCAACGTGAATTTCGCGCTGTCGCCTGCCCTGATGTCAGGTCAGGTCGATGCGGTGATCGGTGCCTATCGCAATTTCGAGCTCACACAGATCGAGATTGAAGGCAAAGAAGGCAAAGCGTTCTTCCCAGAAGAGAACGGCGTTCCGGTTTTTGACGAGCTGATCTATGTCGTGAACAAGGATCAGGTTGAAGACCCGCGCTATGAGAAGTTTCTCGCAGCTGTTGAAGCTGCGACGGTTTATCTGACCAATCATCCTGATGAAGCTTGGAATGCCTTTATCGAGGCCTATCCCCATTTGAATGATGAGCTTAACAAGCGCGCTTGGGCAGACACATTGCCAAGGTTTGCAAAGCGTCCGGCAGCTCTTGATGAAGGTCGGTATCAGCGTTTTGCCGAGTTCATGGCGGAAGCCGGACTGATCAGCAAGGTCGTTCCGGTGGAGACATACGCAGTCGAGATCCGTTAAAGGCTTTTTGCGAACCGGCAGCGCCGACTATTGTGCGGCGCTGCTGGTGGGCTCCACCGTTTTGAGGTTTTCCAGCATGTCCTCAAAGCGGCCGTAAAAGTCCATCAGGGACGGCGCCAGAAGCAATGCGCTCTGCAAGGCGTCCTCTGCCGCCTGAATGTCATTTTCCGCGA
The DNA here is from genome assembly GCF_026191725.2 of Roseibium porphyridii. Lineage (NCBI taxonomy): Bacteria > Pseudomonadati > Pseudomonadota > Alphaproteobacteria > Hyphomicrobiales > Stappiaceae > Roseibium > Roseibium porphyridii. The sequence continues at coordinate 1,123,602 of NZ_CP120863.1, forward strand.
CGGCGCTGAGCAGACTGATATGCGTTGCCTCCAGTTCGCGGAATTCCTCCGAGTTCCGTAAGCCCTCATCACCGAGCAAGGCGAAAAGTTTGATCGGCTCGCTTTTGCCCTTCAGGTCAATTTCGCCGGCTTCGAGATAGGCGAAGGTTGGTGCCGCGTTGCGCGTATCTTCTGAAACGAGAAGTTCCGAACCAACAGCCTTGCAGCTGGATTCAATCCGCGAGGCCACGTTGACGGCGTCTCCGATGACCGAATAGTTGAACCTTCTGGCTGATCCCATGTTGCCGACACAGGCTTCACCGCTGTTCAGCCCAATGCCGATCTTGACCGACTGCGATTTCAGTTTTCTGGCTTTGAAACGGAATGCATCCCGGGCATTCAGATCATCCACGACCTTGAGCATGGCAAGGCTTGCACGGCAGGCCATGGCGGCATGGTCCGGTGTGTGCAGCGGTGCGTTCCAGAACGCCATGATGCTGTCGCCGATATATTTGTCGATTGTTCCTCCTTCTGCCTGGATGGCATCGGACAAGGGCGACAGAAGCGTATTCAGAAAACTCACCAGTTCTTCCGGTGTCAGCTGTTCAGATATCGGGGTGAAACCGCGAATGTCCATGAACAGGATTGTCATGGGTCTGATTTCGCCGCCGAGCGCCAGCTGTTCAGGCGTTTGTTCCAGCTGGTTTACGAGATCGGGAGACAAATACTGGCTGAAGGCCTGTCTGACGAATTTCTTCTCCCGTTCGGTGAGAAAGTAGAGCAGCGCAGTCGCGGCGGTGAAAACAAGCAAGACCGTGAGGCTGGTGTAGATCGGGTCGATCAGCAGACCGTTGTTCCAGAAGAGGTATACAGATCCGCCGATCAACCCGGTCACCATCAGGCCGCCGAGGACCGCGGTGCCGATGCTGCCGATTGCGGGCATGGCCAGAATTATGATGGCACCTGCCAGAAATGTTGCAATGATTTCCAGTCCGTTGGCCCAATCAGGCCGCGACAGATATTGATCGAAAAGGATTTGCTCCAACGCCTGAGCATGGATGGATACACCAGGGACCTGTTCACCCAGGGGCGTTGCCCTGATGTCCCGAAGGCCGACGGCGGATGTTCCGACAAGAACGATTTGCCCCTCGAAATATGGAACGAGATCAGCAAGTTTCTCCTGATCGTAAAGGTCGCGCGCAGATACGTACCGTTCCGGGAAATCCCTGTCAGAGGTAAAATAAAGCCAGAGTTCGCCTGCAGCAGTCGTCGGGGGAGTGAAGTCGCCGATCTTTATGGCCGTAACAGCCGGATCACCGGTGGCGCTTTCTGAACTTGAGCCGGTTGACCTTGCGATGATGCCGCTTGCGCCCTGTGCAACTCGCAACGCTTCAGCGACGAGGCTCGGGTAAATCTGTTCACCGTCACTGACAATCAGGGGAACCCTCCGGACAATGCCCTCTCTGTCATCTTCGGAAATCGATATCGAACCAATGCCACTGGCCGATTTCTGCAAGACTTCAAGGTTCGTGACCGCAGCAGGAAACGGTGGAAGAAAGGATACCGGATCCTGACCACCAAATGCCGTCCCGGCAATTTTGACCGGTTTGCTCCCGGTTTCATCCGGCGTCACGGCGAAACCAAGCACGACTGGTGCCTTGGCAATGGCATCCGCAAACTGCTCGTCATGGTCGGGAAGGATCTCAAGGGCTTCCAGCACCTCTCTCGGCGTTGTCGCGGCCAGAGAGTTTTTTAGCTGAGCAGGCGATGTTCTGTCCGGTTCGGAAAAGACCACATCAAAGACGATTGTTGCAGCGCCGAGATCCGTCAGTACACGAACCATCTCCGCGATTTTTGTGCGGGGCCAGGGCCATTGCCCGATTTCAGCAATCGATGCTTCATCAAGGTCGACGATGCGGACCGGCGCGGTTTGATAATCTCTTGGATGCAGACGCTGATACTGATCGAATGTCAGCTCTCGAATGGACTTCAGAAAATCCGGATCGGCGGTTCGAAGCCCGGTCATGAAAGCGAGGATGACGCAGGCGATCATGGCGACAAGAGCGCGCTTGGACGACAGTGCTTTGAGAACTCGGCGCATGGCCACCCATTTCGTTAAGACCGGGTCAGACTAAATTCAGGTCTGAGGGTTCGCAAGCGAGAGGGTGGCGCCGAGCTAAAAGAAAAAAACGCTGGAGCGGTGGCTCCAGCGTCTTCGGGCAGTCCGTAATGTTCCGATTTAAGCGACGGGTGCGGGTTGATCCTTCGCACGCGCGCTGTTGCGAACGGCTTTCTGGACTTTTTCGAATGCGCGGACTTCGATCTGGCGAACGCGTTCGCGGCTAACGCCGAATTCCCCGGAAAGGTCTTCAAGCGTCATCGGATCCTCAGAAAGACGGCGAGCCTCAAAAATCCGGCGCTCCCGGTCGTTCAAGACGTCCATGGCGTCGCTCAGCATTTTGCGGCGCTGGTCGAGCTCTTCCTGATTGGCGAGCAGTGTCTCCTGGCTGTCGCTTTCGTCGACAAGCCAATCCTGCCACTCGCCTGCATCAGCTTCGGCGCGCACCGGGGCATTGAGGCTGGCATCACCGCCCAGACGGCGATTCATGGAAATCACCTCTTCCTCGGAGACACCGAGGCGGGTGGCGATTTCTGCTACCTGATCCGGCTTGAGATCGCCTTCGTCCAAAGCCTGGATTTTGCCTTTCAGGCGTCGCAGGTTGAAGAACAGGCGTTTCTGGTTAGCAGTGGTTCCCATTTTGACGAGTGACCACGAACGCAGAATATATTCCTGAATAGCGGCCTTGATCCACCACATGGCATAAGTCGCGAGCCTGAAACCTTTGTCCGGCTCAAAGCGCTTCACCGCTTGCATCAGACCGACGTTGCCTTCAGAGACCACTTCTCCGATCGGCAGGCCGTAGCCGCGGTATCCCATAGCTATTTTTGCAACAAGGCGAAGGTGAGAATTGACCAGGCGTTCAGCTGCAGCGGGGTCTTCATGCTCTTTGTAGCGCTTGGCGAGCATGTATTCTTCCTGCGGCTGCAGCATCGGAAACTTGCGAATCTCATCCAGGTAGCGGCTCAGGCCACCTTCCCCTGCGGTGAGTGTCGGTACGTTCTGGGCCATAACATGCGCCCCCTTTCGTCAAGTCTACATCCGGCTTCTCCGGTTGCTCCGCTTAAGGCGCAAGCAAGAATGTTTGGGAGAAAACAGACGCGATATCGTGTCCATTACGGCACACAAGAGGTTTTAATATAGGTAGATTTTAGGCGATTGCATGGGCGGAAAACAGAATTCATTCCTAAAATTTTTGTAATCCGGACAAAAGTTTTGCGAAATCAGGTGGGTAAGGGCTCTCAAAACGCAAAGTTTTACCGTTTACGGGATGCTCGAAGGCCAGCAATCCTGCGTGCAATGCCTGCCTGCTGAAGTCGCCCACAAGGGTTCTGAGTGGGTCTTCAAGCCGATTGACCTTCGTTTTGAAACCGGACCCATAGTCGTTGTCGCCGATCAGCGGATGGCCGATATGGGCCATATGAACTCGGATCTGATGCGTGCGGCCGGTTTCCAGCCGGCACTCCATCAAGCTGGCAAGCGCCGGTTGATCGTCTTTTCCGAACCTTTCCTTCACTTGCCAGTGAGTTATGGCCCGACGGCCGGAGGTCTTCACCACGGCGATCTTCTGTCGGTTGGACTGTGACCTTGCCAGGTTCGCGTCAATTGTTCCTTTGAGGCTCGAAGGCGCACCCCAGACAAGCGCTGAATAGGCCCGTTCGAGCGGACCAGTGCGTCCGTGATCGGCAAATTGAGCTGCCAGTCCCTGGTGTGCCTGGTCGGTTTTGGCCACGACGAGCAGGCCTGAAGTGTCCTTGTCGATGCGGTGAACGATCCCCGGGCGCTTGATACCGCCGATACCAGACAGGCTATCGCCACAGTGATGGATGAGCGCATTGACCAAAGTGCCTGTCCAGTTGCCTGCACCTGGATGCACCACCAGACCCGCCGGTTTGTCGACAACAATCAGGTGTTCGTCTTCAAAGACAACATTTATCGGAATATCTTCGCCTTGCGGTTCCGGGTCCTCCGCTTCAGGTAAAGTCAGACAAAGTGCATCACCTTCATTGACCCGGTATTTAGGCTCCACTATTTTCGCGCCGCCGACGGTGACGTCTCCTGATTTGATCAGGGATTGGATCCTATTGCGGCTAAGAGCTTCCAGATGAGCTGCAAGCACTGCATCCAGACGCCCTCCAGCATCGGCTGCATCAACCGTTAAACTGAAATCCGGCTCCAGGTCAGCCGGATCTTCGTGGGAATTTTCTGTCATGTCACAACCTGATTTTCGGGAAGACGCTGATGAGGCGCCGCTTGATCCGGCTGCCCAGAAGCTTCAGGTAAAACTGAGACGCCTGCTGCTTGGCTCATCCCTGATCATGTTTGCCGGTCTGATCGCTGTCTTTGCAGCTATTCTTTACAAGATCAACACAAATGACGACGGTCCGGCAGAAGGCGGTGTCGCAGCAACTGTTGCGGTTGGCCCGGACGCGGAGGTGCTGTCTGCCGATCTTTCCGACGGAATGCTGCTCGTGTTGGTCCGCGAGGGCACGAAGACGGCCTTGTTGCGTTTTGATGCCCTGACGGGAAAAAACCTGGGCCGAACGGATTTTGTCTCACGTTGATCGCCTTCGGTTCGCATCAACTTCGACACTCCGGCGTTGATAAACCTTCAGGTGTGAAAAAAATGATCAAAAGGGGTTGCGTCATGCTTTGCGCAGCCTTATACGCACGGTCCTTGGCTTGAAGCTTTTGCCATTCAAGCCCCGCGCGCCCATCGTCTAGCGGTCTAGGACGCCGCCCTTTCACGGCGGAAACACGGGTTCGAGTCCCGTTGGGCGTGCCAACTTTTCTCGAAAAAACGGCAGATGCCCTTCGGCAAATTGGTCAGGTCACGCTGTTTCCTGCACTTTCAATTCATCAAGCAGATTTTTCGGTCAGCTGTCGGCCGGTTTCAATCATGTCCACTTCAGCTTCGCTGGCAATGCGAGCAAACTCAGGATGCGGGCAATGATCGGTTACAAAGGTGGTTACCTGTGACAGGTGTCCGACCCGGACCGGGGCTGTGCGCTCGAACTTGGTGCTGTCGGCAGCCAGAATGACGTGACGGGCGTTGTCCATGATGGTTTTGGTGACCTTCACTTCACGGTAATCATAATCCAGCAGTGACCCGTCGGCATCGATTGCCGAAGCACCTATGACTGCAAAATCAACCTTGAACTGCCGCATGAAATCAACCGCGGCCTCACCGACGATGCCACCATCGGCATGCCGCAGGACCCCGCCAGCGATAACCACCTCAATCTGTGAATAGCCCCGCATCAAACTTGCGACATTGATATTGTTGGTTATGACCATGAGCCCGCGATGCTGCAGCAAGGCCTGGGCAACAGCCTCTGTTGTGGTGCCGATGTTAATGAAGATCGAGGTGTTGTCGGGAATGAGCGCAGCCACGCTTTCGCCTATGTCGGCCTTTTCCTTGCTGGAGATGATACGCCTTGCTTCATAGCCGACGTTCTCTATTCCGGAAGACAGCAGCGCGCCACCGTGGGTTCTGGCCAGCAAGCGGCGCTCACACAGTTCGTTCAGGTCCTTGCGGATTGTTTGCGGACTGACATCAAAGCGTTTGGCCAGGTCGTCGACACTGACGCGGCCCAGTTGCCGGGCAAGTTCCAATATGGCGTTGTGACGTTCAATCAGCATCGGCAGGGCTCTTGTTCGGCACATCACGCGCCGTGTCATCCTAGTTGAGCGTTTAAACCCTAGATGACCGACCTAACCATTCAAGATCAAGCCACATCTTTCTTTTTTTGTTTGGCAGGTTTTGTTTCCTGAGGCGCGCTGTCTTCAGAAAGTTGATTTGCCACCACAGCATCAGGTTCACCGGATTTTTTGGGTTGCGCTCCTCTGTTGGAGGCAACAATGCGGCTTACAAGTGCTTCAGCAGCGGAAGCAATGTCGGCAGACTTGGCCGGTGTCTCCGTCTCGGGTGCCGTCCGTTTGGCCGAGCGTTTTTCAGTCCCGGATGCACCGTTCGCGGAACGCTTGACGCGTCGTTTCGGTTTCGCAGCCAGCCCTGTCTCTTCTTCGGCTTTCGAAATGGCAGGCGCGGGTGCAGCTTGTGCAGATTTCTTGGTGACAAGAACCTTGTCAGCTGTGGCCACGCGGTCCGCCAACTTGCGAAACTCCTTGCGGAGGTCGTTCAGGGCTGGGGCCCCGGCAAGGTCGTTCTGAAGTCTTTTCACCTGTCCGGTTAGCCGGGCCAGCTGACGCTCCTTGTTTTCCAGTTTCGCCAGTCGTTCTGAGCTTTCGTTGGAAATCCGGTTCAACTGTTCTTTCAGATCGGCGTTCATTTCGTTTTCCGCGCTGCCGGAACTTTCAAGGACAAGCGACAACCGGGTCACTTCGGCCTGTGCGGAGATATACTTGGATTCCGTGTCGACGAGTTGGGCTTCCAGTTCGGCCAGCCGACTTCTGGCGGCTTCATCGCGCTCGGCCTGAACTTCGCCGGCCACAGTTGGCTCGTATTTGGAGAGTTTTGCCTTGAGTGTTGCGACCTCTGCCTCGAGCCCCGTTATGGTCGCAAGTGCCATTGTGTCGCTGGCAGGCATCCAGCCGCTCTCGTCTTTCGGGCTTTCCTCACTCTCGGATGAAGGTTTGTCCTCTGCTGATTTGGTCCAGCTTTCCGCAAGTGACTTTTCGGCCTCCGACAGCTTCTTCTTGAGGGTGGAAACTTCCTCGGAGAGCAGATCGGCGGCCTTTTCGTCGCTTTCAATGCTGGCTTGTCTGGCCTTTATCTCGTCGGCTTTCTCCTGGAGCGACCGTTCCAGTGCCTCGACCTCGCGTTTCATGCGAGTAGCTTCAAGATGGTGTTTGGAGGCTTTCTCGCGCTCGCTCTCAAGCTGTCGTTCGACCCGTCTCAATTCCACTGCGTGGCGTGCGCGCGCCTGATCCTGGGCAGCCCTGACTTCCGCATAGCTGGACGGGTTTACGGCGCGAAGCGCCTCTTCCGTCAGGCGTGCGGCTCGGCGGTAGAATGCAGGCAGGATCGCAAGGCCGATCAAACCGGCCGTACAAAATCCGAGTGCCACATACATCGCCGCTTCAATCACGTCTGGCTCCTGGTTCCTTTTCTCGGCGCAACCGCTCCATCATTAGACGACCGAGGGCGCGCCGCCAAGTGTACTCAAAACAAGGTAAAAGCCTTGTTGCCATGCCTGGTTGCAGCGGGTTTGCTCTTAGAACGGGTTCCAGGTCGGCTTGTCCGTGAATTTCAGGTAGCCCAGATTGAGCCCAAGACGGGCGCCGACACCAGCCCTAACAGGGACAAGCACGATCTCGTTTTTCAACAAAACCGTCATACCTGCGCCGCCGACCAGGTAGGCGGACCCGTTCACGCCGGCAAAACGCTGATAGACCGAATTCACCGTCGGCAGGTTATAGATGAGCATCATGACCCTGGCGCCGTCGGCGCCAAAATCCCACCCGACCGAGGGACCTTGCCAGAAAATTTTGTGATTGCCGGCGTTGCGCGTGTAAAGGTGGCCTTCGCCGTACCGGGCGCCTGCGATGATCGCACCGGATCCTTCTTCGCCCAGGATGTAGCCGTTTGGTTCGCCATATTGGGAAAAGGCGCGCTCAACAACTGATGCAATGCCGCCAGACACAGAGCCGAAGAACTGATGGCCAGTCTTGACGATTTCATCTTCGCCATAGGTCTGGCCCGGCGGGATCGGTTCATCGCCGCTGGACTGCGCTTGAGAGGGGAGGGGGACAGCAAACAAACACAAACACAGGAACGCAGCTGACAAGACAGACGCCACACGCCAGGATTTTTGTGTCATTCAACAACTCCTCTTTTTAATGCCCCAGTGGCTGCGATAGTTGCGGTCCGGCTGGAACGCGATGCTAAACTGATGCGACATCATGCTGATTCGCATGAAATCGCGCACCTTACATAAGCCGAATCAATGGAAAGCTGGCCTGAAAAAAAGACGAGGATGTGTCTTTCCCTGGTTTTGATAGTACTTGTCTGCGTTTTTGCGGGGAATAGTTTTGCGCGTCCCAAGACTTTCGTTCCTGATCCGATAACCGGGTATGCCATTGGCGGACATGACCCGGTCAGTTTTTTTGTCGATGGGCAACCGCGCAAGGGAAAGCGCGAATATGAGCTGCAGTGGGGCGGTGCGGAGTGGATTTTCGTCAATCAGGGCAACATGGCCGCCTTTGAGCGGGACCCTGAAGCCTATGCGCCGCTTTTTGCCGGTTGCGGCGGATACGCTCTTTCTGAAGGTTTTGCGACAGCGGGCAATCCCTTTATCTATGCCATTGTCGAAGGCCGACTCGTTTTTTTCCATTCCGTTGTCAATCGCTTCCTATTTATTGTCAGCGGCGCGCAGTTGATGAAGGATGCGAAGGAAAATTCAACGCGCGTTGGTTGTGTTCCCGTGCTTTAAACCAGCAGAACGGGCGGATTTGCGCGCTGTTGTCGCATTGGTGCGAACTTTCATTTGGATGACCAGCCTTGCTCTCTGGCGTTGCCTTGGCAGCGGCTTTGCTGATGTGTAACGCTTGCAACCACATTCGCGAATCAGTTTTGCCGAGACCTATAGAAGAGCCCAGCACCACCATGTCCGCACTCAAAGAGCTAACCTCGCTTGATCTGGCCGCTCTGGTGGCGAGCCGTGTCTGCCACGACATCATCTCACCCGTCGGTGCCATTACCAACGGATTGGAAGTGTTGGACGAGGAAGGCTCTGAGGACATGCGCGATTTTGCGATGGACCTCATCCGAAAGAGCGCGCGCCAGGCATCTGCGAAACTGCAATTTGCCCGCCTGGCATTCGGAGCTGCTGGATCTGCTGGCGCTGAGATCGATCTCGGAGATGCCCAAGTCGTTGCCACAGGGTTTATGGAAAACGAAAAATCCGACTTAAATTGGCAACTCGACCGGCATCTGATGCCGAAGAATAATGTCAAATTGCTCCTTAACCTTATCCTGATCGCAAATCAGTGCGTGCCGCGTGGTGGAGAAATCAAAGTTGAAATGTCCGGCGAACCTGCTTCACCGTCATTCACGCTTCACGCCAGCGGTCTCAATCCGCGTATCCCCTTGGGAATGAAGGAAACTCTGGGCGGAGAAGAGCCGGAGCGCATCGATGCGCATTCGGTTCAGCCGATCTACACTCTACTTCTGGCTCGTGAATCCGGCATGGTATTAACGATAGATAAACAAGAAGAGTTGGTAAAAATTACGGCGTCTCCAGCAGAATAACCTTCCAGATAAAAGTCTCTACCTGTTTCAGCGTATCTTAACTGTTTCCCGTCAACCTACCCTCATGGACTTTTCGGTCCAGACATCCTTTCCAGGGTGCGGAACCAGTAACAAGTCGGGTGAGAGCAGGCCATGGACGACCTCCTCAGGGAATTCATTACTGAGACGAACGAGAGTCTCGATGTTGTTGACGTAGAACTTGTCAAATTCGAACAAGAACCAAACAACGCGACTATCTTAGATAACATTTTCCGTCTGGTGCACACTATTAAGGGCACTTGCGGCTTCCTTGGCCTTCCCCGGCTGGAAGGAATTGCACACGCTGCGGAAACCCTTATGGGCAAGTTCCGTGACGGAGCACCGGTTACACAAGAAGCCGTGTCCCTTATTCTGACGTCGATCGACCAGATCAAGGACATTCTTGGCGAGCTGGAAGCTGCTGGCGGCGAAGAGCCGGAAGGTGACGACAGCGAGTTGATCGGACATCTTGAAGTGATGTCCGCTAAGGCTGATGCTGCGATGGCAGGCGGCGGAGATGAAGCTCCGGCCGAAGAAGCCGCAAATGACGAGGCTTCCGACGCGGAAGCTGCCGCAGACGCCGAAGCAAATGACTCTGAAGACGAGAGTGACGCAGAAGCGGACCAGACCCTTGAGCGTCCATTGCGCCCGGGCGAAGTATCGCTTGATGAGCTGGAACGCGCCTTCCGCGAGACCGAAATCGAAGTAGAAGTTGCCGAAGCTCCGGCTCCGGAAGCTGAAGAGGTCGTGGAAGAGGTCGAAGAGCCCGCTCCGGCACCGGCTGCCGTAAAGGCGGAGCCGAAAGCACCGGCGGCAAAGAAGAAGACTGAAGAAAAGAGCGAGAAGAAAGCTGCTGGCGGAGGTGTCTCCAACCAGAGCATTCGCGTCGCTGTCGACACGCTTGAGCATCTGATGACAATGGTCTCTGAGCTCGTGCTGACTCGGAACCAGCTTCTTGAAATCGTTCGTCGTCACGAAGACAGCGAGTTCAAGGTACCGCTGCAGCGCTTGTCAAATGTGACGGCCGAGCTGCAGGAAGGTGTCATGGCGACACGCATGCAGCCGATCGGCAATGCCTGGCAGAAGCTACCGCGTATCGTCCGCGACCTTAGCCAGGAACTGGAAAAGCCGATCGATCTGGAAATGATCGGCGCTGACACCGAGCTTGACCGACAAGTCCTTGAAATGATCAAGGATCCGCTTACCCACATGGTTCGAAACTCTGCCGATCACGGTCTGGAGTTGCCGGAAGAACGCCGGGCTGCGGGTAAACCGGAAAAGGGTGTCATCACCCTGGCTGCGTATCATGAAGGCGGCCACATCATCATCGAAGTCCGTGACGACGGTAAGGGCATCGATGTCGACCGGGTGAAGGAAAAGATCCTGGAGCGTGGCCTTGCCACTGAATCCGAAATCGAGAAGATGACGGATTCCCAGATCCACAAGTTCATCTTCCATGCAGGTTTCTCAACAGCTGCTTCGGTGACGAGTGTGTCTGGCCGCGGTGTTGGCATGGATGTTGTGCGCAACAACATCGAGCTGATTGGCGGTACGGTCGATCTGCGCTCTGCGACCGGCAAGGGCTCGAGCTTCATCATCAAGATCCCGCTGACACTGGCGATCGTATCGACGCTGATTGTCGAAGCCAGCGGTGACCGCTTTGCCATTCCGCAGCTTTCTGTTGTCGAACTGGTGCGCGTACAGACCAATTCGGAACATCGCATCGAGCGGATCAAGGATACGCCGGTACTGAGGCTGCGCAACAAGTTGCTGCCACTGGTTCATCTGTCTCAACTCCTCGGCATCTACGAGGGCGAGGACGTTGACAAGGCCATCGATGCGGACAACGGCTTCATCGTTGTGATGCAGGTGGGCAGTCAGACCTTCGGTGTTGTTGTCGACGGTGTCTTCCACACGGAAGAAATCGTGGTCAAGCCGATGTCGACCATGCTGCGCAACCTCGACATGTTCTCCGGCAACACCATTCTTGGTGATGGATCCGTGATCATGATCATCGACCCGAACGGCATCGCAAGCGCAATGGCAAGCCATGCTTCCAGCGCTGTGGCCGAAACCGAAGAAGACGAGCAGGAAGATCTGGCACGCAAGGCCATCAGCGGCCAAAGCTCGATCTCGCTGCTTCTGTTCCGCGCCGGTGCGCCGGAGCCAAAGGCAGTTCCGCTGTCGCTGGTCACGCGCCTGGAGGAGTTCGAGGTCTCAAAGATCGAGCGCTCCAATGGCCGCGACCTGGTGCAGTATCGCGGTGCGTTGATGCCGCTGGTCTACGTCAACGACGGGGATTGTCACAAGACAGAAGGCACCCAGCCGATGCTGGTGTTCTCCGACGCAGGCCGTTCCATGGGTCTCGTTGTCGACGAAATCGTCGATATTGTCGAAGATCGCATGAACATCGAGGTCGGTTCGGAGCGCCCGGGCATCCTCGGCTCCGCGGTCGTCAAGGAACGTGCCACCGAGATCATCGACCTCGGTTACTACCTGCCGCAGGCCTTCGAAGACTGGTTCATGCGCAAGGAGATGGATATCGAAGCGCTGACGAAGAAAGTTCTCTTCGTCGACGACAGTTCCTTCTTCCGCAACATGTTGACACCGGTGCTCAAGGCGGCGGGCTACGACGTCACGACCTGTAACGGTCCTCAGCATGCATTCGAGCTTCTGGAGAACGGTGACAAGTTCCACGCAATCGTCAGCGATATCGAAATGCCGGAAATCAATGGCTTCGAATTCTGCGAATCGTTGCGCCGTGATCCACGCTTCCGCGACATTCCGATGTTGGCCCTGTCCTCGCTTGTGACACCGGCATCGATTGAACGCGGTCGCCAGGCCGGCTTTGACGACTATGTCGCCAAGTTCGACCGTCCCGGCTTGATTGCCGCTCTGAAAGACGTCTTCTCCGGTGAAATGGGAGTAGCAGCATGAGTGTGCTGGAACACAAACTCAACGCGGATCAGAACGCTGCAAGCGATATGATCCAGTACGTTACCGTGGTGATTGGAGGCCAGCTCTTTGGCCTCCCGATTTCCCAGGTGCATGATGTATTCGTGCCGGAAAGCGTTACCCGTGTGCCAATGTCCGCACCGGAAGTTCAGGGTGTCCTGAACCTGCGTGGTCGAATCGTTACGGCGATCAACATGCGCCGCCGGCTGCATCTTCCTCCGCTGGAGGATGAACAAATGATGGCCGTTGGTATCGAGTACAAACAGGAAAGCTACGGTCTCGTTATTGATACCGTCGGCGAAGTTTTGACACTGCCGGCAGCTTCTGCGGAATCCAATCCGTCGAACCTTGATCGCCGCTGGGCCGAGATTTCCGGTGGTGTCCATCGTCTAGATGGTCAGCTGATGGTCATTCTCGATGTGGATCGCTTGCTGGGTGCGATGTTCACAGAACCAATGGTCGCAGCATAACAAGGCCGAAACGGCCAAAAAGTGGAGTAACGCCTGATGAAACAGTGCCTTGTAGTCGATGACTCAAGCGTCATCCGTAAGGTCGCCCGCCGGATTCTCGAAGACTTGAACTTCGAAATCACGGAAGCAGAGGATGGCCAGCAGGCGCTTGACGAGTGCAGGAAGACCATGCCGGATGCGATCCTACTGGATTGGAACATGCCGGTGATGGACGGACTGGAGTTTCTGACCAGTCTCAGAGGCGAAGAAGGCGGGGAAAACCCCGTCGTTGTTTTCTGCACAACCGAAAACGATGTTGCGCATATCGCACGGGCCATTCGTGCCGGTGCCAACGAGTACATCATGAAACCTTTCGACCGCGAAATTGTCGAAGCCAAGTTTCAGGAAGTTGGTCTTATTTAGTATTGAGTTGGGCAGTCTCTAATGGCATTTGCGCAGAGAAGCGCTTCCGCGGGCACGAATCCGGGTAGCGATCCGATTAAGGTAATGGTTGTCGACGACGCCGTCGTCATACGTGGGTTGTTGACCCGCTGGCTAGGCGAAGACAAGGGGCTGAATGTTGTCAGCTCACACCGGAACGGCAAACTGGCCGTCGAAGATATAGAAAAAAGCAATCCCGACGTCGTTGTGCTCGACATCGAAATGCCCGAGATGGATGGCATGACCGCTTTGCCGCTGATGCTGGCAAAGAAACGCGATCTGGTCGTCATCATGGCCTCGACACTGACGCGCAGAAATGCCGAAATCAGTCTTAAGGCCCTGTCGCTTGGGGCCGCGGACTATGTGCCGAAGCCTGAATCCACTTCCGAAGTGACAACGTCCATCGATTTTCGTCGTGAACTGATCGAGAAGGTCAAAGCGCTCGGCGCACGCGCGGTGCGTATGCGTGGACCGGCACGGACCATGCGAGCTGAAACGCGGGCCGGTCGGACTTCGCAGCCTGTCAAACCTTTGGGTTCTCGTCCGGCAACGGACACGCGTGCAAGCTTCCGTCAAGCTGCTCAGCCTGCAGCTGCGGCTGCTGGTGCTCCACAGTTCAAGACCAGACCGTATTCTTCAGCACGGCCGAGGATCCTGGCAATCGGATCTTCCACCGGAGGCCCTCAGGCGCTTCAGGAAGTGATGAAGGAAGTCGGAACCGCAATGAACGACGTGCCGGTTGTCATAACCCAGCACATGCCGCCGACCTTCACTTCCATTCTGGCCGAGCATATGGGCAAAGCTGCACTTCGTCCTGCCAAGGAGGGAGAGCACGGGGAACTGCTCAAGCCAGGCAACATCTATGTTGCACCGGGCGGCAAGCATATGGTGCTGGAAAAGGACGGTGGCGCGGTCAAAATTCGACTGACTGACGACGATCCGGTTAACTTCTGCAAGCCGGCGGTTGATCCTCTCTTTGACAGCGTGGCCAAAGTCTACGGTTCGGCGACACTGGGTATCATCCTCACAGGCATGGGCCATGATGGTGCCGATGGTGTGAAGACGATCGCAGCTGGTGGCGGCAGTATCATCACCCAGGACGAAGCGACCAGTGTGGTCTGGGGAATGCCGGGTGCGGCAGCTCAGACGGGCGTGTGCTGTGACATTCTTCCCTTGAAGGAGATCGGTCCGAAGATCTCTCGCGTATTGAAGGGGAACACAAGATGACGCCGAGCGAGTTTGAATTCCTCAAGAACTTCCTGAAGACCCGGTCCGGGCTGGTCCTGTCAAATGACAAGCAGTACCTGGTGGAAAGCCGTCTACAGCCAATTGCTCGCAGCACAAAGCTGGAGACCTTGAGTGCTGTTATTCAGCAGCTTCAACGGGGTGGCAATCGGGCGCTTGAAAACGAAGTCGTGGAAGCGATGACGACGAACGAGTCGTTCTTCTTCCGTGACAAGACGCCGTTCGAGCATTTCAAGGATACGATGCTGCCTTCGCTCCTGGAAAGCCGGGCGACGCGAAAGCAGCTCAAGATCTGGTGCGCGGCAGCGTCCACCGGGCAGGAGCCCTATTCCTTGGCGATCTGTCTCAAGGAAGATGCGGCCAAAATGCCAGGTTGGCGGACTCGTATTCTTGGTACGGACCTTTCGCAGGAAGTGCTTGAGAAGGCCAAGACCGGTCTCTACAGCCAATTCGAAGTCCAGCGTGGTTTGCCTATTCAGCTGCTGCTGAAATATTTCGAGCAGAAAGGCGACGTCTGGCAGATCAATCCGAACATGCGGGCCATGATCGAATGGAAGAAGTTCAACCTTCTTGAGAGCTTTACGCATCTCGGTGAGTTCGACATCATATTCTGCCGAAATGTGCTGATATATTTCGATCAGGCCACCAAGTCCGAGATCCTCGGACGGATGGCCAAATCCTTGCCGGACGACGGGTTCCTCGTGCTTGGAGCTGCGGAAACGGTTGTCGGGCTGACCGATGCCTTCAAGCCAGTGTCAGGAAAACGTGGTCTGTTTCAAAAGAAACAGGTTGCTCAGTCCGCCACTGGAGCAACGAGCCGCCCGCGGCTCGCGGTCGGTGGCGGTTTTCAGCGCTGATCTGCACAAGACAAGTTCAAATCAAAGGCGGTCAGTTGACCGCCTTTTTTTGTGTTGTGGCCTCTTTCCCGAAACGGGCATCGACATCGTCGGCGTATTTTCGACTAACCGGGACCTTGGAACCATCTTTCAGATCAAGCCAAAGACGCCCGTTTTCACGTGAGTGGCCGACAACCGCCTCATAAGCCACCCAGTGGCTCCGATGAACCTGCATGCCGTCATTGTCAGGCAATTCCGCAACGATGTCATTGAAGCGATAGAGCAGCATACGGCTGTCTGTCTCACTTACGAGCCTTACATAATGTTCCTGCGCTTCGACACGCAGCAAGTCACCTTCAAGCGGGGTCTCCAAATGTCTTCCATAACCCGTGTCGACAGGGGCAAGAGGGGTGTCCTGCAATTCAGGTTTTTCCGTTGAAATGGCGGTCTCGGCAGTGTCGGATTGCACCTGGCTGACTGCATTGGTGCCTGTCTGGGAGTTGGCAGAGAACACAAACAGCTTTGGCGCGGTCAGCAGCAGGCAGAGTGCGAGATGATTGTCAGACAGATAAACAACTTCGCGAAAAAACGAGCCAATATGCGAAATGCCGGTCGCGGTTGTTCCCGTTGAAGAAGCGGCCGGAAGAGCCGAAGCATTGAGGCCATCCAGTTCCGGTAATCCTAGGATGAGATCGAGCGCCGTTATTGAAAGCGCAAACGGGAACAGACTGACGACCGCGGCAATTGCCGCAACAGGCCAGATGCGGGATTTCAGTCCAGGCACGCGGTCGATGAACTCAAAGAAGGCAACAAACAAAGCTGCTTCGATCAGAACCCTGATCAGCCAATAGCCATAAAGGCTGGCCAGCGTCCAACCTTCCGGTCGCATTGCCTGAGAGGCTGCCAACAGCAGAGCTGCCGCCAAACAAAGGAAGGTTACCTGCGCGATATAGGATCGGATCATCCGGACGATCTCAATTCTGAGTTACCGCAAACTACGGCATTTCAGGCCTGCCATTCAAGAAGCATGAAATGCGGCTTATCTAAATCATTGTAAATATTAATCTTTTATCACCACTTCTTGCGGTTCAAGAATTGATGAAATCTTCTGCCGGCTTGTGAAGGCATGGCTTTTCTTCTCAGGCCGCTGCGCCAGATACTGGCCGGAAGGAACTGGTTTTTCCAATCGGTTCCAATGTCCAACTTGGCGAAGATGCACGGGCCCCATCACCGGGTGTTGAGCTGAAGAGCAGTTTGGGAGAATTTGAATGACAATCGATGTGAAACTGACACGGCGGGCCGCATTGCTGGGCGCGGGCGGCGCAGTTGCCGGTGCCAGTCTAGCCGGTACCACCGGAGCTGTTATGGCAGCTGCAGAAAAACAAGGGGCCATGGCAGCGCCTGTGGCGCGATATTCCGTCGGTGAATTTGAAGTCAACACTCTGCTAGATGGCGCTGTTACGGCATCCGAACCGCAAAAAACCTTTGGGATGAATGTTGAGGCCGATGCGTTCAATAATTTTTCGGCAGAGAACTTCATTCCTGCCGATCAGTTCCGAGCGTTTTTCACGCCAACACTGGTCAATACAGGCAACGAACTTATCCTGTTCGACACAGGTGTCGGTGAGGGCGGGCGGCCAGCCCGTGGGAATATGCGCGCGGCGATCGAGAGCGCTGGCTATGCGCCCGAGCAGGTTGATGTCGTCGTGATCACGCACATGCACCCTGACCATATTGGCGGCCTGATGGAGGGCGGCGCACCTGCTTTTGCCAATGCGCGATACGTAACCGGGCAGAAAGAATATGATTTCTGGGCGGCTATGGATCCAGAGGCCAATGGTGTCACCAAGCTGATGGCCAAAAATGTCAAGCCGCTTGCCGACAAGATGACATTTCTCGGTGATGGCGGCACGGTGGCTTCCGGTGTTACTGCAGTTGCAGCGCATGGCCACACGCCAGGGCACATGCTTTACATGCTCGAAAACGGTGGTCAGCAGCTACTTCTGGCAGCAGATACGGCCAATCACTATGTCTGGTCACTTGCCAAGCCGGAATGGGAAGTGCGCTTCGACATGGACAAAGAGGCGGCAGCAGCAACGCGAAAGAGCATTTTCGGTATGCTCGCGGCCGACAAGGTGCCGTTCGTCGGTTACCACATGCCTTTCCCTGCGGTCGGTTATGTCGCCGCAGAGGGAGATGGGTTCCGGTATGTGCCGGCCTCCTATCAGATGCATCTCTGATTCGTTTTCAACTGTGCACAGGAGAAGCCGGCATTTGCCGGCTTCTCTCGTTTTTGGCGGTGATTATCGAAACTCAGCGTCCCAGTCGAAGCTCGCCGAGTCTTCATAGCAGGATGGCCAATGGCCAAAGTGCCGCGGGATTGATGCAGACTTCACAAGATCACTTGCCGGAAAATAGGGTTTGATATCGATGACCGGTGTATCTGGCAGCGTATCTATGAAGGGGGTCGTGATCACACCCTTGGTTTCGTCAACACTCAACAGGTGGACAATCGAGAAGCAGACAGGATTGGGTCTTTGGGGGCTCCGCGTGGCAAACACTCCAACGGCTTCTTCAGACGCTGTGTAGGGAGACGGGAAACTCAACGCATGCTGTGAGCCGTCGGTGTCCGTCTCGTGGGCAAGCCAAACAACAATCGCGTGGCTGAAATCCGAAAGACCTTTCAGGCCAGGCGCATAGTCTTTGTCGATGGTAACGCGGAAACCTTCTGCAAAAGGTCGCACGGTACCGATCACCCGCAATGTGGTGTTCATCATCATATTCCTTGGTTTGATTTCTGATGCGCCGGGCCCGACTTCGGCAAGCTGCAGATACTTTATGAAAAGCACAACGAAAAACGGTGTTCTAGGTGCTTTTACCGACAAGACCCGTCTGGGAGATGCCGCGATCTACCATACCGCCGAAGGGGCAGGGGATGCAGTTAGAAGCTTCCAAACGTATGCAGAGCCTTGTAGGCAGACACAAAAAAGCCCCGGAAAACCGGGGCTTCTTAATCTTCAGAGATGTCTTTAGCTGCTTAAGCGGCAGCTTCGACTTCCGGTTCACGAAGAACGTAACCACGTCCCCAAACCGTCTCGATATAGTTTTTACCGGATGTTGCCGCCGCCAGTTTCTTGCGCAGCTTACAGATGAAGACGTCGATGATCTTCAGTTCCGGCTCGTCCATACCACCGTAAAGATGGTTCAGGAACATTTCCTTGGTGAGCGTCGTTCCCTTGCGCAGGGAGAGAAGCTCTAGCATCTGGTATTCCTTGCCGGTCAGATGCACACGCTGGCCGCCAACTTCGACGGTCTTGGTGTCCAGGTTGACCTTCAGGTCGCCGGTGATGATCACCGACTGTGCATGGCCCTTGGAGCGGCGAACGATTGCGTGGATACGCGCGACAAGCTCATCCTTGTGGAAGGGCTTGGTCATGTAATCGTCAGCGCCGAAGCCGAGGCCACGAACCTTGTCTTCAATTCCCGCGTTACCCGAGAGGATCAGGATCGGTGTCTTGACCTTCGAAACGCGGAGTGTCCGAAGAACCTCGTATCCGGACATGTCCGGCAGGTTCAAATCCAACATGATGATGTCGTAGTCGTACAGTTTGCCGAGGTCGATACCTTCCTCGCCAAGATCTGTCGTGTAGACGTTGAAGTTCTCGGACTTCAGCATCAACTCGATGCTCTGCGCTGTAGCGCTATCATCCTCAATCAACAATACACGCATGCCAATCCCCTTGTTCTGCCTTTCCTGGGCAAGTCGCAACGGCTCTGTCGGTGCCTGCTACGAAGGACTGTGTTAACCCCGACTCAAAGCTATCGGTTAATGGTTAACAAAATATGATTCGCAACGGCAAGCTTCGAAAAGAGGAAACTGTGAACAACGACCAACTTGTTGAATCCCCAGAAAAAACCCGGATTCAGAAGTCTTAATGTTGAACTTTAAGAAACGGGTCTAACCGATTCCGTTCAGATTCCTTTCAACAAAGCCGAAATGACTTCGAAATGGCTCTCGCTTGTCAGCCTTCCAAACGTTAAGATTAACCAGAGTCGTAAACGATAGGTTACCAAAACCGTTAACGTGTGAAGGAATTTTCCGTGAAGGCGCTTTTCGCCGAGATTGATTCGCTCATGTCGACCGAGATTTATGGCCGGGTTACTGCGGTTCAGGGCCTTCTTGTGGAGATCGCGGGACCTATTCATGAGATGAGTGTCGGCTCGCGACTTTTAATCGATAATGGTGAGGATAACCCGAAGGTTCCCGCCGAAGTTGTCGGTTTCAGGGAAGGTCATGCCCTTTGCATGCCGTTTTCCGGCCTCGAAGGCGTCCGTATGGGCTGCAAAGCCGTCATAAACGCTCGGGAAAGTGTCGTTCATCCAAGTAGCGAGTGGCTTGGTCGAGTCGTTAACGCACATGGTGAACCAATTGATGGTAAAGGAGATCTTCCAAATGGCGGAGTGCCTCGCAAATTGCGAAGTTCACCGCCACCGGCGTCTGAACGTAAACGAGTCGGACCGCCACTTGATCTTGGTGTCAGAGCTCTCAATACCTTCGTAACCTGCTGCGAAGGACAGCGGATGGGCATCTTTGCCGGCTCTGGTGTTGGCAAATCGGTATTGATGTCCATGCTGGCTCGAAACACCGATTGTGATGTTGCCGTGATTGGTCTGATCGGTGAACGGGGCCGAGAAGTTCAGGAGTTTATCGAAGACGATCTGGGTGAAGAAGGCCTGGCGCGTTCGGTGGTCGTTGTGGCGACCTCTGATGAAAGTGTATTAATGCGCCGACAGGCTGCATATCTTTCAATGACCGTCGCCGAACACTTCCGGGACGAGGGCAATAACGTCCTTTGCATGATGGATTCGGTTACGCGATTCGCAATGGCGCAGAGAGAAATCGGCCTTTCGGTGGGCGAGCCTCCGACATCCAAAGGCTATACGCCGACTGTTTTCACCGAGTTGCCTCGGCTTCTGGAGCGAGCCGGTCCCGGTCCGGAAGGGTCTGGTTCGATCACCGGTCTGTTTACGGTGCTGGTCGAGGGTGACAATCACAATGAACCGGTTGCGGATGCCGTTCGCGGAATTCTGGATGGTCACGTGGTCATGGAACGGGCGATTGCAGAGCGTGGACGATATCCGGCGATCAATGTGCTAAAGTCTGTATCCAGGACGATGCCGCGCTGTGTGCCGGAACAATCGCTGCCCGTTTTGCGCAAAGCGCGGCAGCTGTTATCGACTTATACCGATATGGAAGAACTGATCCGTCTTGGCGCTTATCGAAAAGGATCCGACCCGGTCGTGGACGAGGCAATTCACAGGTTCGAGTTGATAGACTCTTTTTTGAATCAGGAAAAAGACGAATCAACGTCACTTTCTGATGGTTATCTGCAACTTGCCAACCTTTTGGAAATGACTCAGGGGTAGACTGCCCGTGTTAGGGGAGTATTGAGTAATGAAAACCCGAGACAGTTTGATCCGCTTGAAGCGGTTTCAAGTGGATGAAAAACGGCGTCAGCTTGCCCAGATTGAGGGCATGATCGCCGAGTTCAATCGCATGGCCGACGAACTTGACGATCAGATCCGATCCGAACAGGAACGGGTCGGTATTACCGATGTCACACATTTTGCTTATCCGACATTTGCCAAAGCAGCCGCTGACCGAAGAGACAATCTGCGCAATTCCGCGCACGAACTCGACGACCAGCTGCAGCGAGCTCAAGACGAGCTCAGTGAGGCGATCGAAGAATTGAAGAAGTTCGAGCAACTTGAAGAGCGTGACCAGCAACGGGAACGCACTGCGCAAGAGATTGCCGAACAAGAACAGCTGGATGAAGTCGCCGCTCGTGCTCGCATGCGTTAGGCAATGCGCCTGAAGCTGCAAAGTACTGCATCTCTTTTGGAGTGCGCGGCGATGAAAATATTTCCCCAATCAGCCTGATCGCCCCGGTGGCGGTCGGGTTTTGTGCTTTGTGGTGGCAATGGTATAGGCAAATGGTGGCGTCGATACCATCTGTTGACGGTCACCGAACCGCCCAGTCACAACAAAGAGCCGGAGCTCGGCAAGATCAATGCGACTATTTCTGGCTCTGCTGCTCCCGATCTCCACATTTTCCTTTGCACTCGGCCTCACCCAACCGCTGATGCGGTTTGAACGGCTGTATTTTTTGGAGGATCGTCCAAGCCTCATCAGGATGATCACTGAACTATGGCAGGATGGCGATGCCGCGCTCGCAGGTATTGTCGCGCTCTTTTCCGTCGGGTTTCCTGCAATCAAGATCCTGTTGATTCACATCGCGGTTCTGACTGGAGGAAAGTCCAGATCTCTGGCACTGCTGTCCATGGTCAGCAAATGGTCGATGCTGGATGTGATGCTGGTTGCTCTGGTGCTTTTCGCTGCCAAAACCAGTGGTTTGGCCGCAGCGGCCATTTTGCCTGGTCTTTGGTTTTATGCTGCCGCAACCCTGTCGACCGCGGTGGCAGCCAACCTTTGCGCACGAGCCTGATCGCCTGGAGGCAGACTACATCGCAGCCAGACGGGACGCGCGTTCTGTGCCCGGTTTTGCCTTTTTTTCTTTGCGCTTTGCCTGAAAGTCTCCACATCTCGACTGACGAGCCGAGGCCGCGCTTTCGATGTGTTTCTTATAGGCAACCGTCCACTCAGAGGCGCTTGCAGAGGGAATCTTGAGATGATCGCAGCGCACCTTTGCAAAAAGAGCGAAGGTTGATGTGTCGAGTTGCGCCTTGGCAGCTGTTTTCAAGACAAGATCGAGCTTGCCTTCAAAGACTGCGTCTTTCAGAGCTTTTTGGGCAATACGGCCGCGTGCGCTGAGCAGTTCAATCGTGTGATTGAACCGGCCATCCTGCAACAGCAGGATCATCAATTCACTAATCGAAATTCCGTTGCGTTCGGCATCCCGCCAAAGCAGCTCCATATCGGTGGTTTCGAGCGCATCGCCGAATTCTCGGCGTAACGCCTTGAGCCGCGCGATCTGATTGAGCTGATCTTGTGAAAGTGAACCCTCTATGATCCCGTGAAGCCGTTTTTTTGTTTCCTCATTCACAAGCGGCAGCAACTGGCGGCAGACGGTAGGTGACAAATCGGTTCTCAAACACAGGTCTTCCCGCAGAACCACGTCCTCCGTCGCCAGCTGCACGAATTTGAGCATCGTTTCTCGAGACAGTTTGATTTCGCGGTTGCCGGCCAGGATCCGCTGAACCGGTCGGTCACCTCTCTCGGCGATAACATCTGAAATCTGCGGTGAGAGGTCGGCGCGACGCGCGATCACCTGGAGATGGGAAGCGCTCAGACGCTCAACAAAGTCCAGCAGGTCTTCTTGCGAAAACACAGGGCAATTGGCAAGGACGGGCATGGCCACGTTGACATTGTCTTCCGCCAGACGCTTTGCAAGCTCCGAGGGGGTGTTTGTTTGCGACGCCAGCCTTTTGGCCAGGCGAGCGCGATCCTTTGCGGATCCAACGCCATAAAGCTTGATGATGACTTCAGCAAAGATTGCCAGCTCCCGATCAGTGCGCTGATCCAGATTGGAAACAACAAGCTCGCTCACTTGCGCAAACAAGCGCTCGCGAGCTCCCTCGGTGTTATCCTGGGCCAGTTCGATCAGGGAATTCGACATCCACGCTCCTCTTCCCATTAGATTGACGTCTATATTGTTATTATTACGTTACCCCATGGATGAATGATGCTTTTTTACCTTGCGTAAACTTGGTTTATTGTTGCCCGGCACGGAAAATTTGCAGTTTGAACTTGATACATGAAGCGTGTCGGCCCTCGGTTGCTGAGTTTGATCGCGGTGCAAAAAGGTCAATCGACCTTCAAGCTCTCTTTTCTTTTCCGCAGGTTGTTTTCTATTGTTGTGCTTGAGACAGTGTTCGCACCTTCGCGCCGCAAGTACAGGAATTATGATGAGAATTTTGGGCAACATCCTTGTCGTGATCCTGGGGTTGATGGTGCTTGGGGCACCTTTGGCACTTGCGCAAGACGCGCCAAGCCAGGAGGCGAGCGAACAGGCTTCACAGACGTCGGATGTTCAAAAGGCCAATGAAGCTCTTATCAAAGTTCTCAACGACCCTGCCAGTCGCGAAGCGCTCATCAAATTGCTCAAGGACAGCACCTCCGAAGAAGGCGCTGGGACGGACAGCAATGCGCAGACCGGAGAAGGTCAGGCGACTGGACAGACCGCATCTGGCGATGACGAAAGTACCGGACGTGGCTTCGTTATCCGGGTCGGTGAATATACCAAAGCGATTGCAGACGAAATTGGAGTGGTTGTCGATCGATCAGTGCATTCGCTAAGGGGGCTGTTGCTCATTTTCAGCGGAGAAATTCCGATCAAATGGGACCGGGCTCAAGATGTGCTCATCCAGGTTGTGGTCGTCCTTGGATCCGCCTATCTAGCCTTTTGGGCCGGTCAGGCGGTCGCCCGGCTGATTTATCCGAAATTGTCCGTTCGGGCCCGCTATGGTGGAGGGCTCACCCGAAGCTTCATTCTTGTCCTGACTTCCATCATTGACGGGCTCACCGTCGCAATCGGGTTAGGCGTCGGGTATCTGGTTGCCCTTCTTGCCTATGGTGGCTTTCAGGCCGGTGTGTCACTTCAGGAGAGCCTGGCGCTAAATGCGTTTTTCATCACCGGTATGGCCAATGTTTCTCTCAGATTTGTGTTTGCACCACAGCGACCGGAATTGCGTCTTCTTCCGTTTTCCAATGCGAGTGCCGACTACTGGTATGTCAAGCTCCGCTACTACATGTTCTGGGTCAACTACGGCGTTTTCCTTGCCGTTCCGGTGGCGAATATCGCCGTCTCCTTTGTTCTCGGGAACGCGTTGCGCTTTCTGATTGTCCTCATCGGGATGCTCTATCTGATGGTGCTGATCGCACGGAACCGGCTGAATGTTCGCGAAGGCACGCGCACTTATGCACAAACCCTTCAAAGCGGACTTGCCCAGAGCGCCCTCACCAATCTTGGCAACCTCTGGCATGTCGGTGCCTATGGTTACATCATCGCGATTTTTCTGGTCTGGGTTACCCGCCCCTTCGATGCTACGACAATCATTCTTCGGGCAACTGGTCTTTCAATCATCACAATAATGGCGGGCATGGCAATTTCGCTTGTGATGACGCGTGCGATCAAAGGCGGCATTCGCATTCCTAGCGAGCTTCGCGAAAAACTTCCTGCGCTTCAGTCCAGGCTCAACGCCTTCGTTCCAAGGCTGCTCAAGCTCATCAGAACAATCGTGTTCTTCGGTACCATTTTGCTGCTCTTCGACATTTGGGGCCTCCTGAGCGTCATAGATTGGGTTTATAGTGAAACCGGAGCCCGCCTGGTCAGCAGTTATGGTGCGGCCTTTATGGTGCTGATTGTTGCCTTTGTCGTCTGGCTTGCTGTTATGTCCTGGGTGGATCTTCGCCTGCAGTCCCGAGCCGGATACATTGTTACGGCGCGGGAGAGGACCCTTTTTCAGCTGTTCCGCAACGCCTTTACAGTCGTGATTATCGTTATGGCGATCCTGCTTTCACTTTCGGAAATCGGTGTTGATATCGGTCCGCTGATCGCCGGTGCCGGTGTTGTGGGCCTGGCGATCTCCTTCGGTGCGCAAACCCTGGTGAAAGACATCATCACCGGTGCTTTCATTCAGATTGAGAACGCGATCAATGAAGGCGATGTGGTGACCGTGGCAGGCATAACGGGAACAGTGGAAGGTATCACGGTGCGATCCGTCAGGATGCGGGATCTGGATGGCACCACTCATATCATTCCGTTTTCCTCCGTGGACATGGTGTCCAATTTCATGCGCGGCTTTTCTTATCATGTTGCCTTGATCGGCGTGTCGTACGATACCGACATCACCTATGCCAAAGAGGCAATGGCGGAGGCATTCCGACGGTTGAACGAGACAGATTTCAAATCGAGCATTTTCGGTGACCTTGAAATGCACGGAGTGACCAATTTCGGCGCCAGCTCAATCGATATCAGGGCGCGTATCAAGACAAGGCCCGGCGATCAGTGGTCTGTCGGCAGAGCTTACAATGAATTTGTGAAGCAGGTCTTTGACGAGCGCGATATCGAGATTCCATTCCCGCAAGTGACCTATCATGCGGCGACACCACCTTTTGCAACCGATACCGCGAAAGCGAAAGAGAAAGTGAAAACCGGATCTCAGAAGTCGAAACCTGTAGATGATGCGCCGGCGGATGACGGAGAACATTAGATTTTTCAATAATTTGTAAGTGAACTCATGATGCTCTTTTTTGGAGTATTCTACAGGGCTTTCGACGAAATGGTGGTTTCGTCGCGAGCAGGAAATTGTTGATTGAATTTCACTGAGTTTCGCTTTATTTTCATTTTGGGTTGGCAACTGCAATTTCATATCAGCCGGAGACAGGTTATGGCGGCGGACTACGATCTTTTGGTCATTGGCGGAGGCATCAATGGCACGGGCATCGCACGTGACGCTGTCGGCCGCGGTGCTTCCGTTATGCTTGTGGAAATGGGTGATCTTGCCGGCGCGACCTCATCGGCGTCAACGAAGCTCATTCATGGCGGCCTGCGCTACCTGGAATATTACGAGTTCAATCTGGTCAGGAAGGCGCTCAAGGAACGCGAAGTGCTCTGGCGGGCCGCGCCACATATAGCTTGGCCACTTCGCTTCATTCTGCCTCACCACAAAGATCTTCGTCCGGCCTGGCTGCTGCGGTTGGGTTTGTTCATGTATGACCATCTGGGAGGGCGTGAACTTCTGCCTGCGACCAAAACAGTGCGCCTTGATCAGGCACCTTTTTCTCAAGGTCTCAAAAATCTCTTCAAGAAGGGGTTCGAGTATTCGGATTGCTGGGTGGATGACGCCCGGCTGGTTGTCCTGAACGCGCGCGATGCGGCGGACCGTGGTGCGGAGGTTCTTACACGCACCAAATGCATCAGCGCGCGTCGGGACAATGATGTCTGGAATGTCGTTCTAAAGGATCAGGATACCGGAGAGGAACGGACTGTTTCCGCCAGCGTTCTTGTCAATGCCGCAGGGCCCTGGGTTGCTGAAATGCTCAACGGCGTTGTTGGTGCGAACAACACTTCTGCCGTTCGGCTGGTCAAAGGCAGTCACATCATCGTTCCGCGCCAGTTTGAACACGATCGCTGTTTCATTTTTCAAAATGGCGATGGCCGCATCATTTTCGCTATCCCCTATGAAGACGATTTCACGTTGATAGGAACAACGGATGTCGACTACCAGGACGACCTGGGCGACGTGCGCATCTCCGACGATGAGATTGCTTATCTTTGCAAGTCCGCTAGCGAGTATCTGGCGGAAGCGATCGAGCCCAAAGATGTCGTTCACACTTATTCGGGCGTGCGGCCTCTTTATGATGATGGTGCGAAAGACGCCAAGGCGGCCACCCGCGACTATGTGCTTGAACTGGATGGCGGCGAAGACAAGCCTGCCCTTTTGTCGGTGTTTGGCGGCAAAATCACCACCTATCGAAAATTGGCAGAAAATGTCCTGGCCAAACTGGAACCGTATCTTCCTTTCAAGCGCGGCGTCTGGACGGCGTATGCTCCCTTGCCGGGCGGTGATTTCAGGGTGACGGACTTTGACCGGCAAGTTGATGAACTTGTTCGAGACTATCCCTTTATCGGGAAGCAGTTCGCCTCACGCCTGATGCGCCACTACGGCACCGATGCCCGGCTTATGCTTGGCGATGCAGCGTCACTTGATGCGCTTGGCCCTTGCTTCGGTCATGACCTTTATGAAGTTGAAGTGAAATGGCTGATCGAACGCGAGTGGGCGCGAAGCGCGGACGATGTGCTCTGGCGCCGATCCAAGCTTGGTCTTCGGATCTCCAAGGAGGAGGCTGCAAGACTGGATGGCTTCATTTCAGACTATCTTGCGGACAGACCTGGCGCTGCTGCATAGTTTTCTCTAACCGAAATAGCTGACGGTAGCGCCGACAGTTTCTCGAACAAACAAAATCAATGGGAGGTGGGCCATGGCAGGATGTGTGTTGGCTATAGACCAGGGCACGACGTCAAGCCGAGCGATCGTCTTTGGCGATGACTATCAGCCGCTTAGTGTCGGCCAGCAGGAATTTCCGCAACATTTCCCGAAATCAGGCTGGGTGGAGCATTCACCGACGGACATCTGGACCAGTACGCTGCGCGTTTGCCGCGAAGCCATGGAAAAGGCTCCGTCAGGTGGCGCGGATGTTGCTGCGATCGGGATCACCAATCAGCGGGAAACCACGTTGATCTGGGATCGTTCAACCGGTGAGCCGGTTTACAACGCGATCGTGTGGCAAGACAGGCGAACATCCGATTTTTGCGCACAGCTGCGCGCCGATGGACTGGAAGACAAATTCACGTCAAAGACCGGCCTGCTGCTCGACCCTTATTTTTCGGGAACGAAGATTGCCTGGATTCTCGACAATGTTGACGGCGTCCGGGCGCGGGCAGACCGTGGCGAACTTGTTTTCGGCACTGTCGATACCTGGCTGATCTGGCAGCTCACGGGCGGTACGGTTCACGTAACCGATGCAACAAATGCCGCGCGGACACTGATCTACAATATTCACAAAAACGCCTGGGACGCAGAACTCTGCAGTTTGTTGAAGATCCCTCTCAACATGCTGCCGGACGTGAAAGACAGTGCTGACGAGTTTGGCGTTACCGAGGCTGATCTGTTTGGCCGGTCGATCCCGATCCTTGGTGTTGCCGGTGATCAGCAAGCGGCAACCGTTGGCCAGGCCTGTTTCAAGCCCGGAATGGTAAAGTCGACCTACGGAACCGGCTGTTTCGCACTCATGAACACCGGCGATGCGCCGGTCAGGTCCAACAACAGGATGCTGACAACCATCGCCTACCGCTTGAACGGCAAGACGACTTATGCCCTGGAAGGGTCAATCTTCGTCGCAGGTGCCGCGGTGCAATGGCTGCGGGACGGACTTGGCATCATTGAAAGTGCAGGCGACACGCAAGGACTTGCTGAACAGGCAGATGCCAACCAGGATATTTTTCTGGTTCCGGCTTTTGTCGGTCTGGGAGCGCCGCACTGGGATGCGGACGCCAGAGGAGCAATGTTCGGTCTCACCCGGAACACAGGCCCGAAGGAAATCGCGCGAGCCGTGCTGCAAAGCGTTGGCTACCAGACCAGCGATCTGATTGATGCGATGCAGGCGGATTGGCCGGATGCCGAAAAGCCTGTCCTGAGGGTGGATGGCGGGATGACGGCATCCGACTGGACCATGCAGTTTTTGGCCGACATTCTTGGAGCGCCCGTTGACCGTCCAACGGTTGCCGAGACGACGGCACTCGGCTCCGCCTGGCTTGCAGGCTCGAAAGCAGGCGTCTGGCCGGGAGCTGAATCCTTTTCAGCGCAATGGAAACTGGAAAAAAGGTTCGAACCTCGGCTGGATGAGGCAGAAAGACGTCGATTGCTGTCCGGCTGGCAGGATGCGGTCAGGCGAACAAGATCTACGTAAGGTTGCTAGATTCACAAGCTCCCGCCAAGGCGGGAGCTTTTTTGTTTTCAAACACTTATACTAAGTCCAAAAAATAGTGCCGTAGCGGTATTTGTTTCCATTGTGCCTAGGGTCTTGCGTCAAAAATTTACGGCAGCATGGCTTACCTAGAAAAAAAATTTCAAAAAACAGGTGAAATTAGAAATATGTTGGCAGTTGATTTTCCGCCAAAAAAACGCCTTAGTTTGCGCTGGCTCGGGCTTAACTCCTTTGCACGGTTCAACGATGCAGGGCCCTTGCTTCTTCATCAAGGGGAGAACAGTTTGATGAATTTCCAAAAAACCTTGAAGGCTAGCCTTCTTGGCGCCAGCCTTGCTGTGATCGCAGCAACTGGCGCGTCCGCAAAAACCCTGGTTTATTGCTCTGAAGGTTCACCTGAAGGCTTCGACACCGCACTTTACACCGCCGGTACAACTTTCGATGCTTCCTCCAAGCCGATCTACAACAGGCTTGTCGAGTTCAAGCGTGGCACGACAGAGGTCCTGCCAGGTCTTGCTGAAAGCTGGGAAGTTTCTGAAGACGGTTTGGAGTACACCTTCAAATTGCGTCAGGGCGTGAAGTATCACACCACCGGCTTCTTCACACCGACCCGTGATTTCAACGCTGACGATGTCGTCTTTTCTTTCGAGCGTCAGCTGAAGAAAGATCATCCGTGGCACGAGTACACACCCGGTACTGCCTGGGAATACTTCAACGGCATGTCCATGCCGGACCTGATCAAGGAAATCGTCAAGGTTGACGACCATACGGTCAAGTTCGTGCTGAACCGCCCGGAAGCTCCGATGATCGCGAACCTCGCCATGGATTTCGCGTCCATCGTTTCTGCCGAATATGCTGCGCAGCTTGAAGCTGCCGGTACCAAGGAACAGCTGAACCAGCAGCCGGTAGGCACTGGTCCGTTCGCATTTGTCGGTTACCAGAAAGATGCAGTGATCCGGTATCAGGCACATGCCGACTACTGGAACGGCAAGGAAAAGATCGACAACCTGATCTTCGCAATCACACCGGATGCAGCCGTTCGACTGCAGAAGCTGAAAGCCGGCGAATGTCATGTCATGCCTTATCCGGCACCGGCTGACATTGAAGATATCCGGGCTGACAGCAACCTAACGCTGATGGAACAACAGGGTCTGAACGTCGGTTACCTGGCCTACAACACCAAGGTGGCTCCGTTCGACAAGAAGGAAGTCCGCAAGGCGCTTAACCATGCCGTCAACAAGCAGGCAATCCTTGACGCGGTATTCCAGGGCTCCGGCCAGGCCGCCAAGAACCCGATCCCGCCGACCATGTGGTCCTACAACGAAGCGACCCAGGACGACGACTACAATCCTGACCTGGCAAAGGAAATGCTGGCAGCAGCCGGTGTAGAAAACCTTTCCATGAAGGTCTGGGCGATGCCGGTGCAGCGTCCTTACAACCCGAATGCTCGCCGGATGGCGGAAGTCATTCAGGCTGATTTTGCCAATGTCGGTGTTAATGTTGAAATCGTCTCCTACGAATGGGGTGAATACCTGTCCCGTTCCAAGGATGTTGACCGCGACGGTGCCGTTCTTCTCGGCTGGACCGGCGACAATGGCGATCCGGACAACTTCCTTGCCGTTTTGCTCGGTTGTGACGGTGTTGGTGGTTCCAACCGCGCGCAGTGGTGCAACGACGAGTTCGAAGCTCTGATCCAGAAAGCCAAGACCGTTACGGACAAGGCGGAGCGCACCAAGCTCTACGAAGAAGCACAGGCTGTCTTCAAGGAAGAAGCACCTTGGGCAACCATCGCGCACTCCGTCGTCTTCATGCCGATGTCTTCCAAAGTCACCGGCTACGTAATGGATCCGCTCGGCGGCCATTGGTTTGACGGCGTAGACATCGCGGAATAAATCCGCCTAATCTCAAGGAGGCGCTGGCAGCAATGCCGGCGCCTTCAAATATTATGGCCGGCGGATGCTTCCGGGAGTACGGACAGTTTCCGCTGGTTCTTCGTATCTGGAACCTGACATGCTCCGCTTTCTTCTAGGTCGTCTCGGCCTGTTGATCCCGACATTTATCGGCGTCACCTTCGTCGCCTTCACCTTCATTCGCCTTTTGCCCGGTGATCCAGCTGAACTCCTTGCCGGGGAACGCGGTATTACGCCGGAACGCAAGGCTGAAGTCATGAGGCAGCTGGGCTTTGACAAGCCCTACTGGCAACAGTATCTCGACTATATACTCGGGATCTTCCAAGGTGATCTGGGAACGTCCTTTTCGTCCAAGAAGCCTGTGCTTGACGAGTTCATGACACTCTTTCCCGCGACGGCGGAGCTCGCGCTTTGCGCGATCATTCTTGCAGTTTGCATAGGAATTCCGGCAGGTATCTTTGCTGCGGTGAAACGCGGATCGATCGCCGATCAGGCGATCATGGGAACAGCGCTTGTCGGCTACTCGATGCCGATCTTCTGGTGGGGCTTGTTGCTGATCATCCTGTTTTCCGGTGTGTTGCAATGGACACCGGTTTCCGGACGGATCTCGCTGCTTTACTTTTTCCCGCAGGTGACGGGTTTCATGCTGATCGACAGTTTGCTGTCTGGAGAAAAGGGCGCGTTCCTGTCGGCGGTACGGCATCTGATCTTGCCGTCAATCGTTCTGGCGACCATCCCGCTGGCGGTGATTGCCCGCCAGACCCGATCCGCCATGCTTGAGGTCCTCGGAGAGGATTATGTGCGCACCGCGCGCGCAAAGGGCCTCGCACCAAAATCGGTGATAGGTCTCCATGCGCTTCGAAACGCTCTTATCCCGGTTGTCACGACCATTGGCCTGCAGGTTGGAGTTCTGCTTGGCGGAGCGATCCTGACAGAAACCATTTTCTCGTGGCCCGGTATCGGCAAATGGCTTTTCGACAGCATTTCGCGCCGGGACTACTTTGTGGTCCAGGGCGGCCTTCTTCTGATTGCCGGCATCGTGATGATGGTCAATCTGATCGTGGATGTGCTCTACGGCCTGATCAATCCACGCATCCGACACAACTGAGCCGAGGGTTAGAAAATGACAAATACCTCTCCGGCCACCGGTGCCGAAACAGACAAGGTTCAGGCGGCGAGCCGAAGCGCTACCTGGGCCAATCTCGCCGAATTCTGGTACTACTTCTCGCGGAACAAAGGCGCGGTTATCGGACTTTGCATCTTTGTCGCGCTGGTCGCAGTCGCGGTGCTTTCCCCCTGGATTTCACCGCATGATCCGGACATGCAATATCGGGACAGCTTCCTGGTTCCGCCCTTCTGGGAAGAAGGTGGCAAGTCGACCTTCATTCTTGGAACGGATGCTGTCGGGCGCGATATTCTTTCCCGGCTTAT
Organism: Roseibium porphyridii; assembly: GCF_026191725.2. Classification (NCBI taxonomy): domain Bacteria; kingdom Pseudomonadati; phylum Pseudomonadota; class Alphaproteobacteria; order Hyphomicrobiales; family Stappiaceae; genus Roseibium; species Roseibium porphyridii. Next base: position 1,155,708 of record NZ_CP120863.1, read on the forward strand.
GCACGGTGCTGCATACTCGCTCTGGATCGGCGTCATCGTTGTCACCATTTCGCTTTGTGTCGGGATCGTGACGGGGCTGATCTCAGGTTATGCAGGCGGCGCGGTCGATACATTCATCATGCGTTTGATGGATATCATCCTTGCCTTCCCGGCACTCCTTCTTGCGCTGGTTCTTGTTGCCATCCTCGGTCCGGGGCTGACAAATGCGATGATTGCCATCGCGCTTGTTCTTCAGCCGCATTTCGTCAGATTGACACGTGCAGCCGTTTTGGCGGAGCGGTCGCGCGATTATGTGGTCGCCGCACGGCTTGCTGGTGCTGGTCACCTTCGTCTGATGTTCAAGACCATATTGCCGAACTGTCTCGCACCGCTGATCGTTCAGGCAACGCTTTCCTTTTCCAACGCAATCCTGGATGCAGCCGCACTTGGCTTTCTCGGGATGGGCGCTCAGCCGCCTGCGTCTGAGTGGGGCACGATGCTTGCCGAGGCCCGGGAGTTCATCCTGAGTGCCTGGTGGGTGGTTACTTTCCCAGGTCTGGCCATTCTGATCACCGTGATTGCCATCAATCTAGTCGGCGATGGTCTGCGTGATGCGCTTGACCCGAAACTGAAGAGGAGCTGATTGAATGTCTCTTCTGGAAATCAGAAACCTTCGAGTTGAATTCGATACCGCCAAGGGACCGTTCCGGGCGTTGTCCGGCGTTGACTACACAGTCGATGCAGGTGAAGTCCTGGCAATTGTCGGCGAATCCGGTTCTGGGAAATCGGTCGCCATGCTGGCGACAATGGGCCTGTTGCCGGACAGTGCAACCATCACTGCCGACAAGATGGAGTTCGAAGGCCTCGATCTTCGAACCCTTTCCGCGAAGGATCGCAGGAAGGTTATCGGCAAAGATATTTCGATGATCTTTCAAGAACCCATCGCAAGTCTGAACCCTTGTTTCACGGTCGGCTTTCAAATGAACGAGACCCTCAAGACACACACGGGTCTGAAGGGCAAACAGATCAAGGACCGCGTGATCGAGCTGTTCGAAGCTGTTGGCATCCCTGACCCGGCGGGACGGCTCAATGCCTTTCCGCATCAGATGTCCGGTGGCCAGTGTCAGCGTGTGATGATTGCCATGGCAATCGCGTGTTCGCCGAAACTGTTGATCGCAGACGAGCCGACAACGGCGCTTGATGTGACCATTCAAAAGCAGATCCTGGATCTGCTGGTTCAAATCCAGCAGGAAAGCGGCATGGGTCTGATCATGATCACGCATGACATGGGCGTTGTCGCCGAAACCGCCGATCGTGTGATCGTTCAGTATCAGGGCCGCAAAATGGAGGAGGCTGATGTGCTTTCTCTGTTTGAAAACCCTCAAAACCCCTACACAAAAGCGCTGCTTTCGGCATTGCCGGAAAATGCGACGGGCGACCGTCTGCCGACGGTCAGCGATTTTGCTCAAGCGGGAGGATTTTAAGTGGCCGACGATATCATCCTCAAAGTCCGCGACGTTTATCGTACCTATGACATCAAGGGCGGGCTGTTCAAAAAGGCGTCTCAACTGACTGCTGTCAAAGGTGTGAGCCTCGATGTGGAACGCGGTTCCACACTGGCCGTTGTCGGAGAAAGCGGATGCGGCAAGTCTACCCTTGCCCGCATGCTCACCATGATCGACGCACAATCGTCCGGATCGATTGAAATTGACGGTCTGCCGATCGACATTTCGAAGACTGGCATTTCCAAGGAGATGCGCCAGAAAGTCCAGATTGTTTTCCAGAATCCCTATGGATCGCTGAATCCGCGCCAGAAGATAGGACATGTTCTTGAAGAACCGCTGCTCCTGAATACGGACATGCCGTCAGCTGAACGTCGTGACCTTGCACTTCAGATGCTGGAAAAGGTCGGGTTGCCGCCTGAGCACTACGGTCGTTACCCGCATATGTTTTCCGGTGGGCAGCGGCAGCGCATCGCAATTGCCCGTGCCATCATGATGAAGCCAAAACTACTCGTGCTGGACGAGCCTGTCTCCGCTCTGGATCTTTCCGTACAGGCCCAGATCCTCAACCTTCTTGCCGATCTGCAGGAAGAAATGAACCTGACTTACGTGTTCATTTCGCATGACCTGTCAGTGGTGCGTTACATCGCCGACAAGGTGATGGTGATGTATTTTGGTGAAGTTGTTGAATACGGCACTCGGGACGAGGTGTTCAACGATCCTCAACACGACTACACCAAAACACTGTTTGCTGCGACACCACGGGCCGATGTTGAGAGCATCAAAAAGCGTCTGGCGGCAAAAGCCGCCTGATGTTGTTGCAAGGCTATTAAGCCGTGCACGTACTTGGCTTGTTCATGTAGGCTCCTGAAGCTGGTCTTCGGGAGCCTTTTTCATGCAGGCAATTTCGGACGCAAATCGAAAATGGTGGCTCCTGGGTGCCGTCAGCTGTGTTCTGGGGCTTGTGCTTCTGGACGAGACGGTGGTCGGAATTGCCTTGCCGACCATCCAGAAGGAGCTTGGGCTCTCGAACAATGACGCCCACTGGGTGGTGAATGCCTATCTCCTGACCTTTGCCTGTTTTGTTGCAGTTGGCGGAAAGATTGCGGATCTGTTTGGAATTCTGCGCGTTTTCCTGTTCGGGTTGGCGCTTTTTGCCATTTGCTCGGTTGCGTGCGGGTTTGCACCGTCGGGAGGCGCGTTGATCGCAGCACGGGCACTGCAGGGACTTGGTGCCGCGATCATCTTTCCGTTGTTCCTTGCGATGATCACGATAACTTTTCCAAAGGATGTCAGAGGGGCGGCATTGGCAACAAGTGGTGCCGTTGGAACGACGTTTCTCGCACTCGGACCTCTGGTTGGAGGGCTCTTTACCGACTTTCTGTCCTGGCGATGGATCTTCTGGATCAATCCGTTTGTTGCCGTAGTCGTTGCCGTATTGGTGACGCTCACCTGGCGAGATGTGCCACGACCAGCGGGACGGCAAATTGACTGGATCGGATTGCTTCTGATGGCGACGGCCATGTTTTGCGTTGTCTTCGGTCTCATGGAGGCGAGTGATCTTGGATGGCGCAATCCGTTGATCCTTGCCTCGATGTTCCTCGGGCTGGTTCTTTTCGGGCTTTTCTGGAGGTTCGAGCTTCGGCAAAGCATGCCGCTGATTGAAGTCGATCTGTTTTCGAGCCCCGTTTTCGCGGGAAGCAATCTGACGATCTTCACGGCGCAATATGCCAAGATGCCACTCTTTGTCTTTGTTGCGCTTTATGCCCAGACCGATCTGCACCTGACGCCTTTTCAGGCGGGTGTCGTTGTCATGCTCGCACCGGCCCTGCAGCCTATTACCGCTGTGGTGTGCGGGCGGTATGCCGACAAGATTGCAAAACGGTGGCAAGTGCTTTTCGGCCTTGGTGTGCTGACGCTTGCCTTCCTCTGGCAAGCCGCGACCTGGTCCTATGAGAATGTGTTTCTGTTCGTTCCAGGGCTTTTGATCGCGGGGTTGGCGTTTCCGTTTCTATTCACACCGACACGAGCCGCTGTTTCGGAGGCATTGCCTGAGCACAAACATGGACAGGGTGGCGGGATTGCCATGACATCCCAGATCGCGGGCGGCACCGTCGGACTTGCAGTGTCCAGCGCTGCGTTCGCTCTTGGCGGGTTCGGGCTCGTTTTCGCTCTCACTGCACTACTCTCGACTCTGGTATTCATTTATGCCGCTTTCGCCTTTCGAGGTGCCTGAAATGCATCCGGAAAAGGAGTTGCTTACTTCGTTATTTCGAGTATTCTCGAATTATGGAAAAACAAAAAGCTCTTGATGCTTTGGCCGCCCTTGGCCAGGAAACCCGCCTCGATGTCTTTCGTCTGCTGGTGAAGGCCGGCAAGGAAGGCATGAGCGCAGGTGCCATTGCAGACGCACTCAAAGTGCTCCCGAACACTTTGTCGGCGCATCTAAGTGCTTTGGCGCGGTCTGGTCTCGTTACCGCTGAACGAGATGGGCGGTCCATTCATTACACGGCCAGCTTGAGCACAATGCAGCTCCTGGTGACCTATCTTCTGGAAGACTGTTGCGGTGGAAACCCGGATCTTTGTGCTCCGATTGCAAATATCTTCACTTCCTGCACTTCGATTGAAGACGAGGCGACCTGACTTCACAAACATGGTGGGGCATTTTTGAAAATGCGTAATGTTCTGTTCGTCTGTACGGCGAATTCCGCGCGCTCAGTTTTGGGCGAAGGCCTTCTTCGTTACATGGGCGAAGGCAGGTTTGAAACCTATTCGGCAGGGTCCACACCGCGTAGATCGGTCAATCCAGACGCATTGGCCTGTCTAGCGCGTCATGGTCTTCCCACAGACGGTTTCCGCTCAAAGAGCTGGGAAGAATTTGCTGGACAGAATGCACCTCAGATGGACCTGATCGTGACCGTTTGTGACAGCGCTGCCGGAGAAGCGTGTCCGGTCTGGCCGGGTCATCCACTGGTCGTTCACTGGGGTATTCCGGATCCGGCGTCCGTAGAAGGTGATGATGCTGTAAGGGGTGAAGCCTTTGACCTGGCCTATCGGCGCCTCAAACAGCGTATCCAAGCCATGCTTGTTCTTGGTGATGCCGTTTTTACCACCGGCGACGGAAAACAAAAACTGGCAGCGATCGGCGCTGCAGCTGACGCACAGGATTTAAAACATGTCTGAATTCAGCCTGTCCCGGCGCCTCGTTGCGGAGGCGCTCGGAACCGCCATGCTTGTGGGAACTGTTGTCGGATCCGGTATCATGGCGGACAAGCTTTCTGATGATGTCGCCGTCTCTCTGCTCGGCAACACGATCCCAACCGGTGCAATCCTGGTGGTGTTGATCACGATGCTTGGCCCGATTTCCGGTGCGCATTTCAACCCAGCCGTGACGTTTGTCTTCTGGCTGAAACGTGAACTCGGTTTGGCCGTCGCTGCAGTTTACATCATCGCGCAGATCCTCGGCGGTATCTCAGGCTCGTTGGTTGCGCATGTGATGTTTGAACTGCCGGTTCTGCAAGCCTCGACAACCGTGCGCACGGGGGCAGGGCAATGGGTTGCGGAAATTGTTGCGACATTCGGCCTGCTCGCGACTATTCTCGCCGGCATTCGGTTTCGAGAAGCGGCGGTGCCCTGGTTGGTGGGGCTCTATATCACGGCAGCATACTGGTTCACCGCTTCGACGTCCTTTGCCAATCCCGCTGTCGCAATCTCAAGAGCTTTTACCGATACGTTTGCCGGCATCAGGCCCGTTGATCTGCCGGGTTTCATCATTGCTGAATTTGCAGGAGCAGCTGTTGCTCTGGCGCTCTTCTCCTGGCTGCTCAAGTCGGAAAAGCAGGCTGCGAATTCGTAAAGCTCAACCGGCTCTTGCTGGAGTGTGTTGCAATTGGCTTTCGGTTGGTTGCCAAGTTAATGCAATCGCTTGCCTAAAGCTCTTTTTTCATGAACCAGCGGCAATGGTTTGCCGGGTGCTGAGACGCCTTGTTCTCTAGAGTGCCGAACGTCTCGTAGCCACGGTTCAGATAGAATTCGTAGGCTTGGGGGTTGGACGTGTCCAACCAAGCTCCATGGCAGTCGAGCCGGCGTCCTTCGGTTTCCGCGGCATTCAAAAGCTCTGACCCGAGCCCTGAGCCGCGGGCTTTTTCGTCAACCCAGAGGACTTTCAAAAGCAACCAGCCATAGGACGTTGATGCCGTTACACCGCCAAGCAACTGTCCATCTTTTGACGTTGCCTTCAGAACAATGGCTTCATTGCGCGATTGGATGTTGTGTTGTCGGAGCGAGCGAAGCAATTGTCGCTCGATCTCATCGGCAAGTTCTGCGCTTTCATCACCACTCTCATTGGAAATCCTCGCCGATAGCATCGATCCTCTCCTGTGTGGGTGACTTCACTTGAAGCAGCGTGTCTTCCGCGTTGACCTCAGCTGTGTCCGCTGAGCAACGACATGGCATGCCGCCTCAGGTAGAGCATGAGATTTTCAGCATGTTCCATCGCAGACGGTTCGTCACCGGCGGCGATCGCCTGCATAACTTCCAAATGGCTCCATGCGGCAGGGTTCAGATCGGTCTGACCGAAATGGCGATACCAGAAGCGTCGGCTGTGGCTCTGCAACGGCGCGAGTGCCTTTGCTGCAAAAGGATTGCAGGCTGCTTGAGCAACCACCTCGTCGAAAGCCTTGTCTAGTCTCAGGTAGGCTTCAACATCAGGCACAGAGGCAGCCTCTCTCATTTCCTCCGCGCATTTTTCAAGAGCCTGGCGCTCCTGCTGACTGGCTAGTCTGGCAGCTGAGCCGGCCATCAGGCGCTCCAGCGCATGCCTTGCTTCAAGCACCTTGACGAAATCTGCCGGGTTCATGTCGGCGACGATCACACCAAGCCTTGGACGTATCGTCAAAAGGCCTTCCCAACTGAGCCGTTGCAAAGCTTCACGGATGGGTGTCCGTCCCATACCGAGCCGTTGTGTCAGATAAGTTTCCGTAACCGCTTCACCGGGCTTCAGCTTCAAGGTGACGATGTCTTCTTCCAGGTCCCGGTACGCCTGGGTGGATTGGCTGACATCGCTGGTCATCAAAATATACTCTATGTCTGTAATAGATGGTCTTTTGATATATCAGTTGCTGATCAGAAATGAAACTGCCGGTATTTCGGTCGCGGTCCCAGGTCAGATCGCCTGCATCGGCGATTGACGCTTTTCGCGGTAAATCTTGTCCAGCCGCAGGGTAACGAAAGCAAAAACAACCCAGCTCAGATGAAACACAAGCCCGGCAAACATCACGAAACTTCCGGGAATAGGGCCGATTGCAGCTCGTGCGAACACGTCTGCGAAACTGGTGAGAGGTTCTGGATGAATGGCAATCTTGCCGTAATAGGCGACGGCTTGAATGGCGAGGATCCAGGAATAATTTGATCGCAGCCGACGTCCTGCAGCTCGCGCCAGGCTGATGTGGTAGTGTGGCGTTTCGTAGTCATCCGCCAGCATCTTGCTCCACTCGCTGCCCCACGGCACCTTTCGCCCGTGGAGGATCGGCGCGTAGAGATCGGACTCCATCAGCCGGGCTCTGGCGCGGAACATATTGTAGTATCGATAACGGCGTGCCTCGAAGATCAGAAAGACCGTGACCAGCAGTCCGACCAGAACCATTGGCAATGGCGAAGCATCCTTGTTGGAAAAGGTCGCTGACAGCGCGATGCCTGTGGTGACCACTGCCCAGTTCGTAGTGTTGTCCAGCCGTGTGCGCCAGTGCGTGCTGCGAAACACTTCGGCCCGATAAAGATGCGCCAGCGCACCGAGTGTGCCGGATTCTATTTCCTGGTTCGGCCAGTCTCTCCTGGGGCTTTCCTCGCTCATGAGCTGATCCTTGATCATGCGTGCTCACGACAAGACTACCTCAACTGGTATTCTTTTCTAGTTTTTCCGCACGTGCGGGACCATGCAAAACCGGGCGCACAACCGGTTTTGGCTTCGATAAAACAGTTGATCTACCGATGTGCCTCACGTTCTTTTCTTGTTCATGGCCGCTGCAAGGGCTGCCGCCATGGCGTTGTTGCCACCGTCGCCGGAGCCCTTCGGAGTGTTGCCCTTTCCACCACCGGAGGGACCACCGCGGGGCCCACGGCCTGCCGGGCCCCGATTGCCGGAGCCCTTATGGCTCTGACCACCTCTATCCTGCCGCGGACGCTCGCGCTGTTCCTGGTAGTCGGTCTGGGATTTCATCGTCATAGAGATGCGCTTGCGCGGAACATCGACGTCGAGGATCGTTACTTTGACGATGTCACCTGCCTTGACGACCTTGTGGGGATCGTCGACGAAGCGGTCGGCAAGCTGTGAAACGTGAACGAGACCGTCTTGGTGGACGCCGACATCCACAAACGCACCGAAATTGGTGACATTGGTGACGGTGCCTTCGAGCTTCATTCCTTGTTTCAGGTCCGAAATTTCCTCAACACCGTCCTGGAGGGCGGCCGTCTTGAATTCCGGGCGCGGATCGCGGCCGGGCTTCTCAAGTTCTGAGAAAATGTCCTCAACGGTCGGCAGTCCGAAAGTCTCGTCGGTAAACTCTGAAGGGTCGAGACCCTTGAGCAAAGCGTTGTCACCCATGATCTGCCGGACATCCCGTCCGCAGGCCTTCACGATGCGTTTGGCAAGCGGATAGGCTTCCGGGTGAACAGAAGACGCATCAAGCGGTTCCTTGCCGTCGTTGATCCGCAGAAAGCCCGCGCACAGTTCAAAAGCCTTTGCGCCGAGGCGCGGCACGTCCTTGAGTTGGCGGCGGCTGTCAAAGCGGCCGATGCCGTCCCGATGTTCCACAACGGCCGTGGCAAGGCTTTCGGATAGGCCGGAAATGCGTGAGAGGAGTGCAGGAGAGGCGGTGTTGAGATCAACGCCGACCGCATTCACTGCGTCTTCGACAACAGCATCAAGCGCGCGTGCAAGTTTGCTTTGATTGACATCATGCTGGTACTGACCGACCCCGATGGATTTCGGCTCGATCTTGACGAGCTCGGCGAGCGGGTCTTGCAAACGCCTCGCAATTGATGCCGCACCCCTGAGGGACACATCAATGTCCGGCATTTCCTTTGCTGCGAGCTCCGATGCCGAATAGACGGATGCACCGGCCTCGTTGACGATCACCTTGACCGGGCGTTGTGCAGAAGGAATGTCGGACAACACATCAGCGGCAAGCTTGTCGGTTTCCCGGCTGGCGGTGCCGTTGCCAATCGCCAGAAGCCCGACCTTGTGTTTCGCCATAAGGGCAAGCAATGTCGCCCTAGAACCTGAAATGTCGTTGCGCGGCTGGAAGGGATAGATTGTTGCGGTATCGACCAGTTTTCCGGTTCCGTCCACCACGGCGACCTTCACCCCAGTGCGAATTCCCGGATCGAGCCCGAGTGTTGCCGTGGCACCTGCCGGCGCGGCCAAAAGCAGATCTTTCAAATTTCTCGCAAAAACCTGAATGGCTTCTTCTTCCGCCTTGTCGCGAAGAACTCCCATCAGATCAAGTTCCAAGTGGAGCGCCAGTTTTACCTTCCAGGCAAACCTTGCAACTTCCATCAGCCACTTGTCCGCAGGTCGACCACGATCGGCTATGCCATATGTGTCGGCCACCATCCTGACTGCAGGCAATATGGGTGAAACATCGTCGGCGTCGACGGTCAGATCAACGGACAGAATGCCCTCGTTGCGGCCACGAAACAGCGCCAGAGCCCTGTGACTCGGAATTTTCGACCACTTTTCCGAGTAGTCGAAATAGTCGGCGAATTTCGCACCCTTGTCTGCCATGCCATCGATGAGCTTGGACTGCACGACGCCCCGGTCTTCAACATGGCGTCTCAGCCTTCCGACGAGGTCCGCGTTTTCGGCAAACCGCTCCATAAGAATTTGCCGAGCGCCATCCAGGGCAGCCTTGGTATCGGCAATGCCCTTGCCTTCGTCCACAAAAGCGTTTGCCTCGGTTTCCGGATCCTTCTGTGGGTCAGCCAACAGCTGATCGGCGAGTGGCTCGAGACCGGCTTCCCTGGCGATCTGTGCTTTGGTCCGCCGCTTTTTCTTGTAGGGAAGATACAAGTCTTCAAGTTGTGATTTGGTTTCCGCTGCCTGAATACCATTGGTCAGCACGTCAGTGAGTTTGCCCTGTTCTTCAATCGATTTCGTTATGGCCACTCGGCGGTCTTCAAGCTCGCGAAGATAGATCAGGCGTTCTTCAAGCTTGCGCAGCTGGCTGTCGTCCAGGCCGCCGGTGGCTTCCTTTCGGTAGCGGGCAATAAAGGGAACGGTCGACCCTTCATCGAGCAATTGCACTGCTGCGTTCACCTGGCCGGCTTTGCACCCAATTTCCTCGGAGATTCGCTGTGCGATCCTGGTTGCCGTTCCAGCGGCCACGGTGCTGTTGTTGCCGGTCTGGGATTGCGAGGGTGATGAAACACTGACCATTTACGATGAAGCTTTCCAATAAGAGGCCTTTGAAGCCGCAGACGATAGTGTCCCTATCTATGGCATGAAAGAGCCAGAATAAATCCTTCCACCGGGAAACTGGTCGTGATTGAGCCATCGCCGATATAGCTCACCTCAGCCTGTCTGCTTCGGTCCGTTTTGGAAAAATTGTTGCAATCAAGGTGCAATCATGAGTGGTTTTCTTGCTGATCTTGAACGATTTGCAACACATTGCGTATTATGCGTTCCGAAATCATGGCTATGTTTGCCAAACTGCTGTGATCATATAGCCGCATTGCTGTTGCTGAATAACAATCTAAATAGAGGCTGGATTGTTCAGGAATTGGTTGCGGAAAGGAGTTTATGCCGATGCCACGGGGACGGCCGAGGAAAGTGGAAGCGAAAGACGCTCTTCAGGCGGTCATGCTCGCTTTCTGGCAGAACGGATATTCCGCAACGTCCATGACAGATCTGTCTGAGGTCTCGGGCATGGCAAAGCCTGGTCTCTATGCGGCATTCGGCGACAAGGAAGCTCTCTTCGAAAAAGCGCTGCTGCATTATTTTGAGACCTACGCAGGCCCTGTCTTCGACCGTCTGATGGCAGCCAGAAAACATGTAGTGGCGGATCTGCGTGAGTTTTTGGGAGCGGTTGCCGATTTGACGATGGACCCCAACACTCCGTCAGGCTGTTTTCTCGTCAATGCGCTGGTCGATTGCGCCTATGGGTCTGACCGGCATCGGGAACTGGTCCTCGGGTTGCGGGACTCACGTTACGCCATGATCCGGGAGCGCTTATTGAAGGCAGTGTCCAATGGCGAATTTGCGTCCGATGCCGACCTCGACCGGGCAGCGACCTTTGTTGATGGGCAGTTTTCCGCGATCGCCATCCTTGGGCGGGGTGGAAGCAGCAAGAGTGACCTCAAAACATTTATTGAGACCGGATTGCGCGCGCTACCGATCCTGAACAGCGACCAGGTCTTTGATGAACTTGCCGCAGTAGACCAGCCTATTTTACGACAGTAATGCGCTCTGCCGCCCTGGTGACGGCGGTATAAAGCCAGCGGCTTTTGTGTTCGCGAAAAGCCCAGCTTTCGTCGAACAGCACCACACTATCCCACTGCGATCCCTGTGCCTTGTGAACGGTCAGAGCGTAGCCGTAGTCGAACTCATCGGCCTTGCGACGAATGGCATAAGGGATACTCTCCGCTCCGTCTTCAAACATGGCCGGCAGCACTTTCACCTTCACAGCCAGTTTGCTGAGTTCGTCTTCCGAATGAACGTCGAAACGCAAGGTGTTGCCCCTTGGTGGACGCAGGCGTTTGACAGTCCAGAGACCGCCATTCAGCAGTCCCTTGGTCTTGTCGTTTCTCAGACACACCAGCTTGTCACCAACGGCCGGCATGGGCGTGTCAAAATTCTTCAACTCGCGGATACGCGCGTTATAGAGCCTGCGGGTCTTGTTGGTTCCAACCAGAACCTGATCGGCTCCGAGGATCTGTTCCTTGTCGATCTGGCGTCGGTTGATGACCATGCTCTCGCCGAACTCGCCATAGTCCAGTTGACCACCATCGCGAATGGTCATCGACATCCGGACAATCGGGTTGTCCTGCGCCTGCCGATGAACTTCGGTCAGCATCACATCCGGCTCTGCTTCGGTAAAAAAGCCACCGCCCTTGACGGGGGGAAGCTGAGCCGGATCACCAAGCACAAGTACCGGTGTCCCAAAGGACAGAAGGTCCTTGCCCAACTCCTCGTCGACCATGGAGCATTCGTCGATGACGATCAGGCTGGCCGTGGCCGCGGCACTGTCACGCTTTATCGCGAATTGCGGGCCGGTATCTTCGTCGTCGTCATCAAGATCTTCTTCTTCCTTGGCAGATCGGGGACGATAAATCAGGGAATGAATGGTGCCGGCATCCTCGCACCCTTTCTGACGCAATACATGAGCCGCCTTGCCAGTGAACGCACCGAAGCAGACGTCTCCGTCGATGCCTTCTGCCAGATGGCGGGCGAGAGTGGTTTTGCCGGTTCCGGCATACCCGAACAGCCGGAAGACCTGCCGGTCACCGCGTTTCAGCCAGGCGGCGGTTTCATTCAAGGCGTCGTCTTGCTGGGGAGACCAGGCCACGGAAGAGCTCCTTTAAGGTGTGCTCCGTTGCTTAGCCTGATTTGTGCGATTCGACCAAGAGAGTTTCCTTTTCCGCTGCCCCGGACGATCAACCCTAGCCCAGGACCGAAAAGGAACTTTCCTTTGTCAGCTCGCGTCGCCGGGAGAAGGTTGCCGTATTGAGCGTGTGCTCAACATGATGCAGTGCAAATTGCAGAGGTTCAGCGTCATGGTCGTTGCCGCCTTCGCAATAATCTATCAATTCGCCCATCAATCGTCCGGCGACCGTGGCGTTTTTGAACTGGTTGCCGCTGGTGCCTATGGCGAGGTAGTAGCCGTCTACATCGCTGCAGTCGTAAATCGGCAACCAGTCGTCCGTCGCGTCATAAAGATCGGCGACACCAACAGGGTGCTGAGAGACGCCGAGTTCGGGCAGGCGTTGAGAATAGCGATAGGCATAGGTGAGTGCCCTGTCGGTCAGGTCTCTTGAAAAATCGTCCGGATCGGCCTCCAGATGCGGATCGCAGGCCGGGTTTTGACTACCGATCATCAATTGCCCGCCGCTGCCGGGCTTAACGTAAACCGAAATGTCATTGTCGGAGATGACCAAGCCCTGTCGTGAATAGCCCAGTGTTTCCGGTGGTTTGATCTGCACGACTTCCTGGCGCAGGGGGCGATGTCCGATCCGGACGCCGGGATCCACGTCAAGAAGTGCATTGACCTTGCCTGAATGCGGACCTCCGACATTGATGACAATTCCGGCCGATATTTCTTCTCCGGTGTCACACACAACGCCCTGAACGCGGTTGTTCCTGGTCGGGATGTCAACGATCCTCGTGTTGAAACGGAAAGCCGCCCCTTTGCTGGCCGCGGCGTCCTTGAGATTTCGAGCCGCGATCTGGGGATCGTCGACATAGCCACCTGCGAAGAAGAACACGCCGCCCGTCAGTTCGCCGCCAGAGCGGGTGCCGAATTCATCGTCCTCCATTGTCTTGGCCGGTGCAAAGCACGCAAGATCATAACCCGGGAGTTCCTTTACGATCCGCTCGGCCGTCCAATGTTCATAAGCGATGCCGAGCGCGTCAGCATGTTCCAGAACCTGTTTTTGGTAGTTGTCGGCGGCCGTCTTCATGACAAGCGTGCCGGTTTCAATGAATTGAGCAAGGCCATCATGAGTGTCAGTGCCGAGTATTTGCTGCCAGTTTTTCCACTCGTGATAGCCCTCATAGGCCATCGCAGTTCCGTCCCGTGTTGAATAGTAGGTCCGAATGACGGCTGCGGAGCTTGACGTGGACCCATACCCGGCCGCAGGCAAAGCATCGACATTTAGTGTCTTGTAGCCCCGCTTCGTCAAATGAAAGGCAATTGCGCACCCGATCACACCGGCGCCGATGATTATTGCGTCGTATCGGTTTTCAGGATCGGTCACCAAGCGCGTCCTCCCGGTTGGTGTGGCGGTTTTCTTGCGTCAGGCTGGAACAGACCTCAAGTTCACAATTATCCAGAACCATAAGCGCCCAGTCCTGTTGAGAAACAGTCGGAAATTTGTCGAAATTCCTCTTAGTTTGTTATTAATATTAAACTTTGGTTCTTTTATTCCCCAATTATTGAAATAAATTAGACAATGTAGATTTTGTTCAAAACTCCCCAATTGAAGCGCTGTAGACAACACCGCATAGTAATTGCGGTTCAGTTCGGTTTTTGCCGATTTTTCAATAATTTGGGAGTTTTTTGTGCCGCGCGAGAATGTCTGCGAATGGCCGACCTTGGCCTTGATACTGGGTGTGTCGGCAATCTGGATGCTGCTGATCGGTTCCTACGGAATGCTCGGTGGTTGGATTGTTTGTCCACTTGCGGCCGTGCTTGTGACACTTCAGGCATCGCTGCAGCACGAAGTACTCCACGGGCATCCAACGCGCAGCCCGGCCATCAATGAAGCACTGGTCTATTGTTCACTCAATCTCTTCATCCCATATCGCCGGTTCAAATCGCTGCATCTGAGGCACCACAACAACGACCGCTTGACCGATCCTTACGATGATCCGGAGAGCTTCTATCTGGCGTGGGCAGACTGGCAAAGGCTGCCAAGCGTCATCCGATTTATTCTAACACTGAACAATACCCTGCTCGGCCGCCTTCTTATGGGTCCCGCTGTATCGACAATCGGTTTTGTCGGGTCGGAAGTTCGATTGATGCTGCGGGGTGACGGGGCTGTCCTCAAGGCGTGGGCCCATCACGTGGCAGGCATCGTCCCCGTCCTACTCTTTGTTGTCTATATTGGCGGCATGTCGATTTGGCTTTACATCCTGTGTGTCGCCTATCCGGCACTGAGTCTCCTGATGTTGCGCACGTTTGCTGAGCACAGGGCACATGAGGACGCGGAAGCGCGTTCGATCGTGGTTGAAAACAGCCCGGTTTTTGCTTTGCTTTTTTTGAACAACAATCTCCATGTCGTGCATCATGCCCATCCGAGGGCGCCCTGGTATGAGCTTCCGGCCATTTACCGGGAAGGGCGTGCGGCCTGGCAAAGGCGCAACAAGGGATATGTTTTTGACAGCTACCTCGATCTGGCAAAACGCTATTTGTTCAAGGTGAAGGAGCCGGTTGTGCATCCCATCAAGTACCGGAAGGAAATTGCAGGAGGACCGCCTGCCCAAGTGTCTTCGACGGGTGGGGCCGCGCATTGACCGTGCCTGTGTATCATCCGGTGCGGTTGCCGATGTATGACTGGCCGGAAGTGCGCAAGGCAACGAGTGCCCTTGAAGAGGCCTTCCAGGACGCAATCACCACTGCTCTGGGTATCGGACCGGAACAGTTCACGCCTTGGCCGATTGAACTGGATGTTCATGAAAGCTGGAGTGAGCCGGGCGTTCTGCTCACTCAAACCTGCGGCTATCCACTGACCCATGCCTTGAATGGAAGGGTGAGACTTCTGGGTGCCGCTCATTATGCGGCCCCGGGGTGCCGTGACCACTTTTATTGCAGCCAGATAATTGTCGGCAAGAACAGCTCCCATGAGACACTGGAAGACTTGCGCGGCGCGCGGGCGGTCTTCAACACACCGGACAGCCAATCGGGTATGAACGCCTTTCGCCGCAGCGTAGCGCCTTTGTCCAACGGGAAACCGTTTTTCTCGTCGGTTGTTGAGAGCGGCGGGCACCTGAAGTCGGTAAAAGCAGTTGCCGCCGGTGAAGCTGATGTCGCAAGTATCGATGCAGTGTGCTGGTGGCTTGTCTGCCAGGAATTTCCTGAGCTTGCCGACAAAGTGCGACCAATAGCGCAGACTTTGCCCGCGCCAGGGCTTCCAATGATCACATCCAACCGTTTCTCAGTCGCACAGGCCGCGCAGATTGCGGATGTCGTTGCGGATGTGCTCCAAGATCAGAAGACGCAAAAAAGCCGCGAACGGTTGGGCATTCGCGGCTTTTCTAAACTCGGTCTTGAAGACTATGCGAGCATCCCTGCCATGGAGCGGGAAGCTTCTGTGCTTGGATATCCCGTTCTGGCATAAATCACGCCATCACGTCAGACTGTCAGCGTGCAGCCTTCGGGTCTTGTGCGGTTTCGCGCAGGCGCAGGGCCTGGTTCATCCTGGCCAATTCTGCAGCGGAATGGCCGGAAACGACACCCATGAGGTTGGTGCGCAAAGCTTGAGCGAGATAAGTCATGGCAATCCCAATCCTTGTTTTGATGTTGTGGGTACGGGCGGTCCACTGCGTAATATACTGGCCGCTTGAGCAACATATGGGCCTTCCTTGCGTTTCAATCAATCGAATTGTATTCATCGAACTGTTCAAAAAAATTGAACTCATACATGTTTGGACGTTTTCATGGATAAACTGCCCGGCAGCGGGACGCCGCTCATCGATCTGGAACTCTATCGAACCTTCCTGGTGATTGCAGAAACATCAAGTTTTTCAAAAGCTTCAGAACTCATTGGCCGAACACCTTCAGCGGTGTCCATGCAGATTAAGAAACTGGAAACCATGTTGGACGTTGCCGTGTTCGTACGGGAAGGACGCAGCGTCCGATTGACGCCGGAGGGTGAGGCCCTGCTTGGCTACGCACGCCGGATCTTGATGTTGAACGAGGAAGCGGTTTCGCTGTTTGTTGCGCCTGACGTGGAAGGTGAGGTTCGCTTTGGAGCCCCGTCCGACTTCGGCACACGACTTTTGCCCAATATTCTGTCCCGCTTTGCCCGTTCCCATCCCGGCGTCAATGTGGATGTTCACCTGGACGGCAGCCCGATGCTGGATGAAAAGGTCAAGACAGGAGAGCTGGATCTAGTGCTCTTCACGGCCCGCCCGGGCACGGGACTGGCAAGCGGCGGTGAGATCGTCTTCACCGAGCCTTTGGTCTGGGTCGGCCTCGAAGGCGGAATTGCCTACGACCGGGAACCTTTGCCCCTTGCTGTGTCCACACCTGGCTGTCCCTGGCGCCGCGCGGCGCGGGTTGCGCTTGACGATGCGCAAAAACCTTACCGGATTTCCTATACAAGCTTTCACAGCGCGGGCCAGGAGGCAGCTCTCCTTGCGGACCTTGCCATTGCGCCCTTTCCGGCAAGTGTTGTCGAAGCGCCGTTGCAGGTGTTGGACGAGCGCCATGGTCTTCCCGAGATCGGCGACTATCACATCGTCATGCGCGAGCGGGCGCGTGCCGGCAAGGCCACGCATGCTTTTGCGCAGCATGTCGAGGAGTGTTTCCGTGAACTTGCTCTCGGTGTTTCAGCCTAGTGTTACTGCAGCGGCTGGTCAGCGTGTGAACAGGTGTTTGTTGCGATCAAAATAAGCGGTCGTGAAGTCGACAAAGGCGCGGATCCTGGCAACGCGTCGCAGGTCGCCACGATAAAGAAGCCACAAGTTGTAGCCAGGCAGCACCGGCAAGGACGGTACACGGAGGATTCGCGGGTCCGCGTCGCCTGCAAACGCGGGAACCTTGATCAGGCCAAGACCCTTGGCCGCGGCTTCAATCTGCATGGAAACTTCCGGCAGGACATGGCGTACCTTCGCTTTTGGAAACGGGCTTTGCGCAATCCAGTCATGATTGTCGCCCCAGGTGATCCAGTGTGCTCCTTCGCCGTTCTTTTCCACCATGCTTTCATGCCGCTTAAGGTAGTCGGGTGATGCATAGACGGCCTGCACGAAACGGATCAACTTCCGGCCGAAGACGTCTTCATCCACATTTGTGGCCACCCTGAGGGAAATGTCAGCCTCCAGACGCAACAGATCCGACACCCGGTTTGTCGAGATCGCCCGCACAGTGATCTCGGGGTAGTGCTTTGCAAACTCAAGCAGCATGTCTGACAGCAATCCGTGTGAAAAGGCTGGGGGGAGGCTAAGCCGGATGGTGCCCGAAGGAACCATATCGAGGCCGGTCAACTTGCGGGTAATGGTGTTGGCCTGTGTCTCCATTTCCTCTGCCGGGGCGACAAGTGTTTCACCGGGCTGCGTGAGCTGAAGTCCACTCGAAGTTCGGTCGAACAGCCGCGTACCCAGGTCGGTTTCGAGCGCGGAAATTGCGCGGTGAACGGTGCCGTGGTTCACCGCAAGTCTTTCCGCCGCCTTTCGGAAGCTGCCTGTGCGCACCGACGCCAGAAAAATTCGCAGATGATCCCAGTCCAACTCCTTCTTCATGGCTGAGCACTCTCTTCCTGGAATATGATTGCTGAGTGGATCGTTTTTGATCCACCATGGCTATCGAATGAATATTCCATAGCAACTTTCTATCCACATCTAATAGCCATCAGTACTTGTCCGGGCAAGGACGGACACGAACGAGGAGTGGACGGGGAATGAACAAGAATCAGCAATTCAAAACAAATCGACGGGGACTGTTACAGGGCATGGCAGCCGGGGCGGGCGCGATGGCGCTCGCAATTCCGGGAGCCGCAAACGCTCAGACCGCGTCGTCAAGGCCGACGGGGTCCGCACCATACGGCATTGAAATTGGGTCTGACTTTCCGTTTGCGAAAAAGCAACTTGGCATCAAGGGATCGCATATCAGCTACGTTGATGAAGGCAGCGGTCAACCGGTCGTCTTTCTGCATGGCAATCCGACCTCATCCTATCTGTGGCGCAATGTGATCCCGCACATGCCGGAAGGATATCGTGCGATTGCTCCTGACCTCATCGGAATGGGTGACAGCGGCAAACCCGATATCGATTACAGCTTTGCCGATCATGCAGCCTATCTTGACGCCTTTCTGACCGACCTTGATCTCAACGACGTTGTTCTTGTCGTGCATGATTGGGGATCAGCGCTCGGCATGCGGTACGCGCGCCTTCATCCGGAACGGGTCAGTGCACTGGTGCTTATGGAAGCCATCGTACCGCCGGCCATGCCGGCACCAAGTTACGAAGCGATGCCTGAACAGATCGCTGATTTCTTCCGGTTGATGAATAGCGATGAAGGTGCGCGGCTGGTTCTTCAAGAGAACTTCTTCGTTGAAGTGACGTTGCCTGAGTTCGGGGTGATCAGGAAGCTTGGTCAAGAGGAAATGGACCATTATCGCGAACCTTTTCCAACACCTGATTCACGCAAACCGGTTCTTGCCTGGCCCCGCCAGGTGCCGATCGGCGGCAATCCGGCTGACGTGGCAAAGGAAGTAACGCTGAACGGTGAGTGGCTCTTTACCACCGACATTCCGAAGCTGCTCTTTTACGCCGAGCCGGGAGCCATCACACCCAAGGCGGTTGCCGAGTATATGGCATTGAACGCCTCCAACCTCGAAGTCCGCTTCGTGGGAGCTGGCACGCACTTTCTGCAGGAAGAACACCCACATCAGATCGGGCAGGGCATTGCCGATTGGTTGCGCCGTCTTTGAAGCCCCGTACAAAAGGAGGAAATGAGCATGCCTGAAGCTGCTGTTTTTCAAACCGTCAATGCACCCATTTCCGAAGTCTGGCAAAGCTGGGATCGGTTTGACGAAATCTACCGGTTCAATCCTCAAATCAATCAGTCGCCTTTGCTGTCAAACAGTGTGGCGACCGGGCTTGGAGCTGAGCGGCATTGCAAACATGTGGACGGAAAAACCTATCTGAAAGAGCGGATTATCAGCTATCAGCCCGAAGAGCATCTGGTCATCGACATCTTCGACGCCAATGTGCCGTTGAAGACCGCTCGGGTTACGTTGGACTTTGCAGCATTGTCAGTCAGGCAGACGCAAGTAACGATGCGGATAGAGTTCACGCCCAAGTTCGGGCCCATCGGCTGGTTGCTGACACCGTTGCTCAAGAGACAATTCAGAAAAGGCTTGTCTGATCTGCTGTCAGCGAATGCAAATTTCGTTGAAAACGGTGTTGAAATACACCCCAAGGCAGCCGCTTAAGATCAGAAGTGTTTCAATTTAAGACAAACGCTCCGGTTTTGGTGCCGGGGCGTTTCTTTTTATTGGTTAACGTCGCAGAAACACTGGTGCAGAAGTTAAGAAAGGGTTACGATTCTAGGCAAATAAAAACTTAACTGCGAGAAGCGTCATGAAAGTATTTCTGAAAACACTGTGTGCGGTTGCCGCTCTGGCAGCGGTTTCAAGCACTGCGGTCCTGGCTGAAAGCGGTACGGTTCGTATTCTTCATGATGAGCCTTACGGAGCAATTGTCACCAAGGAGGCAGGTGTTCTGGTGTTTCGCGCTTTGCCACCGACACGCAAGGTCGTGGTCAATCCAGGCGGCAAAACTCCGCTTGAGCTGAAGCATACCGACGTGCGTGAAACCAAGGTCGTTGTGGTTACCCAAGATGATTATGCACGGAACCTCGGTGCCAAGATCCTTCGCCTGAAGTGACACCATTGCCGTCCCGTTTCTGAGGGCCGTCAACGCGGGCGGCCCATCAGTCTTGCGTCCCAAGGATAGGTGCTCAGGCGCTCTGAGCCGGTATCGGTGATGAGAAGCTGTTCTTCCAGTTTCACCCCTTCATACCCGCCGTGGCGTCCCGCGTAGCTTTCGACACACACCACCATTCCTGCTTCCAGCACACCATCATAGCCGCCAGCCTCCCAATCCGCCGGATAGGGCACCGCCGGATATTCATCGCAAAGTCCAACGCCATGGAACAGGACCGAGTAGCGATTTGCCAGACAGTCATCCGGTAGGCTTTTGCCCCGATGTGACAGCTCGCGGAAGCTCCGGCCCGGCGCCAGCATCTGAATATTGGTTTCAATCTGGTCGACTGCCATCTCATAAAGCGCGCGTTGTTCATTGGTCGGCACTCCGTCGCCGCACAGCCACGTGCGGGAGATATCGCAACACATGCCGTAAGGACCAACGAGATCGGTATCGAACGCGACAAGCTCACCTTCGTTGATCTGACGTGCCGAGGCCTCCTGAAACCACGGATTCGTGCGTGGCCCTGATGAAAGCAGATGGGTTTCGATCCATTCGCCTCCACGCCTGATATTGCCGGCATGCAGGTATGCCCACAGGTCCCATTCCGTGATGCCGGGCACAAGTGCCTCTTCCATTTCCCGCATTGCCGCCTCACAAGCTGCAATGGCCCGGCGCATGGCCTTGATCTCATCGTGGCATTTGATGGCCCGGGCCAATTCCATGACCTCTTCACCGTCATGGATGGTTATGCCGTGTCTTTCGAGCGCGGCGACACCCTCCCGCCGGCACTTGTCGAGTGCAATACGGTGATTGCCCCCGCCGAATGCCTTGACCAGATCCGCAAGTTCATCAGCCCATTTCTGAGAGAGCTCGGCTGAACGGGGCCCGGATTCAAAGTAAAACCAGGGCACGCCGTGACGTATTTCAGTGACGAGCGGATTGTGCGCGTTGAGATGCTCGCAGTTGTGAAAGTCAAAGGCGACAACAGGTCCCTCGAGCGCAACGAACGTGTATCTGACTGCATTGTGGGTCGACCAGACCTGCATGTTGGTAGCGTCTGTCGCATAACGAACATTGAGCGGATCGCACAGGATCGCGGCACTGAGGCCGAAGGCCGCCAATTGCTCTTTGATGCGCCGCAAGCGGTAGCCACGCAGAGTTTCCAGGTCCGGAGGTGCCAGGCCGAGAGCGGCCCATTCGCTTTCGGCCAGGTCTCCATATCCGAGCACGTGACGGTTCAGGACGGTGGCTTTTTCGGTGGCATAGGCCGACAACGCCGTGTAGTCCGACATCACTCCGGGATGAACCGGCAAAGCCGATGGCATGATCTTGCGCCGATGCCGGCCGAAATGCTCCGTATTCATGATTGCCGACACCTCCCAGTGCAGTCACGATCAGTTGCCGGTGCGATCACATGCGCATGCGGTCAGCACCGGGATCGAACAAGGGGTCGGGATTGATTGTCGCTTTCCGGCGCTCTCCGAGGATTTCGATTTCGAAGGCGCCTTCGTCCAGATTCTTGGCCAGTTCCGCAGGCACATATCCTTGTGCGAGTGAGCGGGCGACAAAATGTGCATAGCCGCCTGACGTGACCCAGCCGATCACTTTGTCTGCATGCCAAATCGGTTCATCGCCCATCACATCGGCATCACCGGTCTCGACGACAAAACTGACGCGCAAACGATTTGGCCCTTGGTCATGTTCACTCTGAGCAGCGTTCTTTCCGATGAAACTTTCCTTGGAAAGTTTCACAAACCGCCCAAGATCGGCTTCGTATGGGCCGTAGATCGGGCGGAATTCGCGAAACCAGGTGCCGAAGTTCTTTTCAAGACGCATGGCCAGCAATGCACGCATTCCGAAGTTCCGGATGTCGAATTCGGCTCCGGCGTTCATCAGGGCTTCGTACACCTGCCGTTCGTATTCGGGTGCCATCCAGATCTCGTATCCAAGGTCACCGGTATAAGAGATCCGATTCACCTTGCAAGGCGCGTTGGCGACGTCCATTTCGTGGAAATCCATAAAGCGGAAAGCTTCATTTGAAACGTCTTCGCCCGTGACCTTTTCAAGGACTTTGCGGGCATTGGGTCCGGCTATCGACAACCCGACCCAGCCTAGATTGATGGCCCGGATCTGCACCGACCCATCTTGCGGCAGATGCTGTTCGAACCAGCGCAAATGATAGATTTCAGCCTGAGATGAGCCGAACATGAAGAACCGGTCTTCATCTGCCCGGGCAATTGTGAAATCACCGATCAGCTTGCCGTTTTCGTTCAACATCGGGGTCAGTATGATCCGCCCGATCTTCGGCATGGTGTTTGTCATCAGGTGTGAGAGATAGTCTTCGGCACCCGATCCGGTAACTTCGTATTTCGCAAAGTTTGCGATTTCAGTGATGCCAACGCTTTCACGCACTGCACGGCATTCGTTGCCGATATGTTCGAAATCGTTTGATCTTCGGAAAGACACCACATCCTTCGCCTCGGTGCCTTCCGGTGCGAACCAGAGCGGCGTTTCAAGACCCCAGCTGTCCCCCATGACTGCTCCCTGAGCGAGCATCCTGTCGTAGAGTGGCGTAGTCTGGTGCGGGCGTGCAGCGGGCAGCTCTTCGTTGGGAAACCGGATACGGAAACGGCGTCTGTAATTCTCTTGGACCTTCGCGTTTGTGTAAGACAGCGTGGCCCAGTTGCCGTAGCGCGCAACATCCATGCCCCAGATGTCATAGCCAGGGTCACCATTCACCAGCCAGTTCGCAAGTGTCAGGCCGACGCCGCCACCTTGGCTGAACCCGGCCATGACACCACACGCTACCCAATAATTGCGCAGGCCGCGTACCGGGCCGACAAGCGGATTGCCATCCGGAGCGAACGTGAACGGGCCATTGATGATCTGTTTGATGCCGGCGGACTGTAGCGCAGGAAAGTGTTCGAACCCGACTTCAAGCTCGGGCGCTATGCGATCCAGGTCCGGAGCGAGCAATTCGTGGCCGAAATCCCAAGGTGTCTGGCGCGGGCTCCAGGGCCTGCAGTTCTGCTCGTAAGTTCCGAGCAACATGCCCTTGCCTTCCTGACGTGTGTAGATCTCGCCGCCAAAATCAAGAACACCAATCAGTTCCTTGCCGGTAGCCGCATTGTGTGCCGTCACCTCAGGCATTTCATCGGTCAGGAGATACATGTGTTCCATAGCCAGCACAGGAAGTTCCAGTCCGACCATGCGTCCACACTCTCGCGCCCAGAGTCCCCCGGCATTGACCACATGCTCTGCACGAATGGTGCCTTTGTTCGTGATCACGTCCCAGGCGCCGTCCTGTGTCTGAACCAGCTCTTCCACCTTGGTGTGCCGGTAAACGGTCGCCCCGTTCACACGTGCGGCCTTGGCATAGGCGTGGGTCGTTCCGGACGGGTCGAGATGACCTTCAATCGGATCCCATAGCGCTCCGATGAAGTGTTTTTCGTCCAGGATCGGAAACATGGTTTTGGCTTCGGCAACGGAAATCAATTCCAGTTCCATGCCGAGATACCGCCCTTTGGCCTGAGCCAGTCTCAGGAAATCCATGCGTTCCGGCGTATCGGCCAGCATGACGCCGCCGGTCAGGTGCAGGCCGCAGGATTGGCCGGAAATTTCCTCCAGTTCTTCGTAAAGGTCGACCGTATAGCTTTGCAGTTGCGCGACGTTAGGGTCGCCATTGAGTGTGTGGAAGCCTCCCGCCGCATGCCAGGACGAGCCGGATGTCAGCTCGTCCCGCTCGACCAGCGTCACGTCGGTCCATCCGAGTTTGGTAAGATGGTAGAGCACACTGCAGCCAACGACACCGCCGCCAATGACAACTACTTGTGTGTGGGTTTTCATTCATTCTGCTCCGCAACGGCCTGCGCCAAAATTGGCGATCAGGTCGACATCTGACGTGGGTACTAAAAATCGGTAGGTGCGCCGCCTTCGGCTTTCCGCCTTTCGACAAAGGCAGTGATTTCTTCATCAATGGCCGGATCGATAGGCGGTGCCTCGTAGGCTTCGAGCGCTTTTTTGTAGAGTGTGTTCGCCTTGTCGAAAGCGATTGGGCTGCCTGCTTCGGCCCATGTTTCGTAGTTGCGCCAATCGGAGACAATCGGGGCGTAAAAGGCGTCCTTGTAACGGGCCTGTGTGTGTTCGGTTCCAAAGAAATGTCCTGCCGGGCCAACATCCCGGATTGCATCAAGTGCAAGGGCATCTTCCGAAACATCCAGAGGTGTCAGGTACTCCTGGATTTTCTGCAGCAGATCGATGTCCGTGATGAATTTCTCAAACCCTGCACTGAGACCGCCCTCGAGCCAGCCGGCGGCATGTTTGATCAGATTGCCCCCGCCGTTTATTGCTCCCCATTCCGACAAGGTGGTTTCGAGTGCAGCCTGATAGTCTACCGTGTTGGCCGCACAGACCCCCGAGGTGCGATAGGGCAGGTTATAGCGTCTGGCGAGTTGCCCTCCGGCAATCGCGGCTTTCATGTATTCCGGAGTGCCGAAAGCCGGCGCACCGGACTTCATGTCCACATTGGAAGTAAAGCCGCCATAGACCACCGGGGCTCCCGGACGTACGAGCTGGGCGAAGGCGATGCCGGCAAGGGCTTCGGCGTTTTGCAGCGTAAGTGCGCCTGCGATCGTCACAGGTGCCATGGCACCTGCAAGGGTGAACGGCGTGACGATGGAAACCTGGCCGGCTTTGGCCATCTCGATCAGGCCCGTCAGCATGGGTGTATCAAGACGCAACGGTGACGAGGTGTTGATGACGGTCAGAACGCTTGGTGTCTGCACAAATTCTTCAGGCGACAGGCCATAGCCGATACGTGTCAGCTCCAGACCATCGAGATTGCGTTCCCGCCCCAGCGAATAGATGTGAAACACCTTATCGGTGAGGCGCAGCATGTCGGCAACGCAATCGAGATGGCGAACGGACGCGTGGATATCAACGGGTTCAACCGGGTATCCCATCATGCAATGAATGATGTTGAAATGCTGGGAAAGTTTCAGGAAGTTGCGGTAGTCCTGCTGGTTTCCAGCACGTCGGCCCCTGTCCTTGTCCACTGCATTGGGCGCGCTTGCAACACAGGAAAAGGCAATCGCATCGCCGCCGATCTGAAGATCATGTGCCCTGTTCCTGGCGCGAACGGTAAACTGGCTTGGTGCCTTGGCGACAAGCTCTTCGACCATGGCGCGATCCATTCGCACACGGTCTTCGCCGGGTTTTATGTCGGCACCAGCAGCTTTCAGCCATGCCTTTGCGTCTTCGTGGAGGAAATCAATGCCGATTTCCTCCAGCACGCGCATGGAAGCATCGTGAATGGCCTCCAATTCGTCCTCCGAGACCACTTCGAGAGGTTTGAAGCGATGACGGGGTTGTTTGAACGGCTTTTGCGGAAACAGGTCCGGACCGCTCTTGTCACCACTTCTGCGCCGCCGTCCACGGCGGGCAGGCGGTGCCTCGGTCTGGGAAACGGCTTCGATTTCGCTCGTCATTGCTTCGCTATCCGTTGTCTTGGGACTTGCCGGCGTTGGCGGAATGGCCAGGGCAACCGGGCGACAGGCCTGTCGCCACGATCTGCAAGCTTAGTTGAGGAGCCGCTTTTTACGGGCAGTCTCAGTGCGACGGAGAGTGCTCAAACTCCGACATCGGAGAGAGTGAAAGCGACAGGCCTCCTCAGCAGAAAAACTTTGGCTTGACGGATCGGGGCGATCAAAGCGATCAGAACGGGGCGTTATTTTTCAATGAGGTTTCGGTGAAGGAGCAGCTCTCCGATAGTTCCCTGCTGGGGTTCCTGGAAACGCAGTTGCCTGAGGCAGACTGGGACAACGCACGTTTGCGTCCTTTACCGGTTGCCTATACCTGCCGCTTCTGGCGTCTTGATGTGCCGGGCCGCAGCTATGTGATCAAGGAATTCTTCCCCGAAGCTGAAGACAATCCGCTCTTTCCAACATTGCCAAGGCAGGAGGCTGATGCTCTTGCCGTTCTTTCCCGACACCAATTATCACCAGAGTTGGAAGCCTTTGCGGTCAGCCCGGCTGGAACCCCGGTGCTGGTCTATGGATATCCGTCGCCCGAACACAACGAGATTGATGTTTCTGAAGCCGCTGCCCTCATCGGGCGCTTTGCCGCTCTCAAAGAACCGGGTCAGGGCCACCAAACGGTCCCAGCGGGATATCACGAGGTGCTGAGCCGCGGTGATGCCATGTTGGCGGCGATCCCTCAGAGCCGCAAAGCCGCCAATCTTAAAAGGCTGCGCCCTCAGGACAATGCGGTTGAACAAAAGCCTGTCGAAAGGTCGCTGGTTCATCGCAGTTTTTGTCTTGGCACCATTCTGGCAACGGGCGAGGGTGCGAGACTGATCGACTGGCAGTTCGCGGGTTTGGGTGATCCGGTTGAAGACATTGTCGGATTTGTCTCACCAGGTCTCGCAACTCTTTACGGACTTCACCCACTGGTCGCACATGCGGAAGACATGTTCCTGCAGGCCTATCCGGTTCAGCAAACTGTTCAGCGCTTCTTGGAGGAGCGTGTCGGCTACCATTGGTGCTTTGCCGCTTATTGCCTATTCCGACATGAAACGCTCATGACGAGCAATGCACCTGCGGCGCGGGCCTATGGACGGGCCCTGGAAGAAGAAGTCGACCTGATGCTACGTCTCCGGGCCAGGTAACAGGTGTCACTCCGCACGATGTAATGATCCTGTCACAAGACAGCGATACCGGAGGGCATGTCCATCCGTCTTGATGCCGTGTCCAAATCCTTCGGTGACCACAAAGTTCTGAATGACGTTTCGCTGTCGATCGAAGACGGTACTTTCTTTGTTGTTCTTGGTCCTTCCGGATGTGGCAAGTCCACCTTGTTGCGCACAATTGCAGGCCTTGAGCCCATCGATGCCGGTGAGGTCTTGCTTGACGGTCGAAAGGTGGCGGGCGAGAGGTTCCATGTCCCTCCCGAGCAGCGCCAGGTCGGGGTGGTCTTCCAGTCTTATGCACTTTGGCCACATTTGAGCGTCGCGGGAAACGTTGCCTTTCCTCTGGAAGCTGCGGGCAAGGGGCGGTCGGTTGTTTCTGCCCGTGTTGATGACTGTCTGGAGACTGTCGCTCTTTCCGAGTTTGGGCAAAGGAAACCGGCTGAATTGTCGGGCGGACAGCGCCAAAGGGTTGCGCTTGCGCGTTGCCTTGCGCAAGGGGCAGGCACGGTACTCATGGACGAGCCGCTCGCCAATCTGGATCCGCACCTCAGAGGCGTCATGGAAGAAGAGCTTTCAAGCTTCCACAGGGCCAGCGGTGGAACGACACTTTTCATTACCCATGATCAGCGCGAAGCAATGGCGCTGGCCGACAAAGTGGCTGTGATGTGGGACGGCAAAATTCTTCAGGTGGACGATCCTGACACCTTGTATCGAAGGCCGATGTCGAAAGAGGTCGCGGGCTTTATTGGCCGAAGCACGCTCTTGCCCGTGAGCATCAACCGTGTTTGGGAGAACCGGGCAGAGATCGGTTTTGGTGGCATTGAATTGGCAGTTGAGTGTCCGCACAATGCCGTCCCCGGACAAGGCACGTTGCTGCTTCGACCAGAGCATATTGTTCTGGCAAGCAGCTCATCTGGTTTTGAAGCCCGTGTGGTTCGGACGGTCTATCGCGGGGGTATCTGGGACGTCTTTGTTTCGATGCCCGGTTTGGACCAGCACTTGATGATGTCGCTTCATCGACAGGCTGCTCCGGGAGACAGGCTTCGTCTCGACGTTCTTCGAGGCTGGGTGTTGCCAGCCTAACTCAATCCTTCCAGGGAATGGTGCCGTTTGGAACGCGATTGGCCAGAACGTTCATGGCCAGCATGATGAAGATGGTTGCACCTACCACAACGGCTGACATGGCGGCTGCCAGTGTGGTGTAACCGCCGTCTTCATAGTTGAAGATAGTCGTTCCGATGGTCTCGTTTCCCGTTGACCAGAGCAGCGCTGATACCGTGACTTCATTGTAAGCCGTGAGAAAGACAAGGATTGCACCGGAAGCTGCGGATGGTGCGGCTAGAGGAGCAAATATCTTGCGCATGCGCCTGAAAAACCCGGCTCCCGATACCCGTGCCGCATCGTCCAGAGAAGCGTCCATTTGCAAAAATGCGGCCATGACAGGCTTCAATCCAACCGCAAGAAACACGGAGACATATGCAATCAGGATGATCCAGATCGTGCCATAGAGCGAGATACCAAGAAAAGGGATCGGTCGGATAAAGGCCAGAATGAATGCGATCGACATGACAAGGCCCGGAACCGCAAAAGCGATTTCCGACTGGGTCAACGCCAGTCCGGCCAAGCGCCTGTTTCCTGAACTTCTGTGAGCAAGATAATAGCCGAGAAGCAAACTCACAACGGCGATGACAAATGCGCTTAGCCCGGCAATCAATGTCGAATTGGCAAATGCCCTGATCGTGACCGTCTGGCGCCAGAGAACTTCGGTGAAGTTGTCCCATGTCAGGGTTCCGAGCGACAGCGGCAGGCCGTAGGTCTTCACCAAAGACGTCGCAAGCAGGGAAGCTGCCGGAAGCAAGAGCACGCCGGCGACAAAGACCCAGACGATGCCTTCGACAAGGAACCGCTTGGCGCCGAGTGAAATCGCCAGAGGGTTCTGCGGCAGCCCGATGAGGCTTGCGCGCATGCGGCGCTGCAACAAGCTTTGTAGAAAAATGGCGGCAAGCGCGACAAATGCCAGGATGACGGAAATCACGGCGACATTGGGTAGAATGTCCGGTCCGAAGCTGGCCAGGCGCCGCCACACGAGCACCGGCAAGGTTGTGTAACGTGCCGGAATGCCGATCAGCGCATTGATGCCGAAATTGCCAAGCGCAGCAACAAAGGCCAGCGCAAATCCGGCCAAGAGCGATGGGCCAAGGAGCGGAAGCGTTATCCGGCGCAGCATCAAGGCAGCGCTAGCACCGGAGATGCGGGCGGCATCGGAAAGCTCGCGCGGAAAGGATCGCAAGGCAGCGCGGACAAGCAGAAAAACGAGTGGACTGTGCTGCAGCGTCAGCAAAAGCACCAGGCCTTCGCGTGAATAGAGCGGATGTGTCGACCCCAGTTCGGGTGCCAGGCCCAACCATTGTAAAACAGGGCTGGCGGGGCCGAGCGCCTGTATCCAGGCTATGGCTGTGACGTGCGGTGGGATCATCATCGGCAAGAGGATGAGGAAGACCAGCAGGCCTTTCGCGCGAATGTCGGTCAGGCCGATGAGCAGAGCGAGGCAAGTTCCGAGGATAGATGCGCCAAGTGCTGACCAAAGGCTACTCTCAATGGAATGCCAAAGCGCCCGCTGGACCGAGCGGTTCTGAATCGCCTCCAGAAGCGGTCCAAGATCCAGGCTGCCTTCACTTGCCAGTCCGGTTTTGAACAACAACAGTAGTGGCAGGCCGCATACTGTCGTCGCACCGACCACAAGCAGCAATAGTGTTGTTTTCTCAGGGGCAAGCTTTGAAAGCATGCGTCTTCAAATTACTCTGTTTTTGTTGCCCAGGAATGCAGCGCATATGGACGCAAAGGCAAAAAGACAACGCAGGGCGAGAAAGTCCGCACTGCGCTGTCTTTGGTGAAGGGATGTCTTTTCAGCCGCCGAAGATTTCGCTGAACTTCAACTTGTTGGCCTGATCTTGTTCAAGGGCCGTGACCGGGTCAAAGTCCATCAGTTTGATCGTATCGCGTGCTGGAAAGCCGTCTGGTGCTGTCACTGCCGGATGTGCGGGCAGATACCCTTGCGAGGCAGCCAGTTTTTGACCTTCCTCAGAGATAAGGAAATCTACAAAGGCCTTAGCAGCGTCGGGGTTTTGCGCAGTGGTGAGAATTGCGACCGGCTCCGTCACTGCAGAGACACCTTCTTCCGGGAACACAAATTCAACCGGGGCACCCTTTAGTTTTTCGCGGATTGGCAGGAAGTCGACTACAAAACCGTACAGTTTCTCACCGCCGGCGATCGCCTTGTAAGTTCCGCCGTTGCCGCCCTTCGGATTGGCACCTTGATCTGCAAGGCCTTCGTAGAAAGCCCAGCCCAGATCTGGATTGGATGTCAGCGCAGTCATATGGATCGTAGCGGCACCGGATGTCAGCGGTGACGGCATCGCCAATTTGTCCTTGGCTTGCTCTTTCAGGAGATCCTTGTAGGACGTCGGCTTCATCGGCGCGTTTGTGTTGTAGACGATGCCCGTGGTGATCAGCTTGGTGGAGAAGTAGGTTTTGTCTTTGTCCATGATCGCCGGGTCATACGCAGCAACGTCTGCGCCCTCGTGCACCATCAGGCGGCCTTCTTGTTTCAGGCCTTCCATGGTGACCATATCAGCGATCAGCAGGACGTCCGGTTTCGGTGCTCCCGCCTCGAATTCGGCGCGCAACTTGGCCATCATTTTGGTGGTGCCATCGCGAACCCATTCGACTTCGACACCCGGATGCATTGCAGAGAACGCGTCGACGGTTGCCTGTGCGTCGGCATTCGGTTGTGACGTGTAGAGGACGAGTTTGCCTGTTAAATCCTCAGCGTAGGCGGAAACGGACGCCGCAGCGAAGAGGCTGGCTGCAATCAGAAGCTTTTTCATTTGACAGATCCCTTTGGCTGAGCCGCGTTGGTTGTTGCGGTCAGGCAATCGGGTATCAGTCTTGTGTGACAGATTTTTTCGACCGACAGGCAAATAGATGCGACCTTTCAGATTCTTGCGCGAGATCTGGTGTTTGCCGGAGTTCTCGGCCTGAAGGGCGTTCCTCAAATTGTGTTCGCTTGTATGCAAGGATTGCCGGATGCGCACCGGTCCGCTATCACCGCTGCACACGGTTCTAAATCGATTTGAGAAAGGCGTTGTTCATGAGCTCTGAAAGTGCTGTCGCGGAAATCGGGCTGATTGGTCTTGGCACAATGGGCGGCAACCTCGCGCTCAATATTGCCGAGAACGGATTTCAGATCGCGGTCAATAACCGCACCACCGAAAAGACAGATCAGTTCATAGAAAAAGCCGGTGCTCTTGCTGACAAGCTTGTACCGACGAAAACGCTTGAGGAATTCGTTGCCTCCATCAAATCGCCGAGAGCTGTCATTTTGATGGTGCCAGCCGGCGAGGCTGTCGATGCACAGATTGAAGCGCTGCGCCCTTTGCTTGATAGCGAAGACCTGATTATCGACGCTGGCAATGCCAACTATCATGATACCAACCGCCGGGCGTCAGAGGCGGCGGAAAAGGGACCCCGCTTCATGGGTATTGGTGTGTCTGGCGGTGAAGAAGGCGCGCGTTTCGGTCCGTCTATCATGGGCGGTGGTGCGAAGGATGCATGGGACCAGGTTGGCCACATTCTTGAAGCCATCTCAGCAAAACACGAGGACGAACCTTGTGCGGCCTATCTCGGAGAAGCGGGCGCGGGCCATCTCGTGAAAACCGTGCATAACGGTATTGAATATGCCGACATGCAGATGATCGCTGAAGTCTATGGCGTTATGCGCGACGGCTTTGGAATGAACTCGTCTGAAATCGCGCGCGTTTTTGAAAAGTGGAATGGGGGCATCCTTCAATCCTACCTGATCGAAATTTCAGGGAAGGTCGCCGGGACCGCTGATCCTGAAACCGGCCGACCGATGCTCGACATCATTTTGGACAAGGCCGGGCAGAAGGGTACCGGGCGCTGGACCGCAATCGAGGCCTTGATGCTTGGAACACCGGCCAGCGCCATTGAGGCTGCCGTCGCGACGCGAAATATGTCGGCACGATTGGACGAGCGTAAGGCCGGGGAAGCTGAATTCGGCGCCGCACCCAGTGAAATGGACCGGGAAGCCGTGACCATCGATGCTTTGGAAGCAGCACTGGTTGCCGGCAAGATCGTTTGTTATGCGCAAGGGTTCGGGCTGATCCTGGAAGCTGCACGGCAATATGGCTGGGCGATGCCGTTGCCGCAAATTGCGCGTATCTGGCGCAATGGCTGTATCATCCGTTCTGCCATGTTGAACGACATGTCTGCAGCACTTGCTGATGATTCAGAACGCAATCTGATGCTGGCTCCGTTCTTCTCAGACAAGCTCAAGGAAACAGAGGCAATGCTGCGTCAGGTCGTGGCACAGGCAGCACTTCACGGTCTGCCCGTTCCGGCCCTTTCAGCGGCACTTTCCTATTTCGACATCATGCGCACCGGCAGGTCGACTGCGAACATGTTGCAAGGTCAACGCGACTTTTTCGGCGCACACGGCTTTGAACGTACAGACAGGGATGGCGGCGGCTACCACGGTCCTTGGGCAATGGGCTGACCATACGGTCTGAAGGTTCTTCAGCGCAGTTCATTTGGTTGATTGAAACAGGACACGGCGGCCAGTGTGGCCGCCGTGTTTTTTATAGGCTGTTGGAATTTATCGAACTCTCATGACGTCTGAGCTACGCCCATTCAGAGTTCCTTTTCTACATAGTCCTCGTGCTTTGGTCCGATGAGGGTGTCGATTTCTGAAACAATGGCTTGCGGGAGTGCCCCGAATTCCAGGGCCCCTGCAAGTTCCTGGATCTGGGCGACCGTTCGGGCACCAGGCAAGGGAAAATTGCGATCCGATTTTGCCCAGAGCCAACCAAGTGCGCCCTGTGGCAAGGATCTGCCATTTGACTGGAGCAGGTCGCGAACTGTATCCAGTTTTTCCAGAAACTCGGCGTTGGGCTTGCCGTCCTTGTAGTAGGTCAGCCACATCTGTTCCGTTGATCGGATGTCATCTTTAGGCATGACAGAGCCTTTCCGATAGTTTCCGCCCAGCAGACCCATCGCCAAGGGAGAGCGAATGAAGGCAACAAGGCCTTGGTGCGCGATCGCTTTGCGGATTTTGGGTGTATCGCAAAAGACGTTCGTGCCGTGTTCTATGGCTACCACACCGTCTCTCCTCGACAAGGCTTTGACATTGCCTGTGAAGTCAGTGCTCCAGCCATAGCCTCGGATCTTTCCTGCTTTGCGCGCTTTTTCCATCTCTTCGAAAATGGGCATCGCGCGATCGACCGGCAGTGAATTCAGATGGAGAAGGACAATGTCGAGGCAGTCGCGCTGGAGTCTTTCGAGGCTGTTTTCAATCGCTGGAAGCACGCTGTCCGGACTTGCCTCTTCGCCAAGAATTTCCTTTGTGGTCTCGTCGATTGCCAGGCCCAATTTGCTGACGATCATGGCGTCGGGACGATTGACAAGAGCTTGGCCGAGAAGCCTCTCCGCATGTCCAGCGCCGTAAGCTGCGGCCGTGTCGAATAGGGTAATACCACCGTCCAGAGCGGCGTGAATGGTGCGAATGGATTCAGAGTCGTCGCTGTTTGAATATCCGAGCGGACGCCCGTCCTTGAACATTGGGCCGCCGATTGGCCAACACCCCATCCCGAGTGGCGAGATCTCTTTTGAAAAAATATGCATGGCTTTTTCCTGTCGTTTCGACGGGAACGTGCCATGCACATCATTGCGCATCCATAGAACAATCTGAAACCATCGTTTCAGGATTGAAACGAACTCCGCGGAACCGCATCACAGCGATTGCGAAACGGTTCGTGGCATGTTCAGATTTCAGCTTCCTGCCTGGAGGCCTGTGTCCATCAGCGACTTGATTTGAGCTTCGCTCGTGCCGGCGACAACACGTCCGAGCTCCTGATTGCCTTTCAACACGAGCAAAGTGGATCTGCGCGGGATTTTCCGCGAAGTCGTGACTTCGTGCTGCCGGTAGTCATCCCAGTCGACACGAACAAAAACCATCGCCTGATCGTAGGCCGGGTTGGCACCGCGAAGAGCGTTGATCACACGCTCCTGCCGGGCACAGGTTCCGCACCATGACGCTGCGTAGTCAACGAACACCGTCTTGCCTGCAGAAAGCTCTTTTTCGATAAGGCCGGGAGCATAGTCAAGGGTTTCGCTGGCAAATGCGGTGCCGGGCAGAACTGTTGCCGTTAGTCCGGCTGCAGCGGTTGAGAGGAGAAAGTGACGGCGGTTCATCGGGTATCCTTTCCAGTAAAGGGTCAGAAACGAACAGACAGGTCCTGAAGCCAGATCGGCATGACGCTCATCGCCCAGGCATCGACCATGTGATGGACGTTGAAGATCAACAGCACGCCGACTGTCAGGAATACGAGGCCCATGATGGGTTTGGATCTTTCGGCCAGGCCGCGCAACTTGTTGGTTCGATTGCGCAGAGTTTCACCGGCACCCAGTCCCAACCCGACGATCAGTGTCGACACACCGAGAGCGAAGAAGCACATAATGAGTGCAGCCCAGGTGAGACTTTCTCCCTGTGAAGCAAGAGCAATTGCGCCACCCAGTGTCGGGCCGATGCAGGGCGACCAGACGGCACCCAGAAGGATGCCGCCAAGAAACTGACCGCGCAGGCCGCTTGTGTCGGTAGATTGCATTTTCTGGCCGGCGGAACCGGAAAAGCCTGCTGCTGCAAGCTCAAAGCGTTGGCTGAATGCAGGCACCAGCAAAACAAGACCGAAGACGATCATCAACGTTGCGCCGACTTTGGACATCAATTCTTCCGTCAGGCCGATGGCGTAGCCAAGCGTGGCAATCAGCATGCCAACGGTGACGAAGGAAACGCTCATGCCTGCGGCAAGCGCGATAGGAGCGCGCCGGTCGGCGTTCAAAGCGGATGCCAGAACGATGGGCAGGACCGGCAGGACGCAGGGATTTATGAGCGTCAAAAGGCCTGCGAGATAAGCGAGTGGAAGTTCAAGCATATGGTCCGGGCAGTGCTGGTCTGTTGATCACAAAAGCCGGCCGGTTGCTGCCGGTCGGCTCTGCACCGTAGATAGGTCGGTGCCGGGTTTCTGTCCGCTAAAGTCTGATCACAAATTTGTTGGCTGATCCTATTGGGCCAGACCGAGTGCTTCCATGTTCGCGATCGAAGCCGGGAACTTTGCGTGATCCTTGATCTCAACAATCAGGCGAGGATCGCTGTCGAGTTTACCGATCGCATTGAAGACTGACTGCCAGTTGATATTGCCTTCACCAAGAGCCCAGTGCCGATCAGCGTAGCCATCTGCATCCTGTAAATGCATATGACGGAGTTTGCTTCCCGCTGCCTTGACGAAATAGTCGATCGGCGGTGCTCCGGTAGAGCCGTGGGCGTAGTGTGCGTGCCCGGTGTCGATGGATATCCTGACCGCATTTGAGCCGAAGCTATCCGCAAGTTCAATGCGGGCATAGGGATCCTTGTCCTCGATATTTTCGATGACCAGTTCGCAGCCGATATCCTCTGCGCGTTTGACCGCGTCCTTCATCGTCAAATGACACAGTTCGATCTTGCGATCTCTCGCGCCGTCGTAGTTGTCGAGATTGTTGTGGTCCCAAGTGGAATAGGGACTGTGAACCACCATGTGAGTTCCGCCCAGGGCTTCACATACTTCAAGCCCTTGCAGTAGGCGCTTTTTGACGATCTCACGAATGTCGACATCAACCGGGTCGATGGTAAAGCCCCAGAATGGGCCATGGATGCCAACGCGGCCGGTGTGTCCGTCAAGAAGTGTCTTGGCCTCGTCGACCAGCGGCTGCCAGTCACCATTCAACGTTTCGGCCGGCCAGAAGTCCTGAAGTTCGAGGTCCCGTTGCTTCTCAAGCATCAGGCTCCGATGCGTTTTCAGCGAAGTCACGTTCAGGGCTGCGCCCAAAATAGGAAGGTCTGGCATGGTGGCACCTATGTTCAATATGGCTTTTCCCTGTCAGATAAGTCGCAACCCTTGACACTATTGCGACGTTTGCATCGTCTTGTTTCAATATCCTTTTTTGCGATCGACGCTTTCAGGCAGGCAACCTGTCCGGAAATAATGGTTGATGTTGTCTGCGACGATCTGGGACGCAGTCGATGTAATTGTTGGTGCGGATATATGCGGCAGGATGGTCACACTGCCGTTGCTCCAAAGTGGGCTTTCGGGAGGCAACGGCTCATTGTCGAAGACGTCAAGAACAGCATGGCTCAGTTTTCCGCCGTTCAGTGCTGCGATCAGAGCCGGCGTTTCAATGATCGGGCCACGCGCAAAATTGATGATGGCAGCGCCAGGTTTGCAGCTTTCAAAGGCGGTTGAGTCAAGCAGCCCACGTGTTTCATCGGTCAACGGCATCAAAAGCACAAGAATGTCGGCTTGTTTCAAGACAGCCTTCAAACCGTCTTGGCCGAAATAGGTTCTGATGTCGTCGAGCGACTTTTCGCTCCGGCTCCAGCCAATGACATTGAAGCCGTTTGATATCAACCTTTTGGCCGATGCGATGCCAAGCTTCCCAAGACCAAGAATTGCAACGGTGCGGTGTGCGGGGAGGAGTAGTTCATGTCCCTGCCAGATGCGCTGATGCTGCTGCGCCATGTACCTTGGCATATCCCGATGGAGGTAAAGAGACCAGGCAAGCACCGCCTCCGACATGGTCTCCGCCATCTGGGGATCGGTCAGGCGCACTATCAACGGGCCATCCTGGGGCAATTCTGCGGTCAAGCGCTCAACACCGGCCCAAAGACTTTGCACCCAGACCAAGTTTGGCATTGCCGCAACTTTGGAAGGATCCGGGTTGGCAACAATTGCAACGGTTGCCTGCGAGCGTTCCTGTTCACTCAACGTGTCGAAGGCTTTGACTTCGGCAATACCCGCCAAGGCAATTGGCAACGCGGTGCGCCAGGCCTTTCGCTCGTCCTCACTTGCTTCGGAAACGAACGGCACAATCGGTTTCATCTGTCGAAGACCCCTGCAGCGTCAGCGAAGCCTTTCACTTCTATCGGGTTCCCGGACGGATCCAAGAAAAACATCGTGCTTTGTTCCCCGGGCTGGCCCGCGAACCGAATGGTCGGGGCAATAACGAAGTCGAGGTTAGCGGCTTCGAGCCGTTGTGCAAGAGCCTTCCACTCATCCATGGCCAGCACAACGCCCAGATGGGGCATCGGAACCATGTGGTCACCGACCTTGCCGGTGTTTGTTGTTTCGAATGGCTTGCCAAGATGCAGAGAGAGCTGGTGTCCGAAGAAATTGAAATCCACCCAGGTTTCAGCGCTTCGTCCTTCCTGGCAGCCGAGCAAGCGACCGTAAAACGTACGTGCTTCATCCAGGTCGGTTACGTGGTAGGCGAGGTGGAAGCAGGGTTGCATGAGTTTCTCCATAAATTGAGCGTGCCTGTAGTAGCAGAACCCATGCAAAACAATTACTATCTTTTTTCTTCGATTTACGTAGGAAAATGTTTTGGATACGAGATTTCTGGAAAGCTTGATTGCCGTCGTTGAAAGTGGCTCTATCGCCGGTGCTGCCAGGGCACAAAACCTCACTGCCGCAGCTGTCAGCCAAAGAATACGTGTCTTGGAAACAGAACTTGGCTCTCGGCTGCTCGTCCGGACCTCTCATGCGGCACAGCCGACACCGGAGTGCCTTCGCGTTTTGCCCGCGGCGCGAGAGTTGGTGAAGGCTGCGCAGCGTCTGAGCTCTGCGACAGATGCACAAGGCCTGGGTGGACCTTATCGTCTCGGTGCGGTCTCGACCGTTCTTGTTGATTATGGTCCAACAATTATCGACACCTTCAAGGAAAATGCGCCAAAGGCAACGCTCACTATTCGGCCTGGTACCTCTCGCGTCCTCTACCAGGATCTTGTGGCTGGTCACCTGGATGCAGTCTTGATTTCTGAACCGCCCTTTTCATTGCCTAAAAGCCTGCACAGCAGATTGTTCTGCGAAGAAAAGGCGGTTCACATTCTTCCGGCAGGTGTCGTCAAGAAGGACGTCGGTGACGCTGTTTTGCCCTGGATCGTCTATGACAGGGAAGCCTGGGGTGGTCGTGTGATCTGGAACGCCTGTGAGCGGATAATTCGCAGCGGACATATCCTTTGCGAACTGGATGGATTGGAGACGATTGCGCAGATGGTTGCACGCGGAGCCGGTCAAGCAATTGTGCCGGATTGGCGTGGTCTGAATGCTCAACGATCCAATCTGCAGGAACTGTCAATGACAACTACTGCAGTGCGCAAGCTGGTTCTTGTTCATCCGACTGCTTCTGTTGTCGCCTCTCTGACGGAATTGGTGCTCGCTGCGATTTCCAAAGCGCCTTGAAATTCGATTGCTGTACCCGTTTTTTCAATCTCTGGGTGCATTTTTAGGGCTTCCGTTCGGTCAGCAAGAATCACTTTTTTGAAAGAAAACTAAATTTTATGACGATTGTAGGCATAAAAATGTCGCTTGAGGGCGCGCTATTGAAATTAACAATATGATTGGGGTGTGATTTGGGAGTATACTGTTGTGCTAACGGCTTCTTAGTGCAATGGTATTGCGTGTTGAGCTTCGGGCCGGTTTAAATACCGGCGATGATCCCATGCGTTAGCGTTTGGCTCATCAGAGAGGCTGCAGAGCAAGAGTAGCGTATAAGCGTTAGATGAAGGCTAAATTAAAAATAATCAATATTCATGCCTTCAAGTCGGAACTTCGTTTCTTGCTTGATATACTTTCCAATTGGATGCGCTGGCACGTGAATACTTCGCGGATAGAATTTGCGAGCTGCGCCCATAAACACAATCAGCAAAAAGACTGTACAGGAGTGTTCCTATGAAGAAGTTGTTTGCCACGGTCGCCGCGACCGCGCTTGTCGGGATGGCGTCGTCAGCCATGGCCGAAGACTGCGGGACGATCACCGTTGCCGAAATGAACTGGGCGTCCGCAGGCGCAATCTCCCAGATCGACAAAATCATCCTCGAGAACGGTTACGGCTGTAATGTCGAACTCGTTGCTGGAGACACGATGCCGACGTTCACTTCCATGAACGAAAAAGGTGAGCCGGACATGGCTCCCGAGCTTTGGATCAACGCCGTGCGCGAACCGCTCGACCAGGCTGTTTCCGAAGGCTCTTTGATCATCGGCGGTGAGATTCTCAACGAAGGTGGTGTTGAAGGCTTTTGGGTGCCGACGTTTATTGCCGAAGAACACGGCATCAAAACCGTCAAGGATGCTCTTGCCCGTCCTGATCTCTTCAAGGGAGCAGAAGACGACAGCAAGGGTGGCTTCTTCACATGCCCCACTGGCTGGAACTGCCGTATAACCACAGGCAACCTGTTCCGTGCGTTCGGCTTCGATGAAGCCGGGTTTGAAATGGTTGATCCAGGTTCTGCTGCAGGCCTCGACGGTTCAATTGCCCGCGCCAACGAGCGTAAAGAAGGTTGGCTTGGTTATTACTGGGCGCCGACGTCCATTCTCGGCAAATACGACATGACATTGCTTGACTTTGAAGTGCCGCATGACAAAGCCGAGTGGGACAAGTGCACCGTTGTTGAAGATTGTCCTGATCCGAAGCCGAATTCCTGGGTCAAGTCCGAAGTCTTCACCGTTGTGACGGACGACTTTGCCAACAAGGCTGGTCCGGCGATGGACTACATTAAGGGCCGTACATGGGACAACCGGACAGCCGGTAAGGTGTTGGCTTGGATGAGCGACAACCAGGCTGCCAATGAAGACGGCGCATACTACTTCCTGGAAAATTTCGAGGATGTATGGACCAAGTGGGTCAGCCCGGAAGCTGCCGAAAAAATCAAGGCATCGCTCTAAGCTGCCGAGACGATACTGGAGCCCGCGCTAATGTGCGGGCTTTTCATTTGGGGCAAAACCATCGGGACGACACAGATGGACTGGATCGAATTTCCCTCGCTTAGCCGGGGCAACTTGCTAGCAATCAAGAAAACCATTGATGGATCATTCAAAGAGTTCACCAGGGCGTATGGTGACATCATCGACAGGATGTTCGATCCGTTACAGGACTTCCTGATTTTTCTTGAACAGCTGCTGATAAACTCTCCCTGGCCAATTGTGCTTGCAGCATTTGCTGTGATCATTTTCCTGTTGAGCCGGAAAGTATCCATTGTGATCGGCACGGTTGTTGCGCTTGTTCTGATCGGGGTTTTCGGGCTCTGGGAAGACACGATGCGTACAGTCGCCATGGTGACGGTTTGCACCATGCTGGCAATTGTTCTGGGCATTCCCATCGGTATTCTCATGGCGCGCTCTGACCGTGTCCAACGGATGGTCAACCCGGTGCTGGATTTGATGCAGACCATGCCGAGTTTTGTGTATCTGATCCCGGTCGTCATGATCTTCGGGATTGGCAAGGTCCCGGGTCTGATCGCGGTTGTTATCTATGCGATCCCGCCAATGATCCGACTGACCAACCTGGGGATCCGGCTTGTCGATCAAGATGTGCTTGAAGCCGCAGATGCCTTCGGGTCCAATGCGCGACAGAAACTCATGAATGTCCAATTGCCGCTGGCGCTGCCAACCATAATGGCAGGCATCAACCAGTGCATCATGATGTCCCTGTCCATGGTCGTCGTTGCTTCGATGATTGGCGTGAAGGGACTTGGACAAGAGGTCCTCAACGCGATTAACAACCAATACCTGACGGCTGGAATGCTGAGCGGTCTCTCAATCGTTTCAATCGCAATTATCTTTGACCGTGCGACCCAGGCATATGGCAAGCGCCTTCAAAAACACTCGGAGGTCGTCCATGGCTGAGGCAACCGGCATTGAGATCAAGAATCTCTACAAGATCTTCGGACCAAACGGCAAAGAGATGGTCCAGAAGGTCAAGGAGGGCATGTCCAAGACGGAATTGAACGAAAAGTTCAATCACGTGCTCGGTTTGAACAACATCAACATTTCGATGCCCGGTGGCAAAATCGAGGTGGTGATGGGACTGTCCGGGTCGGGTAAATCCACCTTGATCCGGCACATCAACCGGCTGATCGATCCGACCGACGGTGAGGTTCTTTATGGCAACGAGGACGTCTGCAAGATGTCCCAGGATGAGCTTCGCGAATTCCGCCGCCACAAGACTGCCATGGTGTTCCAGAAGTTCGCTCTGTTGCCGCATCGAACGGTCATGAAAAACACCGTCTATGGACTTGAAATCCAGGGCGTGCCGATGAAAGAGGCGGAAGAGCGGGCGGCCCGTTGGATTGCGCGTGTCGGTCTGGAAGGGTTTGAGGATCATTATCCGAACCAGCTTTCCGGTGGTATGCAGCAGCGCGTCGGCCTGGCGCGTGCGTTGACCAACGACGCCGATATCCTGCTGATGGACGAAGCGTTTTCGGCGCTCGATCCATTGATCCGCATGGACATGCAAACGGTTCTCCTGGATCTGCAGGAAGAGTTGCACAAGACCATCGTCTTCATCACGCACGATCTCGACGAAGCACTGCGGCTTGGCGACAAGATTGCAATTCTTCGAGATGGCGCTGTCATTCAACAGGGCTCGGGCCAAGACATCGTTCTCAATCCCGCAGATGCTTATATCGCCGACTTCGTGAAAGAGGTGAATCGCGGCCGCGTGATCCTGGTCGATACGGTCATGGATAAATCCAAGACCGTTGAAGGCGGACTGACCATCGAAAGCGGCATTATGCTCGAAGAAGCCGCGAAAACCTTCGCAGAGACCGGCGAGGGCGAAGCCTGTGTCGTCAATGGTGATGGACAACCAGTCGGCGTCTTGAACGTCCAGGACACCATCAGTGCCATGGTGACACCCGCCAGCCACTAACATGCAGCTCGGTTCAACATTCAAGGCCCCGGAAGAAATTCCGGGGCTTCGTCTTTTTGTAGCCGAACTGAAAGGGGCCGGTCAGTTCCCAGACCGATAGGGCCAGGACAACCAGTTGATCCTGCCCGAACCTTCCCCGCCAGGATCAGGCGAATTCGCGTCGGCCAGTTCCATCTGAACAGTATCGTTTTCGGTCGGACCAAGCCGCAGATCCCAGGTGTTGAATTCAGGGATCAATCTGCCGACTGCCGGCGGGCGTTCTTCGATGATTGAGAAGTGTTGCGGGGCCAGTCGCCCAATGTTTGCCAACAAGAAGAAATCGGCGATGCGCGCATCATAGCGTGCACGGACATGATCGACCTGGCTCAAAAGCAATTCCCGTTCGCCGTCCAAAACGTCGAGCAGGGACCTCTGGCCACTGTCGAACTCTATCTGGAGACCCTTCACGGCACGCCGATTGGCTTCAATGGCGCGTTTGCCCGCTTTTGCCCGCAATCGGGATGCGGTTCGCTGTTTCATCGCGCGAATGACGTTCTCACGAATAATCTGCTGGGTATCGTCAAGCTCATATTCCTCTTGGGCCGCCGTGAACTTGGCACGCTTTACCGAAGAAATGTTGCGGCCACCTGTGAAGAGCGGAGCTGAGACACGAACACCGAAGCGGAAATCCTCTTCGTCCTGATTGCCAAGGTTGCCGCGATATCCGTTTTCCCATTCACCTTCCAGAGATACCCGCGGAAGCATGTCTCCAACCGCGGCCCGTGCTGCGTAACGGGCAGCACGTGCATCTGCAGTCGCGGCGCGTATAGAGGGATTGTTTTGAAACGCGATCGTAATCGCATCGTCCAACCCATCGGGTTCCAGTTTTTCGGGAATGCCGGGCCAACCCAGTTTGCCGGGCTTTTGTCCCGTCAGCCGTTCATAGAGCGCTTCCGAGGCTTCCAGATCACCGACCGCTTGGTCTGAATTCCCTTGTGCCTCGGCAAGCCTGGCAAGCGCTTGCTCGATGTCGGTCTTCGTGGCATCGCCGGACTTGTACCGGGCCCGTGCAGCCTTCACCTCGCGTTGCACAACGCCGGTATAGGCTTTCAGACGTGCGAGAATGGCCTTGTCCCGCACGACACGCAAATAAGCGTCAGCCGTGTTCAGTAGCAGTGTTTGCTCAGCGCCAATCAGCTGGTTGCGGCCGGATTCGGATTCTTCATGCGCCTGATTGAGTCGATTGACACCGGCAAAGCCCTGAAACAGGGTCTGCGACATGGAGACGCCAAGTTCGTGGAAGAACGCACGGTCGCTCGAGCCGCTTCGCGTTTCATAGGCATTTTGCTCGCCGAGATAAGATCCGGTTACTGTCGGCAGAAATTCAGACCTGGCTGTCCAGACACCCTGGTTCGTGGCCTGGTAACGTGACCTTTCAGCTTTCAGACCCGGATTGACCGCATAGGCCGATGCCATTGCCTCTTCAAGAGACTGCCCCTGTGCTGGCAGATTGGCGATGGCCACAACGAAGACAGAGACCCCGGCCATAGCACGGGCCAGCAGGGAGGTGATCCCCGGCGGCTGGTCGGTAGGGCTTGAAAGGGTTGTCATGGTGGCACCAGTTCGGATATCTGCGCCAACCGTAGTTTTTTATGGTTAATCAAAGGTAAGCCGATATGTGAAATGTCACATGTGCAATCGGCCGGATTTCACAATTAAGTCATTGCTTTATATGAACTAATATTGGCCCTTATATCAGGGTGCGAGTTTTTTAACCGCAAGGTTAAATAGTAACCTGCAAATGCTATTGTCAAAAGCTGCAAAAAACTGAACTCAGCCGCGCACAAAAAGAATAAAATTCACGTCGAATACGTGTCTTTTCTCAAACCTTCGCAGGAAGTTTTTTCCTGTTTCAAACAGGTGACGAGGCTGAAACCGTGTTCCAATCGGAAACGGTAACTTTGCGTTGCGGTTGATATCTCAACACA
This sequence comes from Roseibium porphyridii, assembly GCF_026191725.2. Lineage (NCBI taxonomy): Bacteria > Pseudomonadati > Pseudomonadota > Alphaproteobacteria > Hyphomicrobiales > Stappiaceae > Roseibium > Roseibium porphyridii. Next base: position 1,199,019 of record NZ_CP120863.1, read on the forward strand.
AATCGGGTCCGCAGTCTTGCAGGTTCGGGTTGCCTTGGAAGAACCGGGTTTGGCCAACTCATGGGGCTGGCGGCCCGACGGCTGCATGATGATCTGAATGGCAGCTGGAGTGGCAGAGAAAACGCGGTCGATAAACTTTTATCGATAATATTATCGATGATGAATTGATTTGCATCCAAAACGGTATTGCTGCGCCAGCAGGACGATCCCGTCGCTTGTTGTCGTTTGCCCATTCAGGCATCGAGCCTGAATAGGATTATTCAATTTGGACAAAGGTTTGGGTGTTGTTCTCGATGTCATCAAGAGCCAAAGCAACACGTGTTGATAGCGCCTACGATCGGCTGAAGTCAGACATATTGACGGGCATGTTGCCACCGGGGTTTCAAGCGCCCGAGCCAGAAGTGGCAAGTCGGCTTGGTATGAGTCGGACACCTGTTCGCGAAGCGCTTATCCGGCTTGAGGCAGACGGGTTGGTGGAACTCATCCCAAGGCGTGGCGCGAGGGTCATACCCGTGACCGGCAACGACATTTGCGAAGTCTTCGAAATCCTGTCCGTTCTGGAGGCGCTGGCCGCACAGCGTGCAGGTGAAAACGATGCAAGCCAAGAAGTGTTGACGGAAATTGAGGCGGTCAGCGATGAGGCCGATCAGGCGCTTGCTGCCAAAGATATTGATGCCTGGGCGCAGCTTGATGACAAGTTCCACAGGCTCATTGCCCAAGCGAGCGGCAACAATCGTCTTGAGGCCGAAATCAACGGGTTTCTCGATCAGGTGCTTCGAGCAAACACGGTTTTGCTTCGGCTAAATCAGGCACCAGCCTCATGTGCGGCCGATCACCGGAAGCTCACCGCCGCCATAAAGTCAGGGGAGGGCGGTGCTGCATGGGAGATTGCCCGCAGCCACCGCCTCAACGGATTGAAAACAATGAGGAAGCTTTTACAAGACTGCGGTCTCACACAAGTATAGGCATCCCCGAAAATCAGACTTTTGCCGGGGCTGGCCCCGTGGACTGCCCGATGATCAACTCGGCGTCCAGATGCAGCGAAGTCGGTTCACTGTTGGGGTTTGCGATCATGGCCAGCAGCAGCTCTGCTGCCTTTTCCCCGGCATACCGTACGGATGATCTCGTGCAGGTGAAAATCGGTACTTCTCCGCTATTGGGAAGGAACGAAAGCGCATCGTCGTGGGTAATGATCGAGACATCCTTTCCGGTGACAAGGCCGCATTGGCCTATGGCGCGTGCAACGCCAATGGCTGAAATCATGGACGAAACCAGGAATGCGGTGGGAGGATTGTCTGACTTCAGCATCTCCATGGCATTGTCACATCCATAGGGCTCGGTCATGTCATTGCTGCGCATGAGCGCCGGGTCCGGGGCCAGGCCCCGTTCCTTAATGGCATCTTCAAATCCGCGTCGACGCCTGCGGGCGAAATCCATGTGTTCCAGGCCATTTAGAAGCGCGATGCGCGTGTGGCCAAGGTCCAGCAACAAGTCCGTTGCCCGTTGGAATGCCCTGCGGTTGTTCATGTCAATCCAGCAGGTTTCGGTTTCAGCGCCAGCGATGCGGCCATGAACAACGAAGGGCAGGTTCAGGTCCTTTAAGAGGGCGTGCCGGTTCTCATCGTGAGCGGGCCCATGCACAATGACGCCATCTGCTTTTTTTCGTGAGGAAATCTGCCGATAGGCTTCTTCTTCCTGATCGTCTTCTACGACCGAAATAATCATGTCATAGCCGTGCTTGGAATAGGTTTCGCCGGCACCGGCGATGAATTCCAGGAAGATCGGATTCATCATCTCATGGATCGAGCGCGGAATGACATGGCCTATGGCCATGGATCGTCCGGTAGCCAATCGTCGGGCCTGACTGTTGGGCGCATAGCCTAGCTTGTCAGCCATTTCGGCCACGCGCTTTCGGGTTTCTGCACTCACCTCAGGGTAGCCGTTCAAGGCGCGGCTGACTGTCGTTTGAGACAGGTTCAGCCGTTGTGACAGAATTTTAAGATTTACGCCCTTGCTCATGCTCGCCCAAAACGCTTTGAAAGCGCCCTCCCTTCAGGCAGTTATTGAAATCCAACATTAATTGGTGAGTTGCGCGCTTGACAAGTCCGGTTTGTAGAGACATGTTGAAGACGAAATCCAAAGCGGTTTGGATGCACGGTTCTGGTAGGATTACCGACATTCATCGATGTGCGGGTATTGCTGCCAGGTGGCGAGTTGTGCCACTTTTGATGGAGGGCCCCAGGATAGGGGCAATCTGGGAGGATTGAGATGAAATTTCGTTTGATGGCCTGCACTGCAGGTATCGCGCTCAGCCTTGCTTTCGGCGCCGGAGCGGCGTCTGCGGCTGACTTGAAGTTCCCGGTGGGCGAAGGTCCTTTCAACTGGGACAGCTATAACAAATGGGCGGAAAGCGCTCCTGATCTCAAGGGCCAGACCGTAACAATCGCCGGTCCGTGGTTGCAGCCGGAAGATGGCTATTTCCGCAGCGTGCTTGCCTATTTCGCCGAAGCAACCGGCGCTGAAGTCATCTACACAGGTTCAGATTCCTTCGAGCAGCAGATCGTGATCGATGCCGAGGCGGGCGCTGCGCCGAATATCGCCGTTTTCCCGCAGCCTGGTCTTGCCTCTGACATGGCGGCCCGTGGATTGTTGACGCCGCTGCCGGAAGGCATGGGTGGCTGGGTTGCAGACAATTACGGCGCTGGTGACAGCTGGGTGAACCTTGGCACCTATCAGGACAAGGATGGTGCTGATCAACTCTATGGTTTCTTCTACAACGTCAACGTAAAGAGCCTTGTCTGGTACGTTCCGGAAAACTTTGAGGATGCAGGTTATGAAGTGCCTGAATCCATGGAAGACCTAAAAGCGCTAACAGAGCAGATCGTTGCAGATGGTGAAACACCCTGGTGCATCGGGTTGGGATCTGGCGCAGCCACGGGTTGGCCTGCAACCGACTGGGTGGAAGACATGATGTTGCGGACACAGTCCGCTGATGTCTATGACCAGTGGACCAAGAACGAAATCCCGTTTGATGACGAGCGCGTCGTCGCCGCTATCGAAGAGTTTGGTTGGTTCGCACGCGACGATGCCAAGGTTGCCGGTGGTGCGAACGCAGTTGCGTCTACCGATTTCCGGGACAGCCCGAAGGGTCTATTCTCCTCGCCTCCGCAGTGCTACCTGCACCGCCAGGCGTCATTCGTGCCTGCCTTCTTCCCCGATGGTGTTGAATTCGGGTCCGATGTCGATTTCTTCTATTTCCCGGCCTACGCCGAGAAAGACCTCGGAAATCCGGTTCTGGGTGGCGGCACTTTGATGGCGATCACCAACCCGTCCGATGCCACGAACGAACTGATGAAGTTCTTCCAGCTTCCGCTGGCACATGAAGTGATGATGGCCCAGACTGGCTTCCTGACCCCGCACAAGGGCGTCAACCTGGAAGCTTATCTCAATGACACGCTTCGCGGTCAGGGTGAAATCCTCATCAACGCCACAACCTTCCGCTTCGACGGATCTGACCTGATGCCTGGTGGTGTTGGTGCGGGTACGTTCTGGACCGGCATGGTCGACTACACCGGCGGCAAAGACGCCAAGGAAGTGGCGAGCGAAATCCAGAAAAGCTGGGACGCTCTCAAGTAAGCTCCTCCAATGGCCGGCCCACTCGTGGGGCCGGCCTTTTTTATCCGATCAGCGGCAATAGCCGCGATCCGAAGTTTCCTTGCGACTGGATGCCCCCGGCAAACCGGGCGTATCCCCATAATCAAATGGGAGGGAACGGCCGTGCTGACGGAAAATCCAGCAGTATTGGGCCTGCTAACCATCGTCATTGGCGTTGGTGGGTGCCTGGGATATTTCTATTTTTCAAATCTGATCCTCGACAAGTTGATCTTTCCTGCTTCAGGACCAAAAGCAGGATCCAACATCAACAGGGCAAACATGGTTCGACCATGGCTGTTTCTGTTCCCGGCGATCTTCGCGTTGACGCTCTATCTGGCCTATCCGGTCTTTGAGACGCTGCGACTGTCGCTGACGGACAGGGATCAGGGCGGTGCCTTTGTAGGCCTTGCGAACTATCATCAAATGATGGCGGAGCCGAAATTCTGGGAAGCTGTCCAGAACAACTTGCTCTGGCTGATTGTCGTTCCCGCGGCGTCAACGGCATTCGGATTGCTGGTTGCGCAGCTGACCGACCGGATCAAATGGGGCAACCTGGCGAAGTCCTTGATCTTCATGCCGATGGCGATCTCCTTTGTCGGTGCTTCGGTGATCTTCAAACTGATTTACGATACGCGCCCAGCCGATCAGAACCAGATCGGCGTCCTGAATGCTGTCTGGCTGAGGTTTGACGGTGGGATCGGATCCGTTCTGTTTCTTCAAGTTCTGCCGAGCCTCGTGCTGTTGGCTTTTGCAGGTATCGTCGCTTATGTCGCCTGGATCTTTGCGCGCGGGATCGTTGCAAAGGGAGAAGACAAATCGGTCTGGCTGTTGCCACTGCGCCTTTTTGTTGCCGTTGCCGGGCTCTGGCTGATCTGGACGTCGCTGAGCTCGCTATTGGGTGTCTGGACAACCCAACTTCCTTACGGCGAACCTCAGACCTGGCTGACAATTCCACTCTGGAACAGCTTTCTTCTGATGGTGGTTCTGATCTGGATCCAGACGGGCTTTGCCATGGTGATCCTGTCCGCCGCGCTGCGTGGCATTCCAGAGGAAACGGTGGAAGCTGCCATCATCGACGGTGCCAACCCGTTCCAGATCTTCTTCAAGATCAAGGTGCCCCAGATCATGGGAACGATCGTTGTTGTGTGGACGACGATCACGCTGACGGTGCTCAAGGTCTTCGACATCGTGTTTGCCATGACCAATGGGCAGTGGGAGACGCAGGTGCTCGCCAACTACATGTATGACAAGCTCTTCCGGGCCAACGACTGGGGCGTTGGATCGGCAAGCGCGATCATCATCATGGTGCTGGTCACGCCGATCCTGGTTTGGAACGTCTACAACGCCCGCAAGGAGATGAAGTGATGGCCAGTATTGCTGGAAAAAAATCCGGCCTGACATGGGCCGTGCAGATTTCCGTCGCCTTTCTCGTGTTGCTCTGGCTGTTTCCGACAGTCGGGCTGTTCGTGTCGTCCTTCCGGACGGCCGACCAGATCTCGAGTTCAGGCTGGTGGGCAGCGCTCTTCCCTGCCGAACAGAACGAAGTCTACCGTGCGTCAGACCCTGACGACACGCGTGTGGCCGATGGCGACATTTTTGTCGTGACCGGAAACATTTTCGACGGTGAGCCGCGTGAAATCAGGTCCTGGGGCGTGTCGTCACGCAATGTGTCGGCCTATCAGCCCGGTGAAACCGCTGAGATGAAGGATGGCGAGACTGTCACGCTTGAAGCCGACGGCAGTTACGCCTGGCGGGGCAATGACAAGCAATTGTCCGGCCGCGGTCAGCGCATTTTCATCACCGCAACAGTGCCGCCGGAATTCACAACCGAGAACTATGAAACCATTTTGTTGTCCGGCTCCGGGCAGGACAACATGGCCAAGGCGTTCTTCAACACCCTGACTGTAACCATTCCGGCAACGATCATCCCGATTGTTGTGGCCGCCTTTGCTGCCTATGCACTGGCCTGGATGGAGTTTCCCGGACGGGCATTGCTGATTGCAGCTGTTGTCGGCTTTCTCGTCGTCCCGTTGCAGCTGGCACTTATTCCGCTGCTTCGGCTGCACCTGGAAATCGGTATAGGGAAGGGTTATCTCGGCGTCTGGCTCGCCCATACGGCGTTTGGAATGCCGCTCGCGGTTTATCTGCTTCGAAACTACATGGTCGGATTGCCGCGAGATATCATCGAAAACGCCAAGGTCGACGGCGCAACGGATTTTCAGATCTTCACCAAGATCATTCTTCCGCTCAGCTTTCCGGCCCTGGCTTCTTTCGCGATCTTCCAGTTCCTGTGGACCTGGAACGATCTTCTCGTCGCCAAAGTGTTCCTGATCGACTCGACCGGTTCGACAACCGTGATGACCAACCAGATCGTGGAACTTCTCGGTACCCGTGGTGGTAACTGGGAAATTCTGGCAACCGCGGCATTCGTATCCATCGCCGTGCCGCTCATCGTGTTCTTCGCGATGCAGCGCTATCTCGTGCGGGGATTGCTCGCCGGATCGGTCAAGTAACATGAACATTTTCAATAATCGGGAGGAGCCGGCATGACTTCGTTGTCCCTGAAAGACGTCAGCAAGTCTTATGGCACCGTGGAAGTTCTCCGGAATATCAACCTGGAGATCGAACAGGGCGAGTTGATCGTATTTGTCGGGCCGTCAGGCTGCGGGAAATCCACTTTGCTGCGCATGATTGCAGGCCTTGAACGCATCACCGGTGGAACGTTGGAAATTGACGACATGGTCGTCAACGATGTGCCGCCGGCTCAGCGTGGAATTGCAATGGTGTTCCAGTCTTATGCGCTTTATCCGCATATGACGGTCTACGACAACATGGCCTTTGCTCTTAAGCTGGCCGGCAAGTCAAAAGACGAAATAGACACCGCCGTGCGCGCCGCCGCAGACAGATTGCAGCTGACGCAATATCTGGACAGATTGCCCAAGGCCCTGTCGGGCGGGCAGCGGCAAAGGGTTGCTATTGGCCGGTCGATCGTGCGTGACCCGAAGGTGTTTCTCTTCGATGAACCGCTTTCAAACCTCGATGCGGCGCTGCGCGTTGCAACGCGGATTGAAATTGCCCAGCTCAAGGAGAGCATGCCCGACAGCACGATGATCTACGTGACCCATGACCAGGTTGAAGCCATGACGCTGGCCAGCCGGATCGTGGTCCTTCACGGCGGTGACGTTGAGCAGTTCGGAGCACCTCTGGATCTCTATGAACGGCCTGCAAACACTTTCGTGGCGCAGTTCATCGGCTCACCGGCCATGAACCTTGTCGAGGCGACGGTGAAAGTCGCCGGTGGCCAGACCTCGGTGGTGATGTCGGATGGCGGCCATGCCGATGTGCCGATTGCATCGACGGATGCGGATGTCGGTAAGACCGTCAAACTCGGTGTGCGGCCGGAAGATCTGGTGCTCACGGAAAGTGACGACTATCTGGTCACGGCTGAAGTCGAAATCGTTGAAGCGCTTGGTGAAACGACAGTGCTTTACTTCAAGGCGCAGAACGGGAATCCGGGTCTTATTGCAAAGCTCCCGGGTATTCACGAGATCAAGCGTGGCACCAAGGTTCGTCTGACGGCAGCCGAAGAAAAGCTGCACCTGTTCGATGCCGACGGAAAGTCCTTCCTTTACAGGTAATCGACTGGCTGCGGCTGTATCCGCCTTTTGCTAACTTGCACCGTCCCTTCCCAATCGGGGAGGGGCGTTGCGTTTCAGCCCCGCCAAAGTGGGATCTTTGAATTTTCATAGTGTTTCCCTGGCTCCGGGGAGCCACAGCTTCATCCCATTCAGTCGCTCCTTTTGGACGGATCCGAACCTTGAGACTTCGTCGTGTGCAGTCTTGGTTTGTCATCTGGCGTGATGACGCGCTAAAACTGTCATATCATGTTCATATGAGCGTCTAATAAGGTTCATATGAACATGATTTATCTGGCTTCGAAGCTTTGGTTTTTCGAACCAGCAACAAGCTCTTTCAGAAGGGTTTTCCGGCACGTGCCGGAAAGAGCGATACGGCGTCGGGTTAAAAAGCATATGCTTGGGCAAGTAGATATTTCAAAACGTCAGGCTGAAATTTCAGATCTCGTTCAAAAGGCAGGTTTTGCATCTGTCGAAGAACTCGCCGATCGTTTTGAAGTTACCACACAGACAATCAGACGGGATGTGAACCGCCTGTGTGAGCTGGGCATACTCAGACGAACGCATGGCGGCGTTGAGCCTCCGGCACCAGCTTCCAACATTCACTATTCGACTCGGCAGATCCTGAATCTTCCGGAAAAGCAGCGGATCGCAAATCTCGTTGCCAGCAAGATCGAAAACAATACTTCTCTCGCATTTTCAATCGGCACGACGCCCGAAATTGTCATGCAGGCCCTGACAGCAAACGAAAAACTGGCGATTTTCACGAACAATCTGAATGTTGCCTTTTCGGCGTCGATCAACCCGTCTTTTCAAGTGACGATTGCAGGTGGGCGTCTACGGCATGGCGACCGAGATGTGCTCGGATCTGCTGCACAGGCTTTCTTTTCCAACTACAAGGTTGATGTCGGGATTTTTGGTGTCGCCGGCGTTGACGAAGATGGCACGCTTCTCGATTTTCACGAAGACGAGGTGGCCGCGCGTCAGTCAATCCTCGCCAACTGCCGCAAATCCTATCTGGTGCTTGATCACAGCAAGTTTGGGCGCAGCGCTCATGTGCGCGGTGGAGTCTTGAGCGACGTCGATGCCATATTCACCGATCGTCCCGTTCCGCCTGCAATTCTCTCAGGTCTTAAGGGGACACAAACGCGGGTGTATGTGGCTGGCACGCCCCGTATCTGATTGTCTGTCCGACGAAAAATCGCGGCAACAGGCAAGGTTTCTGCTGTCTTGCAAACAGTGTGAAAACCTTGACATCTTCAGGACTGTGAGATGTCAGATTTTGGTATTTTTGCGTTCATCCAATTTGCATTGTCCAACCTGCTGAGAGTTGCGTTTCTCCCCACAAATTGAAGCGGGGAGTTGCAATCGCGCGAAAAGTTTCCGAAAAGAAAAGGCAAGCGAATCCCCCTTCCAAAAGTAGAATTGGAGTATGGGGGCGTTTGTGGTAAAGATTTTAAATCGATTAAAATGACAGAAATCCGGGAAAACCTGGATTCAGTTTGTGAGGAAATGCTCGTGTCAAAATCGTTTCTTGCCGTTGGCGAATGCATGGTTGAAATGGCGCCGACAGCAGAGGGAACCTATTCGATGGGGTTCGCTGGAGACACATTGAACACGGCCTGGTATGCCCGACGCGCATTGCCTGATAGTTGGACCGTCAGCTACCTGACGGGCGTTGGCCGCGATCAGATTTCAGATCAGATGTTGGAGTTTTTGAAGAGTTCCAACATCAATACCGACCAAATCCGAAAGTTGGATGATCGAACGGTTGGTCTCTACATGATCCAGCTGAAAGACGGCGAGCGGAGTTTTGCCTATTGGCGTTCGCAATCAGCGGCCCGATGCTTGGCCAGCGATCCTGAGCATCTGGCACGAGCCTTTGGAAATGCCGGTTTGATCTACTTCAGCGGCATCACGCTCGCTATTCTTTCCGCAAAGGATCGTTCCGCGTTTATGGATGCCTTGAAGTCGGCCCGTGTCAGCGGTTCCAAAGTGGCTTTTGATCCGAACCTTCGGCCGCGGCTATGGGAAAACCTTGAAACCATGCGGTCGGTCGTGACCGAGGCCGCGGGTCATTGTGATTTTGTGATGCCGTCTTTCGAGGACGAGCTGGAACACTTTGGTGATGCAACCCCTAAAGACAGCGCTGAAAGATATCTTGCAGCCGGAGCTGATATGGTGGTGGTCAAAAACGGCCCTGAAGACGTTGTCTGTGCGCGCCGCGGTGAGCATCAAAGTTATACGCCGCAACCCGTCGGCAGCATTGTGGATACGACGGCTGCCGGAGACAGCTTCAACGCAGCCTTTCTTGCTGACTACCTGATTTCGCAAGATGTTGCTTCAAGCGTCGAGGCCGGGGCAAAACTGGCCGCGACGGTGATTCAGCACAGAGGTGCGCTGGTGAAAATTCTTGAGCCGGCTTAGGAGCGGCGCTTGGCCACTCTTTACCCTAACTGTCAGATTTTAAAAGCGTCTCACCTAGTTTGCGACTTTTGTATATTGTAAATTCTTGCAATATCTAATTATTACCTAAAGGCGAAAACGTTAAGTCTATATTTTATTATTAACCTTACCTTTGCCGGGAATTTCGGGCTGATGAAACCAAAAATACCGCTAAGGAAGGGACGAAAATGGCTTTCCGTCTCGCAAGAAAAATACCCGCAATGGTCGTTGGGGCTGCCGCAATTGTTGGCGTCGGCATCGGCTTGGCCAGCTATTTCACGTCTGTGGCCAGTATCGATGAATTGACCAAGCAAAGGCTTTTGGCGGCAGCTGAAACCGGTTCAGCGGAAATCCGCGCCTACCTGGAAACGATTGAGCATCAACTTGTTTTGATAGCCGAGAACCCTGGAACGGTCACCGCAGTCCACGAGTTTTCAGCTGCGTGGCAGGAAATGTCCGAGGAAGGGGTAAATCTGGAGACCGCGCTTCAGGATGCCTATATCTCGAACAATCCGCACCCGACTGGGGAGAAAGATAAGCTTTACGCCGCAGAAACTGGCACAGCTTATGATGACGTCCACGGCAAATACCATCCTTGGTTCCACAAGCTTCAGCAGGATGAAGGCTATTATGACGTCTTCCTGTTCGATACCGACGGCAACCTTGTCTATTCCGTATTCAAGGAATTGGACTACGCGACCAATTTCAAGGCAGATGGTGGCAAGTGGGCCGGATCTGACCTCGGCGAAGTGTTCCGAAAGGCTATGACGATTACTGCGCACAGCGATGTGGCGTTTGAAGATTTCGCACCCTATGGCCCAAGTTATGATGCACCCGCGAGTTTCATGGCACACCCTGTAGTTGACAGCGACAACAACACTGTAGGCGTATTGGCGTTTCAGATGCCCGTTGACAAGATCAATGAGCTGATGCGTCACAATCTTGGACTGGGCACCACGGGTGAACTTGTGTTGATCGGCGAAGACGGGTTGATGCGGAACGACACCACTTACACCCCAGATGTCAACGATATCTTGACCACCAAGATCGAAGGCGCGGTGATTGACGAGGCAAGGGCCAATGGTGAAGCCTTCGGTTACGCCGAACTGCACCGCGGTGAATTGATGGATGTCGAGGCCATCACGTTCGACTATCAGAACAACGAATTTCTTCTCCTGGCCTTGCAGTCCTACGAAGAAGCATCTTTGCCGATCGTCGCTTTGCGCAATCGTATGCTTATGGCTGGTCTGGCTCTGCTTGCTATTGCTGCCGTCGCGGGTCTGTTTGCCGCTCGTACGATTACGTCTCCAATCAACCGGTTGGTGAACGCGATGAGTGCCCTCGCAGCTGGTGACCTGAGTGTCGAGATCGAAAGTGCGGATCGCACAGATGAGATCGGAGATATGAGCCGCGCAGTTACTGTCTTCAAGGACAATGCCATCCAGAGGCAGGAACTTGAAGCCAATGCTCGCGGAGAACGAGATCGCGAACAAGAACGTCAGGAGTATCTTGAAACGCTCATCTCTGAGTTCCAGGGAACCATGTCGGAGCGGTTGGCCACGGTATCCGATCAAATGGGATTGATGCGTGGAGCAGCAGCGACACTTGATGAACTTGCCACAAATGCCAGGTCGGAATCCGATGTTGCCGGCAATGCCTCAAAAAGTGCTTCTGAAAGTGTTGCCACCGTTGCGGCCGCGACCGAGGAAATGACGGCGACGGTTCAGGAAATCGCCAATCAGACCGAAACCACGTCTCGGATCGTACAGGAAACTGTGGAAGCTGCTGAAGCGACCAACAAGGATGTGCAGACCCTGTCCGATTCTGCTGAACACATCGGCAGTGTTGTCAATCTGATCCGGGATATTGCCGAACAGACCAATCTGCTTGCTCTTAACGCAACCATCGAGGCGGCGCGCGCCGGTGAAGCTGGACGCGGGTTTGCTGTTGTTGCTTCGGAAGTCAAGGACCTGGCGGAACAGACATCGAAGGCGACGGACGAAATCTCCGGTCGCATTACCGGTATTCAGGGCTCGGTCAAAGATGCAGCAGGTGCCATCGGACACATTGCTGAGAAGGTTGATGAGATCAGAAGTCTAACCAGCTCTGTGGCCGGTGCCATCGAAGAACAGCGTGCAGCCAATCTGGAAATTGCCCGTTCGGCCAAGTCAGCCAGCGACAGTACGGGTGATGCCGTTACCAGCATGTCATCCGTATCGAATGTTGTGCTCCAGACTTCCGAGGAAGCGGTTTCCGTGAACTCGGCGTCTGATCTCGTCTCTGAGGCCAGCTCAAATCTGGCAGAAGAGGTCGAACGTTTCCTTGCCAGGGTTTCCGGTGACAGGGCCGAGGATCGAAGTGCGGCGTGACGGCTGCACGACGATCGGAGTGAAAAATCAAGGGTGCCTCCGGGCACCCTTTTTGGTTTTCCTGGAACGCGCCGGAAGTGTTGCCAGGACGTCTCGCTAAGGACGTCTTAGCCAGCATCCCGCTTGGCGATCCAGTCATGGTCTGGATGGTTTTGAAAGCGCCATTTGCGCATCGGGCCCGCCATGACATTCAAATAGTACATTTCATAGCCATAAGGTGCGCCGCAAGGGTGGTGACCTTTCGGAACCAACACGACATCATGACTGTTCATGGAAATGGACTCGTCCAGCGTTCCGTCTTCAGTGAAAACCCTTTGGTGCCCATAGCCCTGATCCGGGTTGAGACGGTGATAATACGTCTCTTCAAGATAGGTCATGTCCGGAAAATTGTCCTCGTCGTGCCGGTGAGGTGGATAGGACGACCAGTTGCCTTGAGGGGTGAAGACTTCCGTCACCAGGAGACTGTCGGCAACATCCGTTTCTTCCATGGCAATCGGGAAAATGTAGCGCGTGTTGGCGCCTTTACCACGTGTGACCTTTTCCGGTATCGGCAGAACCCGAGCCTTGTGGCCGCCTTTCCCCGGTGCGGTACACACGCCAACGGTGCAGTCGGTCGTGGCCGTTGCCGACCAGGTGGTTTCGTTTGGCACGTAGACGCTGTGTGGTGGCAGTTGCTCGAAAACGTTCATGCGCTCACCCTGCTCACCGAAGTCTTCTCCACCTGCAGAGACGCTGGCCTTGCCTTCGACCATGACCAGGATCACCTCTCGGTCCCCAGTCGCTTCACTGGTCGTCTCGCCCGCTTTCAGGCGATAGAGGGAGAACCCGACATATCCCCAGTCCGGCGACTTCGGTCCTTTTGCGCTTTCAACGGTGATGTCATGAACCTTGCCGCTTACACCGGTCGGTTTTCGAAGGAGGTCGCTCATGTTAGTTCCAACTCATTCGCAATGGCCTTGAGCGTATTAAGTCCCAGGCTCTGGTATTTGAACGGATTGTGGACCTCAGGGTCCTGCTCAGCCTCAATTACAATCCAGCCCTGATAACCGGCTTCTTTCAGGATCGTCAAAAGGGGATGAAAATCAATGCCACCTTCATGGTCACCCGGCACGGTGAACACACCTGCCCGGACACCATCCATGAAGGAGCTGCCGTTCGCTCTGATGTCCTGCATCACGGCAGGCCGGACGTTCTTGGCGTGGAAGTGGCCGACCCTGTCGATGTAAGTCTTCAGGACCGGTGCCGGGTCCTCGCCTTTGCTGCCGAAATAGCAGTGACCAGCATCAAAAAGCAGTTTCGTCGCCGGGCCGGTTGCGGCCATGAACGCATCGATTTGCGAAGGGGTTTCGACAACGGTTCCCATGTGGTGGTGATAGACAAGATCAATGCCTTGCTGCGCGCAAAAGGCTGCAAGTTCCTCCACCTTAACGCCAAAAGAATTCATCTCATCTGCGCTCAGTACCGGGCTTGTGGAAATATCTACATCGGACCCTTGAATGGTGTTTGAGGTTTCGCAGGCTATGCAAACCTTGCAGCCATTGTGCTTCAGTTTGTCCAGATGCGGCTGGATCGCCTTCTTCTCGTCCTCAACCGACTGGGCTAGGAGATTTAGTGAGTACCAGCCGGATATGAACTTCAGGCCATGACTGGCGAGCAACTGTCTGAGTTCCTCGGGATCATCCGGCCAACGGTGTCCGTTTTCGATGCCGTCAAAGCCGATTGTTGAAGCTTCCTGCAGGATGTGCTCCGTAGGTATGTGCGCACCGAGCGTCTGGTCGTCATCGTTTGCCCAGGCAATCGGGTTTGCGCCGTAAAGGATCATGTTTTCTTTGTCCCTGATGAGGATTAGTCGGCGCGTTGATCTTTGAGCGCAGCCAAATAGGTTTCGCGTGCTTCTTTGACCTGGGGCCGGTCGGAGACCTCTGGAACGGCAACGTCCCACCAATGACCGCCTCCTGCTTCACCTGGGCCGTGCATCGGATCGGTGTCGATCACGATCACAGTTGGAACCTGCCGCTCGCGGGATGCCAGGATTTGCGTTTCCAGGTCCGCAATGTCCTTCGCCTTTACCGCATGTGCGCCCATGGACGATGCATGAGCGACAAAATCGATCTCAGGCTGCACTTCAATATTGGCGCTTCGATAAAGATTGTTGAACTCGGCCCCACCGGTCCCCAATTGCAGCCGGTTGATGCAGCCAAAACCACGGTTGTCGGTCAGGACCACCGTGAAAGGGACCTGACGCATAACAGCCGTCGCAAGTTCGGAGTTGGCCATCATATAAGAACCGTCGCCGACGAAGCAGACAACGTTTCGATCAGGTTGCGCAAGCTTGACACCCATGGCACCGGCGATCTCGTAGCCCATACAGGAATAGCCATATTCCATGTGGTAGCCGCCCTGGGGTGCTTGCCACAAAAGCTTGAGCGCACCCGGCATGGTTCCGGCGGCGCACATGGCAATGGTCTTCTCGTTCGCCGTGCGTTGAACCGCACCGATCACCTCTGCATCAAGTGGCAGGTAGTCGTCTGATACATCGGTTCGGGCGCTGCAGTGGGCATCAACCTTTGCAAGCCAATTGAGACGTGACTGCGGTTCAAAAGCGCCAGACCGGTGATCCTTGAGTGTTGCGGACAGCCGCTCAAGGCAGACCTTGGCGTCACCGACAAGACCGATCGCGCCGTGTTTGTCCGCGTCATAGCCTTGAACGTTGATCGACACCAGTTTGCGACTTGCGCCTTTGAAAAGCGCCCATGAACCAGTCGTGAAGTCCTGAAATCGTGTGCCAACGCCGATGACAAGATCGGCCTTTTCCGCCAGTTCGTTGGCGGACGCGGCGCCGTCGACCCCGGCAGCACCAAAATTCATCGGATGAGACTGTGCCAGCGCAGATTTGCCTGCCTGGGTTTCGATAATCGGTATGGCATGTCGGGTTGCAAAATCGGCAAGCGTTTCTTCGGCCTGCGAATAGACGACACCGCCACCACAAACAAGCACGGGGCGTTTCGCGGTCTCGATCAGGGCCGCAACGTCGGCGACATCCCGGTTGTCCGGTTCGGGGCGCCGAATGCGCCAGACCTTGGGTTCAAAGAAACTATCAGGATAGTCGAAGGCTTCGGCCTGAGTGTCCTGACAGAAGGAGAGCGTGACCGGGCCGCAATTGGCCGGGTCGGTCATGACGCGGAACGCACGCGGTAAGGCGGTAAGCAGCTGCTCCGGGCGAGAGATCCTGTCGAAATAGCGGGATACGGGTCTAAAACAGTCATTGGCGGAAACCGTGCCGTCGTCGAAATCCTCAACCTGCTGCAGCACGGGATCCGGCGCTCGCCCTGCAAAGATGTCGCCAGGGATCAACAGAACCGGGAGGCGATTGACATGAGCAAGTGCTGCCGCGGTGACCATATTGGTTGCGCCCGGTCCGATCGAGGACGTGACTGCCATAGCGCGCCGACGCTGCTTTGCCTTGGCGTATGCAATGGCTGTGTGCGCCATAGTTTGCTCGTTCTGGCCACGCCAGGTCGGCATCGTGTTGCCGGCATGCTCCAACGCTTCGCCGAGGCCTGCGACATTGCCATGACCAAAAATGGCCCAGATGCCGTCGATGAAACGTTCGCCGTCTTCGGTCATCTGTGCCGAGAGATATCGGACCATGGCCTGCGCCGCGGTGAGGCGGATGGTGTTCATGCAGGTATTCCTTGATATTCAAAAGACTGCGAATGCGCGCGCGCTTTGTCCCAGATCCGGCAAAGGCGCTCGAACCTGTTGCTCATTTCAGCGATGGTGTCTTCATTGCCAAGCTCACCGGCAAGCCACTTGCGTGCCGCGTCAGCAAATATGGTTCGGCCGACGGCAAAGCCTTTGACGAGTTCAAATTGTGCCGCTTCCGAAAAGCTTGCAGCCAGTTGGTCTTCCGGCGCATCCAAACCGAGGATTACGATGCCGCGGGTATTCGGATCGTTGTCGGTAATCGCCGCGCAAGCGCGGGACCAGGCCTCTTTTGTTGTGAGGGGCTCCAGCTTCCACCAGTCGGGATAAATGCCTATCTCGTAGATGCGGCGAATGACTTTGGCGGTCGTGTCATCATCAACAGTGCCAACCTTTGATGGAATGACTTCCAAAAGAAGTTCCAGACCATTTCGCCTGCAGGCGGCAAAGAGACGTTTCAAGACGTCCTCCTGCAGGGCCTTCAAGTCTTCGGCGTCGTCAGGGTGATAGAAGCACAGCACCTTGACGACATGTTCTACCGGCCATTCGGCCAGGCCACCGAAATCGGGGCCGATTTCCGGTTCCAGGCTCAAGGGGCGGGACGCTGGCCATTCAACAGGGTGTCCGATCCACAGTCCTGTGCCGGCAGCTTTATAGAGGGCATCGCGTCCCAGCCGGCTGTCGCACAAAATGCCGTAGCCGGGTTTTCCATCGGCAACCTTGAGCGCCGCATCGAGACACAGGTTCTTGAAAAAGCCCAGATGTTCGTGCGTAACACCGGCTTCATCGGCCATCTGTTCCAGCTGTATCCTGTGATCAAATGCAAAAACGCGCATGGTGGACCAGTCGCCGCCATGAGACGTGTGCCGGTTGGTGGCCCAGTGGATCTGGTCCAGTTCCTTGTCTTTGCGCAAGGCCTTGTCCTTGACGCCGCGTTTGATGAAAAACTGGAGTTCTTCCCAGCTGGGATAAGCTGGCGTACAGCCGTGTCTGGAGACTGCGAAAGCGCCGCACGCATTGGCATAAGTCAGGGAAGTGACCCAGTCACAGCCTGTGATCCAGCCTTTGAGGAGACCGGACATGAAACCGTCACCAGCGCCAAGGACGTTGAATACCTCGATCGGGAAGCCCGGTCCGGAAATGCCGTCATCGAGGCTTGATGGAATGTTCTCTTCGAATGCCACAGCCCCCATGGGACCACGCTTGCAGACGAGCGTTGCCTTGGATACCGCCCTGACGTTCCTCAATGCCTGCAAAGTATCTGTGGTGCCGCCGGCAATGTGAAATTCTTCTTCCGTCCCGACAATCAGGTCGAACAGCTCCAGGGTCGATTGCAGTTTTGCTGTGACTTCATCTGAGGCGATGAAGCGGTTCTCCCCGTCGCCGTGACCGGAGAGACCCCAGAGATTTGGTCTGTAGTCTATGTCGAGGGCCGTCTTGCCACCTGATTCACGCGCCAATTTCAGCGCCTTCAGCACTGCTGCTTCCGTCTTTGGGTGGCTCAAATGCGTGCCGGTCGCGACGATAGCTTTGGCAGAGGCAATAAAGTCCGGGTTGATGTCATCTTCACAGAGCGCCATGTCCGCGCAGTTCTCACGATAGAAAATCAATGGGAACTGTTCCTGATCCCGAATGCCCAGGAGGACAAGCGCGGTCAACCGGTCCGGGTCGGTGACGACACCTTGGGTGTTGACCCCGTGGCGTTCTAGTTCTTCCCGGACAAAGCGGCCCATATGTTCGTCGCCAACCCTGGTGATCAGGCCGGACTTGAGACCCAAACGGGCTGTGCCTGTCGCCATGTTGGTGGGCGAGCCGCCGATATACTTGTTGAAGGACGACATGTCCTCCAACCGGCCACCCACCTGGGCTCCATAAAGATCGACCGAAGACCGGCCGATCGTGATGACATCAAGTTCTTTCACGTGCGCATTCCGTCCGTTGTGAGACCAGTTTTTTACACGGTTCCTCCGAGGGATCCTTCGAGTTGAGCGAGTTCCTGTCCGCCAGCCATCAATTCCTGGAGTTCTTCTGCCTTGATGTCTCCGCGCTCGGCTGTTCCGAGGGTTTTCCCGCGGTTGAGCACGGTAAACCGGTCTCCGACGGCCATGGCATGGCGGACATTGTGGGTGATGAAGACAACGCCGATGCCCTTTTTGCGGACCTTGTCGATTGTGGCGAGCACATTGGAGGTCTGTCGCACACCGAGGGCGGATGTCGGCTCATCGAGAATGAGCACCTTTGCCCCGAAATAAACCGCCCTGGAAATGGCGACCGTCTGGCGTTCCCCGCCCGACAGGGTGCCAACAGCCTGGTCGGGCGAGCGCAGGTGAATGCCCATCTTGGCCATCTCGGCCATGGTGACCTCGTTGGCCTCGGCAAAGTCGAAGAACTTGAACGGGCCGACGCTCTTTCTGGGCTCGCGGCCCATCCAGAAGTTCCGGGTCACCGACATCAGCGGGATCATCGCCAGATCCTGGTACACCGTGGCAATGCCGGCCTCCATGGCATCGCGGGGCGTTGAGAAGGCCATCTCCTTGCCGTCGATCAGGATCTTGCCGCGGGTGGGCTTGTGCACACCGGACATGGTCTTGATGAAGGTGGACTTGCCGGCGCCGTTGTCGCCGAGCAGGCAATGGCATTCGCCGGCCTTGACGGAGACGGAGACGCCGTTGAGAGCAATCACCGGCCCGAAATGCTTCTCGATGTCGACCAGTTCGATCAGGGGAGCTGTGTTTGCATCGGGCATCTCAACGTTCTCCTGTGATCATGCGGCGGATATAGGTGTTGAGGATCACGGCAAGCAGCAGGATCACCCCGAGGAACACTCTGAAGAGCGAACTCTCCACGCCGGCAAAGAACAGGCCCTGCTGGACGACGCCGAAGATCAGCGCGCCAAGGGCGGCCCCGATGACCGAGCCGTAGCCGCCGGTCAGAAGCGCACCGCCGATCACCACGGAGATGATCGCCTCGAACTCCTTCAACAGACCGCGGTCGGCGGCCGCCGAGCCGAACTCCATCACCTGACAGGTGGCAAAGACGGTGGCGCAGAAGGCAGTGAACATGAACATGGAGATCTTCACCCGGCTGACCGGCACACCGACATAGCGGGCGGCCTGGGCATCCCCGCCGGAGGCAAAGATCCAGTTGCCGAAGCGGGTGCGGGTCAGAAGAATGTGGCCGAAGATGATGAGGGCAATGGCCCAGATCATCAGCATGGGAATGCCCTCGACCACGGGCAGACCGGCCTTGGGGCCGGCCACGAAGGTGCCGACAAGGCCCAGATCCGCCAGCCAGACGAACACTCCGGAAAAGACCTTGCCGCCGAACAGCCAGGCGATCGGGTCGCCCTCGGCAACATCCTTGACGCCGCCGATGATGGTCTTGCGGGTGGTGGCAATGGCAATGAAGATCGTCAGCCCGCGCAGGATATAGAGGAAGGCGAGCGTGACGATGAAGGAGGGCAGGCCGGTCTTGATGACCAGATAGCCGTTGAGGGCGCCAATGCAAAGGGACAGGGCGAAGGCGACCAGAATGGCGAACCAGACGGGAAAGCCCCATTGCACGCTCATGAGAGCGATGATGATGCCGGAAAACCCGATCATGGAGCCGACGGACAGGTCGAACTCGCCGGCGATCATCAACAGGCAGGCGCCGACAGCGATGATGGCGAACTGGGCAGAAACGGTGCCCCAGTTGATGATGCCTTCGGCGGCGAACATGCCGCTGTCGCTGGCTATGCCGAGGAAGAACATGAATACGAGAATGGTGCCGCAAATGGCGCCGAGCTCTGGGCGGATCAACGCCTTGCGCATGCGAGACATCTCGCGGACGCGTTCGTCTTTCTCTGGTTCTGGTGGGGCTGCCGTTTGGGTCTCAGCCATGGTGTCCTCCTGCGTGCCGGTGTGGCCGGCCGCCTTGAGAAGCAGGAAAGGCCCGCTCCCATGCGGCCCGGCCGCAGAACAATGTTCTGGATGAAGCGCGCTCGACTTCGACTAAGGAGCGCCTGGGTTACGTTCTTGAGAAGGGAGAGGCGGGGAAACCGCCTCTCCAGTCGACCGCTCGGGCGGCCACTGCCTTAGCGGTACTCGCCGGCGAATTCTTCAACCTTCGCCAGAGCGTCCTTGGTGATGAAGCCCGGGCCGGAGTTGATGTTGTTGCCCGGAAGCACACCATAGCGCTGGTAGTTGGCCAGAACGATCACCGGCAGGTAGGCCTGCAGGAACGGCTGCTGGTCAATGCCCCACTGAATGGTGCCGTCCTTGATCGCCTTGACGATCTCGGTGCCCAGATCAAAGGTGCCGAAGTAGATGTCGCCGGCCTTGCCCATTTCCTGAAGCGCCTGGATGGTCGGGTCCGCGGAGGTCGGGCCGAGCGTCAGGACAGCTTCCGTGTCCGGGTTGGCCAGAAGATACGCCTTGACCTTGTTCTTGATCTCGGCCGGATCCTGGCCACTGTCGATCATGCTGGTGCCCAGATCCACACCCAGACCGTCGGCAAAGCCGCGGCAGCGCTCGCCAACCACAGGGTTGGAGACAACGTGGTTGACACACAGGAACGAGCCAACGCCATCACGCTTGGCGCGCTGACCGGCTGCAAGACCGGCATCATACTCAGGCTGGCCGACATACATCAGCGCACCGACATCGGCTGCCTGCTCAGGCGTGCCGGAGTTGATGATGATCACGGGAACACCCTTGGCAACCGCATTCTGGATCGGTCCGGACAGAACGTCAGGATCGGCAAGCGTGGTGATGATGCCATCCGGGTTGGACGCAGCCGTCTGCTCGATGATGCGTGCCATGTCGGCAATGTCGCCTGTCGGCGGATTGCGATACTCAACCTCTGCTCCAACCTGCTCGCCAGCAAGTGCAAGGCCGTTCTTGATCGTGTTCCACCAGCTGTCGCTGTCAGGCGCATGGCTCACAAGAACAAAACGCTCGCCGTCCGCAACTGCCGATCCGCTCACACCCGTAAACGCAATGGCGGCCGTCGCAAGCGCAATCAATGTCTTCTTCATTAGTTCCTCCCAAAACAAACCTCGCGGTTCAGACATCTTTCTGTCCGCGATTTCAAAACTCGGCGTGGCTCGAGATCGAAAAACCACTTTTGGAATTTAAATTCCATTTTTTTCTCATTGCAACAGAAATTTTCCAAAAAAGTTATTTCCGGTTTCGTTCAGCCCCAACAGAGACTGCCAGAGCGATCGCAAGCGAAAGGCTTGCGGACAATGCGCGAAAGTCGCCGACATCAAGTTCGGAGACAAGCAACTGGATGGCCTTCAGGCGGGCAAGCGGGCTTGTGACCACATCTGTGATCGCCACAATATCGGCCCCGGATGCGCGGGCGCTGGTGGCCATGTCGATTGTCATTTCCGTATAGGGTGCAAAGGTCACAGCAATGACCGCATCGTTTGGGCGGATCAGGTGTTCCATGTTGATGTTGGCGATGCCGGAATGGAGGACCGCCGGCACATCCATTTTTTCAAACGCGTAGGCAAGGTAGGAGGTGACCGGAAAGGCCCGGCGAAAACCGATCATGTGAATAGTTTCCGCCCGGGACAGCACATCGACCGCCTGTTGCAAAGCCGAAGAATCCACCGTTGTCAGCAGATTTTCCAGCGACGCTCTTCCGACCTCGACAAATTCGGCCAGTAACGCAGAAGGAGATTCCGTGCCATGGTCGCGAAGCTTGGCGAGGCGGGTCGCATAGTCGGGCCATTTCTGGGAATAGTGCGAGCGGAACAACTTCTGCATCTGCGAGAAGCCGGAGAACCCCATCTCCTGGCAAAATCGCATGACGGCAGATGGCTGGACGTCAGCCCCTTCTGCAAGTTCGGCGACCGTTGAAACGGCGACCCGGTCCGGGTTTGCGGCAATGAAATCGGCAAACTGTTTGAGCCGCTTGGGAAGCCGGTCTGCGGAACTGCCTAGCCGATTGAAGAACCCATCGACTGTTTCAGGGGCGGCGGATGCAGAAAGTTGCTCCGGGCTCATATCGTTCATCTATTTCTTCTTTTCCTGCTTGACACATTCCGTATAAAGTGATTTTGGAATTTTTATTCTAAATTGGCAAGGCGTTGGATCTGCTCGCGTGCTGCCGTCCATCCGGGAGGAAAACAAATGGCAACTCTGGTCGCTCTGCTGGGAGCAGGACGGATTGGCAAGGTGCACGCAAAAGCCATCGGCGCGGTTGATGGAGCAATGCTCGTCGCCGTCGCCGATGCCTTCCCGGAGGCTGCTGAAGCGCTGGCACAAGCTTATGGCGCACGTGTTGCAACGATCGACGAGATTGCGGCGGCCGATGATGTCGATGCGGTGATCATCTGTACGCCAACAGACACACATGCGGATCTGATCGAGCAGTTTGCAAAAGCCGGTAAGGCGATCTTCTGCGAAAAGCCGATCGACCTGTCCATAGAGCGGGTCAAATCCTGTCTCCAGACGGTTGAAGACCATGGTGCGACTCTCATGTTGGGATTCAATCGCCGTTTTGACCCGCATTTTTCTGCTGTGCGCGACACCATCTTGGAAGGCCGTATCGGCGATGTTGAGATGGTCCAGATCACATCGCGTGACCCAGGCGCGCCACCTCCGGGATATATCCAGTCCTCTGGCGGGATTTTTCGCGATATGGCTGTTCACGACTTCGATATGGCAAGATTTCTGCTCGGCGAAGAATTCACCACCGTTTATGCAACCGGCTCGGTTCTGGTCGATCCTGAAATCGGCAAGCTTGGCGACTACGACAGCGCAACCATCGTGCTGACAACAGCGTCCGGCAAGCAGTGTTCGATATCCAACTCGCGCCGCGCGGCCTACGGCTACGATCAACGGATTGAAGTGCATGGATCCAAGGGAGCTGTTTCCGCCGAAAATCAGCGCCCGGTTTCCATAGAGGTCGCGACCGAGGATGGATACCTGCGCCCGCCTTTGCATGATTTTTTCATGACGCGCTACACCGAGGCCTATGCCGCTGAAATCAAGGCGTTCGTAGAAGCCATCGAAAACGGAACACAACCATCTCCAACCGGCGAGGACGGACTGAAATCGCTCATTTTGGGTGAGGCTGCATTGAAATCCGTGGCCGAGCGGCGCGCTGTCGGAACGGATGAAATCCAATAGAGACTGCAGACTTCGATCCCCGTGAAAGAGGCGTGTCGGCACGCTCTTTTGTCAAATTCGGCAGCAGAATTTTCAGGAGAACCGGGATATGGATTCGCTCGGCATTGGTCTGATCGGCACCGGCTTCATGGGCAAGTGTCACGCGCTCGCCTATGGTTCGGTGAAGGCGGTCTTTGGAGACGTTCCCGACATTCAGCTGGAGGTTTTGTGTGATGTTCCGGCAGACAAGGCGGAAGCACTTGGCAATCAGTTCGGGTTTGCACGCTCTACAGACAACTGGGAAGACCTGATAGCCGACCCGAAGGTCGATATTGTCTGCATCACGACACCGAACAAAGTGCACAAGGAAATGGCTATGGCCGCGCTGGACGCCGGCAAGCATGTGCATCTGGAAAAGCCGATGGCACTGACGCTGCAAGATTCGACGGCAATGCTGGAGTTGGCGAGCAAAACAGGTGCCAAGACGATTGTCGGCTACAACTATCTCCACAATCCGGCAATTGCACATGCACGCAAACTGATTTCGGACGGTGCCATCGGTCGCATCGTGCATTTTCGCGGCATGGTCGATGAAGATTATCAGGCAGATCCGGATCTTGCCTGGACCTGGCGCGCCACCAGAGAAGGGGCAGGACTCGGCACGCTTGGAGATCTCGGCTGTCATCTGATCTCGCTGGCGGTCGCCATGGTCGGACCGATCGAAAGCCTGATCGCGGAGACCAAAACCGTACATGTGACACGGCCAATGGGCGATGGATCGGATGAACACAGGCCAGTCGAAAACGAGGACATTGCCTCGGCGCTGTTGACCTTTGCAAATGGTGTTCATGGTGTCTTTTCAACCTCCCGCAGCGCCTGGGGCCGCAAGAGCTACATCTCCTTTGAGGTCCATGGAACGGAAGGCATGATCACGTTCGATCAGGAGCGTATGAACGAGTTGCGGCTCTATCAGAACAAGGGTCCTCTGTCCGAGCAAGGGTTCAAGACCTTGCTGAGCGGGCCCGCGCATCCACCCTATGGTCAGTTCGTGCCAGCTCCCGGTCACCAACTTGGGTTCAACGATCTCAAGGTGATTGAAGCCAACGAGCTGTTGCGCGCAATTCAGGACGACCGTCCTGCAGTGCCGTCGTTTTCAGAAGCACTTCATTTCGAAGAGGTGATCCACGCGATTGCCCAATCCGGTGCAACCGGCAAGCCCGTGAAGCTTTGAAGTCGTTTCAAGCACGCGTCGGGCTTGCTTGATCTGACACTCTGAAGTCAGAACCTGCTCAATCGAACCAGTTTGATTTCCCGATGATCCCCAACCTCAGTCAACCGTTGGGGAGTGCGCACGAAATTGCCATCCTGAAGGCACACGCCGATTGTTCGCCGGTGACGTCCGACAGGCCCGATGTTTGTCTATCCAGGGTCAGGCGCTATACATTTTCAAGAAGCCCAACCGATGGGCGGGCAGGCCCGCCTGGATCTCCATTCGATGATCGGGAGTTGCTCTTGGCCAAAGTGCTAGTTCTGTTTGCTCATCCCAGGCCCGACCGGTCTGAGGTGAATTTGCCCCTGTTTGAAACAGCGCAGAATGTTCAAGGTGTTACGGCGGTCGATCTTTACGCCAGATATCCCGACTTCAGTATCGATGTTGACAGTGAGCAAGCCCAGTTGATTGCACATGACGTGATTGTCTTTCAGCACCCACTCTATTGGTACTCGGCCCCATCGATCATGAAGGAATGGCAGGACCTGGTTCTGGAACACGGATTTGCTTACGGCCTCCATGGCAAAGCCCTTCACGGTAAGACCTTCATGAATGCAATTACGGCCGGCGCTCTGTCCGAAGCCTATTCTACTGAGGGGATGAACCACGCTGATCTGCGCAGTCTTTTGGCGCCATTCGAGAAGACCGCCGACCTTTGCGGTATGCGTTATCTGGCTCCATTTGTGATGTATGGCGCAGGCCGCGCACTGGAAGACAGCAGGTTGGACATACACCGTAATGGCTATGACGACCTTCTGAAAGCTCTCGTCGCGGATCGGCTTGATCTGGACAAGGCCACACATGCTTCCGTGCTGACAGATGTCCTGGACGATTTCATCTTGAAAGGGGAGGCCGTCTGATGGGTCTCTTGGGCGACGCTTTCGTTTATTTGTGCGCAGCAGTCATTGCCGTGCCCATTGCCAACCGGCTCGGTCTCGGGTCCGTGCTCGGATATCTGATAGCTGGTGTTGTGATTGGTCCGATCCTGGGAATTGTCGGTAAGGAAACAGCTGACGTTCAACACTTTGCAGAATTTGGTGTCGTGATGATGCTGTTTCTGGTCGGGCTAGAATTGCGACCGGCGATGCTCTGGAAAATGCGGCAACAACTGATTGGCCTTGGCGGTCTACAGGTCGTCGGCACAACAGCCGTCTTTACAGGCATCGGCTACCTCTTCGGGCTATCCTGGCAAAGTGCGGTAGCTCTTGGAATGATCCTGGCTCTCTCTTCGACGGCAATCGTTCTACAAACACTGAACGAAAAGGGTTGGATGAAAACCCAGGGCGGTCAAAGTTCGTTTTCTGTCCTCTTGACCCAGGATATCGCCGTCATTCCGATGCTGGCTGTTCTGCCCCTTCTGGCTGCTGGCAACGGTGACGGTCATGGTGGCGGCGATGGGTCTGACAGCCATGGCGATGCAGCAGCACATGGTGGTGAGGCGCTCGCCTCACTGCCCAGCTGGGCGCAAGCGCTGATCATTCTTGCTGTCATTGCGGCAATCATCATTGCCGGGCGTCATCTGCTGCGTCCGGTTTTCCGTTTCATTGCCGAAGCGCGTCTGCGGGAAATCTTCACGGCAACCGCGCTGTTACTTGTGATTGGAATTGCGCTCCTGATGGACTTTGTCGGTCTTTCGCCCGCTCTTGGAACGTTTCTGGCCGGTGTCGTCCTGTCCGACAGTGACTACCGACATGAGCTAGAAGCCGATATCGAGCCCTTCAAGGGTCTTCTGCTCGGTTTGTTTTTCCTGACAGTTGGTGCAGGTATCGACTTCGGATTGTTGTTCGGTGCGCCGTTGACGATCTTCGGGCTTGCAGTTGGGTTGCTTTCGGTCAAATTCGCTTTGCTCTTCGCACTTGGCACGATCTTCAAGCTCAAGGGCGCTGATCGATGGCTGTTTGCGCTCGGATTGGCGCAAGCTGGTGAATTTGCCTTTGTCTTGTTCGGATTTGCAGCGGGCAGCGGCGTCCTGGAAACGGGCCTTCTCCAGACCATGACGCTCGTGGTGGCCATTTCGATGGTTCTTACACCCGCCCTTTTCATTTTCTATGAAAAAGTGGTCGCGCCGCGTGCGGTCGCAACATCGGACCGGGAGCCGGACAAGATCGACAGCCGAGGGCGTGTCGTCGTTGCCGGCATGGGGCGATTTGGACAGATCGTCTCTCGCATGCTTTTGACCAGCGGCTATGATGTGGTCATTCTCGATCATGATCCTCAAACCATCGACAATCTCTCCCGGATTGGCATTCGGACATTCTATGGAGATGCGACACGGCCGGATCTCTTGCATGGTGCCGGACTGGAGGATGCAGATCTTTTCATTGCCGCCGTCGATGATCGCGACAAGCAAACCCTGATGGTGGAACATGTTGCCAAGACCTATCCCAATGTGAAGATCCTGGCGCGGGCCAGAGACCGGCATCATGTCTATGAGCTGGAAAATGCCGGCGCGCACTATGCCGAACGAGAAGTGTTCGAGGGAGCCTTGGCACTTGGCCGGCGCGCCTTCACCGAACTTGGCCGCCACCCCTTCCGGTCACGGACCAAGGCACAGGAGTTCCGTCATCACGATCTTGCGATGCTCGACGATCTTCGTGCCAATTACAATGACGGCGGCGTCGACACGTCCTATATCGATGCGATGCGTGCCCATTCCGATACGCTGTTCGAGATCATGCGGGTTGACCGCGGCGACGAACGGCACGAACGCACGGAACGAGGCTGGAACCCACCGCCGAAAGGTGATGCGACTTTGTAGTGGGTCGCAAAGGAGAAACCTGATGACAGACGCAACCGGTCAGGAAACTGACCCCGTTCTGCAAATCGACATCGTGTCCGATGTCGTCTGCCCGTGGTGTATTGTCGGCTTCAAGCAACTCGAACGGGCCATCGCGATGACTGGCGTTTCTGCAGCCGTGAAGTGGCACCCGTTTGAACTCAATCCGGACATGGCTTCGGACGGAGAGAACCTCAAAGAGCACATCATGCGCAAATACGGTTCCACGGAGGAGCAGTCTCAGGCCGCGCGGGAGCGCTTGACGGATGTCGGCAAAGGGCTTGGTTTCGATTTTCACTTCACCGATGACATGCGGATGGTCAACACTTTCAAGGCCCATCAGCTCATTCATTGGGCAGGTCCACAAGGCAAGGAGCACCAGCTTAAGATGGCGTTGTTCCAGGCCTATTTTCAGGAACGCAAGGACCTCAACAACGATGAGGTGCTTGCCGACGTGGTGGCAGACATCGGATTAGACCGCAACGAGGCACTGGACGTTTTGCAGGACGGTCGCTTTGCAGAGACAGTCCGCCAGGAAGAAGCGTTCTGGACTGGAAACGGCATTCACGGGGTTCCCGCGGTTATTTTTGAGCGCAAGCACCTGGTCAGCGGCGCTCAGGGAGCCGAGAACTACGCCTCGATCATCCAACAGCTGGTGACCGGACAGGCTGCAGAGTGAAGTTGCAACCCGGATATCCGGGTTTCACATCTTGATGGACGCTGTTTCTTTTTGCGGTTGCCGGTCCCAGCAGATCTGAAAACTTCAGAGCCTTTCGAACAGAACACCGGCGGCATCGATCCGGCCAGCCGGTGTATCTGAAGGTGAAGCTCCGTAGTTCGTCCAGATCCTGATGTTGCCTGCGTCGCGGCAGCGGACGCCTCCGGAAAGGTCGAAGGTTTCAATACCTGCCTCATCGCAGAGCATCTTGAAAACCCGTTTCCAGGCTAAGCCATCGCACCAGCCGCCGACATAAGTCAGATTGTCTTGTCGCATGGCCGCAATCTGCCCGTCCTCGAGCTCCAGAAACGTTCCGGCGGCACCTTCCAGTTCTTCGCGATAAGAGACTAAGTTTCCGCCGCCCTTGAGGGGCATGGGCATGTCAGGGCGCATGCTTTCAACACGTGCTACCGTGACCTCAAGGCCCGGCATGTCTGGGGGAAGCGGCACAGGTATGACCATGTCCGCATTGCGGGCGGCTGTCCGTGGCCCGAGCACGACTTCTGCATTGCTTTCGGCGAGAGCCTTTTTGAGGTCCTGCGACATATAGATCAACCCGGGTGCGGCGACGATCTGATAACCGGAAAAGTCACGTGTTTCGCCTCGCAAAATATCTACGGAAAGTCCCAGGCTGCGGAGTGCCTTGTAAGCTTCGAAGACAAGCTGAAAATAGCTCAGGCCAGCACCATGTGGCTGGGTTGCCCAGGCAAAGTCAGCGTCATAGTCAAAAATCAATGCCACAGGAGCTGGTGAAGTCTCCACATCAGGAGCGTCGTGCAGTTCGTCCCGGACCTGCCGTGCTTCGATCAGGGCAGGTGCATCGGCATTGTCGGGGCGCAGCATGCCGGCATGCATCTGTTCCTGTGCAAACGGGGCTTGTCGCCAGCGGAAATAGCAAACGGCCTCAGCGCCATGTGCATAGGCTTCCCATGCCCACAGCCGCATCATGCCAGACAGCGGCGCCGGATTATACGGCGCCCAGTTGACCGGCCCGGGTTGTTGCTCCATCACCCACCAGCGTCCGTTGCCGGCCGCTCGATAGAGATCATGGTGAAATGCCTGAAAGTCCGGATCGCCTTGTCGGGCATAAAGGCGCTGATGCTCGGAAGTTGCGCCGACACGGTCTTCCAGGAAGCCGAGGGGATAGCTGTCCCAGGTTGCAATATCCAGGTCATCGCTGACCTTGAAATGGTCAAACTCCGTGATACGCCCCATGAAATTGTGACTGATCGGTGCGCCGGAGTAGCGGCGAATGATGTCAACCTGACGCTTGTTGAACGCAACGACCTGATCGGAGGAGAACCTGCGGAACGCCAGGCTGTGGGACGGGTTGGGTTCGGTTACGGTCAGATTGGGCAGGTCGATTGAGTCAAAGGATGCGTATTCCATTGACCAGAAGACATTGCCCCATGCGCGGTTCAGAGCTTCGATCGAGCCGTAACGTCGTGCCAACCAGAGGCCAAATGCCTTTTTCGCTGCGTTTGAATAAGACAGCACGGTGTCATGGCACCCATACTCGTTGTCGGTTTGCCAGGCCGCGATATAGGGACTGTCGCCATAGCGTTCGGCAAGGAGTTGCACGATCCGATCACTTTCGAGCTGAAAGCCTTCGTGCGAGAAACAGTAGTGGCGCCGGGATCCGAATTTGCGTGGATGACCATTTACATCAACCGCCAGCATGTCCGGGTGCTTTTCGACCATCCAATGAGGTGGGGTTGCAGTCGGAGTGCCGAGCACGACCTTCAAGCCCGCCTTGCCGAGCACTTCAATTGCTCGGTCGAGCCAGTCGAATTGCAGATTGCCTTGGGTTGGTTCAAGCCGGGACCAGGCGAACTCGCCAATCCGGACCCATGTCAGTCCGGCATCGGCCATGCGCCTTGCGTCGGCCTCCCAGATTTCCTCCGGCCAGTGCTCCGGATAATAGCAGGTGCCCAGGGTGCGTTTCATTGCGTTGCCTACAAAATGATCCGATGTTCGAGCTGACCACGGGTGCCGGTCTGGGCAAAGAAGGTCTTTCCCTCGTCTACACCGCTCAGGTCGACCGCCGCAGAGGTCGCAAAGAGTGTTTGCAGCTCTGCCCCGCCAAAGGCCGGACAGGATATCTGTTTGGCAGGGAAACTAATTTCCTCGACAAACTGGCCTTCAGGTGAATACCGCGCGACACGATTTGCGCCCCATTGAGCGTTCCACAAATACCCTTCGCTGTCGACCACCGCCCCATCGGGATTCAAGTTGTCACCGGTAAGGTCGACAAACAGTTTGGGTGTTCCTGTTGGCCAGCCCTGGTCGTCCAACATCAACTGCTGGATATTCTGGGTATCCGTGTCGGAGAAATAGGCCTTGTTGCCATCGGGTGCGAAACAGATGGCATTGGTAATGGTGATGCCACTGAAGAGCTTGCGCAGCTCTCCTTTGTAAAAGCGATAGATGGATCCAGCACCGGCCTCCGCCTCAATGCCCATGGTACCGATCCAGAAACCGCCCTTCGGGTCTGCACGGCCATCATTGGACCGGGTCACCCGATTGTCTGCTTCCATGTCGCAAAGCTTCATGGATGTTTTTGTGTCGAGATTGAAGAGGAACAGTTTGCTCGCGCTTGCGATCAGGAGTTCTGTCTTGCTCACCCAACCGGCCGCAGAGACATATTCATCGAATTCCCAAGATTTTGCCGTGCCGTTTTCCCGGGACATAAGCTTTTTGTTCAATACGTCGAACCAGAACAATTGCTGTCGTTCAGGATGCCAAAGCGGACCTTCGCCGAGCTTGCACTGGCGTTCGTCGAAAATGGTTGTCATTGAAATTACTCGCTGGCTGTAACGGCCATGTCATAGGCGGATACGATTTTTTGGGCTCGGTCTTCGATCTCATCGACCGTAAACCCGGGCTTGAACAGAGCCGTTCCGATGCCAAAGCCCGCGGCGCCAACTTTGATCCATTCAGCAAAATTATCCGGCCCAGCGCCACCTACGGCGTAAGTTGCCGTGCCCTTTGGTAAAACCGCCAAAAGTGCTTTCAATCCGTAAGGGCCGACGAGGGACGCGGGGAAAAACTTCAAGCCATCCGCGCCATTGCGCAGAGCCGTGAAACTTTCCGTTGGTGTCATGACGCCCGGGAAAGATGACATGCCTTCTGCTTTGGTGGCTCTGATGACTTCGGGGTTGCAGTCCGGTGACACGATCAAAGTGCCACCCGCAGACTTGACATTGCGCACCTGTTCCGGCTCCAGAACTGTACCTGCACCGATCTCGGCATCGCCTCCAAACGAGGTAACCATGGCCTCGATGCTTTTGAGCGGATCGGGTGAGTTGAGAGGCACTTCGATGCGGGTTATGCCCGCGGCAATCAGGCATTCTGTGACAGGCAGTGCCTCGTCAGGTGTCAGACCCCGCAAGATGGCGATCAGATTGCGGCTCATGATGTCTCCCTTGCATAGCAAGAAAAGGCGAGGGTCAAACCTCGCAAAGTGATGGATTCCGCGTCCAGCAACCTGGCATCTTGTCCAAGGCACTCCAGCGCGGCGTGATAGGTTCCGGCAATCTTGCTGCTGCCGAGAATAGCAACATCCGCAAGGTCGAATTCGTCCCTGATGGACGCAAGTTCAGCACCGATTAACAATCCGGACAAACGACCGGTGGCTTCTGTGGGGGTCTGGCCGGCCACAAGGCTTGCCGCGCGAATGCCGAACAATTCGGAAGCGAAGACCTTTGGATCCTGGAGAACACACAGGACGGCATTCTTGAACGCGCCAGTGTCGAATTCAGATTCGGACAGACCATGGCGAAGTACGGATCGATGTCGATAGAGCGCAAAGGTCTCACCGGTCATGCAGGTCCGGAAGCGTTCAACAACCCCAGATTTGAGCTTGACCCATTTTGTATGTGTGCCGGGCAGGCACAACGTTCCGGAAAAAACCGGCTGATCCGCCAGGAAACCGGCGATTTGGGTTTCCTCGCCGCGCATCACATCTGCCGGCTTCAATTGCTTGAGGCCCGGGAGGATATGCACATCGAGGCGAGGGTCCGCGGTCTTAACTCGTGTTGCGTCAGCTATCGAAGGGGGCGGGCAGGGCACAGACTTATAGGGCGCTTCAGCCCAGCCCTGACGCGAGCCGGCCATGCCACAAACCATGATCGGGACTTCGCCCCGAGTAGGCAGAATGTCCTCGATCAAGTCTAGCAATGCGGGCTCAAATTCTGCCGGCGCGAGTTTCCCCATGCCCCTGTCGGAGCCGCGATGGATCAGGATCTCACCGGTATCGCTTAGCGCCCAGACGCGCAGGTTGGTGGTTCCCCAATCCGCAGCAATCCAGGTAATGTCGGTTTGTGTTGTCATCCCGTCACCACGACACCACCGTCCACAACCAATGCCTGTCCGGTCATCGCCCGGCTGGTTTTGGAGGCAAGAAACAGAACCGGTTCAGCAATATCTTCCGGCGACAGCTCTTCCTTCAGGCATTGCCGATCAATGTGCGCGCCAAGTGCTTCCGGGGTCACCCAAAGATCCTTTTGCCTTTGAGTCAGAACCCAACCGGGAGCAACAGCATTCACTCGAATCTTGTCCGGTCCGAATTCGCGCGCCAGGCTGCGCGTCATCCCGTTGATGCCGGAATTGGCGGTGGTGTAGGCCGCGTAGCCGGCGTTGCCCATCATATAGGAAATCGAAGTGAAATTTACGATGGAGCCACCACCGGCGGCCTTCATGCCAGCGATCACATGCTGGCAAGCAAAGAAATAGGCTTTCAGGTTGATTGCCTGCGACCAGTCCCAGAATTCTTCGTCGACTTCCTCAGTCGCATGACGTTTGTCATTTGCTGCATTGTTCACCAGGACGGTCACCGCGCCATGAGCCTCGGCGGCTTTGTCGATCGCGCCCTTCAGAGCAGGGATGTCGGTGATGTCGCATGAGACGAAAAGTGGCCTAACGCCGTGTTTTTGCTCCATCTCGTCACAGAAATCAGTGGCATCTGACCGCTGCACAAATGCAACTTTGGCACCTTGAGACATGAAGGCATCGGTCAATGCTGCTCCAATGCCGGAACCGCCACCGGTGATGAAGACCGAAGCACCGTCAAGATCCGGAAATGTAGCGTGCATGGGACCAATGCCTTTGTTTGTGTTGACGGCCTTCGCCGATGAATTCAAATGCGCCTTAACGCCTAGAGCCTCTGACCTTCCAGGACCCAGATTGTCTCCGGGAAGCGCCAGGGAAGGATAAGACCATGTGTCATGAGGTAGCGTCCGCTGACCTCGATGTCTTTTTCTTTCAAGAGTGGATTGCCGCGGGAGAGCCTCGGAGCTTCGTTCCTATTGGCAAGGGAAACGCTGTACATCGCGTCCGGATCCAGTCCTGTCAATCGAACAGGGTGTGGAAGGATCTGGTCGGAAGTGCGTGCCAATACCGCAAACACGACGAAACGGCCACCGTCTCTTGCCATTTGTTGTTCGGCTATGACAGCGGGATCGGAACTGTCTAGGCGATGGATGTCTGCCTGCATGGTCCAGTCCCGATTGGCTTTCCACCAGTTGGTGGCATCGCACAGGGTGGCTGTCTCGGCATCGTCCAGTTCGCGTGGGTCCATCTCGAATCCCATATGCCGCTGGGCTGCGGTCCAGGCGCGCAGTTTCATGTCGAGGACGCGGCCTGATGTGTGACAGCGCCGCGGACCGACGTGCGAGCCTGTAACGGCTCCCGGTAGAAAGAGCGCTGCGTCATGCTGGATCCGCTGACGTTCCAGCGCATCGTTGCTGTCGGACAGCCACACACGCTGAGTGCGTTCCAGGATGCCGAAGTCGACACGGGCGCCACCGGAAGCACAGCTTTCGATTTCCACCTCGGGAAAGCTGGCGCGCAGCCGATCCAGAAGTTCATAGACACCAATCGTCTGTGCCGCTGCGACGATCGGCAGGACCCTGTTGTGATCCCATTTGATGTAACCGATATCGTTGCTTTTCAAGATGTCGGCGATCCGGTCATATAGATACGACCTGACATCCTCACGGGACATGTCCAGAACCAGCTGCTGGCGCCCGCGTGTTTGGTCCTTGCGGCCCAGAACCCAGTCGGAATGAGCTCGATAAAGATCACTGTCCTCGTTGATCATTTCCGGCTCGAACCAGATCCCGAATTCCATGCCGAGCGATTTGACGTGATCGATCAACGGGGTCAGACCATCGGGATATTTACGTTCGTCGACGAACCAGTCACCCAGAGATGAAGTGTCGTCATCCCGTCGGCCGAACCAGCCGTCGTCGAGAACAAACCGCTCGGCTCCAAGTCCCGCCGCGTGGCTGGCGATGGATTTGAGCTCGCTGATCTTGTGATCGAAATAGACCGCTTCCCAGCAATTGTAGTGCACGGGCCTTGGCGATCTGGCACCCGTCACCATTCGGTCACGCGCATACCGCTGGAACTGGATTGCGGCTCCGTTGAGCCCTTCTGCCGAGTAGGTGGCGTAAAGGGGCGCGCTCTGGAAGGCCTTTCCCTTTTCCTTGCTGGAAGAAGCGTGACCGAACTGAATGTGGCGTCGTCCGTCGGCCAGCTCTTCTGCGACCATCTTGTGACCGCCTGACCAGCCATAGTGGAACGAGTAGGCCTCTCCCTGGGTATTGGTGGTGGCACCGTTACAGACAATCAGGCCCGGAAAATGGGCATGATCCGTCCGTCCGGTCCGGTTGTCTCTGACACGTGCACCAGGTGAAAACGGAAGACGTCTGGTCAGGAATTCGGCGCACCATCGACCGGAAAACTCGATCATCTCACCTGTGTGCGCAGGCACTGGTACGACGGGAGCTGCCAGCCAGTCCACCAGGATGACATTGGTGCTTTCGAGCCGGGTCTGGAGTTTGAAGAGTGAAGCTTCGGCGGTCAGTGACAGGTCACATATAAGCGTCAGGCCATGATGACTGTCACTATATTCGAGTCTCAAACCGTTTTCAGTTGTGGTTTCGCTTTCGAACAGGAAGGCCGGAACCAGTATATTGCCATCGGTATCACGAATCGACA
Organism: Roseibium porphyridii; assembly: GCF_026191725.2. Taxonomy (NCBI): domain Bacteria; kingdom Pseudomonadati; phylum Pseudomonadota; class Alphaproteobacteria; order Hyphomicrobiales; family Stappiaceae; genus Roseibium; species Roseibium porphyridii. The sequence continues at coordinate 1,233,693 of NZ_CP120863.1, forward strand.
GACCAGCATGGCCCGTAAATGTTTGTGATGCTTCCGGGCTCAAACTGATCCCTGCATTCCGATCCACCATTCCGCCAGTCACATCTGTGAGAGAGGCTGCGGCAAGTAGCTGGAGATCGTCTTTGCCCGGTAGAGCCGGGCCCCAATAGATCACTTCCGGCAGGCGGCCCGCAAAGCTGGCAAGAACCAGGCTTTGACGGGCATCACCAAGATGCCACGTCTTAGCCTGCATTTCCGGCCTTTCCTGTAGCTTCGATTATCGGCTGAAAAGCCCGGAGACCGTGGATCATTTCACGGCTCCGAGTGTCAGTCCGGCAATGAAGTGCCGCTGCATCAGGAAGAACATTGCGACTGGCGGCAGCGCAGCCACGAGTGAGCCGGCACTCATCAGGTGATAAGCGGCGCGATACTGTGCGTTGAAGGATGTGATGCCAGCGGTCACCGGTTGGCTCTCAACGCCTTGTGTCAACACAACGGCCCAGAAGTAGTCGTTCCAGATAAAGGTGAAGATGAGAACCGACAGTGCGGCAATGGCCGGCTTCATCAGCGGCAGAACAACAAACCAGAAGATCCGCCATTCCGCGATGCCTTCAACGCGCGCGGCTTCGATGAGCTCGAATGGCAGAGCGCGGATGAAGTTGCGCATGAAGAGCGTGCAAAAGCCGGTCTGAAAGGCAACATGAAACAGCACAAGGCCGGTAATCGTGTTGTAGAGACCCATCTGCAACGTCAGATCTCGCACAGGCACCATCAGGATCTGAAACGGCACGAAGTTGCCGGCCACGAACATGAAGAAGATCCAGATGTTCGACTTGAACTTGTATACTCCAAGCGCAAAGCCGGTCATGCAGGACAGGGCCACGGCCCCGATCACGGTCGGAATGGTGATCTTGAACGAGTTCAAGAGATACTGGGGCATGTCCGAGCCGGTGAAAACCAGCGCGTAGTTGGTGAAGCCTTCAAAGGAAGACGGCCAACCCCAGTAGTTTGCATTGACGAAATCCGCATCCGGCTTGACGGAGAAGATCGCGACCGCAATGAGAGGCAGCAGCCACAGGATCAGGGCGAGAGGCAGAAGACTTTGATAGGTGATCTGCCAGGCTCGTGGCGAGCGTTCAATAGGTGTCGGAAACATCTCAGCGCGCCTTTTCTTCTTTGTACATCGACCAGAGGAAGTAGGCGATGAAGGCCAGCATGATCAGGAACAGGACGACAGCGATCGAAGCGCCGTAGCCCATACGGAAGCCATATTCGGACAGCGCAACCTCGAACATGTAGAAGCTGAGGACGCGGCTGGAGCCGAATGGACCGCCGTTGGTCATGACTGAAATGAGGTCGAATGATCGCAAGGCGCCGATGATGGTGACGACGAATGCGATGAACGTCGCAGGGCGCAGCTGAGGAACGATGATGTACCAGAGCATGCGCCAGCCCTTGGCGCCATCAAGGCGACCAGCTTCGATCTGTTCTGGATCGACGGCATTCAGACCCGTTAGATAAAGGATCATGCAGTAGGCGGTCTGGGGCCAGAGGCCGGCAATGATGATGCCGACGGTTACCCAGTTTTCATCGCCTAGCACGTTCATGGGCGGCAGGCCTACTGAGCCGAGCACCACGTTGAGGATGCCGAATGTCGGATCGTAGAACCAGGTGAAGACCAGACCGACGACGACCTGCGAGATCACGAAGGGGAAAAAGAACAGGGATTTGTAGACCCGGATCCCGGTTACCGTCTGGTTCAGAAAGAGGGCGATAAACAAGCCGGCGGGAATTGCTGCAAGGTACAGCACCAGCCAGATCACGTTGTTTTTCAGGGACGTATAAAAGGCCTCGTCCCAGTAAAGCTCTTCATAGTTGCTGACGCCAACATATTCCGCGGCTCCAAGTCCGTCCCACTGGTACAGAGACAGGTTAAAGGACTGGAAGATCGGGAAGATCACATAGAACAGGAAAAACAGGATACCCGGTGCCAAAAAAAGCCAGGGTGTCAGCTGTTGCTGATTGCGATGCCACCAGGAGCTTTGGCGGGTTCCTTCGACAGATGCTTGAGCCATTGTCGTTGCTCTTCTTTTGATCCGGCAGAGAGTCAGCTCATGTCACGTGCGCGTTCACCCAATTATCAACCGGTCGCCCATTGTCGTCACACGGGCGCGCGCTGCGAGGCCGGTCCCCGAACCTGTCGGAGAAACGAATTGGAAAAGGACAGGGTGCAGGAAGCACCCTGTCCGGCTCGATAGGAGAGCTTACTTGTAGATGCGCTCCTGAGCGCGATCCAGACGATCCAGGATCTTGTCGAGATTGTCCGGCTTGACCATGAATTCCTGCAGGCCTTCCATGGCAACTTTTGCCATTTCAGCCGGAGCATCGCGGTCAAAGAACTGAGCAACGCCGCCCGGAGAGTTGGTGGACAGCATTTCAAAGCCCTGCTCGAGGAACTTGTCCTTATCAACGGAAGACTGTGCATTCACCGGCAGCTGGCCGAGGTTCTTGCCATCGTTGATCTGGGTCTGGATGTCCGGAGAGACGACGAATTTCAGGAATTCGCGTGCCGCTTCCTTGTTCTGGGCATTTGCCGGAATGTGGAAGGTGTCAGTCGGAGCATCTTCAGCCTTTTCAACGCCCGGTGTGATTTCAACGAACTGGTAGAAATCGAGCTGGTCGTCAGTCAGGCCTGCATCACGCAGCGGTGCAACAGCAAAGTTGCCCATCAGGTATGCTGCTGCATCACCCTTGACCATGAACGGCAGAGCTTCCTGCCAGCTGTAGGTCTGGTGATTGTCGATGAACGCACCCATGTCGATGAGTTCGCGCCAGTTGGCAAACGTCTGGCGTACTTCATCAGAGGTCCACTTGGCTTTGCCGGTCAGCAGGTCCATGTGGAAGTCGAAGCCGTTCGTGCGCATGTTCAGGTAATCAAACCAGCCGCCTGCGGTCCAAAGGAACTTGGTTCCGATGGTGTAGCATTTCTTGCCGGCGTCGATGATTTTCTGACAGTTGGCTTTTTCTTCTTCCCAGGTTGTCGGTTCGGAAAGGCCAAGCTCGTCAAAGATGTCTTTGCGGTAGTAAACGCCCCACTGATAGTAGGTGTAGGGCACGCCCCACTGCTTCCCATCAATGGTCATCGCACCCTTGGTCGAGGCCAGGTTGTCGCCGATTGCCGGATCTGCCCACAGGTCAGATACGTCTTCGAACAAGCCTGCTTCAACATAAGGGCGCATGCGGTTTGCCGCATACCAGGTTGCAACGTCCGGCGCATTTGCAGACAGGAAGTTACGGATCTGTGTCTTGTAGGCTTCACGATCGATAACTGTCGTCTCGATGTTCAGATCCGGGTTCTTTTCCTGGAACTGCGAAATCATCTTTTCCATGGTCGCGCGCGGCGCCGGATTGGATGTATCGAGGAAAATTCTCAGATCGCCTGTCAGGCCGTCAGCAGATGCTCCGCCCATTGAGGCTGCCAGAATGGCAAACGCCGCAGCGGACGTTTTCAGCATGGAACGCATGGTGTCCTCCCTTTAGGTTCCATTATGTGAAACTTAGTTTTGTATATTGATACTTTGCTGCGATCAGGTTAGGTTGTCAACAGGTCCGACATAAAGAAACGGGCCGAGTGGAGGAAAAAATGAACAAGCAGGCCACCGGCGACGGTACGGTCGGAAAGGCTCTTGAAGTGCTCGACAAAGTCGCAGCCGTGGGTCGGCCTGTGCGATTTTCCGAGCTGCTTTCAGAAAGTGCGCATCCCAAGGCGACACTCTATCGTCTGCTGCAGACCCTCGTGAACCAGGGCATGCTGGCCTATGACGACAAGCAGCAGACCTACTCGCTCGGCATCCGTCTTGTGCGGCTGGCACATGCAGCTTGGCGTCAAAGTTCCATCGCGCCCATAGCGCGGCCCTTCATCTCCGCGCTTTCCGACGAGGTTGGCGAGACGGTCCACTTGGCACAGTTGGACAACGGGCAGGTGCTCTATGTCGACAAGCGCAACCCCCAGAATGCGATCGACATGTTCTCGCAGGCCGGCAAGGTCGGGCCTGGACATTGCACGGGTGTCGGAAAAGCTCTGATGGCTTTTCAGGACCCAAGCGAGATCGACCAGATTATTCAGAAACAGTCTTTTTACAGGTACACGCCGGCAACGCTCGTAACCGAAGCGGCGCTCCGCGCGGAACTTGACCAGATCAGGCAGGACGGCATCGCCTTTGACCGGGAGGAGCACGAACCCGGGATCATCTGTATTGCCGCTCCAATCCTGTCCACCAAAGGGCGGCCGGTCGGCGCCCTGTCCGTGACAACATCAACACAGCGAAAAAATTTGGATGAACTGATGAATGCGCGTCCTGCATTGGAGCAGGCCGCATCCAAGATTGCCGCGGCAGTCGAAGACTGGCAGTTCCCCGCGTGAACATTTCGGAGGGAGTAGAAATAAGATGTCTGGCGTAACTCTTACAAATGCCGTCAAACAATATGGCGATCTTCAGGTGATCCATGGAGTGGATCTCCAGATCGAGCATGGTGAGTTTTGCGTCTTTGTCGGGCCTTCCGGCTGCGGCAAATCCACATTGCTCCGGATGATCGCAGGCCTGGAAGAAACAAGCTCCGGCAAGATCGAGATCGGTGGCCGCGACGTTACCAGAGTGGATCCGGCGGAACGTGGCGTTGCCATGGTGTTTCAGACTTACGCCCTTTATCCGCACATGACGGTTGAAGAGAACATGGGCTTCGGCCTCAAGATGAACGGTCACCCCAAGACCGAGATTCATGAAAAAGTCTCGGAAGCCAGCAGGATCCTGAAGCTTGATCCGTATTTGAAACGCAAGCCGAAAGCGCTGTCCGGCGGGCAGCGTCAGCGTGTGGCCATCGGGCGTGCGATTGTCCGCGGCCCGGAAGTGTTTCTGTTCGATGAGCCGCTCTCGAACCTGGATGCCGAACTGCGTGTCGACATGCGCGTTGAAATCGCACGTCTGCACAAGGATATCGGCGCGACGATGATCTACGTGACGCACGATCAGGTCGAAGCCATGACCCTTGCGGACAAGATCGTCGTGCTGCGCGGAGGTATCATCGAGCAGGTAGGTTCCCCGATGAACCTTTATTCCGATCCGGACAATCGTTTTGTTGCCGGCTTTATCGGATCGCCGAGCATGAATTTCGTTGAAGGCGTGGCAGACGAAGGCGCGGTAATCGTTCCGGCATTTGGCGATACCAAGGTTCCGACATCCGTGGCTTTGCCGGCCAAGGGCGAGAAGGTTCTTGTCGGACTGCGGCCTCAGCATTTCGACATTGCACCGAGCACAGAAGGTGCAAGGGTTGATCTTTGCGAGCAATTGGGCGGTGTTGCCTACACCTATCTGGTGTGTCCGACAGGTGAGCGTGTCATCGTTGAGACAAAGGGCGAGGATCAACCGCCTGCAGATGGAACAGTTTCCGTCTCGTTCGACCCGGCATCGGCGATGTATTTCGACATCAAGACAGAAAAACGTCTGCGCTAAGCAGAGAAAACGCTCCAACTTGCACCAAAGCCCTTCCTCCCGGACTTTGGCTCAAAGTGCATACGACCCCGGCTGTTTGCCGGGGTTTTTTTTGAGTTTCTATCGTCTTTGGGCAACAGGTAAATACTTAAAATTGTCGGATTGGCGTTATTACGCTACGTAAAATCGACAATTGTGACAGAATGTCCTTTCATACTTGACTGTGTCTGCTGCCCTGCGTGGACGGGTTTCTCGAAGAGCGGCGACAAGCCGCCGTCCGAAACAGCAAGCGTGTAACCGCCGAAGGTGGTCGGGTGGCAAAGTCTGGAGGGAATATTTATGAGTAAAACGAAGAAGATGCTGGATCCGGACCCGCGGGTCATGGATTTCAGCACGGAATACGAACTGGGCCAGGATAACATTCGGCCGTTCGGTCTTGATTTGCACAATCCGGTCTTCCTGGTCTCGGCGATCGTGATCGTCGGATTCGTCATGGTTGCCTTGGCAAATCAGGAAGCAGCAGCGTCCTTCTTCGGATGGTTCAGACCCTTCCTGACAAGTACGTTCGACTGGTTTCTCATGTTGTCCGTCAACATCATGGTCGTTTTCTGTTTCTTTCTTGCGCTGTCGCCCCTGGGGAAGGTGAAAATCGGCGGCAAGGATGCGGTTCCGGATTATTCCTACGCGGGATGGATCGCGATGCTGTTTTCTGCGGGCATCGGTATCGGGCTACTGTTTTTCGGCGTTCTGGAGCCGATGTACTATTCGATTCCGGAGCTCAATACATTGCCTCTCGGGTCCGATCCGTCGCTTCCGGGCAATGAAAACATGGGCATTGTTGGCACCGTTTATCACTGGGGCATCAGTGGTTGGGCGGTCTATGTTGTCGTCGGGCTCTGCCTGGCGATTTTCTGCTACAATCTCGGCCTGCCTCTCACGTTGCGTTCGGCTTTCTATCCGATTTTCGGCGAACGCGTTTGGGGTTGGCCAGGTCATGTGATCGACACGCTGGCGGTTTTCGCGACCCTGTTCGGTCTAACCACTTCTCTTGGTCTCGGAGCACAGCAGGTTGCTGCCGGTCTGAACGATGTGTTTGGAATTCCGGTCTCAAGTTCCCTTGTTGTCTGGCTGATCCTCGGCATCACGGCGATTGCGCTCGGATCCGTGCTTCTTGGCATGGACGCAGGCGTGAAGCGGCTCTCTGAGATCAACATGATCATGGCGGCGTGCCTCTTCGTGTTCGTTCTGCTTGTGGGCCCGACCTTTGATCTCATCGCTCAATTCGGTGGCGTCCTCAAAGACTATGTTGTTGCCTTCGTTCCGCTGTCCAACCCGTTCGGCCGGGATGATTTGGGCTACATGCACGGCTGGACCACCTTCTATTGGGCTTGGTGGATTGCCTGGTCACCATTTGTCGGCATGTTCATCGCGCGTATTTCTAAAGGACGGACCGTTCGTGAGTTCATTCTCTGCGTCTTGATTGCGCCCTCACTGGTCTGCGCGCTTTGGATGACCGTTTTCGGTGGTCTTGCTCTCGACCAATTGGCGAATGGCTATACCGGCGCAAAAGACGTGGTGGTGGCCTATCAGCCAGAGCTGTCTCTTTTCCGTATGCTGGATCAGCTGCCGCTCTACAACATTATCGCGCCGATCTCGCTGGTCCTGATCGTGATCTTCTTCGTGACGTCGTCGGACTCCGGTTCGTTGGTCATCGACACGATCACGGCAGGTGGAAAAATGGATGCTCCGGTGGCGCAACGCGTGTTCTGGTGCACATTCGAAGGCCTGGTTGCGATTGCGCTTCTTCTCGGTGGAGGGCTCAACGCACTTCAAGGAGCGGCGGTTTCGATGGGGATTCCCTTCACCCTGGTCGTTCTGGCGATGTGTTATTGCCTTTATAAAGCGCTTCGATCTGAACGACAAAAAATCTGAAACTGACGCGAAAGGCGCGCTACGGCGCGCCTTTTTTGTTCGGGCGGTCTGCTTCTTGCCGCCGCCTTTTTTGTGTCTTTCGATTTCGGCAGAACCCATCGTGTTGTGAGCACGTCACACAGGCCGTGCCAGACTGAATATCAGTCGAGATCCTCGTTTCCGGTCTGTTGCACACGGAGCCTTAAACACCTTTCTGATTGTGCTCCTGCTGCAAAGCATGCGCCCGCACAACAACGCCTTAAGCGTGTTGAAGCCTTGACATGAATACTGATTCAGGTTTCATATTAGGAGGCGTTAAGCGAAGCAGCGGCGTTTTTTCCAGGCTGGAAACGGTCTGAGATTGCCGGCTGCACCTTGGCGCAAAACGGGAGGAGCATTTATGACCAAGCAGTTTACCCGCTGGGCACTGCCGCTTGTGGCCGGCCTCGGCCTTGCGGCATCGGGGTCCGTTGCCGCTTTTGCGGAAGACATCAAAATCGCCCATGTCTATGGCAAGACGGGACCGTTTGAGGCCTATGCCAAACAGTCTCACACGGGTCTGATGATGGGACTGGAATTTGCCACCGACGGGACAATGGAGATCGACGGCCGCAAGATCGTTGTCATCGAAAAGGACACGCAGCTGAAGCCGGACATAGGTAAAGCGGTTCTTGCCGAGGCCTATGGTGATGATGAAGTGGATCTGGCCGTTGGACCGGTCTCTTCTGGTGTGGCACTCGCCATGCTGCCCGTGGCTGAAGAATATGAGAAGTTGCTCATTGTTGAGCCTGCCGTTGCGGACTCCATCACAGGCGAAAACTGGAACCGGTATGTGTTCCGCACCTCCCGAAACTCTTCTCAGGATGCCATTGCAAATGCGGTTGCTCTGGGACAAGAAGGTGTCTCGGTCGCAACGCTGGCACAGGACTATGCCTTTGGCCGCGATGGTGTCGCTGCGTTCAAGGAAGCGCTGGAAGGCACTGGCGCAAATCTGGTTTTCGAGGAATACGCGCCAACAGACACGAAAGACTTCACGGCAAATGCGCAACGTGTTTTCGATGCCTTGAAGGATGAGCCTGGCCGCAAATTCCTGTTTGTTATCTGGGCCGGAGGCGGCAACCCGATCAGCAAGATCAAGGCAATGGAACCGGAGCGCTTCGGCGTTGAAATCGCGACCGGCGGGAACATTCTTGCTGCCATGAAGGCCTATAAGGAACTCCCGGGCATGGAAGGCGCCACCTATTACTACTATGAAATTCCCAAGAACCCGGTGAACGATTGGCTGGTTGCCGAGCATCAGAAACGGTTCGACACGCCACCGGATTTCTTCACAGCTGGGGGCATGTCAGCTGGAATCGCGATTGTCGAAGGCATTCGCAAAGCCGGGTCCACCGACACGGAAGACCTGATCACCGCGATGGAAGGCATGGAATTCGACACGCCAAAGGGCAAGATGATGTTTCGCGCCGAAGATCACCAGGCGCTGCAGCCCATGTACCATTTCAAGATCAAGGTCGATCCGGAGGTCGAATGGGGTATTCCGGAGCTGGTGCGTGAGCTCAAAATAGAAGACATGGATATTCCCGTCCGCAATCAGTGATCCGCATTTGCTGAGCCTGTTGCTCTTGCTAGGTGGCCCCATCACACCTTCGTCCTGGCTGGGCATTCGCTGTTCAGCCAGGCAACGCTCCGATAATACTTTTTCCTCCTACTTGACCTGGGAACACGTGCCGTGACCAAGGAACGTCCCATTCTTGAAACGAGAGACCTTGCGATCCGCTTTGGCGGACACGTTGCGGTTGACCATGTGAGCTGCAGTTTTGACCGGGGCACTTTGACCGCCATCGTCGGGCCCAACGGGGCCGGCAAAACCACCTATTTCAACCTGATATCAGGTCAGCTTGCCGCCACAAGCGGGAGCGTTTGGCTGAATGGCGAGACCATCACCAGACTGTCGGTTCCAGAACGCACCGACAGGGGGATCGGCCGGGCCTTTCAATTGACCAACCTTTTTCCGACATTGAGTGTGCGGGAAAACGTGCGGTTGGTTGCTCAGGCCAAGGCTCGAAAGGGCTTTGACCTTTTTTCCATTGCCGAAAGCCACATTGAATTGCTTGAGCGCGCCGACCACGTGCTCTCGGAGGTCCGGCTCATTGATCAGGCCGACCAAATCGTGTCGGCTTTGCCGCATGGCGACCAGCGTAAGCTGGAAGTTGCGCTCTTGATCGCACTTGGTCCTCAGGTGCTGATGTTCGATGAGCCCACGGCCGGCATGAGTGTAGATGAGGTGCCGGTCATTCTGGAGCTGATCCAGAAACTCAAGGCCGATATGGACCGCACAATCCTGCTGGTTGAACACAAAATGGATGTGATCCGAACGCTCGCAGACCGGATCATCGTGCTGCACAATGGTGCGCTGGTCGCCGATGGTGAACCGGCAGAAGTAATCGCGTTGCCCATTGTCCAGGAAGCTTATCTCGGCAAAGCACCTGCAGAACCTGGGGAGGCGGCGTAGTGTCTGATATTTTGCTTTCGCTCTCCGGCGTTCACACTCATATCGGGCCCTATCACATACTGCAGGGGGTGGATCTTCTTGTTCCCGAAGGTGGCGTCACCGTATTGCTTGGGCGAAACGGTGCAGGCAAAACCACGACCCTGCGCACCATCATGGGACTTTGGACGGCAAGCCGCGGTGACATCCGGTTCGAGGATCAAGTCATCACCAAATTCGCAACGCCGGAGATTTCGCGGCGTGGCATCGCCTTTGTGCCCGAAGATATGGGCATCTTTACCGATCTGACTGTCTCGGAAAACATGATGCTTGCCGCATCGAACGGCCCGATCGACGAAAAACGCCTTTCATGGATAACCGATCTGTTTCCTCCTATAGGCACTTTCTGGAAATCGTCCGCAGGTACCTTGTCCGGTGGACAAAAGCAGATGTTGTCTGTCGCACGCGCAATCATCGAACCCCGGCGTCTCATCCTCATCGACGAGCCGACCAAGGGCCTTGCTCCTGCGATCATCAAGTCGATGACGGACGCGCTGAAAGAGTTGAAGGAAACGGACACCACCATCCTTCTGGTCGAACAGAATTTCGCAATGGCCTCCAGCATTGGCGACACCGTTGCTGTGATGGATGACGGTCGCATCATTCACGCCGGTAACATGCAGGAACTGGTTGAAGACACGGCCCTTCAGGAAAAGCTGATGGGACTCACGCTGGAGGTCCACCAATGAGCGACACCTCGATCAAACCACGCATCGAAAAAGTTCCGCTAAGCGAACAGTTCTTCCAGAAACTGCCGGTCATGCTGGTTCCCTTGCTGGCCTTGGCAGGGCTGCTTGCCATCGGAAATCCGGCAAGTTGGTTGACGCTGACTGTCGCGGGTCTCGCCATGGGCATGATGATTTTCATCATGGCCTCGGGTTTAACAGTGGTTTTCGGGCTCATGGACGTCATCAATTTCGGCCATGGAGCTTTTGTGGCGATCGGGGCCTTTGTGGGGTTCACGGTTCTGGCATGGCTGGCCGGTTGGACAGAATCTCCGAGCGTCTTGTTGAACCTCTTTGCCGTTCTGATCGCGATCCTTGCAGCAATGCTGGTGACCGGGTTGCTTGGATACGCATTTGAACGGGTCATCGTCATGCCGGTCTATGGCGAGCACCTGAAGCAGATCCTTGTAACCATGGGCGGGCTGATTGTTGCCCAGCAGATGATCTACGTGGTCTGGGGCCCGGACGAGCTCCATATTTCGCGTCCCGAAGCCTTCCAGGGTTCGCTCATTTTCGGGGAGGCCGCGATCGAGAAATACAGGCTTGTCGCCGTTGGCATCGGGCTCGCGTTGTTTCTCGCCATGCGGCATATATTGCAAAATACCAAAGTTGGTTTGCTGGTACGTGCCGGTGTTGAAAACGGCGAGATGGTCGAAGCTCTTGGGTATCGGATCCGCCGACTTTTCCTGGTCGTTTTCATGACCGGATCGGCACTGGCCGGATTGGGAGGTGTCATGTGGGGCCTCTACCAGGAAACCATTACCGCTCATATGGGCTCAGAGATCATGGTGCTTGTTTTCATCGTGGTGATTATTGGCGGATTGGGTTCCGTCGAAGGCTGTTTCATCGGAGCGCTGATGGTTGGCCTCCTGGCCAATTACACAGCCTTTCTGGCTCCAAAGGTGGCCTTGATTTCGACCATCGCTCTGATGGTGGTGATCCTGATGTGGCGGCCTCAAGGCCTTTATCCGGTCGTTAAGGCAAAGTAGGGCGGGCGAAAAGCATGTTGACGAAACTTCTTTCCGGTGACACGCCACGCAGCCGCCTTCTGACGGTGATCCTGCTGGTCGTGCTGGTATGCCTGGCGTTTGCTCCTTTTCTTTTTCCAGGAACAAAATCGCTGGAGACGGCGGCAAGGATCTGTATCTTCATCGTTCTGGTTGCCAGCTACGATCTGTTGCTCGGCTATGCGGGGATCGTGTCCTTTGCGCATACGATGTTTTTCGGAATTGGGGCCTATGGGACGGCTCTTGCACTTTCCGCTACGGGGCCGAGCTATTTCTCCCTTGCATGGGGAACATTGGCAGGCGCTGTTCTGGCAGCCGTTTTTGCGCTTGCTATCGGTCTCTTTTCATTGAGGGTGAAGGCAATTTTCTTCGCAATGGTGACGTTGGCGGTGGCGAGCGCCTTTGCCGTTCTTGTGTCGCAAATGTCCTGGCTGACGGGCGGCGAAGATGGCTTGAATTACAAGATCCCGAGGGAGCTCACACCAGCCTTCAAGCTCGTTAAGGAGAAGGTCCTTGACGTTCGGATCAATGGTAAGCTGCTGGCCTATTATCTCGTGTTCTTTGCATCTGCATTCCTGTTTCTTGTCATGCTGAGGATCGTGAATTCCCCGTTCGGGCGAACCTTGAAGGCGGTGCGTGACAACGCTTTCAGGGCAGAAGCAATCGGCTATCGTGTTGTCTGGTATCGAACAACAGCAACCGTGCTCTCCGCGGTGATGGCGGCGCTGGCCGGTTCCCTACTGGCCGTCTGGCTGCGCTACACAGGACCTGCAACAACCCTCTCGATGGAAATCATGATCGACATTCTCTTGATGGTCGTGATAGGAGGCATGGGCACGCTCTATGGCGCAGTGTTGGGGGCGACGCTGTTCATTCTAGCTCAAACCTATCTGCAAAATCTGATGGGTATCGCTTCGGAGGCCACCAGCGCGGTGCCATTTTTCTCAACGCTGGTTGCTCCGGAGCGCTGGCTGCTCTGGTTGGGCGTGCTGTTTATTTTGTCTGTGTATTTCTTCCCGTCGGGGATCGTCGGGCGATTGAGGGCAGGACGTGCGTGAGCACCAATTCGCTTTATATCCGGGATGAGGGAAAAGGCCGGCCACTGGTGCTGGTGCATGGATGGTCCTGTCCCGGGCAATTCTTTGACGATCAGACGCTTGCTTTGAAAATGTATGCCCGCTGCATTGTCCCGGATCTTCCCGGTCACGGCAAAACCGGGAGCTATTCGCCGCTCAGTATTGAAGCGTCTGCCGATGCGCTTTACGAGTATCTTCTCGCTGAAAACCTGAGCGACATTGTTCTGTGCGGCTGGTCGATGGGCGCGCTGGTGATCTATTCAATGATAGAACGCCACGGGTCGGAGCGGCTGTCGTCGGTCGTTGCCATCGACATGACGCCCAGGGTTCTTAATGACGAGGCCTGGTCAAATGGAACGCTGAATGGGCTGGATACTACCCAGAACGCGCATGTGATCGACGGGATCATTGCCGATTGGTCCAAACTGCCGGGCCGGATTGCACGGCGCCTTTTTGCCGACGGTCTGCCGATTGATCAGGAGTTGATCGATAAGGTTGCCGTGGAAATAGCGCGCGAGGACCCGGGTCTGCTGCGAGAGATGTGGATGTCACTGACAGCGCAGGACTTCAGGCCATTGTTGAAGTCCTTTCCAGTGCCTCTTCATCTTGCTTCAGGTGCGCGTAGCCAGCTTTACGGTTGCGGGGTCCGCCAATGGCATCTGGACAATGTGCCCGACTTTCATTTGCATCTGTTCGAACAGTCCGGACACGCTCCGCATCTGGAGCAGCCTGAGGCGTTCAATCAGTTTCTTCTGGATGTCATCCAATCAGACTGATGCAATTCTTACCGCTCAGTGGCCATTACCGAATTTTGACAAGATAAAGCCGATAATCCGGTTAAGAAACGTAAGCACCAGAAACACTGCCAACAGGCCGACAAAGAAGCGCATGTCGGTGAGCAAGGTTCCCTTTGTCAGGTCCAACATGCGTACGCTCGAATTGGCATAGATCCAGACATAGTAAGCGATTGCCGCGAGCGCTCCCGTCAGTACGAGCGAAACAACAATCGTCTGCCAGGTCGGTTTTTGAGGTGTCTCGCTCATTTCAAGATCCTCGCGGTCGCCAGATCCACTTTGAAGACCATCAGGTCATCCAACCTTTCGACTTCGCCTTCAACCTCGATGTAAAGCGCGAGCAGCGACTTGAGTTCGTCGCCAAGCAAATTGCCATCCTTGTCCGCCATCATGAAAAAGTTGCGGTTCTCGACCGGACCGGATGAAACGAAAACCGGCGGAATTCCACCGGTCAGGCAAAGATCCGCACAGGCTTTGTGAGCAAGGCCCCTGCCAGGCCGCATAGCGCCCGCATAGCATTTGCCGTCACAGATTTCGCCGGCAAGTTTCCAGCGGCCAAGCGGGACGGCCTCGCTGGGAGCAAATTCCTCGGTTTCGCCTTCAACGGCTTCAACGCGACCGACCTGAACCATTGTCAGGTCGCCCCGATTTACCGGAACACCGCGTATTGAAACCGTAGACCCCTTGTGGGTTTCAGCCTGTTTGAAGACACCCCGTTTGCCTTGTCCGGCCAGCATGTAGGTCTTTGCCGGTTCACCGTCCTTGGCCGGCACCCGAAACACCGGATATGGCCTCAGTTCCAATATGCCCGCGGTTTCAAATCGGTTTCCCCACTCGAAGCCGCCGGCGCCAGGGTCGTTTTGCGTTGACGAAAGAGCCAGTGCGGCGAGACCGAGACCTGCAACGAAGCAGACGGAGAAAACGCCCAGGAACATCACAAGAGTTTTGGGGACCGCGTTCAGATAGCCGACAAAAAACGGCGCTTCTTTGGTCTGTCTCCAGGTCATGCCGCTTCTCCTATCTCAACAGGCTCGACATAGGTGCCCGGTGGTTGAGGATTGGGGTCGAGCAGAACGGTCGATCCGATCAGTTTGAGCCGATAGGTCGAAATCTTCTCTGTGAAAGGTTCCGGCGCACGGCCGTCTGCGAGATTGTACTGGTAGCCGTGCCAGGGACAGGTAATGCATCCCCAAAGCACCTTGCCTTCGCCGAGTGGACCATTTTGGTGTGCACAGGCATTGGTTATGGCGGACAGCTTGCCATCATATTTGAAGATGGCGACGCGCTCGTCCTCGGTGAGTGTCACGACCTTCGCGCAATCGTCGTCAATCTCTTCCAGCTCTCCGGCAACGACCCATCCGGCTTCCTGGAGTGAGGCCTTTGCGGTTTGTTCGCCGCGTTCCCGTCTGGCTTCCATGCGGCCGGTCGCAAAATGCAGACCGCAAACAAGAACAACGCTGGCCGCCACGACGCTGGTGAAGATCGGGTCGGCGGGGCCCTGAAGTGCCCCGAGCGCAACGTGAAGCACAACGAAGGCGTACGCGGCATAGATAGACATATGCAGCGCTTTCCAGATCGGTGCTCCCAGAAAACTCAGCCAGAAGTCGTGGCTTGTTGCTGCCAGGACAAACAGGACTATCAAGGCCGCAATGCCAAGGGCTTCGAAAGGGAAGCCGAGCAGTTGGCCGTAGTTTGTGTTGGATGACAACAAGGCGACATAGCGGTCGGTCGGTGAGAAATTGAAATACCATGTCAGCACGTAGTTCGCATGGACGGCGGCAATGCCCGCGGTCATGACACCGAAGTGGCGGCGATTGTAGAGCAGTGGAAGGAACCGCCGGTCAAGGCGAGCGAGCGGACCGATGCACAAGATCACTGTCAGCATCAAGAAGGCGCAGCTGCCAAAGGCGCGCATTCTCAAGATAGCGCCATCAATCGGCTTGGTGACATCTTCAAACATCGGGCCGACACGAATGAAGATGTAGAGATAAAGCGCAACTGCAATCAGCAGCACGGCATCATAGAAGATCTTGTTCCGGTTCCAGATGACGGGCGTATATTGAACACTCATTGTGCTGCCTCCGTCGAACCACTTTCCGGAGCCTCGATCAAGACGGCCGGACGATCAACCGGAGGCGTTTGCCGCAGGGCGAGAATTGTGAAGAAGGCGAGTGGAAGCAAGATGCCAAGGATCGTCCAGATCCTGGCATGGGCTGTACGGTGAGCACGTTTCATCGCCGCGCCTCCCCATGCTTTTCAAGCACGACCCAACGATAGATCACCAGAGGCCAGATCAGGCAAATGCCTGGAATGAGCAGGGGCCGGAAAGCGTAGGACCCGCGTGAGGACGGCTCTATCCGGTCAATGCCAATTACCAGGAACAGAGCTGCGACAACACCGCCTGCCATCAGGTAGTACTGGCCTATTTCGATCAAAAATTCTGCTGTTTGCAATTTACGGCTCCAGCTTTATCAACTTTGCGTCTTGTCACCCGGGTCAAGCTTCCGGTGTCCAGTAAACACCAGCCACTTGTCGTTTGCACCGGTAAAAGCCAGTGGCAGAGCGGCATCCGGTAACACCTCGGCGCAGCAGGAATGACGGCATTCCGACCTCCTCAAACCAGATCGGCGTCGGTGATGATTTCCACAAGCGACGGCCCATTGTGAGCGATTGCCTCGCCAATGGCACTCTTCAGATCAGCGCTATCGGTCACTCTGTGTCCTTGTCCACCGCAAAGCCGCGCAAAGGCCGCGAAGGATGGATTTGTGAGGTTGGTTTCCCACACCGGCCATTCACCGGAACGCTGTTCTTTCGAGATCTTGCCGAGTTCGGAGTTGTTCAGGAGGATATGTGTGATGTTCATCCCGTATTTTACGGCAGTGGTGAATTCCATCGCATATTGACCGAACCCGCCGTCGCCGGAGATCGAGATGACTTTGCGGCCATGATACTGTTCGAAGTCCTGCGTGGCACACCAGGCACCAATGGCTGCGGGCAGGCCAAAGCCGATTGAACCGAGATAACCTGACATCAAGATACGCTGACCACGTGGTTCAAAATAACGGCCGAAGGAATAGGTGTTGTTGCCGACATCGACGGGAATGATCGCGTCTTCCGGGCACAATTCGCTCAAGACCTTGAAGATTGCTGCTGAGTGAATGCCCTGGCCGCGCTCTTCCGTTAGACGGCGCTCCTTTTCCTCGCGCCAGATCTGCCAGCGTTCGACAAGTTCGGAAACCTGATCGGCAGCGTCGGAATCCTTTGTTACCTGAGGCATGACTGCTTCACAGAAAGTGCCAATTTCCCCCCAGACCGGTAAAGAGACAGGATGGAATTTTCCGAGTTGCATGCGTTCGAAATCGACCTGAATGATCGGCTTGTAGGGGGCAATGCCGGTGTGGTTTGCAAATGATGATCCAAGTGAAATGATCAGGTCCGCTTCATTCATGAACCAGCTTGCAATCGGTGTCCCGGATCGGCCAAGAACACCAGCGGCGAGCGGGTGCGTGTCCGGGATCAGACCCTTGCCCTTGAAGGTCGTCATAACCGGTGCGCCGATCTTCTCGGCCAGGGCTATAACCTTGTCCCTGACATCCTTGGCACCATAGCCAAGAACGATCGCTGGGCGTTTTGCGCCATTGATCATCTCGATGGCTTTATTGAGATCTTCCGTTGACGGGGTCACCTTAGAGCCGCCAATTCGCCCTTCGGGAGATCCGGCATCTTTCTCGCTCGGGATCGTCTGGACATCGTCTGGAAAGATCAGGTTTGAGACATCCCGTTCAACGATTGCTGTCTTGAGCGCCAACGACATGAGCTCGGCATGGTTGGACGTGCTGAGGACGGGTTGGGAGAAACGCGATACGGCATCGAAGGCCGATTTGAGGTCAATGTCCTGAAATGCACCCGGTCCGAAGACCTGTGTCTGGACCTGACCGGTCAGGGCAAGAACTGGAGCCCGGTCCACCTTGGCATCCCAAAGACCAGTCAGAAGGTTTGTTGCGCCCGGTCCTGCAATGGTCAGGCAGCCTGCAGGCTTTCCCGTCAACTTGCCATAGGCAGACGCTGCGAATGCTGCTGCGCCTTCGTGCCGGATGCCGACATAGCCAAGTTTACCCTTGTTGACCTGAAGCCGAATGGCATCTGCCAGCCCGAGATTGGAGTGGCCAACCATGCCAAAGACACGTTTGACGCCCCAATTCACCATGGTCTCGGCCATGACATCGGTGACAGTCCGTTCGTGTTCCGGTTCAGCTTCTATCCCGACAAAAATCTCTCCGTTCTCGATCTTGAGCGGGAAGACTTTTTGGCCCGTGTCTTCGTGACCGCCAGGAGGCGCACCGGTCAGCGGATCGAAATCCCACCCATGCCATGGACACCGGATCCAGCATTTGCCGTCGGTGCCCTTTTCAATCGAACCCTCCCCGAGAGGGCCGCGTTGATGCGGGCAATGATTGTCCATCGCAGCCCATTGGCCGTCGAAATGCGACAAGCAGATGGAAGTGGTTCTTGCGGTGACGGTCTTGACCCGGCCTTCCGGCAGATCATCGACATGTGCGACCTTGATCCAGTCGAGATTTTGAGCGTCCATTTTCTGGTCTCCCTAGAAGTCGGTCCGTGTCAGGCAACGCCGCCAAAGGCTACACCGGAAAGATCCGAAATTTCCCGTTTCCAAGTCGTCAGATCCTCCTCACAAAACTGGTTGAGGTGGGAATAGCCACAGGCACGGGCCATTACCTGCATCAGCTCCACGGAGGCATCAAAGAAATTGGTCAGTTGTCGGGCTGACTTCTCGATTTGCAGGCGGTTGACCAAATGGGGTTTCTGCGTCGCGATCCCAACGGGGCAATTGTTGGTGTGGCAGGCACGCATCGCTATACAGCCGATCGCCTGCATGGCCGAGTTGGAAACGGCGACGGCATCTGCGCCGAGTGCCAAGGCTTTCAGGAAGTCAGCCGGTTTTCGAAGGCCGCCGGTGATCACAAGGGTCACGTCTGATCGGCCGAGCCTGTCCAGATGCCGCCGGGCACGGGCAAGGGCTGGAATCGTCGGGACTGAGATGTTGTCCCGGAAAATGATCGGAGCCGCACCCGTGCCACCGCCCCGGCCGTCCAGAATGATGTAGTCGACACCGACCTCCAGTGCGGCATCAATGTCCTTCTCAATGTGCTGGGCTGAAAGCTTGTAACCGATTGGAATGCCGCCTGTGCGGCTACGAACTTCGTCGGCAAATTCCTTGATCTGCGAGACTTCCGTCCAGTCCGGAAAACGCGGTGGAGAGATGGCATCCTCACCTTCATTCAAACCGCGAACTTCGGCGATCTTGCCCTTCACTTTTGAACCGGGCAAATGGCCTCCCGTGCCGGTCTTGGCGCCTTGTCCCCCCTTGAAGTGGAAAGCCTGTACCTTGTTGAGCTTGTCCCAGTCGAAGCCGAAACGGGCCGACGCCAGTTCATAGAAATATCGTGAATTTGCTTCCTGTTCTTCGGGCAGCATGCCGCCTTCACCTGAGCAGATGCCCGTGCCGGCAAGTTCGGCGCCGCGCGCCAACGCAACCTTTGCCGGCTCGGATAATGCGCCATAGCTCATATCTGAAACGAAGAGCGGTATCTTAAGGCGCAGCGGTTTTTGGGCGTTGGGGCCAATCACCACATCCGTTCCGACCGGATCATCGTCCAGAAGAGGCGGACGGTGCAGCTGAGCAGTCAGAATTTGAATGTCGTCCCAGTCGGGCAACTGCGTTCTGGGTACACCCATTGCGTCGACCCGCCCGTGATGGCCGGTTTTGGTGAGGGCGTCACGGGCGTATTGCTGGATGAGCCCGGTATACGGCTCTTCTTCCGTGCCATGGCTGGTGTCGGCATAAAGGCCGAGATACTGGTCGCGGTCGAAGGGTTGAGGATGCTCTTTTGCCCAGGCGGCAATCTCGTCTTCATCGACAACAACTTTGTCGTCCTCGATCCAGCTGGAAAATTTCGGAAGCGCTTCGGAGTTGTTGTATTCGGAGACACCACTGTCGAGCCGATAGTCCCAATAGTGCAGCCCGCAAATCAGATTGTCGCCGTCAACATACCCATCCGACATAAGCGCACCACGATGGAGGCAGCGCCCATAGAAAACAGAGACATCGTCGTCGAACCGGACGACAACCAGGTCAACACTTGCAACAAGCGCGTATTGAGGGTCCCTGTCTGCCAGTTCGCTCAGATTTGCTACAGCTGTCTTCTTCATTTCTTCCCCCGGCTACCGGCTCTATTGCCTTGGCTTGTTGAATATGAGCGCCAGTCAGTCTGGCTGCGTTTCTGGCCGCATCGATGGAACACTCACCATCTCCGCTGCTTCATCTTGTGTTGACATGCGCGCGCCGTACCACTTGGCGAACGGCACCGCGGTGATGCCGTGG
Organism: Roseibium porphyridii; assembly: GCF_026191725.2. Classification (NCBI taxonomy): domain Bacteria; kingdom Pseudomonadati; phylum Pseudomonadota; class Alphaproteobacteria; order Hyphomicrobiales; family Stappiaceae; genus Roseibium; species Roseibium porphyridii. Next base: position 1,253,628 of record NZ_CP120863.1, read on the forward strand.
AGCACAGCGCTGATCCAGACTGCGTTGACGGCGAGGTTGAGCAGTTGCTCACCGATTTCATGATCGATCTGATCAACGACCAGCAGGGCAAACAGCGCTGTTGCCAGACCGCGTGGTCCGAACCAGCCAAAGAACAGTTTTGTCAACGGTGAAGCGTCCGTTCCACTGAGCGACAGCCAAACGGCAAGCGGACGCACAATAAAGAGGCTGATCAGGATGATTGCGAGGCTTCCACCGTCAAGATGGGCAATTGCAGTTGGAACGAGGGCCAGACCAATCAGGAAAAAAGCGCCCCAGGCCAGCATTTGGCCTTCGCTTTCGGTGAATTCGTAAATGAATGCGCACTGGCCCTTGATGACATTGCCGAAGAAAAGGCCGGCAACAAATGCTGAGATAAAGCCGTTGCCGTCAACAAGACCGGCGGCCAGATAAGCACCGCCCGCCATGGCGATGGCACCAATGCCTTCAATAGTCGCCGTCGTCATCTTGCGCTGTTTTGCCGCCAGAAACATGATGCCTCCGACCGCACCGACAACACCTCCGACAAGCGGCCCCAGCACAACCTGTTTTGCCCCGAAGAGCAGCCAGTTCGTGGCGGTGGGCTGCATCATTTCACCTGCGAGGCTGGCAAAGAGCAGGATCACCGGCAAAGCCAGACCATCGTTCAGGCCGCTTTCCAACGTCAGGGCCCTGCGTACCCGCTCAGGAACGGCCTTGTTGGTAACGACGGCTTGCCCAAGGGCGGCATCGGTTGGGGCGAGGAGCGCTGCTGCCAGAGCTGCTACGATCAAGGGTTCGGTGGAAAAGAATGGCGCTGCTGCAGCAGTGCCCAGAACCACTGCCAACGGAAGGCCGATAAGCAGCATGCGCAGCGGCCATTGGTGGCGTTTTCGAATGGCTTGCAGGTTGATCTGGGCCGCATCAAGGAACAGAAGGATGATCAACGCAAGTTCGGCCACGATATGCAGCAGATGCTCTGCATCCTGAAAGGGAAACATCCCTGTCTGAGACATTAGGAAGCCGAAGCCCAGAAACAGCATCGGCGCTGTTAAAATGCTTCTGGAAAGCGTTTTTGCCAGCAAGGTGTAACTCACCGTAAACATTGCCAGCATCAAAAGACCGGTGGCCATGAATGCACTCTCTCCCAAAGCCCACGGCAGCATTTAGGCTCGATGGCACCGCAGGCTCAAATCATAACCCGATGACACTCGTGTGTGGCAACTGTGAAATTACCCAAGGTCAGATTTGCTGGACGTTAGCCATTGATCAGCGAAAGAGAATTTTTATTGCACCTGTGCGAAACGCTGCAGGATCTTGTCGGCGTCTTCCGGGCGTGCAGCAATTTCCAGAATCAGTTTCTTGCGCACGGCATCTGCAAATGTTGCGGCACTGTCGGCTGTCACCACGAAGGCTGCGGGACCACCAATGATGTCCTGATGGAACCTTTCCTCAAGGTCGTAGGCCACAGGGCGCCCGGAACAATGACGGCACAGAACGGCGAGGCCGTTGATCACGATCCCTGATGAAACGACAGTTTCTCTGGCCTCGTGAATGGTCGGGCCGTTCCAGTTGTTGGCACTGTCGGCGGACAGATCGATGACACGCCGCAATCCGGTATAGGCGTTGGTGTCGATCAATTCCTTGCCTTTGAGCAGGGCTGCACCAATCGCGTTCCGTCCGAACGCGCGGCGCGGTGGCTCCAAAAGCCTTGCCGCAAAGTCTTCCGCAGATGCCTTGCCGTCTATGACTGTCCAATCGACAACAACGTCCTGGGAAAACATGTCGGCCCATTCAACATAGGTAACAACGATCTTCCCGTAAGCATTGCTGGCTATGGCGCTCAGCACTGACGGATCCGTGATCGCTTCGGCATAACCTTGCCTTTGGAACTGGATCTCGGCGTCGTCAATTGAGCCGGTCGCGTCGGCCAGAAGCACGAGTTCAAGGTCCAGTTCTTCGGACACGGCAGGCGTCGCCGTGAGGAAACACCAGGCAAAGACCAGAGCCGCAATCCGTTTCATATGCCCCTCCTATCAGGCCATTCACCTGCAGTAGCTAGGGCAGCGAGCGGAAAAAGGAAAAGTGCGGTGAAGCGGAGAGCCTGAAATTATTGCGAATTTTTGCCAAATTTCTTTTTGGGCAACCAAGATTTTAACACACTTTCTCGCATTTCTTTGGGGGTGCATTCGAGGAGCAGTGTTTTGGAGATTGATTGGCCTGATGCAAAAAAGCTCGCTGGTTCATTCCTTGTCGCTGTGCTCTTTCTTTTCTTAAACAGTGTGGTTGGGAGAGCGGAGGGAAACGATGCGAAACCTGAAGGAGATATTCGGGTTGAGCTGGAGGCAGACAGCTTTGCGATTGGCGAAGAAATCAAGATCAATGTAATCAATGAGCGCGCTCCGTCGGGTTCCAGCGTCGTTCTCTGGTTGTGGCCTGTCATGCCGGGTGACGTGAACGAGCGCGGTTATTACTCAAGCCCTGGCTGCAAAGGCGCACTAACCCCGGTTACGCTCCCATTTAATCCCGACGAAACCAATACTTTCTATTGGAGCGGTCTCTTCACATGGTGGGCTCCGTTTGATCTTCCTATTTCATGTAAGAACTTTTCAGCTGGCCGCTTTGAGATACACGCGCAATTCTATCGCGATAAAAATGTCCCGGTGGTTGGACGGCCAACTAGGTCACAAGATACCAAGTTGCAGCAATCGGCGACATCTCGACCGTTTGATTTGACGGGCGACATCGACATGAGCCGCCTCAAGAATAAGCTCAACAGCCGTGCGGTTAGTTTTGTCTGGGATTTACTGCAGTTACCGAATTCGAGCGATATCTTGCAAGACGCCTTGCTGAACATCAACGAATTGAGGGATCTAGGTGGTGGGTACTATTGCCTGACGAAAGAAATCCCTTTGCTTTTTTCTGGTGTCGTCGAGGCCTGCACTGCTGAGCCAGTGGTTACACCACTTGGGCTGAGGCTTCCGCATGGCGACTACATAAGTGTTCGCGGAAAAGGTGAAGCCACGAAAAACGTGGAGCAGTTCCGCAATGCTCTCGTGATTGCAAGAGACGCCGTTTCACAGCCATTGCTTGGCCGAATGGGCCTTTCATCAAGCAATCGTGATAGGAAACGCGAACGTTGCCAGTCACCCGGTCAGATTTGGTGCCGAGGGACAGTCGCTTACACCGATGAGGGCTCCGAGTTGATGGTGTCGGTTCAGAACTGGGCTGTCTCAGAGAACGCGGAGTTGTGGCTGTTCCACCTTCAATTTCACATTTCGGAGCAATACAAAACAAAGTCTAAAGGGGAGAGTTTTGTCTGTGTCAACGAAGACGGAAAAGTTCTGCGGATTGCAAACGCAGAACGCGGCTCAAATTCGGCAGAGCGCTTGCACGAAGCGTTTCACAACAAAACCTTTGATTGCGTTCCATAAGGAACTGTTGTTTGCAATCGAGCATAAGAAAACCCGCCCTCCAACGGAGAGCGGGTCTTGCAACCTATAATTCGTCTGGCTTAGGCGACGGCCCGGGCCAAGGCGCATTGCGACCAGAGATCATTGATCGAATCGGCCAGATGCTCAATGTCGGCGGCCGTGTGCAGCGGGGTCGGTGTGAAGCGCAGGCGTTCGGTGCCAACGGGGACAGTCGGATAGTTGATCGGCTGTACATAGATGCCGTAGGTCTCCAGCAGAATATCGGAGATCCATTTGCACTTCTTGGCGTCTCCCACCATCACCGGAACGATATGGCTGGGGTTTTCCATGTGCGGGATGCCGCGCTTGTCGAGGGCGGCACGAACCTGCGCAACTCTTTGCTTGTGAGCTGCACGTTCAAGCTGGCTGTCCTTCAGGTGACGGATCGAGGTTGTCGCGCCTGCAGCCAATGCAGGCGGAAGTGCCGTCGTAAAAATGAACCCGGATGCGAAGGAGCGAATGAAGTCGACAACTGTCTTGGAACCGGTGATGTAGCCTCCCATCACGCCAAAGGCCTTGCCGAGTGTGCCTTCGATGATCGTCAGGCGGTCCATCAGTCCTTCACGCTCGGCAACGCCGCCACCGCGCGGTCCGTACATACCAACGGCATGCACTTCATCGAGATAGGTCAGGGCACCGAATTTGTCGGCGACGTCGCAAATCTCCTTGATGGGGGCGATGTCGCCATCCATCGAATAGACACTTTCAAACGCAACCATCTTGGGAGCGTCCGGGTCGTCAGCTGCCATCAGACGCTCGAGATCTTCGTAGTCGTTGTGTTTGAAGATCCGCTTTTCGCAGCGTGCGTGCCGAATACCTTCGATCATGGAGGCATGATTCAGGGAGTCGGAATAAACGATCATTCCCGGAACTTGAGACGCCAGGGTCCCGAGCGCGGCCCAGTTGGAAACATAACCGGAGGTGAAGATCAGCGCGCCTTCCTTGCCATGAAGGTCAGCCAGTTCGTTTTCCAGAAGCACGTGATAGTGATTGGTGCCTGAAATGTTCCGTGTTCCACCGGCGCCTGCGCCGCATTTGGAAATCACATCCTGCATGGCACCGACAACCTTGTCGTGCTGACCCATGCCGAGATAGTCGTTGGAGCACCAGACGGTCACGTCCTGGACAGAGCCGTCTTCACGGTAACGTTTCGCGCGCGGGAAATTGCCTGCCATGCGTTCCAAGTCTGCAAACACTCGGTAATTGCCGTTGTCGTGCAGCTTGCCCAGGCGTTCCTCGAGATACGCGTTTACGTCCATCCTTCGGCCCTCTCTTCACTGGAAATTCTCCAGCGCCTCTTATTTCTTCCGCCCCGATAATGCGTCCATGGGCGGGTCAGTTTTAACCGAGATCATCCCTTTAGATCTCAGACTACCAAGTAACGTCTATCTATTCAAAACCGCATTACCAGACAATTAGCCTTGATCAAGGTCAAATCACAGACATGCGTCTATCCGTCCTAGCCAAAAAGGTAGCGTATGTCCGCCTGATTTATGTGAGACACCGGTCACAGGCAAGACCTTCAATGTGAGGTAAACTGCGATTTTCCAACATGCTGCTTGCTTTCACGAGATAAACATGAATACTGATTCATGTTTCATGCTTTTGGGAGGAAAATCTGGTGCGAAAATCTGCCGGAGTTGCGGAAGTACCGCAAAAGGCGCAGGGAAATCTGCCCAAGACCGCCCGCGGTGAAGCGACGCGAAGGGCGATTCTGGCAGCTGCCGAACGGGTCATAGGGTCCAAGGGCTACAACGATGCATCCATCGGTCATATTACCAGTGAGGCAGGGGTCGCCCAGGGAACATTCTACATCTATTTCTCCACGAAAGAGCAGGTCTTTTCCGAACTTGTTCTTGAGATGGGACGGCTGGTCCGGCACGAGATCGCCGAGGCGACCCAGGGTTTCGAGAACCGCCTTGATGCGGAGCGGGCCGGTCTGCAGGCATTTCTGGAATTTGTGCAGGCTCATCCGGATCTTTACCGGATTGTTCAAGAAGCACTATTCGTCGATCCGGATGCCTACCAGGAATATTACGAGACGTTTGCCGCAGGTTACAAAACCGGCTTGATTGCGGCCGAAGCGGCCGGGCAAATATCAAAAGGCGACGCGGATACCCGCGCCTGGGCCTTGATGGGCATCGCCAAGTCGCTGGGCGAACAGCTTGTCGTATTTAAATCGGACAAGCCGATCCCTGACATTGTCGAGGCAGCATACAGTTTGATTGAACGCGGTATCAGACCGTGACAACGACGGTACAGGGGTTCGTCTCGATTGAAAACCGGGACGATGTTGTCTGGGTCTGGCTGAGCCGGCCTGATCGTCATAATTCGCTCATCCCGGAACTCATCTCGGATCTTAAAAACGCTCTAATGGATGCGGCTCGACAAAGACCGCGAGCGCTTGTGGTCACTGCGAAAGGCAGCAGTTTTTCAACAGGCGGTGACATCGCCGGATTTCTGGATCACCGAAGGACACAGCAAGACCTCAGGGACTATGCAGAAGAGCTGGTCGACGGTCTGCACGGGGTCATTCTGGATCTTATTGACTTTCCGGCACCGGTATTGGCTGCACTTAACGGTCCTGTCACCGGCGGGTCGGTTGGATTGATGCTTGCCGCAGACCTTGTTGCGATGGCCGAACATGCTTTTCTGCAGCCTTATTATTCGCAGGTCGGCTTCGGCCCGGATGGTGGCTGGACCGCGCTGATGCCGGACCGTATTGGTGTCAGCAGGACCCTTGAGATCCAGTATCGCAACGAGCGGGTTAACGCAGCTGAAGCGCGCGAGATCGGTCTTGTGTCCTCGGTTTGTCCGCTATCTGAGCTGGAAGGGCAGATTGGCAAATGGCTGGATGATCTCAGTGGGGGATCATCCAGAACGCATCTTGCGACCCGTCGGGGCGTTTGGGATGACGCACGGCGTGAAACTGTTCGCCGACGCCTCGATCAGGAAAAGGACCGCTTCCTTGAATTGGTTGCCCTTCCGGAGACCATTGAGGGCATGCTGGAATTCACACGCAGACGGGCATGAGATTTTGAAAGTTCTTCGAAGAACCTGGTTTCGGGAGGACGCATGGAGTTTTTAACTGACATGGCGGCCAAGCGGGCAGAGCTAACGCCCGACCATGTTGCCTTCATCGATCACGAAAGCGGACTTCGCTACACTTTTTGTGAAGTGAACAGCCGGGCAACTCGACTGGGAAATCTGCTTTTGAAACACGGCCTCTCCAAAGGGGACCGTGTAGCTGTGCTGTGCCTCAACCACCCGGATTTCTTCATTCTGCTTTTTGCAGCTCAAAAGACCGGAATTGTGTTGGTGCCTCTGAACTGGCGTCAGCCTGTCGCGGAATTGCGGCCGGTTCTGGCGGCGTCCAGGGCGAAGTTTTTGTTTCACGACCTCACCTGCGCAGATACTGCATCCAAGCTGGCGGAAGATGGGGACATACCTTTTCTGATGCTCGGTTCTGCGGATGGAGCCCCAAGCGCGCTCGATCAGGTGCTGAGCTCCGTTAGCCCGGCTGCAATCGGCTGCGGTCGGGTAAAAGCCAGTACGCCCTGGTATCTGCTTTTTACTTCCGGTACGACCGGTCTGCCCAAGGCGGTCATTCAAACTGCGGGAATGGCCTATGCCAACATGATCAACTACGCGCAAGCGACGGGCCTTAGTGTCGGAGAAAGCGGTGTCAATTTTCTGCCGCTGTTTCATACAGCCGGCATCAACCTGCCAACCTTGCCGATCTTTCTGAACGGCGGGTCGTCGACCATTCTTCGGAAATTCGATCCCGATACTGTGCTCGGACTGATCGATGCCGGAGCCGTCACCAGCTTCTTTGGTGTTCCGGCAATTTATCAGGCCCTGGCGCTCTCGGCTGCGGTCGGGCGCACCGATTTTTCCAGCGTGCGCTCACTCGGTTGCGGCGGTGCGCCGGTTCCCAAACACCTCCTGACTGATTTCCAAAAGCGCGGAGTGACCATCTGTAATGGCATGGGGATGACCGAGACCGGCCCGACGGTGTTTCTCATGGACCGGGATCATGCTGCAGAGAAAATCGGCTCGGTCGGCAAGCCGCAGATCCTTACTGACGTGCGGCTTGTGGACGGTGAGGGCGGTGTTCTTGAAGGACCCGGTGAAGGTGAAATCCAGTTCAGAGGGCCGAACATCACTCCCGGATACATGGACAATCCGGATGCGACTGCCGGAGCTTTCACGGTCGACGGATGGCTAAGTTCCGGTGATGTCGGGCGCCGGGATGAGGACGGCTACTACTTCATCGTCGACCGGATCAAGGACATGTACATTTCCGGTGGCGAAAATGTTTATCCGGCCGAGGTGGAAAAAGCACTGGTTAGCCATCCCGACATTCTCGAAGCCGTCGTTGTCGGTCTCCCCGACGCGACGTGGGGCGAAGTGGGTGCAGCCTTTGTGATTGCGCGCCCGGATCGGAAAATCGACACCTCGTCACTTCCCGGCTGGTGCCGCGAGTATTTGGCGCCCTACAAGATTCCAAAAACATTCTCCGTCGTTGACGATCTTCCCAGGACGGCCGCCGGAAAGGTCCGAAAGAACGTTCTCAAAGACCAATTGTCGACACATAAGGCATCGGAGGACGCTTAAGACCGATGGACCGCACAACAGAAGCAGCTGTCATGGCAACATATACCTGGGTTCCCCGGCAAACCGACTTTGATGCATTTGCAAAGCTCTCAGGGGACGACAATCCTATCCATGTCGATCCGGAATTTTCCGCTCGAACCCGGTTTGGCCGGACCGTGTCCCACGGCATGCTGCTTTATTCGCGCGTCTTCGCTCATCTTCAGGCGCTCTATCCGGGGCGAGACCATCAGCTGCAAACACTGATGTTCCCAAATCCATCCTATGCCGGTGAAGAACTTGTCTTCATTTTTAGTGAAAGACCGGACGACAACGGCGAGGTGTTGATTGAAGTGAAGCGAAGCGCAGATGGCGCAGTCACACTGTCAGGATCCTGCCGACTGGGAGGGCCGTCATGAACTTCCGTGAAGGACAAAAGGCTGAATTGACCAGGACTTTTTCGCAGCAGGACATGCTCGAGTTCGCGGCGCTTTCAGGCGACGCAGCCAACGTGCCCAATTCTGTTCCAGGGCCTTTGATCGGAGGGTTGTTTTCCTACCTCCTGGGTGTCGAGTTGCCGGGCCGCGGCACAAATTATCTCAAACAAAACCTGGAATTCCTCTCACCCGCTCCGGTCGGTGAAACGCTGACTGCGTCCGTCACAGTCACGAAGCTGCGCCCTGAAAAACACTTGGTCGATCTGGAAACCGTCTGTGTCAGTTCAAGCGGACACCGCATATGCCAAGGCCGTGCACTGGTCTATGTCGAGGATGTCGGAAAATTCTGAGACCATGAGTTCAATGGACCAATGTGCTTCGAATGATCTGCTTCGGGGTTGACTGAATTAGCTGCAGGAGGTAATTCAACCATATGGTTGAACAACGGCTTGACGACCAGAAACTTACCGCCATTTTGAAGGCGGTAAGTGATCCAAAGCGCCGGGAGTTGCTCACACTGCTTGTGCAGCATGGGCCGACGCGAGTCACGGATCTCGCCAAGCATTTCGATGTCAGCCTGAATGCCGTGTCGAAGCACATAAAGATCCTGGAAGCTGCAGGGCTCGTGCGTCGCCGAACCGAATGGCGCGAGCACCTGATTGAACCGGTTATGGAACCGGTTAGCGAAATCGATCACTGGTTTCAGGAATTGCGGTCAATCTGGACCCAACGGCTCGACGCATTGGACCAGGCCCTTTCCGGGGAGACGGACGATGAGTGAATTGACAGTTGTTGTATCCCGCAGGTTTTCAGTTCCCGCAGCCCGTGTATTCGAGGCATGGCTGGATCCGGACATGCTGGCAAAGTTTATGATCCCCGGACCGGACATGAGTGTGCCAAAGGCAACGGCCGACCCTCGCGTTGGTGGTGAATTCGAAATTATCATGCAGGCGGGTGACCAGCAGATCCCGCACCGGGGGATCTATAAGGAAATCAACCGCCATAGCCGTCTTGTCTTTACTTGGGACAGCCCCTTTTCAACCGCCGACAGCACGGTGACGCTCGACTTTGAGGAAGTTGCGGGCGGTACGGAGCTTACACTCACACATGTGAAATTTCCGTCAGAGGAAAGCCGTGACAACCATCGTGCGGGCTGGGGCAAAATATTGGAGACAATGGATCACGGCCTCTCAGAGGCAAGTGCCGGATAGTCAGGTGCTGTCTGGACTTCGCTGATCAATCCCCTTCGACCAGGCGAACCTTGGCAGGCCAGAACGCATAATGTGACTTCAATTGGCTGGCCATTTCTATTGGCGATTTATAGACCCAGCCGATTTCCTCACCATTGAGTGCAGCATAGCTGGCGTCACCTTTGATCGGGCAATGGGTGGATTTCTCAACTGGATCGAAATCCGATTTCAAATCTGCCTCGGGCACATAAACCACGGGGTCATAAAAGGCTTTGCCAATTTCCAGGACACGCAAAGCGGCAGTGCTATCGGCAAGCAGAGTATCACCCTGGTAAATACGGATGCGTCGTGGCACGGGCTTGATCACCATCAGGTGCTCAGGATTGTTCGGGTTGCGAGCAGCATTGGCGAATGCCGCGGATTGCTGTGCGGTCATCTGAATCTCCTTGGTTCCTGAGAACTAGGTGAGTATCGGTACGCGGGAGCGCAAAAACAAATTTCTGACATTGCCGTGAACACAACTGTTGCAGGCTGATCGCACCAGTGTGCAACATCCCGACAGACGCCAGAGGTCCTCTCAGAGGAAAAGGCATCTTTTGAGCCGTATTCGAAACGCTTATAGTGTTCACTCAGACTTGTCATTGCGGGGTTGTCCAATCTGTAACCACTTCTGTGCAACGAGGATTTCAACCGGCGCCAAGTGCAGCCGGCTTCCGCTTAGAAAGGGTTGGAAGTGTCGGAAATTACCATAACCCGCGCCGTGCGCATGCCGGACCCTTTTCGGATCGAGCGTTTTTCATCCAACCCGAAACTTGGCCCTCGTGTCCTGTTTTTCAGCGGAGGATCAGCTCTCAATGGTCTGTCGCAAAGGCTCAAGAAATACACGCACAATTCCATACATCTGGTGACACCGTTTGATAGCGGAGGAAGCTCGCAGGGGCTCCGGGTGGCGTTCAACATGCCCGCGATCGGAGACTTGAGAAGCCGCTTGATGGCGCTTGCGGACGAGACTGTTCTCGGTCACCCGGAAGTGTTTCGACTGTTCACGCATCGTTACTCCAAATCGGCTCGAAAAGACGATCTGAAAGGAGAACTCGATGCCATGATTGCCGGCACTCACCCGCTGGTCACGTCCATCGAGCAGCCGATGCGCACGCTCATTCAAAACCAGCTCGGCATGTTCCGCGCAGCTTGTCCGCAAGGATTCGACTTGCGCGGCGCCAGCATTGGAAACCTGATCCTCGCCGGCGGCTATCTGAACCAGAACCAGCAGCTTGAGCCGATTATCTTCCTCGTCTCCAAGCTTGTTGGCGTCCTTGGAACAGTGCGGGCTGTTTCTGATGACAATTTGCATTTGGGCGCAGAGCTGGCGGATGGCCAGATGGTTGTCGGGCAGCATTTGTTGACTGCCAAGGAACATCCGCCGCTTACATCACCGATCAAGGATCTTTTCCTCAACAAGTCGCTGGCCGGGCGTGATCCCGCTGTGACAGCGTTTCCAACGCGAAATCGGAAGCTGGTGCAAACGGCTGATCTCATCTGCTACGCACCTGGCAGCTTCTACACCAGCCTGATTGCAAATCTGTTGCCGGAAGGGGTCGGTCGGGCGATTGCAGAACGGACTGTTCCCAAGGTCTATATTCCAAGTCTCGGACTGGACCCGGAAACGGGAAAAATGAACCTGTCCGATAAGGTCCACACTCTGCTGAACTATCTGCACAGGGACGTCGGACCTGATTGTCCAACTCATAAATTGATCAATTTCGTTGTTGTCGATCGCACACTGTCCGATGACGAAACGCTTGAAATCAGTGCTCGCGGCATCACGGTTTTGAAACTGGATCTCGTCAGCGCTCAGTCTGCTCCCTATTATGATCCCGAACCGCTTTGCGAAGCCCTGGTCTCGTTGACCTGATCGGCCAAGATAAGACATCTGCTGGAAAAACAACATGAAACGCACACAGCTGCTAAACCGTCACTTAAGCCAACTTGTTGCCTCGCTCGGGCATCTGGACGAGATCGTGGTTGCCGACGCGGGGTTGCCAGTGCCTGCCGGTGTTGAGGTTATTGACCTCGCCGTTACTCCCGGTATTCCAGGTTTCTTCGATGTTCTTGAGGCCCTGTCCCGCGAACTTATCATTGAGCAGGCAGTGTTCGCCGATGAAACATCGCCTGAGCTTGGCACGGAAATCGAAGTCCGGCTGGCGCATTGGGAGGCGGATACCGGCAAGCCGATTGCGCAATTGAAAATTTCCCATGACGATCTGAAATCGAGGTCCGCCAATGCACGGGCCGTTATCAGAACAGGTGAGTGCACGCCTTACGCAAATGTCATCCTGGTTTCCGGCGTCCCGTTTTAGATGAATGTCCAGACCGTTTCTTGATCTTGCTGCTATCAGTGTTTGAAGGCAGGTGTGCGCCCTGAAGGCCAAACGACCTTATTTGTTTCCTCAAGTGGTCTGTAAGCCTGTCTCCTGGCGGCATTGTTTCGAATAACGAGGCCGCTTCCCAAAACACAATGGCGCAAGGTTTTGTTGTAAAGACAGTGTCTTCCCGCTATGCGAAAAAGATTCTGCGGAGCACCAAAACCGATTTTGTTGACTTACAAAATCGGTTTTGTAACACTTTTTGTTAAGAAAGGCGGAGTTGAAGCCAGATCTTCGATTTGCGCCAAAAACAATCAGGACATTCCAAATGTCCAGTGGGAGGAAGCATGTCGCGGTTACGCGGTTCCGTCACGATTGATGATGTGGCACGCCATGTCGGCGTCGCCAAGGGAACTGTTTCGCGCGTCCTCAACAACTACACAGACATATCCGACGAGACCCGCAAGCGCATTTTGAAGGCGGTCAAGGACCTTGGCTATCAACCGTCGGCAACCGCAAGAAACCTGAAACGCGGTCGTCAGGATACCCTCGGGATTATCATCCCGGTCGGGCATGGCAACGGTGCTGATCCATTCCTGTCTGAATTCATCGACGGTATCGCCCGCGCATTGGATGAGTTGGATCTGGACCTTCTTGTGACCACCGCACATTCACGCGAGCACATGATCGAGTCGCTCGAGCGGTTGATCGCACGCCGCAAGGTGGATGGTTTCATCGTCACGCGAACCGAAGTCAACGACCCGCGTATTGCCTATCTGCAGGAGCGCAATTTTCCGTTCGTTGCCCACGGGCGCACGGCAAATCCGTCCGGTTATGCCTGGTACGACATCGACAACGAGGCGGCATTCGCCGAGGGCGTACGTCATATTTACAGCCTCGGGCATGAGCGGATCGGACTGGTCGGCGGCACATTGGAGCTGAATTTCGCGCGTCAGCGCAGAGAAGGGTATCGCCAGGGGCTGCGAGACCTGGGTGTGAAACATGACCCTTCTCTCGAAACCATTCAGACCGTGAGCGAAAAAGGCGGGATCCTCGGTGCAGAAGAACTGTTGTCGCTGGATCAACCGCCGACAGCCTTGCTGTGTGCGACCGACGCTCTGGCCATTGGTGCTGTTCAGTACTGTCGAAAGATTGGATTGAAAGCCGGGGTGGACGTCACGGTCATCGGCTATGACGGATTGCCCGTCGGGGAATATCTCGATCCGCCGCTCACGACCTTTTCCCAGAGTGCGCAGGAAGCGGGTGGCCGGGTCGCGCGCATGCTGACCGACATTCTGGACGGAAAGTCACCGACAAGTTTGCAGGAGCTGTCCAAGGCAGACCTGATCCGCCGTGCCTCGGATGGCGCGCCGGCGAAGACACCGGCAGCGTTGGCGACAGCGCTCCGGGAACGGCTGAAAGACCAGCCACATTCTGGCAACAAGGGAGAATGAGAATGTTTGGGAGGACTAAATTCCTGGCCTCGACCATTGCGGGTGTACTTGCACTCGGGTTGACAACGGCCCAGGCTGACACTTTGCGTTTCTGGACGACGGAAGAGCAGCCGGAAAGACTGGCCAAACAGGAAGAACTGGCGGCTGCATTCAAGGAAAAAACAGGCATTGAAGTCGATGTCATTCCGGTTTCGGAATCAGAACTGGGTACACGGGCAACGGCTGCCTTTGCCGCAGGCGACTTGCCGGACGTGATCTATCACACGCTGCAATATGCTCTTCCCTGGGCGGAAGCCGGCATTCTGGACACGGAAGCTGCTACCGAAGTGGTTGAAACCCTCGGTAAGGATACCTTCGCACCGGGCGCTGTTTCCATGGCAGCCGTCGATGGCGGGATCGCATCGGTTCCGGTCGATGGCTGGACCCAGATGGTGGTCTACCGCAAGGACCTCTTCGATGCGAATGGCCTTGCGGCCCCCGATAGCTACGAGAACATTCTGGCTGCCGTTGAAAAGCTGCACAATCCGCCGGAAATGTTCGCGTTTGTTGCTGCGACCAAGATTGACGAGAACTTCATGAGCCAGGTGCTGGAGCATGTGCTTCTGGCAAACGGCGTCAATCCGGTGAACAACGAAGGCTTCAAGCCGCTTGATGAGAAGAAGACCATTGAGGCGCTGGATTTCTACAAGGCGATCGCAAAGGCCTCTCCTCCAGGCGATTTGTTCTGGAAACAGTCGCGCGAACTTTATTTTGCCGGCAAAGCAGCGATGATCATCTGGTCTCCGTTCATCCTGGATGAACTGGCCGGTCTGCGTGACAGTGCACCGCCAACCATCACCGACGATCCGACGTCCAGTGAGCTGGCATCCAAGACCGGTATCGTGACCACATTGAGCGGTCCGTCCAACCCGGATGGTGCAGCTTGGGGCGATGTTCGCTATTTCGGCATCACCAACGATGCGGACACGGAAGCTGCGATGCAGTTCATCGAGTTCTCCATGGATGATGGCTACATGTCGACACTGTCGATCGCGCCGGAAGGAAAGTTCCCGGTTCGCCGTGGCAACAAGGACAATGCAACGGCGTTTGTCGATGGCTGGTCCAAACTGCCGGTTGGTGTCGATCGCAAAGCACCCCTGACCGACCTTTATGACGCGGAAACAATCAAAACAATCGTCTCGGGTCTGGACACTGCCAGCCGTTGGGGTGTCACGGAAGGTCAGCTGTCGCTTGCTTCCAAGATCATCAACAGCCAGGTGATCAACCGTCTGGTGCGTGAATATATCGACGATGAGCGCGATGCGGCCGCAACGGTTGCCAAACTCAATGAAGAACTGGCGAAAGTCCAGTAACTGAACACCCGCCACATCAGGTGGCGGGGCCCCCATCGACAACCGCATAGGACCGGACAGTACAGTCCTGGATTGCCCGGTCCTCCTCCCACCTCCCGTGCGACTGCGTGCGGGAGGGCCGGAGGAGATCTGCCCGGACGCCGACGTCCTTCGGGGCGTACGCATAGCCGAAAGCTGAGCTGGAACGATGAGCGCAACTGACCAACAGTCTGTTTCTTCAGGTCCCCCCAAAGGGATCGGACCCATGCAGCGCCGCGAAATGTGGCTGGCCTATCTGATGTTGGCACCGACATTCGCCATCATCCTGATGATTGTCGCCGGTCCTCTTCTGGCCAATTTCTGGATAAGTGTGAAGCCTGTCCAGCTGGCCGATCTGAGGCCGCCGACTGTCCTCGTCAACGAACGTGTGCGTGGCCGTCCCGCGGCAGACGGTGACGAAGCAACGTTGGAATACAGGCTCCGGAACTCGTCCCGGACCGAGGAAATCCGGAACGTTGTTGTGAAGGATCAGGTGCCGGACGGGTTTAATGTTGCTGTTGTGCCAGACGCTTGTGCGCTTGATGGGCGTGCGCTGACTTGTACCATTGGCACGGTTGAACCAGGCTGGAGTGAACGGCTCCGCCTCGAGGGAACCGTCACAGAGGCCTTCCTGTCTGCCAACCGCCCGGAGCGCGCGAGCGAACCCGAGGTGTCCGGTGATGCCAACAACGTGCTCACCAATTTCGACTTCACGTTCGAAAACTTCCAGAGGATCTTCAGTGCCGATGAATTCTGGTCGGTTCTGCGAGTGACATTCTACTACACAATTTTCGGTACCGGCGGTGCACTTGTGCTCGGTCTCTTCGCTGCGCAGCTGCTCAACACCGTCTTTGTCGGGCGCGGTTTCATGCGCGGCCTGTTTCTGTTCCCCTATGTTTCACCGGTGATAGCCGTTGCCTTTACATGGGTTGTCTTGTTCGACCCATTCTCAGGCACTGTCAACGCGCTGCTAACGAAAATGGGAGTGGTATCCGACCCGATCAATTTCTTCGGGCAGCGCGCGATCGAATATTCGATTTTCGGCATCCAGATGGAGTTCCCACTGGCTCTGACGACCGTGATCGCATTTGAGGCCTGGCGGTATTTTCCGCTGTCGTTCCTGTTCATTCTTGCGCGCATGCAGTCGATCAATACGGACATGTATGAAGCGGCCGAAATGGACGGCGCTACACCACTGCAGCAATTCTGGTACCTGTCACTGCCGCAATTGATGGGCATCCTGTCTGTCCTGTTCCTGCTGCGTTTCATTTGGACGTTCAACAAGTTCGACGACATTTTCCTGCTGACCGGCGGCAACGCAGGTACGCGGACATTGACTGTCGATGTCTATGAACAGGGTTTTGCACTCTCCAATCTCGGGGCTGGTGCTGCCGTCGCGGTGGTCGTCTTTGTGGTGCTTGTGACTTTTGCCACCTTGTTCATCCGCTTCTCACCGAAGGAGGAAGGCCTATGAGACCGGGAAGTGTTTTGCTCACGGCCATTACAGGCCTGATCTGGGGCGTGACCGCAATGGTGGTGATCGGTGTGACACTGACGCTGATCACCGGCGAGGTGGCTCTGCCGCAGGCAACCGCTGCTGCGATTGCGGGTTTGTTGAGTTCACTCATCTTTGTGTGGCGGCAGTCATCAGCAGCAAGTGGTCTTCCGGCCTGGGCGCTGTCCGCCGCAGTTCTCTTCATAGTGCTGATGGCCGCAACCTTTGCAGCACCCTTCGGGCTTCCGCTCAACAAGGAACCGGTGTGGCAAGGGCTTGCGCTGATCGCCTTCATCGCAGGTGTCACCGGCGCCAACCATCTGTCGCTCTCTGGTGCATCTCTTGGTGCGATGACCCGCTACGAGCGTGAGGTTGTCTATATTCGCATCGCCAAGGGTATTGGCTTCGTTCTGTTCACGATCGTTGTTGCCCTGCCGTTTTATGTGATGGTGATGACGTCGCTGAAAAGCCAGCAGACCCTGCTCGCCAATCCGCTTGATCTGTCCATCGACTTTTCGCAGGGGCTCTATGGTCTGTTCCGCTCCTATGTGGAGCTGTTCACCCAGTTCAACTTTGGCCGTTATCTGTTGGTCTCGACTTTCGTGTCGATAGCGACAGTGTTTCTGACGCTCGCCTTTTCAGTGCCTGGCGCCTATGCTGTCTCAAGGCTCCGGTTCCCGGGACAGGCGTTTCTCGCCAGATCCGTGCTGCTCATCTACATGGTCCCGGCGATCGTTCTCGTGATCCCGCTCTATGCAGTCTTTTCGCAGCTCGGCCTTCGCAATACGTTGACCGGTCTTCTGATCGTCTATCCGGCAACAACCATCCCGGTCGCACTTTATATGCTGCAGGGCTACTTCCGCGGGATCCCGTCCGAGCTGGAAGAAGCCGGTCTCATGGATGGTCTTTCGCGGATTGGTGTGATCCTGAAAATCACACTGCCACTGTCACTGCCGGCGCTGGCGTCCGTGTCGCTCTATGTCTTCATGATTGCCTGGAATGAATTCCTCTTTGCATTCATGTTCCTGGATGATCCGGACATCTTCACCCTGTCTCGTGGGGTGGTCTCTCTGAACTCGTCGGAGGTCCCACGCCAACACCTGATGGCGGGTGCCGTAATCGCGACCGTGCCGGTTCTGTTTATCTTCCTCTGGTTCGAACGCTTCCTTGTGCAGGGCCTCACGGCCGGCAGTGTGAAGGGTTAGTGGAAATTCAAAAGGGCTCGTGAGAGGCCCATAGGAGTTACCTGTGTCAAACGCAGATCTAGACAAAACCGCCCGGACTATCCTGATTGAGAATGATCAGGGCGGTTATACAATCCCGACAAAGGGGCTTTACCCCTATCAATGGAACTGGGACTCCGTCTTTGTTGCGCTGGGCTTTGCCACTTTCGATCAAAGCCGTGCATGGCGCGAAATCGAGATGCTGTTCGAAGGTCAATGGCGTGACGGTATGGTACCGCACATCCTGTTCCGAAAGGACGATCCGAGCTACTTCCCCGGACCATCTGTCTGGGGAACCGATGGCGGGCCAATCCCGAGTTCCGGGCACTCGCAGCCACCGGTCGCCGCGACGGTGATCAAAGATCTGGTCGATGCAGACGGTTCGGGCAAGGCACTTGAGCGGGCAGTAAAGCTCATGCCGCAACTGATGAACTGGCATCGCTGGTATCTTGCGTATCGGGACCCTAAGGACCTCGGCGTTCTCGCTGTCATTCATCCCTGGGAGTCAGGCCGCGACAATCTGCCGGATTGGGACGAGGCTCTGCGCGCGGTCGAGGTCAAGGACATTGGTCCTTACGAGCGCAAGGACACCTCCCATGTGGATCCAGCAATGCGTCCGCACAAGGAAGACTATGATCGCTATTTGAGCATTATGGCTGCCTGCCGGAATGTGGGTTGGGATCCGCAGAAGGTTGCCGAAACCTGTCCATTCTTTGTGGCTGATCCCGGAGTGACCTTCATTTTCCTGCGCGCGAACAGAGATCTTCTGATCCTGGCGGAAAGGCTCGGTTTGGATGCTGAGGCCGAAGAAGTTCGTGGCTGGATCCGCAAGATGGAGGCTGGTGCCAAAACACTCTGGAACGATGAGTTGAAAGCTCATGTGGCTCTCAACGAAAGAACCGGACGGCAGACCGACGGTATTTCAAGCGCATCCTTCCTCGCACCATATGCGGGCCTTGCGGATCAGACGACGCTGACATCGTTGCAGGGCCATTTCGATCGCATTGCCTCGAAAGTCCGATATCTGATGCCATCCTACGATCCTGATCACAGGAACTATGAGCCGCTGCGCTATTGGCGCGGTCCGGTCTGGGCCATGATCAACTACATGATCGCAAGAGGGTTTGCGGAAGCAGGTGACAATGAGCGCGCCAACAGGTTGCGTCAGGACACCGCCGATCTGATCGCAACAGGCGGTTTTGCCGAGTATTTCAGCCCGGAAAACGGTGCCGGAGCCGGAGGAGGCACCTTCTCATGGACGGCAGCCATCTGGCTAACCTGGGCGTCGCCCTCACACCAAGAACAGGCAGCTTAACGAGCGGGGTTTAATGTCATGGGAGCGATCCAGCTCAACAAGGTCGAAAAGTGGTTCGGCAGTCTTCAGGTCATCAAGGGTATCGATCTGGATATCCAGGACGGCGAATTCGTGATTTTTGTCGGTCCGTCAGGCTGCGGTAAATCGACATTGCTGCGGTTGATCTCCGGACTGGAGGAAACCAGCCGGGGCGAGATCGAAATTGACGGCAAGGACGTCACTGCTCTGCCACCGTCCGGCCGAGGCCTGTCCATGGTGTTCCAGTCCTATGCGCTCTATCCGCATATGTCTGTGCGTGAGAATGTCGGTTTCGGTCTGAAAACCGCAGGCCTGCCAAAGGATGAAATCGACAAGAAGGTCAATGCGGCGGCAGATGTGCTCAAGCTTGACGAATACCTCGATCGCCGGCCAAAGGCGCTTTCCGGCGGTCAACGACAGCGTGTTGCCATTGGCCGGGCGATCGTCCGTGAACCGAGCGCGTTCCTTTTCGACGAACCGCTGTCCAACCTTGATGCGGCGCTTCGGGTCGAAATGCGTTTCGAGGTTGCAAGGCTTCACAAGAGCCTCGGGACCACGATGATCTATGTGACGCACGATCAGGTCGAAGCCATGACGCTGGCGGACAAGATCGTTGTCCTGCAAGCGGGACGGATCGAACAGGTGGGCTCACCGCGCGAGCTTTATGAGCGCCCGGACAATCTGTTTGTGGCCCAGTTTATCGGCTCTCCCAAAATGAATGTGCTGCCATGTTCGGTCGAGGGAGATCAGTTCTCGCTTCAAGGTCACGGAGGCGGGCACTACCCCCACCAGGACAACCCTCAAAGACCTGT
The DNA here is from genome assembly GCF_026191725.2 of Roseibium porphyridii. Lineage (NCBI taxonomy): Bacteria > Pseudomonadati > Pseudomonadota > Alphaproteobacteria > Hyphomicrobiales > Stappiaceae > Roseibium > Roseibium porphyridii. The sequence goes on from NZ_CP120863.1 coordinate 1,273,371, forward strand.
CAAGCTTGGCATTCGCCCTGAACATATGAGTATTGTTGCGACGGACGAAGGACATTGCACAGGCACGGTCGAAGTTGCCGAATATCTTGGTGCCGACACCTTCCTCTATGTGGCACTCGACGGACTTGAAACCGTACTGGTGCGGATCAGTGGAAGCGATCAGGTGGAAGAAGGATCACGTGTAGGCCTTCGTTTCGACGAAAGCCGGATGCACTTCTTCGACAACAAGGACCAGGCTGTTCGCTAACTTGAGCAGCCGCTACGACGTTGGTGAGATTGCTTGACGATGGATGCAAGCAGCGTCGACGCAGCTTCAGTTCCTGCACAGAACCTGAACCGTATAGCGAGCAGCTTCCTGGTCTATCGTGGTAGGGGTCTTGATGCTGGTTACAGTGTTGTAGGAAGGCGCAAGGCCAAGGCTTTCCATGAATTCAGCCATCAAGCGGCCGCGAATGGCGAAATTGACGTTCTCCGGAAGGTCACCGGCGACCTTGAGGGTTTTCAATTTGTCGAGGCGTGAGAGCACCGTGCCGATGACGGCACCTGTCCGATCGAGAACCGGTCCACCGGAATTGCCTGGCTGTACGGGCGCAGACACCATGAAGTGCCGAATGTCACCGCTCACACCGGCAAGTGCCGAGACGATCCCGTAGGTGAAGTTCAGATTGTTGTCCAGGATCTGTGCAAACGGGTAGCCCAGGACAAACACTTCCTCGCCGCGCACAATGGGTTGCTTGGCACGGAACTGAGCAAAGTGATCAGCCTTTTTGCTGTCGAGCTGAATGATCGCAAGGTCGTTGGTCGTGTCGGAAGCAACCAAGGCCGCCGAGCCATATCCTGCGACTTCGAGATTGTCGCAGTTGCCGACGACATGAGCATTTGTTCCCACGTGCCCATCTGGTGTGATGAAAAAGCCGGAACCGGTTGATGAACCGGTTTCGTCCGATGTCGATGCAGTGCTTCCAGCGGAGAGTTCTCCCAACCGGTTTTCGCTGTCCGGCGCGTTGTCCAGAGCAGGGGCCGATGTCACCGCGTCCATCCGGCCCGTCGCCGAGCGGTCGAAGAACGTCAGGCTGTTGGACATTGCAATGGCAACCCGATCCATGAACACTGCATGTTTGGGTTGCCAGAAGAGCGAGAAGCCGCGGCTGTCCGCACCGGTTCTCATCATGCGCAGATAGAAGTCACGGCCGTTTTGTGTGCCCGACACAACAAAAAAATCATTGCGGAACTGCTTGTTTTCGATCGTCCGGCCATCTTCGGTCGAGGTCAGGCGACGATAGAGAGCTTCATAGTCGGATCGTTGACCGTCAACGCGCAGCGTCTCCAGTTCGATGCTTCCGTCAAAAGCGCGCCAGAGGTGTCCGCGCTCGGATTTCTTGGGTGGGTCGAACAAGCTGACGGGGATGCCGAGCGTGATGCCGGCGGTCGGATCGTTCCGGGTTCTGAAGCCGACACGTTTGACCAGATCAAGTCCGTCCCTATGCAGGATTTGTAACTCCTCGGTCTCCAGGACCCCATCTCGCCGAAATTCCCGATTTCGTTGAAATTCCATAAGCGCACCATAGGTCTTCGGCCCGAAGGCTCCGTCGACAATGGCCGCATAATCACCGGTAAAGACCAACAGGAACTGCAGGCGAATACGCTCGTTTCGACTGAGCGAATTAAACCAGTCTTTCGACTGGTCGTAGTCGGCCTGCACGTTGCCGAAAGATAAAACGAGAAAGGCAATTGCACAGATAAATGCACGCATCATGCAGCTCCCGGCCCAATGGTCGCTGATCAGATTTTATCAAAACCGATCACATTGGAACAGGTGTCAGGCGCTCTTTGGGGGATATCTTTCGATTATCGCGATGTTGTTTACTCCAGCTTCATGTTTCGAAGCCTCAGCGCGGGATGACATCCACCTTGTGATCAGTCGTTTGCGACCCAGCAGTGCGCAACACACCCTTGACCGGCGCTGCATCTCCATAGTCACGTCCCCTGGCGACGACAATGTGGTCCTGACCCACGCGCGTTGCATTGGTGGGGTCGTATTCGATCCAGCCGACCTCAATCCCGCACCAGGCCCGTACCCAGGCGTGCATCGCATCAGCACCTTCCAGGCGAGGTTGGCCTTCTGGCGGGATCGTTCTTAAAAAGCCACTGACATATCCTGCCGGAATGCCGATGCTCCTGAGGCAGGCGATCATGATATGCGAATAGTCCTGACAAACGCCATGCCGACGCTCGAAGGCTTCAAGGGCCGGCGTGTCCACCGTGGTTGCGTCCGCGTCGAAGTGCATATCCTTGTGCAATGCTTTGCCAATGGCTTCAACCGCAGCACATGCGCTCATGTTCGGGTTCACATGCTCTTCGGCATAAACAGCAAAGACCGGATCCAGCGGCAACCTCGGAGAGACCGACGTGAAGTGCACAGGGGCTTCTGGCTGGAGGGACTGTATCACCGCCAGTTCCCTGCCGAGATTGTTGAGCGGCGGTGAGATATCAAGTTCCTCGGTAAAGGCGGTGCGGTCGATCCGCGCCTTGAGCTTGAATGTCAATTCGCTATGGGTCTTGCGGTAGGCCACATCGGTCACCGCGTTGCCGTAAAAGTCTGTGCGGTCGTGACGCTCGGAGGGCCCCGGAGCCAATTGAATCTGACCGGATATCAGTCTTTGTTCGCCAGTGATCGTCGCGGGCATCAAACGCAGCGCATGGCGCCCCGAATTTGCCGGACTGGCGTAGTCATAGGTGATTTCCAGGGCGACGTCGTAGAGCACGTTTGACCTCACTTGGAAGGAGTTGTGTGCAACGCCCCGGCGCTAACGAATATAGGCATCAGTCAGTTCCACGGAGAGATAGGCAATCTGGTCACGCAGCTCGCTAAGGGCTGCCGGATTCAGCGTTTCGGGCGACGCTATGGCAAGGCTGGTGTGAATTTGCAGCACCGAGCGGGCAAGGTCAGACAGATGCCCATGCTCCGTTTCACCTGGCAGGTCGTCAATATGATCTTTTATGTCTGTCAGCTGATAAAGCACCGCTCTGGGGTTCTTCCCGTCCATCGCCAAAAGATCCAGAACGGTTGCCTTGCTGAGCGACACCGCGTAACGGCGGCTCATCGACATTGCGCTGTCACCGACCTCCAGAAGCAGTTCCAACGAGCCTTCCGGAGCATCAGGCTCGGTGAAAACGGACAAGAGGTCCGTCATCCTGTGGGCTCGTTCTAGTGCCCGGCCTATGCTCAGGAATCTCCAACCGGTGAACCGGTACATGTTTTCATGGACGAGGCCGGAAAAGCCCGTGATCTTTCGCAGGAGCAAACCCATGGCGCGTGGGATGTCGCTGTTTTGGCGCATCGCGCGTTTGGCACCGTTCGCGGTTTGGGCCAGATCGTTCAAGGCGAGCCATCCATCGACCGAGAAGCGGTCGCGGACCTTGCCCGCACTTGAAACGGCTGATTGAAGCATCGCAATCAGCGCGTCGGGTACCGGGTCTTCAGGTGTAACGCCTATCTTTTCCAGATAGTCCGCCGTCTGGGAAACCAGCGGCGCATCGGGATCAGCCGTTTCCATCAGTCTTGCATGATAGGCACGCAGCAGCCGGACAGCGCCTTCAGCCCGCTCCACATAGCGGCCCAGCCAGAACAGGTTATCAGCTGCCCGTGACGGCAACGCCCCTGGTTGAGATTTGAAATAAGGGGACTCAGTCTGGTGAAGCAAAGTGTCTTTTGCAGGTCTCTTGCCACCAACAATCCAGACATCCGCCGCCGATCCGCCCGCTTGCATTGCAATCGCGCTTGCATCTTCGGTCCGGCCGATCCGGGCAAAGCCTCCGGACATGACTTCCCAGCCTTTTTCTGTTCTTGCCAGAAAAACGCGAAGGCTCATCGGCCTTGGCACGAGTTGCTCTTCGAAATAGGCAGGGGTCGTGGAAAGCGTGACTGCTTCCTGGGCGATCAAAGCGTCGCGCTTGTTGTCGATCCAGGTATCAAGCACGCCCTTGTGGAACTTGTGGAAGTCCTTGCCGATAAAGTCAGTCTGCGCAGAAGCGAAGGGCAGAGCCGTTGAAAGTGCAGGGCTGAACATCATGCTCTCGGCGTGCTCTTTCACATAAGAGCGTGTCGTCGCTTCTCCACACCACCAAGTCGCAACGTTTGGAAGTTTCAGGGTTTCACCCAGAAGGTGCTCGCTGATACGCGGCAGAAAGGCGAGCAAGGCCCTGGTTTCCAAAATGCCGGTGCCGAGCGCATTGACCATTGTGACGGAGCCGCGACGGACTGCTTCCACCAGACCCGGTGTTCCGATGTGAGAGTTCTCGTTCAGTTCCATCGGATCGGACCAGGCCGCATCCAGTCTGCGCCAAAGAACGCTGACCGGTCTGAGGCCTGCAACGGTTCTTACCATCAGGCGTTCGTTTTCGACCGTGAGATCTTCGCCTTCCAACAGCATGAAGCCGAGGTATCGGGCAATATAGGCATGCTCAAAATACGTGTCGTTCAATGGGCCCGGCGTGAGGATCGATACCCGACTGTCGCTTTCATCGCGCAAATCCACAAGATGGTCTCTGAACCGTCGGAAGAAACCAGCCAGTCGATGAACGTTGGCCTTGGCAAAAAACTCATTGAATACGCGGCCTGTTGCGACACGATTTTCCAGCGCGAACCCGGCGCCTGAGGGTGCCTGCGCTCGATCGGAAAGCACCCACCAGGTGCCGTCCGGACCACGGCCGATCTCAAAGGAAAGGAAATGCAGGAACTGTCCCGAGTTCGGTTTTATGCCAACAAGCGGGCGCTGCCATTCCGGGCTTTTTGCGATCAGATTGGCGGGCAGAAATCCTTCGCTGACAAGCCTGTTGTCGCCATAGAGATCTGCAACCACCTGTTCCAGGAGTTCCGCCCGCTGAACGAGACCTTCGGCAATCACCTGCCAATCGTCTTCGCTTATGACAACGGGAATATGACTGAGCGGCCATTCGCGCTCATTTGCACCTTCCTGACCGTATTGACGGAAATAAACCCCCGCATCGTTCAGATACTGGTTGCCCCTGGCAAAGCGGTCACTGATCTCTTCTGACGTGAGCGAAGACAGGTGGTTCAGGAAGGGGCGCCAGACTGGACGGACTCTTCCTTGAGGATCCAGAAGCTCATCGGAAACGCCCGGAAAGGGCCGGTATGCCTTCAACAAGGCATATCCAGGCGCTCCAGCCTCTGCGTTTTCGTCAAGACTCATCTGCGTGTTCCCGAGCCGAAGCCGTTGTTCGGCCCGCTGACATAACCCTATCCGTATTCAAGCACTTTTCGATGAACGCGGATCGTCCTTATACATTTTGAGGCCTGCGCAGGTCTAGGGTCAAAGGAAACTCCGGATGTGGGTGCTCTGCTGTTGGCATATATAGACCAGGTGAATGACCATGGGCCTCGAAGCGGGCGAGCCGCCTTGCCTCGGCCTCGTTGCCATTGACCGGGAACGTCTCGTAGTTGCGCCCGCCAGGGTGCGCGACGTGATAAACACAGCCCCCCAGAGCGCGTCCGCTCCACGTGTCGAATATGTCGAATGTCAGCGGAGCATCAACCGGATGCACGGGATGCAGAGCCATGGCAGGCTGCCAGGCCTTATACCGAACGCCGGCGACGGAAACGCCATTCGTTTCCGTTTTCTGCAATGGCATCATTCGGCGATTGCACGTCACGGTGTAACGGTCCGGGTCACTGGTCGTCAGCTTGACCTGCAGACGTTCGGTTGAACTGTCCGTGTATCTGACAGTCCCGCCAATCGCTCCTGTTTCGCCAAGCACGTGCCAGGGTTCCAAGGCTTGGCGCAACTCAAGATGCACACCTTCCACCTCGATTTCACCACAGAATGGAAAGCGGAATTCGGCTTGCGCCTCGAACCATTCGGGCCGCATCGAAAAACCGTGGTGTTCCAGGTCTTTCAGGACTTCAAGGAAGTCAGTCCAGACATAGTGCGGCAACATGAAGCGATCATGCAGGGCTGTTCCCCAGCGGGTCAAATTGCCTGACAATGGGTGCTGCCAGAGACGGGCAATCAGCGCACGCAGAAGCAGCTGTTGTGCAAGGCTCATGCGCGGGTCAGGCGGCATTTCGAAGCCTCGAAATTCCACCAGTCCGAGACGTCCGGTCGGGCCGTCCGGTGAATAGAGCTTGTCGATACAAATTTCGGCTCTGTGCGTGTTGCCGGTGACGTCGACAAGAAGGTTTCGCAGCAATCTGTCGACCAGCCATGGGAAAGGTGCGGGACCTTCGTTGGGACGGTGGATCTGTGACAGGGCCACTTCCAGTTCATAAAGCCCGTCGTGGCGAGCTTCATCGACCCGTGGTGCCTGTGAGGTCGGACCGATGAAAAGACCGGAAAACAAATAAGACAGGCTGGGCCGTCTTTGCCAGTGCAGGATCAGGCTGCGCAACAGGTCCGGCCGCCTCAGGAAAGGGCTGTCCAAAGGCGTTGCACCGCCGACGACCACATGATTACCGCCTCCGGTGCCGGTATGCTTACCGTCGATCATGAACTTTTCAGCGCCAAGGCGGGATTGGCGCGCGTCCTCATAGACGCCTTCAGTTATGGCGACGCAGTCCTTCCAGCTCGTCGCCGGATGAATATTCACTTCCACGACGCCCGGGTCGGGGGCAACGCGGATGACATTCATGCGGGGGTCGGTTGGAGGGGGGTAGCCCTCGATGTGAACTGGCAAATTCATATCGGTAGCGGCGGTTTCCGCCGCCGAGACAAGTTCCAGGTAGTCCTCAAGACGTTCGACCGGTGGCATGAAGACGCAGAGCCTACCGTCGCGCGGCTCTACCGACAGTGCCGTCCGCACGGCGGCCTCGCCCAACTCGTCATTTGTCAGTTGCTGCTCGCGCCGGTCCTGCTGTGCGCCACCTGCGGTGAAATGTGCAACTCCCTGAGGCCTGTCACCCCGCTTTCCGACAGGAAAGTCGGGCAAGGGCTCCCGTGGCAATGTCGGGTCCATGATGTTTGTGTAGGGATATTGAGCTGGGGGAACATGAGGCAAGGATTCAAGTGGAATTCGATACCCGACCGGACTGTCACCCGGAACCAGGAACAGGGCGTCACGCCTGAGGTTCCAGCGTTCTGAGCGCCACCCCTTACCTGCCGCTTTCGATTGCCAGCGTTGTACGGGAAGAACGTAACCGGACGGCGTTGCCAGGCCTCGGTCAAACACGCGTGCGATGCGATGGCGCGCCTCTGCGTCTTCCAGTTCCGAATTGTCCGGCGTGACATTCGCTGGAAGGCCCGCCTCCTTGACGAGCCACACAGCCGGATCCTCAAATGCCGGAACCACATAGTCGGTTTCGAGACCAAGATTTTCTGCCATGCCATTGAGCAGGGCTTGCGCCTTTTCGGCATCGGCACCGGTTTCCCGACCCTCATCGGCAATCAGATCCGGATCATTCCAGATCGGCTTCTCGTCGCGTCGCCAGAACAACGAAAACGTCCATCTGGGGAGCGTTTCTCCCGGATACCATTTGCCCTGGCCGTAATGCAGGAACCCGCCCGGTGCGAAACGTTCCCGCAGGCGACGGATCAGCACATCGGCGCGGTCGCGCTTTGCTGGGCCGACCGCATCCGTATTCCATTCGGCGGATTCAAAGTCGTCTATGGAAACGAAGGTCGGCTCGCCACCCATGGTCAAGCGCACATCTTCCTGTTTCAGAATGCGGTCGACTTCTTCCCCCAAATTGTTCAGTGCGTTCCAGGCTTCGTCTGAAAAGGGTTTGGTGATGCGAGGGTGTTCTGCGACCCTTGCGATCTTCATGTCGAAGGCAAAGTCGACATTCGCATCGCTGGCCATGCCGACGATTGGAGCGGCATTCGTGTAGTGCGGCGTTGCAGCGAGCGGGATGTGGCTTTCCCCTGTCAGGAGCCCGGATGTCGGGTCCAGTCCGATCCAGCCGGCACCGGGGAGGTAGACCTCTGTCCAGGCGTGAAGGTCGGTGAAATCATGATCCGTTCCCGATGGCCCGTCGAGCGCTTCAAGGTCCGGCTTCAGCTGGATAAGATATCCTGAGACAAAGCGCGCGGCGAAGCCAAGGTGGCGCAAGGTTTGAACCAGAAGCCAACTGGAGTCCCGGCAAGAGCCGGTGCCCTTGTTGAAGGTCTCTTCAGGTGTCTGCACGCCCGGTTCCATTCGGATGACATATCCGATTTCCTTTGAAACCCGTGCGTTCAGCCCGACGACAAAATCGACCGTGCGTTCTGTTTCTCTCGGTATGGAAGCGAGAAATTCCGTTAGACGCGGACCTGCTGGATCGGCGCGCGTATAGATCAGGAGATCTTCGCGGAGTTCTTCCGGGTAGTCGAATGGCCATTCTTCCGCACGTTCTTCAACGAAGAAATCAAACGGATTGTAGACGGTCATGTCCGCGACCAGATCCACTTCGATCTTGAATTCACGAACGGGTTCGGGAAACACGAAACGGGCAAGCCAATTCCCGTAGGGATCTTGCTGATGATTGACGAAATGATCGGCAGGGGCAACTTTCAATGAATGTGAAAGTACCCTGGTGCGGCTGTGAGGAGCAGGCCTTAAGCGAATGATCTGGGGGCTCAACGTGACCGGACGGTCATAGCGGTAGTGCGTAAGGTGATAAATGCTTGCTTTGATCGACATGAACGGACCCTGGTCAGGACGAGCTGGTAAGTCGGGTTAGCGTTTCACAATTCCACGCTGCGTTCCACGTCAAACTGTAGGCAGAAAAAGCATCGCCGAGCGGCTCTATGTGTGTGGCTGATCGTGATCAGCTGTCTGAATCAGACGCATTGCCCCGCAGATTGCGCGGGTCTAGCCACAGCGATTTGTCATCGAGCGGGGTCAATGGGCTGAGGTTTGGATTGGCAATCGAAAAAATCTTCCTGCCTTCCAGCTTTGCCCGCGCAATATCGTCTCCGTGAAAATCCAGAAAGTGTTTGTCGAAACTGCCGTCAGATATCATTTGTCTCAACCCCGTTTCGATCTGTCTTGCGAGCTCTGGATGTTTGGGACTGACAAAAAAATAGGTCGGCAGGGGAATGAACAGGCAAAGCGTTTCTTCAACGACCAGATTGGGGTTGGTCTTACTGAAAACCGCTTGTTCCTGAAATATTTCGTTGAGGCCGCGGCTGAATGTCGTGAAACGCCCGAGTTTCAGCATATCGAAGAGGGTCTTGTATTCAGGTGCCGTGACGACTTGAAAACCTGCATTCTCCATGACCCGGCGCGTCGACCATTGAGCGCCAGATCCTGTCGGAAAAGCGAGCAGATCTTCAAGTGTTTCAACCTGCGAGATCGCTGGTTGATCCCGTTTGTTGATGAGGAACAGTCGATGGCCTTGAATTCCCTTCCTTATAGGAATTCTGATTGTCAGAAGGTTCTCTTCCCACCCCGGCTTCGGAGCCTCTGCCGTAACATGAATAATTTCACCGTCGATCAGCTCTTGCAGTAACCTGTCCCTGGAGAGTTCTGTGTCCAATTGTCGAACGCGAGCGGTTTGTCCGGCTTTCTCAAGAGACATTTCCAGGAGAATTTGAGCGTAGCGGTATCGCTGATCGTCCTGCCCGTAAGGCTTGATCGTAACAACTTCTGAAGTTCCGGCGAAAGCGATCACGCTGGAAACAACTATCGCGATTTTTGCGAGTGCAATTTTCAAATATGCAGATCGCATTGTCATAATCCTGCGCTTTCAGGCGAAAAATGTCGCTGTATCTTATACCATTGTTCCAGCTTGACCGAGAGGTACTTCCGGTCTTTCCACGCCTTGGGGCCCTGAAGCAAAAAGGAGTTTTGCTCTGAGCGACAAGGTTCTCTCTTCAATTTCTCGCTCTTTAAGGGGCCCTTTCAAGTTGATACCTGGTCGGGGTGCGCAAGCGCGAGCTTATAGGGAATGCAGCGACCGATCCGGGTTGGTCGTCTGTTTGTTCGCAAGCAGAGGTAAGCTTCAGAAAATGACCTTCTTTAAGGTTTAATATTTCATGCTTGAAATTTATTTTCCGTCTGACTAGGCTTCAGTTGCGTGTCAGCCAAGGTCTGCGATCAGATGAACCTGGACATGTGGGCTCAAATGCTTCGCGAAAACTGAAAATCGCGTGCAATATGTGGAACATACGCTCCGAAAGGTGCTTTATTACAACACGATCGGCCTTGCGAAAAAACACAAGTCTGTTTGAGTGAAGGGCGACAACAACAATAGCCCATCCAGAAATCGGGAACACTGGAACCAACAGGAGAGACAGATGAAATTCTTTAGCCTTGCGGCGAGTGCCGCGCTGGCACTCGGTGTGGTGTCTGCGCACGCCGAACCTTTTAAAGTCGGCATGATCACCACGCTTTCAGGGGGCGGCGCAGGTCTTGGTATTGATGTGCGCGATGGTTTCATGCTGGCGGTCAAGCAAGCCGGCAACGAGAATATCGAAGTCATCATTGAAGACGACCAGCGCAAACCGGACATCGCGGTACAGCTTGCTGACAAGCTTGTGCAGTCTGAAAAGGTCGACGTGTTGACCGGAATCATCTGGTCCAATCTGGCTATGGCCGTGGTGCCTGCAGTCACCGCGCAAGGAAAATTCTACCTCTCGCCCAATGCGGGGCCATCCGCACTTGCAGGCAAGGGATGCCATCCGAACTATTTCAATGTGGCCTGGCAGAATGACAATCTGCATGAAGCTGCCGGTGCTTATGCCAAGGAAGCCGGCTACAAGAAGAGCTTCATTCTTGCGCCGAACTATCCGGCGGGCAAAGACGCTTTGACCGGTTACAAGCGCTTTTACGATGGCGAGCTTGCCGGGGAGATCTACACCAAGCTCGGCCAGACCGACTACGCAGCAGAACTTGCGCAGATACGTGCATCTGATGCTGACAGCGTCTTCTTCTTCCTGCCTGGCGGAATGGGCATCTCCTTCCTCAAGCAATATGCCGACAGCGGTGTCGACCTGCCTGTCGTCGGACCGGCCTTCTCTTTCGATCAAGGTATTCTGCAGGCCGTTGGCGATGCTGCTTTGGGTGTGAAAAACACCAGCCAATGGAACAAGGACATCGACAACGCCACCAACAAGGCTTTTGTCGAGAGCTTCCAGGCCGAATACGGACGGTTGCCTTCGCTCTACGCTTCCCAGGGCTTCGACACGGCAAATCTGCTGTTGTCGGCAATGGGTTCTGCAGACGTAAACGATCCGGATGCCTTCCGTGCTGCGCTTAAGGCAGCTGACTTCAGTTCGACCCGGGGCGACTTCGAGTTCGGGCCGAACCACCATCCAGTGCAGGACATTTTTGTCCGCGAGGTGATCAAGGAAGGCGACGTCTACACCAACAAGATCATTGCAACTGCATTGACCGATCGTGCCGATGCATATGCGGCCGAGTGTAAGATGTAACCGAATACTCCTCTGGCCGGCGCACTGACTGCGCCGGCCGTTTCATCGGGATTTTCATGTCACTGTTATTGCTCATAGAGCAGGTTCTGAATGGCCTGCAGTTCGGTGTCATGCTGTTTTTGATGGCGGCCGGTCTGACGCTGATCTTCGGTGTGATGGGGCTGATCAACCTTGCGCATGGTTCGCTTTATATGATCGGTGCGTTCTGCGCGGCAGCGGTTGCAGGGGCCACAGGTTCCTTCGTACTGGCGCTGGTGGCGGCTCTCGCCGGAGCGGCCATCGCCGGGGCGTTGGTCGAGATCCTGGTCATCCGGCGACTTTACGGAAAAGATCATCTGGATCAGGTGCTGGCCACTTTTGCCCTGATCCTTATTTTTTCGGAAGGAACGCGGTGGCTGTTTGGTTCCTTTCCGCTTTTTCTTGATGTTCCCGATGCCCTGTCCGGCCCGATCACGCTGCCGGGCGGTATCGAATACCCACTATACCGTCTGACGCTGATTGCCGTCGGGTTGGTGGTGGCACTCGGGCTATTCCTGCTGATATCGCGAACGCGCATTGGCATTCAGATCCGTGCGGGCGAAAATGACCGCGAAATGATTGCTGCGCTCGGCGTCGATATTGGCCGGCTTTACACCATCGTTTTCGCGCTGGGCGCGGCGCTGGCCGGACTGGCGGGTGCGCTTGTCGGGGCCATTCAGTCCGTTCAGGTGGGCATGGGCGAACCGGTCCTGATCCTGGCATTCGTCGTCATCGTGATCGGCGGGATCGGGTCCATCAAAGGTGCTCTTGTCGGAGCGCTTCTTGTCGGGCTCACGAACACGCTTGGCGGGATTTTTCTGCCTGAAGTGTTGAAACTGTTCATGGAGCCCTCTGTTGCCACATCTGTCGGTGCCTCGCTGGCGTCCATGGCGATCTACATCCTGATGGCCGCCGTCCTGATCCTGAAACCGACGGGTCTGTTCGGAGCGCGCGCATGACCCGGGAAAACGGTTTCAATTTGCTGATTGTCGCCGGTCTTGTGCTCGTGCCGCTTTGGGCTTTCTTTGCAGATGAGCCCTTTACGATCACACTGGCAACACGTGCGGTCATTCTGGCCATGGCGGCAGTCGGGCTTAATATTGCTCTTGGCCTCGGTGGGTTGATCAGCCTCGGGCATGCGGTGTTCTTCGGTCTCGGAGGCTACGCAATGGGCATCTTGGCCTATCACGCCCAGACCTACACACCATTTATCGAATGGCCCTTCGTGATCGAGGGGACGAAGTCCATGCCGGTCATCTGGCTTGTGGCGGTCGTGATGTCCTCTCTTGCGGCTTTTGTGATCGGCCTGTTGTCACTCCGGACATCCGGGGCCTATTTCATCATGATCACCCTCGCTTTCGGGCAGATGTTCTTTTTCTTCTCGATCAGCTGGAGCGCTTATGGCGGGGAAGATGGTGTCTCGATCTATCTTCGAAACGGTTTCCCCGGCCTCAACACGCTGGCACCTATTCAGTTCTATGGACTTTGTTTCGGTCTATTGATGCTGGTGCTTTTGTTCGCGTCGCTCCTCGCACGCTCACCTTTCGGCCTTGCCTTGAACGCTGCGCGTCAATCCGAACAGCGGGTTCAGGCTGTCGGTATGATGCCGTTTCGCTTGCGCCTTGCAGCCTTTGTTATCTCCGGTGCGATTACCGGTCTTGCCGGTGCACTTTTTGCGGATCTGAACCGGTTCGTCAGTCCGGCCATGTTCTCCTGGCAGATGTCAGGCGAGATCATGATCCTGGTGATCCTTGGTGGCGTCGGCAGGCTTTATGGCCCGGTCGTCGGCGCCATCGTCTATGTTCTGCTTGAGCATGTGCTGGGCGACCTGTCGGACTATTGGCATATCTATCTGGGTGTCCTGCTGCTGCTTGTGGTGCTTTTCGTCAAGGGCGGGATCATCGGGGCGGTCAGCGGCCGGAGGGCTGCTCATGGGTGATGTGGTCCTGGAAACCAGAGGGATATGCAAAAATTACGGGGCGCTGGAGGTCAGCAAGAACATTTCCTTGACGCTGCGCAAAGGTGAAGTTCATGCCGTAATCGGGCCGAATGGTGCCGGCAAATCCACACTCATTCATCAGATCTGCGGAACGGTACAACCAGATTTTGGGAGTATTCATCTTCTCGACGAAGACGTTACCCAAAAGCCTGTCGACAAACGGGCAAAGGCGGGCCTAGCGCGCACCTTTCAGGTTTCGGCATTGGCGATGGAAGATACCGTTCTGGAAAATGTCGTTCTTGGATGTGTCGGAGCGAGTGGCAAAGCCTTCCGGCTGTTTCAGCCAGTTCTGACCGACAAGGACCTTTTGGAAACAGCACGAACGGCGCTGGAGCGGGTCGGTCTTGAGGATGTGGTCGAAAAACGTACTGCCGATCTCAGCCATGGTCAGCGCAGGCAACTTGAAGTCGCCATCGCGCTGACACTGGCGCCCAAGGCTTTTGTCATGGATGAGCCCATGGCAGGTCTGGGTGCGGAAGGGTCGAAACGCATGACCGGTTTTCTTGACACTTTGCGCGCCGAAGCTCCGATCCTGCTCGTCGAGCATGACATGGATGCTGTGTTTGCGCTCGCCGACCGCATCAGCGTTCTGGTCTATGGCAGCATCATTGCCAGCGGAACCGTTGAGGAAATTCGGTCAGATCCTGGCGTCCGCGAAGCCTATTTGGGGGACGAGGCATGAAATCGGTCCTTTCCCTTGAACAGATAGAAGCTTCCTATGGACCTATCCAGGCGTTGTTCGGTGTCTCGTTGCACGTGAGCGAAGGAGAAGCTGTGGCGCTCATGGGACGAAACGGCATGGGCAAGTCCACCACAGTAAAGACAATCTGCGGAATGTTGCCGGCGCAGGGTGATATCCGGTTTGCCGGAAACCGTATCAATGGGCTGCCCAGTCACAAGATTGCCCGGCTGGGTATCGGGCTCGTTCCGGAAGGCCGGAGATGTTTTTCCGGACTGAGTGTTGAGGAAAATCTCGTGGCGGCGAGCCGCAAGGGCGAGTGGGATTTCGCCAAGGTGACGGATCTGTTTCCGAGATTGGCTGAGCGCCGTCGGCAACAGGCTGCCTCTCTTTCGGGAGGGGAGCAACAGATGCTTGCCATCGGTCGTGCCCTGATGACCAATCCGAGACTGCTTGTCCTTGACGAGGCAACGGAGGGCCTTGCACCGGTCGTCCGGCAGGAAATCTGGACCGCCATCGAAGCTCTCAAAAACCAGACAGGTGTCTCGATCCTGATCATCGACAAGTCGCTCAAGGAATTGGCACGGATTGCGGACCGGGCTGTGATCGTGGAGCGGGGCAAAGACGTCTGGTCCGGTCCGTTCGATGCGCTTGATCGTGAAGTCGCAGACAGGCATCTGGGCGTTTAACCAAAGCACCTGGAAAGATGATCATCCAACTGACGCGCTATTTCCTGAATGCGTCTGCGTCGATCATCTGCTGGAACATCTCTTCCATGGACGTGCGCAAGGGGCGATAGGTAACACCGAGGGCCGATTTGCTTTTGGAGTTGTCCGCACGCCATTTGACGTTGACGTTGTTGGCGATGAACTTCCTTGAGATGTCGTTGATCAGCGGTCCAAGCAGCCAGACCATCCACTTCGGCAATGAGTTGCGAGGGACCGGGTAGCTGTCGCCGTATTTCGGGATAAGTGCCTTGCCGAGCTCAAGAATGTTGGTGTTGTGGCCCGAGATGATGTGGCGGCCCTCAGCATCTGGAAGAAAGGCGGCTGCAACGTGTGCCTTGGCGAGATCGCGCACGTCAACGACGCCGATGCCGAGCTTCGGTGCTCCCGGTTTCATCGTGCCGTCTCCCATTTGACGGACGATATTGAAACTTTCAGACGTCGGCTTCCTGGCAAGCGATGGGCCGATGACCAGTGACGGATTGACGGTTACGAGTTTGTACCGGTCTTGCGACTGCGCCAGCTTCCAGGCTTCTTTTTCAGCAAGTGTCTTAGAATAGCTGTAGGGCTGATGAGACAAGGACGCTGTGGTGTTCCATATCGCTTCGGTCAGAACCCCGCCCGGAGCTTTTTCGCAGTCGATCGCGTCGGTATAGATGGCAGCGCAAGAGCTTGTGACCACGACACGGCTTACGCTTTGTGTCTCGTTCGCTGTCCTCAGGACATTTTGCGTTCCTTTGACGGCTGGGTCGATGAGCTCCTTTTGAGGGTTCCTGACAGACACCGTGAACGGCGACGCTGTGTGAAAGACCACGGAGCATCCTTCCATGGCCTGTTGATAGGACCCTTCGCTGAGGAGGTCGGCCCCGAAAAACCTGATCTGGCCGGGAGTACCTGCCGCAAGCGTCGTCAGATGTTCAAGCTTTTCGGTGTCATCCGGATTGCGGACAGCGGCATGCACCGTCACACCGGCTTCAAGCAGCTCTTTGACGAGCCAACCGGCGACATAGCCGGATGCGCCGGTCACCAGGACGGGAGTGTCAGTTGGTATGTGTGTCAAATTGCTGCTTCCGGTTCTGTCGGGGCGGGGTTTGTAAAATCTGCTTTTGCTCAGGTCTCGAAAGAGAAGATAGGTGACGCGGCATCGGGAGCAAACAATGCGACGCAAATCGGTTTCTGACAGCGTTCAAATCTGCAATCGGTCATACAAAAACGCAGCACGTGGGTTTTTAATATTTTTCGTTTGCACTGCAAAGTGAGCGCCATTTGAAGGTGGTTGTATATTCAAATGAAAGAACCGAAACCCCGTTTTTGACTCCATTTAACGTCAAATTTGTGCCACACTGCGTGTTGCCTTGGCGAGAAATTGCGGTCGGTTCAGGCATGCTTTTGGTTGCAGTTGTTTTAAAAAATACATATTTTTCAATATTTTATACCGATCTTTAGATCCTATGAAAATCTACTAAAAAATTAGTTTGACAACATGGCGGCGGTGTGTCCAAGTATACCCAGCCGGATAAATACGGCGAAAATTTCTCACGGGAGGAGATCAAGATGCGTAAGTATCTACTCTCCGCAGTCGCAGCAGGTGCTGTGCTTGCGGGAGCAGGGTCCGCTTTTGCCGATGAAGCAGCGGCCAAAAAGTGGATCGACCAGGAATTCCAGCCATCAGTTCTGTCGAAAGACGAGCAGCTTGCAGAGATGCAGTGGTTCATCAATGCGGCCGAGCCTTTCAATGGCATGGAAATCAATGTTTTGTCTGAGGGCATTCCGACACACTCTTACGAGTCGGAAGTTCTGACAAAGGCCTTTGAAGAAATCACCGGCATCAAGGTGAACCACCAGATCCTCGGCGAGGGTGAAGTGGTCCAGGCTGTTCAGACCCAAATGCAGACCGGTCGGAACCTCTATGACGCCTATGTCAACGATTCCGACCTTATCGGTACCCATTCACGTCTTCAGTTGGCCTACAACCTGACGGATTGGATGAACGGTGCTGCCAAGGACGTCACAAACCCTGGGCTCGACCTGGATGACTTCATGGGCACCCAGTTCACCACAGGTCCGGACGGCGACCTCTACCAGCTGCCCGACCAGCAGTTCGCGAACCTTTACTGGTTCCGCAAGGACTGGTTTGACCGCGAAGACCTGCAAAAGGCCTTTAAGGAAAAATATGGCTATGATCTCGGCGTACCGGTCAACTGGTCTGCCTATGAGGACATTGCGGAGTTCTTCTCCAAGGACGTCAAGGAAATCGACGGCGTTCAGATCTATGGCCATATGGACTACGGCAAGCGCGCACCGGACCTCGGCTGGCGCATGACCGACGCCTGGCTTTCCATGGCAGGTGCAGGCGACAAGGGTGAGCCGAACGGCATCCCGGTCGACGAGTGGGGCATCCGCATGGAAGAAGGCACATGTAATCCGGTGGGTGCATCCGTGTCTCGCGGTGGTGCTGCCAACGGTCCGGCTGCGGTCTACGCGATCCGCAAGTGGGACGAATGGCTGCGCAACTATGCGCCTCCTGGCGCCGCCAGCTTCGACTTCTACCAGTCCTTGCCGGCCTTGAGCCAGGGCAACGTGGCCCAGCAGATTTTCTGGTACACCGCTTTTACCGCCGACATGGTGAAGCCGAAGTCCGAAGGTAACAACACGGTTGACGACGAAGGCACGCCGCTGTGGCGTATGGCTCCGAGCCCGCATGGTCCTTATTGGGAAGACGGCCAGAAAGTCGGCTACCAGGATGTGGGGTCTTGGACAATCCTGAATTCCACACCGGAAGATCGTGCAAAGGCCGCCTGGCTTTATGCTCAGTTCGTGGTTTCCAAAACGGTTGATACCAAGAAAAGCCACGTTGGTCTGACGTTCATCCGCGACAGTACCGTCAACCACGAGTCCTTCACCGAGCGGGCTCCAAAGCTCGGCGGTCTGGTTGAGTTCTACCGGTCTCCGGATCGCGTGGCCTGGTCTCCGACCGGCGTCAACGTTCCGGACTATCCGAAGCTGGCCCAGATCTGGTGGCAGCAGATCGGTGACGTGAACTCCGGTGCCTTCACACCGCAGGAAGCGATGGACCGACTGGCGGAAGAAATGGACATCGTTATGGCCCGCATGCAACAGGCTGACGAGCGCGCCAACGTCTACGGTGGTTGCGGTCCGCGTCTCAACGAAGAGTCTGACCCGAACGAGTGGCTGTCCAAGCCGGGTGCTCCGAAGGCCAAGCTCGACAATGAGAAGCCACAGGGCGAAACCGTCAACTACGACGAGCTCGTTGCCCGCTGGTCGCAGAACTAAGCCGAGAGCTTAGTCTCTCACCAAACTGGACCGGGGCGTGGCCCCGGTCCTTCACCGATCCGAAAGCGATGGCAGCGGCAACTGATTGCCGCAAGTAAGTCCAGTCCGGACGCAGGTGCAGTTATTCATGTCACTAGAACTCAAAAACGTCAGCAAGCGCGTTGCCGGCATCACGCATGTCAAGGAAACGAGCCTGACCTTGCTCCCGGGCCACTTCAATGTTCTCCTTGGAGAAACAGGTTCCGGGAAAACCTCGCTGATCAAGCTGATGGCCGGTCTCGACAGCCTGGCCTCCGGGCAGATCATCTTAAATGGCAAGGATGTATCCCGCCTGTCAGCGCAAAAGCGCAACATCAGCCTGGTTCACCAGTTTTTCGTCAACTATCCGCATATGTCGGTGTTCGACAATATTGCTTCCCCTTTGAAAGTATCGGGTGTTGCAAAATCGGAAATCGAAGGGCGGGTGGAAGAGGCTGCAGCGCTGCTCAAGCTGAACCCCTATCTCAAACGCAAGCCTCATGAGCTTTCAGGCGGTCAGCAACAGCGCACCGCGCTGGCGCGGGCGATCGTGAAGGAAAGCGATGCCGTTTTCCTGGACGAGCCCCTGGCCAACCTTGACTACAAGCTTCGCGAAGAGCTTCGCGATCAGCTGCCAGAGCTTTTCGCAGGACGTGGTGCCGTTGTGGTCTATGCCACTTCGGAACCAGAAGAAGCACTTCTTCTTGGCGGCAACACGGCTCTGATGAGCGACGGCAACGTGGTTCAATTCGGTTCGACTGCAGAAATTTACCGCAAGCCGAAGGATCTTGAGTCCGCCAAGGTGTTCTCCAACCCGCCGATCAACACTGCACCTGTCACGAAACAGGGCGACATGATCATTTTGAACGACGACATTCGTTGGACAGCTTCGGGTGGGGCAACCGGTCTTTCCGATGGGCCGTATACGCTTGCCATACGCCCGAACCACGTGATGCCGGTCGAGAGTGATCATCATAGCGTGCGCCTGGACGGGCATGTTCAGGTGACCGAACTCAGCGGGTCTGAGAGCAGCGCTCATTTCGACATGCACGGACAATCATGGGTGTCTCTGTCACCTGGTGTGCATCCTTATTTCGTCGGCGAAGTCCACACGTTCTATCTGGACCCGAGCCATTGCTTCTTCTTTTCGCCTGACGGCGATTTGGCGGCTTGAGGAGAGGAATTCATGGCACAGATCAAACTCTCCAACTTGCGGCACAGCTACAATCCGAACCCGACGGGTGATGACGATTATGCGCTGAAGAAAATCGACCTGACCTGGGAAGATGGTGGCGCGTATGCATTGCTTGGTCCGTCCGGCTGCGGCAAGTCCACGCTTCTCAATATCATTTCGGGCCTCTTGGTCCCATCCGACGGCCAGGTGCTGTTCGACGATCAGGACGTCACGGCATTGCCGCCTGCAAAGCGCAACATTGCCCAGGTGTTCCAGTTTCCTGTCATCTACGACACGATGACGGTCTACGACAATCTGGCCTTTCCACTGCGCAACCGAGGTCGGGACGAAGACATCGTCAAGCGCCGGGTGACCGGCATAGCGGAGATGCTGGAAGTTACCGAGATGCTTGGGACACGGGCGGCAAACCTTTCGCCTGACAACAAGCAAAAAATTTCCATGGGTCGCGGTCTGGTGCGGGAAGACGTCAATGTCGTCATGTTTGATGAACCGCTGACCGTGATCGACCCGCATTTGAAATGGAAGTTGCGTTCCAAGTTGAAGGAGCTGCATCAGCGGGTCAAGGCGACGATGATCTACGTGACTCACGACCAGACCGAGGCTCTGACCTTTGCCGATCAGGTAGTGGTCATGCAGGACGGTGAAGTTGTGCAGATTGGAACTCCGGTGGAGCTTTTTGAGCGTCCGGCGCACACCTTTGTCGGTCACTTTATCGGCTCACCGGGCATGAATGTGTTGCCGTGCGACGTCAAGGACGGCGGTGCATTTTTCGGAGGTGAACAGATCAATCTGGAGGGCCCGGTCACGGGCACCGGCGATGGCAAGGCGGAAGTCGGCATTCGTCCGGAATTCGTGTCTGTTTCCAAGGAAGGAACAGGTCTTGCCGCGCAGGTTCGCAAGGTCGCGGATATCGGTCGCCACAAGGTGGTGGAAGCCGTTGCCCATGACAGCCGGATTCACGCGATTCTGGAAGGCGAGGCTCCGACCGCGGGGGATGCGGTGATGCTTGACTTCAAACAATCTCAGACCCGCCTCTACAAGGATGGCTGGCTGGCGAGCAGCCCGGGGGAGGGTGCCTGATGAAAACTCAAAACCAACGCGCCTGGCTGTTTGTCACGCCCGTTCTTTTCCTGGTCGCGTTCAACGCGCTCATACCCATGATGACCGTGGTGAATTACTCGGTCCAGGAAACCTTCGGCGACAACCTGTTCTTCTGGCAGGGGCTCGACTGGTTCGAACAGGTTCTGAAGTCCGAACGTTTTCACAATGCGCTCGGACGGCAGTTCTTCTTCACCTTCATGATCCTCATCATCGAGGTTCCGCTTGGCATCGCAATCGCGCTTGCGATGCCGAAAAAAGGACCGTGGGTTCCGTTCTGCCTGGTCACGATGGCGTTGCCAATGCTGATCCCTTGGAACGTTGTCGGCGCAATGTGGAACATCTTCACGCTGCCGGATATCGGTCTCCTCGGATACACGATGAACCATGTCCTCGGCATCTCCTATGACATGACCCAGAATCCCGTAGCCGCCTGGGTAACGATCATCGTCATGGATGTCTGGCACTGGACGTCGCTGGTGGTGCTCCTGGCCTATGCCGGACTGGTTTCCATTCCGAACGCCTACTATCAGGCCGCCGAAATCGATGGTGCGTCCAACTGGGCCGTCTTCCGGTTCATTCAGTTGCCGAAAATGAAAACGGTGCTGACCATCGCGGTGCTGCTGCGCTTCATGGACAGCTTCAACATCTATACCGAACCGTTCGTTCTCACCGGTGGTGGGCCCGGCAACTCAACGACACTGCTGTCGATCGACCTCGTAAAAATCGCGCTCGGTCAGTTCGACCTCGGTCCTGCAGCTGCCATGTCGCTCATCTACTTCGCCATCACGTTGTTCGCCTCCTGGCTGTTCTACACGCTGATGACGCTGAACGATAACAAGTCCTGAGGAGAACCAACATGCGCATGAAAAGCCTGGTTCCCGCGCTTTACATCCTCTTCCTGATGCTGCCGATCTACTGGCTCGTCGCGATGAGTTTTAAGACAACCAATGAAATCCTGGCCGGGTTCACCCTGTTCCCGCAAACCTGGACGCTCGCCAACTACATCGAGATCTTCACCGATCCAACCTGGTATTGGGGTTACATCAACTCGATCATCTACGTCACGATGAATACGGTGATCTCCGTTCTGGTGGCGTTGCCTGCAGCCTATGCGTTCTCACGCTATTCCTTTGTTGGCGACAAGCAGCTTTTCTTCTGGCTGTTGACCAACCGGATGGCTCCTGCTGCAGTCTTCGCACTGCCGTTCTTCCAGCTCTATTCCGCTGTTGGTCTGTTCGATACCCACATCGCAGTTGCTCTGGCGCATTGCCTGTTCAACATTCCGCTGGCGGTCTGGATCCTGGAAGGTTTCATGAGCGGTGTCCCGAAAGAACTCGACGAGACTGCTTATGTCGACGGCTATTCGTTCCCGCGGTTCTTCGCGACGATATTCCTGCCGGCGATCAAATCCGGTGTCGGGGTGGCCGCTTTCTTCTGCTTCATGTTCTCCTGGGTGGAGATGCTGCTATCCAAGACCCTGACAGCTGTTGAAGCCAAACCGATTGCCGCCGTGATGACCCGAACCGCTTCCTCCGCCGGTTATGAACTCGGGCTTCTGGCGGCCGCCGGGACCCTGACTATCATTCCCGGCGCCATCGTCATCTACTTTGTCCGCAACTACATTGCCAAGGGCTTCGCCCTGGGGAGGGTGTAATGCTTGGTTGGATGGCCTGGACCTGGCCGACAGCTCTTTTGTTTGTCGGCATCTTTTCAGCTGTCGGTTTTCTGACGTTCCTAGAAATCCGGTATCCAGGCGGTGACGCGCGCCAGGGGGTGCTGGGGCTCACAACGACGCGTGGTGACCGCCTTTTCATCACACTGCTCGGCACTGCCTACATATTCCTGGCCTGGCTCGGCCTCATCGGATACCCGCTCTGGGGTGCGTTGGGACTTAGCCTTGCCTGGTGTGTGTTTTGCTTCTGGAAGGTCTAAACATTTGCCACGCCCGGTAAAGTATCGGGCGTGGCGAAGTTCTTTGATCGACTAAAAGTATAGTAATTTGCGGAAGATTGATGCAAGAATAGGCGCTGTGAGTCACATCCATTCCGCGATAGGCGCAGGACCATAATGAGAAAGCGTAAAAGCAACGAGTTTTTGACCGAAGTCGAACTGGAGTTCATGACCGAACTCTGGAAGATCGGCGAAGGCTCCGTGCGCGACATTCTGGATTGTCTGCCGTCGGAGAGAAAGCTCGCCTATACGTCCTGTGCCACCATTATGCGGATCCTGGATGAGAAAGGGTTCGTGGACAGCCGAAAAGAAGGCAAGACATTTATCTATTCCCCCGTGCTGACCAAGGACGCCTACCAGTCCCGTTCCATCCGAAATCTGTCAGAAAAACTATTTGACGGCACGCCGGCCTCGCTTGTGGCCCGGCTGGTCGATGAATACGAGTTTTCGGAGGACGACCTGGAGGAAATTAGAGCGTTACTGGACAGGAGGAGGACAGATGACGCTACTTAACATGATGCTCGATGTTTACATCGACTTAAATGTCACGCTGGCTGTGACTGCACTGATCTGGATGGTCGTAAAGCTGGTGATGACACGCACAGGCATCAAGCTTGCCTACAATCTTCAACTCGCACTTCTGAACGGCCTGTTTGCCGTTCTGATCCTGTCTCCGGCTGCAGCGGCGCTTTATCACTACCTGGGAACGCTTCAGATGGTCCCAGCTGCGGCGAGCGTCAATCTGTCGGATATGGTGGTGGCCCAGTACATTCGCGGCGGCATTGATATGCCCGCTCAGGACTTTCAGGCCATCCTTGGTATGCGCGGGCAGATCAGCGAAGGCATCTTGAGCTTCTCGCCTGGCATTGGCGGCGCGATAGCTGTCCTGTTGCTTGCCGGCTTTACCTATTTCGGACTGCGGCTGGTCTCAAGCTTTGTCCGTCTGTCGGACTTTCTGTCCAATTGCCACGAATGGCGCCGTTCGGGACGTGTTCAGCTATTGTTGTCCGACTGGGCGCTGGTGCCGTTTTCCGCAAGGGGGCTTAGTCGCCACTACATTGTCATCCCGTCCGAACTTCTGACCCAGCCTGAGGATCTCAAGCTGGTGATGCGTCACGAGCTTCAGCACGTGAGGCAGGGCGATGTCACCTGGGAAATCGCACTGGAAACGCTTCGGCCGTTCTTCTTCTGGAACCCGTTCTTCTATGTCTGGAAATCCGAAGTTGAGCGTCTGCGTGAACTGGCTTGCGATCAGAAAGTCACTGAAGACAAGCGCATCGACGTGATGGCCTATTGCATGTGCCTGCTGCGCGCTGCGCAGGCGGGTCTGAAAAAACGTCAGGAGCAGGCGGCAAAGCGTGTGACTGGCGACATCGCAGCCGTTGCCTTGATCGAAGTTCAGGACAAGGTTCTTCGGCGTTCCCCGTCGCAGAAATTGCGCCGACGCGTGGAAGCTCTGCTTGACACAAAACAGGTGCGTCCTCACTGGGGCGTGCTGGGTCTTGCCGTTCTGCCTGTCGTCGCCGTTGTGTTCCTGACGGCACTGTCCATTCAGAAACCACCCGATTGGACCCATGATCGTTTGATGTTGTCGACGATCGTCAATCTTGAGCGCCTGGAAGCGATCAACACCTTCGGTCAGAGACCTCTAAGGTAATTTGCCAGACCTTATTCTGGACCACATCCAAGAAGCCCGGATCATCTCATGGTCCGGGCTTTTTTATTCTCAACTTGATTGCCTCAGACGAAACTTTGCACCAGCCGCGTCCGGTCGGCGATTACAGTGCCCTGTTCTCTATGAGGTCAGGTTGCACCTAAAATACTGATTGTATAACGTAAGGGCATGCTAGAATAAGTAGAGTTATTTCTTTTCGTTTTTCGATTTCATTTAGGGAGGCTTTGAGCATGACTGCGGAGAAAATTTCCTATCAGGACTATTTGGGACTCTTGTTGAAAGAGCCGGCCACGGACCCGGACGCGTTCGCAGAACAGTCAGAGGAGATACTCAAGTATTCGGTTGTTGTTAAAAACCAGGGCGGTTTCGATCTTGTGCTGGCTCCTGACCCCGAAAAGGTTGAGATGGACCCGGACCTTCAGGAGCTGGAAAACGCGATGGGTACCGCCAATCGCCTGGCCAGATGGCGACGGCAGAGCCAGTTTCGAAGACGGCTGAACGCGGGCGAAAACCGTCCGGTTCTGGTTTCTGAAGGTGACAGCTGGTTTCAGTTCCCGGTCCTGATCAAAGACGTTATTGACCAGCTCAACAGGCACTTTCTGATTTATTCTGTTGGAGCTGCCGGCGACACGGCTGAGAACATGGTTTATGGACCTGAAAAAAAAGCGCGCCGTGAATACATGAGTTCACTGGGGAAGATGCGCGACCATGTTGACGCCTTCCTGTTTTCTGCCGCCGGCAACGACATTATCGGGGCTGATCCGGACACCGGCGAACCCGTGCTCTACGATCTGATCCGGCCGTTCAACGGCAATCCCGGCGACATTGCGGGGCACATCGATCACGCGGTTCTGAAAGAAAAACTGACCTTCCTGAAGACGGCCTACAGGAAGGTAATTTCCGACATCAGAGCGGATCCCGGATTTCGCAATCTGCCGATTGTTATTCATGGATATGACTATGCGTTTCCTTATCCGCACCATCCAGCCGGGGGCAAGGACAGGCGCAATCCCAAATATGCGGACAAGAACCAGTGGCTGGGAGACCCGCTGGACCGGCGCGGTATTGTCAGCCAGTCCCTGCGGCGCAATCTGATCATGTACCTCGTGGATGAGCTTTACGGCATGTTGGCCGGGCTGTCGGCAAACCCGTTGAATACTGGCGTCTGGCTGGTCGATTGTCGCGGGGCAATGCCCGAAGTCTCGGACTGGAACGACGAGATACACGGCACGGACGATGGTTATACGGCTGTCGCTGCGCGCTTTCGCCAGACAATCGAGCAGGCATTGGCTCATCGCGCGACGTTGATATCCTAGCTGACGATTGAATGGTCATAGGCCACTCAATAGTGACCGCACCGGTCCTTTTGGACCGGAAGCGCTTCTAGCGTTGCGCCGTCGGACCTGCTGACCAAGCCACTGCGGACCGCTTTCGAGGTCAACCAGTAGCAGCGGGGAAACCAACGCACCGTGGCCATTGCATTGCCGTGTGTGACCTTGTCACGATAGCAGCGTGTTTCCTGCACCTATTCCGTGCATCTTGATCTGGCTCAAAGACGTTTCTCCCCATCTTTGGGAGCGTAGAGCAATCGGAGTTTCTGGCGATTGAACGTGCCCGGTGTTGGTCATTCCTTGTGAAAGGCATTTCGTTCAAATCGATTTACCAGCCGGAAGCGAACCTGGACGGATCACGAGGGAGCTCACTATGGACAACGGTCGAAATGGCGCCGGCGCCAACGGCCTCACAGCTTCATCCTGTAATGTGGCTCCTGTTCCGCAGTCAGAAATCGCTGCCATTTGTGAGAGGTTCGGCAATGACAAGCACCGGATGCTCGACATACTTCACGATGTTCAGGACCGCTATCGCTGCATAGCTCCCTCAACCATGGATGCGATTGCGTCGCACACCGATCTCACGCGCATCGAAGTTGAAGGAGTTGCGAGTTTTTATTCGTTCCTCTCTTTGACACCGAAGGGACGGGTGACGATCCGCTTGTGCGACGACATTGTCGACCGCTTTTGTGGTTTGGACGATGTTGTCGCCGTATTTGAAGACGTTCTTGGCATCAAGCTCGGTGAGACGTCCGCTGATGGGGCATTTTCTCTCGAGACGACACCTTGCATCGGCATGTGCGATCAGGCACCGGCCGCCATGGTGAACAATGTCATGCTGACCAGCCTGACACCCGAGACCGCTCGCACGGCCGCAGAGGCATTGATGGCAGGTCAGGCTCCTGAAAGCCTTGTCAGCGATCGCTTTAACGAACTGTCAGCGCACGAGCGGGCCGTGCGGATGGTTGAAAACAACATTCGGCACGCCGGGGCCGTATTGCTTGGACCAGTGCCGGAAGATGCAGGCCTCAACAATGCCGTTGGCATGAGACCGAGCCAGATCATCAATGCAGTTGAAGAAAGCGGCTTGCGCGGTTGCGGCGGTGCCGGTTTCACCACCGGCAGAAAATGGCGTTTCGCGGCCAGTGAGAAGCTCGACAGGCACTTTGTGATCTGCAATGCCGACGAAGGTGAGCCGGGAACCTTCAAGGACCGTGTGCTTTTGACAGAGCGCCCGCACCTTCTCGTTGAAGGAATGACGATAGCTGCACGGGCAGTTGGCGCTCGCGAGGGAATATTATACCTGCGAGGTGAATACGTTTATCTGCGCGAGTTGTTGGAAGGCGTGCTTGAGGAGCGTCGCCGCCGCGGGCTGCTTGGCAAAGACATTCTCGGCGTCAAAGGTTTTGAATTCGACATCCGGTTACAGCTCGGTGCCGGTGCTTATATCTGTGGTGAAGAAGGCGCTTTGATCAGTTCCTGTGAAGGCCTGCCGGGCGAACCAAAGACGCGACCTCCGTTTCCAGTCAGTCGCGGGTATCTTGGTTACCCGACGGTGGTCAACAATGTTGAAACCTTCTGCCATGCAGCGCGCATCCTGGATCAAGGTGCCAAGTGGTTTCACGCGATGGGGACCGAAGGATCCCACGGAACCAAACTCTTTTCCGTCTGCGGCGACTGTCTGAACCCGGGTATATACGAGCTGCCCTACGGGCACTCGGTCTGGGAACTGCTTGAGATGGTTGGCGGCACCGATGCTGCCGCTGTTCAGGTAGGGGGCCCAAGCGGGACCATGATCGGCCGCGACAGCTTCCATCGCAAACTCACCTTCGATGATCTGGCGACGGGCGGTGCGATCATCATCTTCAACGGACAGAGGAATATTCTGGAAATCGTTGAATACTACATGTCCTTTTTCGTTCACGAGAGCTGCGGTTATTGTACGCCTTGCCGGGTCGGGAACGTCTTTCTGCAGAAGGCGATCCAGAAGTTCCAGAAGGGGCTCGCCAATCCTGAAGACATTGACTACTTGAAGGACCTTTCCGGAACCATCATAGAGACCAGCCGATGTGGTCTCGGCATGACGTCGCCCAATCCGATCCTCTCAACGCTTAAGAATTTTCCGCTTGTCTATTCGGCCGTTTCCAAGCCGAGCAAGGATGGCATTCGCGATACGTTCGACATTCAGTCGGCGATCGACGGCGCGCGCAAGATTGCCAAGCGCCGCTCCTACATCTTCGACAAGGACTTCACCCAATGAGCGGAACAGAGAAGGAAACCGGCTTCACTTTCACCATCGATGGGGTGGAGATCAAGGCCCATGCGGGGCAGACGATTATGGAAGCGGCTGACGCTGCGGGTGTCTATATTCCGCGCTTGTGTGATCACGAAGGGTTACGGCATCAGGGCAGTTGCCGGGTCTGCACAGTAAAGGCAGGTGGCCGCAGCGTCGCTGCCTGCACGCAGCCGGCGGCGCCTGGCCAGGCAGTCGAAAACGAAACTCCGCATCTTACAAAAATGCGCCGTGACCTTGTGGAGATGCTGTTCCATGAAGGCAACCATTTGTGCCCGATCTGCGAGGCCAGCGGCAATTGCGAATTGCAGGCAATGGCCTACCGGCTCGACATGACCGAAGCCACCAAGTTTCCATATCTGGAGCCGTGCCGTGCGCTCGACGCATCGCACCCCGACATCGCGCTGGACACCAATCGCTGTATTTCTTGTGGCCGTTGTATTCGCGCCTCGCAGGATGTCGATGGCAAAGGTGTCTTTGGCTATGTCGGGCGCGGCATCCACCGCCGGGTCGCCGTGAACGGTGAGAACCTTGCCGATACGGATGCGCAAGTTTCCGATCATGCGATGTCGAGTGAAGTCTGCCCAGTGGGCTGCATCATCCGCAAGCGCGTCGGTTTCGCCGTCCCGATCGGTGAGCGTGAGTTCGACAAGGGATTGATCGGCCATGAGATCGAGGAGAAGCGCAAATGAGCGAACTTCCCAAGGCTCGCATAGCAACAGCGTCTTTGGCCGGGTGCTTTGGATGCCATATGGCGATCCTCGATATCGATGAGCGTCTGATTGAGTTGATGAAACTGGTCGACGTCGACCGTTCTCCGCTAACAGACAAGAAAAAATTCACCGAGCGCTGTGATATCGGCATTATTGAAGGGGGATGCTGTAACGAGGAAAACGTGCATGTGCTGCACGATTTCAGACGGAATTGCGACATCCTGATCGCGCTCGGGCAATGTGCCATCATGGGTGGACTTCCAGCGATGCGAAACGCGATCATGCATTCCGATGCGCCTTTGCGTGAGTGCCTTGACGAGGCCTACATCACCGGGAAATACATCCGCAATACGACCCATAATGTGCCGAACGATCCCGCTTTGCCGTTGTTGCTCGACGAGGTCTATCCCTGCTCCCAAGTGGTGGAGATCGACTACCAGATCCCGGGCTGTGCACCGACAGGCGATGTAATTTTCGACACGCTCTTCAAACTGCTGACCGGAAAATTCCGCGGCTTTGAACGCGAAATGATCAGGTTCGACTAAGGGCGCGTTCTGAACCCTTTTTTGGAAGTGTCGCCGGTCCGCCGGCGCACAGATGCAACCCACCAGAGTTGGCTGGAAATTCGAGATGACTGAACCCAGAATGATTGAAATCTCGCCGGTCACCCGCGTTGAAGGACACGGGAAGGTCACCATCCACCTCAATGCGGAAAATGAGGTCGACGAAGCTCGGCTGCACATTGTCGAATTCCGCGGATTTGAGCGTTTCATCCGTGGCCGTCTGATGTGGGAAGTGCCGGTGATTGTGCAGCGGCTGTGCGGTATTTGCCCGGTCAGCCATCATCTGGCTGCAGCAAAAGCGATGGACATGATCGCCGGGGTCGACCAATTGACGCCGACGGGTGAGAAGATGCGCCGGCTGATGCACTATGGGCAGGTCATGCAGAGCCATGTGCTTCATTTCTTTCATCTCGCAGCTCCCGACCTTTTGTTCGGCTTCGGAGCGCCTGCCGAAAAGCGCAATATTTTTGAAGTTCTGAAAGAGCAGCCTGAACTGGGCAAACGCGCTGTTCTGATGCGGAAATACGGCCAGGAAATCATCGAGGCGACGGCTGGCAAGAAGGTGCACGGAACGGGTGCCATTCCGGGTGGGATCAATCGCAATCTGCCGCTCGAAAGACGCGACCATTTCTTGTCGAATGTCGACGAGATGATTGAATGGTGTCAGGACGCGGTGAAGCTTGCGCGCGACTACACACTTGAAAACGAGGACCTTGTTTCCGAGTTCGGGTCCTTCCCATCCAATTACATGTCGATTGTGAGAGAGAGCGACGGAGCCCTGGATCTTTATCATGGCACTTTGCGGGCCTTGAGTTCGACCGGCGATACGATCTTCGATCAGGTGCCCTACACCAGATATCACGAGCTGATTGTCGAGGATGTCCGCTCCTGGTCTTACATGAAGTTTCCGTTCATCAAGGAGTTGGGTCCTGACGTCGGTTGGTACCGGGTTGGTCCGCTTGCCCGTATGAACACGGCAAGTTTCATCGACACGCCGTTGGCGGACGCTGCCCACAAGGAACTGAAAGCCGTCACGAGCGGAACACCAAACAATTCCACGCTCGCCAATCACTGGGCCCGAATGATCGAGGTCCTCCACTGTGTCGAAAAGATCCGTGAGCTTTTGCACGATCCGGATCTGCAGGGCACGGACCTGATCGCCAAGGGGGACAGGCGCGAAGAAGGTATCGGTGTTATCGAAGCCCCGCGCGGTAATCTCATTCACCACTACAAGGTCGATGAGCACGACCAGGTGACCTATTGCAACCTGATCGTTTCCACCACGCACAACAATGAAGGCATGAACCGGGCGGTAAAAGATGTCGCCGTCAAACATCTATCGGGCAAGGAACAGATCACGGAAGGTCTCCTGAACCATGTTGAGGTTGCCGTGCGGGCGTATGATCCATGCCTGTCATGCGCGACGCATGCACTCGGTCAAATGCCGCTGCAGGTGGAGCTGTTCGATGCTGATGGCGGTCTGGTCGACTGTAGGTCTCAATGCATATGAGAAATGAAAAACACTTGCGGTCATTCTTCCAGATGAGCCCTCAGAGGCAAGCAACATACGGTTGGCAATCCATTTTTCGACCGTCCGGAGCGGGATAGCGCGATGATCCTGATTGGCTATGGCAACCCGGGGCGTGGCGACGACGGACTTGGCCCGGCGTTCTCCCAAAGACTGGCAGGCAGGGCACTATCCGAGTTGGAAATCGACACCGACTATCAATTGGTCGCCGAGCATGCCTTGACGATTTCAGGCCATGAGGTGGTGGTGTTCGCCGACGCGGAGATTGAAGGCGAAAACCCATTTTCCTTCCAGGAAATTGCCGCAGGCGCTCCTGAAGTTCTGGGCAGCCACAGTCTGAAGCCACAGACGGTTCTTGCGCTTTGCGAGACGCTCTACGGGGCAAAACCGCGGGCCTATGTGCTCGGGATATCCGGTCACGAATTCGGCGAAGTCAAAGAAGGGCTTTCGGAAAAGGCGTTGAAAAACCTTGACGATGCCGAAGCGTTCTTTTTGGACTGGCTGTCAGAACGCACCTGTACCAACGGCGTCGTGCCGGACCGAGTTGACAGCTGATCCTTGTCAAAGCGCGTAACTGGGGGACTTGAAGCCTTCTATCCTCCTTTGACCTTGAGCTTGCCGCTTTCTTTTCGGTCGATGCTGTCGCTGGTCCAAGTGATGCGCAAGTCGAGGCGCGACTGGTCATCTTCAACCGTCGCGGTTACACGCAGGTTCATGAGACCCTTCGGTTCCAGTGTGATATCGCCGGTTTCGTCCCCGAACTCCAATTCTCCCTTGGCGATCCCGCGTTTGATGGCATCGAGCATCTTCTGGATCGATTTCTTATCCTGAAGCGACTGGTGCCGGAAACGGCCCTTACGTTCCATCATAGCAGCAGTCCGTGTTGTTGAAGAATGTGGTCCGGGTTGAACAGTTTGGCATGCGGATAGTCGCGACTGATACCCAGAATGTTGCCATTTGGATGAATGATGGTCGCGCCGGTGCCAATGCCTTCAAGGCCCTCTGAGCTTCTGGAGTGCCGATCAAGAGTGACGTCTGCTTCCAGGTGCAGCAGCCCGTTTTTTGAAGTCAGTTCCTGTCCGCTGTGTCGATTGACGTGACCTTGAACCAGCATCTTGATGCCTGCCAGGTGCAGCTCTTCAACACCCCTGGCTGTCAGCGGATGGTCGACATCGCGGTATTTGGTGCGCACCAGATTGGCGATCGTTCCAGAATAGAAAACAAAAGGATCTTTCCGGCTCTCCTTCCTGAAGCGGCGGTTCACATGCGCAATACCCTTTGCTGAAATCAGCGCGGCCATGCTGTCATCGACGCCGGCGTGAACAAAAAGCAAAGACCCGCTCTGGTGCACAGCTTTCATGCTTTGAAAAAACCAGGCGTATTGTCCTGTGGGATTTATGAAGAGCTCTCTGCACGCCAGCGCCGCAGCATAGAGCTGTCGCATGGTGAAGCCATGCTCTTCAGCATGTTGGGAAAATCTGGATGTTTTTTTCTTGAGCCGGCGCATTTCCTTTTTGACTGCAGCGTCATTCAGAAAGCTGGCAGCTGCTTTTGGAAACTGTTTTGCCCACTTCTTGCCTGGCACCATCAGTTCAAGACAGGCCTTTTCGTCCGGCAGACGGTCCAATGCGGTGTCCGGATCGACATATCTGTCGAAGACCTCCCGAAGCAAAGGCATGACCTTCTTGCCCATACGCACAAACATATGCGCATTCAGGGAACCGCGTTTGACGGTCAGCGACTCAAGGCCGAGATAAAGACGCAGGTCATGGTTTCCTGCCAGGAGAACAACGTCTGCACCCAGCTTCATAAGCGCTGAAAGGCTATCGAGCAGATCGAGATTGCTCGGACCTTTGTCGATACAGTCCCCGCCAACAACGATCTGGCAGCTGCGGCCGAAAGACGTCAACTCAAAGTCGGTCAGGCCACTGCCAAAGCGAACGATTGCTCCCACTGCAACAAGTGAACGGAGAAGGCTTTCGGCGTCTGCGTGCAGATCCGAGACAAAAACTATTGGTTTGTCTGGCCAATCCCAGGGGCCGAGAGCATTGGCTTTTGCGACACTGGATAACAGATCAGGGGTCCTGGCGTGAACGCGCGGCTCGCTTCCTGTGTGGACAAGTGGCCAGGGAACGCAGCTGTTCGGAACACCCAGATCGGTCAGATCCTTGGCAGCGATGGGCGGTAGCATTTGTGCAACGGGTTTGTTGGTCGTCATAGTTTGCTTGAGGTCCAATCAGTCCATTGTGAGTTCCAGAACCCGGCGCTCTTTCCAGGCGCCGGTGTGATGGCTCCAGCCGGCATCCGGGTGAAATCTCAAGATCACAGCCTTGGCGTGATGCATGCTCACTTGCCGGATTTTCGGAAAGGAAAGCACTCCCAGATGATGAGCAGCGTGGCGCAGCGCTGCTCCGTGACCGACACATATCTGGGCTATCGGGCCATTCACGTGGGGGTTTGTTTCGACACGTTTTTGCAGAAAGTCGGCCACCCGTGCCCCGGCTTCCATCAGGCTCTCGGCTCCCTGAACCGGCAATTTGTAGTGACTGTCCGATTTCCAGTTTTCCGGCGGAGCTTCATGGCGGGGATCTTCCATCAGCACTTGCTCAATTTCTGGAATGGTGAGATTGGCCAGTGCCCCGACCGACCTTTCGGCGAGGGCTTCTGTTTCCGTTACCTCAAAGGTTTGGCCCGTCGTTTTCGACATGGTCCTGCTGAGCAGCGTTGCTGTTTGCCAGGACCGCAATTGGCGCGAACAAAAGATTTCCGGCGAAACGTGCCAGTTTTTGTCCCTGGCGAGTTCTGCCAGCTCAAGGCCGGCTGCCTTGGCTTGCGCTTTTCCTGTTTCGGTCAGATCAAAAGGTTGCAGTGCGCTTGGCGTTCCAGGTTTTTGCCGGTAAGCGCCATGGCGCAGGAGAATGATGAACCTGTCGTTCATGATGGAGTTCCCAACAATTGCATTCCAGCATCAAACAATGCGTCGAAGTCGATGAGGCCAGAGACTTCCCAGACGCGAATGTCTGAAAGTGCATCAAGGTAAGCGGTTGCTTCCAGAGCCGACCGGTCAGTCCAGAAGGCGCCGTTCGATCTTTGATAAAAAGGCCCCGGGTTTTTTGTGATGGCGGACAAAAGATCCGGTCGTGATTTCAAGTTCACTGCGGAAACATCGGTCGGTGCAGTGCTGTCGCGAGACCAGTTCAGGACCCAGAAATCCGTCAAATGCGTTTCGTGCGAAATGCGGCCCGGCCCGTAGATGTCATCAATGAAGAGGTCGTATTTTTCTTCCAGATGCCAGAGCTCATCCGGTTCCAGATTGCGAAGCTCTTCCTCCCGTTCCTCGTCGATGAGGCCCGTGAGCCTTGCGTTGGTGACGATGGTTCCAGGATTGATGCGCGGTAATTTGGGAATGCCGAGTGCATCCGTCTTGTTTGCGTTTTTGCGAACGAGCAATCGATCGTTGGTGACATAATGCGTATCCGCGATCTCCATCAGGCGGAGCATGGTGGTTGATTTACCGCCCCCGGACAGACCGGAAATGGCCAGACCCTTGTCACTGGTCTTGACCGCCGCCGCATGACAGGCGAGCCAGCCCTCGCGCTGAAACCGGTTCAGGATTTGCGTGTTGATGAAATTGATAACCTGGTTGGCATTTTGCTCTGTAGGCCCGAAAGCAACGGACCAGGCTGGGGACTGCAGAAACTGAACTCCCGTTCGAACCTTGAGGATCAACCGGCCGTCAGGCAAGTCATAAATGGTATCCTTGCGCCCGCGCTTGCTCGCCTCCCGTACCCAGTCGACATATTCAGGCTCAAAGGGCAGCTGTGCATTGCCAAGAACATGAACAACGGTGTCGGGTTCGCAAGGCGCGACAATGACATGCTGAAAATATCTTAGCAGTTCTGCCAGCAAGGTGATGGAGACACACCGCACTTCGATCACAAATCCACCGACGCTCAAGCAGACCGGGTCAGCGTTTTGGGTTGCCCGGTCAGGTGCAAGTGCGTCGACAATTTCCTGAAGGTGAGGCTTTCTCACGAACGCACCTTTTCAATTGCATATGATGCATAAAGACTGGCTGCGTCGATTGACGCACCTTCGAGCGCACCCTTGAAACCACCAAAAGCGGAAACCTCGAAGACGACAGGACCTTCGTCCGTCAGCCCGACGTCGACCGTGGTGAAATCCAGATCAAACGGGGCCTGTGCGCGGCGCGCGAGATCTATCAACGACGGTTCAGGTGTAAATGCTTCGTAGCGGCCGCCGTCATGGATGGTTGTGTTCCAGCTGCCTTCCTTGGCAACGCGTGCATAGGTACCGAGATATTCACCTGCCAGGAACACCATGCCGAGGTCCCGACCGGAAAGATTGACTTTCTTCTGCAGGTACATGACCGGGTTTTCTGCCTTGAAGGCAGCGATGTCCTGCCGGAGGCGGTCACCGTCTGACTGTGCTTCAATCAGCGTCATTCCGCGTGCTTTGGTTGAAAACAATGGCTTGAAAACCGAAGTGCCAAACCGTTGAACGGCAAGAGCTGCCTCGTCGATGCTTTCGGTGATGCACGTTGCGGGCATTGGTATGCCTGCATCGGAAAGCGTAAGGGTGCAGCTGAGCCGGTTGACGAGGCTGAAGATGGATCGGGTTTTGGAAAACACCCGTACACCTGAAGCTTCGGCGATACGCAGAAGATCCAGGCGATCCAGCGTCGCGGGGCTATACTCCTGGCTGATTTTCTTGATGATCAGGCCGTCAAAACCACAGAGATTGTGATTTCCGGCGCTTAGCGATCGGGACTTCAGGTCAAGCACAACATCGGCCATGTCGATGACACAGCGAAATCCGGTTCGGGCTTCAAGTTCTTCCGCCAGAATTTCGGTGGACCATTTGCCGGGAATGCCGACCACGCCAATCTTCAGCTCAGTCAACGAAAATCTCCTTCAATGGGAGACGGAACCTGGCCTCCTCGCCAACGGGGCAGGCAAGGGCTTTCTCGATCAGGTAACGGGAACGCAGCCACATGCGTCTGGCATGAACCTTGTCGAAGATGAAACGGGTGGAGGTGGCAAAGGACCGTGCCAGGCCGAGCGCGAGACGGAATTCGAAAGTGTCGTCATTCTGTTTTCGGGCAAATGCCCGTGCCGATTTAAAGAAGGTTTGCGAGACATCCATGATGCGGCTACGTGTCTCGCGATCTAGAACGTGCAGACGGTAGTTCGAAACCATGAACACCGAGATATCCTGAACATAGTCCATGTAACGCGATCGGTGCAGATCGATGAAATGGATCCTGTTTTCTCCCGGGTCGAAGATGATGTTGTCGACGTTGAAGTCGCCATGGATGTAGACGGAAAAGGGGGCTGCCACCTGCGCCTCGCGCTTTGCCGCCAGACCGACCAGAGTGTCGAGCGACGGCAAGGCTTCTCCGCAGAACCGGACGTGAGTTTCCTGAAACTCCGGATGAACCCGGCGCACCTCTCCGAGCCGTTCAGACAATTGTTGCATGCTGCCCAGCTCGGCGGGTTCCTTGGTTCTGGTCTGTTTCCAGATGTCACGCAGTGTTTTGGACAGGCGCGCGAGTGCCTTGTCGCAAAGATCTCCGTTTTCGTTCAGAAGAATATGTTCGAGCGTCAGGCCCGGCAGATGTTCGATCAAAAGAGCAGCCGACTGGTTGCGCTTTTTATAGGACAGGATCTTGGGAGCAAGGCCCGGATAGATAGAGTGCCAGCTTTCAACACCCTGACGCTCTTCTTTCACCTTGTTCTTTTCACCATCCTTGAAGACGGCAGTCACGGTTTCGGTTTTTGTGTTTCGAATTGCTGAGATGGAGCTGCCGGACCGCGTTTCTGCGATGGCCTCAATAGCCAGTTCGCCGTTTGGCTCCTCAAGGTCGGACATCAGGCTCTGCAGCGAGAAGTAGCGTTCAAAATTGACCGCCTGTCCGATATTTGACGAGATCAGCGCTTCGCTGATGGATTTGAGGGAATCGCCCATACGCTGAAACTCGCTTGCGACGAGCAGACTGTTGGCAATGTCGGACGGCTGCGTTTTGGGGTTGCGCATTTCCCGTGTGTAGACCTTGAAAACCTTGCGGTAGTCGGCCTCGATCTTATTTTGCATCTGGCCAATTTCGATGGCCAGATTGCTGTCGCTGCTATGAATGGCATTTTCGATCCTGGCGACACCGCTGCGGACATGTCCAACGATTACCGGGTACCGCTCCGGGACCAGTGTATTGAAGGTGTCGATCCGTTCCACATGCCGCAGTGACTGGCGCGCCAGATTGGAAAGGCGTTGCAGGTCGACGGCAACAAATTCGAGGCTGCGCAGTGTCAGATGTTTTCTGTTGTCTTTTTTTGCGCCCGCCATCTGGCGCACGCATGCGTCCAAGATCCGTGTCTTCAGATTGTGGGCATAGCCCGCACGGTCCATGATCCTTCGAGCGAGTGCGGCTGTCGGATCCTGGAAGAACGCTTCCAGAAGGATCAGCTGCCCATCGATTTCAGCGCACAAAAAGTGGAGATTTTCCCGGATGGTCTTGGGCAGGCTAGTCATTGTTCTTCATTGTGCGATCCGAGATAGTTTCCAAGCCCCGACTATAGCCAAGTGAAAACAGTTTTGTGACATAGGCTGGACGAAGTTGTTGAGCATCTTCAGATGTTTCGCCAAGCTACTGTTTTCCGCCGGGAAGTTTGAAATAGCAACCTTTGACGGAATGTTGTTTTTCTTGAGCGAACAACTTTTCATCCCAGAAGATGAATGTGTGGAAAGAGGATCGGAAGGTTTGCCGAAAAAGGGGCTTTACCGATGCGGGGCCCTTTGGAAGGGTGTCTTATCCTCGCATCTGCCGACAAGGCCTGCAATTGAGCCGGCCTGACAGCACGTCGTTGCTGCGGTGTTCAATCTCTTGAACAAGGTTTCGCTAAGTCGCGAACAATCAGCAGATCAGCGTCAGACTGAACAAGTCCGCGCCAAAGCGCGAACCACCCTTGCAAAGTGTTTCGCAAGGGTGGTCAAACTGATCGTGCTGGTCAAATCCGTTTTCGATGGTCGCGAGGGCGTCTTGGGTTAAATCGATGTCGATCAGGCAGCCTGTCTGTTTGTCGCCAGCCAGCTGGGCAGCCAGTGGCCATGAGCCCTGATCAGGTCATCGACAAGGCCGCAGATCTGATCGAGATCCAATTCGGCTGCAGTGTGCGGGTCAAGCATCGCTGCGTGATAGACATGTTCCGGTACTTCGTCGACAAGCGCCCGAACAGTCAGTTCCTGAACGGAAACATTGGTCCGCATCAGGGCCGTCAGCTGCGGCGGGATACCTTCGACCCGTGTAGGCTGAACACCGTTGCTGTCGATCAGGCAAGGCACCTCAACGGCACACCCCTTCGGCAGCGCGTCGATCAAACCATGGTTGGGCACGTTTCCATAGATCGTTGTTGGTGTGTTGGTCACGATCGCATTGATGATTTCCGACGCGTATTCAGGCGAGGCCTTCACCTCAATCGAATCTGGTCCTAGGAAGGCCTTCGCCTGCTCTTTCCAATCGGCCACCTGCTCAACACAACGTTTCGGATATTCATCCAATGGGATCGAGAAGCGATCTATCAGATCCTTGCGGCCACTCTTGATGAACCAGGGAACGTATTCTGCGAAGTGCTCGGAGCTTTCGGTCACGAAATACCCAAGCTTTTGCATGACTTCATAGCGAACATAGTTGGGGCACCGGGGATTCCACAAGTTGTCCGTTTTCGGAATTGCTCCGCTCGCGTGAAGCTTTTTCAATTTGGGATAGAGGTCCCGCGTTGAACCGTCATCCAGCACTTCATGAAGGTGAAGATAGAAGGCCATATGATTGATGCCGCCAACTTTGTAGCGCAATCGGCTTGTGTCAATTTCCAGATCCTCGGCCAGCTCGGCAGCTGTCAGAGGAACCGAGTGGCACAGACCCACCTGACGAATGTCAGGATATTTCTCGCTGATCGCCCAGGTGTTGATTGCCATTGGATTGACGTATTGCAGCATCAACGCATCCGGGCACACGGCCCGCATGTCTTCGCATATGCCCCAAAGATGCGGAACGGTCCGCAAGCCGCGCATGATGCCACCAATGCCGAGCGTGTCGCCAATCGTCTGACGTAGGCCATAGGACTTTGGAACCTCGAAGTCTGTGACGGTGCAAGGTTCGTAGCCGCCGATCTGGAAGGCAACGACGACAAAATCAGAGCCTTCCAGCGCTTCCCGCTGGTCCTGATGACAGGAAACCGTTGCCTTGGCACCTAGCGAGGAGATCATTTTGGATATCACAATTTCGGATTCGCGAAGGCGTTCAGGGTCGATATCCATGAGGGCAAAATGAGCATGGGTAAGCGCTGGCCGCAGCAGACAGTCGCCGATGATGTTCTTGGCAAAAACGGTTGATCCGGCACCGACAAAGGTAATCTTGGCTGGATTGGACATGGGCAAAGACCTCCTGGTTGTGAGATCAGATTGCACGACTGTTCGGGACATTCTATCCTGTTATCAAAGTAAAATGTCCGGAAATTACAGGTGTGCCCGATTTGCCCGTTCGCTCTGTTTTTGGACCTGAAGATGCTGACCGTCCGTCATTTGTTGGCGGTAAGCCTGTTGTCTTCGGTCAGTTTGCAATGCGCCGTTTTGTGCCGGTTCGGCATGGTCTGGACTGGCATGGACATGTCGAGTTCAACTGGCTCACAGGCGGCGAGATGACATACAGGTTCGAAACGGACAAGGTCGTGCTTCCGGAGGGTCAGATGTGTTTCTTCTGGGCTGGAATTCCGCATCAGACTGTCGATCTTAACCCTGTCCAGGCTTCCAACTACCAGCTTACGAACATGTATTTTCCACTTGATGTCTTTTTGTCTTTTCGTGGAATTGGTCGCATTCAGCGCGCACTGCTGTCCGGTGCTGTTCTGGTTGTGCCGGAACATCTCGCGATCAGAGATATTCCGGGCCGTTGGCATCAGGACTATCAATCAAAGGATCTCGGTCGGTTCGAATGCCTGACAATGGAACTCCATGCATTGATGCGACGGCTTTCCATTGAAGAAAGCATCAAGGACTTGCGCAACAACTTCCGGCCGGTCAGGGATGATGGCAGGCAGTCGGGACCGACCGAGCATGTGGTGCGCATGATCGAGGCCGTCATCCAGAACACATCATTGCCAGTATCGACCCAGGAGATCGCAACGATAAGCGGTTTGAATGCCAACTACGCATCCAACATGTTCAAGAAGACGCTCGGGATCACGCTCAAGCAATTCATTGTTCGCATGCGGTTAATCAGGGCTCGAGAACTTCTTTTGTCTTCCGACGTTTCTGTGTCGGAAGCCGCATTCCAGGCCGGATTTTCTTCCGCCAGTCAGTTCTATGACAACTACAAGTCCGTCTATGGCAGCGTGCCAAGCGACCTGCGCCAGGCAAGACCGGCCTGATCGGCTGGAATAGATATGGTCCCACGTCGCTGAGACGTCAGATGTCCGGTCCGCTGCGACCGTCTTCCGTTGAGGGGTCGATTTCGTTGCGCAGAGTTTCCAGCGACCGCATCCGGGCCTGGGCACGGGTCTGGTTCTGTCGTGTCACGCCTGCAATCAGAACTTCCGCAATTGCCATCAGCGCCAGTGAGGAATCCCAGGGAGACGGGACTGCAACACGGGCAGGTAGCACATAGCTCGCGATCCTGCCGACCGGTGACATCCAGCTGTCCGTCACCAGTGCAACGGTTGCGCCCTGTTTCGCGGCAGCTTCGGCAAACTGAATAATTTCAGCCTGATACCGGCGGATGTCGAAGACGACGACAACGTCTTTGGGGCCAATCCCGATAAGCTGATCCAGCCAGTTTCCCTGCTGGCCTGCAACATGGGTGACATTGGGACGGACAATGCGCAAATGGGCTGCCATGTAACGCGCAAGACCATCAGTGAACCGGCCACCGATGAGATGAATGGTCTTGCGTTCATCCGAGAGAAGATTGGTCAGTCCTTCCAGCTCGCCTTTCGGCAAGTGATCAAAGGTTTCGCGTATGTTGTCCAACAGCTGTCCGACATGCGGGTCGGACGCTTTTTCATCGGACATGCTGGTGCTGCGCGCCAGTGGTGAATTGAGCTGGCTCTCAAGTTCGCTGCGGAGTTTCTTTTGAAACTCGGCAAAACCGGGAAACCCCAGTCTGGCAATGAATCTCAAGATGGTTGGAGAGCTGACGCTGGCAGCTTCTGCAAACTGCGCAACCGTGCCCAGGCCCTGCATCGGATAATTGGCCAGCAAAGCATGGGCCGCCTTTTTCTCCGTTGCGGTGAATTCGTCTAGCCGGTCGCGAATGTCTTCCAGAAGCGGGCGTTCCATGGGCGTAACCTGTTCACAAAATTTGACGCCGATTTTCATTTGACAGCGGCCCCAATCTGCGTATCAAA
Organism: Roseibium porphyridii; assembly: GCF_026191725.2. Classification (NCBI taxonomy): domain Bacteria; kingdom Pseudomonadati; phylum Pseudomonadota; class Alphaproteobacteria; order Hyphomicrobiales; family Stappiaceae; genus Roseibium; species Roseibium porphyridii. The sequence goes on from NZ_CP120863.1 coordinate 1,314,240, forward strand.
TATTACAGAACTTAGTTAAGTCGGCAATCCTGTAATAAACATTACAATTTTCCGGTGAGCCTTTCAGGGAGTTGGGAATGGGTGCAAGCCCTCAAAGCGGCGGCCAAAAAAATGGTCAGGCAGGAGGGGTAACCCGGGCTGTTGCGGTTGAAAACGCGGAAGGCAATGGACCGTTCGTTTTTGTCTGCGATCACGCCTCCAATCATTTCCCGCCGCCTTACGACACCAGTCTTGGTCTGTCGGAGGCGGAAAAGGCAGAGCATATCGCGTGGGACCCAGGCGCACTTGGCGTTGCAAGGCAATTGTCGAAAAGCCTGAATGCCCCGCTGGTCTTCACAACCGTCTCAAGGCTGGTCATCGATTGCAACCGTGAGGAAACCCGCGCGGACCTGATCCCCTGCCTGAGTGAAACCACACAGATTGCAGGCAATCGTGACCTCTCGGCGGATGAAAAGGCCTTCCGGCTCAATCTGGTGCATCGTCCCTTTCACAAGGCGATCGACAAGGTGCTGAACCAGCGACTCGATCGTGGCATTCCAACCGCGCTTGTATCCGTCCATTCCTTCACGCCGGTCTACAAAGGAAAAGCAAGGCCGTGGGAAATCGGCTTGATTTCGGAAAGCGACCGGAGCCTTGCTGATCCTGTGCTTCAAGCGCTCAGGATCCGCGGTGATCTGACTGTTGGCGACAACCAGCCCTATGCACCGTCCGATGGCGTTTACTACACCATTCGTCGACACGGTGAGAGCCGGCAATTGCCGTGCCTGATGATTGAAATCAGAAACGATGAGGTGAAGACAAGCGAGCAGGAAGGACATTGGGCGGAGATGCTCGCCCCGGTACTTTCAGGCGCGCTTGAAACGGGGACAGCGGACTTATCTGGAGGTGCTGATGCTTAAGGCGGCCCGCCTTTACGTCCGGTTTGTCGACGGGTTCAATCGGGGTCTTGGCAGAATCATCATGTGGGGCATCTTCGTGATGGCCGCCATCTTGCTCTGGTCGTCTGTCTCAAAGACTTTCTTCAGTCCCTCATTGTGGACACTGGAAGTCGCGCAGTTCGCTATGGTCGCCTATTACGTTCTGGGAGGGCCCTATTCGATACAACTCGGATCGAACGTGCGCATGGATCTTTTCTACGCGGACTGGAGCTTGAAGAAAAAAGCCTGGTTCGATGCCTTCACCGTGTTGCTTCTACTTTTTTACCTCGGGGTTCTTCTCTACGGCGCGCTCAATTCCTTTGCTTATTCGCTGGGGCACTTCACGCAGGAACCATTTGTCTTTTATCGGGACCTGATCGTTGCATTCGTGACAGGTGGTCCGGAAGCTGCGAGTGAAATTCTTGGATTTGTCGAACGCAGCCCAACGTCGTGGCGACCATATGTCTGGCCAATCAAACTGGTCATGATCATCGGATTTTTTCTTATGCTCCTTCAGGTTTTTGCCGAGTTCCTGAAAGACATTGCCCGTATCAAGGGAGAGACGATCTGATGTCATATGAGATGATCGCTCTTTTGATGTTCTCGTCGATGATGCTGATGCTGCTGACCGGTCAGCGGGTTTTTGGCGCGATTGGCGGCATTGCGTCCATTGCAGCGATAATGCTCTGGGGAACCGGTGGTGGAGACATCCCGTTTTCGGCCGCAATGAAATTGATGAAATGGTATCCGCTGCTGACGCTGCCGATGTTCATTTTCATGGGTTATGTCCTGTCGGAAACCAAGATTGCAGACGATCTTTACAAGATGTTCCATGTCTGGATGGGGCCGATCAATGGCGGTCTGGCGATTGGCACGATTCTGCTGATGGTTTTGATCTCGGCCATGAACGGACTTTCCGTCGCGGGCATGGCAATTGGCGCGACGATTGCGCTGCCGGAGCTCTTGAAACGCAAATACGACAAACGGATGGTGACCGGCGTAATTCAGGCCGGATCTTCACTCGGGATCCTTGTGCCTCCTTCTGTCGTGCTAGTGCTTTACGCGATGATCGCCCGGGCACCGGTTGGCCAGCTATGGCTCGCCGGCGCCGTACCAGGCCTGATGATGGCAGCAATGTTCATTGTCTATATTGCGATCAGATGCCGTATACAGCCTGAACTCGGGCCGGCGCTTTCCGAAGACGAACGGGATGTTTCCCGGGGCGAAAAATACCGTTTGCTGCTGGCAGGACTTTTGCCGCTCATCATCTTTGCGATGATGATGGTGCCTTTCGTGATGGGGAAAACCAGCCTGGTCGAGGCATCGGCTGTCGGCGCCCTCACGGCCCTGATCGCGGCGGTTCTCAAGCGCCGGATGACATTGGCCATTCTGGTTCTTTGCCTGAAGAACACCCTCGCTATCTCCTGCATGTTCATGTGGATCATCCTGGCGGCCCTAGGCTTCGGTGCGGTGTTTGATGGTCTGGGTGCCGTCAAGGCCATTGAGAGCCTGTTCACGGAACAGCTTGGCCTGTCGCCCTGGATGATCCTGATCCTGATGCAACTGTCGTTCCTGGTTATGGGAACATTCCTGGACGACACTGCGATGCTCGTGATTGTTGCGCCGCTTTATGTACCTCTGGTCGGGTCGCTTGACCTCGGCATGCCGCGCGGTGACATTCTGATCTGGTATGGCGTGCTTTATACGATAACGACGCAGATCGCCTATATGACGCCACCCTTCGGTTACAATCTTTTCCTGATGCGGGCGATGGCGCCCAAGAGCATCACGATGCGTGACATCTACGGATCTATCACGCCTTTTGTTCTGGTGATGATCCTGGCACTCGTGATCGTAATGGTTTTCCCGCAAATCGCACTTTGGCTACCCAATCTGATCTACGGAAAGTAGCGGCGACACGCGAGACAACAACAATAAAGTCTGGAGGAAACGGACTATGAGCAGCGGTTAAAACCCAGAACCGGAAAACGGTGAACCGCACAGACCGTAAACTGAAAGTAGGGGAACTTGAAATGACCAATAGACGTAATTTTCTCAAGAATGCGGGACTAGGTACCGTTGCTGCCGCCGGCGCAACGACATTGGCCGCGCCCGCTGTGCTTTCCCAGGAACCCATCAAATGGCGTTTGCAGACCTATGCTGGTGGTGCGCTAGGCGAGCAAGTGACGAAGCCGATGGTGGACTACGTAAACAACGCCTCAAACGGCGAGTTGCAGATCGAGCTATTCTATGCCGATCAGATCGTGCCGACGGGCGAGCTGTTTCAAGCATTGCAGCGCGGCACAATTGACGCCGTCCACTCCGATGACGACTCCATGGCCTCACCGACACCCTTGCGCCAGTTCGGCGGGTACTTCCCGTTTGCGACCAAGCATATTCTTGATGTGCCAGTTCTGTTCAATCAGTACGGGCTCGCCGATATCTGGCGTTCAGAATACGAAAAGGTCGGTGTGGCGTGGATTTCCGCCGCCGGTCAGGATCCGTGCAACTTCAACACCAAGAAGGAAATCAAGTCGGTTTCAGATCTTGAGGGGTTGAAGCTCTACACGTTCCCGACAGCTGGTCGCTTCCTGTCAAAATTCGGCGTTGTACCTGTGTCAATACCCTATGAAGATGCCGAAGTTGCTGTGCAAACTGGTGAACTGGACGGGATGGCATGGTCCGGGATCACGGAAGACTACACGGTCGGCTGGGCTGACGTCACGGACTACTTCCTGACAAACAATATTTCCGGTGCCTGGATCGGCTCATGGTTCGTCAACCAGAAGCGTTGGGCAGATCTGCCAGCACATCTCCAGCAACTTGTTCTGGCTGCGACCGAGGCCGGTCATACCTATCGTAACCAGTGGTATTGGGGCGGTGAAGCGCGTCTTCGTGCGAAGGGTGACAAACTGCAACTGCGCACCGTTCCGGCTGCCGAATGGGCACAAGTCGAAGATGCTGCCAAGGATTTCTGGAAAGAGATCGCCGCAGAAGGTGAACTTCAAGCCAAGATCATTTCGATCTTCCAGGAATATAATGACGTTATCAACCAGGCAGGTCCTCCCTACAATTTCGGGTGAGATCAGTTCCTGCGGGCTTCGGGGAAGACTTTCTCCGGAGTCCATTCAATGAACTTCAGATAGTCCAAGTCCACGAACCAGCGGAAAACAATAATGCCTGGCAACCTAACCTTCGAAGCACTCAAAACTCGTGTCTCATCCGGCGAGATCGATACTGTGCTTGTGTGTATCACCGATATGCAGGGCAGGCTGATGGGCAAGCGTTTTCATGCGCAGCATTTTGTCGACACCGCCTTTGAAGAGACCCATTGCTGCAACTATCTGCTGGCGACCGATATCGAAATGTACACGGTTGAAGGTTACGCTGCGACGAGCTGGTCGGGTGGTTATGGCGACTATGTCATGAAGCCGGATCTGGCCAGTTTGCGGCTGACACCCTGGCTTGAAGGTACGGTCATGGTGATGTGTGACGTGCTCGATCACCATACACATGAGGAAGTCCCGCATTCGCCGCGTGCGATGCTGAAAAAGGTCGTCGGCCTGTTTGCCGAAAAGGGACTGACGCCGATTGCTGCAACGGAACTGGAGTTTTTCCTGTTTGAGAAAAGCTTCGACGATATGCGCAAATCCGGCTTTCGCGATCTAGAACCGATCTCCGGCTACAATGAAGACTATCATATCCTGCAGACGACCAAGGAGGAGGACGTCATGCGGCCCTTGCGGAACGGTCTATATGGTGCGGGCATTCCGGTGGAGAACACCAAGGGTGAAGCTGAGACTGGGCAGGAAGAACTGAACATCAAATACGCTCCGGCCATGGATACGGCGGAGAACCACACCATTGCCAAACACGCCGTAAAGGAGATTGCCTGGGCCAAGGGACGCTCAGCCTCCTTCCTGGCAAAGTGGCGCAGTGACAAGGTGGGGTCGTCCTCACACGTCCATCAGTCGCTTTTCGACAAGAAGGGCAACAACGTCTTTTGCGACGACAAGGGCGACTACGGCATGTCCGAAACGATGTGCCACTATCTGGCTGGCCTGATCAAATATGCGCCGGACTATACGTATTTTCTGGCGCCCTACATCAACAGCTACAAGCGTTTCCAGAAGGGAACCTTCGCGCCGACAAAGACCGTCTGGTCGGTCGACAACCGCACAGCCGGTTTCCGCCTGTGCGGAGAGCACACCAAAGCGCTCAGGGTCGAGTGCCGTATCGGTGGATCCGATCTTAATCCTTATCTGGCGCTGGCTGCCCAGCTGGCAGCCGGACTGCGCGGAATTGAAGAAAAATTGCCGCTCGATCCACCAACCACAGGCGATGTCTACGAGGCGAAACGCGCGCGCGAAATCCCTCACACGCTTCGCGAGGCGCGCGAGACCATGCGCAAATCGAAGTTCCTGCGCGAGACCTTTTCCGACGCCGTGGTGGATCACTATGCCAGGGCGGCCGAATGGGAAGTCGAGGAGTTCGACCGAGCGGTGACGGACTACGAGATTGCCCGCGGATTCGAGCGTGCGTGACGACCTGGCAGCCTTCGATATCGGTCTCCGTCAGGGGACCTTTCAGAGTTTGCGAAGTCGAAAACACCAAAACAAAGAGCCAGTCACTTTCGAAAAAGCCGCACGGAAAGATGCGGATATGAGAGGTTCAAAATGTCAGATGTGATCAAGCTGATCTCGCCGGTTGACGGATCGGTCTATGCGGAGCGGCCTGCACTGGATGGAGCGGCCGTTGAAAAGGTCATTTCGGCGGCACGGTCGGCCCAGTCCAGTTGGGCGGCCACGCCGATTGCCGAGCGAGTTGCCTATTGTCAGAAGGCACTGGAAGCGCTGAAGGCCATGAATGACGATGTCGTGCCCGAGCTTGCCTGGCAGATGGGACGTCCAATCCGGTATGGCGGCGAATTAGGTGGCACAATCGAGCGGACCGAATATTGCGCCAAGATTGCCGAAGAGGCCCTGGCCGACATTGAGAGGACCGACAAGCCGGGTTTCAAACGGTATCTGAAGCGTGTGCCACTGGGGATCGTCATGGTGATCGCACCCTGGAACTATCCATTCATGACAGCGATCAACACCATCATGCCGGCCTTGATGGCGGGCAATGTGATTGTCCTGAAGCACGCCGCACAAACACTGCTGGTCGGTGAGCGGCTTGCAAAGGCCTTTGAAAGCGCGGGCCTGCCCAACGGCGTCTTTCAGAACATTGTGCTTACGCACCAGGGAACCGAGAAGCTGCTCGGCTCGGGACAGATTGATCATGTGAATTTCACCGGGTCGGTCGCCGGTGGACGGGCAATTGAAAAGGCGCTGGCCGGTACTTTTGCGACGCTCGGTCTTGAGCTTGGCGGCAAGGACCCTGCTTATGTGCGGGCTGATGCTGATCTGTCCTATGCTGTTGAGAACCTTGTCGACGGTGCGTTCTACAATGCCGGACAATGCTGCTGCGGTATTGAACGCGTTTATGTCCACGAAAGCCTCTATGACAAGTTTGTCGATGGATTTGTTGATCTGACGAGCCAGTACAAGCTTGGTAACCCTCTCGATGAGGCAACGACACTGGGTCCAATGGCCCAGGCGCGGTTTGCCGCTTGGGTACGCGAACAGACACAAGAAGCCCTTCGGAAGGGCGCAAGATCGCATATCGATGTGTCCAAGTTTTCTGAAGACAAAGACGGCACGCCCTACCTCGCGCCGCAGGTCCTGACGGACGTAAACCACCAGATGTCCGTCATGCGGGAAGAAAGTTTCGGTCCTGTCGTCGGCATCATGAAGGTGAAGGATGACGAAGAAGCGCTTCAATTCATGAATGACAGTCCCTACGGCCTGACGGCTTCAATCTGGACAGAAGACGTCCAGGCGGCAGCCAATATCGGCAGCCGGATCGAAACCGGGACAGTATTCATGAACCGATGCGATTATCTCGACCCGGCGCTTGTCTGGACCGGTGTCAAGGAAACCGGGAAGGGTGCGGCGCTCTCGGAGATCGGTTTTCACAATCTGACCCAGCCGAGATCCTTCCACTTCCGTGTGGAGCATTAACGGCACGATTGGACGCCTCGTCGCTTGCGAATTTTGGTTGCGCAAACGTCAGCGCGGCAAGGGTCCATCCGCTTAATGGCCGGAGTGCGGGCACCCGCAAAATCAAATCCAGCCCCTGTGAATCAGGGGCTCAGCAAAGCCACAGAGTTTCAAACCAACGAGACGAACATGAGCTCACTTCCTTCCGTTAACTGGTCCTATCCGACCTCCGTACGTTTTGGCGCAGGTCGCATCAAGGAGTTGCCAAAGTCGGTCAAGGCCGTCGGCATGACCAACCCGTTGCTGGTGACCGATCCCGGGCTTGCCGGTTTGCCGATGGTCGCAGAAGCGATTGCCGACCTGGAAGCTGCAGGCCTCAAGGCAGCGGTCTTTTCCGACGTCAAGCCAAACCCGGTCGACAGCAACATTTCTGCTGGGGTTGCCGCTTTCAAGGCAGGTAACCACGATGGTGTCATCGCGTTTGGCGGTGGCTCCGGGCTTGATGCCGGCAAGCTGATCGCCTTCATGTCCGGTCAGTCTCGTCCGATCTGGGACTTTGAAGACATCGGAGATTGGTGGAAGCGTGCGGATCCTGACGGAGTTGCACCGATTATTGCCGTGCCGACAACTGCGGGAACCGGCTCCGAAGTCGGCCGTGCGGGTGTTGTCACCAATGAAGCGACGCATACGAAGAAAGTCATTTTCCACCCGAAGATGCTGCCGGAAATCGTTATTTGCGACCCGGAGCTGACGGTTGGCATGCCGCGTTTCATCACGATTGGCACAGGCATGGACGCGCTGGCGCATTGTCTGGAGGCTTATTCGGCGCCGATGTATCACCCGATGTCGGAGGGCATCGCGCTGGAAGGAATGCGGCTGGTTTTTGAAAACTTGCCGAAGGTCGCCGCCGACGGATCTGATCTTGAAGCCCGCGGTCATTTGATGAGCGCGGCTGCAATGGGCGCTGTTGCCTTTCAAAAAGGCCTTGGTGCGATCCACTCGCTGTCCCATCCTGTTGGCGCACTTTATGATACGCATCACGGCATGACCAACGCTGTGTTCATGCCTTACGTCTTGCAGTTCAACAGATCAGCGATCGAGCAGAAGTTTGAGCGCCTGGCCGGGTTCCTCGGCATTGCCGGTGGCTATCAGGGGGTCCTGGACACCGTCTTGAAACTGCGGGCGGACCTTGACGTACCGCACACGCTTTCCGGGCTGAACGTCGACACCAGCAAGCGCGATCTGATCGCAGAGATGGCGATTGTCGATCCGACGGCAGGAGGCAACCCGGTCGAGCTGACCAAGGACGGGGCTTTGGAGATCTTTGACAAGGCTCAGTTAGGCACGGTCTGAGGACCTGCACTTTTGCAATCGAATTGGCGCGCTTCAGAGCGCGCCACTTTTGTATAGGTGATGCGTTCGCTTGAGTGGTTGACTTAAGGTTGAATTTGATATCTTTTCGCGTCCGGAGAAAACGTTATGCAGTTTGGTTTCTTACATTTTCATACACGGGCGAACGCGCGCTACCGCGCGCGGGCGAACAATGACGGTCGTTCTCCGGAGGATGGATTAAACTAGTCCAATAACATTCCCACCCGATGTCAGCCGTCTCATCCGAGGCGGCTTTTTTATTTGGAGCATATGATGGATCTCGTTCTTGAAACGTTGGATGACGTTCTCCCGTATATCCTGCCGGATACCGGGATTATTCATTCCAAGCACGATGGCTATTCAGTCATCAACTATGTTTACACGCTTGAAAATACGTTCGACTCAGCGCTCTCGCGCGAATGTCGCGGTTTGAAGTTCGATCTAGATGGCAATTTGATAGCCCGGCCATTTCATAAGTTTTTCAACCTGGGGGAGAAGAGAGCTGCTGAGGAGGAGCCGTGGCAGTCAGAACATATTGTGCTCGATAAGCTGGATGGATCGATGATCCATCCAGCTTATGTCAGAGGTGAATTGGTCTTCATGACAAGGATGGGTGTTTCTGCTCCGTCAGTGCAAGCTTTGAAAGTTGCCACACAGAGCGTGTGTGACCTATGTGCAGACATGATTGCGGCAGGATTTACACCAATCTTCGAATATACTTCACCAGATAACCGGATTGTGCTGGCATATGAGAAGTCAGAGCTTACTTTGCTAGCGGTTCGGCATATTCGTACGGGTGCCTACATGCCTCATCGGGAACTGGTTCGAGTAGCCGACAAGTACGGATTGCCTGTGGCCAAGGCTTTTTCTTCTGTTCGAGACTACAAGGCTTTTTGGTCGAACGCCCGTGCCCAAGAAGGTGTTGAGGGCTACGTTATTGCGTTTGATGACGGCCATCGATTGAAGATAAAGACCGATGCCTATGCTCTGAGGCATAAGGCCTTGACAGGTCTGGCACACGAAAAAAACCTGCTTGCTTGGGTTGCAACTGGCGCAACAGACGATGTGATACCTCTTCTGTCACCTAAAGCAGGCCTCTTTGTTCAAGAGTATCAAGACAGTGTTCTTTCTGGTGTTCGCAAATGGGAGGTCGAAATCGGACGCTTTGTAAAAGAGAATTGCCATCTTCCGCGAAAAGAATTCGCTCAAAAGGTCAAGAACCATCTTGATCCGAAACTGCAATCCATCGCGTTTAAGGCCCTGGATGGAACACCGGTGCGTGCTGGACTGATTGAGATACTCAGGCGCGCTTCGGCAAGTGACACGAAAGTCGACAACGTCCGCGACCTGTTTGGAATGGAATGGCAGCCTATGATACTGGCGGAGCACTAGTTCTTGGCCGGACCGCATCCAAAAAGCGCGCCGGATGCTGGCGCGCTTTTTTTGACCTTACGTTGCAAGCCAGCGACATCAATTCCTCTTGTGCCAATCGTCTGACTTACGCCAGGCATCCGGGGTCATGCCGGTCGCGCGCAGGAATTCGCGATTGAAATTCGATTTGGTTGAAAATCCGGATCTGAACATTGCTTCCGTCACAGTGAGGTTGTCCTGACGCAGCAACCGGCAGACTTCGTTGATGCGGAAGTCGTTGACATAGCGCGAGACGTTCTTGCCACGGACCCTGTTGATCGCCTGCGAAACCTGGCGGGAGCGCAGGCCTGCCGATCGGGCAAGCCTGGACAGGTTCAGGTTTTCATCGCGGTAGAGGCGCTTCTCACGCATCATTGTGTCGATACGAGAAACAATCTCCGCATCAGCATCTGTGGGTGCCGGTGTGGACTTTTCAACGTCTTCATCTGGAAGTGTCTGCGTTTTGCCCGCGGCAAGGGCAGCCAATCCGATAATGAGCAAACCAATGATGTTGGCGTTGCTGACCAGCATGGCGGCATTTGAACCGCCGGAACGCTCGAAATCCAACAAGATGAGCAAGTCAAAGCCAGCTGATGCCAACAGGCAGGCTGCCGCCCACCAGACCGCCCGATTGGCAAGGGCGGCGCTGTCAAGTCGGGCCAGTTCCAGACCGTCCGGTCCGGTCCGGGCCAAAATCGCCAAGGCAAGCGCGTAAGCAAGAACGAGAAAGAGCAGAAAGCTGTCGATGAATTGGGGAGCAAACAACAGCAAGCAGACTGCGACGAAGGCTGCCAGGGGCACAGATGCAAGACGCATTGCACCTGGTTTCAGTCGATCGCGTAGACTGCGAAAGCTCTCATAAGTGAGTGGTGGCAGTACTGCTGCCAGAATGGGCTGTACGAAACGAAGCGCGTCTAGCTGATAACCCCAGCGCAGTCCCAGAACGATCGATTGCAGGCAGCACAAGGCGATGAGCAACAGGAATGCACGCGTTGTTGCGTGATCGTTACTTCGGCGAAGCATCACAAACACAAGCGCAAGCAATAGCGCATTCACAAAAGGTAGGGGGACGAACAGCACAGCGGATCACCGAAGAAGCGGTAGCGTGAGTCCTTTTTCACGATTTCGGAATGACTGAATCGCGAAACAGGACGATTTTGCGATCCTACTTAGCAAGTGTGAAGCCATTGATCCAATGAACTGTGAGGCCGATCATGCGACTTCTTTCACTTGTCTTTTCCCTGGCGTTGACGACCACATTGAGCGCGGCTGGAGCCACTCCGGAGGGTGTTGGTTTCAAGGAAATTCGAATTCACTCCGAGGCGCGAAACAAGGACCTCGCCGTTTTCGTCTGGTACCCTGCAGTTGCCGGTGGAGAGGCCGTACCGGTCGGCGAAGACAGGATCTTCGAAGGAACCCCGGCATTTGCCGATGCACCAGTTGCTGGTGGCGACCATCCGATAATCCTGCTGTCCCACGGCTCTGGCGCGACAGTCCAAAAAATGGCTTGGATCGCGACCGCACTTGCCGATGCAGGGTTCGTTGTTGCCGGGCCCAATCATCCGGGAACGACCAGTGGTGATTCCACGCCGGAGGATACGCCAAAACTTTGGGAGCGTACTGACGATCTCTCCACGGTATTGAGCGCTCTGCTCGCCGAACCGAAATTCCGGTCCGTCATCGATCCTGACAAAATTGGCGCCCTCGGATTTTCTCTCGGTGGTGCCGCGGTTCTGCAGCTGGCTGGCGCAAGAGCGCGGCTTGACGATTATGTCCGCTATTGCGACACCTATCCTGACATGCCGGATTGCCGCTGGTTCGCCGGGGGAAGGGCATATGTCGACCAGACAGAGGTTCAGGTCGAACCATATGACTTGCGGAATGTCGACCTGGCGCGTTTTGAGCAGTCAAATCTTGATGCCAGGCTTCAAACGGTGGTCGCCGTAGACCCCGCCCTGGCCACCGCGTTCAACCTGGAAAGTCTTGAAGATGTTCAGTCGGCGCTTCACTTTGTCAATCTTGGCGCGCACGAAACCGTTCCGATTGCCGTCAGATCCGACACTTTGGCCTCACGCGTTTCCCACGGCTCGCTCACCCATATCGAGAACGCAGTCCATTTCAGTTTTCTTCCTGTCTGCAGACAAGGTGCCAAAGCCTTCATGAAGGCGATTGGCGAAGCTGACCCATTGTGCTCAGACGAAGGGAGCCGCTCACGCGCTGCGCTTCACGAGGAGCTTGAGCAAACAATCGTGGACCTCTTTCGAAGCAGTTTTTCTAAGGTCAAGTGAGGCCGGTCGACGAGCTTTTCAGATGATTTCAGGCCCGCAAGTCGGAAAGTTTTGCAGGGCTTGCTATCTCTGTCGCACGACCTGATTTCACATCATAAAGCAGCGCGGACACGACTAGTGTTCCCGGAATTTCGGGAGCATCCCGCAGTCGGACGATGTCGGTCTGCAGGTCCGTTGGCTGGTCAGTGATAGCATAGCTCGAAACGTCGATGCCGAGTTTGTCTTTCAAGGCGTCCTGAAAGTCGGGGTTGGCAAAGTTCTGAGCACCGCATTGCGTATGCTGCATCAAGACGACATTGAAAGCTGGCGTCTCGTCTTGTGTGAGTTCGGCCACCATCATGGACAGCGCTGCGATCTCTTCGATTACGGATCGCGTGACCCGTCCGCCATTGTTCCGCAGAACGACGGCATCACCGAGTTCCAGGCCGAGCACATGAGCAGGATCAACGCGCGCGTCGATACAGGTCAGGACCAGAGTGTTGAGTTTCGGAAGAACGGGCAATTCCGAAGCTGCGAAGTCTTCGGCGAACAGACGATTACGTTCATAAAGAACGGAATTCTCAGACATGGTGTTTCCTTTGTTCGTCTGGCGGTCAGGCAACACGTGCCTGGTTTGCTATTTTCTGTTGGGCAGCGTGGGTTTGGAGCCACTCCGGCGTGTCCTGGCTGAACCTGGGTGTTGCGATCTGCACATAGTCGCGGGCTGACTGAATGCGATTGAGGTCAAGAGCCGGGGTCAGTGCAATTTTCAGAAATCCTGCCATTGCGCGTGCGGTGCCGCTCACGCTTCGCCGTAGCTCAGGGCGGGATGCGACCAGCCGCCGGGCAATGCTTTCAAACTGTTCTGGATCTCGGCCCCCAACCAGCTGCACATCATTGGTCGGTGCGTTCACAGCGAAACTGCCGCGTCGATATTCTTCAGCATAAATTGCCAGTTGGGAGACGGCCGCCTCCGAATAGTTGGAAGGCGGTAAAGCCCGGAGCGCCTTGGTCATCATCTTTTCGGAAATGTTTTTGTAGGTAACTCGTCGTCCGAGGGCTTTACCCATGGCGAGCGCAATTTCGTCAGGGGACAGGAGTGCAGGACCTGTGGGGCGATAGGATTTGCCTGCATGGGTTTCAGGGTCGGCAAGGGAGCCGACAACAACGCTGGCAATGTCTTCATTCGATGGTGCTGCGTTCTTCTTCTTTCCACCTTCGCCAAGTGGCATGGTGAAGACGCCAAGGTGAGCAGCCATGTCGATGACCATCAGATAGTTGTCTGCGAACCAGCCCGGATTAACGGATGTTACACTGGTGCTCCCGAGCAGGCGCACCATCGCATCAGACAGGTAGACCTCTCTTGTGAAGAGGGATGGGTGATCAACCGATGTCAGCCACTGACCAAGCGTGACAACGTGTTCGAGCTTTGCCTCATTGGCAGCCACCGTGAAGACCGCATTGAAGTGCAGACCGTTAGGCGCTGTCGGGGCGCATTGATAGGCTCGGTTAACGCCCTCCATGGCGGTTCGCATGTCTGAAAGGGCATACTGGTTGCCGACGAATATTTCCGCGCCTGCGCGTTCCAGCATTTCAGCGCGCCCGTCGCGTCTTCTTAAAAGGGCGCGGACCGGAAATCCCTTTTCAAGCAGCTGCAAGGTGACAGGCAGTCCGGTTTTTCCTCCTGCGCTTGTGACGAGGATCTTGGGTTTGAGGGGCATGGGTAACCTTTTAGATGATAATTGTAATCTATAAATATAGATGATAACTAAAATCTAAATTGTCAAGCCCAGGAAAGAACTGCCCTCATGCCGAGAATGACAGAAGCCGAAAAGCGCAAATCTCACAAAAGGATATTGGATGCGGCGGCATATCTGTTTCGCGAACAAGGAACGGAAACCACAAGTGTCGCCGACGTGATGAAGGCAGCTGGTCTCACGCATGGCGGTTTTTACAGGCACTTCAGCTCAAAGGATGAACTTGTCGCAGCAGCTTTCAAAAACGCGGTCGACAATGTGCTCGCGGAGATGGAAAGTGCGTCGTCAAAGGCCCAGCTTCAGGCGACGCGGGACAGCTACATTGAGACTTACCTGTCACAATGCCACGTCAAGAACCGTGGTGAAGGTTGCCCGCTGGCAGCGCTGGCAGGGGATTTGTCGCGGGGAGCGAGTGATGCGCGGCACGAAGGGTTTAACGCTGTAGAACGTGTTGCAGCTCTGTTGAAGGAAGGTGAGGATCAGTCTGAGGGCATTGCCATGCTTGCCCTCATGCTTGGGACAGTGACCCTTGCACGTCTTGCCGACACCGATGCTTCCGCTGATGCGATCCTGGATGCCGGTTCAAAGGGTGTCGATATTTTTCGGTCAAGCTGGCCGGCTAATTGAAAACCTCCGGCAATTGCAGAGCCCAAAAAAGAAGCAGGCGCGCCCGAAGGCACGCCCGAAGCTTCTGGAGATTGTCAGAGTTTAGCTTTGTCAGCGGTTCTGCTGACCTTCGACCAGCTTGAGCATGGCAACCATGACGATGCCATAAAGCACGTGGCCGATCAGCGCGACCCAGACGATGCCGCTGAAGTTCAGGAAGAACGGCAATCCTGCGAGCGATGTGATGCCGCCAATCGCAAACACCCAAAGGCCGAAACCGTAAATCGCGGACGGAACGAACCAGTGTGTATCTCCGACAACGCGCTGCCAAAGCGGTGCGAAAATGAACATCCAGCCAATCGGGTAACCAATCAGGCCGACAATGTAAAAATGCACAAAGTAGCCAGCAAAAGCGGTATTGGGCAGACCGAGACTGCCAAGAAGGCTTTGCGCCAGACCATGGGGTGACAGCTTTGCAAACCCAAGGGCAGGGCTGATCACCTGGCCCCAAAGGTCAAAGGCTACAGTTGCAAAAAAGCCAGAGATGAACATCAGGCCGAGTGTGTTGAAATTGATTGCCGGCAAGGATGCTGACAGGTTCCTTTCTGAAGTGATGGTCGTCATGTTGCGTTCTCTTTCCAGACTGTGAATTTCGGTGCACTCGTTACTTGGGAATGCTGCCGGTAACATTGAAATAAAATAGAACGCCTGTTCCGTGACGAGTTTGTGAGTGGAAGTTTACCTGCGGATATCCGCTTCAATTTCGTCAGAGCAGTTGACCGGGTTGGGATTTCACCTCAACGCTGATGATGCACATATTTTCAAAGCCAAACCTGTAGCCCGGAAGTCTTGGTTCATGGACAAGCTGCCCGTCCGTCTATATGCCGCCTTCGCCGCCGATGAGCGGGGAGGAAATATCGGGGCAGTGGTATTTGAAGACGAGCCGCTTTGGCCCGATGCCCGCCAGAGAATTGCAAGTGACCTGGGTGCTCCCACGACCGGATTTGTACGCAAGGTTTCAGACAAAGAGTTTCAGACCAGGTTTCATTCCACATGGTCGGAAATAGATATGTGCGGACATGTGACGCTCGCAGTTTTTGCGGCCCTGCGCGATGATAAAAGGATAGAGCCTGACACCTACATTCAACAGACTTCGGCAGGTGGTATTGTTGTCGACGTCGCCTCAGACGGCTTCGTAACGATGCGTCAGCCATTGCCGAAATTTGATCTGTGCGAAGTTGGCTCAGGCGACCTTGCTGCAAATTTGGGTCTGGAAGCTGACGCACTCAAACGTGTTTCCACCGCGTCGACCGCGCTGCGTCATGTCTTTGTGCAACTTGAAGACCTGGAAACCCTTGCAAGCATTCGTCCCGACGACGCCGCGCTGCGTGGCTTCTGCCGGGATTTTGCCATCGACACTATCGGGGTTTGGTGCTCCACCTATAAGGGACTTGGGAAGGCAAAACTTCGCTTGAGAGACCTTTGCCATGGGGTCGGGGATCCGGAGGAAGCAGCCAGCGGCACGACAAACAGTGCTCTTGCTTGTGAACTGGTGCGCTCCAGGTACCTGACACCGGGGGCATCTGGTCAAGCAGTTGTCGTTGCAGAACAAGGTGTTGAAATGGGGAGGCCGAGCATTGTCCGCACAGTGCTGAACACTTCAAACGGTGAGATTACCGATGTCAGTGTTGGAGGCTATGCAGCGCTGCGAATGACCGGTGACGTCGTCCTTTGACAGGGGTTTGTCAAAGCAGACTTTAAAGGCCCACAAAGGCAATTTTTCCTCTTCGTGGACCTTTCAAGTTGCAGCTTCAGACGCAGTTGCTTCAGAGCCGGTTCTTTGGTGCGGTCGTCGCCGATCTGCTTGGCCAGAACTTCCTTCAGCGCACCTTATCCGGCTCTGCTATCGGCAGTTTATGGCTTCATAGGACGGTGAGTTCCGATCCATCAACGACACGCTTGTCCTTTAGCTCCGGGTGAAGCGTTTTGCCGAGAATATGAGTGTCCTTACCGATCACGTGCTGGCTTGAACCCACAATGAGCGGATCCGGTTCGCCAACGATCCGTCTGTCCTTGTCCGGATAGGGAAGCGAATTCAGAAAGTGCTCCATGCAGTTGAGCCTTGCGCGTTTCTTGTCATCGGATTTGACGATGGACCACGGCGCATCAGCAGTGTCTGTGTAGAAGAACATTGCCTCTTTTGCTTCCGTGTAGTCGTCCCATTTGTCGAGGGACGCCATGTCGATCGGCGACAGTTTCCATTGTTTCAGCGGGTCGGTCTTCCGCTGGTTGAAGCGGCGACGCTGTTCGGTCTGGGTCACCGAGAACCAGTATTTGTAGAGAAGAATACCGTCACGGACGAACATGCGCTCTATTTCCGGGCATTGGCGCATGAATTCCAGATACTGAGACGGGGAGCAAAATCCCATCACTCTTTCCACGCCGGCGCGGTTGTACCAGGACCTGTCGAACAAGATCATCTGACCGGCCGTCGGCAGGTGCTCGATGTAGCGCTGGAAATACCACTGGCTCATTTCACTTTCAGTTGGCTTTTGCAGAGCGACAACACTTGCACCACGCGGGTTCAGGTGTTCGGTAAAGCGCTTGATCGTGCCTCCCTTGCCTGCGGCATCGCGGCCTTCGAACAAGATCACCACGCGTTGACCCGTTTCCTGGATCCATTTCTGCGCCTTCAAAAGCTCAGCCTGGAGTTTCGCCTTGCGCTTCTCATAGGCGGCCCGCCGCATCTTTGTGGCATAGGGGTATTCCCCTGTTTCAAAGACGTGAGAGATCGCCTCGGAGTTATGACGCATTTCAGCAAGGTGATGACGTAGGGCCGAGCCCGTGGACGTGGCTTTGGAGTTGGCTGCGGGTTGTGTGCTTGGAGTGACTGGAGGCTGGCGCGGTTTGCTTTTGCTTGCTGCCTTTGTGGCGGTTGGTTTGGCGGGTTGTGCAGCGCCGTTTTTTGGGGTGGTTTTCTTTGTCTGCGTATCTGTCACGTGTGTCTCCTCATCTGAATGGCGAGGTGGTAACACGGAAGATCGCGACAAGCATTGATGCCAATCAACTCAGAAGTGACGCAGTGCTTGCCAATTCGTATTAGGTAAATTTCTTTTTGAATTAAGTTTTTGTTTAGAATTTACTAGGGGGATGTTTGCCGCGCTCGGGCTGTGGGTCCTAGCGCGGAACACTCTTGCCACGTCTGAATTTCACTACGAAACAGATATTCCAGACCGGCTTTGTTTGGCCCGGGCTTACTCCATATCTCCGTGCATGGCGACCATATCCAGTTCTGCAGCGGGGGCTTCAATGGTTCGAAAGCTCTCTCTGACACCGCCGTCTGTCAGCTCTCGCTGCACTGCAATGAGTGTGTTTTCAGGATGCTCTTCACAGAGTTCAGCCATATAGGTCAGCTCTTCTGTCGCCACGCCTCTTGCTGCCTCTACGGAAGGGGCCCCATAAACATCGACAAAATGCTGGGCCAGCCCGTCAGCGAGACTGGCGAACTCAGTGTCTTCAATAGGCGTGATGGCCACAAAGGTGACCCGTCCGAAGGTTTCTAGGCCGAGCCAGCCATTTGAAAATGCCTGACGGGCTTTGCCGGACAGGTCAGCTTCGGTCCAGTCTGAAAATTCAAACCCTCCCGACAGACACCATTCACCTGTTCGTGCGGGTGAAAAGAAAACATTGCGGTCACTGTCATCGAGATGAATGGCACGGGCAAGTTTCATGGTTCAGGTCTCCAGCCGACTTGAGAGCGGGATCAGTTTTGTGTCCTCATCGACGCGAAGCAGCAAACCGAAATGTTCGTCGACGCCGACAAATGTTCCGGATTGGCCATCGACGTCGATCTGCTCGCCCATATTCTGTGCAAGGGCACGCCAATCGGTGTGAACCGGCCGTGGACCATCTTCCAGCCAACGATTGATCCAGTAAAGCGTATGGCGAACCCAGGCCTCCAGG
This sequence comes from Roseibium porphyridii, assembly GCF_026191725.2. NCBI lineage: Bacteria > Pseudomonadati > Pseudomonadota > Alphaproteobacteria > Hyphomicrobiales > Stappiaceae > Roseibium > Roseibium porphyridii. The sequence continues at coordinate 1,332,575 of NZ_CP120863.1, forward strand.
AGATCGGTCGCGGTGATTTCCGCACAGCCTTCTTCGGTCAGATACGTCCTGTCGGGCGCTTCTCCCGGGTTCCCGTCGGAACTCGACATGTTGAGTTCCAGTCCGACAACAAGCCAGTCGGGTTCTTCGGTTGGCTGTGTCGTGGACGCCTTGACCCGGAATCGCCCGCATATGGCGCCATTCACCCTGATGCCGCCATCCCATTGCAGGTGAACGGCGACCTCCGGGGGGGCCAATGCTCCAAGGGCTGCCTGAAGTCCGAGGCCGCAAACCGGCAGTGCAGTCATGGCCGGCTCCAGCGGCATTTCAGGTGTGAAGATCAGACTTGCCTTAAAGACAGTGCCGGAGAGGTTGTAAACAACAGTTCCTGCATCGGTGCCGGCAACGGCCAGGGCAGTTGCGCGTTCAAAGGGATCGATAGCGCCCGGAACGGCCTCGCCCTGAAACAAGGGGGGCAGCTGAACTTCGCTCACGCGTTGCCTCCCTCAACCAAAGTTTTTGCCAGCTGCCGGAACACGGAAGCTTCAGGCGCGTCCGGCGTCTTGACGGCAAGCGGTGTGCCACCGTCTCCGGCAAGGCGAATGTTCAAGTGCAAAGGTACTTCGGCCAGAAGCGGGACGCCCAGCTTTTCTGCCTCTGCGGCGACGCCGCCATGACCGAACACGTGCTCTTCGTGACCGCATTTGGAGCAGATATGAGTCGACATGTTTTCGATCATTCCGACGATCGGCACATTCATCTGCTGAAACATGTCGATGCCTTTGCGGGCATCCAGCAGTGCCACGTCCTGAGGCGTGGAGACAATGATGGCGCCATCGACAATGAACTTCTGGCTGAGGGTCATCTGAACATCGCCGGTGCCAGGCGGCAAATCGACGATCAGGACATCCAATGCACCCCATTGAACTTGTGACATCATTTGCTGAAGTGCGCCCATCAGCATTGGACCACGCCAGACAACGGCCTTATCACCGGAAGTCATCAGCCCGATGGAAATCAGGGTAACTCCGTGATTGCGGAGCGGCAGGATCATCTGGCCGTCAGGTGACGTCGGTCGTCCGGAGATGCCGAGCATCTTTGGTTGCGAGGGACCATAGACATCCGCATCCAGCAGTCCAACCTTGCGTCCTTCAGCTGCAAGCGCACAGGCAAGGTTTGCAGCGACGGTCGATTTGCCGACGCCGCCCTTTCCGGACGCGATCGCGATCACCCTGTCAATGCCTGGAACCCTTTGCGGCCCTGAAGTGCCAGGTACCTGCGGAATGGGTTTGATCGGTTTGGGTTCCTGCGGATCCTGTTTGGGCTCCGGCTGTTCGGAATGGGACGTCATGACAATCTGGACGTCGTCGCACCCTTCCAGCGCCTTCAGCACCTGACTGGCATGCGCCTCGAGCTTTTCCATTTCCGGCAAGCGTTTCGGGTCGATCTCCAAGACAAGCCGGACCGAGGCGTCACGCACCTGAAGGGAGCGTATCATGCCTGAAGCTGCGATAGCTTCGCCACTTGCCGGGTCCTTGACTGTCCCGAGGGCGGCCAGAACGGTTTCGCGTGTCAAAGGCACGTTTCGGTTACCCCTCGATCTCACCGGTCACGACATGTTCCATGCCAAGTTCTTCTATTGTCACAACGGCTTTGACCTTGAAAGTCTTTCCGTCGGAGGAATCGGCCTCGCGAACGGCTTTTTCAATAGCCTGCTGCGAGGTCACACCGACCTGTTTCAGGAATTTTCTCATCGACATGTTGAAATCGTCGCTCATCTTATTCTCCTCCGCAATCGTGAGTGGATTGACGGGCAGCAGATTTCGCACCTAACCTTGGGGCATTAGCCAGCGGCGTGAAGGAGGAGCGCGTGTGCTGCCGTATCTTAATTGTGCTGTCCTGTGTTCTGGTTCTTCTGACGGGGAAGAACCAGGGTGAGGCCCAGTCCCGGTCATTCCGCATGTCGGTTCCGGATACCCTTGTCGCGAGCGGTTTTCTGAAACACCTGCTCCCGCGCTTTTCGCTGAAGAACAGCATCCGAATCGAGCTTGTTGCGGTGGGTTCAGAAGCTGAAGTGCACCTGTCGACCGAGAACATCGGCCGTCCGGTCTTTTCCGGTCTAGGCGAAACGTGGTTTCTGGAAGCGCAAGTTTCAGACAATGATCTGGTGGCGCGCTTTACCGATTGGCTCTCCAGCGACGTCGGTCGCAGAACTATCGAAACATTCAAGGCGGAAAGCGGGGCCATTTTTGTGGCGGCGGTTGCAGAGGTCGAGGATACCGGGCCCATTGAAGTGACCGGTGACATTGTGCAAGGCGAAAAATTGGCTGTGATCCATTGCGGGCGCTGCCACATGGTCAATGAAGCCACAAGGCTGTCGACAATCGGTTCGTCGCCATCCTTTGCAGTCATGCGCAGCTTCGCCGACTGGCAAGCCCGTTTTGAGGCGTTTTTCGCGCTCAATCCGCACCCTTCTTTCACCATCATCGACGGAGTGACCGAACCGTTTGACGAAGCCAGGCCGCCGCCAATGGTGCCGGTCGAATTGTCGCTCACCGACCTGGAAGCGATCCTGGCCTTCGTGACCCAGATCCCTCCAGCTGATCTCGGCGCACCTATCCAGTACCAGTGAGTTTGACTGTCAGGCCTCAATGGTCGCGCCGCTTGCTTATGTAGTCGTCCGTGGTGCGTACCGGTGTCCGTTCGCCATGGGCAAATGGGTTGTTTTCGGAGTGATACACCGAATTGACACGGCAATCGTCGCACATCTGGATCAGGCGGGCAGCCTTTTCGTTCTGGAACATCGAGTGCTTTCCGGCGAGCTTTTCCGTCAATCGTTCAACCGTTGAGCGAACGCCGAAAGGTTTGCCGCATTCCACGCAGTTGAACGGTTCCTCTTCCTTCAACACATGCGGTCTGAGAGCGTCGTCGGTCAAGTTCAAACGGGGATCGAGCGTCAAGGCGCTCTCCGGGCAGATATTCACGCAGATGCCGCATTGCAGGCAGGCATCTTCCTGAAAGCGCAGCTGAGGCTGGTCCGGGTTCTCCTTCAACGCACCAGACGGACACAGCGAAACGCAGGATAGGCACAAGGTGCAGCTGTCCACATTCAGTTGAACCGCGCCATAGGGTGCGCCCGCCGGCAGCTCAATCATTTTTTCGTCCGGATTGAGCGCTTTTGCCGACAAGCGGGTGACTTGTCGTCTGGACCCGATCGGTAGGATTGGCTGAATTTGAAGAGCTTCAGTGTCCGCCTGTCCGAGTGCTTCGTCCAACTGGTCCGGGTCCCGTGGCTCGATGACCTTGATTCTTTCTGGATCACCGATCGTTTTGGCAAGGTCTAACTGGAACGGAATGCCGTCGGTCTCGGTGGTCGGTGACAGCAGTATGGTGACCCCGGCAAAGCCGCTGCCGAGCGCGCTCAGAATTTCAGCATGCCCAAAGCTTGCCAAAGCATCCACTTCCAGGGGCAAAACATCGGCAGGAAGGCCGGACCCATACCGAGCGCTCATACGAATGAGCTCCGCCCCGTGTCCGGCATCGTGCACAAGAAGACGAGGTTCCGTGTCTTCAAGCTTGCGCCACGTCGCAGCAAGCGTCTGGACACGTTTGAAGGTAAAGTCAGCCGATGGGGCATCATATGAGATGGCACCCGAGGGGCAGACCGACGAACAGCTGCCACATCCGGCACAGATCAAGGCGTCAACGGCAACATGATCGCCGGCTGGTGTGATCGCCCCGGTCGGGCACAGATCGAGGCACCGGGTGCATCCGGTCTTTTCTGCCCGCGAGTGTGCACATAATTGTTCGTTCAATTTGACGAATATCGGCTTCTCAAACGTTCCAGTCAGCTGGGACGCTTCGAGTATGGCTTTCGTCATTGCGCCGGTATTGCCGGGGTCGGCGCGCAAGTATCCTTCGCGCTTCTCGGGGGCTGGCACCATTGGCGCATTTCTGCTGAGATCCAGTACGACATCGCATTGTGTCCTGCCTCCCGAGCGAGGCTCGCTGAATGTCATCGGTCCGCGTCCCCCCGGGATACGTTCCTGCAAGGCGTCAAAGGACAGATTGAATTGGCCCAGTGCTCCGGTGACGGTGTTGATGCGACCGCGTACGATGTCGAATCGCCGGTCATCGGTCATCGGTGTTTCAGCTTCAGGGGCCAGCAACACGGTGACGCTCAATATTTCGCAAAGCTGTTCGGCAGCGCTCAGGGCAGCTTCTGATTCGCCAAAAATCAGGCAGGTGCCCTCAGACGTGACATCCATCACCTTGTCACCGCGGGATGGGATCAATGCTTCTGCAACCAGGGCCGCCATCTTGGCCGAGGCGTTCCGGGTGTCGTTGGTCCAACCGGCCCGGTCTCTAATGTCTATGAAACCGGGGTCTTCAGCTTCTATGTCGGCAGCAAGTTCTTCAAAAGCTGTGCGTTCCTGCTGACACGCGATCAGAACGCCCCCCTTTTGAAGCGCGTCCTCCGCGATGGCTGCCTCTTTCCGGCAAAGTTCGGTGTAAACTTTCGAACAGGAAATGCCTGTCGCCTGTTCAATCCGCTCTGCATCGATTGTCTGACTCTTCAGACAATCGCACAGCAGCAGCCTCGGTTCCGTCATTGTCTGCGCGTCCTCTCCCCAGGGATCGCCTGCTGCCATCTTCGCATGCGGCATCTCAAGCTCTCCACGTACCATAACAAGGGCGCGTTTCGGCGTACGTCAAGTTCGACTTCTGCCGGGCTTGAAATTTGTTCGCATTGCTGCAGCTTAAAGAGGAAAACAAAACAGCCGGATTCAAAGCCGGGGTGTGGGAGGACCGCCGCTCGTGACCGCGGAGAAAACTCAGACAATGCCTGTCGGGGTCGTTGTAAGACGATTGCCCGGCGTTACTCGTTGGCAAAAGTGGTCTTGGCGACCTGTGTCGCTGTTGCCCGGTGCAGGGCCTGCCGATTGGAAAGTGCTCAGACAAGAGGGCGAGGCGGTTGAATACCATGCCGCAACGCTTCCACTGGAATTGCATCGCGCTGATACGGAAGCCTACCTGACCGCGCTGTCCGACAAGGTGCCTTCTGTTTATGTGGTTCTGCGTCCTGCCGACGAGGTTGAGAGAGATGTGCCTCTCGATGTCATGCTCGTCACCGCCTCTGCATACGAGGGGCAAGACTACGCGGATTCCAGCGAAGTCATGGTGGAAAAGCTCCCAATGCCTGAAGGGCTGGTGGCCTGGATCCGGGACTTCGTCAAGATCCACCACGAGGAAGAGATATTCATCAAACGCAAACGTGACAAAAAACGAATCGATTTGCAGGAAGATGGCGTGGGCGACCCGCGCATACGTCAGCTGAGTGACGTTTACCGTGCGCCTTTGAGAAAACCGAAGGACACGCTGCAATGAGCCAGCAGGACGATGGTGGTTCCGACTTCTGGTCCCGGCGAAAGGCTGCTGTAAAAGCTGCAGAGGCGGCAGAGCGCGAAGATCTTGAGGCTGCTCAGCAGGCAGAGGTGCGTGCAGCACTTGAAGAAAAGTCCGACGAAGAAATTCTGGAAGAACTCGGTCTTCCCAATCCAGATGATCTTGCTGAAAATGACGACTTCTCGAAATTTCTTTCAGCAGCCGTGCCAGAGCGATTGCGGCGGCGCGCCTTGCGCAGATTGTGGACGTTGAACCCGGTTCTGGCCAATATTGATGGCCTTGTCGACTATGGGGAAGATTTTACCGACGCTGCGACTGTCGTCGAAAACCTCCAAACGGTTTATCAAGTTGGTAAGGGCATGTTCGATAAGTTCGCGGAACTTGCCGAGACGGAAACGGAAGCCACGGAAGTTGCCGATGGCGAGCAGGCGGAGTTGGTCGAGGACGCTCAGTCGGAGTTGCAGTGCGAAGAAAATATCGCGACGCAAAACGATTATTTACATGACGGAAAAACATCTTTTCAATTGACGCAAGGTGACTCCGTCGTCCAATCTGGAGAGGAAAGCGTTGTCTCTCTTGATTTGCAAGAAACAGGTGCAGGTGAGTCGCAAGAAGAACCTCGAATAACGAGGCGGAAAATGCGGTTCGACTATACCTAATACTAAAGTCGAAGACTTGAGTTATGTAGATTGATTGCGACGCGCACGAGGGAGGAACCTTGCGGATGTCCGCTGTGGTCAAGGAATACGTGATCGATCCGGAGGATCGGGCACGCGCAGAACTATACGATTTCATAGGGCTCTTGCTGGCCACGCCTGCTGACGCCTCCCTCCTGGCCCAGGTCGCCGGTTTAAAGGGTGACGACACACCCGTTGGTGAAACACTCAATACTCTTGCCAAAATTGCTGGCGTGACCTCCGCCGAGACAGCGGAGCGCGAGTACAACATCCTATTCATCGGTCTCGGCCGCGGAGAATTGTTGCCCTATGCGAGCCACTATCTCACCGGTTTCTTGAACGAAAAGCCGCTTGCCAACCTGCGCGCCGATATGGCCAAGCGTGGCATCAAGCGCGCGGAAGACAAGAGTGAGCCGGAAGACAATATCGCATCTCTCATGGAGATGATGGCCGGTATGATCATGGGCCGGTTCGGCCAGGTGACATCCGTGTCTGAACAGAAAGAATTCTTCAGCGCTCATGTCGAACCATGGGCGATCCACTTTTTCACCGATCTTGAAACATCCGCCAGCTCTGTCTTCTACGGTGCTGTTGGATCTCTCGGGCGGCAATTCATGGAGATTGAAGCCGAGGCCTTCGGCATGCTGCCCAACTAGACTTCATGTTGTCAATTTAGGCGGCGGAGCCGCTGCAAGGAGAGGAGGATTGCAACAATGAAACGACCCGAACAGGTGGAGCCCAAAGATGAGGCCGGCCGCCGGGACTTCTTGAAACTTGCTGCCATTTCAGCGCCTGTTGCTGTGGCTGCGACCACTGCTGTGGGGACGGCTGAGGCTGCAGAACCTGATCTCACATCTGAAAAGATGCAGGACACGGCGCATACCCGCGCCTACTTTGACAGCGCCCGGTTCTAACTGGACCCTGTGAATACACCCGGCCGATGGTTGCGTGACGCCCGATGGCCGGTTCACTGACACACCCAGCCGTATCGATTCCGATACAAGCAAGGTAGGGCAAAATGCTTAGGAAAAAGACCAATGGGGTTGCGCGACGCCCCCAAGGTGCAAGTATCCTCAGAGACGCTGCACATAAATCGGTAGACCGCAGAACCTTCCTCAAAGGCTCCGGTATCGCCGCAGGCGGCTTGGCCGCTATTACCGCCACAGGCGGAACTGTTACCAAAGCTCAGGCGCAATCTTCTGATGAAGCCGTCAATTTGGTGAAATCGGTTTGCACCCACTGTTCAGTCGGTTGCACCGTGATTGCCGAAGTGAAGAACGGTGTCTGGACCGGCCAAGAGCCGGGTTGGGACAGCCCGTTCAATCTCGGCGCCCATTGCGCCAAGGGAGCTGCGGTTCGCGAACACGCTCACGGAGAGCGCCGTCTTAAATATCCTATGAAAAAGGAAGGCGGAGAGTGGAAGCGCATCAGCTGGGATGAGGCGATCAACGAGATCGGCGACCAGATGATGAAAATCCGCGACGAAAGCGGACCGGACAGTGTTTATTGGCTGGGATCAGCCAAGCACAACAACGAACAGGCTTATCTGTTCCGCAAATTCGCGGCCTACTGGGGCACCAACAATGTCGACCACCAGGCCCGTATCTGTCACTCGACCACGGTTGCCGGCGTAGCGAACACATGGGGCTACGGCGCCATGACCAACAGCTACAACGACATCCATAATTCCAAGGCGATCTTCATTATCGGCGGCAACCCTGCGGAGGCCCATCCGGTCTCGCTGTTGCACGTCCTGCGCGCCAAGGAACAGAACAATGCGCCGGTGATCGTTTGCGATCCGCGCTTTACCCGTACGGCGGCTCATGCCGACGAATTTGTGCGCTTCCGTCCGGGGACGGACGTTGCCCTCGTCTGGGGCATTTTGTGGCACATCTTCGACAATGGCTGGGAAGACAAAGAGTTCATCCGCACCCGCGTGTGGGGCATGGACCAGATCCGTGAAGAGGTTGCTAAATGGACGCCCGACGAAGTCGAGCGTGTGACGGGCACACCTGGAAGCCAGCTGAAACGAGTGGCCAGAACGCTTGCCAACAACCGTCCGGGCACCGTGATCTGGTGCATGGGTGGTACGCAGCACACCAACGGCAACAACAATACGCGCGCTTACTGCGTGTTACAGCTTGCTCTTGGCAACATGGGCACTAGCGGTGGTGGAACCAACATCTTCCGCGGCCACGACAACGTTCAGGGTGCGACCGACCTCGGCGTTCTCAGCCATACGTTGCCCGGTTACTACGGGCTGAGCGCAGGCGCATGGGGTCACTGGTCCCGCGTCTGGGGTGAGGATCTCGATTGGCTGAAAGGCCAATTTGCCACCACGACAGGTGCCGATGGCAAAGAAAAGAACCTCATGAACCTGACGGGTATTCCGGTCAGCCGCTGGATTGACGGTGTGCTGGAGGATCCGGCGAATACCGACCAGCCCAATGCGGTTCGGGCCATGGTGCTTTGGGGGCATGCCCCGAACTCCCAGACCCGTATGGTCGAAATGAAGAAGGCCATGGAACAACTGGATACGCTGGTCGTGATCGACCCCTATCCGACTGTTTCAGCCGTGCTGCATGACCGCACGGACGGCGTCTATCTTCTGCCGGCCTGTACCCAGTTCGAAACCCGTGGGTCCGTGACCGCGTCAAACCGCTCGCTGCAGTGGCGTGACAAGGTAGTCGATCCTCTGTTCGAGAGCCTGCCTGACGAAGTGATCATGGCAAAGTTCGCGAACAAGTTCGGCTGGGGCGACCGGCTCTTCCGGAACATCGAAATGGATGATCCGGAAACACCGAACGTCGAGAGCATCACCCGCGAATTCAACGGCGGTCTTTGGACAATCGGCTATACCGGCCAGTCGCCAGAGCGCATCAAGTCGCACATGGCAAACCAGCACACATTCGACCGGACGACGCTTCAGGCAGTCGGCGGCCCGAATGACGGCGAATACTACGGTATGCCGTGGCCGTGCTGGGGTACCGCGGACATGAAACATCCGGGCACACCAAACCTCTACGACATGTCCAAGCCTGTCGCAGAAGGCGGACTGTGCTTCCGTGCGCGCTTCGGCGTGGAGCGGGACGGCGACAATCTGCTCGCTGACGGTGTTTCCAATCCGGGTGCGGAAATCCAGGACGGTTATCCCGAGTTCACGATGCAGATGCTCATGGACCTCGGGTGGGACGGCGATCTGACCGACGAAGAACGTGCGTCGATCGAAGGTGTTGCCGGTCCGAAGACCAACTGGAAAACCGACCTGTCCGGCGGTATTCAGCGGGTGGCTATCAAGCATGGCTGTGCTCCGTTCGGTAACGCCAAGGCCCGTGCGGTCGTCTGGACGTTCCCGGATCCGGTGCCGCTCCATCGCGAGCCGCTCTACACGAACCGCAGGGATCTGGTGGCAGATTATCCGACCTATGAGGACCGGAAATTCTACCGCCTGCCGACGCTTTATGCGTCCATCCAGAAGCAGGACTTCTCCAAGGACTATCCAATTGTCCTGACGTCCGGCCGACTGGTGGAATACGAAGGTGGCGGTGACGAAACCCGTTCGAACCCGTGGCTCGCCGAGCTGCAACAGGACATGTTCGTCGAAATCAATCCGCGAGATGCCAACAATCTCGGGGTGCGTGACGGTGCGCAGGTCTGGGTTGAAGGTCCGGAGGGTGGCAAGGTCAAAGTCATGGCCATGGTGACTGAAAGGGTCGGTGAGGGCGTTGCCTTCATGCCGTTCCACTTCGGTGGCCATTTCCAGGGCGAAGATCAACGCTCCAAGTATCCGAAGGGTGCAGACCCGTATGTCCTTGGCGAGAGCACGAACACGGCTCAAACCTACGGCTACGATTCAGTGACCCAGATGCAGGAGACCAAAGCCACACTCTGCAAGATCTCGGCAGCGTAAGGAGGATATGTAATGCCACTTGGACAAGCGAGGGCTAAGTTCCTTTGTGACGCTGAGCGTTGCATTGAGTGCAATGCCTGTGTGACTGCCTGTAAGAATGAGCATGAGGTGCCCTGGGGTATCAACCGCCGCCGCGTTGTGACCATCAATGATGGCAAGCCCGGCGAAAGGTCGATCTCGGTCGCCTGCATGCACTGCTCGGACGCGCCCTGCATGGCGGTGTGCCCGGTCGACTGTTTCTACCAGAATGAAGAAGGTGTGGTCCTGCACTCGAAGGACCTTTGCATTGGCTGCGGCTATTGCTTCTACGCCTGTCCCTTCGGTGCACCGCAATTCCCGCAAGCGGGCAATTTCGGATCGCGCGGCAAGATGGACAAGTGCACCTTCTGTGCTGGTGGACCAGAAGAAACACATTCAACCGCAGAATTCTCAAAATACGGCAGCAACCGTATTGCGGAAGGCAAGCTGCCGCTCTGCGCGGAAATGTGTTCCACCAAAGCGTTGTTGGCAGGCGACGGCGATGTCGTTTCCGCCATCTACCGCGAGCGCGTTGTCGCACGTGGTTTCGGCTCCGGTGCCTGGGGCTGGGGCAGCGCTTACGGTCGGCAAGGCGGTTGATCGATTTTGGTATCGCCTGCCGGCCTGAACTGGCGGGGCAGGTGAGCCATTGCGATCGACATGAAAAAGTTGGACTGGGGCGGCAACTGTGCCGCCCTGTCTGTCTTCAGTGATGGAACGTGTGAGGATGGTTATGAAACGCCTGGTGCTGGCATTCGTGGTTCTTTTCGGGCTCCTTTCGCCGGGTGTTGCACAAGACCAGCAACCACCTGCAGACCGCAGCGCGACCGGCGGTGCGCAAACTCTGGAAGACATTCTGAAACGGCAACGCGGCGAGAAAATCGACAGCGATTTCAGGCGCAACGCGACCGGAGATCCAGATACTGCAGCTGGTATCTCCTCGCAGCTCGGCACACTTGGCGGTGTGTCCGATCCAGAACTCTGGCGCGCCCTCAGGTATGGGTCCGCGGATATCAAGGTGTCGTCAGGTGGCGAGGAAGCAACCGTCCTGATGCAGGACGGCGGAATGCGTTGGCTGGCTTTCCGTGAAGGGCCACTGGCCACTTATGGCTCGTATCTTCTGGGCGCTACCGTTTTGTTGCTGGGTCTCTTCTATCTCTTACGAGGTCGTATCCGCATCGATGGCGAAAAGACCGGTCAGACGATCACGCGTTTCAAGGCGATTGAACGTTTTGGGCATTGGCTCCTTGCAGGATCGTTCATACTGCTGGCGATCACCGGGCTGATAACATTGTTCGGTCGCTTTGCGGTTATTCCTTTGATCGGCAAGGAAGCTTACGCACCTGTCGCGCTTGCCTCAAAATGGATCCACAACAACGTTGCCTGGGCCTTCATGCTTGGGCTCGTGATGGTGTTCGTGATGTGGGTGGTGCACAACATTCCCAATAAGACGGACCTCAAATGGATCGCCGTTGGCGGGGGACTGCTGAAAAAGGGTGTTCATCCGCCAGCCAAGAAGTTCAATTTCGGCCAGAAGATGATCTTCTGGGGGGTGATTGTCCTTGGTGCCTCCATATCGGCTTCGGGGATCTCACTGCTGTTCCCATTTGAATTTCCGATGTTCGCCAAGACTTTTGAGATCCTTAATGCGACTGGATTGCCGCAGCTTGTCGGCCTCGGTGTTCTGCCGACGGCGCTTGCCCCGCATGAGGAAATGCAGTTCGCGCAACTGTGGCATGCCATTGTCGCGTTCCTGATGATGGCGATGATCCTTGCACATATCTACATCGGATCCGTCGGCATGGAAGGCGCATACGACGCCATGGGGTCGGGCGAAGTCGAATTGCAGTGGGCCCGCGAACACCACGGACTTTGGGTTCAGGAAGTTGAAGACGCGGAAAAGACCGCTGAAGCCAAGAACGCGGTTCCCGCGGAATAGGCCTCAGAGCGGGATGTCTGGCTGTCAATCAACCGTGCCGAAAGTGAAGCTCTGCCAACCTGCCTTTTTGCAGAGCGCTTTTGGGCTGCTTGTCTTGCTGGCAGCAGGCGCGGCCAGTGCCGCCGAATTCGAAACCCTGAAGGGACATGGCGGACCGGTGATGGACATCGCGGTTTCGGAAGAAACGGGAACTGTCGCGACAGCAAGTTTCGACAATTCCGTTGCGGTTTGGTCCAAACGTGAACCACGCTGGCTGGACGGCCATGAAGCGGCGGTGAAAGTCGTTGCATTTGTTGATGGCAAGACCGCGGTTTCAGCAGGTGACGACAACGATCTCCTGCTTTGGAACATCGAAGATGGCTCGTCCAGACGTCTGGAAGGGCATACGGCCAAGATCATGGGGCTCGCCGTTTCTCCGGACAAGAAGTTCGTGGCCAGTGCCAGTTGGGACACCCGCATTGGTCTCTGGCCCGTAGATGGCGGTGAGCCGGTTTATTTGAACGGTCATGCGTCGGGTGTAAACGCAGTCGCATTTTCTGCCGATGGCAAAAGGCTATATTCGGCGTCTGTCGATGGTTCCATAAAACTTTGGGATCTTGAGAAAAGACAGGAAGCACGGGTCATCGACCGCAATGGTTTCGGTATCAATGTGTTTGCTGTCGGAGGCGAAACGAACGGTAGGGAAACCTGGCTTGCCTACGGGACTCAGGACGGGGTAACCCGGATCGTCGACATCGAAACCGGTGAACGACTGCGAGATTTCTCGTTTGAGCGCAGGCCCATTCTGGCGATTGATCTCAGCCATGACGGTACAAAGCTTGCGACGGGAGACGGCCATGGATACATCACCGTTGTTGATACGAGATCCTGGGCAATAGAGACGGATTTCAGAGCGGCTCTGAAAGGCCCAATCTGGGCATTGGCCTTTTCCAGGAGCGGCGACGTGCTGCATGCTGGCGGCATTGAAAATATCGTTTACTCTTGGCCTTTAGCGGATCTGTCTTCGGCGGAACCGATGGCGTCCAAAACGCCTGATTTCCTAAAAAAGCCGGAAGAAATGTCCAACGGTGAGCGTCAATTCGCGCGCAAGTGTTCCATTTGCCATGCGCTTGGAGCGGAGGGCGAACGCAAGGCGGGGCCGACCCTTTATAATGTGTTTGGCCGTCAGGCAGGCACATTGCCTGGCTACTCATACTCTGAAACCCTGACCGGGTCTGATATTGTCTGGTCAGAAAAGACTATCGATCAACTGTTCCTGGACGGGCCAGACCACTATATTCCAGGCTCCAAGATGCCGATGCAACGAATTGTACGGCGGGAAGACCGGAGTGATCTGATCGACTACCTCAAAAGGGCCACTTCTGAAGGAGAAGACCAATGAAGGCAATGCTGCTGGCATTTGTTGCAACCGCAGTGATTGCAGTTGGAGCAAGCCTGACCCTGGATCGAATGGGCTATTCCAGCGCTCAACAGGCAACAGGCTCATCCGTACGTTTAGGCAATTAGGAATGTCTTCCAGCTCGGCTTCGCTGAAAGGACACAACGCCGATCTGGTCCTTCTGCGTGGCCTGACACCCGGTTATGCGCGCTGAAACGACCGACGTAGGCTTAGACTCCCCGTAACCAGGACCGCGCCAAGAACGATCAGCGCAAACCCGATACCTGTCGTCCAGGACAGACCTTCAGCAAGAACAAAAACACCGAGCAGTACGGATGCCACAGGCATGAAGAACGCGAGCAGAGACGCATTTGATGCACCTGCGTTCCGGATCAGCCAGAACATCAGCATGACGGGCACGGCGGTGTTGAACAAGGCAACGACTATCAGGGTGCCCAGTTGCGACGGACCGGGAGACAAGGCCCAGGGACGGTCGAAGATCATGCTGAGCGGGGTCAGGACCAAAGCTGCGACGATCAACTGTCCGCTTGCCAGAACAACGGGTTGGAGTTTGCCATTCGCCCGGGCAAATATGTTTCCTGTCGCATAGCTGAGGGCAGCCAGGACAGTGACGCCGGCACCAGCCAACTGTGTGTCCAGATGTGAAAAGGCACTGGGTCCGATGGCTAGAACCACACCTGCAAATCCAAGCGCGACGCCGAAAAGGCGACTTTTCGTCAAGTGCTCTTCCGGCAGAAAGGTCGGGGCGATCAGAACGCTGAAGACCGGGATTGTTGCAAACAGAATTCCGCCCAGACTGCTGGCAATATGGGTTTGGCCATATGCAATAGCGATATAGGGAATGATGGCGGTCAGGACACCGAGCACGATAATTGGCTGCCAGGCTTTCCCTGGAGATGGCATGCGTTCACCGGACAGCCTCATGAAAAAATAGACAGCCAGTGCCGCAAGGCTTGCTCGTCCGGCCGCAAGCGTGATGGGCGGAATGCTTTCCACCGTGAGCTTGATGAATAAAAACGAAGACCCAAAGAGTGCAGCCGTGAGCAGCAACACCGCCCAGAGGCGCGGCGTCATTGTCTGTTTCATGGAATTTTCCTCAAAGAGAGTGCGGCTTCATGGTGGGGTTTGAGCTGGCACCAAGCTCGAATTGAGCCTGTGCGCTCTCAATCCTCTTCACGCCCTTAATCGGTAGATGCTCCTGCCCGATCATTTCCGTATAGGTGACAAACCGGAACGGGTCGAAGAACTGTATGGCACTTCTCAACCGGTCGCCGGCTTCTTCCTTGAGATCGGTGAGTACTTGCGTGGAGCCGAATCGCTGCTCGGCAGCGATCGCGATCTTGAGCGCAAGTTCGTTGTCGCCGTTCGCGATCATCTTTCGGATTGTGGTCGCGGCTTGTGCGGCCGTGAGCCCAAGATAGTGTTGCAGCATTCTGCCAAATTCTGCGGGTGTAAGAGCGTCGAGACCTTGCGGATCCTGTCCGGTCCTGTCTTCCTGCCAAATTCCCACCATCTGATCGGCAGTACGCGCGATCACATTATCTCGCGCTGCCAGATATGAGAGGTAGTTCTCCGGTTGATGTTGAAGACCATGCGGGATCAGGTTCAGGCGAATGATGTCTTTTGCTGAAAAGCCATTCTTGACATGGACGCGCACCATATCGACCAGCCAGCAATAGTGTTGTCGAAACGCTTTGAGCTGTTCGTGCCCGTAAAGGGCCGTCAAGGGATGATGACCATGCAGAATGTGTTTCGGTCTTCTTGAGAGAACTTCATCCATACTGCTGACTGCGTCATCTGGATAACCTTCATTGACCCAGGGTTCGCCGTACCACGGCATGACGATGTCACCGGCGAAGACCGTTTGGAGGTCGGGCAAATGAACGAGCATTGCGTCTTCGGTTTCACCACCCGTAACGGGAACCAGTTCAATCTTCGTCCCGGCGACCTCAACAACGGTCACGTCGCTAACCGCAATATCCGGTGCGTAGGTTTCAACCCAGTGATGATCGAAATCCTGGCCGCGGAATTGCCGATAACTGTGATTGCGAACAACACGATCCACGACGGCTTGATAGTTGTCGCGACCGTAGAAGATCACGTCGGGGTTCAGGTTGCGAAAGTAGCTGTGACCGCCGATATGGTCCCAATGGGCATGGGTGACAAACACATGCGTAACTGTAGGCAGAGAGGGATGTTTCTGGAGCAGAAACTCGTGTGCCGCCTTCAAGGAGTGGGGCTGCGTGCCTGCATCAACGGCAATCAGCCCGGTGCCATCTGTTGAGAGGACAAAGTAGATATCTGAAAATCCGAAGCCGTAGAGCGCGAAGATCGAGCCCGGAATGATTTCTTCCAACACGGGTTCAGGTGCCATCGAAGCACCTGCGACGTTCGTTGAAGTGAACCAACCCATGAACATCGCTTTGGGAACATAGGACTGATAGCCGCTGTGGTGCCAGAAATGGTCGGCCTTCTCCTGATGCCCGTCCCGCTCATAAAGTCGCGCAAGTTGCCGATAAACTTCCCGATAGAAGCCGAAAACCGGTTCCGTCTCAGGTCTCTCGACAAGCCATGTCAGGTCTTCATAGGCCTGTGATCTTTTGCCGAAGAAAAAAGGAACCTGCGCATAGATTTGCCCTGCCGCCCATCGCACGATTGGGTGAGTGCCGCCTGTAAGGCGCCGGCTTTCCTCCAGATGCTGAAAGGTTTTCAAGACCCAGGGTATGCGCTTGACGAGTGGAACGCGCTCAGCATGGGTTGCACGCAAAATGGCATAGGCTGAAAGATAGACGGCACGAACGTCATCGGTAAATCCCTCGCCGTACCTTTCGAGAAGCCGTTCAAAAAACGCAATACCGTGCGCTTGCTGGTTGGAGTTGTGATAGGCATTGACCATCAGCATGGTGACCCGCGGATCCTGGTTTTGCCCATATGACAAGAGGGTCTCGAAGTAATGCAGCTGCGAATGAAAACTACGATCCGGATCTTCTGCCGTGAGGTCTTCGAACTCTTTCGTCGGCTTTAAACAATCGATAGACAAGGCCCCATTTACTTCGATCCCTTCGCTGGAAAGTTCACGCTTTGCGGCGTCCACGCGGTCAACAGTCGGATCGTCGCCGCGGACAGGAGAATAAAGTGCGTCGGCCGCACTTTGCTCTGATCTCTGCATAACAATTCCTTTATTTAGGTGTAACTACACGTATTTAAGTTATTTTGCCGTGTTTCGGGGACTGAGACTGCGAGCGGGCGCGGATTTGTTAGGAGATGGTCAGCTCACGACATAGTTGATGTCGGTAAGCTCCAGCTTCAAAGCCTGCCAGCGGCCCTCGCCAAATCGTTTCAGGAATTCTGTTTGCGCCTCTCGCCAGTAGGGTGTGGCCTCGGTTACAGCAGTTTCGCCGTTCTGGCTAAGAGAGAGCAAACGCACTCTGGCATCATTCCCGGGCTGCTCATCAATCAGGCCGTCGTTTTTCAAAGGTCTAACGTTTCGGGTGAGGGTGGTTCGATCCATGCCAAGCAGTTCGGCAAGCTTCGTGATTGAGACCGGTGCATGCTGGCGCAGAACCACCAGCAACGTAAACTGGGTGTTCTTCAGACCGATTGGTTGAAGGCGCTGGTCGAAGAACTGCGCAATCAATCTCGTTGTCATTCTGAGGTTCATGCAGGCGCAGGCGCCAAATTCTTCTGCCATGGTGAATTCTCTGTATGTGTAACTGCACTTATAAATGTGTATATACACTTAAATGTCAAGTGAGTTTGCCACCATAAGAGGAAACATCGTGAGCGTGCGGATCAAGACGCTTTACTTGAAGATGCGTTTTCATGGGTATCAGCCGGTTGGCTGTGTTTATGGATTGACCCAAGAACTGGACATGAGGCCGCCGTTGTCATCATAGCCGAATTGGGCTCTGATGTTGCTTTCTCTGCTGAGTTTGAACCAGTCGAGCGATGTCACTGAAAAGACGATGATGCCAAAACGATCGCGACCTTGTTGGCCTTCGGGTTGGTCTTGGAAAGCTTCTATTGGAGCATGAGGTTCGGGCAATTCATCACCAGGTGGCCCGCCCGCATAGGTGCCGCGGGTATGAAGGGGCAGGGACGACCAGACTGTCAGTGCGTAGTCGGAGGATGGCTCAAAGAGCGTGACATGACCTTCGAACCGAAACTGGAGACGTGTTTCAGCGCAATATCCAAGAACTGCAGCACTGGGGTTGCCGGTCAGCTCGCGCCACTTCGGACTGCGGGTGTCGGTGTGGAATTCAAGAGTGCGTTTGCGAGGATCGATCTTGCGCAGGACCACAATGCGCGCTTTTGGTGTTTGGCGGTGATCCACTGAACACAGGTTCAAATATCTGAAACTTGAGCCTGGCCGCTGGACATCCGCGTGAAGAGTTTCCCAGACACTTTCTTCAATCTGCGTCAGCGTCATTTCCACCTCTTTGGCTCCCATTTAAAGCGGCCTCGATTTCAGTTGAGGTTAAGTTTGGAAACGACAGCCGAGGCTAAAGCGAGATCCTGTGCACCCAAGCCTGTCAGGTCCACAATTGATAGTCTTGCATCTTCAAAATCGAGATCCGGCGCCTTGCCCGCCAAGATGTCACAGAATGACCGATCAGCCGTTTCTTCAACACTGCCAGCCCTGACAGCAACTCCAAAGTCACCATGTTGCAGACATTGTGCATGGTTGTCAGTGGCAATGATATCCGCAGCTCCGAACAGGTCCGGCGCTAGTTCGGTTTTGCCGGGGCTGTCAGCGCCCATACCGATGATGTGAAGAGGGTATTTAAGATCTGCGGCGTGAAGTACCGCAGAGGTCGATGGGGTTGTCGTCACCACAATGTCGCTGTGTTCGCAAAGTGCTTTGGCGTTGGCAGCCCCAGTGACGCTAAAGCCAAGCTGTTCCATGTCGTTGATGTAGCCGTCGATCTTGTTCTTGTGCCTTCCGAGCACACTGAGCCGGTTCAGGCCCGTGGATTCTCGAATGGCCAAAGCCTGAAGCCGAGCCTGGGTTCCCGTGCCAACCACGCCCAGGGAACCGTTCGAGCCGGTCGCTTTCAGCGATGCGGCCAGCGCGCCGGCGGCAGCCGTCCGCATTTGTGTCAGCCAGCCTTCGTCTTGAAGAAGCGCAACAGGGCGTCCAGTGGACGAAGACAGGACAAGAACCATGCCGTCATTCGGGGGAAGGCCGCGTTCGGGATTGCGGTAAAAACCTGTTGCGATCTTAATGGTGAAATACGGCTTGTCTTTCGACCGTGCAGCTTTGGCATGGCAGTCGCCAACAAGTTCGTTTGCGTCGTCATGAAACAGGATCTGCATCGGCTCCGGCTGGTCGATCAGTCCGTTCGAAACGTCGATGAAACTTTGCCTCACAGCCTCAATCGCCTCGGGCATGCTGATCATTGAGCGGATCTGATCCAGCGTCACTATCTGCACGGTTGGCCCTCAGATCTGAAAATCGGCATAGTGCGCCCTGAAGTGTTCCCTCATGGCAGAAAGCCCATCCTCAAACACCTTTGCGCGTCCAAAGCCAATGCGGAAATGACCGTTCGGCATATCATTGAGGTCAGAGGCGTAGATGGAACCCGGCAACAGAAGAACGCCGCTCTCTTCCAGAAGTCTGCGGCAAAACAGTTCAACATCTTCGGGACCTGTGTAGCGCGGAAAGGCGACACATCCACCTTGAGGACGTTTCCAGTCGATCAGACCTGGAAATTCTTCAAAAAGCTTTTCCAGTGCGACCACGTTCTTTGTCAAAAGCGCCCGGTTCCGTTCAAGGATTTCCTCACGTGCCTTCAAGGCAATGGTTGCGAGGACTTCGGAAGGTCCGGAGTTGCAGATAGAAAGATAATGCTTGTAGCGTTCAACTTTCTGCAGAAGCTTCGCGTTCCGTGCTGCAATCCAACCGATCCGAAGCCCTGGAAGTCCATAGGCTTTGGACATGACATTAAGTGATATGCCACGTTCATATAGATCCGCAATTTGTGGCATCCGGTCTGCGGGATCCAGCTCAACCCCGCGATAGACCTCATCGCTCAAGACCCAGATGCCGTGTTTGCGACAAAGATCAATAAGGGCCTCCAGATCTGCACGATTGATCAGCATGCCGGTCGGGTTGTGCGGAAAGTTCAGGGACAACAGTTTTGTGTTCGGCCGGATTGCCTCCCGAATGCGATCGAGATCCAGTTGCCACCCGGCTTTGGTGTCGCCTTTCAGCAAAGGTACTCCCGTGACCTCACAAATCGAGAGCGGAATTGTTTCAGCGCTTTGATAATTCGGTGTTGGTACGATGGCGTGGTCTTCTGCTTCGAGCAGCACTTTTGAAACCGCGTAAAGTCCTTCGCCAGCGCCTGCGAGGCAAAGAATGTTTTCCGGCTTCATCTGCTCGTAGGTTCGCGCAATTTCAGCACGAAGTGCTGGGGCTCCCCAGGTTTCCGTATAACCCAACCAGAGAGTTTCAAAACCCTCGCGATCTTCGGGCGCTGCCAGTGACAAAAGGTCGGAAACCCGCATGCTTTCCAAATCCGAAGCGGTCATGTGGTGCTGCGCCTTGAATTCCCATTCGGAGAAAAAGACTTCCAAACCGAAATCGCGCATGGGTTTTGGTTGCGTCATGAATTCAAACTCACCTTTTGACTTTCGTATCTGGTGACTGTTTTGCCTGTCTGATCAGTTCGTAGAGACTGGCGCGGGAAATCCCCAAGACTTCGGCGACATAGTCAGTGGAACCGCGGGCGGCGAAGATGTCTGCACTGACAAGGCGCTCGACTATTATCAGCCGATTGGGACGACGCAGCTGATTGAACGAGAGTTTCAATTCTTTCAGCGTGGAGGCCACGATTGAATTTGTGACTTCGCGCCAGTCGTTCCTGAGCATGTTGGAGCCAGTGTCCATTTGAAACGAAGTGAGAGCTGCAAGCACATCGCGCGCAGCTTCCAGTTCGGTCAGGCGCAGATTGAGGCATAATAGAGCACTCGGCCGACCTGCCTCGTCCCGAAGCAATGCTGAAACCGAGCGCAGTCTTGCACCGTCCGAATTCGACTTCAGATAAGGTCCGATCGTGTCGTCCGGACGGAGCTCTGACTGGAAATCCGCCGTTTCGACCAGGCTGTCGTCACCTTGCTTTCTTGGTGAAAATCCATTTTCGATTGCAGAAATTCTGCCTGTTTTGAGATCGTGCAAAACGACCTCGACCTGCCCAGGGAAAAGGGCGGAAATTGCCTTGCAGATCGGAGTTAGTGCGTGCAGCTCAGTCATTCGACTTCTATACATAATGTCTATAATTAGACATTTAGTCTGACGGCAGGTTGCCGTCAATGTGCTCTGTCGCCGGATCCGTGGCCAGTGTCCTGATATAGGCGCGTGAAAGCTTGTGCGCAGCACGTTCCGCAAAGTGTTTCATCGGAATATCTTCAACGATTTGCGCGTCGTCCAGCACCAGAATGCGGCTCGCCAGATGCTGTAAAGGTGCGAGGTCATGGCTGACAATCAGCATGGCCAGGCCCGTGTCCTGATGAAGCTTCTGCAACATCTCGATCGCTTGAACCCGGGTTGAAAAATCCAACGCCGAAAGTGGCTCGTCAAGGATCAGGACCTGAGGATCGGCAGCTATTGCCCGTGCCAAGGCAACGCGCTGACATTGCCCGCCTGACAACGCATGAGGCCGACGGGCCTGCATGTCCGGTGTGACGCCCAGATCATTCAGATAGGCTGATGCGTTGGACTTGCGTGAATTCGGCGCGCCGATGGCAAAGCCGTTCAGTGCCTCCATAACGGCGCCATGTGCAGAAAGATAAGGACTGAGTGACTGGACTGGATCCTGCCAAAGGTATTGCAACTTCCTGCGCGCTGATCCTTTGCCCGGGACGATGGAGGCACCGTTCAATCTGATGTCGCCGGTTGAAGGCTTTTCAAGGCCGACAAGGCATCGGGCAAGCGTTGATTTGCCCGCTCCGGATCGGCCGATCAGTCCGACGACCTCGCCTTGGCCGATGGTCAGACTGATGTCTCGCAGTATTGTGCGTCCATAATACCGTTTGGAAAACTTGGTGACGCTTAGCACGGTTTTGTTCGCAATCTGTCTGCTGCCTCCGTCAGTTGCCGTGCAGCTGACGCGCCTGACTGACCGAGCATCTTGATCGAACCGTCTTCAACTATTTCACCTGACTGCATGACCAGAACCCTATCGGCAACTTCCTGCACCGCATGCAGGTCATGACTTATGAAGAGCAAGGTCGCACCGGTCTCGGTGACCGCACTGCTCAGCGCGGTCAAAATGTCCAGTTCCGTCAGTATATCCAGTCCCGTCGTCGGTTCGTCCGCGATCAGCACCGCGGGGCGGAGGATCAGCGCCATCGCGATCAACACACGCTGTTTCATTCCACCTGAGAGCTGGTAGGGAAACTGCCGCGCCACGCCAGAAGGCAAGGCCACCTTGTCCAGCACATTCGGGATCACGTCCCTGGCGCGCGCACCGGCAATCCTTGCAGCTTCTTCCAGTTGCGGACCGACGCGTCTTGCGGGCGTCAGCGCCGACGCCGGGCTTTGAAAGATCTGGAAGACATTCCGTCCACGATGAGATCGCCAAAGGCTGGGAGGCGCGCCACGCATACTGATGCCATTGAGAATGAGATCGCCAGACGTCATGGACAGCGGCGGACGCAACAAACCGCACAGCGCAGCGGCGGTCAAAGACTTTCCCGAACCGCTTTCGCCGATCAAGCCAACGCGTTCACCCTTGGCCAAATCGAAACTGAGCTTGTTCAAAAGGCGTTGTCCGTGCGGTGCTGTGACAGTCAGGTCTCGCGTTGAGATCGCGCTCACCACTGGTAAGGCCTCCTCTTGTCCAGAAGGTCACGCAAACCTTCGCCGACCAGATTGAACGCGAGAACCGCGCAGACGACCGCAAGACCAGGTGCGATCAACATATGAGGAGCTTGTGCAAAAAAGGGTCGAGCTTCATTCAACATGGCGCCCCATTCGGGCATGGGCGGTTGCGCGCCGATGCCCAAAAAACTGAGTGAGGACAATGCCAACAGAACCGATGCTGTCTCCAGCGAGACGATTACGGCAAGCGGTGGCAGTATCTGTGGCAGAACATGTCTAAAAATCACCCTGGAACGGGACGCTCCGGCGAGATATGACGCTTTTACAAAGTCTCTTTCATTCGCCGACAACACAAGTGCACGAATTAGACGCGCATTTGAGGGCCACCAGGCAACGGCAACGCCGATGATCGATGCTTCCAGAGATGCCCCCATGAAGCCGATGACAGCCAATGCCAGCACAAGTGTCGGAAAGGCCATCACAATATCGGCGAGCCGCATCAGCAGCATGTCGGTGCGGCCACCTGCAAGACCTGCGATCAATCCCCAGGGAAGCGCTATGGCCAGGATTGCTCCCATCGTTTTGAGGGCAGCACCGAGTGAAATCGAAATCGCTGCAAGCAATCGTGCCAGCAGATCGCGTCCGAGATGATCTGTGCCGAGGAGATGTTTTTCGGACGGGCCTGCGAGCCGCGAGAGAAGATCCATTTTTTCAGGAGCCGGCAAATTCAAAGCACCGTGTACCAGAGCGAGCAGTGCGAAACCGGAGAGCAGGACAAGACCGATGATCAATCCGACATGTGCAGGCACGAATTTGCGTGAGAAACCGGGTTTGCCAAGAACTGTATCACTCATCGGCTAACCCGCGTCTGAGCTGCGGATCAGCGGTCACCAAAACAATGTCGGCCAAGAAGGACGTCACGAAAAAGACCAGTCCCATAAGTACGAGATATCCTTGAATGATCGGAAAATCCCGCTGGCCGATGGCTTGCAGGATCAGCTGTCCAAGCCCCGGCCAGCCGAAGATGCTTTCAACGATCACCGCGCCTCCCAAAAGCCCGCCCAGTGTATTGGACCAGACCGTGGTCATTGAACCAATAATCCTCGGGCCGACATGACCCAACAGGATGCCCAGAGGGCTGACGCCTTTGGCTATCGCGAGGCGAACGTAGTCCTCACAGGCCTCGGCGCGTACACGTTCATATACAAAGCGCCCCATCGCAGCGCCTGCGCCAATGCTGAGCGTCAATGCCGGGAGGATCAGATCGATTGCCGAACCGTTGCCAACCAGTCTTGACCACCCGAGATTGAGGACAAAGACGTGGATCAACAAGAGAGCAAGCCAAAACGAAGGGATGGAAACCAGCACAATCGAAACCGCACGTACACAGTTTGCTGTATAGCGGTCGGCCATGACGGCCAGCGTTCCAAGCGCAAGCGAGATGCCTATGGCGCCAACAAGCGAGGTTAGCGAGAGCATCAGGGTGGCAGGCAAGTAAAGTCCGATCTCGGCGATCACGCTCCGTCCAGTTGCAACAGAGGTGCCGAAATCGAATTGCAGAGCCCGCACCAGCCAATGTGCGTAACGAATGAAAAATGGTTTATCGAGGCCATATTCGGCCTTGATCGCTGCTATGTCTTCCGGTTTGGGTACAATGCCCATGGCACGCAGCTCCATTTGCACCGGGTCTCCCGGTGCAAGCGCCACGATTGCGAAGGCGACAAACGACATGCCCAGCAATGTGGGCAGTGTCATCGCCAGGCGTGTCAGCAGAAATTTGAGCATGTCAAAAGAGGGCGGCCGACTGACCGCCCTTTCGTTCTTCAGTTGTCGAAGCTGACATCGCCATAGCCGATCCAGTCAGCATATTCCGAGATCGGTACCGATACACCCGGACGTGACAGGGTGAAATTCGGTACCAGAAGGATCGGAATGCTGGATGTATGTTCGTCTACGATGGACTTATACGCCTGCCGCACCAGATCGATGGCCTCTTCGCGGCTTGATGCCACCCGAGAGGCTTTGGCCAGCTCATCCACATTGCCTCCAGGCGACGTGACGGCATAACCCCAAGGACTCATGGTTGTGAAGACATTGTAGAGAAGATAGGTGGGGTCGGTGTTGTTGTTGGAGGCAAACTCCAGATACATGTCCGCCTGACCGGGCCCGAAATACGTGTCGTTGTATACGCCACTGTCGGTTACTTCGACGATTTCGGTGCCGACACCGATGGCGGCAAACATCTGCTCCAGCATTTCCGGCATCGGTTTTACCGTTGAAACGTTCGGATAGGCGGCAACCATGCGAAGCTTGAGCTTGCGACCGTCCTTTTCGCGAATGCCGTCTTCGCCTATGACCCAACCGGCCTCGTCGAGCATCTTGCCAGCTTTCGACGGGTCATATGCAAAGCCATTGGCATGATCGTCCCCAAGATCAAACATCCAGCCAGGCAGGATTGTCTTGGCAGCCTGACCGCGTCCGCCATAAAGCACCTGGGCCAACGTTTCGCGGTCGATCGCCAAAGCCAGAGCCTGTCGAACGCTGATATCAGTCGTGATGTCGAAGGGGGCTTTGCCGAGCATATTGAACATAAGCGCTGCATAGCGGATTGGGCGGCTCTCATTCAAAACGACGGAACCATCTTGTGGCATGGACAACATCATTTGCGGGGTTACTTCGCCTATGACATCAACTTCGCCATTTTGCAGTGCCAACAGCCGGGCATTGTCATCGCCGATGAAAAGAAAGGTGATCTTGTCTATCTTGGGTGCTTGTCCCCAGTAGTTGGGGTTCCGGGTTACGGTGATCTGCTTTTTGGGTTCGTAACTCTCCAAAACATATGGGCCGGTACCAACCGGATATTCGGCCATGGCGTCCGTCGGCAGAAACAATGATGCTCCCCGATGGGTCATGTTCTCGATCACCAGGGCTGATTCAACTTCTGATCTGAACGAGATCTGATAGTCATCCAGCTTTTTGAAGCTGCTTTGATCGAGTTGCAGAAAATCGGATTTGTTCTGATCGTACAGCTTGAGAGAGGCAATTGCGCTGTCGGCATTGAAGGGTGTGCCATCTGAAAATGTAACACCCTCTTGCAGGGTCACTTTGTACGTGCCGTCTTCGTAGTCCCAAGCCTTGAACAGAAGCGGTGAGGGGTTGAAATTCGCGTCCGGCTTGACTGCAGTTTCAGCGATCTGGGCAGCAGGCCGCCTGGTCGTAAAGGTGAACTTGTCAGGCTTGACACTATAGCGGTCCGCTTTGACCGCGACCGTTAAATGTGTTTCGGCAACGGCATGCGTTGTGGTTGGCAGCGCGAGCAGCCCCAGCGCGGCGAAGGTGGCCAAGATCTTGGATTTGGACATTGAAGTGTTCCATCTGAGTTGATTTTCAAGGTGTGAAATCAGCTCGCCAGGGGTGGGCCCCGGATAAGATGGGACTGCTGTGTCAGTCGTTTGACGGCTACGTTGGAAATGTTGAATAGCTGGGTCGGTCCTGTGTCCGCAAGACTCAATGAAGCTGGCGGTGCGCCGCTTAGCAACGCAGCGATTTGCGTCGCAAAGAAATCGCAGTCGACATCAGATGGTTCGACCGGAGTGCCATCCGCCGACAATATGACGGTTTTGACACCAGCGCCGGTACATATCTCGATCGTGATGCTGTCGCCATCGAACGATAGCATCGTTCCAGGCGCACGCGCGACAGAAGCAAAAAGCAACGAGAACGCAATCAGCGTCCCCAAAATCGCCTTTGGCATCCGTTTCATTGGCATCCGTCTCCTAAACACCCGGCGACCTTTAGCATAGCAAGAATTGCGACACTATACCCATTGTTCCTTAGGTTGAAGCGGTTAAGATCGTGCCATGCTGCTTGCTCTTTCAAACACAACCTATCGCAGTCTCTTGCTGGCGCAGGTGCTGTCTGTTCTTGGGTCTGGCCTGGCGACAATAGCTCTGGGGTTGTTGGCTTACGATCTTGCTGGCGAAAATGCCGGGGCCGTGCTGGGTACGGCACTCGCGCTCAAGATGGTTGCTTATGTCGGATTGGCACCAGTCGCTGCTGCTTTGGCGGTAAAACTGCCCCGCAAGCCCTTTCTGATTTCACTGGATTGCGCGCGCGCTGCGCTCGTGTTGACGCTGCCATTTGTCACACAGATCTGGCAGATCTACGTTCTGATTTTTGCATTTCAGGCATTGTCAGCCGCCTTTACACCTAGTTTTCAGGCTCTCATTCCTGATGTTCTGAAAGATGAAAAAGCCTATACGCAGGCACTTTCCCTGTCGCGGTTGACCTACGATATTGAAGCCCTCATCAGCCCGATGCTGGCGGGCCTTCTGCTGTCGGTTGCCACATTTCACAGCCTGTTTGCCGGAACCGGTCTGGGGTTTCTCGCGTCAGCCTTGCTGGTGGCCGGTGCATCCCTGCCGTCACGAACTGCAAGCGCCAATGCCGCGCCATTTGCCAAACGTGTTACGCGTGGTCTTTGGATCTATCTTGCCACGCCGCGGTTGCGCGGAATGCTGGCGCTCTATATTGCAGTGGCTTCAGCAACCTCGATGGTGATCGTCAACACTGTTGTGCTGGTCAAATCCGACTTCGGTTTCGGCGACGGCACGGTTGCGATCTTCTTTGCAGCCAGCGGGGCCGGTTCAATGCTTGTCGCTGTGCTATTGCCACGGTTTCTGGAAAATCAAGCGCCGCGACCGATCATGCTGACCGGGGCACTTTTGCTAGGCGTTGCCTTGATGCTGTCCGCAATTGGGGTCGCACCCGCCGCGGCCCTCTTTCTGTGGTTCGTGCTGGGAGCAGGTGCATCAATGATCCAGACACCTTCTGGTCTTGTCATCACGCGTTCCTGCCACGATCAGGATCGCCCAGCTGTCTTCGCTGCGCAATTTGCTCTGTCGCATTCCACCTGGTTGATTGCTTATCCATTGGCCGGCTTTGTCGGTGCCTGGCTGGGTCTTTCGGCTGCGTTTGCGCTAATGGGTGCACTGTCTGTTGTTTCATTCGGGCTGGCGTTGGCGCTTTGGCCGGCACGCGACCCACGCGACCTTGAGCACGAACACGACGAGCTTGAGCACAGCCACGACTTGCAGGACGGGCTTCACCACGACGCCGGCATGGCAGTTGCCGGGTCTTTGCATCGTCATCGGCGAATAAAACACAAGCACGTTTTCATCATAGACGACCATCATCCAATCTGGCCGCGAGGGTAGTGCTGGAGTGAAACTATCCTGCCATTGAGCCACATGACAGTCGTGCCTGAGCCTTATCGATCACCATTGGCGCAACCAAGTTGCAGGCCGAGGTTACAGTGAGCTTTCAGGCGTTCTGTCTCGTCTGCAGACCAGTCCCCCGGCGCGGTAACTTCGGCCCAGGGGGCAACATAGTCTTGTGCGTAGTAGGCGTGGCCATGGCCGGGAGGAGCTCCGAATGACAAGGCCATGTCCAATGCAAGCTGAAACTGTGTGACGATCGGGATGAAGGTCAGATGATCCGACACGTCCTCGGCCGGTGGGTCATTCATCCAGGGTGGTGCACGCCAAAGGGAAAGTGGATCGTAGAATACGATTGGATCACTGGAATACTGCAGGAAAACAATGCGCATTCCGTTCCAGTCGGCTTCGGCCTTGGAGGCATCGGCGTAGTGGGAGGCATATCTGACAACAGACCCGTCGCCAATGGTTGGCAGAACCCAGGGGCTGCCTGGTTGTCGGGACGTTTGAACGTAGTGCCAAAGATCGGACGGAAAGGGAGGCCCGGCCCAAAAGGCCCCGTCAATCGGATCATCGATTAGACGAAACAGATTGGTTGCATACATGGATGACCAGGCACCAAGGCTGAGGCCGTGTGCGTAGAGCCTTGGACGCTGGTCTTTGGGCAGCGTTTTCCAGTAGCTGTGAACCACTTCCAGTAGCGCCGTTGCCTGATCCAGCCCGGTGCGGGTTTCGAGGATCAGTGCAAGAGGGGACTGCAAATAGGAATACTGGGCGCTTACGGTGGCTATATCGCCATTGTGCATGTACTCCACAGGGTCATGAGACCCTGGATCCATCCAGCCTGTGCCCGTAGGGCTGGTGACTACCAGCACTTTGCGTTCGAAAGCCTTGAGCCGTTTGAGTTCCGCGAGCGCAAGCTTCGCGCGCTCTTCCGGGGTCTCGCCATCGGCCCGGCCAACATAGACCCTGATGGGGTCCAGAGCCGGTTTGCCGGTAAAGGCAGAAATTGCGGCAGCATCCGGACCGCTGGTAATGAAATCCCGACCTGGTTGACCCATGGCCGCCCAGTCAATCAAGGATGCTGCAGATCCCGCCTGGTTCGGTTTGTCCGGTGGAGGCGGGGCTGTGTCGAAGAGGTTCTGTGCAGCTTCATAACTCTCATCAAGTCCGCGAACGACACCATCAAGAATGCCGTCACGGGTGACAACGAACAGGATCACAACAACGGTGACTGCGCCAAGTACATTTGCGCGTCGTGGAGGCATAAACCGGTAGAAGCGGCCTCTGATCCATCGAAACAGTGTCGCAACAATTGCACCAATGACATAGGCCCCTGCAAAGGTCAGAGTTGCGGAGATCAGAATTGTCGCAATGTGCTGTGCTTCGGCCGGCTCCAGCCCCATCTTGCTCCGAAGGCCGTTTTGCCATTCCAGGCTGAAGGTCAAGATCCAGACTGTGAGGCCAACGGCGACGATGATCAAAACAATGTTGCGCAGTCGGGCGAATTGCCGGGGCAGTCGCGGCATGTCCGCCGCCCACCAGATCAGTCCAACTGTTTTCCCAAGAAGGTACCCGAGTGCGACAACGATGCCGCCGAGAATGCCTTGCACAAGAGCATCGCGGGGGATCAGGGACGGCGTCAATGACGCGGCAAAAAACAACAGGCCGAGCATCAGGCACGGAATCGACAATCCGGTTATCAGTGAGCGAAACCAAAGCACCGCACTTATCCTTGCGCGTTCGTTGTCAGACCGGGCGGACTACCACACAAGTTCGTCTCATCCTTGCGCACCGGGATGTTGGCCGGTGCAGCTTTCAGGCTGTTTGAAGCTGTCGCATCCTTGACTGAAGTCTAGCTCAGGTTGCGAAAAATGTAAGGGGGATGTCGTGGTTCGAGCTTGTCAGCTCGAACCGTCATTGGCATTTGGAAAGAACAATTGCTGACCGTCAATTTCGAAGTCGGCGATTGACCGCTGACCTTCCCGGGACAGAAGCCAGTCGATGAAGATTTGCCCCGATTCCGCTTTCACATGCGGGTGCTTCTTCGGGTTTACGAGGATGACGCCATACTGATTGAACAGTCTGGCATCTCCTTCCACGGTGATCTTGTGGTCGCCCTTGTTGCCGAAGGCGATCCAGGTCGCGCGGTCAGTCAACACATAGGCGTTCATACCGGTGCCGGTGTTCAGTGTTGCGCCCATACCGGACCCGATCTCACGATACCAGCTTCCGGAATCCTCGGAAGGATCTATCCCGGCAGCTTTCCAAAGTCTTAGTTCGGCCTTGTGGGTTCCACTGTCATCGCCGCGTGAGGCAAAGAGTGCTTTGCTTTCGGAAATCTTCGAAAGCGCTGACACCACATCCCGGGATCCGGCAATGCCTGCAGGGTCATTGCTTGGGCCGACGATGACGAAGTCGTTGTACATCACATCAGCTCGTGCAACACCGAAGCCGTCCGCCACGAATTTTTCTTCTGATGGTTTTGAATGCACCAGCAGGACATCGCCATCACCATTGGCCGCATTCTTGATGGCCTGACCCGTACCGACCGCGACAACGCGGACTTCAATGCCGGTCTTTTTCTGAAATTCTGGCAGGAGCTGATCGAAAAGACCTGAATTCTGTGTCGACGTCGTTGACTGCACAATGATGAAATTCTCGTCGGCAGCAGCCGGTAGAACCGTAAGCATGCCAGCAACCAAAGATGCCAAGGTGCTCTGAAAGATCCTTTTAATCACGCTTTTCTCCCGGATTTTTCCGACATGGTTTCGATGTTGGCACCGAGATAGATCCGCCCGTCGCGCCAGGCGCGAACCGGTTCGCTTTTCGGTGCGCTCAGGACCTGTTGAACGTCGCCGGTCTCGGCAATCTTTCCGTCTTGAAGGAAAATGAGATCCTCACCGACACGCTTCGCCTGACCGGCATCATGAGTGACCATGACAATGGTCACGCCGCGTGTGTTGGCTTCCAAAACGAGCTGTTCGATTGCGGCAGTCGACGCAGGGTCGAGATTCGCAGTGGGTTCATCCAGGAACAACAGGTCGGGTTCGCAGGCAAGTGCACGCACGACCGCCAGGCGTTGCTGTTCACCGCCGGACAGGACGCGGGCGGGCCGTTTTGCAAGATGGCTGAGACCGGCAATTGCCAAGGCTTGCTCGATCTTTTCCGATCTTATGCGGCCGTTCAGCCCCCGCACGGAGAGGGCAAACTTCAGGTTTGCGAAGACCGATCTGCGCAAGAGCACAGGGCGCTGGAATACCATCGCCTGAGAGCGCCGTGCTTCTGCAGTGAGCTTAGCGCCGTTCCACAGGATGTTGCCGGTCTCCGGGCGCAGCAACCCGTGCATGAGCCTCAAGAGGAGGCTCTTTCCGGCTCCGTTCGGCCCCATGATCAAGGTGCGCGAGCCTGGTCGAATTTCAAGGCTGATATCTCTGAGCAGCCGATCTCCTCCGGCAGAAAAACTCAAGCCTTTCGTTTCCAACAACGGCTCTTGCGGGCGCGGGGGTGCAATGCTGCCGACTGCGGAATGAAACTCCAGATCACGCATAGGCGGCCCTCACTGCGGATGCGCGCAATGCCATGACACCTGCGTTCACGGCAAAGGCAATCACAAGCAGTATGACACCGAGCGCCAGAGCGAGTTGCAAATTGCCTCGCGATGTTTCCAGCGCAATCGTTGTTGTCATCACACGGGTGACGTGGTTGATATTTCCGCCAACAATGATCACGGCACCGACTTCGGCTACCGCCCGGCCAAAGCCCGCCAGTGCGACTGTCATCAGGCTGTATCGAGCATCCCAAAGCATTGCGGTCAGGCGATCGAAAGCGCCAACACCCATGGAAGCGAATTGCTCTGCATATTCGCGGTTCAGATCTTCAACGACCTGCCGGGTGAGCGCGGCAACAATCGGTGTTACCAGGATCATTTGAGCAATGATCATTGCAGTGGGCGTATAAAGCAGTCTGAGGGGGGCCAGCGGTCCGGAGGCCGAAAGCATCAGGTAAACCATCAGTCCGACGACCACCGGGGGCAATCCCATCAGTGCATTGAGGACAACGGCAATCAGGGTGCGTCCTGGGAAATTGAATGTGCCGACGGCAGCTCCAAGCGGCAGTCCGATCAGGCAGGAAAAGAAAACAGCCGTCAGAGTGACCCGCATTGACAGGCCGATTATCTCCATCAGGTCCGGATCAAGTGCGAAAACAAGGCCGAATGCCCCAGCAAGTGCACCCCAGAAACTGTCCATTCTTGTGCTATTCCTCCCAGTCTTCGGGAAAAAATAACGTAGAATGCATAAAAAACCAACTCAAAGTCCGTTTGAGCCGAAAATAATTTCCACGACGCTTTCAAAAATCAGTCGCTCGGATGTTGATCACGGCTCCTGATTGGATGTGTGAAGGCTTTGTTCGGGAGCGTGCGTCTCCAGAACCTTCCTGGCCACGCGGAAACACTCAAGCGCTTGGGGCACTCCGCAATAGATGCCAACGACGTGGATGATTGCGCGAATTTCTTCCATTGAAACGCCGTTGTTGATCGCGCCCTTGCAATGGATTTCCCACTCGGTCATTTTGCCGAGCGCGCCGATCATTGCCAGGTTCATCATGGATCGTGTCTTGGCATCAATCACGTCATCGCCCCAGCCAAAGCCCCAGCACCAGGCTGTCATGGCTTCCTGGAAGGGCTTCGTAAGCTCATCAGCCGCAGCCAGGTTTTTTTCAACATAGGCATCGCCGAGCGTCGCCTTGCGTTGGGCAAGACCCTTTTCAAACAGTTCCCAATCCATGATTTACCTCAGCTTGATGGCGACGTTTTTTGTCTGAACATAGTTGAGCAACGCCTCGCGGCCCTTTTCGCGGCCATATCCGGATTGACCGAAGCCGCCGAAAGGTGTCTCGACGCCTCCTGCGTACCATTCATTCACGAAGACCTGACCGGCACGCAGGCGATCGGCTGCTCGCATTGCGCGATCGATGTCGGCAGTAAAGACCCCTCCTACCAGCCCATAAGGCGTGGCGTTGGCAATGTTAATAGCTTCGTCTTCAGTGCTGAACTTCAGAACAGAGAGCACGGGCCCGAAAACCTCGTCTCGGGCAATGGCCATTTGTGGCGTCACATCCGTCAGGACGGTTGGCTCCAGAAAGTAGCCAGGCCGGTTCAAGCGCCTGCCGCCTGTGGCAGCGCGCGCTCCTTCCCGTTCAGCCTCAGACACCATGCCGCAGGCGCGTTGACACTGGTTTTCGGAAATCATCGCGCCCATGTTCGAACCGAAGTCTGGAAAGTCCATGCCGTTCCCGACCTGCAGCGTCTCTGCCATTGCGACGATCCCGTCGACAAGCTTGTCATGTATCGTTTCCTGAACAATGACCCTGGACATTGCCGAACAAACCTGACCCGCGTTGAAATAGATGCCCCAACGGACATCGGACAGAAAGGAGTCCAGGTCAGCGTCGTCGTGGACGATCGCAGCCGATTTACCGCCCAGTTCGAGAACACACGGCACGACGTTCTGCGCGGCAGCGGTGGCGATTGCTGCGCCGGTCGGGACAGACCCGGTGAAAACGATCTGATTGACTTCGGGATGGGCCGCAAGGGCTGCGCCTGCGTCTTTGCCCAGCCCGCAAATGATGTTGAGAGCACCGCTAGGCAAATCGCAGGCGATAGCTGCGTCGGCGAAAAACCTGTTGGTGAGCGGATCGAGTTCGGGCGTTTTCACAACCACGGAGCAACCGACGGCAAGAGCGGCGGACACAGACCTGGCGGTCATCTCCATCGGATAGTTCCACGGGATGATCTGTGCAGAAACACCAAAAGGAATATGAGTGGTGAAATCGAAGTATCCGTCCCCCAGAGGGATCGAGCGGCCTTCCATGGTTTCGGCCTGATTGCCGTAATACTCGAAATACCTTGCAGCCCCTTCGATCTCCAGTTTGGCTTCCCACAAGGGTTTTCCTGCTTCTCTTGTCAGGATCGGGGCGATTTCATCAATCCGGTCCAGAAGATAGTCGCCCATTCGGCGCACAATCCGCCCCCGTTCGACCGGGCGCAATCCGGACCAGGCTCGATGCTCACTTAGCGCTTTTGCTGCACTTACGGCGCGGTCGACATCGGTTGCATCGGCCAATGCCTGTTCAGCAAGCTTTTCGCCGGTCGCCGGGTCAAGAACGTCAAGACGGCCTGCGCCACCACCTACGAAATTGCCACCAATGAAGTTCTGCCAAAGGCCTGGAATGTCTGTCACTGAACCTTGATCCTGTGAGCATGAAGACGATCATAGTGGGGTTTCATGCGCCGATAGACGTGTTGAACCCTGAACGGTGCTTCCGAGATCTCGACATACTTGCGGGGTTGCGGTTCGAGGCCTGTCGAGTTTTTCAGATTGGCGTGAAAAGAGCCGCCGTCCCACCAGCTGTATTGACCAGTATCCGCGCTAGGTTGCCAGCTCAGGGCGCTTTCCAAAAATGGGATGCCGACGGCTGCGCAGAATGCATCGACAGTGCCATGCGGGTTTTCCAAAAGGTCGTTGCTGTCGATCACAGGGGGCGTGGTGCCATTCAGCGCGGTGAGCAGATCAAAGAGTGCACGCTGCTCGGGAAAGCCGACTTCGGCGGCATCGAAGTCTGGCCATTTGTGATACATAGATGTGATGGTCAGCGCTGGATCGCGGATCAGAAAGGCATGTGTGAAGTTGGACAAAAACTGCTCATCCCACATATGGCAGATGTAGTGCGGGAAGTCCTTCAAGAAGACCGGGGCCTTCTCAGCACGTGCCTGGATATCATCCCATACGCTTTCAAGCGTCAGCCCGGGCGTCGTCTTTTCGTGAGGTTGCCAGCGGGGCCAGAACGGTATCTCGCCCTGATACCAGGCTTCACCGAACGGTTCATGCAGGCAATCCAGATCGCCCCGTTGGCGCATCATCCATTCAAAGGCCGTTGAGGTGGACCGCGGGATGGCCCATAGCGCGATGATCTTATGCATGAAGCGTCTCCAACAACATTCCATGCCGGCCGACCGGTGCAAGCTCCAATGATTTGAAAATCCGCCAGTAAAGCGCAGTGTCGTGGGCGATGACCGGTTTCCCGAGCATGGCTTCGAGTTCTGGGGTGAGATGCAGCATACGTTCCGGGAGATGGTCCGCCCCGCTGCGGAAATTGACCATTCCGTTGGCCAGATAGGCATCCGCACCTGGTGCCTGCTCTGCGACATAGGCAAAACTCTTGGCGGCGAGGTCGCCGTCAAATATCCACCTCTTTGCGTTCACATCTTCCTGTGATGAAAACCAGCCCTGATCGACAAAATTGCCTGCCCAGACCACATCGAACCCGGCTTCTTTCAAAAAGGCGACGGTGCCCTGCCACCAATCTGGCCAATGATAGACAGCGTTCAGTGCGACCTTTTCAACATTCATGGCGCGCAACGCTTCCACCATTGCAAAACCGGCCATGTGAAAAGCCAGGCCATGACGGTCGCTCAGCTTCTTGCAAAAATCTGCAATACCCTGCACACCAAGACCCGAAGCATGGACCCAGTTTGAGCCAACCTGACCGCAGGCATTTGCACCGTTGTTGGCCATGACCGCAGCAAATTCTTCCAGCATCTGGAAGTTCTGCGCCCGTTGATCCAATTGATGTGCGTAGTCTGGCACATGCAACATCCAGCCGTGAACGCCAACGCTGCGCGGTGCGATGCGCAGAAAATCACTTGGGGCGGCATCCCAATCATGTGGCGGACATGTAAACCCGACCTGATGCGGGAACAGCTTCTGATCCGTTGTCCAATGCAACGGCATGCTGCTTTTCTTCGGTGCCGGTGCGGCCATCAGGCCTCTCTCATCCAGCTCTGAAGGGCCTTGATCGAATGCTCTGAATGCACGCCACAAGCAGGGTCCAGGACCAGGGGGCCGGGCGTATACCCGCGGCTCTTGAGTCCCTTGTGGACGGATTCCACGAGATAGATGTCTTCCTCGACGGTGGTCGAACGGTCCTGAACTGCAAGCCGCCGTATGACTTCGCTATCGACGCCATCCACCGTGTACCAGCCGCGCCAGACCACAACGTGGTCAACGTCTACCGGACGCCAATGGTACGTGTTCAGAATGTTTCCCGGATAGACCTGGAAGGAAAACAAGGGCCAGAGAAACCATGACGAGTAATCGCCTGCATGTTCATTCGAGGCAAGGTCGACGTCGTAGGTCATCCGATCCAGGTTCTGGCATTCTGTTGTGTGCCGGAGGCAATATCCCTGGGGCTGAATATCGTAGGTTTCCGGTCTTATGACGCCGGTTGCAAAGGTTGGGTGGTTGATGGGGCAGTGGTAGCACTCGGAGTAGTTTTCGACCGAGACTTTCCAATTGCAGTTTTCTTCTATTTCCACCCACTCAAGCGGCTTCAGCCGGTCGATGTGCGGGACGAAGGAACGCAGCTCTTCACGAACACTTGGGAACCAGTCATCCATCGGTTTTGCGTTCGGGTCGAGATTGACGAACAGGAAACCGCAGAAGTCTTCAATCTGAACGGATGTGAGGCAGATCTTGTTGCGATCGAACCCGGGAACTGAACGCACATTCGGGCCAGACCGCAATCCGCCCGTCAGCTCGTATGTCCAGCTGTGATAGGGGCAGACCAGCAACTTGGTATTGCCTTCGCCTTGCACAAGTTGGTGAGCCCTGTGCTGGCAAACGTTGTAATAGGCTCTGAGGGTGCTGTCCTTGTCGCGCAGGCAGATGAGACTTTCGCCGGCGATTTCGATCGTGAAGTAGTCTCCTGGTTTTTCGAGAAGCGAGGAGTGTCCGGCAAATTGCCACGTTCGCGCCAGCAAGCCACTTTTTTCAAGCTCGTAGTGATCCGGGTCGGTGTAGTACCGGGCTTCGAGGGAATGAATGAGCTGGCTGTGAACGTTCATGAGCGGTCCTTCCACTCTTCCTGATAGAGCCCCATGGTGTGACGGCGTGTGTGGAAGCGTTCGATGCTTGAGATCACCTCTTCCGGCGCGTCGGCGATTACGAAGGCAAGCAGTGTTTCCAGCAGGGCAATGGTTGATACGGAGGATGGAAAGAATTGAGGTGTTTCCGCATCGACGATGAAGGAGTGCTTGCTGCCGACAACGATGGGTGAGGCGGGGCTGTCCGAGATGGCGATGACCGTCAGGCCCTGTTCACGCGCAACTTCTACTGCCTTGATCACGTCTGTCCGATAGGGCTTGCAGGTCATTGCAACGATCACGTCGCGCTCGTCTGCCCGTGCCAGGTCATCCGTGGCGACAGACCCCATGCGAGGAATGGTCCAGATCGTATCGACGGCCATATCTGCCAGATAGGTGAAGTTGCGAGCGTTCGAGTTGTTGACGCCGACACCGAGCACGTAGGTGTGACGCGCATTAACGATCGCATCGGCCGCAGCCTTCATGTCGTCCGCGGTGGTGGTGGCGAACGTGTTTTCGATATTCGAAATTGCGCAAGCTGCCATTTCCGCAAACAGGCTGCCAAGCTGCCCCCCTTTGGCGAGCGACTGCAACCAGCGTGCCCGATCGGGAAAATCCGTGCCGCGGCTGCGGATGGCTTCGCGAAACGGGTGCCGGAAGTCTTCATAGCCTTCGAACCCGACGGAGCGGGCCATGCGTACGAAAGTGTTTGGTTTCACACCGGCCGCGTCCGCGATTTCGCGGATCGAGCTCACACCGACATCATTCGGGTTTTCAAGCACATAGCTGGCGGCCTTGCGCAACTCCGGCGTGAGTTCCTCAAGCTCGGTCGCCAGGTCTTCCAGCACGTCCTGGGGGGCTTTCAAATCTGCTTTTGGTACATTCATATCATTCATGATTGACGAGAGTACATTTGTACAATTACGCTGTCCATCGAAAAATCACCGGCCATGGAGCTTAAGTCTTGTCGGAAACGGAAACGTCGAAACTGCCCAAACACGCACGTGTGGTCATCGTGGGTGGCGGGATCATGGGCTGCGGTCTCGCATACCACCTGGCGCATGAAGGCTGGTCGGATGTCGTGCTCCTTGAAAAGGCCGAACTGACTTCCGGATCGACCTGGCATGCCGCCGGTCAGATCACGCATTCCACATCGAGTTTCGGCCTCGGGAAATGTGTCGGATACAACATCGATCTCTATTCCGGCTTGCTGGAGGAAGAGACCGGACAATCGGTCACCTGGCATGGTTGCGGGTCGTTCCGGCTTGCCTACACACAAGACGAGATGGACTGGCTGCGCCACACCATGAGCGTCGGCAGAGCCCTGAAGTTTCCCATGGAGCTTGTCAGCCCTGACCGTATTCGTGAGTTGCATCCCTTCTACAATCTGGATGGCGTTCTGGGCGGATTGCATACGCCGGAAGACGGGCACGCAGATCCGTCAGGCGTGACCCAGGCACTGGCTATCGGTGCCCGAAAACTCGGCGTGAAGATCGTTCGGCGCTGCCGGGCAACCGACATCAAACAGCAGGCCAATGGTGAGTGGAAAGTCTCGACCGAGCTTGGAGACATCACCTGCGAGCATGTGGTCAATGCGGGTGGCACCTATGCACGGCAGATGGGTGAGTGGAGTGGGCTTCAACTGCCGATGACTTCCATGACCCACCACTACATCGTCACAGACACAGTTCCTGAATTCCTGGAGCTGGATCAGGAGCTGCCTGTGATCCGCGACGACAAACTTGTCTCCGGCTACATTCGCATGGAGCAGAAATGCGGCCTGATCGGTATTTATGAAAAGGAGAATCCCAACACCGTGTGGGAAGAGTTCTGCCCGTGGGAGGCTGAAAACGAACTCTTTGAAGCGGACTATGACCGCATCATGCCATGGCTGGAAAATGCCATGGACCGGATGCCGATCTTTTCTGAACTTGGCATCAAGCGCGAAGTTCATGGTGCAATTTCCCATCCGCCTGATGGCCATCCGTTGATTGGGCCGGCTCCCGGTGTGCGAAATTACTGGTGCTGTTGCGGGACACAAATCGGCATTGGCTGGGGCCCGGGGCTGACGCGGGAACTCGCACGATGGATGGTTCACGGTGCTGCCGACATCTCCATGCGCGAATTCGACCCAAGGCGATTTGGAGACTATGCGGACAAGGACTGGCAAGTGGTCAAGGCCAAGGAAGACTACTGTCTTCGGCACGAAATTCCGTTCCCCCATTTCAATCGTCTCGAAGGACGGCCGGTCAAGCCCAGCCCGCTCTATGAGCGGTTGAAGGAAAAGGGGGCTGTCTATGAAGAGGTTTATGGTCATGAGCGTCCGCGCTGGTTTGCACGAAACGGTCTGGAACAAAGGGACTACTATTCCTTCAAGCGGGCGGAATGGCATGATGTCGTAGGTGAGGAGATGCGTGCCGTTCGATCAGCCGCCGGCATAATGGACATATCGGCTTTCACCAAGGTTGAGCTCACCGGACGGGATTCTGAGGCCTATCTGGACAGGCTCGTTGCAAACAGGCTGCCCAAGAAGGTTGGCGGCATAGCGCTCACCCACATACTCAATCGACGGGGTCGGATCGAATTGGAGCTGACCGTCGTCAGGCTTGAAGAAAATCGCTTCTATCTTGTTTGCGCTGCCTTTTTCGAACAGCGGCTGCTGGACCATCTGGCACAAGAACTTAACGGCGAAGCCGTAACGGTTCGAAACCTGTCCACTGAGTGGGGCGCGATGACGCTCAATGGACCTTTGGCTCGCGACATCCTGCAGCCGAACACATCAGCGCGGCTCGACAATGCTGCATTTCGCTGGCTGACAGCGCAGGAAATTGAAGTCGCGGGCAGGAAGCTCTGGGCTTTGCGTATGTCTTATGCAGGCGAACTTGGCTGGGAATTCCACATTCCACGCGAGGACATGCTCGCAGTCTATGACGCTCTGTGGAAGACAGGGGAACCGCTTGGGCTGACCGACTACGGCTCTTTTGCCATGAATGCGTTGCGTCTGGAAAAAGGGTTTAAAGGCGCGGGAGAACTCACCAACGAAGTCACCTTGCCGGAAGCGGATGTGATGCGCTTCGTCAAATTGGACAAGGCGGATTTCCTCGGTAAGTCGGCAACGGTCGACAGCGCAGAGGCGGCCGAATTGTCCTGGATATGCGTCTATCTGGAAGTTGAACCTGACGGTTTAGAAGACGGCCATGGCGGTGAGGCTGTGTTGTTGAACGGAGAAGCGGTTGGGGCAACGAGCTCCGTCGCCTATGGCCACACGGTTGGCAAGATTCTGGCATTTGCCTATGTCAGACCGGACGCCGCAACTCCAGGCCAGGAACTTGAAGTTGTCATCATGAATTCGCCTCGCAAAGCGCGGGTGCTTGAAGTTCCAGCCTACGATCCAGACAGTCTGTTGCCACGCACCGATGCCAGGGTGGAGGTCGCAGCCGAATGAGCCTTCCGGCAAAGATGAACGCCATGGTTCTGGAGGGTCACGGCGGTCTTGATCAACTGGTCTGGCACGAAGATTGGCCAGTGCCTGTGCCGACGGAAGGTGAAGTGTTGATCAAGGTCGGTGCCTGCGGTTTGAACAACACTGACGTCAACACTCGGTCCGGCTGGTATTCCAAGACCGTTTCGGATGCGACTACGGGCGGCGCATATGAAGAGGTTGATGAAAGCGATCCGACCTGGGGTGGTCGGCCGATCACCTTTCCGCGCATACAAGGAGCCGATGCCGTCGGGGTTGTCGTTGGTTTGGGTAACGGAGCGCCTCAAAACCTTCTAGGCCAACGTGTGCTTGTCGATTGCTGGCTGCGTGACTGGTCGGATCCAAAGAACCGCGACAAGACCGGATATTTCGGCTCAGAATGTGACGGTGGTTATGCCCAATACACAAAGGTCGATGCGAAAAACGTTGTTGCCATCAATTCGTCGCTAAGCGATGCGGAATTGGCGACCTTCTCCTGTTCCTATACGACCGCTGAAGGCATGCTCAGTCGAGCGGCAGTGGGCGCAGACGACACGGTTCTGATCACCGGTGCATCCGGGGGCGTTGGCTCAGCGCTGATCCAACTGGCGAAACGGCGCGGTGCCACGGTCATTGGACTTGCGTCCATTTCGAAGCATGAAATTGTCAAGGAACTTGGCGCAGACGTCGTTCTGGAGCGTGCGCCGGAGGACCTTAAGGCCGCGCTCAATTCGGCGATCGGCAGTCAGACTGTTTCTGTCGTCGCCGACATTGTCGGCGGAGACCACTGGCCATCGCTGATCGACGCGCTTGAAAGAGGCGGACGGTATACGTGTTCCGGGGCAATCGCCGGCCCGATCGTCGACTTCGATCTAAGGACTTTCTATTTGCGAGATCTGACCTTTACCGGTTCAACCGTAGTCGCACCGCATATCTTCGGTGACCTGGTGGGCTATATCGAACGGGAGGAAATCCGGCCTGTTCTGGCCGCCACCTATCCCTTGAAGGATTTCCATGCTGCGCAGACGGCCTTTATCGACAAGAAACACGCAGGCAACATTGTGGTGGTGCCGTGAAAAGCATGAAGATCACTTGCATTTCTGTCTGGCAGGTCGCGTTGCCGCTGGCGAAACCTTACTGGCTGTCCGGAGGGCGGCTGAAATTTGAGGAAATCGACAGCACCTTCATCCGTATCGAAACGGATGAGGGTCTTGCCGGTTGGGGCGAAGGCTGCCCCTGGGGCCATACCTATCTGCCCGCCTATGGCGATGGACTGAGAGCTGCCCTTGGTATTCTCGCTCCTGCACTGATCGGGCGGGATCCACGTGCGTTGGATGACATCAACCGGACGATGGACGTCCAGCTGCCGGGTCATCCTTACGCAAAAGCGCCCCTCGACATTGCCTGTTGGGATCTGCTCGGCAAATCGTTCGAACTGCCGTTGTGGACGTTGCTGGGCACGGAAACACCGGCTGCGGTCGCCGTAAATTCTTCCATATCGACCGGCTCACCGGACGAAATGATTGCCGATATCATGGCCGCGAGCGAAAAAGGATATCGCACCCATTCTGCCAAAATCGGCGGGCAGGACTTTGCCGCTGATATCGAACGTATCGAGGCGATCTCGGCGTCTTTGAAACAAGGCGAAGAGGTGACTTTCGATGTCAATCGAGCCTGGACACCGGGCGTTGCGCTGCAGGTTCTGAACGCAGTCAAAGCGCGCGACTGGATCGAGCAACCATGCGAAACGCTGGAACAGTCTGCATCCGTTGCAGCCAGGGTTCCACAGCCGATCATGCTCGACGAGTGCCTGCATACGTTTCAGGATCATCTTGATGCCTGGAGACTGGGGGCTTGCCAGGGCGTGAAGGTCAAACCCAATCGTGTCGGCGGGCTGACACGTGCCCGGCAAATTCGCGACTTCGGTGTCTCGGTCGGTTGGCAAATGCACATAGAAGACACTGGCGGCAGCGCGTTTGCAGATACGGCAAGTTTGCATCTTGCTGCCTCGACACCTGACGCCAACCGATTGGCAAGCTGGCTTTGTCACGCGCATCTTGCACACGACCCGGTGCCGGGCCAGGGCGGGCGCAACGTGGATGGGTTCGTCACTCTCAACGATACGCCAGGTGTTGGAGTTGTTCCTGATCCTGACCGACTTGGCAAACCTGTTGC
Organism: Roseibium porphyridii; assembly: GCF_026191725.2. Classification (NCBI taxonomy): domain Bacteria; kingdom Pseudomonadati; phylum Pseudomonadota; class Alphaproteobacteria; order Hyphomicrobiales; family Stappiaceae; genus Roseibium; species Roseibium porphyridii. The sequence continues at coordinate 1,374,501 of NZ_CP120863.1, forward strand.
GGTCTATGGGGGTGCGCGGTGACCAATTTTCCAGACATTCGCATCTCTGCTTTGACCCTTTGGCGGGTGCCCCTGACAAGTCATGAGACGTATTACATGGCGTCCGGAAAAACCTGTGCCACGGTTGACAGCATGGTCCTTCGCATCGACACGGACACCGGGCTTTCCGGCTGGGGCGAGGTTTGTCCGATCCCGCACTATCTGCCTGCATATGCACGCGGCGTTGCCCCGGCGCTTGAGGAATTGGCCCCTGTCCTTATCGGTTCGAACCCGGTCGGGGTCGAGGCCCTGATGACGGCCTGCCGGTCTCATCTTCAAGGGCATCGTTATGCGCAATCTGCTATCGATATCGCACTTTGGGACCTGACGGGCAAAGCCTGCGGAGTGCCGGTTTATACGCTCCTTGGTGGCCGGCAATGCTCTGACCTGCCGCTCTATCATTCCATTACCTGCATAGACCCTGATGAGATGGCACGAATGGCACAGGAGGCGATTGCGTCCGGTATGCGCCAGATCCAGGTCAAGCTTGGTGCGGATGATGACTGGCAGGCAGACGTCTGCCGTCTGAAAAAGGTTCGGGAAGCCGTTGGTGGCGGTGCACTGGTGTATGGGGACTGGAACTGCGGTGCCACGAGGCTTGACGCGACACGTGTCGGCCGGGCCGTCGCGGATTTGGATCTCATGCTGGAACAGCCTTGCGCGACTTTGGAAGAATGCGCTGCCGTCAGAGCCGCGACAGGACTTCCGATGAAGCTCGACGAAAATGCGCATGACATGGCAACACTACTCAAGGCCTACGAGCTTGGCTGCATGGATGCTGTCGCTTTGAAGCTCAGCAAGTTTGGTGGCATTACCGAACTACGCCGGGCAAGGGATCTCTGTCTGCACTTTGGGGCGAAGATGTGCGTCGAAGACACTTGGGGGTCTGACATCGCAACAGCTGCCGCTTTGCATGTTGCAGCAGCAACGCCGCCAGGCTCGATCATGAATGTGTGTGATCTGTCGGGTTATGTCACTCCACGCCTTGACCCGGAAGCGCCAAGCCGCAACAACGGTCGACTTGCACCGCCGCAAGGACCGGGGCTCGGTGTTTGGCCAAATGCGGACGACCTCGGCGACCCGGTTCTTTCCCTTGCCGCATAATTGAAATCTGGCCGAAGGAGGCCACGCGATGAAGACCTCGATTTCTCAAAAAGACTGGACGGATCGTGCTGCCAAAGTGTTGCCGGCGGCTGGTTTCGGAAACTTCGAACCTGGCATCGTTATTCGCGAAGGCAAGGGTTCGAGAGTGTGGGACGAGGACGGTGCAGAGTTTATTGACTACCTGATTGGCTCAGGCCCGATGTTGATCGGCCATGGTCATCCTGAAGTGCTGGAGGCTGTCGAAGAACAACTCGCAAAGGGCCTGACCTTCTTTACCAACAACGCTCGCGGCATCGAACTGGCCGAAGTGCTGGTAGAAGCCGTGCCGTGCGCCGACCAGATCCGGTATGTCTCGACCGGAGGCGAGGCCGACATGTACGCCATGAGGCTAGCCCGGGCTCATACCGGACGGGACAAGATCCTCAAATTCGAAGGTGGCTACCACGGCATGTCGGCGGAGGCCTTGATGAGCCTGTCGCCGAAAACTCTGGTCAACTTCCCGCAGGCCGTATCCGATACGGCCGGAACGCCGGAAAGCGTTCGAGACGACATGTTGATCGCACCGTTCAACGATGCGGAGTTTGCCCGGCAGTTGATTGCGGAGCACGCCAATGACATTGCCTGCGTGATCGTTGAACCTTTGCAACGGCTTATCCCGCCAGAGCCGGGTTTTCTCGAAACGCTTCGTGAAGAGACTGAAAAACACGGTATCGTCTTGGTGTTCGATGAAGTCGTCACCGGGTTTCGGCTCGCCTACGGTGGCGCGCAGGAGGCCTACGGTGTCGTTCCTGACTTGTGCACGCTGGGCAAAGTGATTGGCGGCGGTTTCCCCCTGGCTGCGGTTGCCGGGAAGAAGGAAATCATGGACCACTTCGACAGGTCAATTGTCGGAGACAAGGGGTTCACTTTCCAGATCGGCACGCTCAGCGGCAACCCTGTTGCCAGTGTCGCGGGGCTGAAGACATTGGAAATTCTCAAGCGCCCAGGGGCCTATGAGACCATCAGGAAACATGGTGAGCGGTTGATGGCTGCGCTTACCAATGCGCTGAACGGACAGGGTATCGCTCATCAAATCGTTGGCGATCCCGTGCTGTTCGACGTTGTCTTTACCGATACACCAGTGAAGAGCTACCGTGACGTTCTGAAAGGTGATGCAGACAAGGCAAAAGTCTTCAATCAAAGCATGCGTTCGAGCGGAATACTGAAGCCTGACAGCAAACTCTATACGCATCTGGCATTGACGGAAGCCGATCTGGTTCAAACGGAAGCGGCGATGGAGACAGCTGCACGCGCACTGGTGGCCTGATCTGTTTCAGCATAATATCCCTCCTTGCACTTCGACCGTTCGTCTCAATCCGACGTGACCGCGTGTAGGGCCGCACAAGTCCGGACTTGAGAAAAACCGTCGATCGTACGGAGCCCGGCGGATGCCAAAATGCTGCATCAGACTTCTCATTGGTCGTGTCTTTTTACCCGCCTTGGGCGTTTTTGGTGCTGTGGCTGTGAGTTTGGCTGCGTCAATGCCGGAGGGCGCAGGCGCTCCAGAAGAAAAACGCGTCGACCTCAGAGACAAGATCGGCCAGATGATTGTGGTCGGATTTCTGGGAGACCGGCCTGAAGCGTCTGGGTTTCAAAAGGTCCGCGGGCAACTTCAATCCGGTGCAATTGGCGGCGTTCTTTATCTTGGACGCAATCTTCGGGACCAAGAAACCGTGCGCCGGATGAATGGCGCACTTCGGAGCGCAAGTCCTTCCCGGATGCCGGCGTTGATCGCAATTGATCAGGAAGGGGGTGTTGTCCAGCGCCTCAAACGCCACCACGGATTTCCGCAAACACCATCGGCAAAACAGATCGCAAAGCAGTCAAGTTTGTCCGATGCCGTCGATGCTTATGGTGTGCTCGCCGCAGGACTTGAAGAGTGGGGATTCACACTTAACCTCGGCCCGGTCGTGGATGTGGACATCAATCCGCGCAATCCGATCATTGGTCGACTTGGCCGTTCCTATTCTCGTGATCCGGACCGCGTTGCAGCCTATGGCGGAGCATTTGTCGAGGCGCACCGCAGGCATGGCGTCCTGACCGCTTTGAAGCATTTTCCAGGCCACGGGTCGAGCCGCCGGGACAGTCACAAAGGCGCGGTTGATGTTTCACGAAGCTGGTCGGAAAAGGAACTTGAGCCCTTTCGCAAGCTGATTGATGAGGACCGGGCGGACATCATCATGACTGCCCATGTCATCAATCGAAAACTGCAGGGCAAGGGCGAAAGAGGCCCGGTGTCGCTTTCGCAAGTCGTCTTGTCCAGCGTCTTGCGTGAAGATCTCGGATTTGGCGGCGTCATCATGTCGGACGATTTGCAGATGGATGCCATTCGCCGAAATCATTCCCTGAAAGATGCTGTTGTAAAGGCAGTTGCCGGGGGAACGGATATTCTTCTGTTTGCAAACGACAAACGACCGGACCCGGACATCCCCTTAATAGTGGCTGACATTCTGCTTGAGGCATCCGCAAAAGACCCGGAATTGGCCCAAAAGATCATCGCCGCTCATGACAGAATTGTTGCCCTTAAAGCCAGACTTGGCGGTGCGTCCACATTTGCGCTTGCTTCCTCCAGCGATCTTGAAGCGTGGCTTTCGGAAATTGCGCCGGACCCGGATCGCTGTATGTTGCAAAACGTTCAGTAAAGCCAGCGCGGGAGCCAGGTCGCGATGATCGGGAAAAACCAAAGGATCGCGACGGCAACAATCTGCAATCCGATGAACGGAACCACTCCGCGATAGATTTGACCCGTCGTGATTTCCTTCGGAGCCGCACCACGCAGATAAAAGAGCGAAAAGCCGAAAGGTGGCGTCAAGAACGAGGTTTGCAGATTGATCGCGATCAGCACGGTCAGCCAGATCGGGTCGATCCCCATCAGGATGAGGGGCGGGATCAGAACCGGCAGCAGGATCACGGAAATCTCGACGAAATCGAGAAAGAAACCGAGAATGAAAACAAAAAGCATCGCGAAAATCAGCGCGCCGGTTGGGCCCCCCGGCATTTCGTTCAGCAATGCATGAACGCGATCTTCGCCACCCAGACCGACAAAGACGAGCGAGAAGAAACTTGCCATCAAGATGGTGGCAAAAATCATCGACGTGACGGTCAATGTCGACAGGAGCGAGGCTTTCAAAAGCCCGTCCGAAAATGCCGCCTTCAGAATGCGAAGGACTACGCCGAGGGCAAAGAGAGCCAATCCTGCATAGAGCGCGGCAAGCACATACCCGCCGATGGACGTGTCGGACCGTTGCAGGCGGACAGGAAGCAGCGAAGCGGCGACAGCAAGGACAAGAAGCGCACCGGTTGCCAATACGATCAGTCGTACTGAAATGCCAAGTCTGCGACCGGCAAGAAGGATGGCACCGATGGCCCCGACCGACGCTGCTTCGTTCGGAGACGCGATGCCGCCAAGAATGGACCCGAGCACGGCGATTATAAGAAGGATGGGTGGAACCACAGCTCCTGCGATTTCGGCTGAAGACGGCGGAGCAACATGTTCCTTCATGGCCGGGGCGTCCTTGGGAAACAAGGCGGCTCGTCCGATGATGTAGACACAATAGACGGCGACCAACAGCAGACCCGGCACCATTGCGGCGGCAAAGGTCTGACCGACCGAGATTGTCTCGATGGTGAACTTGCCTTGTGCGTATTGTGCCTGTTGGAACGCATTCGACATCACATCGGCGAGAATGATCAGCAGTGTCGATGGCGGAATGATCTGTCCAAGCGTTCCGGCTGTGCAGACCATTCCGGAGGCAAGCTTCGGGTCATAGCCATTGCGCAGCATGGTCGGCAACGCGATCAGTCCCATGGCGACAACGGTTGCACCGACAATGCCAGTGGAGGCGGCAAGCAATGCTCCGACCAGAACGACCGATACGCCGAGGCCACCGTTCATCTTTCCGAAAAGACGCCCCATGGTTTCAAGGAGATCCTCGGCGATGCGGCTCTTTTCCAGGATGACACCCATCAGCACGAACAGCGGAATTGCGGTCAGAACCGGATTGGTCAGAACGCCGAAGAAACGCTGGCCCATCGCGCCCATCAGCTGAATGTTGAAGTCACCGAGAAACCATCCGAGCAACGCAAAGCCAGTCGCGACACCTGCGATTGTGAACGCTACTGGATAACCGAGCAGGATGAAGGCGATCAACGCGCCGAACATGATCAGATCGAGCGGCAGGCTCATGCGTTTGCGCCCTTCAGTTTTTGAAGGTCGCGCAAAAACGCGGCCAAACCCTGGATAAGCAACAAGATGCAATAAGCGGGAATGAGTGATTTCAGCAGGAAGGAGGCAGGTATACCGCCAACGGATATCGCTCCTTCCAAAATGGCCCAACTGCCGCGCACGGTCGGCCAGGAGAACCAGATCAGAACGATCAGGGCCGGGGTCAACAGGAAGAGATGACCGAATAGATCAATCCAGGCCTGTCGACGCTCATCGAGCTTGGCGTAGAAGATGTCGACCCGTACATGAGCATTGACGAGAAAGGTATAACCGGCGCCCAGCATGAAAATGGACGCATGAAAATAGAGCACACCCTCATCCAGAAAAATGTAGCTGAAGCCGAAGACGTACCGCAGCAGAACGATTACGAATTGCAAAAGCAGCATGCCGAGCGCGGCCCGGCATAATATGTGGCCGATGACAGAATTGACGCGCTCAAGCGCGCCCGCCAGTTTGTCCATCGCGGTCGCCCTGCCTTTTTCAATTGGTTGGGATCGTGCTTTTCCAAGCCTGAATTAGGACGGGAAATCTTGCCGATTGTCACCCTTCATTTTTTCAAACAACGGGCTTGCTGTCCTTAAACGAGACATTTGAAAAGAGTTGGCCACGCCGGTGGGAAGACGTGTTCCTGTCCACCGGCGTGTTCCTTGCCACGTCAGTCGTAGCTGTAGTCCATGACGCGGGCGTTCATCTGGCCGTTGTCTGCATAAGGCATGTAGTCGCGCATCAGGTTGCGATAATTCAGGAAGCTCTCGGTGATCCGAACGACCAGTTCATCGTCGCTTGCACGCAGGTCGGCAATCACTTCGCCAGCTGCATTCCCCATTGCAACGATGACTTCGTCCGGAAGTTTACGCACCATCACGCCGTGGTCGTTGACCAACTGGGTCAAGGCCTGTGCGTGCTTGGTGTTGTATTCCGTCAGGACGTCGTTGTAGAGGCTGGCGCAGGCACGTGCGACGGCTTCCTTCAGATCGTCCGGGAGTTCGTTGTAGGCATCCAGATTGACGGCACATTCTTCTGCAGAGGAAGGTTCACCGACGCCAGGCCAATAGTAGTTTTTGGCAATCTGGTAGTATCCCAGAGCACTGTCAGTCCATGGTCCGATAAATTCACCGGCGTCAAGAGCGCCGGATTGCAAGGCCTGGAACATTGCGGGGCCACTCATCGCCTGAACAGCCATGCCCATCTTGGAGCACATCTCGGAGGCCAAGCCTGTAGAACGGAATTTCAAGCCCTTCAGGTCGTCCACGCTGTTGATCTCGGTCCGGAACCAGCCGGCCCATTGCGGTCCGGAGTTTCCGCACAGGAACGGCTTCAGATTGAAGCGTGCATAAATCTCGTCATAGAGGGACTGTCCACCCCCGTGGATCAGCCAGCCGGCTTGTTCTGGAGCCGTCAGGCCAAAGGGTTGTGAACCAAACAGAAGAATGCCTTTGGACTTGGAACCCCAATAAGCCGGAACCGCGTGGTAAAGTTCAGCAGTCCCCTGACCGACGGCGTCGAACACTCCGTTGCCCGGAACGATTTCACCGGCAGCAAAAAGCTTGACCTCGATCTTGCCGCTGGAAAGGGCCGTAATGCGGTCCGCCAGCATCTGCGCTGCGACGCCCGGACCTGGAAGGTTCTTGGGCCAGGCAGTGACCATGCGCCACTGGCGAACGTCTTGTGCAATAGCGGGCGCTGCCAGCGTCGAAGCGGCAACGGCCGCGGTGCCCGTAGCGCCTGCTTTCAGAAAATCACGTCTTTTCATCGTATAATCCCTCGTTCACAGGTAATGGTTCGGAGCCTCCAGCCGTGCGTTTTATGATCCCAGAATAGCCGGTAGGTTGAGCCCCTGTTCTTTCGCGCAATTGAGCGCGATCTCGTAACCGGCGTCCGCGTGACGCATCACGCCTGTTGCCGGGTCATTCCAGAGCACCCTTTCGATGCGTCGGTCCGCATCCTCGGTGCCGTCGCAGCAAATCACCATGCCGGAGTGCTGCGAGAACCCCATTCCAACGCCGCCGCCATGATGAAGCGACACCCAGGTCGCCCCTGATGCCGTATTGAGCAGTGCGTTCAGAAGTGGCCAATCCGAAACGGCGTCAGAACCGTCTTTCATGGCCTCGGTTTCCCGGTTCGGCGATGCCACCGAACCACTGTCCAGATGATCCCTGCCGATGACCACTGGCGCTTTCAGCTCGCCAGTGCGGACCATTTCGTTAAATGCAAGGCCAAGGCGATGACGCTGGCCCAGTCCGACCCAGCAAATGCGGGCAGGCAGACCCTGAAACGCTATGCGTTCTCTTGCCATGTCGAGCCAGTTGTGCAGATGATGGTCGTCCGGGATCAGCTCTTTCACCTTGGCGTCGGTCTTGTAGATGTCTTCCGGATCTCCGGAGAGAGCGCACCAGCGGAACGGACCGATGCCGCGACAGAAAAGCGGCCGGATATAGGCCGGGACAAAGCCCGGAAAGGCAAAGGCATTTTCCAGGCCTTCTTCAAGCGCCACTTGTCGAATGTTGTTGCCATAGTCGAGTGTCGGAACCCCGGCATTCCAGAAGTCGACCATTGCTGCGACATGCACTTTCATTGAGGCGCGAGCCGCTTTTTCCACCGCCTTCGGGTCGGTCTCGGCTCTGGCCCGCCATTCGGCGACTGTCCATCCCTGGGGAAGATAGCCATTGACCGGGTCGTGGGCGGAGGTCTGGTCGGTGACGATATCCGGTTTGACGCCGCGTCTGACCAGCTCGGCAAAGACATCGGCAGCGTTGGCTATCAAGGCGACCGACTTGGACTCGCCCGCCTTTGTCCAGCGGTCAATCAAGTCCAATGCTTCGTCCAGGGAGTGTGTCTTCTCATCGACGTAGCGCGTGCGCAGACGAAAGTCGGCGCTTTTTTCGTCGCACTCGACGGCGAGGCAACATGCTCCGGCCATGACCGCAGCAAGCGGCTGTGCTCCACCCATTCCGCCAAGACCACCGGTCAGGATCCAGCGCCCCTTGAGATTGCCCTCATAGTGCTGACGGCCGGCCTCCATGAAGGTTTTATAGGTACCCTGAACGATGCCTTGTGTGCCGATATAGATCCAGGAGCCAGCTGTCATCTGGCCGTACATGGCCAGGCCTTTCTTGTCGAGCTCGTGAAAGTGATCCCAATTGGCCCAATTGGGCACCAGGTTGGAATTGGCGATCAGGACGCGAGGCGCATCCTTGTGGGTCTTGAAAACGCCAACCGGTTTACCGGATTGCACCAGAAGTGTTTCGTCGTCATTCAGGCTCTTCAGTCCCGCGACAATGCGATCAAAATCATCCCAGGTTCGTGCCGCCCTGCCGATGCCACCATAGACCACCAGTTCATGGGGATTTTCAGCGACGTCCGGGTGAAGGTTGTTCATCAGCATGCGCAGCGGTGCTTCGGTCAGCCATGACTTTGCATTCAGATCCGTGCCGGTCGGCGGGTAGACGTCACGGGCGTTGTGGCGACGATCGGTCATTGTTCGCTCCCAGAAATTTCGGATGATTTTTGCTTGAGGATCGGCGCAAGCTTTTCGAGCGCGCTCAAGATAGTCTTTAAAGGGGTTCGCAACCGATCTGCCTTCTCTTCGTCAAGGGCAAATGGCAGGTCTTCGCTTTTGAGGTGCGTCCTTTGGGCAAGTTCCATCTGTATGGCATGCACGCCATCAGTTGGACGCCCGTAGTGACGGGTGGTCCAACCGCCCTTGAAACGTCCGTTGAGCACGGACGTGTAACCTGCGGCAGTTTCGGTGTTGCTGACGACGGCTGCTTCGACAGCCGGGGCACAAGTAGCACCATTGTTTGTGCCGGTGTTGAAGTCGGGCAATCTCCCTTCAAAGAGAAACGGCACAACTGACCGGATCGAATGGCAATCATAAAGGATGGCAACGCCATGCAATGCCTTCACCCGCTTAATCTCGGCTTCAAGGGCCGCGTGATATGGGGCATGCCAGGCAAGTCGTCGGGCTTCGATCTCCGCTGCGTCCGGTTCCTGGCCATTATGATAAATGGGACGTCCATCGAAATCGGTCGCCGGGCAAAGGCTTGTCGTGTTTTGTCCCGGATAAAGGGAAGCGCCAGCCGGATCGCGATTGGCATCAATGACATAGCGGTGAAAACCTGCCTTCACCATGGTCGCGCTTGAAAGAAGACCTTCGTACAGCCGATCGACATGCCAATCCGTATCGGCGAGCTTCAGTCCGGTCTCGTTCAAGCGAGCGCGGATGTTGTCCGGCACGAAAGTGCCGGCGTGGGGAACGCCCAGGACAATGGGACCGTCGCCCCGGATGACGTCAACCGGTTGCATATGTGTCTCCAAGACTGATCAGGTGATCTTGTGCAACAACGGAAGCGAGCGCGCGCGAGCGCACAAATTCAGCGGCGGTTTCAAGGTCGGGTGCCATATAACGGTCGGCCTGAAGGGCCGGGACGTCTTGCCGTAGCCTGGCAAGGACAGATTGCAAAGCTGCACTGGTCTTGAGTGGAGCCCGGTGTTCAACACCCTCTGCCGCGCATAGCAATTCCACGCCTAGTATCTGTGCGAGGTTTGCATTCATGCGCCCAAGCCTCATCGCGCCGTGGGCAGCCATCGAGACATGGTCTTCCTGATTGGCACTGGTCGGTGTTGAATCCGTTGAACACGGGTTCGCCAGATGCTTGTTCTCGCTCATCAATGCCGCAGTGGTGACTTCGGCGATCATCATTCCGGAATTCAGGCCGGGGTCTTTTGCGAGAAACGGAGGCAGATCGAACGAAAGGCTGGGGTCGACCATCAAGGCGACGCGGCGCTGGGCGATTGCTCCCAACTCGGCAATTGCCAGTGCGATCTGATCGGCGGCAAATGCGACAGGTTCTGCATGAAAGTTGCCGCCGGATACGATCCGGTCTGCATCTATCAGCACCAGCGGGTTGTCGGTTGCGGCATTGGCTTCAATCTCCAGAGTTCGCGCCGCCATGCGCAGAAGATCGACGCAGGCACCGGCGACCTGTGGCTGACAACGGATGCAGTAGGGGTCCTGAACACGCTGGTCATCCTCGCGATGACTGTCGCGTATCTCCGAGCCTTCCATGATCGCGCGCATGGAGTGTGCAACTTCGATCTGACCACGGTGGCCGCGCAGTTGATGGATTTCCGGGAGGAGCGGTGCTGTCGATCCCATGATGGCATCGGTGGATAGGCTAGCGGTGAGGAGCGTTGCCTCGGCAAGCCGCCAGGCCTCGAAAAGTCCAGACAAGGCGCAGGCCGTTGAAAACTGAGTGCCGTTGATGAGGCCGAGGCCTTCCTTGGGGCCGAGTACCACCGGAGCCAGACCGGCTCTTTCAAGCGCTTCGCCGCCCGGCATCCTGGTGCCCGAATAGTCAGCCTCGCCTTCGCCGATCAGAACCGCTGTCATATGCGCAAGCGGTGCAAGATCGCCTGATGCGCCGACGGAGCCCTGAGACGGAACAACGGGCGTGATGCCTTTCTCCAGACAGTCCTCAATCAGCTTGAGGATTTTGAAACGCACTCCAGACGCACCGCGCCCCAATGACAAGAGTTTCAATACCATCATCAGGCGCGTGGTCGGACGGTCGAGCGGTTCACCTACGCCGCAACAATGGGACAGGATCAGGTTGCGTTGCAGGGTTGCCGTATCTTCCGGTGCTATTTTGACACTGGCCAGTTTGCCGAAACCGGTGTTGACGCCATAGACGGCATCGCTGCCTCCGGCAGCCTTTGCGATGCGTTCGGCAGCTTCGTCGATTGACGGTTTGGCCTTTCTGTCGACGCGCACCGCTGTTTCGTTCCTGAATACCGCTTCCAGGTCAGACAGTGTCACGTTGCCTGGGGTCAGGGTGAGGGTGCTCATTCAGAGCCTCCGAAAATACGTTTCTGGAGTGAGTTGAAGCCGATGCGGTAGGACAGTTCGGCCGGGTGGTCGACGTTCCAGATGGCAAGATCCGCACGCATGCCGGCCTTGAGGCAGCCCTGGTCTTCAAGGTTCAATGCTCGTGCGGCTTCTCGTGTAACACCGGCAAGAGCTTCTTCCGGCGTCATGCGGAACAGTGTGCAGCCCATGTTCATTGTGGTCAGCAAGGATGCGAGAGGCGAAGACCCCGGATTGCAATCCGTTGCCAGCGCAATTGGCACGCCCTCCTGACGCAGCAACTCAAGCGGAGGCATTTGCGTTTCGCGCAAAGTGTAGAAAGCTCCTGGCAACAAAACGGCAACCGAGTCGCTTTTCTTGAGTGCCTTTGCACCTGCCTCATCCAGATACTCAAGATGATCCGCCGAGAGCGCACCATAGGATGCGGCAAGTTTTGTTCCGCCGAGATTTGAGAGTTGTTCGGCGTGAAGTTTCACCGGAAGGCCGAGCTCCCTGGCTTTGTCAAAAACTTTCGCAATCTGTTCGGGAGAAAAGGCAATGCCCTCGCAAAAGCCGTCGACGGCATCCACGAGGTTTTCCTCATTTGCCTCTTCCAGCGTTGGCAGGCAGACCTCTTCCAGGTAAGCGTCAGGCCGATCCTTGTATTCAGCTTGGACAGCGTGCGCACCAAGAAAACTGGTTCTGACGTGGATCGGTCTTTTTCGGGAAATGCTACGTGCGGTGCGCAGCATGCGCAGTTCCGTTTCTCGGTCGAGGCCATAACCTGACTTGATCTCGATAGCGGTTACGCCCTCACGGATCAGCGCGTCAACACGCGTCAACGCGGAAGCAAGGAGATCTTCTTCGCTTGCTGCCCGTGTCGCTGAGACAGTTGAAACAATGCCACCGCCAGCACGCGCGACTTCCTCGTAACTCGCACCTTGAAGACGCATTTCAAATTCACGTGCGCGGTTGCCGCCAAAAACAACATGCGTGTGACAGTCGATCAGCCCGGGCGTGACCAGCCTGCCTTCAAGATCTTCGGATGGAAGCTCGCGGTCCTGTCTCGGAAGATCCTGGTCCGGACCTGCAAATGCGAGCCGATCTCCGTCGATCACCAAAGCACCTTGTTCGACAAGTCCGTAGGCCGCGCCGTTGGCGGTAAATGTCGCGAGCTTGGCGTTGGTCAGAAGGCGTCTGGACAAGGCCCATCCTCGGCTTGATTAGATTGCGCTATTCGATAATATGCATGCACATATTAAGGTGTCAACGAAGGAAAACGGCATGGCGACCAACTCGGCAACAGAGGTTTTTGCAGAGCAGGCGCTGCTTCCGTCCGGTTGGGCGGAAAATGTTGTGGTGAGCCTGGGTCTGGACGGAAGAATCAAGGATGTGGTGACAGGCGCAAATCCGGCCGGACAACGGGTTGCAGTTCTTTTGCCGGCACCGGTGAACCTCCATAGTCATGCCTTCCAGCGGGCCATGGCAGGAATGAGTGAGCGGCGCGGCATAGGACCGCGCGACAGTTTCTGGACGTGGCGCCAGATCATGTTTCGTTTCCTTGATGCGTTGACGCCTGATGATGTCGAAGCGATTGCGGCCTTTGTCCAGATGGAGATGCTGGAAGCAGGATATGCCGCCGTCGGAGAATTCCATTATTTGCATCACCAGCCTGGCGGGGTGCCCTATGACAATCCGGCTGAACTGTCTGACAGGATTATCGCGGCTGCCGCCAGCACTGGTATTGGTCTGACCCATTTGCCCGTGCTTTATCAATATGGCGGCTGTGATCGTCGCGCACTTGCTGCGGGCCAGATCCGCTTCGGAAACGACCTTCAAGGTTTTGAGACGCTTTTTGAGCGCGCTGCCATGTTCATCAAGGCATTGCCGGATGATGCGGTGATCGGAATTGCGCCGCACTCCTTGAGAGCGGTGGATGAAGCCGGTCTGAAAACGGCGGTAGACCTGGCAGGTGACAAGCCGCTTCATATGCATCTTGCCGAGCAAATTCCTGAAGTGGAGGAAGTCCTCGCGTCCAAGGGAGCGCGCCCGGTGGAATGGCTGTTGGAAAACCAAAAAGTCGAACCGAACTGGTGCCTTATTCACTGCACCCAAATGACGCAGGAGGAGACGAAAGCGCTCGCTTTGACCGGTGCTGTGGCCGGACTTTGCCCGATTACGGAATCCAGTCTAGGCGACGGTATCTTCGATGGGGTCCGGTTTATGGAGCAAGGCGGCCGTTTCGGGTTTGGCTCGGATTCCAATATCCGGATTTCCCTTTCAGAAGAGCTGCGAACGTTCGAATATTCTCAGCGTTTGAGAGATCGGAGCCGGGCAACAGTTGCAACATCAGAAAAGTCGACAGGGCGCGTACTTTTTGAAGGGGCTGCGACAGGCGGCGCTCAGGCTGCGGGCCGAAGCGCGGGATCAATCGCTGCAGGCAAGTTTGCAGATTTGGTTGCACTCGACGGGAATGCCATCGATCTTGACGGCCGCAAGGGCGACGAAGTCCTCGATACCTTTGTCTTCGCCGGTGATGATCGAATGGTTTCGGAAGTCTGGTCTGCCGGACGGCATGTTGTTTCGGGTGGAAACCATGTAAAAGGCGATGCCATCCGCGCTAAATACCGGGCCACGATGACCGCGTTGCGCGACCGACTTTAACTGGACTGACCACTTGACGTTGACCGAGACAAATTCCTGGACAGGCATTCGCAAGGAGCTGTTGCGAAGGATACATAGCCGGGTCTGGCAACCGGGTGAGCAGATCCCGCATGAGGCTGATCTCGCCGAGGAATTTGGCTGCGCCCGGACAACTGTCAACAGAGCGCTCAGGGACCTTGCGGAAAGCGGCCTTGTTGTGCGCAAACGGCGGGCGGGAACGCGTGTCGCACTCAACCCGCCTCAACGGGCGACCCTGACAATTCCAATCATACGGGAAGAAGTCGAGGCGACGGGCAGGACCTATCGCCATAGTCTCCTGGAACGGGACTTTCGCCCTCTACCTCCCATGTTACATGGTGCGTTTCCGGCTACGCTTAGTGAGGATGTGCTTTACCTGAAGACGCTGCACTTTGCCGATAACAGGCCCTATGCTTACGAAGAGCGTTATATCAATCTCAACGCAGCGCCGGAGGCCCGCGATACGGCCTTTGACGAGGTCAGTGCCAATGAGTGGCTGGTCCATAATGCGCCTTACAGCCACGGCGACATTTCCTTTTTTGCAGTAAGTGCAGACAAGACCCTGTCCCGCAAACTGGATGCGGGCAGCGGAACCGCCCTTTTTGCGATGGAACGCATCACGTGGGCCGGCAACATGCCGATCACCCATGTGCACCTGATTTTCGCTCCTGGCTATCGAATGCGGACCGAGATCTGACGCTGCCGGCCTCACCTCATGGCAACGGGCAAGGTGAAGGACCAGGAGGCTCGAGAGCCGGGGATGGGAGGAAAAGGTGCTGCTCGCTGAACGGCTTTTACAACGGCTGAATCGAATGGTTTCGAACCCGAAGACTTGGCAAGTCGAATGCCAGTAACGGAACCGTTCTTTCGAACAGTAAATCGAACCACGGCATCACTTTGGGTCCGTTTTCCACCACGGGGTGCTCTGACAGACCTCAGCAGTTTCCGGTGAACTTTCGCAGGGTAGTTGGTTGCATCCGCGTTGCCTGCCGACTTGGCCTTGCTTTTTCGCTGCGATCCGCCCTTTTGAGCCGTGCGGCTGGACGTCCCACTCGCCCCATTTCGGCTTGCTGATTGCGGCTTCCGTGCTTGTTTAGTCCGTTTTTCAGGAACTGCTTCGTCTACCTCGCGGACTGGCGGTTTCGGTTTGATACGCGGGCTGGGTGTCGTTTCGGCAGGTTCAGCAGTTGGCGCATTTTCCGCCTCGATTGCAGCAAGTTCGTTCGCCGGTACTGGTTTAGCTGTCACGCTTTCGGTATTTGCAGCATTTGGAAGGACCGGTGTCGGCTGCGCATGGCTTGGTTTCAAGGTCGCTGATGGTGCAGAGGCGATGAGTGGCACCTGTGTGATGTTTTTTTCAGGTGTTTGGGCCTTACTGCCGACAGTTCTTGCAATTTTTTCGGGAGCGAGCGCTCGAGATGTAACTGCCAGAGCATTTGTCTGCGCGGTTGGAAGACGGACTGTTGTTTGACGCCTTGGAATAACAGTCGCAACTAGACTTGGCTTTACCGGCGTTGCAGTCTCGCTCTTCGATGAGGTGATTGCCTCAACATTCGAAGCTGCGCTTATTGCGCTCTTGATCGCTTTTCGGGTCGCAATTGCGTCAACTGGAACGGTGGTCGCCAGCTGCTCGACTGAACCGGAAACAATCGTGTTGAAGGCAGCTTCTCCCAACACTGCATGCTGTACTGCGCCGCCACCTGAATGCTTTAGAGCTGGAGCGTCTGTCATCGTGAGGGCAGCGGCAATCACGTGAATTGCCAGCGACAACAAGACAGCGACAAAAAACAGTCGGTGGATTGATTTCATTTGTCGGTGGTCCGTGTGACGACGACAACGGCGTCAGCACCAGCGCCATAAAGGGCTTTGACGTGCTGCAGCAGTTTTCCTGCTCCCAGATTTTTGTCTGCTGCCAGTTTGACCTGTCTTGGCGCACCCTCGCGCTCCGGTAAATGGTTTGCCAAATAGTCCGCAGCGGTCACAGGTGCTTCGCGATATACCAGTGCGCCATCGCCGCGTGCATAAAGGGCGTCCGGTGGCGGCAGGGGATCTGAGCTCTTTGTCTCAGGCAGGATGACGTCAGGATCTTGAGGCGGTGTAAGTTGCCCGGTGACCAGGAAAAATATCAACATCAAGAACACGATGTTGATAAGGGAAATCGTGGTTTCCAAAGGCCTTTTGGGCTTGTTTCGCCGGACCCTGATCATTCTGGACCTGCAACTATGATTGTGAGCCCATGAATGTTGCTGAGCTGGTCCATGACAGTCATGAGTTGCTGCGTTGTTGTTTCACCGCGCACCAGCACCAACAGTCTGTCGATTTCGCGCGTCTGCAATGCCTGTGCCTTGGCGTAGAGGTCTGTTTGCGCAATTTCTCTGCCGTTGAGCATCAGCCTGGCCTGGTCAAGAACAAGCATGGCCTGCGGAACAGCGCCTCGACCTCCACTTCCCGCAGGATTTCCGATTTTCACCTGTGCGAAGCTTGTGAAAGTCGAGGACAGCATGAAAAACAGCAAAAGCAGAAAAATGACGTCCACCAAAGGTGTCAGAGAAATCGGATTTTGCTTACGGACTGGACGGTCAAGATGCATAGGCGAACTGTTGTCCGGGCTGCACGCCGGCCTTTTCGCTGATTGTTCCTTGTTTCAGAAACAGTGAAGACGTCAGTGTTTCTGTCGCGACACGTTCGGCCTCCAGCCGCGCTTCAAGCCAGGTGACGATCAAAGACACTGGCATGGCGACGCCGAGACCTGCGGCCGTTGTCATCAAGGCAACCCAGATGCCACCTGCAAGTGCGGAAGGATCTACGTTGTTTCCTGCAGCCTGGAGTGCTTGAAATGCGTCGATCATGCCAAGAACAGTTCCGAAGAGGCCAATCAGAGGCGCTATCTGCGCAATGGCCTCCAGAGCCCTGACACCTTTTGAGAAATGATGCAGGTCTCCCATTGCCAGTACGCTGACCTGCTCTTCAATTTCTGTTTTTTCGGCTCGTTGCTCGAGGAGCGTCAGAGTGGTTCGCAGTGCTTTTTCAGCCGCGCTTTTCGGTTGGGCAACGCGGGCCGCCGCGTCGGCATATCGGCCTTGCTGCCACAAAGAAGCCGCCTCACGTGTGTTTCGAGCGTTTCCGATCCTGCACATCTGGAACTCTGCGATCTTTACAATGATCAGTGCCAAGGCAACTACGGAAAGACCGGCAATCACAGTGACAACCGGGCCGCCCAGTGCGAGCAGGGCAGAGACATGATTGAACAGATCATAAAGCATGGGTGTGCTCCTACTGGATGAGAGAGACGCTTGTCCGGCTCTGAAGCGAAAGTGGGGTGGTACAATGGCCGGAGACAAACTCTGTGCTGCAGCCGGCAGGTCCGTTGATCAACAGTTTGCCTGTGCCTTCGCAAGTCAGATTCGACAGTTCGAATTGACGCACGATGGTTTTGTCCTGCGGTAGAACGCCGAAATCAAAGACGGACATTTGGTTGATGACGTCGTTCTTTCCGAAAACAACTATTTCATAGGATGCCGCGTCAATGTCCTGACTGCTCCGGTTTTCCATGACGAATGACAGCCGGCAAGCAGTGCCGCTGGCTTCCAACTTGTTGAGCTCAAGCGAGATGTGGGGTGTCTCTTGTTGTGATTGGGCCGGAGCTGTACCCGCCATCAAAAGCGCAGTTGCATATGCTGCTGCTATCTGGCTGAACCTCAAAGTCTTCACTCCTGAGCATTTTGTATTAGGTCTCGCCGCCCATGAAGACAGGCGGCGAGAAAGCTAGGTGCCGTCACCAGCTGAACTGTTTGTTCATTGTCAGCTTGAAGGTCCGGCCTCGACCCGGGTCTCCTGCCAGATTGTTCTGGTAGTCCTTGTCGAAAACATTCTCGACCGCGGCGCGCAGTTCGTAGCCTTGAAGGAGGCCTTCGCGAGGTTTCCAGTTCGCGAAGACATCGTGGACGCCGTAACCCGGGAAGGGACCCGTTGTCGCTCCACTGTCGATGCCTGCGGCAAAGAGGCCGCGCCAACCGAACTCGACATCATAGGCAGGAACGCGTCCGCCAATTGTCATGGCGAGCGTATCGGCAGGGATCGAATCCAGAGTGCTGCCTGTCTCTTGATCAACACCTCTGACGAGGCTGTACGCCAATGTGCTGAAGACATATCTGGAGTTATAGGCTGCCTCGACCTCAAGCCCCCAAATTTCGGCCTCGTCAATATTGACGTAGTAAGGTACCGAGGTGCTTTGACCGGTGTTCGGATTGGTTGAGATCAGGTCTTTCAAGTCGTTGTAAAAAGCAGTCGACTTGATCTGCAAGCCATCCTGATCTTGAAAGACATCAAAGAATGATAGCGATACCCCAGCTTCGACTGCGTTCGATTGTTCTTTTTCAAGGTTGAGGCTTGCGTTGCGGCCGCCCGGATATGTGCGTGTGGCACCCGAGCTTGAGAACATCTCGTCAAGTGTCGGCACGCGCTCCGTATGGGCAACCGAGCCGAAAATCGAGAATGTGTCATTGAACCGATAAAGTGCTGCAAGTTTGGGAGAGAATGCGACTTCATTTTGTTCAGAGGCCCCTGAAATGGACCCGTCCGGAGACAAGTTGACGAAATCAACCCGAGCACCTGGAATGATGGTCAGCTTCTCATTCCAGATGAATTCGTCCTGGACGAAGAAACCGAATTTTGTATCCGTTCCCTCAGGGTGAAATCCGATCGCACCACTTTCAGCGTCGGCAATACGCTGCTGATGCGAAAGTTGTGTGCCGAATGTGAGGAAATTCTCGAATCCGTTACCTGAATGCTCGATCGTGTTTTCGATCTTGCCCTGCCAGGTGCGATATCCGTATTCGCTGTCTTCAAATAACTGGGAAGGGATTGTTGAAGTTGCATTTTCCTGATCAACGGTTGTGTCAGAGAAAGACAGATTTATGTCCAGGTCGAGCAACGCATTGTCCGATGCTGGATTGTTGTATCGGAATACGATGGTCTGATCGGTGATGTCCCGATCGACTTCTCCGAAACCGAGCGTCCCTGTTTGCGAATATTCTGTATCGTCTGCGGAACTCTGCCAACGTTGATATGACAGGCGAACGGATTGTTCCTTGGCATCTCCGAAATAGTGCGTGACCTTGGCAAGTCCGGAATAGGCGTCGAATGCCGAGCCGTCGATTAAATCGCCGTCTCCTGTCTGATAGTCGTCGGATCGCCGGAAGTTGCCGTTCAAAAGCACTTCTGTGTTTTCAGTGACACGTCCGGCAAACGTGCCGGAGGTCAGGAAACCGTCACCGTTGGAATCGTACATGCCTTTCACATTGACGGCGACTGTTTCTCCTGTTTCCAGGAAATCGCTTGCGTCTTTGGTTGTGAAATTGATCACGCCACCCAATGCACCTGAACCATAGAGCGTTGAAGATGCCGGACCGCGTAGAATTTCAACCTGCTTGTAAAGTTCTGGGTCTGAGAAAAACGAGCCGACGCGATACTGTTCAAAAAACTTGGTCGCTCCGTCCACGGTTACGATGATCTTGGATTCGTCAGAAGCGCTGAGATCACCGATGCCGCGAATATTGAAGGATTGGCCACCTATCCGGTCGCTGCCCACAACCGTAACCCCTGGGACCTCGCGAAAAAGGTCACCAATTGTCATCGCTTGTTCGTCGTCAATCGCCTCCTGATCAAGCACGGTGACAGCTTGCGGCGTGTCGATGGCAACCTTGTCGACACCTGATCCGACCACGATGCGTTGCAGCTTTGTCACGATATTGCCTGTTGCCGTGTCAGTGACAATCGTAACAGGTACTTCCGTTGTGACATCCTGAGCGACGGCCAAGCCGTTTAAAGTCAATACCCAAAGAGCAACTCCACCCATTAGCCGGGTGTGATTGATGTTGCTATGCCCCATTAAAAATCTCCAAGAGTGCGCGTTAACGCGTCCATTTCGCTGCCTCTCAAACAGCGTTTTAAACATGAGTCTATGACTCAGGTATTGCGGTCAATAGGAAACATGAGTATAGGAGTCAAGTATTAGATTGCGAGCGCCTCGAAATTGACGTTGTTTGGAATGGTTCCAGATTGCTGCTGTTTTTCAGTGAGTTATCAGAAACGCTAATTCGACGAAGGTCCGTGGTGCCTGCTGCCATCAACTCCAAATGTCTACAAAGGCAATGCCATGAATGCCGCTTTGGAAACTGTCGAAACCAAGCCAACTGCCGATGAGATCAGAAGGGCTCGTAAGCAAAACCCGAAGATGCGCGACCGGGATCTGGCTGATCACATCGGCGTCTCTGAGGCCGAACTGGTTGCAAGTTTTGTCGGTCATGGAACGCATCGGATCTCGCCTAACTTTGAGGTTCTGTTTCCCGGCCTGGCGCAGCTCGGAGAGGTGATGGCGCTCACCCGCAACGAGAGCGCCGTGCATGAAAAAATCGGTCCGTTTGAGAAGTTCATCAACGGTAAGCGGGCGGCGCTGATGTTGGGCGAGCAGATCGACACCCGAATGTTTCCCTCGAACTGGGTTCATGGATTTGCAGTGCAGCGGAGCGACGGGAAGGATGTTCGCCGCTCCTTGCAGTTTTTTGACGCCCATGGAGATGCGGTTCAAAAGATTCATGCCCGCCCCTCAACCGATCTTGAGGCCTGGGATCGCCTGGTGACAGCGATCCTGATTGAAAATCAGACACCGGATCTCTTGCCGGAAGTTTTGGAAGCCGAGCCGTTTTCCCGAAAGCAACCTTCACATAATGTCGGCAACGTTTTGCGGGACCGTTGGCAGGCTTTGACGGATCCTCATCAGTTCCACGGTATGCTGCGGGATCTGGAACTTGACCGTCTCAGTGCTTTCGAACTCGCAGGGGACGCCTGGGCCTGGCCACTTGATCGAGGCTCGGTACCGGCGCTCTTGCGACTTGCCGCTTCGGAAGCCATTCCGATCATGTGTTTCGTCGGCAATCGTGGATGCATCCAGATTCACTCTGGCCGCATCAATATGGTCATCGACAAGGGTCCGTGGATTAACGTGATGGATCCGACGTTTCACCTCCATCTCAGAACAGATCATATACACGAAGTCTGGGCAGTCAGAAAACCTGCGGATATTGGGTACGTGACTTCTGTTGAAGCATTTAACAGCAGCGGTCAGCATATCATCCAATTCTTTGGGGTGCGCGGTGAAGGCAATTCGGAGCGCACAGATTGGCGGGGACTTGCTGAAAACCTCCCAAGATTAGACCGGTCACTTGCCCTGGGAGCAGCGGAATGAAAAAACACTCGTTTTCAAAACTGTGCAGCTATTTTGCAGCAGTCGCATTGACCGTCATGGCGCTGTTTGCACCGAGCAAGCAAATCTTCGCCGGGGGTGACACAAGCAGCAAAGCAAGCCGCATTGTGTCGGTCGGCGGGTCGGTGACTGAGGTTGTCTACGCGCTCGGAGAACAGGACCGACTGATCGCCAGGGATACAACGAGCGTGTTTCCTGATCAGGTAAACGATTTGCCCAATGTCGGTTACATCCGGGCGTTGTCGCCGGAAGGGGTTCTGTCTGTCGATCCTGACCTGATCCTCATGCTGGAAGGTGGCGGGCCTCCTGAAGCTGTTGAAGTGCTCAATTCAAGCGGTATCTCGATTGCGATGATACCGGAAGAATTTACTGCTGCAGGCATCGTCGGCAAGGTTCAGGCCGTCGGAAAAGCGCTTGGAGTGCCGGAAAAAGCGGATGCGTTGTCCCTGAAGATTTCTGCCGATCTCGAGGCCGCACAAGTCAGTGCTTCAGGCAAAGCTTCTGGAATGCGCGTCTTGTTCATTCTGTCTACTCGCGGTGGTCGGATCATGGCCGGTGGTGTGGATACGGAGGCCGATGGCATTCTTTCCCTGGTGGGAGCAGTAAATGCTGTCTCCGATTTTACGGGCTATAAGCAATTGAGCGATGAGGCCATCATCAGTGCCGCACCGGATGTTGTTCTGATGATGACGCGTGCAGGAGACCACGGAGCGGGTCCGGAAGAACTCTTTGGGCATCCCGCGTTGGCACAGACGCCCGCAGCTGAAAACAATCGGCTAATCAGAATGAGGGGCCAATACCTGCTTGGCTTTGGCCCACGAACCGCTGATGCGATCAGAGAGCTATCGCAAAAGCTGGCAGACTACCGAAATTGAGCACGGTGATGAGCGAAGCCATCGCCCGGCGCGGCAATCGGGTGAAGTCCCGTTCAGTCCGCCTTATGCACTTCAAAACCGGTGACCGGGAACCGGTTGCCAAAGCTGCAACTGCTTTGCTGGCTCTGGTGTCGCTTGGTGTGATGGTGGCAAGTCTCGCAATTGGACCGATCGCCGTTCCGATTTTCGACATGCTCCCCAAAATGTTGGCTGTCCTTTTGAGCGGTGATCGCGGTGTTCCGGAGGGCGTTTCTCCGCGCGACTGGATCGTCGTCACGGATATTCGCCTGCCGCGTGTTCTTCTGGGCGCGCTTGTTGGCGCTGCGCTGGCGGTATCCGGCGCTGTCATGCAAGGGCTCTTCCGCAACCCTTTGGCTGACCCGGGAATTGTTGGCGTATCGGCGGGGGCAGGGTTCGGCGCGGCAGTGTTCATCGTTCTTGGCGGTTCCGTTCTGGCGCCGGTCATGACCTTTCTGGGGATCTATGCGGTGCCTCTTGCGGCATTTGCCGGGGGCTTGATGACAACACTTGTGCTCTATCGCATAGGCACAAGAGGCGGGATCACGTCGGTTGCGACGCTGCTGCTCGCCGGCATCGCTCTGGGTGCACTGACAGGCGCAATGACAGGCCTTCTTGTGTATGTGGCTGACGACCAGCAGCTCCGAGACTTGCAGTTCTGGGGCCTGGGGTCACTTGCAGGATCTAACTGGAGCAAACTTGCGTCTGCGGCCCCCATTATTCTGGCAATGCTTGTCTGTGTTCCCTTTCTGGCCAGAGGGCTCAATGCCCTTATCCTTGGTGAGGCAGCAGCGGGACATATCGGGATCCGGGTTCAGTTGCTCAAAAATGTGAGTATCCTGATGGTGGCCGGAGCTACTGGGGCATCTGTCGCCGTGAGTGGTGGTATCGGTTTTGTCGGCATTGTTGTGCCTCATCTTCTCAGGCTTACCATTGGCCCGGACCATCGATACCTGCTGCCGGCGTCGGCCTTCCTGGGCGCGGTGCTTCTGATTGCCGCTGACACACTCGCCCGCACTATCGTTGCTCCCGCTGAATTGCCGATCGGTATCATCACGGCCTTTGCCGGCGCCCCTTTCTTTTTGTGGATCTTGTTGCGCAAACGGGGGCTGATGGGTTTCTCATGAAGGCTTGCACATGCTCCACTTGAACAGATCCGAAGACCTTGAGCCGGAAACACTGCTCCAGCTTTCCGGCGTGGGTGTCAACGCTGGCCGGGTCGAAATCGTCAAGGAGATCGCGTTCAGTGCAGCGGCTGGTGAGGTTCTTGCCATTATCGGTCCAAGCGGGTCTGGCAAGACGACCTTGATGAGAGCGATAACGGGAGAAAGCGCCTATCGCGGGTCGATCGAGCTGGCGGGACGGGAGGTCAGTGATTTGGGGCCCGGAGAACAGGCTGATCTTCGAGGCGTTCTGCCCCAGGATTCTCAGATCTCGTTTCCGCTCAATGTCACAGAAGTCGTCGGCCTCGGATTTCCAGGCCGTCAGAAAGAGCGTGTGGACCGCTACTTACGGGTGAGCGAAGCCCTTGCGAAGGTCGGATTGAACGGCTTTGAAGAACGATCCTATCAGGACCTGTCCGGTGGGGAACAGCAGCGTGTCCAGCTCGCCAGAGTGTTGGTTCAGGTTTGGGAGCCCGTCCCGGTTTACGCGCCACCCCACTGGCTGTTTCTGGATGAGCCGGTGTCCAGCCTCGACATAAAACACCAGTATCAGATCATGCAGTTGGCCAGGGACTACGCAGATAGCGGCGGCGGGGTCGTCACGGTCATGCACGACCTCAATTTGACCCTTGCGTTCGCGGACAAGGTTCTTGTGATGAAAGACGGATATGGTCTTGCCTTTGGACGCCGGGAAGAGGTCATGACTGCGGAGCTTTTGACGGCAGCTTATGACTTTCCGTTGATGATGACGGCCAACGAAAATGGTGATGACCCTTTGGTCACACCCGCACGATTCCGGCCGGGCTCGGGACAAGCGGTGCCCACTGACTGAATTTCAGCCTGCCGGTATCCGCCGCTCAGGCCTTGCGTTGCCCGACCCACCTTCGATGTAATTCTGAAGTGTGTCGGCGACGCCGATTGCAGCAATCTGGCTGACCGCTTCGGCAAATGCACCCAGAAAGCGTGCGTCCTTGCCAAGCGGCCCAAACAGGTCGGGCATTTCGAACGGTTCTTCGCCCTGTTTGAATACACTCACGGCCCAGTTCTTTAGCAGGACTGAATTGCCGTCTTGCAACTCGATTTGGTGGCCGGTTTCATCCTCACCGAGGCAGTACCGGCACCAAAGGGCGGTTTCAAGGGCAAGCCCGTCGACGGATTGTTCCTTGTCGAGACGTTCCTGGATTGTCGGCAAGATGAATTTTGGTTGCCGGTTGGAACCGTCGAAACAAAGCCTTGGGATCGTGTCGCCAACCGCCGGGTTCGAAAATCGGGTCATCACGGTTTCCAGATAAGACTGAAAACTGACCCCTTGAATTGGAGGCACGGTCGGTATCACTTCCTCCTCCTCAAGTTTGCGCAGATAGTTACGGATCAGCGGATCATTCATCGCATCGTGGACGAAATAGTGGCCGAGCAAAGCAGCCGGATAGGCTATGGCCGCGTGACCTCCATTCAAGATCCGGAGTTTCATGAGCTCATAGGGTGCGACATCCTCAACGAACTCGACGCCGACTTTTTCCAGTGGTGGGCGGCCGCTGGGAAATTTGTCCTCCAAAACCCATTGCCGGAATGGCTCACAAACAACGGGCGCCGCATCTTCGAGATCGAAGGTCTCCGTCACAAGACTACGTTCGCGATCACCTGTCGCCGGTGTGATGCAATCGACCATTCCACTCGGAAATGCGACATTGCCCTTAATCCAGGCGCTTGTTTCTGCAGAAAGAGCTTCGGCAAAGCCGACAACGGCCTGTTCTGTCACATGGCCGTTTTCCGGAAGGTTGTCGCAGCTCATGACTGTGAAAGGCGCAAGCCCGATGTCCCGGCGTTTCAGAAGCGCCGCGACAAGAATGCCGAATACCGTTCTCGGATTGGCAGGGTCATGAAGATCGGCCAGAATTTCGGGATGCCCGGCATCGAATCCACCCGTATTCGGGTCAACGAAATAGCCACCTTCGGTGATTGTCAGAGATACGATGCGAATGGCTGGATCGGTCAGGCGCGCGATGAGCACTGCAGGGTCTACCTCGACAAAGTCGATCATCGCTCCGCATATGCGGGCGTTAAGTCCCTCCGGCTCCAGCTCGACTATCGTGGTCAGCCAGTCTTGGTCTGCAAGCCGGGCACGCATGACTTCATCATAGGGCTTCAGGCCCGCACCGACGATTGCCCAGTCGAGACCTTCACCAAGCTGAAAGAGATTGTCGAGATAGACAGCCTGATGAGCACGGTGAAAATTGCCAACACCGATATGAAGAATGCCTGCCGTGAGTTGGGCCCGGTCATATCTCGGGCGGCCAATTCTCGCCGGCAGGGATGAGAGCACAGTGTTGTTCAGTTTTTGTGTCATTGGTCAGCTCATCCAGTTGCCGCCATCGACGTTGTAGGTTTGCGCAACGATGTAGTCGGCATCAGGTGTTGCCAGGAAAACCGCCATCCCGGTGAGGTCGTCCGCCGTGCCCATGCGGCCGAAGGGCACAGCGGCGCCTACGGAAGCCTTCTTTTCACCCGGCTTCAGTCCTTCGTGTTTTGCAAAGAGCGCATCAACACCGTCCCAGTGCTCCCCGTCCACAACGCCCGGCGCGATTGCGTTCACATTGATGCCGTGGCGGATGAGGTTGAGACCTGCGGATTGGGTCAGGCTGATCACGGCAGCCTTGGTGGCGCAGTAGACGCCGACGAGAGGTTCACCGCGTCGGCCGGCCTGGCTGGCCATGTTGATGATCTTGCCTCCCTGACCACGCCTGATCATGGATTTTGCGGCAGCCTGCAAGGTGAAAAGTGTTCCAGCGACATTGATGCTGAAAAGCCGGTCGTAGCTCTCTCTAGTGATGTCGACAATTGGTGCCAGGTCGAAGAGAGCGGCATTGTTGATGAGGATATCAAGGCCGCCGGTTTTCTCCTCAATCGACAAGATGGCTGCGTCAATGGAGGACTGGTCAGTGACGTCGAGTTCGACCGCATAGGCGTTCGGCCCGAGGTCACGAGCTGCCGCTTCGGCTCCTGCCAGGTTGATGTCGCCGATGGCGACAGTTGCACCCTCTGCCACGTAGCGTTCGGCAAACGACTTGCCGATGCCACGTGCGGCGCCTGTAATCAGCGCTGATTTTCCTTCTAGCCGTGTCATGCCATTCTCAGGCCTTGATTGTCGAAGCGATGGATCTTCTCAGGGTCTGGCGTCAGATGAACGACGTCACCGTGCCGCAATGCGACTTCGCCGGAAGACCGCACTGTCAGTGGCTCATCGTGACCTTCAATTTCGACATAGAGAAAGGTGTCTGAACCCAGATGCTCCGACACGCCGACCTTGCCGGCCCATTTGCCTTCGGTCGCCGAAACACTGAGGTGTTCCGGCCGAATGCCGATGGTGGTCGCGTCGAATTCCGAAGCATAGGCGCCCATCAGGAAATTCATCTTCGGAGATCCGATGAAGCCTGCGACGAATTTGTTCTTTGGTGTGTGATAAAGGTCCAGCGGCGATCCGACCTGTTCGATGACGCCTGCCTGCAACACCACGATCTTGTCTGCCATGGTCATGGCCTCGACCTGGTCATGGGTCACGTAGATCATCGTGGTTTCAAGCGACTGGTGAAGTTCCGAGATCTCAAGCCTCATGTTCACACGCAGCGCGGCATCGAGGTTTGAGAGCGGTTCGTCGAAGAGGAACGCTGCAGGCTCGCGGACAATTGCCCGGCCGATTGCCACACGTTGTCTCTGGCCGCCGGACAACTGGCCCGGACGGCGTTCCAGATAGTCTGTCAGATTGAGAACCTTGGCAGCGGCTTCGACCTTTGCGTTCTGGGCGGCCTTGTCGAGGCCGGCCATGCGAAGCGGAAAGGCAATGTTCTTGCGTACCGACATATGCGGGTAGAGCGCATAGGACTGGAACACCATCGCAAGTCCCCGCTTGGCGGGCGGAACTTCCGTCGCGTCTCTGCCATCGATGTTGATTTCGCCCGAAGTCGTGTCTTCCAGACCTGCAATCAGGCGCAGGAGCGTTGACTTGCCGCAGCCGGAGGGGCCAACGAAGACGACGAACTCGCCATCGTTGATCTGAAGGTCTAACGGAGGGATCACCTGGACATCGCCGAAGCTTTTGGTGATTTGGTTGAGAGTTATCTGGCCCATCTTGGGAACTCCTATTTAACCGCGCCGAAGGTGAGACCGCGAACCAGTTGTTTCTGGCTGAACCATCCAAGGATCAGGATGGGTGCGATCGCCATGGTCGAAGCTGCGCTCAGCTTGGCGTAGAAAAGACCTTCCGGGCTGGAATAGCTGGCAATGAAGGCGGTGAGAGGTGCTGCTTTTGCGGCGGTCAGGTTCAGGGTCCAGAACGCTTCGTTCCAGGCAAGGATGAAGTTGAGCAGCATTGTGGAAGCGATTCCGGGAATGGCCATCGGCGTGAGGATGTAGAGAATTTCCTCTTTCAGCGATGCGCCATCCATGCGGGCTGCTTCCAGGATCTCACCGGGGATCTCCTTGAAGTAGGTGTAGAGCATCCAGACGATGATCGGCAGGTTGATCAGCATCATCACGATGGTCAAACCTGTTCGCGTGTCGAGAAGACCCAGCTGTATGAACAGGAGATAGATCGGATAGAGCACGCCGACCGCTGGAAGCATTTTGGTCGACAGCATCCACATCAGGATGTCCTTGGTGCGCTTGGACGGCACGAAGGCCATCGACCATGCAGCCGGTATGGCGATCATGAGGCCGAGAACGGTCGAGCCGCCGGCAATGATCACCGAGTTCCAGAGAAAGCGCATGTAGTCGGATCTTTCCTGGACGACCGCATAGTTCTCCAGCGTCCAGTCAAAAAACAGGAACAGCGGTGGGTCGTTGATCGCCTGTGCCTCTGTCTTGAAGCTGGTCAGGATGGTCCAGAGGATCGGGAAGAAGATCAGAAAACCGATTGCCCATGCGACGGCGGTGTTGATCGTCTTGCGGCGGGTAGTGACAGAACGTGCCATGTTTTTCCCTCCTCAGGTGTCCAGGTTTTTGCCGACGATGCGCATCAGGAAGATGGCAACGATGTTGGCAAGGATGATTGCGTAGACACCACCGGCAGATCCGAGGCCGACATTCTGACTTTCCAGAACACGCTGGAAGATCAGGTAGGTCAGTGTGCGGGTGCCGAAGGCGCCGCTTGTGGTCACGAAAATCTCCGCAAAGATCGCCAGCAGGAAGATCGTCTGGATCAACACGACGATTGTGATGGCGCGTGACAGGTGCGGCAGGACAATGAAGGCGAAACGCGACAGGGGCGGTGCCCCATCCATTTCGGCAGCCTCAAGCTGTTCACTGTCCAGCGACTGAATTGCAGTCAACAGGATCAGTGTCGCGAAGGGCAGCCATTGCCAGGAAACGATCAGGATAATCGAAAACAGCGACAGATCGCTCAGCCATTCAATTGGCTGTGCACCAAAGGCCTTCCAAAGGTGCGCGAACAGGCCGTTCACCGGATCCATGAACATGTTTTTCCAGACGAGTGCCGAAACGGTCGGCATTACGAAAAACGGTGCGATCACGAGAATGCGGACGATGCCCTGGCCCCACATGGGCTGATCCAGAAGCATGGAGAGCAGGACCCCGAAGAAAATCGTGATGAGCAGGACGCCTCCGACAATGATGAGTGTCGTTTGAACACTTGGCCAAAAGGCACTGGAGGAGACGAAGCGGACGTAGTTGTCGAAACCGGTCCAACCAAGATCACCGCCGCGGAGCGGAAGGTATTTCTTGAACGAAAATACCAAGGTCATGGTGAGCGGAATAAGCATCCAGCCGAGAAGCAGAATGACTGCAGGAGCCATCATTATTCGAGCGGCGGAGCGGGAGTGCTGGGTAGCCATGGACACACCTTCTCTGTTGACGGCAGTAGTCTACCGTGACGAGCGGGGCTATGGGGAGCAGGTGGGTAGTGTAAAAAGGGAGGGCGGAAGTGCTCCGCCCTCGCAGTCGGGGGAGGAAACCCTTAGTAGCCGGCGGCTTCCATTTCCTCAGCCGTGTTCGCTTGAGCTTTTGCAAGCGCTTCATCAACGGTCTGCTGACCGGCAACCATTGCCGAGAATTCCTGACCAGCAGCCGTACCGATGCCAGCCCATTCCGGGATAGCGACATACTGAATGCCGACGTAAGGAACCGGCTTGACAGTCGGGCTGTCAGGGTTGGCCGCGTTGATGCTTTCGAGCGTCATCTTGGCGAACGGGACCTTCTGGTACTCCGGGTTCTCGTAGAGCGATGTACGTGCTCCAGGAGGTACATTGGCCCAGCCTTCCTTGGAGGCTACGAGCTCGATGTATTCCTTCGAGGTTGCCCATTCGATGAACTGCTTGGCAGCTGCCTCTTTCTGGGTGCCGGCCGGAATGGCGAGTGCCCAGGCCCAGAGCCAGTTCGAGCGTTTATCAACGCCTTCCTTGTTCGGCGCGAGTGCGAAGCCGACCTTGTCTGCGACCGTGGAGTCGTTCGGGTTGGTCACGAAGGATGCTGCAACAGTCGCATCGATCCACATACCGCACTTGCCCTGCTGGAACAGTGCCAGGTTCTCGTTGAACCCGTTGGTGGACGCGCCCGGAGGGCCATAGCTGGTCAGAAGGTTGTTATAGAAGCTGACAGCGTCTTTCCACTCTGGTGTGTCGAGCTGCGGCTTCCAGTTTTCATCGAACCAGCGTGCACCGAAGGAATTGGCAACGGTGGTGATGAACGCCATGTTCTCACCCCAGCCGGCCTTGCCGCGCAGGCAGATGCCGTAGATTTCGTTGTCCTTGTCCGTCATGGCCTTGGCAGCGGCTTCGACATCGCTCCAGGTCGGAGCATCCGGCATCGTAACACCGGCTTTTTCCATGAGGTCCGTGCGATACATAATCATCGACGACTCACCATAGAACGGTGCCGCATAAAGGCTGCCGCTATGGCTCAGTCCGGCGCGCATTGCGGGCAGGATATCGTCTTTGTCATATTCGGCCGGCAGGTCGTCGAGCGAGACGAGCCATTCGTTTGCCGCCCAGATCGGGGTCTCGTACATGCCGATGGTCAAGACGTCGAACTGACCGCCCTTTGCGGCGATGTCCTGAGTGACGCGCTGACGCAGGACGTTCTCTTCAAGAGTGACCCACTCGACCGTATGACCGGTCTTTGCCGTGAAGTCTTCCGTCAGACCCTGCATACGGATCATGTCGCCATTGTTCACGGTCGCGATCGTGATCGTTTCCGCAAAGGCGCTGGTTGTTGTGATCAAAGTAAGTGCTGTGACCGCACGTAATGCGTTCTTCAAATACATCCTATGTCCTCCCTGGCTTGGATGTTGACCAAACCTTGAGGCAATAATTACCCGGCGTCAAGAAAAAATTTGCGCGCGTAAAATTTTAGGCGGACGCGCGTAACACCAACCGAGCTGCGAACAGGGTTTCCTCGCGGTCGTTGAAGGTGCCGCCGGCTTCGATCAGGTTATTTAATGTTCCGAAGGCATGGTTCGCGACGGAATCATAGTCATGAGCTGCTGTCGTCAGCGAAGGGCAGGTGAACCTGGAGAAGGGGTGATCGTCATGTGATGCGACCCGCAATGCGCAACCTTCTCCGCGGCCAACCCGAAAACCTTTTTCGTAACAGGCAGATAGGAGTCCGATTGCGAGACGGTCGTTGCTGCAAAGGATCGTGTCGGTCGGAAATCCATGCACCTCCAGAATTCGGAGTGCACCCTGGCGGCCAATCTCTTCAAAGGCCCACCCTTCGCCTTCAACCTTGACCACATGAGGTTCGAAACCGAGCTTGTCCATCATCTCGAGGTAGGCCGCTCGGCGCTTGTTTGCGTTTGGGTTCGCAGGCGTGGTCATCTCGAAAAAACATGGCGGCTCGCCCGATCGCGTCAGGTATTCGACGGTCTGCGAGACGAAACTGAAATTGTCCGAGCCGACAAATGCCTCGCCAATTCCTTCAATATTACTGTCGAACAGTACCGTCGGGACGTCCTTGCAGAATTTTTCAATATAGCTGTGGTCCGATGCACGGCCGAGCGGTGCAAGCAGCACTCCGGCTGGTTTCAGGGAGCGCAGGCTTCCCAGTATGTCGTTCTCCAGGCTTTGTTGACCGTGAGAGCTGAACAGGATCGGCCAATAGCCGGCGTCAATGCAGCGTCGCTCAATGTTTCGGGCGATTTCAGCGAAAAAAGGGTCGGCCAGATAGGGAACAACAATCCCGATATTCTTGGTCAGTCGGCGGTTCTGGTTGATCGCAAAGATGTTGGGGCGGAAATCGTAACGCTCAAGCGCTTGCTCGATCCGTTCACGCGTTGACTGGCGCACGCTGTCAGGATCATTGAAGTATTTCGATACGGTCGGTCTGGAGATCCCGCTGACGGCGGCAAACTCCTCCATGTTCCTGATTTTTCGATCCGTCATCAGTTGCCTTGACGCTCCGCCCATTATCGTTTCTGGTCAAGTTCTTACTGCCAAGTGGGCGGCAAAAACTTTCCGCGTGTAAAATTTTTTATTTACAATAGAAACTTTGCATTGGTCGGGTCAAGAAACAACGTCGCCAATATTTGCGGGCTATCCCATCAAATTCTCATGATTGAAGGGAAATCCGGCCACGATATCAGGTGTGTAGGTCACATCGGCGGAAAGCCTGGCGGAAGGCAGGTTTCGTCGCAAACGGTGCGCGCTCTGCGGCTGGAGGCAGTCGCCTTGTCAGCCAAACCAGCGCTTCAGCCAGCGCCGGAAGCCGCTAGTGGCTTCATTCGCGCGCTGTTGAGCATTCGCCTTGGCCTGTTCGGCGTTCTCTCCGACATCATCCATAAAGTCGTCGATCCCTTCCACGACCGGATCAATCCGCTTTTTCTTGAAAAGGCTCATGGTGCGGAGCACGAGCAATGCGAGCGCGGACAGCACCAGGATGAAGATGATGTTGAACCAGGGTATCAGCAGAACATCCGGACCTTCCACCTCTTCGATATCGATTGCGTTTGGAAAGATCGTGAAGAGTTCAATGCGCCAGCCGTAATGAGTGACCGCAATCCAGACCTCGTCCTCTTTCTTGGCCAGGTCCTGCGCTTGTGCAGTGATGTTGCTGGAATCGAACTTGAAATAGGGCGGCCAGCCCCAGTCGGTGTCTTCGTTTCGGTAAACGCGTGGTTTCCCGTCCGGCCAAACCGTATTGATGAAGCGGACGTCCCTGGTCCAGTTTGGATTGGTTCCTGCATCGGGTGCAGCCCAGAACCAGGACGAAGAACCAATGTCCATTCGTTTGACGTCCGTGCCGACGATCCGCACGACATCGCGGCCCGGCAAAGTGTAGTGGGCGAATACCACGATGATCAGCACCAGCGGGATGCCAATGATCCATTTAAGATACTTGATCAATCGTCGTCGTCCTCATCGTCGTCGTCGTCGTCACGGGTTTTGGGTATGGCTCCCCAGGGTCCCATGTCCTGACCGAAGCCATAATCCAGGTAATCTTCTTGCATTCCCGGTTCGGCTCCAAACAGTTCGCGGCGCGTGCCAGCCTTGTCGACCATATATTCTTCGGCGAGGAATTGCGCGACGAAGGTCTTCTTGGGTTCGCTCCAAGTTCGGTAGTGGTCGTAAAATGCATCCTTGTGGCAGATGAACAGTTGCCTGAAGTCGAGTGGTGTCAACTCAGCCAGGAGCCTGTTGACCAACATCTTGTCCGAATGATCGCTTGACCGGAAAAGATAAAAGAAAGCCGGGTCGTCCGGATCCGGCCAACGAACCTTTCTGCCGGCGGCCATTCGGCGCACGGCGCTTTCCAATGCATGGTAAGCCTCCGGCAGGTCGCTATGGTATTTTCGCTTGAGGTTGCGCAGATCCCGTCGCGAAATGTCTGAAAGGTCTTCGCCGAGCGATGCGGCCAGGTCGATCGCGATGAAGTCGAGTTTCTGGTTGAGGATGTCAATCGCGTCGGTGCCCAGGACATCGTGGATGGCCTCGATCAAACCGTTCCTTGTCAGATATGTGGCAATCGCTTTTCGGTCCTGCAGCGTCAGCACATACTTGACGGGCAAGTCTGAAACGATGTCCACATTTCTGGAGGCGATGCACGCGGTGCGTTTCACGTCGCGAAAAACATAAAGCCCGCCATAGTGGGACGTGTGGAAGTTTCCTTCCTCAAAACTTTGCGTTTCCAGCTTCAACGGTGTGCGGATGATGTCGCCCGTATGTTTGGACAACTCGATCATCTCGGAAATCAGCACATCGTCCCACCATCCATCCGGCTCGCTCATGAATGCGTGGATCTTTGAAGAGAGTTCCTCGCTGGCCTCGACATGTGCGCCGACCGTGTCAGCCTCGATATCGATCTGACGGATGTCAAAAAGGTCAAGCGGCGAGCGGATCGTATAGACCGTGTTCAGCAGCTCGCCGACCACCGCATCGTGCAACGTGAGCGCAAACAGCTGCTCTTCATTCTGGTCGATGTAGCGCCGTAAAACGGTGCGGGAGAAGGAGAAATGGGCGTTGAGCAGAGGTGCTGTTTTTTGCGCAGTCGACAAGACGATGAACAGCCGATTGCAGCCGTGTGGATTAAGATAGTTCGGATCGTCCAACTCGTCACCGATCTCCGGCGAAAATCCGGAGATGTCGATGTGGAATTCCTCCAGCTGAGTGGTCTTTCCGGTCAGATGTTCCAGGGCGCGATTATACCGGCTCACCATGGAAGGCGACGTCACCTCCACTAGATTGCCGAACATCAGCCCATGTCTGACCAGACGCATCATGAGCGGGATGTCTCCATGAAGCGTTTCTTGGCTTCTTCCATACGCTGCATGTCTCGCACGGCATTTTCAATCGCGGCCTCGTCGGACTTGTCCGCATAGCGGAACTCGCTGTCGGCGTAGCGATTGATCTCCTGGATAACCATTTCGATCGTGATCGGTTGCGCCAGCTCCGCGATCATGGACTTCTTGGTTTCATAGTCCTTGAACAGGAAAAGATCAGGGTTTTCCATCCATTCGTCCGGCAATTCGAAGTCCATCGCACGCACTTTGACGGCGTCAGTGATGTTCTTGATTGCACGGCCGGTGAAACGTTCGTCTGCTTCTTGAATGGCTTTCAGGTATGCGCCCAGTTTGGCTATGGTATCCAGCGCTCCAATATCGGAGCTGATCTTCTGAAAAACGTTCAACAGTGCATCTTCCTGTGGCTGCGAATGACTGTCATAGGACGCCGCCACGGCTTTCTTGATTGCCTGGGCTTCAAAAAGGTCATGGTTGCCGACAGGGATCGTGTGGTTCTTGCCCATCAGCAGATGCAGAATGTCGATATAGTCTTCACGGGTCTGAGGTCCGTCGACAAGAAAGCGGGCACCGGCCCGCTGGCGCAAGGCATCGTCTACATTCTCCGGATAGTTGGAAAACATTCCGAACGTGCAGTTGCCGCGCACGACGGTATTGGCGCCGGCAAAGCTTTCCATCAGAACCGCCGTGATCTCCAGCTGACCGGCAGATGACTGCCGGTCACCGCGCTTGCCCGCAAGCTGGTCGATGTCGTCAACCGTGCCGAAGCCGATCACATTCGGGTCGGTCACGTTACGAATGAAAGCCTTGGCGTTCTGGGCCGACTTGCCCTGGTAACTGTCGATGCTCTCCGTCGACAGGTTTTCGTAGCGAAACGGGTATCCGGCCACTGCACAATATTCATTGATCATGCCGGCCATCATTTGAATGAGCGTGGTTTTACCGGTGCCCGGTTTGCCGTCGCCCATAAACGTGAAAATGAAGCCTCCGAGCTCGGCAAACGGATTCAGTTTGCGCTCAAAGTCATAAGCCATCAGCATCTTTGACAGCTTCATTGCCTGGTATTTTGCAATGTGATTGCCGACGACCTCTTCGGGTTTCTTGAACGCCATGGTCAACGTCGTCGTGCGGGCCCGGGCCGAGGGAGTAAAGCCGGTGATCTCAAAATCGTCAGCCTCAACCCGGTACCGGTCATCCGAGAAGGGCTTCAGGGAAGTGTTGCCTTCCGCGCGCAAGGTAACCTTTTCCATCAACTGTTCGCAGAACGAGGTAATCAGGGCCACCAGTTGACTATCGGTTTCAATGCCGGTGGAGGTGATTTCCTGGTCGAGTTCCCAAAGTGCGCCGTGCAATGCAAGTTGGTCGTTGTCGATCAGGATTTCCTCTACTTCGCCGCATTGGATGTCCGTTTCGCCACTCTCGGCAGCAAGGCCGGACAGAAGAAAGTCCGTCATGTTTGCAAAGACGTGGAGCGAAATCAGAGCAGAGGCGGAAAGAAGTTCCTGAAAGCGCACCTTATGCGAAGCATCGAGTGAACCAGCCAGATTGGAGCGTTTGAGATCTGCAAGGCCCGTCTGTTCGGAGAACTGGTCTGCGGTAACCTGCGCTACGGAAAGCGCTCGGCGGAGCGCGCGCAGGATGCTTGCCTGCGTCGGTGTTGTCAGAACATCGTCGTCGCTCTCCAGGATTCGAGCTGTCAGCTGGACACCTTCGGGGCGCGCCGTTGACCGGGTGACCAGGCCCGGAGTGGTCGACCGAAACCGGCGCCGGCCGCCCAGCCCGGGTGAGCGTTCGCGCACCATGTCGGGTTCGCGCCTTGCGGCAATGCGCGGCGTGTGGTCGAACCCCTCAAGCAAGGCTTCCGCGAATTTGTATTTCTCGCGGATCTTGTCTTCTTTCAGTTCCATCAGGTCGTTGGTCAGGGTCACGCGAAAAACCTATTTGTAGCTGAGAATTTTGCCATTCGGGCTGACGGCATATTTGCGGATATGGGCAAACCCGGGTGGGTCGAGTTCTTCCAGTACCTGGTAAGGCCGCTGTGGCAAGATCAGAGATCGCTGCTGATGTGTGTGGCCTGCAGTGCCTGTGTCTTCCTGGGCGGACGCCGCAAGTGGGTCCAGCTGAAAAATCTGACGCTCGACAGTTGAGAAAAACCCGCTCGGTTCATATTCGATATTGGCGGCCAACAGTGTTTCTGTCGTCCAGGCCAGCGCCCAGTCCTCGCCCGGTTTTTGCCCGGCCTGTGCCAGAACTTCACGCAAGGGGCCAGATTGCTGCGTGAATGTGTGGCTGTACATCGGGCCAACGAAAAACCGCCTCAGGCGCTTGGGGTGGATATCGTCGAAGTCGCGATCAAACCCACGCGCAATCGTCAGGAGTTTCAGGGACGCTGCCGATTGAGCCACCAACTGACTCTGGACGCGGGGCCATCGGCGCTCGTCTTTGGCAAGTGGCCGCCTGCCGGTGTCTTCAAGGTCCAGGATGTAGATCAACGGAATATTCTGCTGGCTGTCATAAACCGCCCAATGCAGCCGATACCGACGCCGTTTTTCACTGAGATTTCCGGACCATGCAATTCTCGGGTCGTTGCGCGCCCAGAACAGTTCCGCATTGGCCAGCTCATCATAATACTGGCGTTCGGATGCTGCGAACTGCAGGTTTACCGGAACTGTATTCTCCTGGAGGATATGGTTGACCATCGCCAGTTTCAGATCGCGCATTGTCGGCAGCGATCTGAGATGGTTTTGCGCCTGCATGGCATCATTGGCCATCTGCAGAAGCTCCTGGTAGACAGGGAAGCCGCTGTCCTGGCGATCGATGCTCAGAAGGTTGGGCAGCTTGTCGGAGACCCGTCCAGCAAGCAGATACTTGTAGGAAAGCGCCGTAAAGGTCCCTGACAATCGGTCCAGGTAGGCCTGCAGGATAGGGATTTCACTTGCCAGCGCCGTGTTCTCAGAGACAACACTATCGGCGACGCCTTTCAAGTGCGAGATGATGCGCTCAAATTTGGCGAAGTAGCGCCGCGTTTCATGCGCTTCTTCCAGTGTCCTGTGATCCAGGGTCAGATCCAAGGCTCAGTCCTCAACCCCTAAGCGCCATAGGCGTTTTTGTCGTGCTTGTCGACGATCTGCTGGAACCGGCGAGCAAACCGCTCGTCCGATTTTGCCTTTTCTTCCAGAACTTTGCGCGCAAACACCATGTGGTCCTCGTGCGCTTCCATCATGTCCGCCATGCGCTGGTTCGTGGCGGATCCGATGGCGGCCATGGCCGATTGCGCTTCCTTGTCGGTCGCAACGCCAATCTCGTTGATCTTGTGGGCGATGTCCTGTTGCTGCGCAGTCTTCAAGGATTTCACGAGGGCATCATAAAGAACAACGCGTTGTTTGGTGTCCGTCTGCAGCTTGTTGATCAGGACCATCTGCGTTGCGGCCTGGTTCTGCAGGCTGTCGACCCAGGTCTTGCCCTTTTCGATGTAGCGCTCAAGCGTCTGGCTTTCTGCCAGTTTGACCTGTTCTTCCTGGGCGAGCCGATTGTACTCAGCGTTCTTTTCCGCAAGCTGACTCTCCAGCTTGGTGCGCTCAGCAGCGTCGGTTTCAACGGAGATCTTGTTTTCAAGGGCAATAATATCCGGATCCATGGCCAGGATTTTTGCCTTGATGTCCTCAAGCGTCCCGACCGTTTGCTCGCGCTGTGAGAGTGTTTCGCCCAAATTGGTTTCAACGCGTTTGCTGTGTTCGTTCAGGGTGTTGAGCTGGTCCTGCAGAAGCTGTCCGATAACATTGGATTTGGTGATCAAGTCCTGCAGCTTGTCGTCGATGCTGGCGCTGCGCATCCGCTCCTGGCGGATACTGTCCGACCGTGCCTTTGAGAAGATTCCGATGAAGCTTTCCCAGCCGGTTTTGGACCGCATGGCGTCGAAGTCCTTGGAAAAGGTCGCCGTCACATCGTCAAGCCCCATGATGAGTTCGGCAATGTTGGCACCCATCAGTTCGGTGTGGGCATGCACGTCATCCAGCGTCGCGTTTTCAATGTCGATGGAAATGTCCTGGCCGGCATCGAGTTTCGTGCGCGCCGATTCAATTTTTGAGGTCAGTTCGTCAATCTTCTGGCGCGCTGCTGCCACTTCCGTTTTAGACTTTTCAATCTGAGCGTTGAAATCCGCCATTTGACCATTCCCGAAATTGATAATTTTTACGTCTTCTATTTAACAACTCTCCATGGAAATACAATTACAACGCGCTATCTCCGGTCCGTTAACCCGGTTGTAAATCCCGTTCCCGGGTTTGCGTTGCCGATCCGCCTGAATCGCTTTATTCCGAAAAAGCTTTCGTAGAAACCGATATGGGACAATAGCTCCTCCAACGGCAAAGACCAGGCGACAAGTGACTGAGCCTGCTTTGGGAATTCGGTTTCGAAATTTGATGATATGGCAAAATTGATTGACGTATGTCAGTTCGTTGCGCGACATTGAGTTCCTGAAGGAGGGGTGATGGTCAAGCCGACAGTGCATGATATCGCGCGCGAAGCCGGCGTCAGTCTGTCGACGGTCGACAGGGTTCTCAATGGCCGTGCTGATGTGCGACCAAAAAATGCCGAGCGGGTCAAGGCTGCCGTCAGAAAGCTTGGATATGTGCGCGACACCAACGCTGCCAATCTTGCCAAGCAAAGGCGATACAAGTTTGCTTTCGTGCTGCCCGAGGGCCCCAATCACCTGGTTGAAACCATTGTTGCCGCCATTCACGAAGCGACCTGGGCTCAGGTCGCTGACCGAACCGAGTTCCGCATCCTGTCGGTCAATGCCGCTGATCCGCATGCCGTCGTCGACAACCTGAATGCACTCGATCTGTCATCACTCGACGGCGTTGCGATCATGGTTCCGGAAACGCCGCAGGTTCGCGACGCCATTGCGCACATCAAAAGTGCCGGCATTTATGTGGTTGCGCTGGTCTCCGATTTGCCGAATTCCGGATGCGACTATTTTGCAGGAATAGACAATTTTTCTGCCGGTAAGACAGCCGGAGCACTCCTTGGCAAGTTTCTGCGAAACGAAACAGGAAGTATCCTCGTCGTCACCAATTCAATGGTCGCTCGTGACAGCATCGAGCGCCGCTTCGGGCTTGATGAAGTGCTTTCTCGGGAATTTCCTTTGCTCAAGACGCTGCCGACAATCGAGTTTCATGACGACGCAGAACGTATCCGCGAGACTTTGGGCCATGCTGTGGGTGCCAATCCCGACCTTAAGGCGGTTTATTCGATGGGGTCTGGCAACACGGTCATGCTGGATGCGCTGAGGGCTCAATCCGGGGTGGAGGACCTGATCGTCATTGCGCATGACCTGACCGCGGTGACGCGTCAGGCGCTTCTCGATGGGGAACTTGACGCGATCATTGCCCAGAATGTCGGTCATCTCGTCCGCAGCGCAATCCGTGTCTTGCGGGCCAAGTGCGACGGTGCCGATATCTATGAGGCACAGGAAAAAATCCGTATTGAGATCATCATGCGTGAGAATCTCTATTGATTTTTGAAGTTTGATCTGACGACGAAGATTTCTTTTTAGTTGATATTTTTCAATAATTTACTCCGCAATCGAGTGCGGTTCTTCGTTGCTTTTACGTCAAAAAGAAAGACGTATGTCAGTTTTTGTGTTGACCAGACATACGTATGTCAATTACCGTCAGCGCGCACTTGGAGGAGTGCGTTGCCCCGGCAGGTGCCGGCGCACCACCAATTCGGGAGGATTACATCCATGAAAACTGCGAAGTTATTCGCGGCGACCGCATTTGCCGCCATGAGCGGGCTTTCTGTCTCCAACGCGCAGGCCGCTGACTTGACGCTTTGCTGGGCAGCCTGGGATCCGGCGAACGCTCTTGTAGAGCTGTCGAAGGAATTCGAAGCGGAGTCCGGCCACACAATGAAGTTTGAGTTCGTGCCCTGGCCGAACTTTGCCGACCGGATGCTCAATGAACTGAATTCGGGCGGCAAGCTTTGCGACTTGTTGATCGGTGACAGTCAGTGGATCGGCGGCGGGGCTGAAAACGGTCATTATGTCAAGCTGAACGAGTTCTTCGACAAGGAAGGCATCAGCATGGACGATTTCGCTCCGGCGACCGTTTATGCCTATTCCACCTGGCCGAAAGGCACGCCGAATTATTATGCGCTTCCGGCAATGGGCGACGCCAACGGCTGGTTCTATCGCAAGGACTGGTTTGCTCTTCCTGAAATTCAGGAAGCTTTCAAGTCAGAGCATGGTCGCGATCTGGCGCCCCCGAAGACACAGGCGGAACTTCTTGAGATTGCCCAGTTCTTCCAAGGCCGCGAGATTGACGGTCAGACGCGCTACGGCGCTGCGATCTTCACCGAGCGCGGATCGGAAGGCATCACCATGGGCGCAACAAGCGCCATGTACCCGTTCGGCTTCAAGTATGAAATGACGCCCGGCAAGTATGACATGGAAGGCGCGGTCAATTCGCCTGAAGCTGTTGCCGGTCTTGAGTTCTACAAAGAACTCTACAAAACCGGAACACCTCCGGGCTACACCGACAGCTACATGGAACAGTCGCTTGATGCTTTCAAATCAGGTCAGGTGGCAATCGCCATGAACTGGTTTGCATTCTTCCCCGGTCTTTATGCAGATCCGGACATCGGTGGCGACAAGATCGGTTTCTTTGTGAACCCGGGACAGAACAAGGAAGCTTCAACGCTTGGCGGACAGGGCATCTCCGTTGTGGCCTATTCAGAGAATCAGGATGCGGCACTTGAATACATCAAGTGGTTTGCTCAGCCTTCCGTTCAAAAGAAATGGTGGGATCTCGGCGGCTATTCCTGTCACGTGAGCGTTCTCAACGACCCGGGTTTTGCCGACAGTGCCCCATTTGCGTCCGACTTCCTTCTCGCCATGGATGGTGTCATGGATTTCTGGCAGGAGCCGGCCTATGCCGAGTTGTTGCTGGCCATGCAGAAGCGCCTTCATGACTACGTCGTTGCCGACCAGGGAACGGCCAAGGAAGCTCTCGACAAACTGATAGGGGACTGGACCGAAACCTTCGAAGACGAGGGTAAGCTCTAAGCGAGCGTGAACTGCAGGCAGCCGCATCCAAGGCGGCTGCCTGCCACTGAAAGTCTGGCCCGAGCGGGCTGACCGATTGCGCCCGGCCCCAAGCGAAACTTCGGTGCGACCAACGCATCCTGCAAGGGTCAGCCTCTTTCATTCCATGGACCTTAAGAAGGGCGGCTTATGTCCGACACTCCCATCGACCGCATAGCTAAGGCGACGCCTCCAGGCGTCGCCGGTAAGATCAAAGGGCTTTCCGATCGCGCGATAGCGTGGCTGTTTGTTGCCCCGACGATCTTCCTGCTGCTTGCGGTGAATATTTTCCCGTTGATCTGGACGATCAACCTGAGTTTCACGAATTTTCGCGCCAACAGGCCGAACAGGGAAGTCGACTATATCGGGCTTCGAAACTACGAGCGCATTCTGACCGATGGCGACATCTGGCTGACAATGCAGGCAACGGCTCACTTCCTGTTCTGGACGATCTTTCTGCAGGTCCTGATCGGTTTCACACTTGCCTGGCTGATCAATCGCAAGTTCAAGGGCAACGATCTCTGGACGACACTGATCGTCCTGCCGATGATGCTGTCTCCGGCTGTGGTGGGCAACTTCTGGACGTTTCTCTATCAGCCGCAGATCGGCCTCTTCAACTACGGGATCTCCTTTCTCACGGGTGTCGATCCCTCCTCTTTCCAGATGATCGGCGATGTCGCTCTCGCGCCCTGGGCAATTGTAATTGTCGACACCTGGATGTGGACACCCTTTGTCATGCTCATTTGTCTGGCAGGACTCCGATCGATACCTGACTACATTTATGAGGCAGCGGAAATCGACCGTGCCAGCCGATGGCGCCAGTTCTGGACCATCACCGTTCCCATGGTGCTGCCGTTCCTGATGCTGGCCGTGCTCTTCCGCGGCATCGAGAATTTCAAGATGTTCGATCTGGTCGTCCAGCTGACCGGCGGTGGACCTGGTTCTGTCACCGAACTCACCTCCATCAACCTGAAGCGTGAAGCCTTCGAGAAATGGCGAACCGGATATGCGTCCGCTTACGCGATCATCTTGTTCGTGACTGTGTTCGGTCTGGCTTCGATCTACGTGAAGGCGCTTAACAAGGTGAAAGAAAGATGAGCAGCTATTCCATCACAGAACCGTCTGCACGACAGAAGTGGGTGGCTGGCTCTCTGGTCATTGCCTACGCGGTGATCACGCTCCTGCCGCTGGTCTGGATCCTGACCACCGGCTTCAAGTCGCCGAACGATGCCATCGCCTACCCACCGAAAGTGGTCTTCGAGCCATCCCTGGAAGGGTATGTGAATCTCTTCACAACGCGAACGCGCGTCACACCCGAACAGCTGGAAGCGCTTCCACCGCCTGCGACCTGGTATGAGGAAATTGTGCGGGACCGCGACATGGTAATTGCCGGTCCGTCCCGCTACGGCGAACGC
Source organism: Roseibium porphyridii (assembly GCF_026191725.2). Lineage (NCBI taxonomy): Bacteria > Pseudomonadati > Pseudomonadota > Alphaproteobacteria > Hyphomicrobiales > Stappiaceae > Roseibium > Roseibium porphyridii. Next base: position 1,416,995 of record NZ_CP120863.1, read on the forward strand.
TTCCTCAATTCCGTCATTATCGGCTTCGGATCCACTTTCCTCTCGGTTTTCCTGGGAACGCTTGCCGCCTATGCCTTCTCGCGTTTCAAGGTGCCACTGAAGGATGATCTCCTGTTCTTCATCCTGTCGACCCGAATGATGCCTCCGATTGCGGTCGCCATTCCGATCTTCCTGATGTTCCGCACTCTGGGACTCTCCGACACCCATCTGGGTATGATCCTTCTCTATACGGCCGTGAACATTTCGCTGGCTGTCTGGCTGCTCAAGGGCTTCATCGATGAGATCCCGAGAGAATACGAGGAGGCTGCACTGATCGACGGCTACACGCGGTTCCAGGCATTTTACAAGGTGGTGTTGCCTCAGGCGGCAACCGGGATCGCTTCGACAGCCATCTTCTGTCTGATCTTTTCCTGGAACGAATATGCATTTGCGGTGCTGCTGACATCGGGCACAGCCCAGACGGCGCCCCCATTCATCCCGACCATTATCGGTGTCGGTGGCCAGGACTGGCCGGCGGTTGCAGCAGGGGCAACGTTGTTCCTGGTCCCGGTCATGGTTTTCACGGTTCTTCTCCGCAAGCACCTTCTGCGCGGCATAACCTTCGGAGCGGTACGCAAATGAGTGAATTTGTCAGCGGATTGGCCCGCTTTCGCCGCGGGTCCTGGGAAATGCTCGCATCCATTCTGATCGCCGTCGGTGTGATCATGCTGATGCAACCGCTTTTCCTCTGGGCCTACACCTATTCCTTCATAGTCACGCTGACCGGAACGGTGATGTTCATCGTTGTCAGCCATTTTCCGGAGTAACCGTCATGGCTGAAATCGTGATCAGGAACCTCAGAAAGGAATTCGGTGACTTCACGGCCGTGCAGTCCTCTTCCTTCAAGATCGAGGACGGCGAGTTCTTCATGCTGCTTGGCCCATCCGGCTGTGGCAAGACAACGACGCTTCGTATGATCGCCGGACTGGAACTGCCGACCTCGGGCGAAATCTATATTGACGGCGAGGAGGTTGGTCAGAAACCGGCGAGCAAACGCGACATCGCCTTTGTTTTCCAGATGTTTGCGCTTTATCCGCACATGAACGTGCGCAAGAACATCAGCTACCCGTTGATCAGTCAGGGCATGCCCAAGAGCCAGGTCAAAGAAAAGGTAGGTGAAGTTTCGAGGATCCTCGGCATTGAGGACATCCTCGATCGTCCGGTCGGCGGACTGTCAGGTGGCGATCGCCAGCGTGTCGCATTGGGCCGGGCAATCGTCCGCGATCCCAAGGCGTTCATGATGGATGAGCCGCTCGGGGCCCTTGATGCGGAGTTTCGCGAGCGGATGGCTGAAGAGCTGCGCGCACTCCATGACAGGATGAACGCAACCACTGTCTATGTGACACACGATCAGCTGGAAGCCATGCAGATGGGCGACAAGATCGTCGTCATGAACCATGGTGTGATCGAACAATTCGGTACGCCGCAGGACATCTACGACAAGCCTGCCACCATGTTCGTTGCAGATTTCATAGGCTCGCCCTCAATGAACTTTCTGCGCTTCCATGGTGAGGTACACGCCGGTTCTTCATCGGTGCAAATGCACCACGAGGATCTTGCTGTTCCAATGCTTCAGGAGCCATTTGAAGGCGACATGGTCTTCGGCATCAGGCCGGAGCACATATCCCTTTCGGACAATGCCGGGTTCCGCAGCGAGGTTCTTGCGGCCGAATATCTCGGCACCACGCAAATCGTAACGCTGAAATCAACGAGTGGAGAGCTGAAAGCCCGAATACCCTCCGACAACAAAGTGCGTGCAGGCGAACATGTCGGGCTGGAATTCAACGGGTCTACGGTAACCCTGTTCGACAACCAGTCGGGTCGCGCATTGAGGTCCTCTCTGAATGAAGGAGTGCTGGCCCATGGCTGAGGTCAAACTTGCCAATCTGTCAAAGGCATTCGGTGACACGCAGGCCGTTGACGATGTCACGATGACCATTGCAAACGGTGCTTTTGTGACATTGCTTGGACCGACCGGGGCCGGCAAGACCACAATCCTGCGTCTGATTGCAGGTCTTGAGCAGCCCGATCAGGGCGATGTCATGATCGGTGGTCGTTCCGTGGCCAACGACACGCCGGCACAGCGCAATGTCGCCATGGTTTTTCAGCAGTATTCGCTGTATCCGCATCTCAGCGTACGCGACAACCTGGCCTTTCCGCTGCGTTCGCCGTTGTTGAAGACGCCCAAACAGGAAATCGACAGAAAAGTTGCGGAAGTGGCCGATGTCCTGAAGATTTCCCACAAACTGAACAACAAGGCGACCAATCTGTCCGGTGGTGAAATGCAGCGTGTCTCGATCGGGCGCGCCCTTGTGCGCTCGCCGTCCATCTACCTCATGGATGAACCGCTGAGTTCGCTCGATGCCAAGCTGCGGTCCGACCTCAGGATTGAGCTGAAGCGCATTCAGGAAAGTCTGGGGGCGACGATGCTCTACGTTACGCACGACCAGATCGAGGCAATGACCATGGCAACCCATGTCGGAGTGCTTGACGAAGGACGTCTCGTCCAATTCGGAACGCCGCGGGAGATCTATGAAGATCCGGTCAATCTTTATGTCGCCGGACGGTTGGGACAACCGCGGATAAATGTGTTGCCTGCCGACATGTTCGCCGGGGCGCCGTCCGGAGCCAAAACAATCGGGCTTCGACCTGAGCACATTGCGCAAGGTGAGGGAAAGCCATCGCAGATCAGGCGCGTTGAACATCTTGGAGACCAGACTCGCCTGCATTTGTCGCTAGATGGGCATGAGATCGTCACCTTGTCGGAAAGTCGCACAACATATGAACCTGGCGACACGCTTGCCATTCAGCCACGCAATCCACTGTTTTTTGACGCCAGCGGCGCCAGAATTGCCTGAGGAGACGGGACATGAAGCAGTTTATCAACACCAAGGAAACGCTCGTCACTGAAGCGATTGACGGGACGCTCAGAACCGCAGGCGGACGGCTGGCCCGACTGGATGGCTATCCTCACATCAAGGTTGTCGTACGAACGGACTGGGACAAATCGAAAGTGGCGCTGGTCTCAGGCGGGGGATCCGGCCACGAACCGAGCCATGCCGGGTTTGTCGGTCAGGGCATGTTGACTGCAGCTGTCTGCGGCGAGGTCTTCGCGTCTCCTTCGGTCGACGCGGTGCTGGCAGGAATTCTGGCCGTCACGGGCAAAGCCGGTTGCTTGCTCATCGTGAAAAACTATACGGGAGATCGCCTCAACTTCGGTCTGGCCGTCGAACGCGCCCGTGCCTTCGGTCTGAAGGTCAATATGGTCATTGTCGATGATGACGTTGCCTTGCCGGACTTGCCTCAGGCAAGGGGCGTTGCCGGTACGCTGTTCGTGCACAAGATTGCCGGGGCCCTGGCCGATCAGGGTGCCGACCTCGATACAATCACTGCTGCAGCTGAGCAGGCGATCAAGGGGGCGATTTCCATCGGCATGTCACTGGACACCTGCACAATTCCTGGCTCGCCGAAGGAAGACAGGATTGCCGTTGGCAAAGCCGAACTCGGACTGGGCATCCACGGAGAAGCCGGCATCGAACAGGTTGAGTATTCCAACGCCAAGGCAGCGATGGCCATGGTGGTCGAACGCCTGGCTCCAAACCTGGCTCCCGGGCCACATGTTGCGATCCTGAACAACCTCGGCAGCACGACACCTCTCGAAATGTCGGTTCTTCTTGAGGAGATGACAGCCTCTCGGATCGGCAGCCAGATCCGCTGGGTCATTGGCCCGGCGGCGATGATGACGTCTCTCGATATGCATGGATTTTCCGTCTCGATGTTGCCGGTGGGCAAGGCCGAAGAGGCGTTGTTGCAGGCTCCCGTAGCCCCATGGGCCTGGCCGGGATGTCTGGCGCTCGGCCCTGTTTCCGTGCGACCGCTGCCGGACGGGTTGTCCCCGATCCAGCCGTTGCCGTCGAAAAACCCGGAAACCCGCGCGTTCATCGAGCGGTGCTGCAATATCCTGATTGACGCCGAAGCTGACCTGAATGCACTCGATGCAAAGTCGGGTGACGGCGACACTGGAAGCACACTGGCAACGGCCGCTCGCGCGCTGATCCAGGCCCTTGACCGGCTCCCGCTGGCTGACCTGACCCAGCTTTACCGTGCCGTGGGACTGGAGCTTAGCCAGACCATGGGCGGGTCGTCCGGGGTGTTGCTCGCGATTTTCTTTGCGGCCGCTGGCGATGCCTCTTCCAGCGGGCATGGTGCAATCGGCGCTTTGAAGGCGGGGCTCGACCGCATCATGCAAGTTGGCGGAGCTGAGCCGGGTGACCGCACAATGATCGACGCTTTGATGCCGGCCCTGAATGCCCTTGAGAACGGCATCGGGGCTGCCGCCGCGGAGGCACGTCAGGGCGCTGACGCGACAGCACGAATTACCCGAGCACGGGCAGGACGGGCGTCTTATGTGTCTGAGGCGAACCTCTCAGGTCACAATGACCCCGGCGCTGAAGCCGTTGCGCGCCTGCTTGAGCAGTTGGCTGAAGCACCGGCTTTGACTTCCCAGTCGGCTTGATGTCCGACCCCTTCCGGCCGGTGCTGGCAACGGTTTCCGGCCGGACTTTTTTGTCTTCCTGTTCCAGGGCCTAAGCGATCGCCAACCTTTTTTGCGTGTCCGCCTCGGCAGATCTGTGTCGACCCGAGCAATTCAGTCCGTTGTCGGCTTAAGCCAATCTAGGTCTTGCCATCGCACTCAATTCATCACAAACTCCGGCAAATTTATCAGGCAGCTGTGATGTTTCATGAGGCATATCGATAAAATCCATGATCCTGCAAAGCGTCCGCATTTCCAGACCTGTGCCTGGGCGTGGGGCATTTGGCGTTTTGGGCTTGATAAAAGTTATAAAGTATAACTATTATAGTTCATCACTTGATCGGGTAGGAGGAATCCGGTCTTGTTTTGAAGTTGATCGAACAGGGAGGACATAATGATCAACTTGCATAAGAAGGTTGCAAGACTGGCCGTAGCGGCCACTGTTTCTGCGATTGCACTTGCGGGCACGGCGTCCAGCACGGTTGCGCAGGAAGTTACGCTTCGTCTGCATCAGTTTCTGCCGGCTCAGGCAAATGTTCCCAAGAACGTGCTGGACCCTTGGGCGGACAAGATTGAAGCGGAATCCGACGGTCGCATCAAGATCGAGCGCTATCCGGCCATGCAGTTGGGCGGCAAACCGCCGGAGTTGATCAACCAGGTAATCGACGGTGCCGTCGACATTGTCTGGACGGTGGCCGGATACACGCCGGGCCGTTTTCCGCGCGCGGAAGTGTTCGAGCTTCCCTTCACGATGACCGACGCTGAGTCAATGTCCAGGGCCTACTGGAAGCTGGCTGAAGAAACCATGATGGATGAAGACTTCAAGCTGTTCAAACCGCTTGGTCTTTGGGTCCATGGCCCGGGTGTCATCCATTCCAGCAAGCCAATCACCACACTTGACGATCTGAACGGGGTCAAGCTGCGCGCACCGACCCGCGTGACGAACAAGCTGTTTTCCAATCTTGGAGCGACACCGGTCGGCATGCCTGTCCCGGCAATACCGGAAGCACTCAGCAAAGGTGTGATCGATGCGTCGGTTATTCCCTGGGAAGTTGTCGGTGCGCTCAAGGTAAATGAGCTTGTCGGCAATCACACTGAATTCCCGGGTGACGCGCTCTACACCACATCCTTCATTTTTGCGATGAACAAGGACAAGTACGACGCGCTGCCGGATGACCTGAAGGCGATAATCGATGCCAATTCGGGTGAAGATTTCTCGGCTTTTGCCGGCAAGCAGATGCAGACAGATGATGCCGGACCGCGTGCAGCTGCCGTGGAGCGTGGCAACAACATCATCACGCAAACACCCGAACAGATTGCCGAGTGGCGCACCGCCGCGCAAGGTACCATCGACGAGTGGATTGCCGAGATGGATGCCAAAGGCATAGACGGCAAAGCACTGAAGGATCGTGCGGCTGAACTGATGGCCAACTGACGAAAGCCTCGCAAACGCTCCCGGACGCCTTAAGTCCGGGGGCTCTTTTCCCACAGGAAACGGATACATGCTGTCTCATCTGGTGGAGCGTCTGGCGCGCTTCATGGCGATCCTTGGCGGGCTGGTGCTGACCGGGCTCATTGCTCTGACGTGTGTCAGCGTTCTCGGCAGAGGTCTGAACACGCTAGGACATTCCGGCTTTTTGACTTCGCTCTCGGAGAGCGGCGCAAAAGCCTTGATTGCAACTGGCGTTGGACCTGTTCAAGGTGATTTCGAACTTTTGGAAGCAGGTATCAGTTTTACGATTTTTGCCTTTCTGCCAATTTGCCAGTTACGGCGTGGCCACGCGACCGTGGATGTGTTCTCAACCGGCTTTCCGCATTGGCTGAACAGGTTTCTGGAGACGTTCTGGGAAGTTCTGTTGAGTGCGTTGATCCTGTTGATCACCTGGCGGCTTTTTGTCGGCATGCATGACAAGATGCGTTACGAAGAAACTACCTTCATTTTGCAATTTCCGGTCTGGTGGGCATTTGCCTTCAGCTTTGGCGCTGCTCTGGTCGCCTCGGTGGTGGCCGTTTATTGCGCCGTTGCGCGGACGATTGAGCTCGTTACTGGCCGCAGGCTCAAGTCAGATGCTGAGGGGGAAGTCCATTGAGCCTCCTGGAACTCGGTTATCTGTCCTTTCCCGTCCTCTTGGTGCTGATTTTCCTGCGCGCGCCTATTGGTCTTGCGATGATGATCTGCGGGCTCGGTGGTCTCTGGCTTGCCACCGGTACGCCGAATATCTTTATGTCCAAGCTGAAGAGCGAAACCTACTCGACCTTTTCCAGCTATTCGCTGACGATCATTCCGATGTTTCTGCTCATGGGGCAATTCGCAACACATTCTGGAATGTCGTCGTCGCTGTTCAAGGCAGCCGAAAGCTGGCTGGGACATCGCAAGGGCGGTGTCGCAATGGCGGCGGTTGGTGCCTGCGCGGGCTTTGGCGCCATTTGTGGCTCGTCGCTTGCCACCGCAGCGACCATGAGCCGGGTGGCCCTACCTGAATTGCGTCGTTACGGCTATTCCGGGGGCTTTTCTACTGCGACCTTGGCTGCAGGCGGCACACTTGGCATTTTGATTCCGCCGTCAGTGATCCTGGTGATCTATGCGATCCTGACAGAGCAGAACATTGCCAAGCTGTTTCTGGCCGCTTTCGTCCCCGGCTTACTGGCGGCCATCGGCTACATGATCACCATTTCCATCTACGTGCGGCTCTATCCGGCAGCCGCCGGGACTCGCGAGCCTGTTCCTTATGCGGAACGAATGCGCGCCATGCTCGAAGTCTGGCCAGTCCTGCTCGTCTTCGGACTGGTTGTCGGAGGCATTTATCTCGGTTGGTTCACCCCGACAGAAGGGGCGGCCGTCGGCGCGGCCGGTACTGGTGTTCTGGCGCTTTTGTCCGGCAATCTGACCTGGAAGATGTTTATCGACAGCATGATCCAGACCGCCATGAGCACGGCGATGATATTCTTCATCATCCTCGGGGCCGGTTTTTACAATGGTTTCCTGGCGCTCAGTCAATTGCCGCAAGAACTCAGCGGCTGGGTTGTCGGTCAGGGCTTCAGTCCGTGGATGGTGTTGACGCTGGTGCTGTTGTTCTATCTGGCCTTTGGTTGCCTGATGGACAGCTTGTCTATGATCCTGTTGACCATTCCGATTTTCTTCCCCGTGATCAGCGCGCTTGATTTCGGAATGAGCCCGGAACATGTCGCGATCTGGTTCGGTATCATTGTCCTGATCGTCGTCGAGGTGGGTCTGATTACACCACCTGTCGGCATGAACCTCTTCATTATCAATGCCATGGATCGATCGACGCCGATGAAGGAAACCTACAAGGCTGTCTTGTGGTTTGTCACATCGGACATCGTCCGGGTCATTATTCTGGTGCTGTTCCCCTCCATCACCCTGTTCCTTCTGGGCGGTTAGCCGCCCAGCTGTTGAGGGTTTTGGTGTGTGAAAATAGATATGGAATATAACAATGATAGTTCACACTGAATTGGAGCCGGCGAGATGCGAATAGCGCAAACGGTCGTGCTTGTGACCGGTGGCGGCAGCGGACTTGGCGCTGCAACCGTCCGTCGCTTTGCCGATCAGGGTGCAAAGGTTGCGGTGCTCGATCTGGACAAGAAACGGTCAGGCTCGCTTGCCGCAGAGGTTGGTGGCTTTGCTGTCCATGCTGATGTCAGCGACGAGGTGGATGTCGGCCGCGCGCTCGACGAAACCGTTCGCCATTTTGGCGTGCCCCGCATCATTGTCAATTGCGCTGGTGTCGGGTTCGCGGCTCGCATCGTCGGCAAGGAAGGCAAGCTTTCATTCGATGTCTTTGAGCGAACGCTTAAGGTGAACCTGTTCGGCACCTTCAACGTCATGAGTCATGCAGCCAAGCGGCTTTGCGAAGCGGGCACTCTAGAAGGTGGGGAGCGTGGCGTTGTCATCAACACCGCTTCCGTCGCATTTGAGGACGGTCAGCTCGGGCAGGCTGCCTATGCGGCATCAAAGGGTGGAATTGCTTCCATGTGCCTACCGGCCGCGCGGGAATTCGCTCAGCACGGCATCCGCGTGATGACGATCGCTCCTGGCCTCTTCAAAACGCCGATGATGGAAGGCCTTCCGGAAGAGGTCTCGGCGAAAATTGCGGAGAATATTCCCTTTCCACCGCGTCTCGGAGAGCCGGAAGAATTTGCTCTGTTGGCCGAACAGATCGTCACCAACCCGTTTCTCAATGGAACGACCATCCGACTAGATGGCGCGGTGCGCCTGCCACCGCGTTGAGGATATTCTGATGAACGAACCGATCTTGAACATTGAGGTAAGCGGCGACATCGCCACCTTGATGATGAACCGTCCCGACAAGCGCAACGCCATGTGCGATGACCTGCTTGAAGCAATTGACAGGTTTTTTGCAAGCGCGCCGAAGACCGTGAAGGCGGTGGTCATTACAGGGACCGCCGGTCACTTCTGCTCCGGACTTGACTTGAGTGAACATGTTGCCCGAGACGCGGAAGGCACCCTGCATCATTCACGCGGATGGCACTCGGTGATGGACAGGATCCAGTTCGGGGGCCTGCCAGTTGTGTCCGCGATGTTCGGGGCCGTTATCGGAGGTGGTCTGGAACTGGCAAGCGCGACGCATGTCCGTGTTGCCGAAACCTCCACCTTCTTTCAGCTTCCAGAAGGTCGTCGCGGTATTTTCGTTGGAGGCGGGGCTTCGGTTCGCGTCGGACGGATACTGGGCGCTGATCGCATGACCGAAATGATGCTCACGGGCCGGAAATATGACGCTGACGAGGGATTATCTCTGGGTCTGACCCACTATGTCGTCGACCCGGGCGAGGCGCTGGCGAAAGCGCAAGAGCTTGCCCGCAAGATCGCGTCGAATGCGCCATTGTCGAATTACATCATGATCCAGGCGTTGTCGCGCATTTCCGACATGTCGAAGGCCGATGGCCTTTTTACCGAAAGCCTTTGTGCCGCACTCACGCAAACAAGCCCGGATGCACTAGAGGGTCTGGCCGCCTTTATCGAAAAACGCAGTCCGAAATTCAGGTGATGTCATGAAAAAACCAGCTGCCGATATCGAAACAGAAGACACCGTTGTCAGTGTCAATGACAGGACGTTGAGATCGTTTCATGGGTATCAGATGAAGCGAACATTCAATGTCATCCAATCGGACCTCAGTCGAACCCTGAAACCGCTTGAATTGAGAATGCTCACTTATACGGCGTTGGTTCTGATTGTCGATAATCCAGGGCTTCGCCAGTCGCAACTGGCGGAAGCCATGGATATCGAGCGGCCCAATCTGGTGGTGATTGTCGACGAGCTGGAACGCCGTGGTCTGGTCCTGAGAGATCGATTGCCCAACGACCGGCGTGCTTATGCACTCAAGGCAACCGCTGCCGGGCAAGACTTGTGCAAGCAAGCGCTTTCGGTCGTCACGGCGCATGAAGCTGCGCTTTTGAAAGGGGTGAGCCCGGATGAAAAGGCCGTTGCCCTCAAGGTCCTTCAGGCGATCGAGGCAAACCGTCAACGCGACCGTTGACGCGTTTGGCTATCGGGAAAAGTCATGAAACGCACGACAGACTTCCAGTCACACTCGGTCAGCAGGGAAAATCGTCCGGACGGGTCCATTCTGCTGCGCTCCAACCATCAGCTCAGCCCGAGTGTTGAGCGGACGGGTGACTGGCTGCATCAATGGGCAGAAGACGCTCCCGGGCGTGTGTTCCTGGCGGAACGCAGTGGAGCCGGTTGGCGGGAAGAGACTTATGAAACGACACTGGCAAAGGTGCGCGCGGTCGGCGCTGCGCTTCTTGCACGTGGCATGAACCAGAAAACGCCAATTCTTGTCATGTCCGGAAACAGTGTCGATCATGGCATCCTGGCACTCGCTGCGCAGTATGTCGGTGTGCCGCTGGTGCCTGTGGCTGAACAGTATTCACTGGTCCATGGGGCACACGGCCGCTTGCGCGATGTCATTCATCTGATCAAGCCAAAACTTGCTTATGTGATCGATCAGGATCAGTTCCAAGAGGCGCTGAACCTTGAGGGACTCTGCGATGTCGAAATTGTTGCGAGCCGGCTGTCGACCCGTGCTGGGGCGGGCAAGGTCACGAAATTCACTGACCTTCTCAAGGAGGATGGGGCTGCTGGTGTCGATGCGGCTTTTGCCGAGGTTACAGCCGACACGGTTGGAAAAATCCTGATGACCAGCGGCTCGACCTCGAGCCCGAAAGGGGTGCTGACCACCCATCGCATGATGTGCGTCAACCAGGCACAACTGGCAGATGCCTTGCCGTTTTTGCGCAAACGCCCTCCGATTATCGTGGATTGGCTGCCCTGGAACCACGTTTTCGGCGGATCCCACAACTTCAATATGATGCTGGCCAATGGCGGCAGTTTTTACATCGATGATGGTAAGCCCGTGAAAGGGCTCTTTGAGAGGACACTGGAGAACCTGCATCTGACAACAGGCACGCTTGCCTTCAATGTTCCACTTGGCTTTGGCATGCTGCTCGATGCACTGAAGACGGACGAGGGCTTCCGGCGCCGTTTTTTTCAGGACCTGGATTTGATCTTCTACGCCGGTGCTTCACTGCCGCAGGATGTGTGGTCCGGCCTGGAGCAGATGGCTCTGAGCGAAAAGGGCGAGGTGCCGCTGATGACGTCGTCCTGGGGACTGACCGAAACAGCGCCATCGGCGATGATGCAGCAGGAACCTGCGCCACGTTCAGGGATTGTCGGAGTGCCTGTCAATGGCGTTACCTTGAAGCTTCTGCCTGATGAGGACATGCGCTGCGAAGTCCGGATCAAAGGGCCAAGCGTCATGCCCGGGTATTTCGAGGACCCGGACAAGACCAAGGCTGCTTTCGACGAAGAAGGATATTTCATCACCGGTGATGCGATGGTCTTTCTGGACGCTGAAGATCCCAACAAAGGAATGCGTTTCGATGGCCGTATTTCCGAGGATTTCAAATTGCAGTCGGGAACCTGGGTGCGCGCGGCGCAACTGAAACTCGACATGCTGTCGGCTCTTGCACCCTTGGCGGCCGACCTGGTCGTGACCGGTGCGGATCGTACCGAGATTGGCGTGATGATCTTTCCGAATATGAGCGCGTTGAGCCGGGCGGGTTTTCAAACGTCGGACGAAAGCGGCGCCTTTCAGTGTGATCGGCTGCAGAGAGAAATTCACCGGCGGCTCACGGAGCGCGCGAGGACTGTCAGTGGCAGTTCAGCCAGGGTGTCGCGCGCAATCGTATTATCCGAACCGCCTTCTACGGCGGAAGGTGAAATGACAGCCAAGGGCAACTTGAATATCCGCAAGGTTCTGACACGCCGCGCACCATTGCTTGAGCGGCTTTATTCCGACGATGACCCTGCGACGGTCAGGATTTAGGGAAGGCACGAGATGGTCGATATCAGCAAGGTTCGCGCAATCGATATTCACACACATGCAGAAGAACCCTGTGGTTGCCATACCGATGACGGCTATGACGACCTTCAGGCAACCATGGCTGAGTATTTCCGGGCACCTTGGAAGCATCCGCCCACCGTGCCGGAAACGGCGGCGCATTATCGCGCGCAAAACATCGCAGCTGTCATTTTTCCCGTCGATGCGGAACGCGAGACCGGATATCGACGCTACAAGAATGAAGAAGTTGCCGAGATCGCTGCGGACAATGATGACGTCCTGATCCCGTTTGCTTCCATCGATCCGCACAAGGGCCGTATTGGTGCGCGGGAAGCACGCCGACTGATCCGCGATTTCGGTATCAAGGGCTTCAAGTTTCACCCGACCATGCAAGGGTTTTTCCCGAATGACAGGATGGCTTATGAGCTCTATGAGGCCATAGCGGAAGCCGGCGGTATCGCCTTGTTCCACACCGGCCAGACGGGCGTCGGCAGTGGTATGCGGGGGGGCAACGGCATGCGTCTGAAATACTCCAATCCGATGTATATGGACGACGTCGCGGTTGATTTTCCGGACATGAAGATCATTCTCGCACACCCGTCCTTTCCCTGGCAGGAAGAAGCATTGGCGGTCGCGCAGCACAAACCCAATGTCTATATTGATCTGTCCGGATGGTCGCCGAAGTATTTCCCGGAAATCCTGGTCAAATATTGTAATTCGATCCTGAAAAAGAAGGTTTTGTTCGGCTCGGACTGGCCGATGATCACCCCTGAACGCTGGTTGTCCGATTTCGAAAAGATTGCCATCAAAGACGAACTGCGTCCTGACATCATCAAAGGCAATGCCGCCCGTCTCCTTGGTCTTGCCTGACCAGGCACTGGTGCGTTTTTCGACCGCTATTTGGCCCGACACGTTTCGGCGTTGCCGCATCACTGTGCTTGCTTGGCGAGCGCGCAGGGGTATTACTTTGGATTGCCGGGTCACGAGGCTCAGCTTCCCTTGGCGCACGCTCGCGCTCAAAACAAGACAGGGTTCGCCAGTATGCATCCCCTCAACCTGGACCAATTGAGAGCGTTCCTGGCGGTTGTCCGGCACGGCGGTGTCAACAAGGCGGCGCAGACGCTGAGCCTGACACAACCGGCTGTCACTACCCGGCTCAAGCGACTGGAAGAAGCGCTTGGAACAGATCTCTTTGAGCGCTCACCGGGCCGACTGAAACTGACCAAACGGGGCGAGATGCTTCAAACCTATGCTGAACAGTTTGAAAGGCTGTCCGACAAGGTGGAAGAGACTGTCGTCGCAAAAGATGGCATCGACCGGCATTTGCGTATCGGTGCGTCAGAAACAATTGCTCAATGCTGGTTACCGGATCTCGTCGCGGAACTGCATGCGGAATTTCCAAACCTAGTCGTTGAGATCAATGTCGACATCTCGGTGAACCTGCGTTCCGGGCTTCTTGATCGTGAAATTGACCTTGCGCTGCTGCTTGGTCCGGTTTCGGAATACTCCGTCGACAATGTCGAATTGCCTGGCTTTGATCTGGCCTGGTATGCTCCAGTCGGGATGACCGCTGATGGAAAGGCGGGAGAGGCCTTAATCCGGGAGAAGCCGGTGATCACCTACGCGCGTCATACCCGTCCTTATCGGGAACTGAAAACGGCACTCTTTGAGCGGATTGCGCCTGACGTTCGGATGTTTCCGTCATCTTCATTGTCTGCCTGTTTCAGGCTGGTAGAGGCCGGGCTCGGGGTTGCGGCCCTGCCCAGGGTGATGGGTCAGCCTTATGTCGACCAGGGGCGGATCGCGGAATTCGATCCCGGCTGGGTGCCCGAGGCCCTGTCGTTTTCGGCAAGCTATCTTGGCGATCCAAGAAGTCATCTGGTGGCGGCCGCTGCCCAAAAGGCACTGCAGGTCGCGCTTGCCTATGATGGCTATAAAAATACTTTATAAAAATTGCTAAAAAATTTGAATTTGAATTTATAGATCAACTGCGGGAGCCTCCATTGCGAAGGGAGGCCCATGGTGTCGAGTTACGAAATCCTGCGGAAAGAGCCAGCTGAAACCGTGCGCCGGTACATCCGGAGCGGCGGCTATGCCTCCCACACGGCTGGACTTGGCAAGGATTTGCTGCAGGCCAACCTTGCGATCATGCCGGAAGAATTTGCGCTCGACTTCATGCGGTTCTGTCAACGCAATCCCAAGCCGTGTCCGCTGATCGGCGTCTCTGACACCGGCAATCCGTTGATGTTCACGCTTGGCCATCACATCGACATTCGGACCGACGTGCCGGCCTACAACATCTACCGAAATGGATTGTTGTCGAGCACGGTCGCCGATCTGACATCGCTTTGGAGCGACACCCTGGTTGCTTTTGCGATCGGCTGTTCTTTCACGTTTGAGCATGCCTTGATCGAAGCGGGCATCGATCTCTGGCACATTTCCAACAACACCACGGTTCCCATGTTCCGAACATCCCTGAACACCGTACCCGCGGGATGCTTTCAGGGGCCGATGGTCGTGTCGATGCGGATGATCCCCGATCAGAGGGTCTCAAAAGCGTCTGAAATCTCGGCCCGTTATCCCCTGGCGCATGGTTCACCAGTTCATATCGGCGATCCGGCCCTGATAGGTATCGACGATATTAATGCTCCCGACTGGGGCGATCCAGTGCCGATCCAGGCTGGACATACTCCCGTTTTCTGGGCCTGCGGCGTCACTCCGCAAGCCGTTATTCAAGACGCCGCGCTGCCGATCTGCATCACCCACAAGCCCGGTCACATGCTGATCACCGATATTCCGAACGACGCTGAAAATCCAATCATAGCAACAACAACAATGTAGACTTCCAACCTTCACGGAGAGGACCCATGAAAAGACTTCTGATTTCCCTCATGGCGAGCGCCGCCATTGCATCGCCGGTCATGGCAGAAAGCCTGTCTGTTGTCGGCAGCTGGTCGAGCCTACCGCTGCACAAGGAGTATGAAGCTCCGTTCTGGCAGGCCACATTGCCCGAAGCCTCTGGTGGCAACCTCCAGACAACGGTGACCACTCACAACCAGATGAACCTTGGTGTCGGTGAAGTCTTTCGTCTGTTGGGCCAGGGTGTTTTTGATGTCGGCATGACCGTTGGCGACTACGCTGTCGCTGATGCCCCGGAACTTGAGGGCCTTGATGTGCCGCTGGTTGCCATGTCCGCCGACAAGGCCGAAGCGGCGGTGAAAGCCGCGCGGCCGATGATCGACGAAATATTTGCCAAACGCTTCAATTCCAAGGTTCTGGCGATTGCGCCTTATCCGCCACAGGTCGTTTTCTGCAATGCTGAAGTCGGGTCACTCGATGATCTGAAAGGATTGAAGGTCCGTGCCTCAGGACGCATGACGGCCAAGTTCCTGGAGGCTCTGGGAGCAGAGGGTATTACGGTTTCCTTTTCCGAGGTGCCAGGAGCGCTGCAAAAGGGTGTGGTCGACTGTGCCGTGACCGGAGCCGGTTCGGGCTACAGCGCAGGCTGGTGGGAAGTCACGACGCATCTTTTGCCGATACCCCTTGGAGGCTGGGATCCGGTGGTAACGGCGATGAACATGGACAAATGGGAGTCGCTTGACGCCGACACCCAAGCACTGATCGAAAAGGAAATTGCCGAGAAATTTGAAGCACCTGCATGGTCGACTGCAGAAGGTGCGCTTGCCAACGACATCGCCTGTCTGACGGGCAAAGGCGAATGCGCGTCAGGCGACAGCCGCAATCTGGTACTGGTTGAGGCAAGCGACGGGGACATAGAAAAAGCGCGTGAAATCCTCCAATCAGAAGTATTGCCGGAATGGGCTGAACGGGCGGGTGGTGACTGGGCTGCACGCTGGAACCAAAGTGTTGGCGCTGTTGTCGGCGTGACGATCAAAACCAACTAAGGCCGGAGTGAACAGGTGGCGGAGACGGCATTCAATTTGTTGAAACGGGCGAACCGACTGGTTGCGATTTCGGTCGGCGTTCTGTTTCTCCTGTGCGCAGGGCTCGTCCTTGCCGATATCCTGCTCCGTCGCCTTGGCGCTTCCCTGGGCGGAACCGATGAAATCTCAGGCTATGTCATGGCGATAGGCACAGCCTGGGGCATGGCCTTTGGACTGGTTGAACTGTCACATGTCAGGATCGACTTTCTAAGGCGCGCCATCGGCATTCCGAAATGGCGAATGATACTGGACCTGGTGTCGTTGCTGGCTCTGGCCGGAACGATCACGATCGTGGCATTACAGTGCTGGCCGGTGGTGGAAACCACGCTGCGCAACGGGTCTCGAGCCAACACACCGCTTGAAACGCCATTGGCGCTTGTTCAGGTGCCGTGGTTTGCCGGTTGGATATGGTTTGCGTTAACCGCCTGGCTGACCTTTCTCTGCGCACTTGCGCTGGTCTATCAGGGCAATTTTTCAAGATCGGAGCAAGTCATTGGTGTCTTTCCGGAAAGTGAGGCGGTCTGATGCTTGCGTTTGTCTCAGTCGGGCTTCTGGCACTCTTGTCCCTGTCCATACCGGTCGGAATTGTCCTGTTTCTTCTGGGTTTCGGCATAGACCAGTTCTTTACGCCCTTTCCGCTGATGCGCGGACTAGGCTCGATGGTCTGGTCAACATCGGAAAATGCGGCTCTGATCGCCATTCCGTTTTTTGTGCTTCTAGGGGAGGTCCTGGTCAGAACCGGAATTGCCGCACGGACATATTCAGCGCTTGACCGCTGGGTGTCCTGGCTTCCGGGAGGTCTGGTACATGCCAATGTGGCGACCGCGACCATGTTTTCCGCAACGTCCGGATCGTCCGTCGCAACCGCCGCGACCGTTGCAACGGTTGCCATGCCGCAGGCGGACCGTCTTGGCTATGATCCGAAACTGTTTTCCGGCGCGATTGCAGCCGGTGGCACTCTCGGCATCATGATCCCACCGTCGATCAATCTGATTGTCTATGGGTTCCTGACACAGACTTCGATCCCGCAGCTTTTCCTTGCTGGGCTTTTGCCCGGCATTTTGCTGGCGCTCGGCTTCATCGTTGTCACTGCATTTGTGTGCATGGTCAAACCAGAACTCGGGGGTGCGCGCAGGACCTTTCCCCTGATTGAGATGCTGAAAGGGCTTGCCGACCTTCTGCCGATTATCCTGCTGTTTTCGGCCATCATCGGATCCATCTACAAGGGCTGGGCAACGCCGACGGAAGCAGCCTCTGTCGGTGTCGCCGGGGCACTGGCAATTGCCTTGCTCTTTGGCGGCCTCAATATCCGAATGATCGGGGCCGCACTGATTGGCACCGTGAAGGTGACGGCAATGATCATGCTGGTGGTGATCGGAGCTTCTTTCCTGAATTTCACCCTGTCAGCGGCTGGCCTGTCGCAAGAGCTTCGTGGATTTCTGGAAGGTCTCGGCTTCAATCCGCTCTGGACGCTGCTTGTGATCGTGCTGATGTATGTCGTGCTTGGGTTTTTCATCGAAACCTTGTCATTGATGGTGATCACCATCCCGATTGTCGTGCCGATCGTCACCGCGCTTGGCTATGATCCGGTCTGGTTCGGAATTCTGATGATCGTGCTGATCGAAATGGCTCTGATCACACCACCGGTTGGTCTCAATCTCTTCGTAGTTCAAGGCGCGCGTCGTGGTGGCTCAATTGCCGAGGTCATGATCGGCGCAGTCCCCTATGTACTGGCCATGCTGGCTATGGTTATCGCCTTGATCGCACTTCCGGATCTTGCGCTTTTCCTGCCAAAGGCGATGAATTGAGCCGGTCTAGAGCGTGCGAGCGGGGGCGACGCGTTTCCGCAAAAGACCTTACGTCGCGAAAAGCACTTGTCTTGGTCGGCCTTTCCACCAATGATGTTCCCAGGTGTCATTCAAGCTGAACCTTGAAGCGGAACATAATACTCATGCGTTTGCGGCAAGTCCCAGACAGGTTCCGGCTGCTTTTGCGGCTGCGGACATCCTTCGGGCATTGCGTCCTGTTGATACTGGCGCTGTGCACGGCCACCTTTGTCTATGCCTCGACAGATCCGTTCGCGGAACGCCGCATGGCCTTGGTGGTCGGCATTTCCAGCTATCAGAATGCGCCGGATCTATACAACACGACCAGAGACGGCCGGCTGATCGCCGATACGCTGAATGAGCTGAACTTCAGGGTGGCGGAACACTTCGATATCGGACTGGCCGAATTCAAGGAGCTGCTAGAGAGGTTTTCGTTTGAAGCGGAAACCGCGGATGTCGCTCTTGTTTATTTTGCCGGCCACGGAGTTGAGGTCGGTGGGCGCAATTTTCTTGTGCCCTCGGACGCAGATTCGGCTAATCGACAACGGGTTGCAGATACTTCCGTCTCACTGGATGAAATTTTGCAGGCGGTCGACAAGGCGCGCCAACTCCGGATTGTAATCCTGGATTCCTGCCGCAACGATCCCTTTGCCGACGGGGACGCCACGGAAACCCTGACGGTCAATACAAGCGCAAGACAGGGGCTTGCACCGGCCTCGCCCGAACGCGGTACACTTGTCGCCTATGCAGCTGAAGCCGGGAAGGTTGCGTTGGATGGTGCTGGCGACAACAGTCCTTTTGCGCTGGCTCTCGCACAGACCCTGAAGGTTCAGGATCTGGAAATAGGTCTGGCATTTCGGCAGGTCCGCGATAGCGTTCTCAAGGCAACCGCAAACGCGCAAGAGCCACACACATACGGATCCCTTTCCGGCAAACCCTATTTTCTGGCGGGCGGTAGCCAGGAAGTGAATGCGCTTGCAGCCTCAGCACGGCGGGATGCCTGGGGACGGCTGGAAGTGGACCAGGAAGATCAGTTGCAGGCGGCTGCGCGCGAGGGCGACAGCAGAGCGCTCAAAGGTCTTGCCTATATGCGTTTGAATCCGAACGAAGATCGCTATGATCCGAGCCGTGCAGCAGCCTTGTTGAAGACGGCTGCAGAAGCCGGTGACCCCGAAGCGATGTTTGAGCTCGCACGCATGTATGAACGTGGAATTGGCGTTGAGCAGGATGTCGACAAGGCATTGGAATTGTTCCGCAAGTCTGCCGACGAAGACTTTGCAGATGCGATCAATGACCTTGGCTTTCTCTACTATCAGGGCGGGCTGGGTGTAACGCGGGACCCGAAGAAGGCCATTGAAATGTTCGGGCGGGCAGCAGACCGGCGGCACCCTGAAGCGATGTTCAACTATGCCGCCCTGATCGATGACGGAGTTGTGGACGGCAAACAGCCAGATGACGCGGCTGAGTTTCTCTATAGAGCGCTTAGATCCGGCAATGAAGAAGTGCTCAACCAGCTTTCGGAAAATCCGAAAATGTTCAAGGCTGCGACACGACGGTCTCTGCAGCGCAAGCTGTCGGAGCGCGCTTTCTACAGTGGATCGATAGATGGTCAATTTGGGCCGCAAACCAAGCGTAGCCTGCGCAAGGCTTACGGATTGTCAGAATAACTCGCGGCGATCAAACGGCTTTGGCCAGGCGGTGAAAATTGCCGCAGAGTAATCTTTTTGATATCGTGTATTAGGGTTTTTCGATCTAATAAAAATTGAATACTCTTTTTGATGACGCTCAATGCAGTCTCTGGCGGAAGGCAATATTTCAGCCTGAAGGTGTTTCGCCTATCGTCATTTGTTTTGTGTGCTTCGGCGTGTCCAGTTAACTGACTTGTTCTCCGTATTTATGACTTGAGATTAAACAAGTCACAGTATTTGGAAGTTTGTTAAGACAATTCTCAGGGGGTGAAAATGATTGATAAACAATGCCTGAATGGCGTGATTGCCTGTCTTTTGGCAGGACAGTTGGCAGCAATGTCGGTTCTCCCGGCAGGTGCTGCTGTTTCTCCACGCGACGCAAACCATGAAAAGGTCAAGACTGAGCGTCTGGGTAACTACATCCTGCTTGCTCAGTATAATGATTCCTATTCCGATTCTTCGCCGGAAGATCGGACCAGTTACACCGGCGACAATGAGCGGGACCCGAGGCTTGCCGCAACAGGCGGCTATAGCGACACAGTTACGCGAGGTGTTGCCAGGCTGATTGTCGATGGCGGCAAGGAGTGTGAGAACGATACGCGCCCTGAATACCGTCTCGACTGCCTGGCCGTGAACTTCGGCCGAATTGCATCAACCATTGAGCGGCGTCCCAATTACCAGCAAGCCGGGCAGGAGCTTAGAAGACTGTCGCGGAAACTGAAGGCGATCCGGACGAAATATGCGGACCCGGCAGCTCCGAAAGTCACAAAGAAGCGGCGCACCTATCGGGCTGTTTCAAAAGCAAACCTGGCGCAGGCGAACCGTGAAGCGGCAGCTGCGATCGACGAGACGGTCACCAAACTACTGCGTTCAGCTGGGAACTCGGAAAAGCGGAAGACCCACTACGCCCAGATCGCAACGGCAGTTGGCTCAACCAAGAGGCTGCTGAGGTCCTGATCGGCAGGCACCTGCTTGACCGAGTTAACGTTCGACTCAAGATGGCGGGGACACTCCATGAGAGGATCTTTGATGCCGTTAAAACAAAAAAGCGGGCGCCCAAGGCGCCCGCATTCTTTTGTCCGTTGTGAGACCAGTTTTTTACACGGTTCCTCCGAGGGATCCTTCGAGTTGAGCGAGTTCCTGTCCGCCAGCCATCAATTCCTGGAGTTCTTCTGCCTTGATGTCTCCGCGCTCGGCTGTTCCGAGGGTTTTCCCGCGGTTGAGCACGGTAAACCGGTCTCCGACGGCCATGGCATGGCGGACATTGTGGGTGATGAAGACAACGCCGATGCCCTTTTTGCGGACCTTGTCGATTGTGGCGAGCACATTGGAGGTCTGTCGCACACCGAGGGCGGATGTCGGCTCATCGAGAATGAGCACCTTTGCCCCGAAATAAACCGCCCTGGAAATGGCGACCGTCTGGCGTTCCCCGCCCGACAGGGTGCCAACAGCCTGGTCGGGCGAGCGCAGGTGAATGCCCATCTTGGCCATCTCGGCCATGGTGACCTCGTTGGCCTCGGCAAAGTCGAAGAACTTGAACGGGCCGACGCTCTTTCTGGGCTCGCGGCCCATCCAGAAGTTCCGGGTCACCGACATCAGCGGGATCATCGCCAGATCCTGGTACACCGTGGCAATGCCGGCCTCCATGGCATCGCGGGGCGTTGAGAAGGCCATCTCCTTGCCGTCGATCAGGATCTTGCCGCGGGTGGGCTTGTGCACACCGGACATGGTCTTGATGAAGGTGGACTTGCCGGCGCCGTTGTCGCCGAGCAGGCAATGGCATTCGCCGGCCTTGACGGAGACGGAGACGCCGTTGAGAGCAATCACCGGCCCGAAATGCTTCTCGATGTCGACCAGTTCGATCAGGGGAGCTGTGTTTGCATCGGGCATCTCAACGTTCTCCTGTGATCATGCGGCGGATATAGGTGTTGAGGATCACGGCAAGCAGCAGGATCACCCCGAGGAACACTCTGAAGAGCGAACTCTCCACGCCGGCAAAGAACAGGCCCTGCTGGACGACGCCGAAGATCAGCGCGCCAAGGGCGGCCCCGATGACCGAGCCGTAGCCGCCGGTCAGAAGCGCACCGCCGATCACCACGGAGATGATCGCCTCGAACTCCTTCAACAGACCGCGGTCGGCGGCCGCCGAGCCGAACTCCATCACCTGACAGGTGGCAAAGACGGTGGCGCAGAAGGCAGTGAACATGAACATGGAGATCTTCACCCGGCTGACCGGCACACCGACATAGCGGGCGGCCTGGGCATCCCCGCCGGAGGCAAAGATCCAGTTGCCGAAGCGGGTGCGGGTCAGAAGAATGTGGCCGAAGATGATGAGGGCAATGGCCCAGATCATCAGCATGGGAATGCCCTCGACCACGGGCAGACCGGCCTTGGGGCCGGCCACGAAGGTGCCGACAAGGCCCAGATCCGCCAGCCAGACGAACACTCCGGAAAAGACCTTGCCGCCGAACAGCCAGGCGATCGGGTCGCCCTCGGCAACATCCTTGACGCCGCCGATGATGGTCTTGCGGGTGGTGGCAATGGCAATGAAGATCGTCAGCCCGCGCAGGATATAGAGGAAGGCGAGCGTGACGATGAAGGAGGGCAGGCCGGTCTTGATGACCAGATAGCCGTTGAGGGCGCCAATGCAAAGGGACAGGGCGAAGGCGACCAGAATGGCGAACCAGACGGGAAAGCCCCATTGCACGCTCATGAGAGCGATGATGATGCCGGAAAACCCGATCATGGAGCCGACGGACAGGTCGAACTCGCCGGCGATCATCAACAGGCAGGCGCCGACAGCGATGATGGCGAACTGGGCAGAAACGGTGCCCCAGTTGATGATGCCTTCGGCGGCGAACATGCCGCTGTCGCTGGCTATGCCGAGGAAGAACATGAATACGAGAATGGTGCCGCAAATGGCGCCGAGCTCTGGGCGGATCAACGCCTTGCGCATGCGAGACATCTCGCGGACGCGTTCGTCTTTCTCTGGTTCTGGTGGGGCTGCCGTTTGGGTCTCAGCCATGGTGTCCTCCTGCGTGCCGGTGTGGCCGGCCGCCTTGAGAAGCAGGAAAGGCCCGCTCCCATGCGGCCCGGCCGCAGAACAATGTTCTGGATGAAGCGCGCTCGACTTCGACTAAGGAGCGCCTGGGTTACGTTCTTGAGAAGGGAGAGGCGGGGAAACCGCCTCTCCAGTCGACCGCTCGGGCGGCCACTGCCTTAGCGGTACTCGCCGGCGAATTCTTCAACCTTCGCCAGAGCGTCCTTGGTGATGAAGCCCGGGCCGGAGTTGATGTTGTTGCCCGGAAGCACACCATAGCGCTGGTAGTTGGCCAGAACGATCACCGGCAGGTAGGCCTGCAGGAACGGCTGCTGGTCAATGCCCCACTGAATGGTGCCGTCCTTGATCGCCTTGACGATCTCGGTGCCCAGATCAAAGGTGCCGAAGTAGATGTCGCCGGCCTTGCCCATTTCCTGAAGCGCCTGGATGGTCGGGTCCGCGGAGGTCGGGCCGAGCGTCAGGACAGCTTCCGTGTCCGGGTTGGCCAGAAGATACGCCTTGACCTTGTTCTTGATCTCGGCCGGATCCTGGCCACTGTCGATCATGCTGGTGCCCAGATCCACACCCAGACCGTCGGCAAAGCCGCGGCAGCGCTCGCCAACCACAGGGTTGGAGACAACGTGGTTGACACACAGGAACGAGCCAACGCCATCACGCTTGGCGCGCTGACCGGCTGCAAGACCGGCATCATACTCAGGCTGGCCGACATACATCAGCGCACCGACATCGGCTGCCTGCTCAGGCGTGCCGGAGTTGATGATGATCACGGGAACACCCTTGGCAACCGCATTCTGGATCGGTCCGGACAGAACGTCAGGATCGGCAAGCGTGGTGATGATGCCATCCGGGTTGGACGCAGCCGTCTGCTCGATGATGCGCGCCATGTCGGCAATGTCGCCTGTCGGCGGATTGCGATACTCAACCTCTGCTCCAACCTGCTCGCCAGCAAGTGCAAGGCCGTTCTTGATCGTGTTCCACCAGCTGTCGCTGTCAGGCGCATGGCTCACAAGAACAAAACGCTCGCCGTCCGCAACTGCCGATCCGCTCACACCCGTAAACGCAATGGCGGCCGTCGCAAGCGCAATCAATGTCTTCTTCATTAGTTCCTCCCAATTTTCAGGCTTTCTACAATCCCGGAATTTATCCTCGAGACCGTGCCTGCTGGTAGACAAGCACAGCACCAGAGAAATTGCAACCGGTTGCAAAAAAATTGACGCGGTCTGGCATTCGTGTAGGTTTTCCGAAGGATGAGGACCAACTGGGCTGGGGCTGGAATTTGGCGGTTACATTAAAGGAGGTTGCGGAATTGGCGGGCGTATCGCGTTCGGCGGTCTCCCGGACTTTCACCGATGGTGCAAGCGTTTCCGCCCGCACACGGGAAAAAGTCGAGAAGGCGGCGAAGTCCCTTGGCTACAAGCCTTCCCTGATTGCGCGCAGTCTGGCGACAAATCGCACCAAGCTGATCGGTCTGGTCGCGAATAATTTTCAGAACCCGGCCTTTCTCGACGTCTTTGACCTCTTCACCAGCGAATTGCAGAAACGCGGCTTCCGCCCTTTGCTCGTCAATTTGTCTGCTGAGACCTCGCCGAAGAAATTCGTCGAGCTGCTGAGGCAATACAGCGTTGATGGGGTCATCGTTGCGACATCGACGCTCCCGACAAGCTTTGCGACGTCCTTTCAGGCTGCCGGCATCCCGGTGATTCACACTTTCGGCAAATATGAAGCGAATGCCAATGTACATGTTGTCGGGATCGACAATGTCTATTGCGGCGCTATGGCAGCTGACCTGTTCTCAGAGCGCGGATACCGGAAAGTTGCGTTGTTGGGCGGACCGGAAGCAGCAACATCGACGCAGGACCGCGCAGCAGGGTTTTTGAAGGCTGCGCATGACAAAGGTCTTGAGGTGGCAGCCACCTGCTTTGCGGAAAACTACACCTATCAGGCCGGGCGGGATGCCATGCAGCAGGTCTTGCGTGAAGACGGGATTGAAGCCGTTTTTTGCGGTGACGATCTGATCTGCATGGGCGCCATGGATGCAGCGCGTGCTGCCGGTCTTTCGATCCCTGAGGAAATCGGCTTCATGGGTTTCAACGACATTGCGATGGCAGGATGGGATGCCTATTCGCTGACAACCATCCGCCAACCCATTCGAGACATCATCCTGAGTTCTGTGGAACTGGTGGTCGGTATGGTGGAAAACCCGACGCGCAGTGCCGAGATTCGCTTGTTTCCCTGCACCATCATTGAGCGTGGTTCCCTGAAACCTGTCTGATCCAAGAAAGCCTCGATTGTGTTCGCAAGGCCGAGCGATTCTTTGGCGAGCGCCCGGCCGAGTCTTGTTAAAGTTTGGTCCAGGCGCCGTTTGCCTTGGCAGATGAAGCGGCGGCTTCGATTGCCCGCATCGACCAGTACCCGTCTTCGGCCTGTGGGAAGTCGAGTGCCATCGGGTCGGGCTTTGCACCCGTCCTTTGGGCATTCAAGACATCCGCCAGGTCCATGTAGATGTTTGCAAAGGCTACAGGCATGCCTTCGGCATGACCAATCGGAATGCGTGAAGCGCGGACGGCCTGTTCCGACAAATCCGAGTCACCACGTTCAAGGATCTGGGTCCTTCCGTTCAGCGGCGTCCAATGCAGTTGCTCGGGATGCTGCTGCTGCCAGGAAAGTCCGCCCTTTTCTCCGAAAACCTGAAGCGTCAATCCGTGCATCCGGCCAACGGCGACTGCACTTGTCCAGAGCCTGCAGACCGCACCGCCGTTGAAGTGGAAGTTGATCATGGCATCATCTTCCAACTGGCGATCTCCGACTAGCGAGGCGAAATCCGCTGACAATTCCGTCGGGGTCTGACCCGAGACGAAACAGGCCATGTGAAACGCATGAATGCCGGCATCTGCGAACACAGCCGATGTTCCGGCCTGAGCCGGGTCATAGCGCCAGCGTACGCGCGGATTGTCCGCTTCTTCGGCATCGGCATGAAAGCCATGCGCGAACTCCGCCTTGATGAGCCTGATTTTTCCAAGGTCGCCATTGGCAATCATGGCACGCATCTGGCGGACCAGCGGGTAACCGCTATAGCCATAATTCACGGCGCAGACCTTGCCGGACTCCTTCGTAATTTCAACGATTTCTCGTGCCTCATTTGCCGTCATTGTCAGCGGCTTTTCACACAAGACGTTGAAGCCCGCTTCGAGAAAAGCGCGCGAGATTTCATAGTGTGTGGCGTTGGGAGTTGCAATTGTGACAAGGTCCAGTCTGTCGTCGCGCGCACTTTCGGCTGCGAGCATTTCGCGCCAGTCGCCATAGGCACGATCAGCTGAAACGCCGAGTGAACCTGCGAAAGCCTTGCCGCGGTCCGGGTCAATGTCAAAGGCACCGGCACACAGAAGAAAGTGGCCATCGAGACCGGCGCTGATACGGTGGGTCGGACCGATTTGCGAGCCTGCGCCGCCGCCGATCATTCCCCAATTGAGCTTTGTCATGCGGTTACCTCGAAGCCGATGGATTTGAGAAAGGCACGGTTCTCGCGCGCGTCGTCGAGTGGTGATTGCGCCTTGGCGGGATCACAGTCCTGTTCAACCGTACACCAGCCAGTAAAGCATTTGTCCAGCAGCAGTTGCCTGACGGCGGCGAAGTCGACACTGCCCTTGCCGAGATTGCAGAAGATGCCGTCGCCGCAGGCTTCATAAAAATCTGTCTGGCTTGCGATGACATTCTTCATGACGACTGGGTCGATATCCTTGAAATGCATATAGGAAATGCGATCCATATGCCGCGTCATAAACGCGACGGGATCGAAACCGGCATAGACGCTGTGACCCGTATCAAGACAGATCTTCATGTGCTTTTCGTCGACTTCTTCCAGGAGTTGCTCAACCTCGTCCTCAAAGTCCATGAAGCCGCCGGCATGCGGGTGAATGGACGGTGTCAGCCCGTATTCCTCGCTTGCCATCTTGGCAATCTCCTGGATCCTGTCGCGATAGATGGTCCATTCCTCAGAAGACATTTTTTCCGCTTCAGCCGGGCGACCTGCGGTCGGCGCGCGGCGCGGTGAAATGGAATCGATCATAACCAGATGTTCCGCGCCGTGTGCCTTCAAGGCCGCGCAGGTCCGGATGGAGCCATCCTTGACATCGTCCCATTGCGCCGGATCGTGAAAGGGGCGAAACACGACGCCGCCGATCAGCTCCAAGCCCCGTTCCGCGAGCGCATCTCCAAGCTCTGCCGGATCTTCGGGCATGAAGCCGACAGGACCAAGTTCGATGCCACGATAACCCGCATCGCGGCACTCATCGAGCACCTTCTTCCAGGCCGGGTTGCGCGGGTCATCTGCGAATTCGACACCCCAGGAGCAGGGGGCGTTTCCAATCTTGATAGTCATGTGATGTTTCCGGAATAGAGGCCGGGCAGGGTGCCCTTGGCCTAAACTTGGTCGAGATTGATCCAGCTTCTGGATTCGTTGGACTGCCAGGACGCTTCAACAACCTGGTTCACATAAAGGCCGTCCTCGAAAGTTGGCCAAATGTTTGTTCCCGTTTCAATGGCCTTCAGGAAATCCCGGGCTTCGATAATGATCTGATCCTGGTAACCTGTTCCGTGTCCGGCTCCGAGGCAAAAGTTGACGTAGTCCGGGTGGTGTGGGCCGGTCAGGACTTTCTTGAAGCCTTCCCGTGACGGGTTCTGGCCACCTTCATAAAGCCAGAGTGCATTCTGGTCTTCCTGATCAAATCGGATGGAACCCTTTGTTCCGAAGATGTCGTAGGCATAACCCATTTTCCGTCCAAAGGCCGTGCGGCTGACGTAGAATGCGCCAAGCGCTCCGGACGTGAACCGGCACATGATCTGGGCATGATCGTCATTTGTGACCTTCTGCATGCCCGCCTTTCCCGGCCGTTCCTTCACCACCGTCTCGATCTCTGCCAGAACGCGTTCCATCGGACCGCCGAGAGCCTGCGAGGCATTGATGATGTGTGGAGCCAGGTCGCCCATGGTGCCATTTGACCGACCTTCGGTACGCCATGTTGCAGGGCTTTCCGGGTCGGCAAAGAAGTCTTCGGTGTGCTCGCCGCGAATATAGGTAACGTCGCCGATTTCGCCTGAACCTATTATCTCTCGAGCCAGCTGCGAGGCAGGTGTCCTGATATAGTTGAAGCCAACCATGTTGATGCAGTTCGACGCCTTGGCCGCAGCAGTCATGGCACGACTGTCCGCCAGATTTCGCCCCAGAGGTTTTTCACAAAAGACGGGCTTTCCCAGCTCAAAGGCAGCGCTGGAAATTTCCAAATGTGTTTCCTGCGGTGAAGCGATCACGATAGCTTCGACGGCAGGATTGTTGACAAGCTCCCGCCAGTCGGACGTCGCGTTTGAAAAGCCGAGTTCGCTGGCTTTTCGCGCAGCTCCCTCCGGCGTTGTCGTGCAGACCATTTCAAGGGCAGGGCGCAAGGCTGTGTCAAACACGGCACCAACGGCGTGCATCGCCACTGAATGCGCCTTTCCCATATACCCGCCGCCGACGATGCCGACACCAAGTTTGCGCGTTTCCATCCCGTTTCATCCGATCTTTTTTGCAACCGCTTGCAAAATACGTAAACACCGATTAGCTTTCGCCGTCAAGGGCTCCAAGAGCCGATAGAAAAAGCTGTCCGGGAGGAATTGAGGCGCATGGCCCAGAAAACCCTTCGCCTGACCATGGCTCAGGCACTTGTCCGCTATCTTGCTGCGCAATTCGTCGAAGTGGACGGCAAGTCAGTCAGGCTTTGTGCCGGCGGTTTCGGCATTTTCGGCCATGGCAATGTCACTTGCCTTGGCGAAGCGCTTTACGAGCATCGCGAAGAACTGCCGCTTTGGCGTGGTCAGAACGAGCAATCCATGGCAATGGCCGCGGTTGCCTACGCCAAACAGCAGCTGCGGCAACGCTTCATGTTCGCAACGTCGTCAGCCGGTCCGGGCACGACCAACATGCTGACATCCGCAGGGATCGCGCACACCAACAGACTGCCGCTGCTCATGCTCTCCGGCGATGCCTTTGTCACGCGCTTGCCGGATCCGGTTTTGCAACAGGTTGAACATACCGGTAATCCGAGCCTGTCGGTCAACGATGCTTTCAAGAGCGTCACCAGATATTGGGATCGGCTCACACATCCGGCGCAACTGTTGCAATCGTTGCCGGCTGCGATCAACACGCTGATTGACCCTGCAGACTGCGGGCCGGCGTTCCTGGGGCTTCCGCAGGACGTTCAGGGGTGGGCCTATGACTATCCTGACGCCTTCTTTGAACCAAAAACCCACTATCTGCGTCGCCAGACCGCTGATGCGCGCGAACTTGCGGCGGCTGCCGAGTGCCTGAAAGCTGCCGAACGCCCGCTGATCATCGCTGGCGGCGGTGTCCAGTACTCGCTTGCTACTCAGGAGCTGCAGGACTTCGCACGCCGGCACAAGATCCCGGTTGTTGAAACGATCGCAGGACGTGCCAACCTGGTCCACTCGGATGAACTGAATTGCGGGCCGATCGGTGTGACCGGCTCCAATTCGGCCAATGCGCTTGCCGGTGAAGCAGATGTCGTGCTTGCAGTCGGCACCCGCCTGCAGGATTTCACCACCGGGTCGTGGACGGCATTTGCGGGCGATGCGAAAATCGTTTCCCTGAATGTCGGACGCGTTGATGCCGGCAAGCATATGGCTCTGCCGGTTGTCGGAGATGCCAAGTTGACGCTGCCGCTTCTTGCAGACGCGCTTGGGACTTACGAGGCACCAGCTGACTGGAGGCAGAAAGCCGCCAAGGAACGGGCTGCCTGGAACGCTTATGTCGACGATAATATCTCGCCGACAGCGCAAGACGGTAGCAACCGGCCGATGTCCTATGCCCAGGTGATCGGTGCGGTCAACGAAGTGTGCGCCGATGATGACAGGGTTGTTGCCGCGGCAGGTGGTTTGCCTGCCGAGGTGACAGCCAACTGGCGCACGCGCTCTTTAGGCAGTGTGGATGTCGAATTCGGTTTTTCCTGCATGGGCTATGAAATTGCAGGCGGCTGGGGGGCTCGCCTTGGACACCAGGAGCGCCATGCCGACCGCGACACGATCGTCTTTACCGGCGACGGTTCTTATATGCTCATGAACTCCGACATCTATTCTTCGGTTTTGTCTGGAGCCAAACTCATTGTCATCGTCTGCGACAATGGCGGTTTTGCCGTAATCAACAAATTGCAGAACAACACCGGCAACGAGTCCTTCAACAATCTGATCAGCGATTGCAGGCTGGCAGTTGAGCCCTTTGCTGTCGATTTCGAGGCGCATGCACGGGCGATGGGGGCGAATGCGGAATCCGTTTCCTCCATTGCAGAGCTGAAAGAAGCCTTCGGGCGCGCCAAGCAATCGGACAAGACCTATGTGATTTCCCTTCAGGTGGACGCCTTCGACGGATGGACACAGGAAGGCCACACGTGGTGGGAAGTTGGCACCCCGGAGGTTTCGGAAAGCGAACGTGTGCGTAAGGCGCATGCTGATTGGGAAGCCGGCCGCAGTGCGCAAAGAAAAGGCATCTGAGATGGTGAAGGCCTTCTCGCCTGCGTCCAGAATGTTGGTCCTTGGCCGGGCCGGTATGGATCTTTATGCCGACCCTCCAGGTGCAGAAGCAGAAAGTGCGACCGGGTTTGCGACAGCTCTTGGCGGGTCTTCCGGCAACATTGCCGCCGGTCTGGCAAGGCAAGGGGTGGCAACCAGTCTTTTGACCTGCGTATCAAAGGATTCAATTGGCCGCTTTGTCCGCAGGGAACTGCGCAACTACGGTGTGGATACGGCGCATGTTGTTGAGCTTGAAGGCGAATGCCGAACCTCGCTGGCCGTTACGGAAACACGCATCGAAAACACACAGAACACGCTTTACAGAAACAATGCTGCGGACCTTCTGCTTGATGAAGCACATGTCAGGGCGGTCGACTTCAGCAAGTTCGATGCGCTGATCATGACCGGTACCGCGCTGGCGGCAAATCCTTCGCGCAAAGCCTGCTTCGTGGCCATGGAAAAGGCGCGTGCCGCCGAGATGATGGTCGTCATTGATCTTGACTATCGGCCGTATAGTTGGCCCGGGAGCGTGGAGGCTGCCGAGACTTATGGTGCGGCCATTGAACTGACGGACCTTGTTGTCGGCAATGATGAAGAATTTGCCGTCGTGGCCGGAGGGGACGCTGAGGCAGGTCGTCGTCTGGCAAGCGACCTGGCTGAGGACGGCAAGACTGCCATTTACAAAATGGGCGAAAAGGGTTCGATCGTCTTCGCACCGGAAGTGAGCTTTCAGACCGGTATCTTTCCGGTTGAGGCCATAAAGCCGATGGGAGCTGGCGATGCCTTCATGGCCCTTCTGATCGCCGCCCTTGTCAACGGAACAACGCTGAGAGAGGCCGTGCTACGCGGCTCAGCCGCTGCGGCAATGGTGGTGTCGCGCTTTGGCTGTGCCCCAGCCATGCCGACGCCTGCAGAGCTTGCGGCTTTTCTTGAGCAAAACACCGCTCCACAGAGCTGAGGAGATCGTTATGCATATCCCGCCGTTCGAAAACGCGAACAAGGCCATCATCGATACCGACGATACGCGTGTTCCGCTCAACTATTTCAACATCGTCAAGCTGACACGCGGGCAGGCATTTGAGTACTCGGTTCCCGGTTACGAGACGGCCATTGTCCCGGCGACCGGCAGTGTGGACGTAACTGTTGAAGGCGTGTCTTTCGACAAGCTCGGCAATCGCGGTGACGATGTCTGGGACGGAGAGCCGGAAGGGGTCTATGTGCCGACCGGTGCCAGGGCGCAGATGGTCTGTGTCAGCGATGCTGCCGAAGTTTTCATTGCTGGGGCAAAATACGACAAGGTGCTGGAACCATTCGATGTCAGAACAGCAGATATCGACCTGGTGCAATACGGCTCCGACGACACAAAAACGCACCGCAAGATCAAACACATTCTGGGAACGAAATACCACGACAAGGTTGGCCGCCTTTTGGTGTCCGAACTTTTCACGGTTGGACAGGGCGGCTGGTCCGGTTTTCCGCCACACAAACACGATACGGACCGTTTGCCGGAAGAAACGCGTCACGACGAGACCTATAATTTCCGCTTCCGCCCGAACAACGGCTTTGGGATGCAACTGGTTCAGCGGGAAGACGGCAAAGTCGGAGATGCCTATCACATCGTCGACGGGTCAACGATCGTGCTCGACAAAGGTTACCATCCTTGCGTCGTCGCGCCGGGTTATGAAATGTACTATTTCACGATCCTGGGTGGCCTGTCTCAACGCTCGCTGGTTCAATTTTTCCAGCCTGATCATGCCTGGCAGATCGAGACGATCCCCGGCATCAAGGACATGATTGCCAAGTTCAAATGACCGCAGTTCCCCTGAATGACGTACTGGCAGATGCTGCCCGTGGCGGGTATGCGCTTGCCGGATTGGTCGTGCTCGGCTGGGAAGACGCCGTTGCCTTTGTGGAAGCCGCTGAGGAAACAGGCTTGCCCGTGATCCTGCAGGCCGGACCCGGATGCCGCGCACATACACCTGTGCCCGTGATCGGCAAGATGCTGCGCCATCTGGCGGATCAGGCGGGCGTTCCGGTGGTCTGTCATCTGGACCACGGTTACAGCGTTGAAGAGTGTTTGCAGGGGATCGATCACGGGTTCACGTCGCTGATGTTCGACGGATCGAAGCGTCCGATATCTGAGAATATCGACCTGACTGCGGGACTGGTTGAAACCGCCCATAAAGCCGATGTCTCCGTGGAAGGCGAAGTCGGTTATGTCGGTTATGCCGAAGGGGCGTCGTCCGCCTTTACTGATCCGACTGAGGTCGCACGCTTCGACAAGGAAAGCGGGGCAGATGCAATCGCCGTGTCGGTTGGCAATGTTCATTTGCAAACCGAAGCAACAGACGGCATTGACTTTGAAGCGCTTGCCGCTGTTGAGCACGTGACAACGAAGCCTCTGGTTTTGCATGGCGGTAGCGGCATTCCGCAGGATGTTCGTATTCGCCTTGCGCGCGAGACGCGGGTTTGCAAGTTCAATTTCGGAACCGAGTTGAGGCAAACATTCGGCCGCTCACTCCGTCAGACAATGGCTGACGATCCGAATGTGTTTGATCGCAATGAAATCCTGCGCTCGGTCATGCCGGCCATGCGCGAGACGACCAAAAAGGTTCTCAGGACGGTCGGCCCGTCCTGACGCTGTCCTAGCGCAAAAAGAAAGCCTTCAAGCGAGATAGAAAGTCGGTCTTTTTCCGGCTTGGAGTGATACGGGTGGCGCTTGTCGGTGGCTCTTCTGCAAGCCGTGTCTGAGCCTCAGCTTTCCGTTCTGAAGACGGGATTCGGGTCTCAGGTGCCAATCCTCTTTTTACACCCTTTGCAAAGGCCTCTGCCGCTCCGTGCGAAACCGGGCCGCGGGGAGAAAAGAATGGCATCGACACCCTCCTGAAAGCTTACAATCACGCATTCAATTTAGGGTTTAACAAGCTGAATTTCAATAACCGGAGCTTGCCGCGAGGTCTTTTTGAGACCTCGCAGAATACGGCATTATGACCGAGGTTTCAGGTTTTCAGGATCATAAAGCGGTTGGTAACCGACACCTGCCACTTCAACCGGATAGGTTTCCGAGAAGTATTCGACGTTCAGCTTGCGGCCGACCTGGCAGTAGTCCTGCGGCAGGTAGGCCAGCGCAATGTTCTTGCCGATTGTCGGGCCGTAGGCAACTGACGTTGTATAGGAAATCCGCCCGAGACTATCGACCAGCGTCTTGCCTGTTTCAGGGTCCTGAACCGGCATGGCGCCTACCGGATAGCGCTTGACGCCCTTTCCATCGGTGTTGTCTGTCATGACCAGTGTGCACAGCATGGCCGGTTGTTTGTCGCGTGACCGGTACTCCAGATGCTTTGCCTTGCCGCGGAAGTCCGCCTCCTTCACCTTGGGTCGGGCAAGGTCGGCCTCATAGAGATTGTATTGGGTCAGGAGATCGGCGTTCTGCAGGCGCAGGCTCTTCTCCATGCGGCGCGAGTTGGCATAGGTTTCAACGCCAACGGCCATAACACCGATTGCTCTGAGCGCGTCCCAGACAGCAAGACCGTCTTCATATTTCATATGAAGTTCCCAGCCCTGTTCGCCCACATAGGAAAGCCTGAGTGCTGACACTTCCTTTCCGGCGATTTCAAGCTTGCGGATGGCCGCGAAGGGGAAGTTCTCCGGATCGAGCGCCGCCGGATCTGAGACGACCTTCTTCAGGCTTTCCCGGGCGTTCGGACCCCAGATGCCGATGGTGGTATAGGCTTCGCTGACATCGGTTACGGTGACGTTGAAGCCCTTGTCTTCGGCGACGCGTTGAACGTAGCGCAGATCGCGCGGTCCGGCATCAGCGCCATCGACGATGCGGCAGCGGTCGTCCATCCGGAACACCGTCAGGTCGGCCCGTACATTGCCTTCGTCATCCAGGAAATGCGTGTAGATGCCTTTGCCGACCATGGTGTCGCCGCCAATCTTGGCAGCGCATAGCCATTCCATCAGGGCAACATGGTCAGGGCCTTCAACGTCGAACATATAGAAATGCGACAGGTTGATGATGCCGCAATCTTCGCTCAGCGCCAGTTGCTCTGCATTGGAAACACGCCAGAAGTGACGGTTGTCCCATTCATTTTCCCGAACGGGCACGCGGTTGCCGTATTTTTCCAGCAGGTGGTCGTTGGCGGCGTATCCATGCGCGCGTTCCCAGCCGCCAAGTTCCATGAAGTGACCGCCAAGTTCGACTTCGCGCTCATGGAAAGGGGAGCGCTTGACGCCGCGGCCGGAGGCGTAAGGCTCGCGTGGATGGATTGCGGGGAAATAGATCTTCTGGGCTGCCTCATAGCAGCGGCCTTCGATGAATTCCTCGGTCATCTGATGGGCGTAGAAGCGGGAATAGTCGATGGAAGCGTGATCGATTTCAGTGCGTCCGTCGGTGATCCAGTCTGCAATCAACTTGCCATAGCCCGGGCCGTCCTTCACCCAGATGGCAACACAGTACCAGAGCCCGCGTACTTTCTGGCTTTCGCCGCAGGAGGGGCCACCGGCAGCGGAGACCTGCAACAAACCGTTGAAGGAATGGCTTTCATTATAACCGATCTCACCCAGGATCGGCGTCAGCTCCATGGCGCGCTCCAGTGGCTCGATGACCTGTTCCATCTCAAGATCGCGCTGTGAGGGCGACAGACGGGCCTGATCCTTTTCAAGCAAGTCACGCGGATGACAGAGACGCGGTGCGTCGGTCTCGTAATAGCCCCATTCTATCTGCCCGCCTTCGGCAGTTTTCGGGTCGCCCGTGTCGCGCATATAGGCCGAGTTGCCCTGGTCACGCAAAAGAGGGTAACCGATATCCTTGCCGGTGCCTTCAAACTCGTTATAGGGGCCGAAGAAAGTCAGCGGGTGGTCGACGGGCATGACCGGCAGGTCCTCGCCGACCATCTCGGCGATCTGCCGGCCCCAAAGACCGGCACAGACAATCACGTGATCGGCGTGGATCGTGCCGCGATGGGTTTTGACGCCGGAAATGCGGCCATTCTCGACAATAAGCGATTGCGCTGGCGTGTTGGCGAAGACTTTCAGATTGCCGGATTTTTCGCACTGGTCGACCAACTTGCCGGCAACGGTCTGCGAGCGCGGAATGACCAGACCTGCATCCGGGTCCCACATGCCGCCCTGAACCATATCCTCTTCGATCAGCGGGAATTTTTCCTTGATCTCTGCCGGGGTGACAAGGCTGACATTGGTGCCAAACGCCTTGCCGGATGTGACCTTGCGCTTGATCTCCTCCATCCAGGTGTCGTCACCGGTGCGCGCCACCTCAAGGCCGCCGACCCTCGCGTAGTGGCCCATCTTTTCAAAGAAATCGATGGAATACTGCGTGGTCCAGACCGACAGATAGTCGTGGCTTGTGGTGTAGCAGAAGTCAGAGGCATGTGCGGTCGAGCCGATGTCTGTCGGAATGCCGGACTTGTCGATACCGACAACATCCGTCCAGCCACGTTCGATGAGGTGATGCGCCACTGACGCGCCGACAATGCCGCCCAGACCGACGATGACGATTTGTGCCTTGTCAGGAAAAGCTGACATGTCTCATTCCTCTTTGCTTCCCGCCGTCATACCACCATCGGATGCGACGCACCGATTGCCCGCTTCTGCCTGGCGCATTCAAGCCATATCAAGGCCGGGTGGACCGTTCCCGGTCAACCAACCTTTTTTCTCAAAACAGTTTTCCGATTTATCGCACCTCGGCTCGCGACAGATCCCGGAGCAAAATAGCTCAATTGCGTCATCTGCTTCGCAAATTGCGTGTTAGCCCTTGATAGGGATGTTTAAAATAATTCAATCTTATAAATTTCAAGCTTGAAATATCTGTGGGCTGAACTACGTTAACTCGTATCGATCCGTAGCGCGGGAGCGCTCGAAATTCGGGAGGTGCGATCAATGCGGGTGGCGTGTTTGGGCGGTGGGCCTGCCGGGCTCTATTTTGCCATTTCGATGAAGCTTCGCGATCCTTCGCACGAGATCGTAGTCGTTGAGCGCAACCGGGCGAGCGACACGTTTGGCTGGGGTGTCGTGCTGTCGGACGATGCGCTGGAAAACCTGGCAACGAATGACCCGAAAAGCGCTGAAGCCATCCGCGATCACTTTGCCTATTGGGACGATATCGCCGTGGTCCATGACGGCGTGCGCACAGTCTCCGGCGGTCACGGTTTTGCCGGGATCGGCCGCATGCAGATGCTGCTTCTGCTTCAGGAGCGTG
Organism: Roseibium porphyridii; assembly: GCF_026191725.2. Lineage (NCBI taxonomy): Bacteria > Pseudomonadati > Pseudomonadota > Alphaproteobacteria > Hyphomicrobiales > Stappiaceae > Roseibium > Roseibium porphyridii. The sequence goes on from NZ_CP120863.1 coordinate 1,453,247, forward strand.
CGCGTGAACTGGGTGTCAAACTGCTCTTTGAGACGCCGTTTGACGATATTGAAAGCTATCGCCGCGACTATGATCTGGTCGTCGGCTGCGACGGCATCAATTCCAGTGTGCGCAGCGCCTATGCGGAGCATTTCAAGCCGGAAATCGATACCAGAAAGTGCAAGTTCGTCTGGCTTGGCACACATCAGAAATTCGACGACGCCTTTACCTTTATCTTCGAGAAGACCGAGCACGGCTGGATCTGGGCGCATGCCTACCAGTTCGATGATGAGACGGCGACTTTCATTGTCGAGTGTACCGAGGAAACCTACGCCAATTTCGGCTTTGACGGGATGTCGAAAGAGGAGATCGTCGAAACCTGCCGGAAGACTTTCGAGGCGCATCTTGGCGGGCATAAATTGATGTCGAATGCCGACCATCTGCGCGGGTCGGCGGTCTGGATCAACTTCCCGAGAGTGCTTTGTGAAAAGTGGTACCACGGCAATGTGGTTCTGTTGGGCGATGCGTCCGCAACGGCGCATTTTTCCATCGGGTCCGGATCGCGGCTTGCCTTCGACAGCGCCATTGCGCTGGCCGATCTCATTCACAGCGAACCGACCCTTGAGAAAGCCTTCGAACGCTATCAGGAAGAGCGAAGGCTGGAAGTGCTGCGGCTTCAGTCCGCGGCGCGCAATTCGCTGGAATGGTTTGAGGATGTCGAGCGTTATCTCGACCTTGATCCGGTGCAGTTCAACTATTCGCTTTTGACGCGCTCGCAGCGTATCTCGCACGAGAACCTGCGCCTGCGTGATCCGGACTGGCTACGTTCGGCTGAGCAGTGGTTTCAGCATGCATCCGGTGTTCCGGACAATGCGCCGGTGCGCGCACCGATGTTTGCGCCGTTCCGTCTGCGCCAGATGGAGCTGAAGAACCGGATCGTTGTGTCGCCCATGGCGCAGTATAAGGCCGTCGACGGCAGCCCGACAGACTGGCACCTGATCCATTATGGCGAGCGCGCGAAAGGCGGCGCCGGTCTCGTCTACACCGAAATGACCTGTGTTTCAGAAACGGGCCGGATTACGCCGGGCTGTCCAGGCCTTTATGCGCCGGAACACGAGGCTGCCTGGAAGCGGCTGGTGGATTTCGTGCATGGCGAGACCGAGGCCAGGATCTGTTGCCAGATCGGTCATTCAGGCCGCAAGGGCTCCACCAATATCGGCTGGGAGGGTATGGACAAGCCCTTAGCGTCCGGAAACTGGGATCTTGTATCGGCATCGGCGCTCGCCTGGTCTGAAGAAAATGCTGTGCCGCGCGAAGCGACCGAAGCCGATATGGAGGCGATAAAGTCAGAGTTTGCTGCCGCAGCCGAGATGGCGGAGCGGGCCGGGTTCGACATGATCGAGCTGCATGCTGCCCATGGCTATCTGCTGTCCTCGTTCATATCGCCGCTCTCCAACATGCGGACGGATGACTATGGCGGCAGCCTGGAAAACCGGCTGCGTTATCCGCTTGAGGTCTTCCACGCTATGCGCCGCGTCTGGCCTGCACACAAGCCGATGTCCGTGCGCATTTCCGCAAGTGACTGGGCCGGCGAGGACGGGGTAACACCGGAAGAAGCCGTCGAGATTGCACGCGCTTTTCAGCAAGCAGGCGCAGATCTGATCGACGTCTCCGCAGGTCAGACCAGCACGGAGGCAAAACCGGTCTATGGGCGCATGTTCCAGACGCCGTTTTCCGACCGGATCCGCAATGAGGCAGGCATCACCACGATGGCGGTCGGCAACATTTATGAGGCCGATCATGCAAACTCGATCCTGATGGCGGGACGTGCCGATTTGATCGCCATCGGTAGACCGCATCTGGCCGATCCCTATTGGACCTTGCATGAAGGCGCGAAGATCGGTGACCGGCAGGCCGTCTGGCAGCCACCTTATCTTGCTGGGCGCGATCAGGCCTGGCGGCTTGCTGACCGTGAAGCAGAGGCAATCCGGGTATGACGCTAGCGGGCAAACATGTGGTCGTGACCGGCGGCGGCTCCGGTGTTGGTGCCGAAACGGCGCAGGCATTCAACCGGCAAGGCGCGCGCGTTACGATATTGGGGCGACGTGAGGAACCTTTGAAGGCGCAGGGTCTTTCCTACCAACTGTGCGATGTCACCAATGCGGAGGCTGTTGCGAAGGCACTGGACGCAGCCCGGCAGCAAAACGGCCCGATTTCCGTTGCTGTTGCCAATGCCGGCGCCGTTGAAAGCGTGCCTTTCGCAAAACTGTCTCAAGACCAGATGCAGTCAATGCTGGCAGTGAACCTGATTGGTGTCGCCAATCTTTGGCAGGCCGCGCTTGGCGATATGAAGGCGTCCGGTTGGGGGCGCATGATTGCCGTTGCCTCCACCGCCGGGCTGAAGGGGTATCCCTATGTGGCGGGCTATAGTGCGGCCAAGCACGGTGTCATTGGCTTGACCCGCTCACTGGCGATTGAGTTTGGCCAGACGGGCGTGACCGTCAACGCGATCTGCCCGAGCTTCGTGGAAACGCCGCTCCTTGAACGGTCGATTGAAACAATCGTTCGAAAGACGGGTCTGAGCGCGGAAGATGCGCGCGCATCTCTTATCGCCGGCAATCCGCAACAACGGTTCATCGAAACTGATGAAGTTGCCGGAACTGCGCTGTGGCTGTGTTCTGATGCTGCGCGGTCGGTGAACGGACAGGCCATTTCCTTGTCGGGAGGAGAAGTATGAACGAACCGGCTCTTAATGGAGCAGAGCAATCTGTTTCAAAGGCACGCCTGCGGCTCTGGCTGAAACTGCTCAAGGCCTCCAGCCTGATTGAGGATGAGATCAGGCGGCGCTTGCGCAATGAGTTCAACTGGACGCTGCCGCGCTTTGATGTGATGTCCGCGCTGGCGCGCTCACCGGACGGGCTGAAGATGAGCGAGATCTCGCAGATGCTGCGGGTTTCCAATGGCAACATTACCGGCATCGTGGACAAGCTGTCAGAGGAAGGTCTGGCCCTGCGTGTCGCGGTGCCCGGAGACCGGCGCGCCAATCTTGTTCGGCTCACACCGAAAGGACAGGATGTCTTCACACAGCATGCGGAAGTGCATGAGGCCTGGATCGACGAAATTCTGAGTGGCCTCGACGCTGAGGACGTTGACGGCATGATCGGCCGCCTCGACCGGTTAAGCGAAGCGCTTGAGGAGGGGAAGTGACCATGCGCAGCGACGTTCAGCACTTTAATTGCACGGTTGCGGACGGGATCGCAGAAGTCTCGCTCAATCGTCCGGACTGGAAGAACCCGCTGACATTCGACAGCTATGCGGAGCTGCGCGACTGGTTTCGGGAGCTTCACTACAATGATGATGTCAAGGCAGTCGTTTTCGGGCCGAACGGAGGTAATTTTTCCTCTGGCGGTGACGTTCACGACATCATTGGCCCGCTGACCAAAATGAACATGAAAGAGCTGCTGGCCTTCACCCGCATGACGGGGGATCTGGTCAAGGCAATGGTCAATTGCGGCAAGCCCGTCATCGCCGCAATCGACGGGGTCTGCGCCGGGGCTGGCGCAATCATTTCCATGGCGTCGGACCTCAGGATTGCGACACCTGAGGCAAAGACGGCCTTCCTGTTCAACCGTGTCGGGCTTGCGGGCTGCGATATGGGTGCCTGCGCAATCCTGCCCCGGATCATCGGGCAGGGGCGAGCTGCGGAGCTGCTATATCTCGGGCGGTCGATGAGTGCTGAGGAAGGGCATGCCTGGGGCTTCTTCAACCGCGTTGTCGAGCGGGACGACCTGCTTGCGACAGCAAGAGACATTGCGCGGCGCATTGCTGCCGGTCCTGGCTTTGCCAATATGATGACAAAGACGATGCTGGCCCAGGAATGGTCCATGTCGATTGAGCAGGCCATTGAAGCCGAAGCACAGGCACAGGCCATCTGCATGCAGGGACAGGACTTCCACCGGGCTTACCATGCCTTCGTTGCCAAGGAAAAACCGGTGTTTGAGGGTGACTGATGGCGGACAAGAGCTTTCTGAACTGGCCGTTTTTTGAAGATCGTCATCGCGCGCTTTCAGCGGAGCTCGAGGGCTGGGCCGGCGCGCATCTTTCAAAGGTTGATCATGGCGATACAGATGCGGCATGCCGTCGTCTCGTCAGTGATCTCGGACATGCCGGTTTCCTGAAGCTAAGTTCATCGGATGCGGGCAAGCTAGACGTCAGAAGCCTCTGTCTCATCCGTGAGACACTGGCCCGTCATGACGGACTGGCGGATTTTGCCTTTGCCATGCAGGGCCTCGGCACCGGCGCGATTTCGCTGTTCGGTACCCTTGACCAGAAATCGGAATGGCTTTCAAAAACGCGTGCAGGCGAGGCGATCTCCGCGTTTGCTCTCACCGAACCTCAATCGGGTTCGGATGTTGCGAATTCCACCATGACGGCGACCCGGGACGGAGAACATTTTATCCTCGAGGGTGAAAAGACCTGGATTTCCAATGGTGGAATTGCAGATGTCTACACGCTTTTTGCCCGCACTGGTGAAGCTCCTGGTGCGAGGGGACTTTCCGCCTTCATCGTCCCCGCCGGACTGCCCGGCTTCGAGATAGTGGAGCGGCTGGATGTTCTGGCTCCGCACCCGCTTGCCAGGCTGCGTTTTTCAAATTGCCGACTTCCTGCATCAGCGCTGATCGGCGAACCCGGCCAGGGTTTCAAGATCGCCATGTCGGTTCTGGATGTTTTTCGGTCAACAGTTGCCGCGGCCGCGCTGGGCTTTGCCCGCCGCGCGCTGGATGAGGCACTCAAGCGTGTTTCCAGCCGGCATGTTCAGGGTTCTCCGCTTGCGGAATTGCAGATGGTGCAGGGTCATATCGCCGACATGGCGCTTGATATCGATGCCGCTGCGCTTTTGACCTACCGTGCCGCGTGGACGAAGGATGCAGGTGCCCCGCGCGTGACCCGCGAAGCTGCGATGGCCAAGCTTTTTGCGACCGATCAGGCGCAACAGGTCATCGACAAGGCTGTGCAGCTTCATGGCGGAGACGGGGTTCGCTCAGGCGAAACCGTTGAAAGGCTCTACCGCGAAATCCGGGCCCTGCGCATTTACGAAGGCGCATCGGACGTCCAGCGGGTGGTTATCGCCAGACAGACCCTCGCCGAACAACAAGGAATGTGATCATGCTCCAACATTCTGCTCATATCGACACGTTCTCGCGGGACAATTTGCCTGAGATGAACACCTGGCCGGACTTTCTTCTGGATGGTTTTGACTATCCAGAACATCTCAACGCGGCTGTGGAACTAACTGACAGGATGGTCGAAAAGGGCTTTGGTGATCACACGGCGCTGATCGGCAATGGCCGGCGGCGCACCTATAAAGAGCTTTCCGACTGGACCAATCGCCTGGCGCATGCCCTTGTCGAGGATTTGAAGCTCAAGCCCGGCAACCGGGTTCTGATCCGTTCGGCCAACAATCCGGCAATGGTGGCCTGCTGGCTGGCGGCGACCAAAGCCGGTGCGGTTGTCGTCAACACCATGCCGATGCTGCGGGCTGGTGAGCTGACAAAGTATGTCAACAAGGCTGAGATCACTCATGCGCTTTGCGACACAAGGCTGATGGATGAGATGACAGCCTGCGCGAAGGACAGCAAACATTTGAAAACGGTGGTCGGTTTCGATGGGACATCCAACCACGATGCCGAGCTCGACAGACTGGCCCTGGAAAAACCGGTTCAGTTTGAAGCTGTCGCCACCAGCCGGGACGATGTGGCGCTTATTGGGTTTACGTCCGGATCAACGGGTGAGCCCAAGGGCACGATGCATTTCCATCGGGACCTGCTGATCATTGCGGACGCCTACGCTAGGGAGGTGTTGGATGTCGGCCCGCAGGATGTTTTTGTCGGTTCGCCGCCGCTTGCATTCACGTTCGGCCTGGGAGGGTTGGCGATCTTCCCCTTGCGGTTCGGTGCTGCTGCAACGCTTCTGGAAGCGGCAACCCCGCCGAACATGATCGACATCATCGAAAAATACCGTGCGACCGTCTGTTTTACGGCGCCGACCGCCTATCGCGCCATGCTGCGTGCCATGGATGAAGGGGCGGACCTGACTTCGTTGCGTGCTGCCGTTTCGGCCGGTGAAACCTTGCCGGCACCGGTCTATGAGGAATGGAAGGCAAAAACGGGCAAGCCGATGCTGGACGGAATTGGCTCGACAGAACTTTTGCATATCTTCATCACCAACCGGTTTGAAGATCACAGGCCGGCCTGCACGGGCAGGCCTGTCTCGGGCTATGAAGCCAAGGTGGTCGGTCCCGATGGTAACGAGGTGCCGGCAGGCGATGTCGGGCGGCTTGCCGTGCGTGGGCCGACTGGTTGCCGGTACCTCAAAGGGGAGCGGCAAACGGAATATGTCCAGAACGGCTGGAACATTACCGGCGACGCCTTTACCCGCGATGCGGACGGGTATTTTCATTTCGCCGCGCGCAATGACGACATCATCCTGAGCAGTGGTTACAACATTGCCGGACCCGAGGTCGAGGCGGCCTTGCTGTCACATGAAGCCGTTGCCGAGTGTGCCGTGATCGGTGTCGCGGACGAAGACCGCGGTGCAATTGTAGAGGCACATGTCGTCCTTGGAGCTGATCACGAAGCATCCGATCTCATGATCAAAGTGTTGCAGGACCACGTGAAGGCAACGATTGCTCCATTCAAGTACCCGCGCAGTATTGTTTTTGCCGATGCGCTGCCGAAAACCGAAAGCGGCAAGATCCAGCGGTTCCGGCTCAGGACAGCGTCATGAGCAGCAAAGCCTATGATCCGGAAAAAGACGGCGCCAGGATGGGATTTTCAGACGCCATGTCCTATGGCGACTATCTGCATATCGACACGCTCCTGTCGCAGCAGCATTGCCTCAGCAACGCCCATGACGAGATGCTGTTCATCGTTCAGCATCAGACGTCGGAACTCTGGATGAAGCTGATTATCCATGAACTGGCAGCTGCCCGCGAAGCCTTGAGAACAGGCAACACGGCGAAGATGTTCAAGATGCTGGCCCGGGTCAGCCGGATATTCGAACAGCTCAACAATCAGTGGGATGTGTTGCGCACCATGACACCGGCTGATTACACGCTGTTTCGCGAAACACTGGGTCCGTCATCGGGTTTCCAGTCCTACCAGTACCGCATGATCGAATATGTGCTCGGCAACCGAAATCCGAACATGTTGAAGCCCCATGCGCATTTGCCGGACATCCACAAGGAGCTGTCTGCAGAACTTGCCCGTCCGAGTTTTTATGATGAGGTTGTTCGCCTGCTTTTCCGAACACTGGATGGTCATGAGGACAATGCTCCAGCTCCACAGCTGGAAAAGCCGCATGAGGCACATCCCGAAATTCAGGCACGCTGGAAGCAGGTTTACGAGAACATTGAAACCTACTGGACGCTCTATGAACTGGGCGAAAAACTGGTCGATATGGAAGATTATTTCCGCCGTTGGCGCTTCAACCATGTCACGACCGTTGAGCGCGTCATCGGCTTTAAGCGTGGCACGGGCGGCACGTCCGGGGTTGCCTATTTGAGGCGGATGCTTGAAGTGGAACTCTTTCCCGAACTCTGGCATTTGAGAGGTGAGCTATGAGCCTGCCAAAGAAAGAGCTCTTCGATATTCCAGCCGATGTCATTTATCTGGACGGCAACTCTCTCGGCCCCTTGCCGAAAGGGGCTTCAACACGCGCGGGTGAAGTGATCGAGAAAGAGTGGGGCAGGGAATTGATCCGGGCCTGGAATACGGCCGACTGGATTGCGTTGCCCAAACGCGTTGGCGACCGGATTGCCCGTTTGATTGGGGCTCCGGAAGGCTCTGTCGCGACCGGCGACACTTTGTCGATCAAGGTCTACCAGGCGTTGGCTGCCGCTTTCAAAATGCGTCCTGAGCGGCGTGTAATCCTTTCGGACCGGGGCAACTTTCCAACGGATCTCTATATGGCCCAGGGTCTGATGAGCACTGTCGACAAGGGCTATGAATTGCGCACCCCGGCTCCGGAAGACGTGATGGATCATATTTCTGAAGACGTCGCTGCTGTGATGCTGACACATGTCGATTACCGCTCAGGCCGTCTTCATGACATGAAAGAGGTCACGGAAAGGGCTCATGCGGTAGGTGCCGTAATGATCTGGGATCTGGCGCATAGTGCAGGTGCGGTGCCACTGGATCTTTCCGGTTCCAAGGCGGAGTTTGCCGTTGGATGCACCTATAAATATCTCAACGGCGGGCCGGGTGCTCCGGCGTTTATTTATGCTCGACCGGATCTGATCGAAAGCGTTGAACCAGCTCTGGCAGGCTGGATGGGACATGAAGCACCGTTTGCGATGGAACCGGACTACCGTCCGGCCATGTCCACGGAGCGGCTGCGTGTGGGGACGCCTCCGGTGGTTCAGCTCTCGATCCTCGATGCAGCACTCGACGCGTGGAATGACGTCGACATGAGCGATATCCGCAAGGCGTCGCTGGACCTCTCGGAATGCTTCATTGCCGAAGTGGAGCGGCGTTGTCCGGTGCTCAAGCTTGCGTCTCCGCGCGAGGGTGAATTGCGCGGCAGTCAGGTGTCCTTTGCGTTTGAGCATGGGTATGCGGCGATGCAGGCCTTGATCGACAGGGGCGTGATCGGTGATTTTCGCGCACCTGACATCATGCGGTTCGGCTTCACGCCGCTCTATCTCGACGAAGAAGATGTCATTGCTGCCGCGAAAATTCTTGAAAAGGTGATTGCCGGAGAGCTCTGGCGGGATCCGAAATACCAGACGAAATCACGTGTAACCTGATGACTGATGCAAAGCGATACATGCGGACCTGTGCGAAATCCAGCTGGCCGGGCGGATGCAACAAGAGCGCGCTTCAAGCTGGACGCGTTGCCAGAGGGCATGCACCTGAAGGCGAGCACAAGCAATGCATCATGGAGAGCTGCCAATGAAACCCGAAGTCATTCATCCGGAAGGCTGGGCGAAAGCGCTCGGTTATGCGAACGGGATGCTGATGCCGGACGGAACGCTCCATATCGGCGGACAGATTGGCTGGGACAAGGACAAGCGCTTTGCTCCCGGTGGATTTTTGCCCCAGATGGAGCAGGCGCTCACCAACATCGCTGACATCGTCAAGGCAGCAGGCGGCGAGATCTCCGACATTGGACGCCTGACATGGTTCATCAAGGACAAGACTGAATATCTGGCAAAACAAAGAGAGGTTGGCGAGGTTTACCGTCGTGTGTTCGGCAAGCACTTTCCGGCCATGTCGATGCTCGTCGTCAAAGACCTCATTGAAGACGAGGCTGTCATAGAAATCGAGGCGACTGCTTTTGTCAGGCGATGACCGAGGTTCGGTCCGCTGTTCGTTTTAATGAACGCAAGGCGCAGGACTGTCGAAGAAACACTTGGGCAACTTCACAAAGCCAAACTCCATGTGGCTGGTGCCAAAGCTTGATATTCGAGCGCTCACCTGACGCATCCTTTAGGCTTCGTGATTTTACAAAATCGAACCGCCAAGATTGAATGAGAGCTTCGCTCGACCGGTTCTATGGACAACTGCCTCAAAGGGACTAGATCTTCCTCTCGACCGGTCAAACAGGATTTGTTGGACAATCGATGCGTCGGATCTTCATCTGGATTTCAGGCTTTCTGCTTTTTAATCTTGGTCTAGCCCTCTTTGTTGTTTTTTCGGGTGTGCAAACAACTTCCGCACATTGGAGCAGCGCGAGCAGGGCGCCGCTTGGCGTTGCGCCTGATCCGCTGTCGGAACGGCAAGCCATCATTCAGGTTTATTCCGCCAGGGCTTTCAGCTGGCGCGGTTATTTCGGCGTTCATAGCTGGATCTCCATCAAGGATCGGGACGCGGCGCACTTCACCACCTATGAGGTGACGGGTTGGAGAGTGCGTTATGGCGGGAAAGCCGTATCCTCCTCGAGCCGTGCCCCGGACAGTCGCTGGTTCGGATCAGCGCCGCGCCTGATCGCGGAACTTCATGGTGGAGAGGCCGAAGCTGCGATACCTCGGCTTCTGAAAACAATACGCGGCTACCAATTTGATGACCGCTATACCGTCTGGCCCGGTCCAAACTCAAACACGTTCATTGCTCATTTGGGCAGAGTGGTTCCGGAGTTGAGACTGGATTTGCCTCCGACGGCTGTCGGCAAGGATTTCCTGCAGAGCGGACTTTGGGACAAAGCTCCAAGCGGCACAGGATATCAACTGTCCGTCCTGGGCCTTTTTGGGCTTTTGGTCGCTTGGGAGGAGGGGATTGAGTTAAATCTCTTTGGCCTGACTTACGGAATAGACGTCAAGGATTTCTCCTTGAAGCTTCCCATGGTCGGACGGGTCGAGTTTCCCTCGACGAGCACTTGATCTTTTGAAGCTGTCACGCAAACGGTGACAAAGAGGATACGTGGGACAGAACGGTCCTGGTGCGAGTATCGGCCAATACCGGACTTCCGCTTTCACTGCTGCGAATGAGAAAGTGGACCAAAGTGGCTTCGGTGCCTAACAAAGATGGCTATTCATCCAGTCGAGGCCCTCTTCTGTGGCACTCACCGGTTTGTATTCAGCACCGATTGGTTTCTTCCAGCCGAGGTCAGCAATCTTGGAAAATACGGTCGGATAGTGCAGCTCGCCGTGATCTGGTGCTCGGCGATCGGGAACCGATGCAATCTGAATATGACCGACAATAGGCAAGAGGTCCTGCAGCCGGAAAAGTACGTCGCCTTCGTTGCGTGCGACATGATAGCAGTCGAACATGAGTTTCAGGTTCGGGGCGGCGAGCTTGGTGATGATGTCCCTTGCCTGCGTGGTGTTCTTCAAGAAGTATCCCGGTGCGTCATGCCGGTTTAACGGTTCGATCAGGATGGTTCGGCTGGTTCGTGTCACCGCATAGTCAAGGTTCTTCAAAAAGGTGGCTTGCGCTTTGGGTCCGCTCGCTTTCCCGGCCATTACGTGGATCGCAGCGGTATCAGTGCGGTTCGCATAATCGATTGCTTCGTCAATTGCTGCCCGAGCTTCATCTTCCCTTTCAGGAAGCGCAGCAAGACCGTTTTCTCCTTTCGAGACATCACCGCGCCTTGTATTCAGGCCGAGCATCTTGAACCCTGTTTCCTCAAGTGCCGCCTTTACATCGAGCACTGGTGTCTCATAAGGCCAATGGCATTCAACGGCATCGAAACCGTTCGCCCTGGCTGCCCGGATTGCCGCTGGCAGGGAGCGGTCGGCCCACAAGAAGCCGAGATTTGCCGAGAAGCTAGTCACTCATCCCACTCCACATCGAACTTGGAAACGACTGCATGAATTTGTTCCTTGTTGAGGGGGATTGGCTGTTCTCCACGCAGTAGTAGTGTCAGCCTCGCGGTTGCTTCAAGCTCCTCTATTGCATTGCATGCAGCTTCCACGTCTTTTGCCGCAACGACTGGACCGTGATTGGCCAACATGACTGCGCTGCGTTTGCCTGCCAGTCCCCGGACAGCCTCGCCCATCGCGGGATCACCCGGTACGAAAACCGGCAGCAGCTTTACCCTGCCGAGTTGCATGATGGCGTATGGCGTCAGCGGTGGCAGAAAGTTTTCCGGATCAACATCGGGCAACATGGAAAGGGCAACGGAGTGACAGGAATGCAGGTGCACTACGGCGCCTGCAGTCGAGCGCGTGTCGTAGAACGCCGTGTGTAGTGGCATTTCCTTGGTTGGACGATCACCTTCAATGTGCTTTCCCTTGTCATTGAATTTGCTCAGTCGAGCCGGATCGAGACGACCGAAACTTGTTCCGGTCGGGGACACCAGGAGACCACCATCCTCGGTCCGTGCGGAAATATTGCCGGTGGACCCGTGGGTCAGGCCGAGCTCGAAAAGAGAGCGGGCGAGAAGGCACATCTGTTCCCTTAAGGCTGCCTCACTCATCCTTTGAGCATCCGGTCCGCTTTTTCAAAAAAGTCCTCAGCGCCGAAATTGCCGGACTTCAGCGCGACCACCAGGTCAGGCCCCGCCCTTAGCGCCGGGATGCCAGGATCGATTTCAGGGCCGATTTCCAGTGTTTCCAATCCGAGGCCTTCCACAATTGCACCTGAAGTCTCTCCGCCCGCTGTGATGATCCGCGTTGCACCGCCTGCACGCGCGACCTTTGCAACGTCGGAAAAAAAGGTTTCCAACGCAGCTGCCGAACGTTCTCGACCGTAGGTGGCCTGGATATCGGCAACAATGTCGGGATCTGCCGAACTGAAAGCCATCGGAATGCCTTCACTGCCAAGCAGCCAGTCAGCCGTCTCTTCGGCGGTCAAGTGTCCTTCGATTACCTCTGCCGCGTTGACCTCCCGCGATGGATGTTGCGCGATATGTGCCTTCACTTGCCGGCGTGTGGCCAGTGAACAGGAACCGGAAAGAACAATGGATTTTCCTGGCTGAGGAGTCCACGGAACCAGCGAGGGCGTGTAGCCGAAGTTTGCTGGCAGCCCAAGTGCGACCCCGGAGCCTCCGGTGACAAGTCGCAAGTCCTTTGCCGTTTTGCCTATTTCAACGAGGTCCTCGTCCCGGATGGCATCGATCACGATCAACCGCTTGCCTGAATGGTGCTCACTTTCAATACATTGGCGTATGGCATCAGTGCCGCTTTGTACGTGCTGTGCGGCAACATGGCCGACAGCAAAACGCGATTGCCGTGTCAGCCAACGCCGGATGTCAGGATCTGTCATTGGTGTCAGGGGATGCGTCTGCATCCCAGATTCGCTCAAGAGCGTATCCTTGACGAACAGATGACCTTGGTAGACGGAACGTCCGGTTCCCGGAAACGCAGGACAGACAATCACTTTTTGTGCGTCGAGTGCTTCAGCAAGTGCATCCGCCACAGGACCGATATTGCCTTCCGGTGTCGAATCGAAGGTTGAGCAATATTTGAAGAAAAACTGCTCGCAGCCCTGCGACTTCAGCCAATCCAGAGCTTCAAGGGATTGCGCGACGGCATCGCCAGGATCGATCGATCGGCTTTTGAGCGCAACGACACCTGCGTCAACGGTCTCTGCAGCATCGGTCCGAGGTGTGCCTGAATACTGCGTCACCCGCATGCCCTGTTTCGCGAGCGTGTTGGCCAGATCGCTTGAGCCGGTGAAGTCGTCCCCTATGCATCCCAGCCGCATCAGCCTTCCCCCGGCAACTGCAAACCGGCACTACGGGCATAGACTTTGGTTATGGCTGCGTCGTCTTCATGCCCCAGACCCATCTCAACTGCCTTGTTGTATTGACGTAGAGCTGCTTCCGTAATCGGCGCTTCAAGCCCTGAGCCCTTTGCTGCCTCCAGTACAATGCCAAGATCCTTGGGCCAGATGACGGTTTGGCTGTGTGGTGTGTAGTCGCCCGCAACCACGTGCGGAGCCCGATTTTCAAGCATCCAGCTTGTGCCGGCGCATCTGCTGATGACGTTGATGAATTTCTGCGGATCAATGCCTTGTGTCATGCCGAAGGTCAGGGCTTCGGCCATGGCTGCAATGTGCACACCTGCCAGGAGCTGGTTGACTGCTTTCATCGCTGATCCGGAGCCGGCTGTGTCTCCGAGTTTGAACACGGTTTCAGCTGTTGCCTCCAGCACCGGTTGGGCGGCGGCAAACGCTTCGTGTGTGCCGGCTGCCATTATGGAGAGCTTGCCTTCACCTGCCTTGACCGATCCGCCGGATACCGGCGCATCAAGATAATGAACACCGTGATCCTGGCAGCGTGTTTCCATGCTCCTTGCAAAATCGGGAGGCACTGTCGCGCAGGCGACAACCACGGCACCAGGCTTCAATTTCGGAACAATTCCCGTTTCACCAAACAGAATGGTCTCGGTTTGATCAGCATTCAGAACCACGGCGACGACCGCATCTAGTGACGCAGCGACAGCATCGACAGTCTCGGCTGCGCCACCTTCATTGCGTAAACTGTCCATGCGTTCAGTAACAATGTCGGAGCCGAAGACCTGATATCCCTGGCGAACACATGATCGGGCCATGCCAAAGCCCATGGACCCGAGGCCGACGACGGCGACTTTCACCGGCCGGGTCATGAGGGCCTCCCAGTCTTTTCACGCACCACTTGGGCGGCATCCCTGCGGCTGCTGCGGACCCGGTAAACCTTGTCGGAGGACGTGATAAACATTGTCATGCCGTCTCGTCCGCCGAAACAGATATTGGATGTCTGCGCGGGCAGAACGATCTTGCCAATCAGAGCACCTTCGGGAGAAAGGCAATGAATGCCATCAAGAGCTGAAGTCCAGACGAAACCTTGATGATCAACGCGAAACCCGTCAGGAATGCCAGGCGCAACCACGGCAAATACACGACTGTTGCTCAAGCTTGGCCCGTCGACGTCGAAGACCCTGATGTGATGAGGCAAATTGTAGTCGATCCCAGGAAAGCTCGCGCCACGAATAGCGCCAGAATCGGCGACATAGAGTTTTGTCTCATCGGGTGAAAAGGCCAAGCCGTTCGGTTTGTCGAAATCGGTTGCGACCACATGGATCGTTCCGTCGGTCGAAACGCAATATACGTGGCAACCGCCAAGCTCACTTTCGGCCGGGTATCCTTCGACATCCGAGTTTATGCCGTAGGGTGGGTCGGTGAACCAAACGGAGCCGTCCGAGCGAACGACGACATCATTTGGCGAATTCAGCCGGTTGCCTTCAAAACTATCGGCGATTGTCTCCACAGAGTTCAGATCGTAAGGGTCCTGCCGCCTGACAACCCGTCGCCCGCCATGTTCGCAGGACACCATGTTGCCTGCCAAGTCCAGCGTATTACCGTTCGCAAATTCGCTGTTTGCAAGTGCGATCGAGAGGCCATTTTCTTCCGTCCATCGCAACATGCGTTTGCCCGGAATATCGTTGAAAAAGAGACCGTCAGAAAGCCAGACGGGTCCTTCCGTCCAGGTGCAGCCCTCTGCGATCATTTCGGGTTCACTTGATGTGTCGACAAAACTTTCGAAACGCGCGTCGACCGTGACATAGCCGGGCTTCATGATCGTGCACCTTTTCTCATTGTCTGGAACAAAAGCATGGCAAGGATGATCACTCCGAAGACGATGCTCCGCCAGGCGTCTCCGATCTGCATCACGGAGAGTATCGATGTCAGCAACGTTATGAACAACGCGCCGCCGATTGTGCCGAAAAGTCCGCCGCGCCCGCCGAGAATAGATGTTCCGCCAATTACGACTGCAGCAATCGTCGGCAGAAGAAACGGATCTCCCATCGACTGGTATGCCTGGTTCGCATAGCCGGCGAGCAGGACACCGCCCAATGCGGAACACATGCCAGCAAGCGCGAAGGCGGCGAAGACAACGCTTGGCGTTGAGACACCGGACAGGAAGGTCGCCTTTTCGTTGTAGCCGATTGAACGCAGGTATCGGCCAAACGGCGTTCTGGTCAGGAAGACAACGATTGCGAGGCTGACAGCCATCCAGGTGAGGAAGCTGACGGGCAGGCCGAGTACGTCGCCTGATGCCAAGGAAACCATGAGTTGACTGGCTTCGCCTTTCGGATTGAAGCCGCCGGTATTGAGCACCGCAAGACCAAGCAAAATGGAATTGACAGCCAGCGTCCAGACCATCGAAGGAATGCGCAAGATGGCAACGCCAATGCCATTGATGACACCAATCAGCGCTCCGAAGGCAAGCGCGGCCGGTACTGCCAGTGCGGTCAGGACGGGATTGCCGGACCCAACCAGGGCCGTGGACAGAATTGCCGCGCCGGTCAGGACCCATGGTACTGAAAGATCGATATGCCCGAGCAAGATGACGATCGTCGCACCAGTTGCGAGCAGACCGAGAAATGCAGCGATCTGAAGCTGCTGACTCAAATAGTCGAAGGTCAATATTTGCGGAAAGTACAAGCTTCCCGCCAAGATGAGCACCACGGTCCCGAAATAGGGCATCATGCTGTCAGGGGTGATTGTGCGGCTCATCGGCCAAAGACCTCCAACCTGTTGCGTGTACGAAGGACATCTGCGCCGCCAATCGCGATAGCAGCTGCCAAAATGAGCCCTTCAAACAGGGGTTGCGCCAACGATGGAATGCCGGAAAAGAACATCAGCGAAGCGATTGTTTTCAATATGAAGGCGCCTGCCAACGCCCCAATGAGAGACCCGACCCCACCTCGCAAAAGCACCCCGCCCAACACGACGGCAGCAATGGAATTCAATGTGAAGTTTGCGGCAATTCCAGCATCACCGGTTGTCGTGACAAAGCTGTAGTAAAGCCCGGCGGCTCCACCGAAGAGACCGGCAAGCGTGAAAGCGGCGATGCGAATGAGGCGTGTGTTGATGCCGGATTGAAACGCTGCTTGCTCAGATGACCCGAGCGCATAGAGCCCAAGCCCGAGCCCGGTTCTGCGAAAGGGTAACCAGAACGCAAAGACCAGCAGTCCGGAAATGATCAACGCGGTCGGAATGCCGGCGATGTCGAGTGTCAGAGCATCGGCCAGATCATAGTTGACTGCGCCGCCGGGGGTTGGTCTGAGCATGAGGGCACCGCCGACAAATATAGATGCCGTTGCCAGCGTGACGACAATCGGCTGTATGCGGCCGAAGACGATGATGAGACCATTCAGGAGGCCACATAGGGCACCGGCTGCGAGTACGGCAACGACACCAAAACCAATGGCTCCCGCCGATCCGTCTAGCAGGTGCGAGGCCAACGTGTTGGTGAGCGCTATCACCGCCCCAACCGACAGGTCGATCCCTCGCACAACAACGGCAAAAAACTGGGCAATCGCCGCGAAACCAAGGATCAGGCACTGGTTCGCCCAGATCGTCATTACATAGGTGGAAGCCCCACGAGGATGCGTTCCCAGGTAGAGCGACAGAAGCACCAGCAGGACGACTGCGGCTATGACTTCACGCCGGTTGGCTCGAATGTAGTCAAGCATGAGCCACCTTGCGTTTTTCGGAAACGTTCAGCGAAGCCGCGATGATGTTTTGTGCGGTCATGTCCTCCCCGCTCATGGAGCTGACCAGCTGGCCGGCGTAGAAAATGTGGGTCTCGTCGCAAAGCTGGATGAGTTCTTCATAGTCCGTGCTGAGAAGAAGGATTGCGGTGCCCTGATCGGCGAGGCGGCGCAACATGCCGTAAATCTGTGTCTTGGTTTTCACGTCAATGCCGCGTGTCGGATCTGCGAGCAGGAGGCACCGCGGTTTGAGCGCCAACCATTTCGCCAGCACAACCTTCTGCTGATTGCCGCCGGAAAGCGACGAAACCGGCAGTTCCAGGCCGCCATGTTTGAGTTCAAGACGTTCAAGCGTATCCTCGTAAAGCCCCGGGTTTGAGGCGTCCAGGTCCTTCAATCCGATTGCAGCCAGTTGCAGATTTTCCAAAATACTCTGTTCCTGAATCAAACCCTCGGTTTTCCGGTCTTCAGGAATGAATGCCAACGCAATGTCCGGCTGCTTCGCGGCCTTGGGACTTGTAACGGAAACGGGTTTTCCTGCCACTGTGACCTTGCCTTCGGCAGTCCTTAGCAGGCCGAAGAGCCCCATCAGGAACGCTCCTTGCCCCTGGCCATCAAGACCGCCCAGCCCGACGATTTCTCCTTCGTGAACCGTCAGGCTGATATCCATAACGCGTCCGTCCCATGAAAAATTCTCAACCTTCAGCACTTCCTGTGCATCTGCGCGTGCCGGGGGTTTGGGTGGAAACAGTTCCTCAATCCTCTGTCCGACCATCATGTTGATGATTTCGTTATAGGAATGATCTCCATTGTCGAATGTCTCGACGCGTTTCCCGTTTCGAAACACGGAAATCCTATCGGCCAGGGCTTCAATCTCGTGAAATCTATGGGAGATGAAAAGGACACTTGTCCCCTGGTCTCGCTCTGCGCGGATCAAGTCGAAGACCTTCGTCACAACCGATGCATTCAGTGCCGAAGTCGCTTCATCCAGGATAAGCAATCTTGGTTTGCGCATGAGCGCCTTGGCAATTTCCACCTGCTGTCGAGATGGCAGCGTCAGATCGGACACGCGGGCGGACATCTTAATATGACCGCCATCAATCCGGTCCAAAACGTCTCGGGCCTTGACCAGCGCTTCTGAACGGAGCCATCCAAGGCCGCTTCCCGGCGCACCAAGAAGCAAATTTTCCCGCACGGTCAGATCAGGAACGAGAGACAGTTCCTGGAACATGCATACGAGCCCGTGGTTCTGGGCAACGCGCGGTGTCGTCAGCCGGACGTCCCGGCCATCCAGAATGATGCGGCCTTCGGTTGGCTGCAGCACACCGGAGATGAGCTTCATAAGTGTCGATTTGCCTGCACCATTTTCACCGAGAATTGCATGTATCTCGGACGGCTTGCAGGCGAAATCGACGTTGTTCAATGCCTTCGTCGCACCAAAGTGCATCGAAATGTCCTGCATCCGCAGCAGGGGCTTGTCGGGGTCTGTCATTGAAAATTTCCAAGTTGTCCGGCGGCACGCGATGGTGCCGCCGGACCATTTGTGAATTATGTATTGCTTGGATTTTGTCCGGAAATTTCTTCTGGGCTGAAGGGCGGGAAACATTCCGCATAGCCGGTGCCGGTATTGAAGCTTTTCGGCAGATCAGGGAAATAGTTCACGCCAGCCTCCAATTCGTCAGCTTTGACCTGAGGAATCGGCAGGTAGATTGTCTGCGGCAGTTCGTTGCCTTCCAGGAGAGCGACCGCGGCTTCAAGAGCAATTGCCGACATCGCAGGTGCCTGGCTTGCCGACACACCGGGAATATCCAGCTCGTCCATCAACATGCGAACGCCGTTTTCACCGTCGACACCCATGGGGACAATCGGATGTCCGGCGGATTGCAGCGCGTTGATGGTTCCAGCAGACCCATGCTGAGAGACGACAGCATCGAATTGACCGTGTGTCGCGAGCGCATCGGCAGCCACTTTTTGGCTCGTGCCGGTGTCCCAATTGCCGACAACCTCGACGATTTCCAATCCGTCGACCTTTTCCAGAACACTCATCATGCCGAGGCGGCGATCCCGGTCGGTCGCGTTGCCAGGCAGACCATTCACCATCAGGATTTTCTCAGCTTTGCCGCCAAGAATGTCCATAACCGTCTGTGCTTTCAGTGCGCCCAGTTCCTTCTGGCTTTCGTTGACCTGCACCACCTTGTCCGTGTCGAGCACGTTATCGAACGGAACGAGGATCGTGCCGGCACGTTCAGCGCGCCGGATTACCGGTTCGAAAGCGGTCGGATTGACTGCGATGAAGGTAATGGCGTCGTATCCGGCAGCAATAAAATTGTCGATCGCTGCAATCTGGGCAGCACTGTCGTTTCCGACAGACACGATGGAGAACGTGTCGATTTTACCCGCATTCTCCGGACGATCAGCCCAGGCCTTTGCGGACTGGATTGCCTGAATGCGCCAGTCATTGCCTGCAAAGCCGTTCACGAAGGCCAACTTGTAGGGGCCTTCCTTTGCATCATAGGAAATCGTGGATGTTTCCGGAGCTGGGACAAAACACTCAGGTCGATAAGTGTCTGCGAGTGCTGTTCCAACACCGGCGAGCAAAAATGTCGCGCTCAAAAGTAGGTTCTTCATCTTTTCCTCCCAAATGACCAACAGGTCGGATTGAACTTCTGCAATCCCAATGTGTTTACGTAAACACACATTGATATAGGTATTGTGTTTATGTAAACATTCGTCAAGAAAAAAATGAAAGTCGTTGAATTATAGAGACTTCGATGGCCACAAGGCGCAGCAGCAAATCCAGAAAAGACCAGCCGACGATGCACGATGTCGCGCGTGTGGCAGGTGTCAGTCAGATGACCGTCTCCAGGGTTATGCGCGGCGCAGGATACATCTCGAGAAATGTTCGCGAGCAGGTAAACAACGCTGCGCGGGAAATCGGTTACGTCCACAATCGGCTGGCGGGCGGTATCGCGGCCTATGACAATCCGCTTGTTGGCGTTGTGGTGCCGACACTGCAAAACCGTGTCTTTACGGAAGTTCTTTCCGGAATAAGCGATACGCTGAGCACAGCGGGATTGAGACCGGTTTTCGGCGTGTCGGAATACACGCAGGAAGCTGAAGAGGAGCTCGTCTTCGATCTTTTGTCATGGCGTCCACGTGGCCTGATCCTGGCCGGTCTTGAGCACAGTGAGGCGGTTAGGCGCATTGTTGAGCAAACCGGTGTCAGGGTTGCCGAGATCATGGATATCGACGGTGAGCCGATGTCTGCTTGCTTTGGAGTTTCGCACACTGAAGCTGGACGGGATATGGCATCTCATCTGCTTGAACGCGGTTACAGATCGTTCGGCTATGTCGCCAGTCAAGCCGGACATGACCTGCGGGCGACGAAACGTTTTGAAGCTTTTGCAACTTGTATTCGGGAAGGCGGCGGGCAATTGATTGCGCAACGCACTTCCACGGAAGCTTCTTCAATGGTGGTCGGCAGACATCTGACGCAGGATATTCTGACACAACCCGATCGCCCGGACGCAATTTACTATGCCAATGATGACCTTGCAGCAGGCGGTCTGATGCACTGCATGTCTGAAGGTCTCGACGTGCCAGGCGAGGTCGCTATCGCAGGCTTCAATGGTCTTGGGTTCCTGTCTGCGTTGCCCCTGAAGATCACGACTACACAAACGCCGAGATATGAAATTGGTGTTGCAGCTGCAACCTGGATATCTGCGCCGCCGGAGGCCCAAACGGAGAAGCTGACAGACAAGCTGGAGACTAAGTTGCATATCGGCGAAACCACCTGAATGATGGTAATCCCGTCGCGACCCGAGTGCTCGAACTCTGTTTGAGCGGTTGCCGAGATGTCACGTCAAAGGATCAACCTGAGTTTTACGCTCGCTGCCGGCCCGTCATTGGTCAGTTCCTGTTGAGGAATTCAGTTCCGGATCTGCTTTACAGGCCTCACGCCATCCTGGAAAACGATGTTCCGTCTTCTGAAGGTTGCGCCTTCAACGCAGACCGGTTTGCTGATCCGGTCCATGCGGAAGTGTCGGAAGTCATTTCGTGCCGGGTCCCAGGCGACCAGATACCACAATGGTGGCAGTATCAACATTGCCTGCGGTTCGACATATCGGCGGCTTGTTTCACCTTTTGCGTCGCGATAGCTGAAACGCAGATGCAAACGCTGAAGAAATGCTGTTTCAAATGCAGGAAGCAGGGCTGGGTCCATTGATCCCATAGTGGACAGGTCGACCTGAGGTGCGAGTTCTCCCACATACAGGCAATCCAGGAAACGTCTTAAGTCTCGAACCTTGTCTGAGGGTAGAGCTTTCTCGATTTTTGCAAGCCCCGCATCCGCGAGCTTTGAAAAAGGCAGATATCCGGCTGCCCGCATCGAGGCAACGCTGATCAGCAGCGCAAAGACCTCGATGACCGAGAGGCGCGGCGCCGTTTGAACCGATTGCGGATCAAGCTGCAACCCGCCACCTCGGCCCGGCTCGGCATGAATGACGAAGCCCTGGTCGCGTAGCGCACTGATGTCACGCAGAACCGTCCGCCTGGAAGCGCCAACCTCTGCGGCGAGTGCAGATATCGTCGATGTGCCGCAGCGTCGAAGGCTGCGCACGATGGCGTCTTGTCTGAGGCGAATATTCATTTGGCAAGACAAGCCCTTAAAGGTGCCAGAATTTGGCACTGTTTGACCTTAAGCACCACTTACGGGCGTCAGCAAGGACTTTTCGCACTTGTGACACCCGCCTCGACACACCTGATCCAGAACACGGCGTCACCCCGGGTTGCACCTGTTCTCATCTCATTTCCAGAAGGGCAGATAAATGTTTGATCCGGCCGACTTTCCCAAACCAACAATGATTTCGGTCAACGGCATTGAATTGGAGGTCTTTGAGTGCGGACAGAACAATGTGGGAAGGCCGATTGTGCTGTGCCACGGCTGGCCGGAACATGCCTTTTCCTGGCGGTTTCAGATGCCTGCATTGGCCGCTGCGGGCTACCATGTCATTGTTCCCAACCAGCGCGGCTATGGCAATTCCTCGCGGCCAAAAGATGTGACCGCCTATGATATCGAACAACTGACGGGCGACCTCGTCGCGCTTCTAGATCATTTCGCATATGAGACGGCAGTTTTTGTCGGTCATGACTGGGGTGCAAATGTTGTCTGGAGCACGGCTATGCTGCACCCCGATCGCGTTGAAAAAGTCGTTGCGCTCAGCTTGCCATATCAGCAACGTGGAGAAATCCCATGGATAGACTTCATCGAAGGCTTTCTGGGAAGTGATCACTATATGGTGCATTTCAATCGTCGCCCCGGCGTAGCGGATGCGATCCTGGACGAAAACCGTCATCAATTCCTGACGAATTTGTTTCGAAAGAACGAGCCGAATATGGCTCCAGAGCCGGGGATGATGATGATCAACCTGGCCAGGGCAAAAGACCCTGTCGGGGAACCGCTCATGAGCGATCTTGAACTGTCCGTATTTGATTCTGCCTTTGAAGCTTCAGGGTTTACGAACAGTATCAATTGGTACCGCAACCTTGATCGCAATTGGCATCTGCTGGAGAAGGTCAATCCCGTCATCCAGCACCCCGCTCTCATGATTTATGGGGATCGAGATCTCGTGCCGAAGTCTCCCAATTTGAGCGACTTCGTGCCAAAGGTCGACGTTGTCTGCCTGGATGCAGGTCATTGGTTGCAGCAGGAAATGCCGGTTGAAACAACCGGAGTGATCCTGAACTGGCTCAGACAGACGTCAGAAGTCTGAAAATTCAACAGCGCGTCCAGAAATGGCGAATTGGTCGCTGATTTGCCTGGGGCTCAATCGCTTGGGTTTCGCTCTTGAGCCCTTCACCGCATCGAATCCGACAAAACCACAACCCCAAGTCTGCGTGCGACAAAGTTGCATTATTGACAAATTTACAAAGAGACAATTTGACAAAAAGACTCTTAGAGTCTAAATGTGCAGCACGAGCAAGCTATGTGTGGTTGCAAACGCAATAACCTGCACTCGCCACTCGTTCGGAGAAATACTTTCTCCCAATAAGTAATTAACTACTCGCATCTCTGGTTGGAAATCGGCCGGGGCTTTTCGTGTTGAAATCTAAATAGTTGTTTAGAAACAATATGTTGCAAAAATGCTACTTGGGTTTCGAATGTTCATTCGTAGTGATTTCTAGGCTTGCTATTGAGAGGGGAAATCAGTTTTTATCATGCGAGCAGGCAATCGATCTAAGTTTAGAATCGAATGATTCGTGTAAACTTAAGTAAAAATTAGAAATTGGCTTAATTTCTGCGGTTCGTTTGGTTGCTACGCAGTTTAGAAATTGGAGAACACTATGAAACTCTTTAAGGGCATGATGCTCGGCGCTGCTGCAGTTGCTACTGCTGCCACCGCTCAGGCTGCCGATCTTCCGGTTGCTCCGGAGCCGGTCGACTACGTTCGTATCTGTGACGCATATGGCGCACGCTTCTACTACATCCCGGGCACAGAAACCTGCCTGCGTGTTGGTGGCCGTGTTCGTACCCAGTTCATCGTGAACAACGTTCTCGATGATGGTGCATGGGGCACGCGCGATTCTGACGGTTACTCCTGGCGTACACAGGGTTACCTGTACCTCGACGCTCGTACCGCAACTGAGTTCGGTACTCTGCGTGCCTATGTTGAGCTGTCTCAGCGCGTAGACAACGATACTGAAACCTTCGACTTCGGTTCTACCTACATTCAGTGGGGCGGACTGACAGCTGGTTACCTCGCTTCGAACTTCGACATCTTCACCGGTCAGTCCTTCATTGGTGTTGTTGATCGTGACTGGTCCGATGAGACCATCAACCAGATCGCTTACACTGCAGCTTTCGGCAACGGATTCTCCGCTACGATCGCTCTTGAAGATCAGGCTGGCCGTCAGGTTGGCGATTATGGCGGCACCCGCATGCCGGACGTCGTTGCTGCTCTCGCAGTTTCCCAGGGCTGGGGTTCTGCACAGCTTTCCGGTGCTCTGCACCAGGTCTACCCGAGCACAGCTGCTGCTCACCAGACTGGCGGAACCAACAACGGTGCTGACGATGAGCTCGGTTGGGCAATCGGCGGTGGCGTCGTGTTCAACCTGCCGATGATCAACTCCGGTTCGAACATCTACTTCCAGGGTTTCTATGCTGACGGCGCTCTGTCCTACATCGGTGCAGGCAGCACTGAAGGTGGCGTGACCGTGTCTGACTTCGGTGCGACCGGCGGTACTTCCGAAGGTTACTCCCTGTCAGCTGGTGCATACGTCCAGGCAACTTCCACTATCGGTCTTGCACTCGACGGTTCTTACATGGACGTCGACCAGGCTAACGGCTTCACCGACTTCTCCCGTTGGGCGATCGATGGTTCCGTACAGTGGGAGCCGGTCTCTGGCTTCATCCTGGGTGCTGATGTTGGTTATGCCAATGTTGATCCGGACGCAGGTTCCGATGTTGACGAACTCCTCTTCGGTGTTCGCCTGCAGCGGACGTTCTGATTTGACGCGAGCTCACTGACAGCGGTCTTTGACCTCTATGACCTCTAGTCAGTCCTCGGCCCGGCAGGTTCCACCCTGCCGGGCCGCCCCCATAGAACGGCCTTGTCACTTTGTGCTGAGAATTTGGGGAAAAGAATCTGCCGATATTACAATTTGGGCAAACTAAGCATCGACGCTGTTTTCGAGCAATTTTTTCAACGGCGAATAGGTATGGTGCAACTGCTCAAGGTCGACCACGTTTTTCTTCATTTGGTCGAATGAAAACCTGATAAAATTACAGAGTTCCGCGAAGCTGACCTGACCCAGTCGGGTCTTGTGCTCAAATGGGCTCAGCGTTTCCATGATTACATTGTTGTAAAGCTGGATAATTTTATTCTTCTTCTCGTTCTCAAAACTCTCAACCACCTGCAAAATCTCTTCGCGGTGGGGCACCTGCAGCATGATTTCGCAGGGTTTCAGAACAAGATATTTGAAAGCAACGTCCAGACGCTCTCCGACACTTTCCAGATCCGAGCATTCTGCAACAATTGAAGACGCCGAGACGCGTGCGCGATGCTCCAGTGCGCCGTAAATCAGATCTTCCTTGCCATCATAAGCATTGTAGAGAGATTGGCGGGCCACCCCGGCGGCGTTTGCGATTTCACTCATCGTTGTCTTCTTGACACCGTAGTGCGCAAACAGCTGCAAGGCGGTTTCTACAATTTTTATATCTCGTTCAATCATTTTTTCTTGATAAGGTTTATGACTTATCGTGTCAATTTGTCGCGAACTTTTACTATGCCACTCCATATAGTTTATGCTGGAAGTGTTAAAATTTTTAATTGAAACGGGACTTTTATTGTTGAATCACAAGTACTTTTTCAATTATCCCTGTTGCGGTGCAATAGCGTAAAATCGTGTGCGTTTTGTTGATACACTTTAAATTCAGAGTGGTCATGCTGTTGCCGCAAATTCGTGAAGCAGCATTCCAACGCTTTATCGTGAGTGGTGATTCTCGATGGAGCGCCGCTATTGCACGCTTCGTGCCCTTGTACTTTGAGCGTTTTCCTGAAGCCAACTCAGGGCTGCGTTTTCATGCAAAGGGTGCTTTTCGATGCGGCCCGAAAATCCTGCGCTGCATAGGCGGCCGGCCGCCCTCAAACAGTTGAGGCCGACCGTTTCCTGTTCTCGATCAGAAAAGAAAGTCGTCGGTCGCTCCCGGGGAAAAGTCGTCGTCTCCCGTCAACGCGAAATCAAGAACCGCGTCTTCGCGATAAGTTACCTTGATCTCCTCATAGTTGAATGTAACAGTTTCTGTCGGAATGGTATCCTCCGATGAGCCCTTCTCTCCGGAAGCGAATTCGAAATTGTCGAATGAAGAAGAAGCGTCATCTTCATTTTCTCCTCCGATGTCTGAAGCAAAATTAAAATTATCGTCGAATTCAGGCTTTGTTTTATCCTTGAACTGTCTGATAGAAACTTGAGAATATCTTGGCATTTGTAAAATCCTTCTAAAGTATCAAATCTTCCCTAGGGTTTAATATTCAGATATTTGTTTTTTTATTTCTGTGACTACAGTCACGGAAACGCGTTTTGGGACTGAACCGTGCATGGTCAGCCTGATCCATTTCCGATTGAGCGCTAGAACAAATAGGGAGTGCAACTCCCCTGCATGCTGGCGCGGATTGACCCACATTGGCGAGAATTGTCCGGCATTTGGCAGAAATGGTCCTGTAAAACCGAACTTCATGCATTCATGTTTATCTCAACAGTCATTGACCAGTGAGTTGAGATGAAACGCCTTTTTCCAAAAGACAGCAGGTTTGAAGAGTTCAATGCAGTTCAACGACATTCTGGACTGCGTCGCACTTTGCCCTGGACAAGGTCTGCGGAGGCTCAATCATGACGACCGTGAGCAATGGAACGGTCATGACCGTTGTCGCTTCGGCACTCTCGCGCGCGTTGACGATTTCTGAAGTTCAGGATGCCGCGGGTATCTCATGCAACATATTGATGAACCCAATTGCCCGTCCTCCGGAAGATGTCACGCCAAGAATAATGTTGCTGCTTGGCGAGCGCTTTCCAAATGAACCGATTACCCTCGATATTGCGCGGGCCGCTCCATTCTCGTTTTTTGGAGGATTGGCAGAGGGGGCCCGGTTTGCTGATGATCTTCGCACGGCCATAAAACTTCTGACAAAGAACTGCTCTGTCATTTCGGATCAATTGGAGCTGGCATTCCAAGAAAATTCTTCGGAAGCAAAAATAGTATCCAGTCATCCCATGAACCACATCGACAATGGCCGTTCAGCAGAAATAGGCTCTGCGTCGATTGCACGCCTTTTTTCAGAGTTTCTTGGACTATCTGACTGCTTCAAGCGCATAACTTTTTCGCACGAACCCAATTGCGATGTGCAGCATTATGTCGACTACTTCGGTGTCCCAGTTGACTTCAATGCCAGCGAAATAAGCCTCATCTTGAAGCCGGAGAAGCTCGATGAGCCGATCAAGCAGGCAAATGTTGAACTTTTCAACTACGTGCAGACCCACCTCTCGGGCGTGAAGAAGCAAATTGAAGCTGCGAAAGAGCCAAAGGAACTCAAAGCGCTCAGAAACGCTGCTGCGGAAAACGCCCGGGCTGGCTTGTTCAGTGCCGTCAGCGTTGCCGCCGCCGCCAACATGAGTGTACGGACAGCGCAAAGGATCGCGGCAGAAAACGGCACGACAGTCCAAGGCTTGATCGACAAGATCCGTGAACACAGAGCGATGGAGCTCTTGCGCGATAACCGCAATGACATCGGTTCAATTGCGTTTCTGCTCGGGTATTCAGATGAACGAGCCTTTCGAAGAGCATTTCAAAGATGGACCGGACAGACGCCTTCCGATTTTCGCAAGCAGCTCAACAAGGCGATTGAGTAAGCCGAAATAGGTTGGAGGATCAGACCTCACGGTCTGATCTGAACAGCGGCAGTTACCAACAATCGAGCGAAGCCTAACCGATGCGCTGCACCGGGTGAGCCATTGCGTCCTGTTTTCAGTTCGAGACGCGGGAGAGGGAGAAGCACATTGAAGGCGCTTTTACAGTTTGCGGCCGTCTTGCTCGGTCTTTTGGCGGGTGGCTCACTCCTGATTGCTACCGGTCTTGTGCCGTACTGGCGAAGTCTGGATCCGGCGGAGTTCGCGCAAGTATTTAGCGCAAACCTGCTTCCCGTGGGCGGCACCATGGCTGTTCTTACCGTTCTGGGGACAGGCTCCGTGATGACTGTTGCCGCGATTTCAATCTGGAAGAAGCAACCGACCAGATTCTGGTTGGCTGCAGCTGCCGCGGCCACCCTCCTGATGGTCGCCACCTTGCCGGCTTATTTCGGCACGGCCAACCCGCTGCTGGCAGGCGGAACACTGGGGGCGGACGCGAGCACTGCTGAGTTAGCAACCTGGCAACAAATGCATTGGTTCCGGACCGTCATGGGAATTCTCGGTTTCTACTGCGCGGTGCGCGCCGGATACGTCTCTGAAAAACCAACTGGATTCATCACGCCAAGTGGTCTGTGACCACATCAACCCTGGAGGAACCTCAAATGAAAAGGTCAATTCTAACCATCGCATGTTTTTCCTGCTTGGCGCTTGTGCCGCCAACCGCAGCTGCCGACAATGATTGGAAAGAGCTTTCCGGTCTGGCCTTTCAATCCATCGACAAGGATGGCGATGGCAAGGTGACACCCAGCGAGTATTCGAGCTTTGGCGACGATGTTTTTTCCTCCATGGACTATGACAGTTCCAAGGCTCTGACGCTCGACGAATTCTACAACTGGGGCTTTGGCATGCATAACGCGGCCGAAGACGCTGGCCAAAGCGAAGCCTTCAAAACAGCTATGCGTGTGGTCTTTGCGCTTTGGGATCGGAATGCGGACAGTCAGGTAACCGCAGCTGAGTATGACGAGTCCCTCGAATTTGATTTCCTGCGCGCCGATCTGGATCAAGACAAGACGCTGAGCGAGCCGGAGTATCTTTCAGGGTTCTCTGTTGTCGTGGCAGCCAAAGCTGCCATTCACCCTCAGGCCACGAACAACTAAACCCGGAAAGGAGGCAAGGTCATGCTGCGTCTGCAAGGCATTAATGCCATCATCGCTCTGGTTGGAGTTTTCGCTGTGTTGCATCTCTCCTTCGCGCCCGAGCAGCACTCCCTTCGAACCACCTTGTCGACACTTCTGGGAGGCATCGGTTTTCTGCTGATGACCTGTTCGGTGGTGCTGGCGACGCGGCTGGAAGTCTTCGAGGAAATGTTCGGTGGACTGGATAGAATGTATCAGGTTCATCGTGTGGCAGGCACATTCACCGCAGTTTTTGCCCTTGTGCACTTCTTCAGTATTCCCAAGGAGCTTCCGGCAGGAGTTGACCCGATCCTCAGCTCAACATTCCCGTCAGCGCAGATCGGCATGGCGTCGATGGTTCTGCTGGTGATCGGGCTCTTTGTCGCTCTCAATCGCAAGATCAGTTATTCCCGCTGGCGGAATCCACACAAGGTCATGGCTTTGGTCTATATCCTGGTAATCGGCCACTTCATGAACGCACCCGGGATCTTCTACGAGCGATTTAGTGCTTCGGGCATCGTTCTGATTTTGGCAGCCTTGATTGGCACGATCGCGCTCATCTACACCATGTTCGGCATGAACAAGCGCACCGCCATGCGTTTCACAATAGAAACCGTAAACTCTTTGGAACGCGCCACTGAAGTCGTTCTGAAGCCTGTTGGCGACATGTTGAAGTTTAAACCGGGCCAGTTTGCGTTTGTGGAGATACAGGGCAAAGGTTGGTCGGAGCCTCATCCATTCACAATCTCAAGTGCGCCGAACGAACGTCGTCTGCGTTTCACCATGAAAGTGCTTGGCGACTGGACGCGTAAAGTTCGCGAAGAACTGCAGCCGGGACGGGAAGTCATCGTTCGGGGTCCTTATGGACGCTTCGATGCCTCAAAGACTGAGTGCAAGAAGCAGGTCTGGATCGCCGGAGGTATAGGGCTCACACCGTTCCTTTCAAAGCTGCGGGCAATGAGTGCCGATGACGATCGGGAAATCAATTTCGCTTATGCAGCTCGCAACAGGGAAGAAGCGATATTTCTCGAGGAGCTCGAAGCCGTCGCAGCAGACCGAAGCAACCTTACGCTTTATCCTCTGTTTTCCGATGAAGGTGACTTTGCGCGTGTCGATGCAGCGAAGGAACGGCTGCCGGACGAACTCACGGAGTATGAGTATTTTATCTGCGGGCCGAAACCAATGGTCGATGGATTGATGAAAGACCTCAAAAAAGAAGGCGTGAAGCGCAAGGCCATCCACGTCGAGGCTTTTGAATTCAGATGACAATAGAGCGGTCATTGAAAAGTTCTCGGCCAATGGCTGCATTGGTTTAATCTCATTAGCTTGTCTTGATCGCAAGGATGATCAGCTTTCGGGCTTTGGCATTGAAGCGCCAAAGCCCGAAATGTCTGTGCCTCGCTGTTATTAATTCACCTTGGTATGGCGACCAATGCGTCCCCGGGTGTCAGGTTCACCCTGTTGTGTCATAGGAACATTGGATTGGGCTAAGACCGTTTGTGCCCTCTGGAAGAGCACCCACTGAACGAACGAGACTGCTTTTTCTGTGGGCGCGGTTGCTGTTCGCCATTGGCTGAACCGCGCCGGATCAATCGATTGAAATAATTATATGTGAAGAAAATGTGTGCAACGCGCACGAGCGATTACTATGCTCGGCAGGTCGATGGAAAAAGGAAAGGGGCTTCGATAAGGTCGCGGCTGATGGCGGCGTCTTGAAAGACGCAAAAAGCAAGAGATCTGGGAACGTCCAAAAGGCCGGAACATGAAAGAAGAAATCCTGAAACACCTGCGCAATTCGCAAGGCAAGGACGCGGCGCATTCATCCGTTTACGACTGGCGCGTGGCACTGTCGCTCGCTCTGCGCGACCGGATGGTTGATCATTGGTTTCGCAGCACGCGCGAAACCTATGAGAGCGGCGCGAAGCGCGTTTACTATCTGTCGATGGAATTTCTGATCGGACGCCTTGTCGAAGACACAGCGGCGAACCTTGGACTTGTTCAAGAAGCCAAGACTGCGTTGGCGGAACTGGGGCAAGACTATGAGGCTATCGTCCTGAATGAGCCGGATGCGGCCCTTGGCAATGGCGGTCTCGGTAGGCTTGCGGCCTGCTTCATGGATTCTCTCGCATCCCTTGGCATTCCCGCCTATGGCTACGGCATCCGTTACGAGCACGGGCTTTTCAAACAGGACTTCGTCGATGGAAGCCAGGTTGAGACCGCTGAGACCTGGCTGTCGCAGCGCAATGCCTGGGAGTTTGCACGTCCGGAAGTCCAGTTCCGCATCGGTTTCGGTGGTCATGTGGAACATCACGAAGGTAAGGCGCACTGGCACCCGTGGGAAACGGTTCTGGCAACAGCTTATGACACGCCGGTTATCGGTTGGAAGGGCAGTTGGGGCAACACCTTGCGTCTCTGGTCGGCCAAACCTGAAGCCAAATTCGATTTAAAGAGCTTCAATCGTGGCGACTATCTGGCGGCAGGCCGCTCCGAAGCATTGGCAAGAACGATTTCCCGTGTGCTTTACCCCGACGATACAACGGATGCCGGCAAGGAACTGCGTCTCAAGCAGGAATATTTCTTTACCGCGGCGTCAATCATGGATCTGCTGCGCCGTTTCCTGAGCGACCATGACAATATCCGAGAGTTACCAAACGCCGTCGCCATTCAGCTGAATGACACGCATCCGGCCATTGCCGGTCCGGAGCTTGTCCGCTTGATGGTGGATGAACATGATGTCCCGATGGCCGAAGCAATCGGGCTGGCGCGTCAGTGTCTGGGCTATACCAACCATACCTTGCTTCCCGAGGCGCTGGAGCGCTGGCATATCGGTCTATTGGGGCGGGTTCTTCCACGCCATCTGGAAATCATTCGCGCCATTGAGGACGACCAGCAGGCCAAGCACCCTGGCAGCCCGCGTATTCTGGAGCAGGACCATGTGCGTATGGGGGAACTTGCCTTCATCATGGCGCACAAGGTCAACGGCGTTTCCGCACTTCATACCGACCTTGTCAAGGAAACTGTCTTTGCGGATCTCAACCGCATTCATCCGAAGCGAATCGTCAACGAGACGAATGGCATTACACCGCGCCGCTGGCTGCACACCTGCAACGCTCCCTTGAGTGAACTGGTCACGCAGGAGATCGGCGAAGGCTGGGTCGGAGATCTGGAGCAGTTGAAGGCGCTCAATCAAAAGAGCGGCGATCGCACGTTTCTGGATGCTTTCAGCGCGGCCAAGCGGCAGAACAAGGAGCAACTGGCGGACTGGATCGCACAGAGCTGCGATATCCAGATCGATCCGGCGGCGATGTTCGATATCCAGATCAAACGTATTCACGAATACAAGCGCCAGCTCATGAATATCCTGGAGACGATCGCGCTCTGGAATGAAATGCATGACGCGCCGAATGCCGAATGGACACCGCGTGTGAAGATCTTCGGCGGTAAGGCCGCTCCCGGCTACCATGTTGCCAAGCAGATCATTCACCTGATCAACGATGTTGCCCGTGTGATCAACAATGACCGGGTGACAAAGGATCTGCTGAAGGTCGTTTATCCGCCGAACTACAACGTGACCATGGCCGAGCGGTTGATCCCTGCAGCCGATCTCTCCGAACAGATTTCCACGGCCGGCAAGGAGGCTTCTGGAACAGGCAACATGAAGTTCGCTCTGAACGGTGCCTTGACCATCGGGACCTTGGACGGCGCGAATGTCGAAATCCGCGAGCACGTTGGATCGGAGAACTTCTTCCTCTTCGGATTAACGGCACAAGAAGTGGTCGAGCGACGTCATGTTCATGGGTTTTCTCGGGCGGCCATCGAAGCAAGTCCACGCCTGACCCGTGTCCTCGGTCAGATTTTCGAAGGGGTGTTTTCTCCAAGTGACCCGTCACGCTACCACGGTCTGATTGGCACGCTCTATGACCACGATTATTTCCTCGTGACGTGTGATTTTGACAGCTATTTCGATACGCAAAGGCGTGTTGATGAAGTGTATCGCAATCCGCAGAACTGGGCGGCCATGGCGCTGCGCAATACCGCAAATATGGGTTGGTTCTCTTCCGACAGGACGATCAAAGGCTATGCGCGCGATATCTGGCAAGTGAACGCGTCCGAAAAAGTCAGACTGGAGCTGACGGGATGACACAAAACGCGCTGATCGATCTTGCGGAAGCGCGGGCCATTGCAGCCGGTGAGCATGGTGATCCGTTTTCGGTTCTCGGACTTCATGAGATTGATGGCGATCTGGTGTTGCGCTGTTTTCGCCCCGGTGCAGAAACCATTGAGGTACTGGAAGAGGGGTCAGGCAAGGCGCTGGTCAAGCTAAGCCCTGTTGAAGGCGTGGACAGCCTGTTTGCCGCCAAAGTGCCTCGCCGCCGGAAACGGTTTTCCTACCGGTTGCGCATGACACATGGCAGCGACGTCTGGACAGAAACTGATCCTTATGCATTCGGGCCAGTTCTGGGTGACATGGATGAGTACCTTTTGGGTGAGGGAACGCATGGCCGGCTGTGGCAGGCCCTGGGAGCTCATGTTGTCACGCACGAAGGCGTTGATGGAGTGCACTTTGCGGTCTGGGCGCCAAATGCCCGACGCGTTTCGGTCGTTGCGGACATCAACGGCTGGGATGGAAGAAGGCATATCATGCGTCGGCGCGGCGCTACGGGTGTCCATGAGATTTTCATCCCCAATGTCGGCGACGGCATGGCCTACAAATACGAGATTATCGGCAATTCCGGTGAACTCGTGCCGCTCAAGGCCGATCCGGTCGGGTTCGGTTCGGAGCATCCGCCCAAAACGGCGTCTGTCGTACGGGATCTGCGCGGGTATGAATGGAAAGACAATGACTGGATCGGCAAGCGGGGAGACCTGCAACGGTTCGACAAACCCATTTCCATTTATGAAGTGCACCTGGAATCCTGGCGGCGCGTTCCTGAGGATGGGAACCGCGCACTAACGTACCACGAGCTGGCTCAAGACCTCGTCAATTACGCGAAGGATCTTGGATTTTCCCACATCGAACTGACGCCGATTTCCGAATATCCGTTTGGCGGTTCATGGGGATACCAGCCGGTTGGCCTTTTTGCGCCCACAAGCCGGTTTGGGTCGCCGGACGATTTTCGCGCTTTTGTTGAAGCCTGCCATGCGGCAGACCTGGGACTGATCATTGACTGGGTGCCGGGACATTTTCCAACCGATCCCCATGGGCTCGGGCGGTTCGATGGTACAGCGCTTTATGAACATGCGGATCCCAAAGAAGGGTATCACCCGGACTGGAACACGCTGGTCTATAACTACGGGCGCACAGAAGTCTCCAACTATCTGATCACCAATGCGAAATACTGGCTTGAGGAGTTTCACATCGACGGTCTTCGGGTCGATGCGGTGGCCTCGATGCTGTATCGCGACTACTCGCGCAATGAAGGGGAGTGGGTACCGAACGTCCACGGAGGACGTGAAAACCTGGAAGCCATCGCCTTCATGAAACAGATGAACGAAGCGGTTTATGGAGCCGACCCGGGCATCATGACGATTGCCGAGGAGTCGACCGCATATCCAGGGGTGAGTGCACCCACGTCATCCGGGGGTCTTGGGTTCGGATTTAAATGGAACATGGGGTGGATGAACGACACCTTGCGTTACATGTCAGAAGATCCGGTGAACCGGAAGTATCACCATGACAAGATGACCTTCGGACTGCATTACGCATTTTCGGAAAACTTTGTTTTGCCACTTAGTCATGACGAGGTGGTCCATGGGAAAGGGTCCCTGATCGGACGCATGCCGGGCGACGATTGGCAGCGTTTCGCCAACTTGCGAGCCTATTACGGCTTCATGTGGGGACATCCGGGCAAGAAGCTGCTGTTCATGGGCGGTGAATTTGCGCAACCTTCGGAATGGAACCACGAGCAAAGCCTCGACTGGCATCTGCTGGAGTATCCGGCCCATGCCGGAATTCAGGCACTGATCCGCGATCTCAACGCACTCTATCGGTCCTTGCCTTCGCTTCATGAACTCGATTGTGTCGCCGAGGGGTTCCGGTGGATTGACGGCGGCAACGCCGAAGAATCTGTTTTCTCATGGGTCCGAAACGGCAAGGACGGAAGTGCGCCGGTTCTTGTTGTGGCGAACTTCACACCGGTCACCCGGACCGGCTACCGTATTGGTGTTCCTGAAGCCGGACGCTGGAGCGAGCGCCTGAACACGGATGCAGAGTCCTATGGCGGAAGCAATCAGGGCAATTCTGGGGAAGTGATCGCAGGTGCCGTCGCTGCCCATGGCTGCGAACACTCGATCGAAATTACCGTGCCGCCGCTGGCGACGCTCTTTTTTGAATATTGCGGAGAATAGCTGCGAAGAAACAAGAGACTGGGAGGCCTCGATGGAACAGGACAGACACAGACTGGCACAGCAAACACTTGCCTACGTGCTTGCAGGCGGCCGTGGCAGCCGGCTCAAGGAAATGACCGATATCCGGGCAAAACCGGCGGTCTATTTTGGCGGCAAGACACGCATTATCGACTTTGCCCTGTCCAATGCGGTCAATTCAGGTGTTCGAAGGATCTGTGTTGCGACACAATACAAGGCCCACAGCCTGATCCGGCATATTCAGCGCGGCTGGAGTTTCTTTCGTGCCGAACGCAATGAGTCTCTCGATATTCTGCCGGCATCGCAACAGCTTGATGAAGAGAACTGGTACAAGGGGACCGCCGACGCGGTGAACCAGAACATCAAGATCATTCGGAGTTATGATCCAAAATATATTCTCGTTCTGGCCGGCGATCATATCTACAAGCAAGACTACTCGATCATGATCGAGCAGCATGTGCGGACCGGGGCGAAAGTGACGGTCGGATGTCTGGAAGTGCCGCGGGAGGAGGCCAAGGGATTTGGCGTCATGGCTGTTGACGAGGCTGACAATATTCTGGACTTCGTTGAAAAGCCGGCTGATCCGCCAGCGATGCCTGGCGATCCCGAAAAGGCGTTGGCGAGCATGGGGATCTACGTTTTTGACGCAGAATACCTCTATGAACTTCTTCTGAAAGACGCCATCGATCCAAGTTCCAGTCACGACTTCGGCAAGGACATTATTCCGCAGATCGTTGCCGAGGGTGGAGCCATGGCTCATCCGTTCGGTCGCTCCTGCGTGATGTCCGGACTGGAATCCAAGCCCTATTGGCGTGATGTCGGGACGATAGATGCCTATTGGCAGGCCAATATCGATCTCACGGATTTTACGCCTGGGCTCGATATATATGCCAATGACTGGCCGATCTGGACCTATTCGGAACTGTCGCCCCCGGCGAAATTCATTCACAACGAAGAAGGCAGGCGCGGACAGGCCGTATCTTCGATGGTTTCCGGAGGCTGTATTGTGTCAGGGTCCTCGCTCTACAGGTGCTTGCTCTTCACTGGCGTCAAAACGCACTCCTATGCCGAGCTGGAAGGCGTTGTTGCGTTGCCATACAGCGAAGTCGGTCGGCGTGCCTATCTGAAAGATGTGGTTCTGGACCGTGGTGTGAAAGTTCCGCCAGGTCTGGTCGTGGGCGAAGACCCCGAACTTGATGCCAAGCGTTTCAGACGGACCGAACAGGGCATATGTCTGATCACGCAATCCATGATCGACAGACTGGAAACATGACATGAATGTCTTGATGGTGGCTTCGGAGTGCGCTCCGTTCGTGAAGACTGGAGGGTTGGCTGACGTGGTTGGCGCCCTGCCGCAGGCGTTGGCGCAGGTCGGTATCGACTGCCGCACGGTCCTGCCGGCCTATCCGTCTTTGCAGCCGCTTGTTGCCAAGGGCAAGGAGGTCGCCAGTTTTGGCGATCTTCCAGGCGGGGCCGGTCGTTTGGTTCAGGTGAAGGCCAAAGGCATTACGTTGCTTCTGCTGGATGCGCCGCGCCAGTTCGATCGCCCGGGCCAACCCTATACCGACCAGAACGGAGCGGATTGGGCGGACAACCATCAAAGATTTGCAGCTTTGGCGCAGGCGGCCGCTCGCATCAGCTTTGATGGGTTGGGCGACTGGCGTCCCGATGTCGTTCACGCGCACGATTGGCAGGCTGCGCTTGCGCCGGTCTATCTGAAACAGGAAGGTCGCGCGGGGCCGAAGTCGGTTCTGACCATCCATAACATTGCTTTTCAGGGACGGTACGGCGCTCATGTTCTGAACGAGCTTGGCTTGCGTGCCGACTGGTTCAACCCGGATGGATTGGAATATTATGGCGACGTCGGGTTTTTGAAAGGCGGCATGATGTTTGCCGACAGGATCACGACGGTCAGTCCGACTTATGCCCGTGAAATCCTGACACCTCATTTCGGCATGGGACTGGATGGTGTTTTGCACGCGCGCGCAAATAGTCTTTCGGGCATTTTGAACGGCATTGATACGAACATCTGGAACCCTGCGGACGACACAACGCTTGCCGCCACCTATGACAGCCGGAGCCTGCGCCGCAAGGACACAAACCGCAAAGAGATCAGCGAACACCTCGGGCTTGATCCGAAGTGCGACGGGCCGCTTTTTTGCGTAATCAGTCGCCTGACACACCAAAAAGGACTGGATGCTCTTGCAGGAGCCGTGCCGCACATTGTGGCGCGTGGTGGGCAATTGGCAGTTCTGGGGACAGGCGAACCAGGTCTTGAAGATGCGTTCCGCGAGGCGGCCGGTACATTCACGTCAAATGTGGGTGTCCATATTGGCTTTGACGAAGGCCTTGCGCATCTGCTGCAAGGTGGCAGCGACGCCATTCTCATTCCCTCGCGGTTCGAGCCGTGTGGATTGACCCAGCTTTGCGCACTGCGCTATGGAACTTTACCGGTCGTTGCTCGTACGGGTGGTCTGGCAGACACCGTGATCGATGCCAATGCAGCGGCGCTTGCCGCAAAATGCGCAACTGGTTTTGTCTTCGGAGATGTCAGCGTTGCAGGTGTCCAAGCGGCCATCGACCGGGTTGTGAGCTGTTATTCCAACAAGACCGCCTGGCAATCCATGCAGCGGGCGGCGATGCGACAGCCGGTGGATTGGGAACAGTCGGCTCAAGCCTATGCGAACCTTTACGGAGAACTCGCTGAATGAATGATCAATGCCGGGTCGCCCTGGAAATTGCGCCAGGCAGTCCGCATCGTCTTGGCGCGCATTTTGATGGAGACGGTACCAATTTCGCCGTCTTCTCTGAAAATGCCACGCGAGTGAAACTGTGCATCTTTTCAGCGGATGGGCTGCACGAGCTGCAAAGGATTGATCTGCCAGAACGAACTGGCTCTGTTTGGCATGGCTATCTGCAAGGCCTAAAGCCCGGCACGCTGTACGGTTATCGGGTTGAGGGTCCGTACACCCCGGAAAACGGACATCGGTTCAATCCGAACAAGTTGCTGCTCGATCCCTACACCCGGGAGTTCCACGGCCTCTTTTCCGAGCACCCATCCACTTTCGGGTATCAAGTAGGCTCTCCGCAGGTGGATCTATCTTTTGATGACCGGGACAGCGCTCCGCATGTTCCCAAATCAGTGGTTTCGGACCCGCTAAGTTTCCTAACTGATGCCAAAACGCTGGGCCGTGGTTGGGACGATGCGTTTTGCTATGAAGCCCATGTGAAGGGGACAACCAAGCTACATCCCGCAGTGGCAGAAACGCTGCGCGGAACATATGACGGTCTTTCCTCTCCGGCCTTTCTGGAGCACCTCACCAGACTGGGTGTCACCGCTGTCGAGCTGTTGCCTGTTCAGGCCCTGAAGTCAGAAGGCGCACTTCAGGCGCGATCGCTCGTCAACTACTGGGGATACAATACAATCGGGTTTTTCGCACCCGAACCGCGCTACTTCGGACCTTCAGGGGTCCTCGGGTTTCGAGCGATGGTGGACCGGTTCCACGAGGCCGGGATAGAGGTGATCCTCGACGTGGTCTACAACCATTCCGGAGAAGGCGATCACCTGGGCCCAACACTCAGTTTTCGGGGGCTGGACAATGCGTCTTACTACAGGCTCCTGGACGGCCAACGCCGTTACTACGTCAATGATACGGGATGTGGGAACACATTGAACGTGAGTCATCCGTTCGTGCTGCGCATGGTCATGGACAGTTTGCGTTTCTGGGTTCAGACGATGGGCGTCGACGGGTTCCGGTTCGATCTTGCCGTCAGTCTTTGCCGTGAAAGACATGGCTTCGATATGCACGGTGGTTTTCTGGATTCTCTGCGGCAAGACCCCGTTCTTGCGGGCGTCAAGTTGATTGCCGAACCCTGGGATGTCGGTCCGGGGGGATACCAGCTTGGCAAGTTTCCACCCCCCTTTGCCGAGTGGAACGACCGGTATCGGGATACGGTTCGCCGCTTCTGGCGAGGTGACGGGCATAGCGCGCAGGATCTGGGCTCAGCGCTGCTGGGGTCAGCCGATCTTTTTGACACAGGAGGGCGGCGAAGCTGGTCATCGGTCAACTTTGCAGCGGCTCATGACGGTTTCACGCTTGCTGACACCACGCGCTATGTGAAGCGCCACAACGAAGCAAACGGCGAAAACAATCGCGATGGCCACCAAAGCAACTACAGCGACAATTTCGGCGTTGAGGGGATGAGCGACGATACGGTCATTGTCGAGGCTCGACGCCAAAGGGTTCGCAACATCCTGGCCACGGTGCTGCTGTCGCAGGGAACGCCGATGATCCTGGCAGGTGACGAGGGCGGTAACAGTCAGGATGGCAATAACAACGCTTATTGTCAGGACAACGAGACGAGCTGGATCGACTGGCAGTCGCTTGATGATGGATTGATCGAATTTACATCGGCTCTCTCCGGTTTCCGCCGCAGACATGCGGCCGTCCGGCAGAACAGTTTTCTGCACGGTATGAGCCGCACGACCGATGGCAGACCTGATGTGGAATGGCGGGATTTTGATGGATCGGCGCTAAATTGGCGCGACCCCGGCCTTTCCAGTTTGTGCCTGCTGCTGCGCGGGTGCGCCGAATGTTCTGCCGGTCTTCAGTCCGAAGATGAGGTTTTGCTCGCCTTTAATCGGGAGCCACGAGACCTGGAGCTGGTCTTGCCTGACAGCGGTACCGGGCAATGGATCTGGGAGATCAACAGTTCGTCGGACATACAGGTCGCCGAACCCGTGACGGGTGCGAGCGTGTTGGTTGCTCCGCAATCGGTTGCCGCCTTCACGCTGCGCCGTCACGAGGGTGCATGATGAGCGCGGACGTCAAGTTGCAGGCGTTGGCGCGGGAATCCGGCGTTTATCTTGAATTCCGAAACCTTGCGGGTCAAAAGCTGGAAGCAGAGCCACCAACCCTTCGGGCACTTCTCGGCGGGCTTGGAATTTCGACCGCAACGGATGCCGAGGTGTCCGAAGCCTTGGCGGAAAGCCAGGCGTCAAGGCACGGTCGTAAACTGCCTCAAGAATTGGTTTTGGAGGCAGGCAGCTCAACCAGCATTGCCGTACCAACCCGGTGTGACTGGAGCATTGTCACCGAAGATGGTGATGAAGTTCAGACAGGAACAAGCAGTACGGCCATTTCGATCTCCGATTTGCCGGTCGGCTATTTTTTGCTTCACGCTGCAGGTGAGGGCTGGGCTGAAGACCTGTTCCTGATGTCTCCACCTTCACACGCACCAAACCTTTCAGAGACTGCCGGCAGCAATCGCTGCTGGGGCGTGTGCGGCGCACTTTATGGCCTCAGATCACGGACCAACGGCGGGCTCGGAAACTATTCTGATCTTGGTGTCGCAGCCGCGGCTCTTGGGAGAAGCGGGGCGCAGTTCTTCGGTATCAATCCCATCCACGCGCTCGGTTGGGCCGCTGCAGAAACGATCAGCCCGTATTCTCCGACGCATCGCGGCTTCTTCAACACCGATCATCTGTCAGCAGCCAGTGATCTTGGGCCCGGACCGCGGGAGGAGCTGATCGACTATGCAGAATTCCGAGCGATGCACCGCGCTGTTCTGGAAACAGAATATGCTGTCTTCGCTCAGAAAAGTTCTGAAGCAGAGCAGGCCGAGTTTCGAGCCTTTTGTGAGGCTTCCGGCGAAGCGCTGAATGATTTTGCGACATTCGAAGCCTTGAGCGAGAAGCATGGTGAGGCTTTCCAAAGGTGGCCGAAGGCGCTTCAAGCTCCGGGAAGACAATCGCAGTTGGAGGCTGGGGAGCGCGCGACGTTTCACAAATGGATGCAATGGCGCGCGGAAGAGCAGATTGGAGCCGCACAGCAAAGTGCCACGTCGAGCGGCATGCGGCTCGGCCTCTATCTGGATCTTGCCGTCGGACCGCGCCGAGGCGGTGCTGAAGTTTGGACGAACGGCAATACGATTGCCGAAGGGATCTCCATCGGTGCTCCTCCTGATCATTTGAGCCCGAAAGGCCAATCCTGGGATCTGGCCGCGCATGCGCCGAACAAGCTCTCAGCCAACCATTATCAACCGCTCCGGTCCATGCTTGGGTCGTTGATGAACAAGTGCGGACTGCTTCGTATAGATCACGCACTTGGGCTTCTGCGAAGCTATTGGCTTCCGGATGACGGCAGTCCCGGTGGCTATGTTTCGCAACCCTTTGAGGCACTTCTGGCGGTGATTGCAATCGAAGCCTACCGAAACGGCTGCGTTGTCGTCGGTGAGGATCTTGGTCTGGTGCCGGATGGTTTCCGTGAGGGCTTGAACAAGGCCGGGCTCTATAGCTATGCGGTCTGGCAGTATGAAACCGACGATCAGGAGCAACTGGTCGCACCACAGGATCTTCGTCCCTTCAGTCTTGCTTGTTTCGGCACTCATGACACACCCACGATGGCAGGCTTCTGGCACGGAATTGATATTGACTGGTGGCGCGAAATCGGCTGGCTCAATTCCAACGAGACGCATGATCGTCACGGGGTGCGTGCGCATCAGCGCAATGGCCTGCGCAGGCTTTGTGAGTTGGGCGCAAATATGGATACCGGTCGAATTGGCGATACCATTCATGCCGGTCTTGCAGGATCACAAGCTGCAATGATTGCCATTCAACTGGATGACCTGTTTGGTGTCACGGAAGCGCAAAACCTTCCTGGTACGATCAACCAGCATCCCAACTGGCGTCGGAGGCTCCCGGTCCCAATAGAACAATTTCCCGTTGCCGCCTCTCCAGCGCGGCTTCGCGATCTGATGCCCACCACTCGCAATTCAATCCATGAGAACGAACAGAAAGGACTGGAACCATGTCCAAAGTGACACGCTCCTGCACACCCTTTTCAGGTCAAAAGCCAGGCACTTCCGGCTTGAGGAAAAAGACCCGTATCTTCATGGAACCTGGATATGTGGAGACGTTCGTTCAATCCGTCTTCAATGCGATTGGCGGTGTGCAAGACAAGACACTGGTTGTGGGTGGAGACGGGCGTTTCTTCAATGCCGAGGCCATTCAAACAATCCTGCGCATTGCCGCTGCAAACGGAGCCGCACGAGCAATCGTTGGTCAGAACGGATTGCTGTCAACACCAGCTGCATCGAACCTCATTCGAAAACGCAAGGCAAACGGTGGTCTGATCTTGTCGGCAAGTCACAATCCCGGCGGGATCGATGAAGATTTCGGATTGAAATACAATATTTCGAACGGTGGACCGGCTCCGGAAAGCGTGACGGCAGCGATCTTTGAAGAGACCTCAAAAATTGCGGAATATCACACGCTGGAAACGGATGATCTGGACCTGGAAAGGCTCGGAGAGCAGTCCTTGGGGTCCATGACAGTCGAGTTGGTCGACCCGGTAAAGGACTATGCGGAGCTGATGCGGCAGTTGTTCGATTTCGGCAAGATCCGGGATCTGATTGCCGGCGGTTTCACCTTGCGCTTTGATGCCATGCATGCCGTGACAGGCCCCTATGCCAAGGCAATCCTGGAAGACGAACTGGGAGCGCCTGCCGGTTCCGTTATCAACGCGGTTCCCTCGGTCGATTTCGGCAAGGGGCACCCTGATCCAAACCCGATTTGGGCGAAACCGCTGGTTGACTTGGTGATGTCTGAGCATGGTCCGGATTTCGCCGCCGCATCCGACGGTGATGGCGACCGAAACATGATTCTTGGCAAAGGTATCTATGTCACGCCGTCCGACAGTCTGGCCATTTTGGCAGCCAACGCACAACGTGCGCCGGGTTATGCCGCCGGACTTGCAGGGGTTGCACGATCCATGCCGACGAGTTCGGCCTGTGACCGGGTTGCGGAAAAACTTGGCATCGGTTGCTATGAAACGCCCACGGGATGGAAATTCTTCGGCAATCTGCTCGATGCCGGACGGGTCACATTATGCGGTGAAGAAAGCGCAGGCACCGGTTCGGACCATGTTCGGGAAAAGGACGGTCTTTGGGCTGTTCTGCTTTGGCTCAACATACTGGCGGAACGTGCCGTTTCCGTCCGTGATGTTCTTGAAGATCATTGGGCGACTTATGGCCGGAACTACTATTCGCGTCACGACTACGAGGCCGTCAGTGCAGACGCCGCACAGGAGATGATGGCCGATTTAATTGCCAGACTGCCAGAGCTTGAGGGCAAGACCGCGGGCAACTGCCAGGTGACTGCTGCCGACCAGTTTTCCTATCAGGATCCCGTCGATGGTTCCGTCAGCAACAATCAGGGGATCCGGATCTGGTTTGCGGGCGGCGGGCGCGGTGTCTTGCGTTTGTCCGGCACGGGAACGGAAGGCGCGACTTTGCGCGTTTACCTGGAACGCTATGCACCGACGGATGGCGATCTTGGCGTTGAGACACAGGCCGCGCTGAAAGACATCGCAGAGGCGGTCGCGGAGCTCAGCAGGTTGACACATTATACCGGCCGAACCGCCCCCGATGTGATGACCTGATGAGCCGGCGCGGCCTAAGGCAGCCTAGACAGACCGGGTAAGGCCACCATCTATGCGAAGGTTCTGTCCTGTCATATAGGTGCCGCCTTCCGAGGCCAGCCATGAAATAAGTGACGACACTTCCTGGGCACGACCGTAGCGACCCATAGGGATACGTGCACGCCTGTCTTCTGTTTCCGGCAGGCTGTCAATGAAGCCGGGCAGGACGTTGTTCATGCGAATGTTGTCGGCAGCGTATTTGTCGGCAAACAGTTTCGTGAAACCCGCAAGACCTGCCCTGAAGACGGCTGATGTCGGAAACAGAGGGTCGGGTTCGAACACCGCAAACGTGGAAATGTTGATGATACTGCCGCCGCCCTGGTTCTGCATGATGGGCGTCACGAGGCATGTCGGGCGGATTGCATTCAACAAGTAGACATCCATGCCCTTGTGCCAGTCGTCGTCGGAGATTTCCAGGACGGGGCCCTTTGGTCCATGACCTGCTGAATTGACCAGCACATCGACGCGCCCATAACGCTCCATGGCGCCATCGACCAGACGCTGCAGGTCACCGGTTTCCAGGTTTGAGCCGGTCACACCGAACCCTCCCAGTTCCTGGCCGAGACGTTCGCCTTTCCCGGAAGAAGACAGGATACCAATCTTGAATCCATCTTGCGCGAGCTGTTTTGCAGCATCCGCGCCCATGCCGCTGCCGCCAGCTGTAATGAGGGCTACTTTTTCTACAGTCATAATTGCGCTCCTTTGACCTGGTTCTGGCAAGGTATCTCGCATTTCCAGCGTTTACGAGCTATGTTTCGCGCGTTGTGAATGTAGAAAAACTATTGACATGTTATCTCAGTTACCGAACCTGAACGGGCTTAAAGCCTTTGAGGCAACCGGCCGGCATCTCAATTTTCGAGCTGCTGCGCAGGAACTTGGTGTCACGCAAGGGGCTGTGGCACAACAGGTCAGAGCGCTGGAAGCCGGGCTCGGGGTGATGCTGTTCGAGAGGCACTCGAAGGGATTGTCTTTCACGTCCGCCGGGCGCAGCTTTCATGGCCGGATATCTGAAGCCTTTGCTTTGATGCGGGGGGCGATGGAGGATCTTCGACCCGGCAGCGCACGTGTGATCATCAGCGTACCCCCAAGTTTTGCAGCAAAGTGGCTGATCCCAAACCTGCCTGACCTGAGTGCGGCGCATCCGGACATTGATCTCAGAGTGATGGCAACAGACAAGGTGTCCAGCTTTCGCACCGATGGTATTGATCTGGCAGTTCGCCTTGGCAGCCCGCCTTTCGGCGCCAGCCTTCAAGAACACCTGCTGTTTTCAAACGACATTCTAGCCGTGGCAGCACCTTCGCTGGTGAGGGACTGCGAATTGCCGTTGTCCGTATCGGAGCTCGCAGCACTGCCGAGACTGCATGACGATCATGATTTATGGCCACTCATTCTACGCGAATGTGACACTGGGAGCGGTGAGGGTGCGCGCGGCATGCGGTTTAACCAGACAGCTCTGGCGCTCGATGCAGCTATTGCCGGACAGGGGGTAGCGCTCTCAAGCGGTTTTCTCGTCAGCCGTGATCT
This sequence comes from Roseibium porphyridii, assembly GCF_026191725.2. NCBI lineage: Bacteria > Pseudomonadati > Pseudomonadota > Alphaproteobacteria > Hyphomicrobiales > Stappiaceae > Roseibium > Roseibium porphyridii. The sequence goes on from NZ_CP120863.1 coordinate 1,498,090, forward strand.
GGAAAGCGGCAGGCTGGCCGTGGTTGCCAGGACACATCTGGACAGTTCGTCAGCGCTTTATCTGCTGCACCGAAAGGGTGTGCAGCGATCATCGGCGGTGTTGCGAGTTGTTCACTGGCTCAGGGACATGGCAGGAAAGAGTTCGCCTCTCGAGCCACATCCCTGAAACGGTGTCAGCGGCCCATCCAGCCGCCATCCACGGTCATTACGGTACCGTGCATATAGTCGGATGCTGGAGACGCCAGAAAAACAGCCGGGCCTGCAAAGTCTTCTGCCTTGCCCCACCGTCCGGCCGGAATGCGCTCCAGGATCGATTTCGATCTGACCGGATCGTTCCGCAAAGCTTCCGTATTGTCTGTCGCGATGTAACCCGGCGCAATGGCGTTGACGTTAATGCCGTTGGCTGCCCACTCGTTTGCAAAGGCTTTGGTCAACTGCCCGATGCCACCCTTCGAGGCAGCATAGCCCGGAACGGTGATACCACCCTGGAATGTCAGCAACGATGCAGTGAAGATAACCTTCCCTGATCCTCTTTCGACCATGCCCTTGCCGATCTCACGGGTGAGTATGAATTGGGAAGACAAATTGACCTCAATGACCTCGTCCCAGATATCGTCACCGTGGTCCTGAAGCGGAGCGCGTTTGATGGTGCCGGCATTGTTGATCAGTATGTCGATCACCGGATGGTTGCGTTTGACCGCTTCAATAAAGGATATAAGGGCAGCCCGATCCGAGAAATCGCATTGATATGCGGAAAACTGCCGACCGAGGGCCGTTACCTCTCGCTCTACGTCGCTGCCCGAGGCTTCGAGACTTGCACTGACGGCAACGATATCTGCACCTGCTTCGGCAAGTGCCACGGCCATGGCCTTGCCGATACCCCGTTTTGCACCGGTGACAAGCGCGGTTTTGCCGGCAAGGTTGAAAGTGTCCAAAACGCTCATTTTCAATCCTTGGCAATCTGGATCATTGATTTGATGGCACTCGGGTTCTGCGTCAGTGCCGTGAAGGCAGTCTGAATTTCTCCAAGCGGTTTTATGTCCGTGATGAAGGAGGCGCAGTCGACGACACCCTCGTTCAAGAGACGCATGGCCGTGTCGTAGTCTTCTGGCCGGTAGACACGCGCGCCGAACAATTCAAGTTCTCTCCAGAAAAACTGAAAGAGGTCGATCGTCGGTTTGCTTGCATGGATGGCAACCATGACAATCCGGCCCCGTGTGGCGGCTGCAGCCGTCATTAGGTCGACACCGGGCTGACTGCCGGAAACTTCAAAAACAACGTCTGCCCCCTTGTTTCCGGTCAGCGCGTTGACCCTTTCAACCGGGTCCTCGGTTTTCGGGTTGATGGTCTTGAAGCCAAGTTTTGCGGCATAGGCCAGTCGGGTTTCGCTGATTTCACTGATGACGACATTGCCGCCTGCCTGGCGAGCGACAAGCGCGACCAGCAAACCGATCGGGCCTCCGCCAATCACGAGCACATCTTCATCTTTGACCAGTTTGGCCCGCTCAACGTCATGACAGGCAACAGCCAGTGGTTCGATCAAAGCAGCATGTGAAAGATCGAGGCCCTCGGGCAAAACGTGGATCGTATGCGCCGGTACGTTCCAGTATTCCTGAAAGGCACCTTCTGAATCGATGCCAATGAATTTGAGATTGTGACAAATGTGCTCATGCCCTGCATTGCAGGCCGGACAATCTCCGCAATGGTCCAGGGGCCTGACAACAATGCGCTGCCCCGTTGAAAGTCCTGTTACACCTTCGCCGGTTGCCGAAATTGTGCCGGACATTTCGTGGCCGATCGTTCTTTCAAAGCCAACACGTTTGTCCATGTGCCCGAGAAAGATATGCAAGTCGGTTCCGCAAATTCCGCAATAGGCGACTTTGATCTGCACCTCGCCGGGGCCCGGTGGCTGAACGTTTTTTTGCTCAAGTGAGAAGGTCTTGTCGCCGCGATAGACGGCTGCCTGGCTGATCATTTTGGCCTCTGAAATGTAAGCACTTTATGGGGGGCGAGTAGCGACCAGTCGAAACTGACGCCGGTTCCCGGCATCTCCGGTGCGCGCGCCAGATGATCTCTCACCTCTAGCGGCTGCCGCGTGTACTGGTCAATCGGAAAGGAGTGTACTTCGATCCAGCCTGCATTCGACTGCGCAGATACGAGACTGACATGAAGTTCCTGCATTCCGTGGCTGCAGATCGGCACACCATGTTGTCGGGACAGATCCGCGACTTGCAGGAAGCCGGTAATGCCACCGCAATTGGACGCATCCGGCTGGACAAAGCTCAGTTTCGCCTGGTCGAAGGCATATTCAAATTCATGGATCGTGTGCAGGTTTTCGCCCATTGCGAGGGACATGCCCGTTGCGTCTGCGATCTGGCCATATCCCTTGTAGTTATCGGGAATGGTGGGCTCCTCGAACCACAGCAGGTCGAAGGGTGCAAAGGCTTTTGCAGCCTTGATCGCCTCGTCGACGGACATTGAATAATTTGCATCGACCATAAAGGCAACGTTGGGGCCAATCAGGTTCCTGACCGCGGCCACACGCTCGACATCTTCCTCAAGCGTTGGTTGCCCGATCTTGATCTTGACGCCGTTGAAGCCGCGATCGAGGTAGCTCTGAACACTGTCGAGCAACTTTGGCAACGGAAAATTCAGATCAATTCCGCCGCAATAGGCCTTGCAGGAACTGTCTGCTCCGCCGGCAAGCTTCCACAATGGCCACTCGCGGGATTTGCCGCGAATGTCCCACATGGCAATGTCGAGCGCAGAGATGGCAAAGGACGCGATGCCGCCTCTGGCGACATAGTGGACATGCCATTGCATGCCGTCATAAAGCCCCTCGACACAGGCGGCGTCCTGTCCGATCAGAAACGGTGCAAGGTCATGGTGGATCATTGCCGCGATGGCATGACCGCCTTTGCCGCCGGTGTAGGTGTAACCTGTGCCGGTGGAGCCGTCCTCGAGTGTGACCGTTGCCGTTACGAGTTCAAACAGCGTGTGCGTGCCGTGTTTCGCGTCAACCAGCACCTCAGCCAGGGGAACGTGGAAGAGCTTTGTCTCGATGGATTTGATTGCTGCCATCAGCCTTGCCCCACAACCGTGTTGCGGTTCATCACACGGGTCTGGAACAAAATGACCGCAAAGAGAAATGCACCACGGATAACCATCTGCCAGTAAGCACTGAAGCTGATCCACCCCTTACCGTTTTCAAAGTTGAGAATGTTGAAGACAAGACCAAGAAGCAAGGCCCCGGCAACCGTTGCCGGTATGGACCCCAGTCCACCGGTCAGCAACGTGCCGCCAACCACAACGGAGGCGATGGCCGAAAGCTCCCAGCCGACACCTTCCAGTGGCTGCCCGGCACCGAAACCGGACGCGAGAAAAACACCGGCCAGACCCGCGCAGCCACCCGACAGCGCATAGGCGAAAATCTTTGCTCGATTGACCTTGAGCCCCATCATCACGGAAGCGTCTTCGCCGCCACCAACAGCCAGAATGGTTCTGCCGATGCTTGTCATTTCCAGCACGATCCAGAGCGCCACGACCAGGATAGCGACGAGCACGATAGTCCAGGGAACAACATCAAATGCCTTTTCCATGCCGAGCTTGGTGAAGTTGGACCCCCAATCGACCGAGATGGTTTGCGCTCCGGAAATCACAAGCGAGCCCCCCTTTGCGCCGAGCATCGTCGCAAGCGTCGTGATGAAAGGAGGAATCCGCAGATAGACGATGCAGATCGCATTGAAGAGACCGAAGGCAACACCGGATAGGATTGCCAGGGGCATCGCAACTTCGATCCCGTATGGGCTGAGGTAAGCTGCGACGACCGACGTGAATGCGGCAACCGAACCGACCGACAGGTCTATGCCACCGGTCAGGATAACGAAGCACATGCCGACCGAGATCGCGATGAACATGGCGTTGTAGTTCAGGAACGACGTGATGTTATAGGCGCTGCCGAAGTTGTCGTAGCGCATCAGTCCGAACGCGATCAGAACGATCAGCGCGATCCAGACGGCGACAGATTGCGGGTTGCGGGAAATATATTTCCGCAGGTCAAAAGCGTTTTGATCAAGCACGGATCATTCCTTTCGCGCTTGCTGGATGTAGACCGCAGCCAGAATGATCACAGCTTTGGCAATCAGGGCGACTTCGTCTTCAACGCCATTGGCAAGCAGCGTGTATTTGACAAGCTGGATGATAACCGCGCCAAGAATGGCGCCGAAGATCGGGGCCTTGCCACCCTGAAGCAGCGCACCACCAACAACCGCTGCCGCGATTGCATCAAGTTCCATCAGGTTGCCGTTGCGCGCTGCATCCGAGGCCGAGTTGATGGCGACAACGATAAGTCCTGCGAGGCCGGACAGAACCGAACAGATGACATAGGCACCGATCTTGACCCGGCGAACAGGTCCGCCGGAGAGTTTAGCGGCGCGTTCATTGCCACCGATCGCAAGCAGGTAACGGCCGAAAATGGTCCTGTTGACCAGCCAGAACAGCAAGCAGGCAATTGCGATTGCCAGCCAGCCCTGAAACGGAAAGCCTAGGATCTTTCCCGTACCGAGGTAACTGAACTCGGGATTGGAAAAGGTCTGAAGATTGCCGTTGGTCAGTACCTGGGCAATGCCACGGCCTGAAATGAACAGGATCAGCGTTGCGATAATCGGTTGAACCTTCAAGACAGCGACGATCGCGCCGTTGAACAATCCGCAGACAAGAGCTGCGACGAGTGGAAAGAAAAGCGCAGCCAGAAGTCCCAGTACCGGGTAGGTGGTGCCGAAATCGGAAAGGAAAATGAGCGGTGCAAGCGCACCGCTCAGTGCCATGACAGCGCCGACAGACAGGTCAATGCCACCGGTCGCTATCACCAATGTCATGCCCATTGCGACAATCGCAATTGTTGCCACCTGGGAGATGTTGACGGCCAGTGTCTGCGCCTGCAGGAAATTTGGCGTGACGAGGATGTTGAAGATCAGAATGACTGCCAGGGCAACAAGCCCTCCATGCTGCTTCAACCGGTTCGTGAAATCTGTTCGCATGGGTTCTTCAGACGTGAGGCTGGTCATAATGCAGGCTCCTCGTGATGTGCGAGGGCCCTGACGAGCGCGTTCTCGGTGATGCCGGGGTTGGTGAGCTCTGAAACGGCCTTGCCTTCGTGCATCACAACAATGCGATTGGCGCCTTCGACCAGCTCTTCGAATTCGGAACTGATCAAAATAACCGCGTGACCTTCATCGACAAAGTTCCGGATGATGGTCTGGATCTCGCGTTTTGCGCCGACATCAACCCCCCTCGTTGGTTCATCCAGAATGAGGATGTCAGGCTTGGTCGCCAGCCAGCGTGCAAGGAGCACCTTTTGCTGGTTGCCGCCGGACAACTCCCGGATCGGCTGATCCATATGGGCCGTCTTGATCCCGAGCTGCTTGATGAAGTCTTCGACAAGCGCCTTTTCGCGTTCGAGATCAATCTGTCCGCTCTTTCGAAGGTGCGGCAGCAGGGCCAGCGTCAGGTTCTCCCGCACCGACATATGCGGGATGATGCCTTCCGCTTTGCGGTCTTCCGTCAGAAATCCGATCCGGGCCTTGATGGCTTCGGCCGGTTCTGTGGGCTCGTATGGCGCACCTTTCAGATGCATGTCACCGCTGGTCAGGGGATCCAGTCCGAAGATGGAACGGGCGGCTTCCGTTCTGCCTGCGCCGAGCAAGCCACCAAGGCCGACGATCTCGCCGCGGTGAAGGGTCATGGAAAAATCGGTCAGGCGAGGTCCGGTTGAGACCTTGTCCACTTGAAGCACGATTTCTTCAAAGTCCTGTTTGCCGCCTGAAAGCTCTGTCAGACCTTCCGCGGCAATTTCTTCTGCATCGCGTCCGAGCATGGCAGCGATCAGGTCCAGTTTTGACGTGTCTGCAATCGTCTCGCACCCGACCGTCTGTCCGTCGCGCATGATGGTGACGCGATCGCAGATCTGGAACAATTCATCCAGGAAGTGGGACACATAGAGAACCGAGACGCCAGATGACTTGAGCTCGCGCACGACACTGAACAGGATTTCAACCTCAGAACTGTCGAGCGAAGATGTCGGTTCGTCCATGATGACAAGTTTGGCATCCATGGAAACCGCCCTGGCAATCGCGACAAGCTGCTGAATTGCGGTCGAATAACTGCCGAGAGGCGCGGTCACATCGATGTCGATGCCAAAGCGCGAGAGAATTTCACGGGTTCGTCTGTGTGCTTCAGGCCAGTTGATGAGAAAGCCGAGCGATCTGGGCTCCTGGCCCATGACGACATTTTCGCTGACAGAACGCAGCGGCACCAGGTTCAGTTCCTGATAAATCGTCGCGATGCCGGTTTCCTGTGCTTCTCTGGGAGAGGTCAGGTGACTGGGTGCTCCGGTGAATTCGATGTCGCCCTCGTCGCGCCTGTAAAGGCCGGTCAGAATCTTGATTAGGGTGGATTTGCCCGCACCATTTTGACCGATCAGGGCGTGGACTTCTCCCGGTTCGATTTCAAGCGAAGCGCGTCTGAGTGCTGGCACCCCACCGAAATGCTTCTTTATCCCAGACATGGCTAATAGCGGCGCCATATCCACTCCAGTTCGGATTTCAGAATTCAAGAAAATGCCGGAAGGGATGTCCCTTCCGGCAGGCGGGGTTCAGTAGGCCTCGTCGATGTGCTTCGCTGCATTTTCGGGAGTAAAAATGCGGTCTTTCACCTGAACCCATGGTTCGATGGTTTCGCCAGCGGCGTAACGCTTCATGGTTTCGCAAGCGAGCGGTCCGAAGAAAGGTGAGCTTTCAACGGTGACGCCCATCTTTCCGTCGATGATCGCCTGCAAAGCGTCCCGGGTCCCGTCGATCGAGACGACCAGAACATCCTGACCAGGCTTGCGGCCTGCCAGTTCGAGTGCCTGAATAGCGCCAATCGCCATCTCGTCGTTATGGGCATAGACAATGTTCACGTCCGGATGAGCCTGAAGCAGTGTCTCCATGACCTGGCGTCCGAGGTCGCGCGCAAAATCGCCTGACTGGGATGCAACAATTTCAAAGCGGCTATCTTGCGTAATGCGATCGTCAAAACCCTTCTTGCGGTCGTTGGCCGGTGAAGATCCGGTCGTGCCTTCCAGCTGAACGATGACACCCTTGTCGCCCTCGAAGTTTTCGATTGTCCACTCGGCGACCCTGCGGCCCTGATCAATGAAGTCAGAACCAAGGAAGGCAACGAAGTCTTCGCCAGGCTTGGCTGCATTCGGGTCGACAGAACGGTCAACGAGGAATGTCGGTATGCCGGCAGCTTTGGCTTTCTTCACTGCAGGAATGAGTGGCTTTTCCTCGCGCGGGGGCAAGAACAGGACGTCGATGCCTTGAGCAATCATGCTGTCGACATCGGCCACCTGCTTTGCGGCAGAGCCTGCAGCATCGGTCGCAATAAGATCCCAGCCGCAGCTGTCAGCGGTGTCGTGGAAGGATTTGGTTTCCGCGATGCGCCAGGGGTTGTTGGATTCCATCTGCGCAAACCCGACCTTGTAGCGGTCTTTTTGCTCCAGCGGCGGAAGTCCGGATGCCGATGCCATTGTCGTCATCGCGCCGATTGCAACGGCAGTTGCCATCAAGAGAGTACGTTTCATTTTTTCCTCCACAAAGGTGCGGCCAAAATCCTCCGGGCCGCTTCTATGAGGCGCTAACCCCAATTCAGATAAGCTGTCTGCTTGCGCAGATAGTTGTCGAAGCCATAGCGGCCGTCTTCACCTCCAAGTCCGGACATGCCCCAACCGGTATGGAAACCTTGAACGGCTTCGCCATTCGACCGGTTGAGGTAGAGTTCGCCGAATTTCAGGAGGTAGGGTGCACGTGCCAGTCTTTTGTAGTTATTGGTGAAGAGATAAGCCGAGAGGCCAAACTGGGTATCGTTGGCCAGTTGTACAGCTTCCTCAAAACTGTCGATCCGCATTGCGGTTGCCACCGGTCCGAATACCTCGTCGCGTATTGCCGGCAGGCTGTTGTTCTTGGTTTCCAGAACGGTCGGCGCAAGCCAGTGCCCCTTCTGATAAGCACCGTTATCCAGGATGCCGCCTTCCAGAAGCACTTCAGCGCCGGAATTGATGCTGGCGGCGACGATCTGTGCGACCTTGTCACGCTCAAACCGGCTCACTTTGGGTCCTAGATCAACTGGACTCAGCGGATCACCGATGGTCAGGTCTTTGGAAGCCTGGACGAACTTTTCGAGAAATTCGTCCGCGATCCCGCGATGCAGATACATGCGTTCGTTGCAGGTGCAGATCTGTCCGCAATTGGTGTAACGGGCTGCGACAGCTGCGCTGACTGCGGCGTCTATGTCGGCATCCTCCATGACAATGAAAGGGGCCTTGCCGCCGAGTTCCAGCCGGATGACCTTGATAAGATCTGCGCTGGCCCGATAGATCTCCTGACCGGCACGGGTGCTGCCAGTCATGGTAACAAGATTGGAAAGCTGGCTCTTGACCAGGGTTTCTCCGACAACGCGACCGCGTCCGGTGACGACGTTGAAGACCCCGGCAGGAATGCCGACTTTTTCACTTAACGCTGCCAAGGCAAGACCTGAAAGGGGGGTTGCCTCGTGGGACAACAAGACGAACGTGTTGCCTGCAACCAACGCAGGGCCAAGCTTTCGAGCAGCCAGCGCGGAAGGGTAGTTCCAGGCTGTCAGGCCGACCACAACACCATAGGGATGGCGGCGAATGTGGATTTCCTCACAGGTATTGTCGGATGTGACGATGTCGCCCTCAATCCGCCGCGCGTTTTCAGCCGCGTAGCGCAAGAAAGTCTGCGTCGCACCAATTTCGTCATGTGCGTGGGCCAGAGGTTTGCCTTGCTCAAGGCTCACCAGTCGCGCCAACCCATCCTGATTTGTTTCAATTTCATCTGCCAGTGCAGCTACCGCTTTACCACGTTCAATTGCGGGCAACGCGGCCCACGCGGGTTGTGCGGCCTGGGCGGATTTAAGAGCGGTGACAGCGTCTTCCTCGGTTCCTTCGATGATCGTTGCCAAAATGGCCTCGGTCGCAGGATTTTCGACTTCAATTGCCGCACTGGAATCACGCATTATCCAACGGCCGTTGATGTACATGCCCGCGGAAATGGGTCGCCCATCGGTAAATGTGAAATCGAACACTAAGCTAACGCCTTTTGGTATGACCAAACTAAATTTAATAAGGTGCAGGGAAGTGGAAATGTCAAACCAAATTTGAACAAGCAGTGCGAAAAATTTCTTAAATAATTGAAATAAAACGCTAAAATTCTTAATCAGAAAATAGCTTTGAAAAAATGGTTTTACCAAGAGTTATTTTCTGTCATACCAAAAAGGCGATCAATAGAGGGTTGAGATGGAAAATAGAACTTCCGTGGAGATCGGTAACGACGCTGGGCGTGCTGCTGACAATGTGGTGGCAGCGCTCGAAGCACAGATCGCGTCAGGGCAGCTCAAAAACAGAGCGCCGCTACCGGCTGAGCGAGAGTTGATGGAACAGTTCGGCACAAGTCGAACAGTGATCCGTGAGGCTATTTCAAAGCTGTCGAGCCGCGGCCTGGTCGAAACGCGGCCGCGCTTCAGGCCGATTGTGCGCAAACCCGACTATGCGACCGTTCTGCACGCGTGCGGGAATGTCGTGCAGCATCTTCTAACGGACAAGACCGGCATCAAGAACCTCTATGACAGCCGTGTCTTTATGGAGCGTGCTCTAGTTCGCGATGCGGCGATGTCGGCGCGCAAAGAAGACATTGTCGACCTGAAAACCGCGCTGGAGAACAATCGCAAGGCTATCCCGGATTCACTGGAGTTCTACAAGACCGATGTGGCGTTTCATGGCGTACTTTACCGGATACCAAGAAATCCGATTTTTCCCGCCATTCACGAAGGCTACACCTCATGGCTGGCTCCGCAGTGGGACCAGATGCTGCGTTCGCCGGAGAGGAACGAGGTGAACTACATCGCTCATAAGGCAATTCTGGATGCCATTCTGGAGCGAGATCCGGCTGCCGCGGAAGAAGCTCTGACCAATCACCTCAAAGCGGCATGGGAGTTTGTCCGGGTGACATTTGACTGGGGAGAGGAATGACTGCGGCCTATGACTATATCGTTGTCGGGGGTGGGTCCGGTGGTGCAGTCGCGGCTGCACGGCTGGTCACAAAAGGCAATGCGCGGGTGCTTCTGCTGGAGGCCGGCCATTCTCATCGGCACCCACTCCTGGACATGCCCCCAGGCATCTTCAAAATGATCAATGGGTCCAAGTATATGAGGTACCACAAGACGGTTCCCCAACCGCATCTTGATGGCCGGGTGCATGACATCCCGCAGGGGCATGTTCTTGGGGGCGGATCTTCGGTCAATGCTCAGGTTTATATGCGCGGCAGACCGGGCGACTATGATGCCTGGAACGAGCTTCTTCGCGAAAACAACGATAATCCGGGCTGGTCCTGGTCCGATGTGTTGCCGCATTTCAGGGGCATGGAAGCCAATAACCGGTTGGCGGGGGACCTTCACGGAACTGATGGTGAAGTAAAAGTCTCCGATCCTGGCTATGTCGATACGATGTCTCGCTGGTTTGTCCAGTCGGTACAATCGCTCGGCGAACCTTACAATACCGATTTCAACGGAACTTCGCAGCGCGGTGTGGGCTTTTATCAGTTCACCAACCGCAACGGCAGACGCAGCTCGACCGCTTACGCTTTTCTTGAACCATTGAAAAACGATAGCCGGCTAACCATCAAGCTTCAGGCTGAGGTGGAGAAGATTATTGTTGAAAACGGGCGGGTCGTCGGTGTCCGGTACCGCGACCAGAATGGTGTTGAGACAGCTCACGCGGATGGCGAAGTCATTCTCGCGGCCGGTGCACTGGTTACACCCAAGGTTCTGATGTTGTCGGGGATCGGCGATCCGTCCCATCTTGCAGAGCACGACATCAAGGTGGAAGCGGATCTTCCGGGTGTCGGGCAGAATTTGATCGACCACCCGGAAGTGCCCATCACCGCATATGCCAACGGCCCGCACGGCTACTACCGTCAGGGCGAAGGGTGGCGAATGCTGTGGAACGGGATCCAGTACAAGGTATTCGGCAGCGGACGCATAACATCAGCGGGTGTCGAGGCCGGGGCTTTTGTCAATCCGCGTGATCGAACTGAAAACCCGACGATCCAGGCTTTTTGCGTGCCGATCGTCTATCTTGACCGCGATGCGCAGTCTGAACTGAAAGATGGCTACGGCGTCACCGTTACAACGGTGGTTGTAAAGCCGAAATCTCGTGGAGAGGTAAAACTGGCATCTGCCGATCCTGCCGACATGCCGATCGTGTGCCCCAATCTTCTGAAGCACGAAGAGGATATGGAGGAGATGATCGCCGGGCAGCGGTTTTTCCTGGAAGCGTTTCGCACCGACCCGCTTGCCTCCAGATTGCAACGGGTTGCTATCCCCGATGCAGCCGACACATCCGATGATGCGCTCAGGCAGCATTGCAAGAGGTTTGTCAAAACAAACTACCATCCCGCCGGTACGGCCCGGATGGGGGCGGACGGCGACACCATGGCGGTCCTTGATGCCAAACTCAGGGTGCGCGGTGTCGAGGGACTGCGCGTTTGCGATATGTCTGCTGTTCCGGATATCAATGCGGGCAATACAAATGCGCCGGCAATGATGCTGGGCTCAAGATGCGCTGAGTTTGTGCTGCAGCAATAACCCGCATGCCCTAGGCACCCGGCGGAGTTCAGATGCCGAGCGCGCGCATCTGTTGCGACATTTGCGTGAATGATCCGGCAACGTGCTTGTTGATCGCCGCTTCAGCGCGTGCCGCGTCATGCGCCTTGAATGCCGCGATCAGCTCCCGATGCTCTTCCATGATCGTCTGATACCGGACCGGGCTGATTCTCAGTTTTGCACCGTGGACATTCAACGCGGTGCGCAGCTTCCTCCAGAGATCGGCCGCGACGTGATTGTAGTGCTGGCGACAAATCGCCCAATGAAATTCAATATCCAGCTTTCGAAAGGCAATCAGATCAGCAGTTGGCAGTTCCTCGATCCGCCGCTGAATGTCTTCCATCTCCTCAATCATTTCCGGCTGGGCGTAGTCGGCGAACCAGGAAACAAAATAGGGCTCCAGCAACTGAAGCACTTCGAAGATATTCTGAATGGTATTGGCATCCGCCTGCTTGACCACCGCGCCGCGGTTTGGGTGAATTTCAACAAACCCTTCACCTTGCAGTAGGCGCAGTACTTCGCGAACGGGGCTTGTGCTCACGCCGAAGCGATTGGCCAGCTCCGACACTTTCAGTCTTTGACCGGCCTCAAGACGACCCGTTGAGATCTCGTCGAGCACTGCTTCATATAACGAAGCTTCCTGGTCATCGGATTTGCTGAATGCGCTCATGCTTTCCCTTCGGTGACGTGTCGTCCGCGCGTCATTGGTAGCAACCGAAACGCGTCCGCTCAATCCGTAGTTTTGATCTTTTGCTGCACTTTGTTCGTGAATATACAGAAAAAGGTACGTCAAAAACATAAATAAAGTCGACTAAATTAAAAAAATAGTCGACGATTTGAAATTGTTGGTGTAGCTTGCCTGCAATTGGAAGAGAGGTAAACGACATGAAAGAGGCTTCAGGAGTTGTTGACTATGAGGCAACGCCAGTCTCGCGGGGATGGGAGGATCGCGCAGCGCGGATTGCATCCATCACGCCCTTTGTCGTTCGTGTGGGCAAACGAAATCAGTTGCTGGTCAAGCTGGTGACGGAAGACGGATTGCATGGTTGGGGTGAAAGCGGCCTTTCCGGACGGGAAGGGGCGGTCTCGGCAGCGATCGATCATTTTGCTTCCTTTCTTCTGGGTCAGGATTCCAGGCGCATCGGCCGGATATGGCAGGAATGCTACCGCAGTCAGTATTTTGAAGGTGGCAGGGTCCTGACGGCGGCTCTTTCCGCAATCGACATCGCGCTGCATGATGTTCTGGGTAAGCGGCTGGGCGTACCGGTCTATCAATTGCTCGGCGGTCGGCAGCGAGATGTCGTTCCGACATTCGCGAGCACTATGGCGACAACGCGCTCTGAGCTGCTGAGGCAAAGCCGTGAACTCGTGCAGGCGGGATGGGATTGCATAAGGATCTATCCGTCGAACTTCAGAGACAATGTGACTTTCGACCCGAAGGCCGGTCTTGGGGATGTGGCCGGAGATCTGATTGAAATCAGAAAGGAATTCGGACACGCGGTCACGCTAGGCATCGACATGCACCACCGGTTGAGTGTTGCTGAGGCCGCCAGCTTCTGCGCCATGCTGCCAGCCGGTACACTGGACTTTCTGGAAGAGCCCATTCGCAGCGAAGCGCCGGAGGCGTATGCATCGCTGCGTACGATGACAAATATCCCTTTTGCTGTCGGTGAGGAGTTCGCATCAAAATGGGCTGCCGCTCCCTTTCTGGAGCAGGGGCTGACGCAATATATGCGTCTCGATATCTGCAATATCGGTGGCTTCACCGAGGCGATGAAGGTCGCGGGCTGGTCAGAGCGGTTCTACATCGACTTGATGCCCCACAATCCGCTTGGGCCCATCTGCACGGCCGCAACCGTTCACATGTCAGCGGCTGTGTCTAATTTCAGCTGGCTGGAAACGCGCCAATCTCCGGTCGAGGATCTCGGATTTCACGATCCCGCATTGTTTCCCGTTCAGCCCGTTCTGGATGGCCCCAATTATCAAATTCCCGAAGGACCCGGACTGGGAGTGGAGGTCGACGAAGAAGCGATCTCCGGTCAAAGCCCGGCTCATGTTGAAGCGCCGCACCTGCGGCACCCGGATGGTTCGGTCACCAATTGGTGACGGTTCGAATTCTCTTTGCTGATAGAGGAGGAGCAAATGAGTAAGCAGAGAAACTTGAAGTCTGTTCTGATCGGTAGCGTTGCCATGGCATCCCTGACGATGCTGCACATGGGAACTGCTCTTGCAGCGGACTTCAAGGAAGCACCGCAACTTGCCGAAAAGGTCAAGGCGGGGGAGCTTCCAAGTGTTGAAGAAAGACTGCCAAAGTCACCTTTGGTAATGGAACCGATCACCAGTGTTGGCGAATATGGCGGTACCTTGCGCCGTGCCATTCTTGGCGGCGGGGATCAGCACAATATCGTGCGCTTGATTGGATCTGAGAACCTGGTGCGCTGGAGCCCCAACTGGTCTTCCATTGAACCGAATATCGCAGAAAGCTTTGAGGTGTCCGACGACGCCACCACCTTCACGTTCAAGCTGCGTGACGGCATGAAATGGTCGGATGGCGAGCCGTTCACGGCCGATGACATCATGTTCTGGTATGAGGTTCTGCTTGATGAGCGGCTGACACCGAGCAAGCACCCGAATTTTGTCGAAACGGCAGGTCCGGTGCAGGTCAAAAAGATTGACGACACGACGGTCGAGTTCAAGTTTGAGGAGCCGAATGGACTGTTCCTGCAGAACATGGCCTACGGGTTCGGATATTACGTCGTCAACTTTCCGAAGCATTATCTCGCTCAATTCCATATCGATCACAATCCGGACGTTCAGAAGCTGGTGGATGCAGAGCCGGCGGCAGCAGATTGGGTTCAGCTGTTCAATCTGAAGGCCGGTCCCATGCACACGCCCATTTTCTGGCAAAATGCCGACCGTCCGACGCTGCACCCCTGGCATCTGAAGAATGGCTACGGCGCAACAGAAAGGGTCGTTGCCGAGCGCAATCCCTATTTCTGGAAGGTCGATCCGGATGGCCAGCAGCTGCCATACATCGATCAGATTACCTGGGACCAGGTGGAAGACGTTGAAGCCATCTTGCTGAAAGCGTTCAACGGAGAGATTGACTACATGGCGCGCCATATCGGTCGGCCGGTCAATCTGGCGGCGCTGACCGACAACAAGGACAGGGGTAAATACGACTTCTATCAGGTTGGAGACATTCCTGGCAGCCAGACAGCGCTCATGTTCAACCTAAACAATGCAGATCCGGTCAAAAACGAGATCGTCAACAATCTCGATTTCCGCAAGGCCGTCAGCCACGCGGTTGACCGCGAAGCGATCAACGACATTGTGTATCTCGGTGCGGGAAATCCGGTTCAAACAGCGCCGCATCCCCTGTCTCCGTTCTACAACGAAGAATGGGCAAAGCACTCCACAAGCTATGACCCGGAAAAGGCCGGTGCCCTGCTCGACAGCATCGGGCTGGACAAGAAGGACGAGGATGGTTTTCGACTGGGGCCTGATGGCGAACGGTTCACCCTTGTGTTTCTGGTCGCTGATGTATTCGGCTGGCAATACCCGGACGTGATGGAACTTGTTGCCGGTTACGCCAAGGATGTCGGTCTCGACTTCCAGGTCAGGGCAAGTGACAGGTCTCGCCTGTTCGAGATTGTCAGTTCCGGTGAACATGACGCTTATCTTTGGAACTGCCCGGGTGGACTGGTTGATGCCTACGCCAATCCGGACTGTTACCTGCCGCGTGGCCAGGCAGTGTTCTGGGCTCCCAAATGGGCAGCCTGGGGTGCGGATCCGAGCACCGGAACGGAGCCTCCGGAAGAGATCAAGGAACTCTTTGAGATCTACCGCGGTGTGACTTCGACTGCCGACCCTGCAAAACAGGAAGAGTCGCTGGTGAAACTCATCGACAGTGCCAGCAAGCAATTGCTGACAGTGGGGCTTATCCAGAGCAACGGTGCCTTTGGTATCGCAAGGAACAATTTGCGCAACCATGTGGACCCGATGCCAATTGCCGGCCAGCTGTGGACGCCGGCGCCCTATACGTCTCAGTTTTACTTCGAAGGCGGCGACAATCTGCCATAAGTAAACTTGCCACCCGGTTTCTCAATGTTGCGACCGGGTGCACTCCACCGCGAGGTTTGCCATGTCCTCCCGGCACCTCGCGGTTTTTCTCTGGCATCATCCCTGGCGGGCAACATCGGATATGTTTGGCTTTTTATACCGGCGCCTTCTTTACATGATCCCGACCGTCTTTTTGATTTCGGTCGTGACCTTCGTGATCATTCAGCTGCCACCTGGTGACTATTTGGACACATTGGCAGCCGAGTTGAGCGATTCCGGCGGCCTTGACGAGGGAACCATGCAGGCGCTGAGGGATCAGTACGGTCTCGGTCAGCCAATGTATGTTCAATATCTCAAATGGATGTCCCAGATCCTGTTTCACGGCAATTTCGGGATCTCCTTTGAAAAGAACATTCCCGTCAACGACATCATCTGGGACAAGCTCGGCTGGACGTTCGCCATTTCGCTGATGACACTTCTTTTCATCTGGATGACAGCCCTTCCGATTGGCATTTATTCTGCCGTTCGCAAATATTCTGCCGGGGACTATATCGCCACGTTTTTTGGATTCATCGGGCTCGCGGTTCCAAATTTCCTGCTCGCTCTGGTGATGATGTATGTGGCCTTCAAGTATTTCGGTCAGAGTGTCGGCGGACTTGTCAGCCCGCAATATCTTGGCGAACCCTGGACCTTCGACAAGTTTCTGGATCTTCTGGCGCACATATGGATGCCGATCGTGGTTGTCGGCACCTCGGGTGCGGCTGCGTTGATCCGCATCATGCGCGCCAACCTCCTGGATGAACTTTACAGGCCGTATGTCGTCACGGCGCGCGCAAAGGGCATGTCCGAGTTCCAGCTGCTGCTCAAATACCCGGTCCGTGTGGCACTCAATCCGTTCGTCTCGACCATCGGCTGGATCCTTCCGACACTTGTGTCCGGGGAAATCATTGTCGCAGTTGTCATGAACCTGCCAACGACGGGACCGCTTCTCCTCAGGGCATTGCTGGTGCAGGACATGTATCTCGCGGGATCACTCATCCTCCTGGTCAGCATACTGACCGTGATCGGTACACTTGTCTCCGACTTGCTGCTTGCCTGGATTGATCCGAGGATTCGCTATCAATGACCGTTGAAACAACGCTTGGGCCGTCGGGCACTGAAGAACAACACACCCCGGAGCTGCTGGGTCCCTGGGCTCTCATGTGGCGCAAATTCCGTCGTCATCGTGTTGCCTATGTCAGTCTCTGGATCACCGGTCTCATCTATTTCATGGCCTTGTTCGGCGATTTTCTAGCGCCGGAAAAGATCGACGAGACCAACCGGCGGGGCATTTTCGTTCCTCCGCAGGGCATTCACTTCCTGGTGACAGACGAGGATGGCAAGCGCTCTTTCCAGCTTCATGCCAAAGCGTTGAAAATGCAGGTGGACCGGGCGACAATGCGGCGCAGCTATGTCGAAGACCCGAACAAGATCATCCCGCTCGGTTTTTTCGTGGAAGGCTACAGCTACGAGATCCTGGGTCTGATACCGTCCAAGACGCATTTCTTCGGCCCGAAGAACCCACGTGACATTGTGTATTTCCTCGGATCGGACAGGTTGGGCCGGGATATCCTTAGCCGCATCATTATCGGTACGAAGATTTCCATGTCGATCGGGCTTGTCGGCATTGTCGTCTCGCTGGTGATCGGCGTGTCGTTGGGTGGCCTCTCCGGCTACTACGGCGGATGGGTCGATACCCTCATTCAGCGCCTGATCGAGTTTTTGCGGTCTATACCCACCATACCTTTATGGATGGGACTTGCCGCGGCGATCCCGCTCGGATGGCCACCGCTTTACACCTATTTCGTGGTTACCATTATTGTTTCGATGATCGGGTGGACCAGCCTTGCGCGCGAGGTTCGAGGCAAATTCCTCTCGCTCAGAAATGAAGACTTCATCACGGCGGCCCGCCTTGACGGTTTGACGGATTGGGAGGTCATCCGCAAACACATGGTGCCTTCGTTCTCCAGTCACATCATCGCCTCTTTGACCCTGGCCGTTCCGCTGATGATCCTGGCCGAGACGTCCCTGTCCTTTCTTGGCATAGGGCTTCAGCCGCCCATCGTGTCGTGGGGAACGCTTTTGAAAGAGGCACAGAACATCCGTTCGATCATTGAAGCACCCTGGCTGCTGATTGCGCCGGGAACGATGATCGTGATTGCCGTTCTGGCACTCAACTTTCTGGGAGACGGCCTTCGTGATGCCGCTGATCCGCATGCACACTGAACCAGACCAGACAAGACAAAACGCGCAGCCGCTGGTCGAGATCCGGGGTCTGAAGACGCATTTCTTTACCGACGATGGGGTGGTGAAGGCAGTCGAAGGTGTCGATCTGGACATTCACGCAAACAGAACGCACTGCATATTGGGTGAGTCCGGATGCGGCAAGTCGATCATGGCACGCTCGATCCTCCGGATTGTTGATGCGCCGGGCAAGATCGTGGAGGGCAGCATCACTTACCGGCCCGGAGACGGGCGTTCTGTCGACCTTGCGAAAATGCGTCCTGGCTCGCGGGATCTTCGCGAAATCCGCGGACAGGACATTGCCATGATTTTCCAGGAGCCGATGTCCTCACTCGGGCCGATTACGAAGATTGGAAAGCAGATTGTCGAGACGATCCAGCTGCATCGGCGTGTGAGCAAATTGGAAGCAAAGGAACAGGCGATCGAGTTGCTCGACAAGGTGGGCATTCCCCGTCCTTCTGAAAGGTTCGAGGCTTATCCCTTCGAATTGTCGGGGGGCATGCGTCAGCGCGCCATGATCGCCATGGCGCTTTCATGCAGGCCGCGCCTTCTGATTGCCGATGAACCGACCACTGCACTGGATGTCACTACGCAGGCGCAGATCCTTGATCTGATCGCTGAACTGAAGGAAGAGTTGGAGATGGGCGTCCTGCTCATCACACATGATCTTGGTGTCGTCTCGGAAGTCGCTGAAGACGTTTCGGTCATGTATATGGGCAAAGTCGTCGAGAAGGGCGATGTCTTTTCGATCTTTGAGGATCCGCGTCATCCCTATACCCAGGCCCTGATGCAGTCAGTTCCGAAACTGGGGATGGAGAAACGCCGCAGGCTGCCGGCGATTAAGGGGATGGTGCCCCACCCGCTGGCACGACCTTCAGGCTGTGCCTTTCGCACAAGATGCGGCCAGGCCATGGCTGGTATCTGCGACAAGGATGAACCCAGGCTTTTGAGAACCGGCAAAACGGATGTCGCCTGTTTCCTTTATCAGGAGGAGGCCGCAAATGTCTGATGCGATCCTGGAGGTTCGAGACCTCAACATGCACTTTCCCGTTGGTGGCGGTTTGTTCGGCAAATCCACGGATGTGGTTCGAGCGGTCGACGGCATCAGTTTTGATGTTCGCCGCCGCGAAACCTTCGGCATTGTCGGTGAAAGCGGAAGCGGCAAGACAACCCTTGGCCGATGCATCATGCGTGTGCTCAAGCCGTCTTCAGGCAGTATTGTCCTGCGCCGAAAGGACGGTCAGGAAGTGGATCTTTGCCAGAGTGGCAAGGCCGAACTGCGCGATATCTGGAAAGACATGCGCATGGTGTTTCAGGATCCTCAGTCCTCGCTCAATCCTCGTCTACGCGTCTTGGAAATTGTCGGCCAAAGCCTGCGCAAGTCTGAAGGTCTGAGCGGCAAGGACCTGTCGGAGCGTGTGGCACAACTGCTACGACAGGTTGGATTGAGGCCGGAATTCCTGATGCGCTATCCGAATGCCTTTTCAGGAGGTCAGCGCCAAAGACTGGGCATTGCCAGGGCGCTGGCCACGCAGCCTGAATTGATCATCGCCGATGAAGCGGTATCGGCACTCGATGTTTCCATTCAGGCTCAGATCCTGAACCTTTTGCAGGATCTGCAGGAGGAGTTTTCTCTCACATATGTGTTCATCGCGCACGACCTGGCGGTTGTTGAACACATCTGCGACCGCATAGCGGTGATGTATCTGGGGCAGGTGGTTGAGCTGGCGGAAACAGAGGCACTGTTCCGGGCGCCCAAACATCCCTATACGCGCGCATTGCTTGATGCCGTCCCGGTGCCCGACCCACGAAAACGGCGTGGCAAACACAAGGCATCCAAGCTGGCAGATGGTGCGGCAGGTTCCAAAGGGTGTCGTTTTGCTGCGCGGTGCCCACACGCAACGGACCTTTGCCGCAACGAGGCGCCACCTGCAAAGAGAGTGCAGGACGCGGACGTGCTTTGTCACTTCGCGGGCGAGATCTGAAGAACCCGTCGGCAACGACCTTTGCTTCGCACGAAAGAATTAGGACCAAACCCCTCATGACCATTGAAAAGCCGCGTACCGAAAAACCGAATGTCATCCTCATTTCGACGGATCAGCAGCGCGGTGATTGCATTGGCCTCGAAGATCGGCATGTGAAGACGCCGAACATCGATAGGATTGGCCGGGGCGGGGCAATGTTTGCGAAGTGCATTACACCCCACCCAATGTGTCAGCCGGCAAGAGCCTCCATTTTAACGGGCAAGTTGCCCTATACACATGGCGTCAGGGACAATGGCCGTAACCTTGATGAGAAAATCGGGTCCTTGGGGCTGGCCAACGTCTTCGCGGATGCAGGCTATGAAACGCGGTTTATCGGCAAAGCCCATTTTGCCAGCAACGAAACCTTCCATCCAACCGGTGCACCGGAGTGTTATCACAGCACTGCAGACTTTCCCGCCGATTGGGGCGGGCCCTATTTTGGTTTCCGGCAGGTTGAATTGATGCTGCGTCCGCACCACCACTGCGGTTGGCAAGAGGCACCTTATACGCTCCACTACGAGAACTTTCTGGACGGTGATGGCGGCGGACGTGTTCGCTGGAATCGTGCCAAAGAGCATGTGCAGCCTGAAACGTCGCATTTTCAGGCCTGGCGGTCTGCGCTCGAGCCAGGATGGCATTCTTCTCCCTGGATAGGGGATCGAGCGATCGACATGATCAAGAACAGGGGCGACAAGCCTTTGTTTGCCTGGGTCTCTTTTCCGGATCCGCATCCTCCTTTTTTGGCGCCCAAACCCTGGTGCGATCTATATCATCCCGATGAGGTCGACCTTCCACGTCATTGGCAGCTTGACCTGGACAATCGGCCCTGGTGGCACCGCGCGTTTCTGGAAAGCCCAGTGCGGCATAACCTTAAACGTGAGCATGCAGAAGGCGGCAAGAACTGGGGCGTTGTGGACCCGCTTGACGAGCGACAGCTCAGGGACATCACCGCGATCTACTACGGGATGATTGCCTGGATCGATGCTCAGGTTGGCCGGATATTGGAAGCACTTGAAGCAGGCAACGAACTTGAAAACACAATCATCGTTTTTATCAGCGACCATGGCGAGTGGCTTGGCGATCATGGCCTTCTGCTCAAGGGGCCGATGCTCTATGACGGCCTGCTTCGTGTGCCATGCCTTATCCGTGGACCATCCGTTCCAGAAGGGGTCGTTGTCAAAGATCCCGTGTCGACGGTGGATCTGAGGCAAACACTTGCGGATCTGGCCGGTATTGAGGCTTCACCTGACAATGGCTGGTCGTTGCGCTCGGTGATGCTTGGAAAGGTAAGTCGCGACTTTGCACTCAATGAGTGGGAGGTCGATGCTGCCCGAAGCGGCATTGATATGGATCTGACAACAGTTCGGAGCCAACGATACCGGATGTCGGTCGACCTGAAAACGGAAACAGGCGAGCTCTATGACCTTCATGATGATCCGTCGGAAATGACAAATCTTTTCGAGGATGCGGGCTACGCAGCTGTTGTGAAGGAGCATATGGACATGATCAGCAGCAGGCCGGATGACAGGATCCCCGTTGCGCCGCGCGTCGGCTGGCACTAGGACCGTGCCCCAGGCACTGCAGCGCCGCTGTGTGCCCTGACACCTTGCAGCAAACAGACCAGTGAAGGTTCGTCAGGGCTTTTCTTAAGGGGACACCAGCACTTTGATGAGGTGTTCCCGATCTTCGACGAGTTTCGGAAACTCTTCCGGAAGTTCGCTCAGGCCGAGCTTTCGCGATGCGAGTGCGTCTGTTGGGATCTTGCCGCTGCGCATGGCGTCCATGACACGGTCAAAGTCCGACTTGAGCGCGTTGCGCGACCCGATGATCCGGGCTTCGCGTTTATGAAACTCGGCATCGTTGAATGTTATGTCGTCCTTCACGACGCTGACCAGGACGGCGCTGCCGCCATGCGCGAGCAAGGGAAAGCCGTTTTCGATTGCCCTGGCATTTCCGGTTGCATCGAAGACGGCGTCGAAGCCGTCCGCAAGCTCGCCTTCCAGCACCGTGTCACCGGCGATGTGAAGCGCGTTGAAGCCGAACAGTTTGCTCGCAAGATCAAGGCGTGCACGGCTCAGATCCATAAGATGAACTTCAGCGCCGGCAAGGCGTGCGAACAGCGCTGTTCCAATGCCGATGGGACCGGCACCGGTGACCAGCACAAGATCGTCACTGGATATCCCGGACCGGGCAACCGCGTGAGCGCCGATGGCCAGAAACTCGACCATTGCAGCCTGTTCGGCCGTCAGGCCGTCGGCTGAATAAAGGTTCTGCCTGGGCACAGCGAGGCGTGAACACATGCCGCCGTCGCGATGGACACCCAGTACTTCAATATTGCTGCAGCAGTTCGGTTTGCCGCGCCGACAGGCCCGGCATTTGCCGCAGGAAACGTAAGGATTGACCACCACGAGTTTGCCCGCCTCGGGTCCTTCGGCGAAATAACCGGACAATTCGTGACCGATGACACGTGGGTAATTCAGATAGGGATGCTTGCCTTCAAAGATGTGATAGTCGGTCCCGCAAATTCCGATTGCGGCAATATCGACCAGAACCCAGTCTTCCGGCGCACTGACCGGCATGGGCCTTGTCTCCAGAGCCATCTTTCCAGGCTCGACGCACACCAGGCAATTCATGACGTCCGTTCTTGTGTCCATCATGCCTGAGGCTCCAGGTTGCGAGCGGACCAATCAGCCGGAAGTTCGCCCTTGATGATCAGGCTGAGCACATCATCCTTTGTCACTTCATCGATGTGATGAGCGCCGACAACGCGGCCCTTGTTCATCACCACGACGCGGTCACAGAGTTCGAAAACGTCGTGCATGTCATGGCTGACCAGCAAGATGCCGATGCCCTCGGACCGCAGCTGTTTGATCAGCTCACCCACCATCGCCGTTTCCGAGGGGCCAAGGGCCGCGGTCGGTTCGTCCATGATCAGGATCTTCGCTTCAAAATAGATCGCCCGTGCAATCGCTATCACCTGGCGCTGCCCACCGGAGAGACTTGCGACCGGGTCGTTGAGGTTCTTGAAATTCGGGTTCAGGCGTCGCAGCACACGCTCAGATTCTGACATCATCCTTGCGTCGTCCAGATCGCCGAACCGGTTCGTCAGTTCACGTCCAAGAAACAGATTTGCAGGTGCGTTCAGATGATCGGCGAGGGCGAGTGTCTGGTAGATTGTTTCAATGCCGAACTCGCGCGCATCGTGCGGATTTTGAATATGAGCTGCGTGCCCATTGACCTTGATTGTGCCTTCATTTGGCATCATCGCACCCGACAATATGCGCATCAGACAGGACTTGCCGGCACCGTTATGACCAAGCACGCCGACAACTTCGCCAGGATAAAGATCAAGCGACACGTTGTTCACGGCGCGGATGCCGCCAAAGTGCTTTTCAATGTCGATCATCTGAACCAATGGCGGTCCAGACTGGGAGTGCAGGGTCATATTGCCGGTCCTAGCAAAAGTCTGGAATTGGGCCGGGCGCTCCAGGTCAGGAGCGTCCGGCCAAGTGCGTCAATAAAGGACGTTCTGAACCTCAGGGCTGTCGATATTCTCCTTGGTTGCAAGGACAACACCTGTATCGATGAAGCTCGGAACTTCTTCGCCGTTCAGAAGTTTGAGAACGGCCTGTACGCCGAGTTCACCCATCTGGAAGGAGCCCTGGACTGCTGTCCCTGCAAGCGTACCGTCCTTGACGAAATCCTGAAGATCGGAGTTGCCGTCAAAGCCGAGTGCCGTGATGCTGCCGGCCTTGCCTGCCTGCACGATTGCACGGCCCATGCCGATTGCGGTCGGCTCGTTTGCACCGAAGATGCCGACAAGATCGCTATTGGCGGCAAGAACATCGGTTGTCTGGTTCAGGGCAGTCGCCATCTGTGACTGCGAGTAGTAAGGCCCGACAATCTCAATGTTCGAGTTCTCGGTGATCTGCTCAACGAAGCAACCGACACGGCCAACTTCAGATCCGACACCGGCGACGTAGGACATCACGGCGACTTTGCCTTCCTTCCCGACTTCCGAAATCATCTTGTCCGCGACGAGCTGGCCTGCTGCACAGTTGTCTGTCGACAGGAACGCCTGGAAGTAGTCTTTGCCATTTTCGGCAAGTCCACTGTCAATGATCACGACAGGGATCTGAGCCTCAAAGGCTTTCTTAACGGCAGGGACCAGGGCCTCTGGGTCTGATGGGGCGAGTACGATACCTTTGACGCCACGGTTGACCGCGTTTTCAACGAGGTTGACCTGATCGGCGACAGCAGATTCCGATGCCGGGCCGTTGAAGCTCATCGTGTGTTCTTCGACACCTTCGATGGCCGCTGTCGCGCCCTTGTTGACGTTCTGCCAGAAATTGGAATTGGTTGTCTTCACGATGACGGCGATTTCGCCAGCCTGCGATGCAGCTCCGGACAGTGCCAGTGCACTTACCATCATTGCGGTCGTAATCAGCTTCTTCATAAGTTCTCCTCCGTTTGAAGATGCGCTGTTGAGAGACCGGGCATGTCAGCGCCGGTTTCGGATCTGATCGACATAGACCGCCAGAATGACGATGAAGCCGATCACGATTTGCTGGATGAAGGCGGAGACGCCGGCCATGTTCAGACCGTTGCGCAGAACGCCGATAATAAAGGCACCAATCATTGTGCCGGAAATGTTGCCGACCCCACCCATCAGTGAGGCTCCACCGATCACCGCCGCCGCGATGGCATCGAGTTCATACATGACGCCTTCGTTCGGCTGTACCGTGACGAGCCTTGACATCAGAACGTTGCCAGCCAACCCGGCAAGTGCACCCGACAAGGTGTAAGCGCAGATCTTGGTCCTATCGACCAGGACACCTGACAGTCTTGCGGCTTCTTCATTCGAACCGGTTGCATAGATGTGACGGCCGGTTTTGCGACGTTTCAGCAAATAGGCCGCAACCACGGCAACGATTGCCAGAAGAATGACAGGGTAGGGAATGCCGGGAAAAACGACCTTCGGAAAAATCCCACCGGTTTCCTCCACGATCCGGAACAACGAGCCGTTGCCCAGGGTGCCAAATGCTTCGCCAAGGCGCGAAATGGGGGCCGCGCCGGTCAGTTGCAGGGCAATGCCGCGTGCAATCAACATCATGCCGAGGGTGGCCACAAATGGTGTGATCCTCATTTTGGTGATGACGAAGCCGTTGAACGCACCGCAGGCAGCGCCAGTCAGCACGCCGAGTGCCATTGACGGGGCCACGGGAATGCCCGCCTTGACGGATAGTCCGGTGACAACGCCAGAGAGCGCCAGCACTGAGCCGACACTCAAATCGATGCCACCGGTGATAATCACCATGGTCAGGCCGATGCCGAGCAGACCAATGACCGACGTTTGCAACAGAACCGTCAAACCGTTGTTGACGGTGAAGAAAGCGTCATTGCCGAACGAGAAGGCGAATACGAGCACTGCCAGTGTCAGGAGCGCGGATAGCTTGTGCAGTGACCCTGCTGAGAATTTGAACGTCCAGGATGCCGGAGCATCGCTTCGGTCAAAATCCGCCATAAAACCTCCCGTGGCGAAAAATTGAATTTAATTATTAAATACAATATGCGAGGTGGCGATATTGACGTCAATTGTTTTTTATTAAATCATACGAAATACAGGAATTCTTGTTTGATTCTATTATGTTGGATTGCGTTCATGGCAAGAACAGACGATCGCTTCAGGAGTGCATACAACAAACTGCTCGACATTTGCAGCAGTATGGAAGTGGGTGACCAACTGCCGCCCGAGATCGCGCTTGCCAACCAGATGGAAGTCAGTCGTACGATCGTCAGAAGTGCCTTGCAAAAGCTGGATAGCGAGAAAATCGTGCGTTGGGAAGGGCGAACGAAAACGCTTATTCGCCAACCCGAAGCAGGCCATCGTCTTGAACCGGTTGATGCACATATTTCTGCCGAGGAGTTGGAAAAGCGTTTTCTGGAATGGATCCTGAGGTTCGACGTTCCAGCGGGAACATCGCTCAACGTGGCACAGCTCTCGCGACAATTCGGCGTACCGGCGCATAGCCTTCAGGAGTTTCTTGCGGGCCTGAGCCGATTTGGACTCGTCGAAAGGCGCGCAAGGGGGGGCTGGACGCTTTCTGGCTTCACGGCGGAATTTGCAATTGAGTTGTCCGACTTCAGAATGCTCCTGGAAATGAATGCTGTTCGCCAACTGCTCCAGTTGCCCGATGATCATGACATCTGGCAGAAACTGGCGTCACTGAAAGAGCAGCATGAAGCATTGCGGGAAGATCTCGAGACGCGATATCACGACTTTTCAATGCTCGATGAAACCTTTCACACGACGGTCAACAGCGTTGTCAAAAACCGCTTCGTTGTTGAGGCACAGAAGGTCATCTCACTGATCTTCCACTACCACTACATGTGGGACAAGCGGGATGAACGGGAACGCAATGCAGCAGCGATTGACGAGCATCTGGACTGGATCAATGCGATGATAGACAAGGATCCGGAGCGCTCGGAAGCAGCCGCGTTGAAGCACTTGCGACGTTCGAAGGAAACGCTTTTGTCCTCGCTACGCGGCCACAAGCACGTTTAAGGGTCCAGTGCTTAGAAGAGGTCGAGGCATTCCTGCGGAAGTGTCTCCGACAATGCTGCCAGGTTTCTTTCCAGCGATGAGACCCGTGCCGTTCCAAGCAAAACCGACGCAGCCGAGGGATGAGTGCGGGCGTAGTGAAGCGCCGCGGTCGCCAGGGGGATACCGATAGCATCCGTTTTGGCCTTCAGATCTCGCACAGCCTGAAGGATTTCTTCGGAAGCGGGTTCATAGTCGAACCAAGCGCCTTCTTTCGGTCCGGTCGCCAGAATGCCGGAATTGAAAATTCCACCAAGAACCAGACTAACGGATTTCTGCCGGCAGACGTCGATCAGCTTTTCCTCAGCGCCCCTGTCGAGCAACGTCAAACGGCCAGCCAGAAGGATGGCGTCAAGATCGGTGTGGCTCAGGAGATCCAGACAAATCTGCGTTTCGTTCACGCCAAGTCCGAACGCCCGGATCTTGCCCTTGTCCTTGAGCTGTTGCAGGCGATCAAGGCCCGTGCCCAACAAATCCGACATGTGTTTTTCATTGTTCTGACCGTGGGTGTAGGTTCCGATGTCATGGATATAGGCGATGTCGAGATGTCTGACCTGCAAAAGCTCAAAGCTATGTTCCAGCGAGGCTTCGATGCCGTCGCCGGAATAGTCATAGCGAACACTGTTCGGCAACGGCTCGACAAAGCCGTCTGCTTCCTTGAGCGGGGTTCCAGGCGACAACACGCGGCCGACCTTGGATGAAATCACATAGTCCTGTGGGCCGAATTGCTGCAGAAAGCGGCCAAGACGAAGTTCTGCCAACCCGCGGCCATAATGTGGGGCCGTATCATAGTATCGGATGCCGGCTTTCCAGGCATGCTGCAATACGTCTTCCGCCTCCTGATCGGAAACGATCCTCCCGATGTTTCCGATGCCCGATGTCCCAAAGGAAAGATCGGTCACTTCGACATCGGTATTGCCTATCTTGTTAAGCTTCATGAGTGACCGCCATTTCCTGAGTTTGTGCCAGTTTTTCAAGCCGTGGCATCTTCATCGCGGGATCTGCCCTTTGGACCCATGCAAGGAAACCGGCAACACGGCGTTGCGTTTTCTCTTCATGGTTTTGCGCGATATCCGCAAGCCTGTGATCGAGGAAGGGGTTCCGAAACCGATCGAGCGTCGTAGCAACGTAAGCCTCTGCTTCCTGTTCGCGACCATGTGCCTTGAAGCCAGTGACGACTTCTTGCCGGTATAGGTCTTCAAGGTCTGCCAAGTCTTCCGGATCGTCCATCATATCGCGCACAAACTGCTTCGGATTGTCTTTCGACTTCAGCCAGCGCGATACAAGATAAGTGTGACCAAGGTTGAGGATGAAGAGCTTGAGCGTCTCGACTTCCTCCAGATCCTGAACAACCTTGATGCTCGGATGTTTACATGGAAGTTTCAGGCCCGGCTGGTCTTCAATCGCCCAAAGCGCATAAGGTTCTGCAACCGCACCGGCAGGCTGAAGAGGCTCTGACACGATTCTATCGACCAGCGAATTCACCCACAGGACATTTGAGTTGAGCCAGTCCTGGAAGTCTGGAGAATATGACGCCGCAATTTCCAGAACGAGGTCTCGGAGAACTGATCCGTTTTGCGGCACGAGTTCGCAGGGCATGACCTGAAGTGGCTTACTGCCTGAACGGAAACGTTGATGAAGAAACCAGGTCAGTTTCGCAGGGTAGGACATGCCGGCTGAAAATTCCGTGTCGGTATCCTGGGACTGTCGTTTGAATCCTGCGTCGGCGGTGTTTGAGATGATGATCTCGGCATCTTCCGAAATTATCTCGGCCACGTCCTGCACATCTGCTGGCAGGCTGTAGGTCTTTCGGATGCTTTTAATCTTCTGTGCAGTGTTCACCAGATTGCCGCCGTCGACGCCCTTGATCAAGACGTCGTAGCCAGCAGGATCCGCCAAAGCCTTGAGGCGATTTGCCCGGGCCGCATCGCCGCTGCTTTGAACGACCGAAATTTGTCCAAGCGCCTCGCCCCTGTCCAATGCCTCTGAAACGAAGAGATCAACATGTGCCTGCAGGAAGCGGCTGGTACCAAACTGAACAATCGGGGTTGTTGACATGACGCCTCCTGTGTCGTTATTTGTTTTTTATAATTAAGAACACTTGCCCGTCAACATGTTTCAACTTCCTGGGGCGGGTAAAGGGAGTGGCCATGGTTGTCGATGCTCATCAGCATTTCTGGAAAATTGCGCGCGGTGACTATTTCTGGATGGACGACAGCGTTGCCACGATCCGGCGCGACATACTGCCTGAAGATCTGATGCCGCATGCCAAGGCTTGCGGCATTGAGGCAACCATTGCTGTTCAGGCCGCGCCCACTGTCGCTGAAACGGATTTTCTGCTGGAACTCGCCGAAGAGAATTCATTGATCAGGGGCGTGGTCGGTTGGGTCGACCTTGAAAGCGGCCTGGCCGCAAAGGACCTGAAAAGACTGTCGGCCAATCCGCTTTTCAAAGGCGTGAGGCCAATGCTGCAGGATATTGCGGCTACGGACTGGGTTCTGCAGGCAAGTGTTCTGTCGAACCTTTCAATTGCTGCGGACCTTGGACTGTCGTTTGATGCGCTGGTCCAGCCCAGGCACTTGCAGGCGATCGACGGTCTTGCCCGGGCCGTTCCGGATCTGAAGATAGTGATCGACCATTGTGCCAAGCCCGTCATCTCAGGCGGTGCAGATGCGGGAGACGCGTGGCGCTGCGACATGGCGCATCTGGCCAGTCACGAACAGATCCATTGCAAGGTTTCAGGCCTTGCCAACGAGTATGGCACAGGCTGGGCAGCAAAAACCCTGCAGCCGGTTGTCGATCATGTCGTTACTGAGTTCGGAGCAGACAGGATCATGTGGGGCAGCGATTGGCCTGTTCTGGAATTGGAAGGAAGCTACACTGACTGGTTCGGCTGCGCGCAATCCATGATGCAGCAGCTTTCAGATCAGGAACGTAATGCGGTATTCGGCGAAACGGCGTCACGGTTTTACAGGATCAATGATCCCGGAAGTCATTAACAATAGGAGCAGAAACGGTGGCTCAAGTGAAAAGAATGGGCATGGTGATCGGGATCGATCCGCAGAATATTCCGGAATACAAACGTTTGCATGCTGCGGTGTGGCCAGGTGTTCTTGATCGGCTCAGGCGTTCGAACATCACGAACTACTCGATCTTCCTGAAAGAACCTGAAAACCTGATGTTCAGTTATTGGGAGTACACTGGGACGGATTTTGAAGCCGACAGCGCTGCCATTGCCGCCGACGCGGAAACGAAGGACTGGTGGAAGGTCTGCGGACCGATGCAAAGACCGCTGGACAGCCGAAAGCCGGACGAATGGTGGGCAAGCATGGAAGAGGTTTTTCATCTGGACTGATGCCAGTTTACCCGACCTCAGGTGACAGCTGGTCTTCCTTGCCTGCCTTTATCTAGTCAGTAGGTCGCGCGGCCGCCGGAAAGGTCATAGACCGCGCCGGTCGAATAGGAACACTCCTCCGAAGCCAACCAACTCACGAGGCTGGAGATTTCCTTCACCGTTCCCATGCGACCCATCGGTATTTTGGCAAGCATGTAATTGATCTGTTCTTCGGTCACGTCGGCGAGCATCTCCGTCTCGATGACGGCTGGCGCAACCACATTGACCGTGATGCCCTCGCGAGCCAGCTCCTTGCCGAGACTTTTGGTGAGAGTGATTACCGCACCCTTGGAGACTGAATAGGCAGACGCATTCGGATTGCCGTCTTTACCGGCCATGGATGCAATGTTCACAATACGGCCATAGCCGTTGTTCTGCATGTGTGGAACAACGGCTTTGCAGGTGTGGAAGATGCCGTTGAGGTTTACCTGCATCACCTGGTTCCAGATATCCAGCGGATAATCGGCAAGGGACGTGTTTACCCCGGCAATACCGGCCGAGTTAATCAGAATATCGATCTGGCCACAGCGTTGTTTTACACGCTCTGCCGCTGTCTTGACCGCGGTGAAGTCAGCAACGTTCACACTGTCGGAATGAACGTCCCCGAATTGGCTCAGTTTCTGTCGTGCGTCTGACAGGGCGGTTTCATTGAGGTCCCAGAGTGTCACGCTGGCACCTGACTTCAGAAATCGTTCGGCGACGGCAAATCCCATGCCTCTGGCGGCGCCGGTCACAATCGCAACGCGGCCATCAAGATTGTATGTGTTCATCTTAAACTCCTGAATATCGGGCGGTCAGAGCCAACCGCCGTCAAGCGTAAATTCCTGACCAGTGCACATTTTGCTGTCGTCTGCTGAGAGGAACATCACGAGTGAAGCAACATCTTCTTCGGTGATCCTGCCGGCCATTGGTTGGTTCTGTTTGAGGATTTCATCGACGTCTTCGCTGTAATGTTCAGCCAGTTGGCGGGCCGTCAGCACCATGCCCGGCAAAACGGTATTGACGCGGACGCCGCTGGTTCCGAATTCACGGATAAAGGACCTGGTCAATCCATGGATGGCAGCCTTGGCCGTGGTATAGGCCGGCATTCCGCCGTGCTTGGCCTTCCAGGCTATCGATCCGAAATTGACAATTGCTCCCTTTTTCCTGCTGATCATGTCTGCCGCAACCGATTGGATTGCGAAAAATGTCGGGCGGAGATTGACCGCCATTGCCCGGTCCCAGTCATCGACGGTGACGTCCCGCCAGTCGTGTCTTGTATCGTTGGCTACGTTGTTCACCAGGATGTCCAACGGTGCCGAGGTGCCCTTGTAGGTGGTGATTGCAGCCTGCAATGCGTGGATGTCACAGACATCAACAGCTTGAAACCAGACGGAGGCACCGGCATCGCGCAGGCTCTGGCAGAGCTCATTGCCCGCATCTGCATTGATGTCGACGAACCCAACTTTCGCACCCTGAGCTGCGTAGGCCTTGACCAGCGCAGCACCGATCCCCGTGGCCCCCCCTGTGACAAAGGCGTTCATACCGGCGAGGCTCGGGTAGGTGGCAAAGGTCGACATCGCTTAGATCCTTGGAATGCGAGCTGTTGTTTCCGGATCAAAAAAGCAGACATGTTCGAGATCGAGAAGCAAATTGATCTCTTCATCCTCGGCAGGGCGGAAATTGGCAGGCAGAACGGCAACCAGGGACAGATCTGCCACCTGAAACACCAACATCGTGTCAGGGCCCGTCGGCTCCACCACTTCGACGCGGGCCGTAATCGGAACAAGAGCACCTTCCTGTTTGCCGTCCAGAACGAAATGTTCTGGGCGTGCGCCAATGGTCACTTTGCCACCTACATAGGGCAGCAGTTCTTCGTGACGTGTGCCAAGTGGAACAACCAGCTCCGCACCATTTGATCGATAGACAAGCCGAATATCGTTCTGGCTGCCTTCGACGTCCACATCGATGAAATTCATGGAGGGCGATCCCATGAAGCCGGCGACAAACTTGTTCGCGGGTTCCCTGTAAATAGTGTCCGGATCCGCGAACTGCTGCACGACACCGCCGCTCATGACCACGATCCTGTCAGACAGTGTCATTGCCTCGATCTGATCATGCGTGACGTAGACGATGGTCTGGCCGAGTCTCTTGTGCAGCTTCTTGATCTCTGTGCGCATCTCCACGCGAAGCTTGGCGTCGAGATTTGACAACGGTTCATCAAAGAGAAACAGCTGAGGATCGCGTACGAGAGCCCGACCCATGGCAACGCGCTGTCGTTGACCACCGGAAAGTTGCGATGGTTTGCGGCCTAGCAGCGGCTCGATTTGGAGAAGACGAGCAACGTCAGCGACGGCCTTCTTCTGTTCATCCTTGGGTACACGCCTGTTTTCCATTCCGAAGGTGATGTTTTCGCGAACGGTCATGGTCGGATAAAGCGCATAGGACTGAAACACCATGGCGATGTTCCGGTCTTTCGCCGATAGATCGGTGACGTCTCTTTCACCCAAGGTCAGTGTGCCGTAGGAGGTTTCCTCCAAACCGGCAATGATGGATAACAGCGTGGACTTGCCGCAGCCGGACGGACCCACAAGCACCACGAATTCGCCGTCCTTGATGTCGAGGTTGATGTCCCGGAGCGCCAGAAACTCGCCGTATTTTTTCCAGGTACTGTCGATTGTGAGACGCGCCATTATTTGACTGCTCCCTGCGTAAGGCCGCGAACGAAATATCGCCCGCCGAAGAAGTAGATGAGGAGAGGCGGTATTGCCGCGATCAGGACCGCAGCGGACCCGAAGCCATATTCGCTGACACCGGTGTCGTCCGCATTCAATGACATCAGCGCGGCCGTGATCGGCCTGAAATCCGAAGAGCTGAACGTGACCGCGAAGAGGAACTCGTTCCAGATGAAGGTGAATTGCCAGATGATCGTTACGATGATGATCGGCGGTGACAGGGGCACCACAATTTTCCAGAAGGTTCTGAAGAAACCGGCTCCGTCGATGCGGGCGGCCTTGATCAGATCGTCTGGAAGATTGACCAGATAATTCCGGCAAAAGAGGGTCGTGAAGCACGTTCCCTGAATGATGTGAACCAGCGCCAGACCGGCCAGCGATTTCGATAATCCGAGCCAGGAGAGGGCAATCGCCCAGGGCAGCAGAACCACCTGGGGCGGCAGAAAAACCCCGATGGTGATGGCGACGAAGACAACGCTGGCAAAAGGCATTTTCCATTTTGTGAGCGCGAAGCCGTTCACCAGACCGATTGCCGTGGAGATGAGCGTTGCGGGGACGACCATGAGCATCGACGCGATGAAATAGGGCTTCACGCCTGTACAGCTTGCGTTGATACAGGCCGAGCTCCACGCAACGTCCCAGTTTTCAAGGGTGATCCTGGTGGGCCAGCCGATGAAACTTTCCCGCAGGATATCGGCATTGAAGCGCAGCGAATTCAGAAGGATCACCGCGAGCGGCATGATGGTGAACAGGCCAACCACGATCAGGATCGAATAGACCGCGACCCGCGTTGCAAACCTGCGTGGATTGAACGGCTTCTTCCGATTGAAATCGGGAAGGGTGTCTATGTCAGGCATGGCCGCCTCCGTTCTTTTGTTTGCGCAGCACCCAGCCAAGGGCAATGACCGGAAGCAGCACGACAGTCAGGCCGATCAGAAGCCAGACGGCCGCCGCCGCGCCTTGCGCAAGCTCCCCGGCGGCAAACAGGCGGTCATAAACAAAGATCGCAGGAAAGGTGGTCGAGATACCCGGACCGCCGTGGGTCAGCGCCAGGACCAGGTCGAATGTCTTGATCGCGAATTGCAAGAGAATGATCAGGACAGAAATGATGACCGGCCAAATGGATGGCAGGATGATCCGGCGGTAGATCTTGAACATGCCCGCGCCATCGATCCGACCTGCCTTGACCACATCATGATCAACCCCGCGCAGGGCGGCCAGAACCATCACCATCACAAAACCGGACGCATGCCAGACCGCGGCGATGACCACGGCGTAGAGTGCTGTTTCGCGGCTTGTGATCAGACTGAATTCGAAGCTCGTCCAGCCAAGGTCATGGAAGAATTTTTCCAGACCGGTGGACGGGTTCAAGATCCATTGCCAGGTGGTTCCGGTCACAACAAAGGAAATTGCGATCGGATAGAGGAATATGGATCGAAGGAAGTTTTCGCCCTTGATACGCTGGTCCATAAGGACAGCAAGGACAACGCCGACCAGGAGGGACAACACAATGTAGAGCGCGCCGAAAATTGCCAGGTTGTTGACGCCGGTCGTCCAGCGCGGGTTGCGCCAAAGCCTTGTGTAGGCATCAAAACCTGCGAAGTCATAAACCGGCAGCAAGGTCGAACTGGACAGCGACAAGTAGATGTTCCAGCAGACAAACACAAATATGTAGATGCCAGTGGTGATAAGAGTCGGGAGCAGAACCAGGGTTGGCACGAGCTGCGCCATGCGAGCTGCGCGGCTGACCGAGCGGGTTCTGAATTCCGGTATATGTGCAACAGATTGCATGGCTTGCCCGAGTGGTTTTGTGCCGATGAAGGAGGAAGGAGCCTGCAACAGGCCCCTTCCTTGAGGACATGTGATCAGTATTCGTTGATCACGGCTTCCGCCATTTTCTGTGCGGCATCTTCAGAGCTCATGTCACTTGTGATGAACTCGGAAATGACCGTGAACATGGCTTTGCGGAACTTCTCAGGCACTGCCATGTTGTGTGCCATTGAGCGCACCACGGTTCCAGCTTCCGCTGCGTTTTTCAGATCAACCAGATTGAGCTGTTGGCACGGGTTGAACTCGTCACCCAACTCGACATCCATGCGAGCCGGAATGGAACCCTTGGCCACATTGAAGACCTTCTGAAAGTCCGGGGACATGATGAGCGAGGCCATCATTTTCTGTCCTTCGATGAACTCCGGGTCACTCTGCTTGAAGAAGACGACTGAATCGGAATTCAGGATGTAGCCGGGTTCGCCGCTGTTCATCGGTGCGCCGGCGCACAGATAATCCTTGCCGTATTCATAACCGGCGGCGTTCATGGTTCCGATGGCCCAGTCGCCGTGGAAATAGAAACCGGCTTCACCCTTTGCCATCATGTTGAGCGGCTCTTCCCAACCACGGCCAGGGAAAGCCGGGTCCATCCAGCCGACCATCTTGCGAAGCTGGTCGAAGGCGGCGACCATTTCCGGACTGTTAAGTGCTTCCAGGTCGAGTTCGATGAACGCCTTTCTGAAAAGGTCGGTGCTGATGCCCTGAACCACGATTTCAAACAGGGTTCCGTCAATCCAGTCCTGACCGCCGTGGGCGACGGGTACAATGCCCTTTTCAGCCATCTGTTCGGCAAGGACGTTGAACTCATCCCAAGTCTTTGGCAGCTCTTCTGCGCCGATCGCATCCATTGCGGATTTGGATGCCCACATCCAATCGATGCGGTGGATGTTCATGGGCGATGCAACCCAAGTGCCGTGCGGTTTCATGACGCTGACGAGTTCAGGCGCAACAACAGTTTCCCAGTTTTCTTCTTCGGCGAGCGCATTGAGATCAGCTGTCAGACCTGTCTTCGCCCATTCGCCGATTTCAGGACCTTTGAGCTGAACCGCAGATGGGGGATTGCCGGAAATCACGTCGGCGCGCAAACGGGCAATCGTGTTGGACGTGTGACCGGGGATGGCTGTCTGCTTCCAGGAGCCGCCTTTTTCCTCAAACATGGTCCCAAGCACATTGATTGCCTCGGCATTCGAACCCGAATGCCACTGGTGAAGCAGGTTGGTTTTGGGTTCGGCGTGTGCACTACCGGCAATTGCCAATGTCGTAACTGCAGCTGCGGCCACCGTTACCATCAATTTCTTATGCAAGTTCGTCATCGGTTCTTCCTCCTCGATCATGACGCTTTTTGGATATGCAGGCTGTCATTAGTTCACGTGAACAATTTGTTGTGCACGTGAACAAAAATCAGTGTTCAATTTCGCGGATCAGCACGTGTTCCGCTTAAATCGTTATGCCTCCATCAATGTTGATTGCCTGTCCTGTAACGAAAGCACTTTCATCCGACGCCAGATAAGCGCAGAGCGATGCTACTTCGCCCACTTGGCCAAATCGGCCAGATGGCTGGCGGCTGGTGAAGAACTTTTCAGCTGCCTCTCGGCCGCCGAGTTCCTCGGCAAGGTCTTCGATGCGTTGGCGAAGACTTGGACTGTCTACCGTTCCCGGGCAAACAGAATTACACCTGATCCGGTCTTTCAGATAGTCCGCCGCAACAGCTTTGGTCAGGCCGATTACGCCGCCCTTTGCCGCGCCATAAGCTGCTCGTCTGGGGAAGCCTTTGATCGAGCTTGCCACCGAACCGATGGTAATGATGCTGCCGCCGGAAGCCTTCATTTTAGGGATCGCAGCCCGCAGAACGCGATAGGCGCTGGTAAGAGTTATGTCGGTGGACCGCAGCCACTCGGTCTCATCGCATTCTTCAATCGTTCCCTGGTGCACATAGCCAACGCAGTGAACGAGAACGTCAACGCGTTCAAAGTTCCCGAAATAGTCGTCAATGGCAGCCTTATCGGTGGCATCGAGCTGACCGGTTGTTACGCCGGCCAGTCCGTCAAAGAGCGTTTCATTGAGATCGCTGGCAAAGACCACGGCACCTTCATCACGCAGGCGTTCTGCAACGGCCCGGCCGATACCCTGGCCTGCTGCAGTTACAATCGCGGTTTTTCCCTTCAGTCTCTCCGACACACTTCTTTCCTTCAGATCTTCTGAACAGTCTGTTCCTGGCTTCCCAGCCCCTGGATGCCAAGTGAGACCCTGTCACCAACTTTTAGCCAGACCGGAGGCTTCATGCCAGCGCCGACGCCTGGAGGTGTGCCGGTGCAAATCAGATCACCCGGTTCCAGTCGCAGAAACTCACTCAGGTAACTAACAATGGTCGCCGGATCAAAAATCATGGTGTCGGTGTTGCCGTTCTGCATTCGCTGACCGTTGACGTCTAGCCACATCGGCAGGGATTTTGCGTCATCCAATTCGTCTCCGGTGACAATCCACGGGCCTGTCGGACAGAAGTTGGGAAAGCTCTTTCCCTTGGCCCATTGCCCACCGCGTTCCAGCTGCCAGGACCGCTCAGACACATCGTTGACGAGTGTGTATCCGAGAATATGCTCCAGCGCTTCATCCTTGGAAATATTGAAGGCCTGCTTGCCGATCACGATGCCAAGCTCAACTTCCCAATCCAGCTTGGTCATCTTGTCGGAATAAAGAATGGGGTCAAAAGGCGCGCAATATGTTCCGGACGCCTTGTTGAAGAGGATCGGTTCTTCGGGGATCGGCATGCCGGCCTCTTTGGCATGATCACTGTAATTGAGGCCAATGCAGTAGATGTTGCGCGGTTGACTGACGGGAGACCCCACACGGACACCTGCCTGATCGACTTCCGGCAAACTAGCAGGATCGACACCGGCAACAGCCGCGGTCAGACCGGCAATGGTTTCAGGCGTAATGTCTGACACCAGAGAAGAAATGTCGCGCGCCGTGCCGCTCTCGTCCAAAAGGCAGGGAATTTCCTGACCGGCTGCCCCAAGTCTCAAAAACTTCATGTACTCGTCCTTAGTGTTTTTTGCCCCACCAGGTGCCTTTCAAAGCGCTCCCGGCAGCAAAAGTCCCGCTGCCCAGTTGCTCCTGGATACGCAGGCATTCATTCCACTTTACCATCCGTTCAGAACGGGTGAAGGAACCAACCTTCAATTGTCCGCACCCAAGACCCGTCGCCAGATGGCTGATGGAAACATCTTCAGTTTCACCGGATCGCGCAGAAACAATTGCCCCCCAGTCTGATTTTTTTGCCGCAGCAAAGGCGTCCACTGCTTCGCTGACGGTTCCTGCCTGATTGACCTTGATCAGAACAGCGTTGCAAGCACGATCTGCATTTGCGGCTTCCACCAGGTTGGCGTTGGTCACCAGATAATCATCGCCAATGATCTGAACCCGTTCGCCAAACCGCTTGGTGAATTCTATCATTCCGTCAGTGTCGTCCTCTCCAACCGGGTCCTCGATCGAGACAATTGGATATGTGTCGATCCAGTTTCCAAGCAGGTCAATCAGCTCGGCACTGTCCATTGCCTTGTCTTCGAGCGCAAGCCGGTATTTTCCGTTTTGGCCGAATTCGGATGCGGCGATGTCCAGCGAGATTGCGACCCGTGCGCCGGGTTTCTCACCTGCTTTTTCGATGGCTTTAACGAGAGTTTCCAAGGCTTCTTCATTGCTGTCGAAAACCGGCCACCAGCCGCCCTCGTCGGCAACTCCGGCCAACCGGCCTTTCGAGGCCATGATGTCTCCGGCTGCGAAATAGACTTCATTCGTGATTTCAAGCACCTCGTCGAAGCTCTGAGCGCCCGGGACCATGATCATGAAGTCTTGAATGTCGACCCTGCGTCCGGCATGTGCACCGCCTCCGAAAATCTGGATTTCGGGCAGGGGAATGGACGGGGTTTGGTCATAAAGATCCGCAACATGACGCCAGAGCGGTTTCTTCGCACTTGCAGCGCCCGCGTGAAGGACGGCGAGCGAAGTGGCGACCATCGCATTGCCGCCGAGCGTTTCCTTGATGGGCGAGGGATCCAGCTCAAGCAGACGATCATCCACGGCACTCTGATTGTTCGCGCTCAAACCCACAAGTTCCGGAGCAATCGTCTTGTTGATGCTCTCCAGGGCCTGAGCAACATCCATACCGCGCAAATTGCTTCCTCCGTCGCGCAAATCAACGGCTTCGCGGGTGCCTCGGCTTGCTCCCGCCGGAGCGATTGCCCTGCCAAGGCTTCCATCTTCAAGGATAACGTCGACTTCTAGCGTCGGATTGCCACGGGAGTCCCAGACCCGCCGTCCTCTGACTGATGTGATCGCGGTCAACGGCTGTTACCCTTCCATGTTTGTGCAAATGTCTCGGCGATCTCGCCGATTTTTGTTTTTGGCTTTTTCAGCAATGCGATCGATGCCTCTCTGATTGTCAAACGAGAGCTCTCGTCCAGATATTCGACCGGCGACTTGCCGTCGATGCGGGCAAGCATCAGGGCTGGCAGAAGCTCTGCTGTTCGGCGTTCGATCCGTTCTGGTGTTTCCCAACTGACATGGGCCGCGTAGGCACTCCAAAACTCTTCAAGGTCGGCTGCGAGAGCCGGACGAAGCGTCGGCACGTGCTGTGCTTTCAAGATCAGATGGTTCAGGCAAAAGGCAACGTCGAATTCAGGCGCACCCATGGTGGCGCATTCTGCATCGAGCACGACTGGCTGCTTTCCCTTGAACAAGATGTTCTTCGGGCTGACGTCTCCGTGGACGAGCACTGTTTCAGTCTCATAGAGACGGTTTGCCAACGCAGTCAGCTGCTCTGCAACTTCGGCCTTCTTCTTTGCGGTGAAGACAAGATAGGGCTCGATGCGGAGCGCATAAAAGTCATCACGGTTTTGGAAGGGCGCAGTTTCGAAGCCTGGACGGGTCGAGGCTGCATGGATGCTTCCGAGCAGGTTGCCGACCAGGTTTGCACGAGATGGGATACGCCGGCCTTCGAGCAAATCCGATTTCCAGAGGAATACGTCGTCTCCGGCAAGGAATTCCATTGCGAAGCCGTGGTTTTCTTCCGACCTGCCGAAGACTTTGACAGCGCTTTCCGGAGCAATATCGGCCGCCACTCTCAACCATTCGAATTCAGCTTTGTTTCTGTGGACTGGTGCTTTCCAATCTTCAGCGACTTTTAGTTTCGGAAGGGCGAATTTGATGCACAAGCGTTGGCCTTCAACTTCGACCATCGCGATATCTGAAGCGACGCCACCGGTGAGCGGACGAACAACACTGATCGCCGCCGGATCAGCCAGTCCAAGCTCGTCAATCAGTTCTTCGCACCTTTTCCTGAGCGCGGTCGGCATTTTCACCCGTTCGTTTGGCTTGATTGAATTATGTTCACGTGAACATTTGCCATTGCACTCTCGTCTCTGTCAAGTCATAGTTTGCGCGCTGTGACAAAACGGAGAGCAGAAATTTGGCGGCTCGGGTAACGATCAAAACCATCGCAAAGGACCTCGGGATCTCGCATATGACCGTTTCCCGGGCGCTCTCCGATCATCCGAATGTCCAGAAAGACACCCGGGAACTCGTGAAAAAAAGAGCGGCTGAACTCGGCTATGTCAAGATCGCCGCTGCGACAGCCATGCGAGGCGACGGTACTCGGATTGTCGGGCTGCTTCTGCCCAACATTGTCAACGAGTTTTATGCCAGTTTCGCCAACGAACTTGCCCGAATCTGTGAAGCTTTTTCCTATCAGCTGATCATTCATCTGACAGACGACGACTTAAAAACAGAGCACAAGGCAATGCAACAATTGCGCGAAGTTCAGGCAAAGGCCGTTGTTGTCGTACCGGCCCCTGGAGACCCTCACCTGATGGGTGGAGATCGGCATCATCTTGACGGGCTCGACGTGATTCAATTGATCCGCCAACGCTCCGTGACCGGACGTGAAGCTGCGATCCTGGTGGATGATGCCGGAGCGATCTCAGCCGCAGTCAAACACCTTCACGCAACGGGTCATAAGAAAATAGCCTATATCGGCGCGAATTCTGATCTATCCTCTGGTCGCAATCGTCTGGAAGCCTATCGCAAGGGACTTCGTGAGAGCGGACTTTCCGAAATTCATGAACTGATCAAGACTGCACCGCCATCATTTTCCATGGGAGGCAATTCTGCAGAGGCTCTTTTGTCGGAAGGTGTTGCAACGGCGATAGTCTGCGGCGGGTTTGAAATCTCAAATGGGGCTCTGCACGCTCTTTTGACATCGGGCCGCAAACCCGGTTCCGACATCGCCTTCATCGGATATGGCGACCCGTCTTTCTATACTTGGATTGAAGGTGGGATCTCGACGATCCGCGTCCCGGTTTCACCTCTTGCAAACCAGACACTTCAGGTTTTGAAGTCGGGTACCGCCGACGATGAAAATGCTCAGATATTCGAATTTCAGGCCGAACTCGTGATCAGAAAATCCTGAGGGCTCTTGTTGTTTGCCATCCAATATCGCGATCGTCACTTTTTCAGACGCTGGGTGATGGGCCAACGCTGGTTCCGGGCAGGGCTGAGTGTTATGCGTTCATCATGTTTCGGTTCAGTCTCGCTCACCGAGCCCATGTCCGGTGATGTCTCGGGTGTGGTTTTTGGAAGTATTGCGAGACTGACAGCAAGACAGACTGTGTTTATAATTGCGGATACGAGAGCTTCATGAGTACATCGCTGAGCCTTCCTAATGACGGCACATTTTTGTTCAGGGTCTGGCGTCCCGATGTTTCAGGGCCATCGATTTGTGCGCTGAAAGACGGTGTTTTGCATGATGTCACCTGCAAGGCTGTGTCAACGGTTCACGATCTTCTTGAACTTGAAAACCCGGCGGCCTGGCTTACCAGCGCCGAGGGTGAACCGATTGGCCGTCTCGATCAGATCGCATTGAACTCCCGCGAAACACCTGACACTTCGCAGCCCTGGCTATTGGCGCCCGCAGACCTTCAGGCGATCAAAGCCTGCGGTGTGACGTTTGCATCTTCCATGCTTGAGCGCGTGATTGAAGAACGGGCGAAGGGAGATCCCAAGAAAGCGGATCAGATCCGTGAACGCTGCACAGCCATCATGGGAGAGAGCCTGAAGTCCGTTGAGCCCGGCTCTGAAAAAGCCGCTCAACTAAAAGACGCCCTGGTCGCTGAAGATATGTGGTCGCAATATCTGGAGGTTGGCATCGGGCCAGACGCAGAAGTTTTCACGAAGTCGCAGCCTATGTCAGCTGTTGGTTCTGGTGCTGCAGTCGGTCTGCACCCTGCTTCGCGGTGGAACAATCCTGAACCGGAAGTCGTTCTTGCAGTCAGCAGTTCCGGTCAAGTCAAAGGTGCGATGCTCGGAAATGACGTGAACCTGCGCGACATCGAAGGTCGGTCCGCATTGTTGCTGGGCAAGGCCAAAGACAACAACGCGTCAACATCCATCGGCCCTGCGGTACGTCTGTTCGACGATACGTTCGGCATGGATGATGTGCGCAGATTGGAACTTGATCTGAAAGTCACGGGTGAAGATGGGTTCACGCTCTCCGGGCATTCGACAATGACCGAGATAAGCCGAGATCCGCTTGACCTTGTGGCGCAGGCCTGCGGCCGCCATCACCAGTATCCAGATGGTTTTTTCCTGTTTCTTGGAACGCTGTTTGCACCGACGGAAGATCGCGACACGCCCGGCGAGGGCTTCACCCATAAGCTGGGCGACATTGTCGAGATATCCTGTCCCCAGTTGGGAACACTCCGAAACACAGTGCGACTGTCAACGCACTGTCCTGAATGGCGTTTCGGAAACCGCGCGTTGATGGCAAATCTTTCAAGCCGCAAGCTTATCTAGAGCGGATCCATCAACCGTTTCAACACCTGAGGGAGGTGCTCCAGTGACGTGACAAGTTGCGTTGTTGGTTCGCTCCCATCGTTCGTGTCAGGTCTGCCGGTTTGTCAGGTCTGCTGGGGGGCGATTGACCTCAGCTGTCATCATCACGCACAACAAAGACGGAGCATTCAGCACGCCGCACGACCCGGGACGCTGTCGATCCCAAAAAGTAGTCCTGTGCTGACGGGTGATGAGAACCGACCAGTATCAAGTCGATATTGTTGTCTTTTGCGTAGCTTGCAATCTGGACACCGGGTTTGCCGGTCACGACCTTGCAGTCGACCCGTTGGTCTCCGTCAGCCGCCTGTTGCAGCTTTTCGGCCACCTTGTCAGTCAGATGATTGTCAATTTTCAGGTCAACGAACTCCGAGACAAAGCCAGGAATGTTTTCAAGCACGGTCAATAGAGTGATCCGGCCATCGTCAGTCAATAAATGCCGGGCGACTTCAAGTTTCCGCTGGACAAGTGTTTCATGATCCAGCGCGACGGGAATGAGAACATTTTTATACATCGACCTGAAGCCTCCATTTTTGAACTGTTATGAGCCGCCTTGCAGGCCTGGCAGCACGACAAGAAGCCCGAATGCGACCAGTGCAGCTAGAAAAACTGTTTCTGCAATCAGCAGTCCTGCGGCTGCCTTGCCGACTTTCATCAAGTCTTTGGGAACTGTCTTCAGCCCAACCGCCGCGATTGCCAGCAGCAACAGCCAGCGAGACAGGTCTGCCGACAGTTCAGTGATCACTGCCGGAAGCGCGATAACGGAATTGAGTGTTGCCAAGGCCACGAAGCCGACCACGAATGCCGGGACGAGGGGCATGCCGGGGTTGCCTGAAGCACTGCTGCCGACGGTCATCCGAAGCACGATCAGTGCTGTCATCACGATGGGTGCAAGCATGGCGACACGCAGCAGCTTGACCAGCGTCGCCGTCTCGCCGGCTTCCTGCGAAACGGAAAAGCCCGCACCGACGACCTGTGCGACATCGTGGATCGTCGCGCCGAGATAAATGCCGGCAGCTCTGTCACTGAGTGCGAGCTGTTCGGACAGAACCGGATAAAGGATCATGGCAAGCGTTGACAATATGGTGACGCCGACCACGGTGAAGACGAGCCTATCCTCTGATCTTTCATCTTTAGGCAAGATGGCGGCGATGGCCATGGCGGCTGAGGCGCCGCAGATCGCGACAGATCCTGCCGACAGAAACGCAAACCGGTAACGGAAGCCGAACAGGCGCGAAACTGCAAGGCCAAAAGCGATGGTCAGAAGGACGCCTGCAACGACCAGGCCCACGACCGGCCAGCCAAGCGCACTTACCATGTCGAAGCTGATGCGTAGCCCCAGAAGAGCGACGCCCAGCCGAAGAAGGGTACGGGCGCTGAATGCAATGCCCGCCTGACAGCGAACATCCTCGGACAAGAAGTTCAGCGAGATGCCGATCAAGAGCGCAAGAAGCATAGCCGGAGCGCCGTAGTGCTCGGCGATGAACTGGCTGGCGAGCGCAATAACCAGGGCAACGAGCACACCGGGCA
Organism: Roseibium porphyridii; assembly: GCF_026191725.2. Taxonomy (NCBI): domain Bacteria; kingdom Pseudomonadati; phylum Pseudomonadota; class Alphaproteobacteria; order Hyphomicrobiales; family Stappiaceae; genus Roseibium; species Roseibium porphyridii. Next base: position 1,542,127 of record NZ_CP120863.1, read on the forward strand.
TAACTGTGCGAAGCACATCAGCACTGAATTTTGATCTTCCGGCGTTTCCAGCGGGAGCGGCCGAAGCCGGTTCATTGAGGTCAGGCTGAGACATCAGCAAGCCCTCTCACGACTTCAAGATACCGGGTTGGCACTTCAATGCCCTTGTCCTTTGCCTCGCGAATGGCTGTGGATCGCCTGGTGCCGGGAAGGCGTGCGCCCTCCATGGTCTCGATGAGTTGCAACAAGCCTTCGATGCGATCCGCGAAATGAGCCTGATCCTGAGGTTTCATGGCGATCAGGAATTGTCCGACCCCCGGAGGTGGACCATCACTGCTGAAAAAGGAAGACGCTTCAGTGCTCTTTGCTGCCCCTGTCATTACCGAAGCCAGAATTTCGACCATCAAGGCGAGCGCAGTGCCCTTTGCTTCGCCAATTGGCAGCATGGTGCCTTCCAGTGCTTCCGAAGCATCTGTGGTCGGCTGGCCGTCCTTGTTGAGCGCCCATCCTTCGGGGATCGGCTTACCCGCCTTTCGGGCATTCATCACCTTGCCGCGCGCCACGCGCGACAAGGACAAATCGATGACCAGGGGATCTTTGTCCGCCCTCGGTGCAGCGAAGGCAATCGGATTGGTTCCGAAGACCGCTGATTTGGCGCCGAACGGTGCCATCGCAGCGGGCGCGTTTGCGACCATGATGCCGAGCAACCCCTGTCTGGCAAGCTTTTCAACCTGAACGGACAGGGCACCGCAGTGATGAGACCGCGTGACACCCATGGTCGCGCACCCGCTTTCGTGAGCAAGAGCAGCCCCACGTGCAATGACAAAATCAAGGGCTGGATAGGCAAAGCCGAAACCGGCATCCGCCAGCAGGCTAGAGGTTCCGATTTCCCTGATATCGACTGGTGCCTGCGCGCGAATTTTCCCCGAGCGTACCTGGGCAACGTAGTCTTCAACGCGAGAAAACCCGTGACCGATCTGACCTTCGGCTTCGGCGGCAACCAGAGCCTCAGCGACTGTATGGGCCACTGCTGAAGGGACGTCGGCCGCGACAAAAGCCGCCGAAATCAGACTGACCGCTTCGGCGAGACTGAGGCGCTCTGAGGTTTCCATAAAGTCGTCACTCCTAAAGATGGCCGGCGAACCGGCCATCCAGCCGGCAAATCAGGCGCTTCTGTAAAGTTTGGTCATTGAGAACTCTCTATGACCTAGGGCTTCTGCAGCCGTGTTGCGCCCATTGGCGGTGCGACGGATCATTTCGATCAATTCGTCGCCGGCCTCATCGATGGTCATCTCCCGGCGCAAAATACCGGAGACATCCACGTCAACATGTTCGCTCATCGTGCGCACTGTGCGCGGATTGGCAGTGATCTTGATGACCGGAACAATCGGGTTGCCGACCACGTTGCCTTGTCCTGTCGGGAAGGTGTGGATCACGGCGCCACCGGCTGCCATCAGGGTAACACATTCCGCAGCGGCGGATGATGAATCCATGAAATAGAGGCCTTTACCGGACTTGGGTGCTTCAGCCGGCTCCAGGATGTCGATGTATTGCGAGGTTCGGCCGATCTTTTCAAGGTTGCCGAGCGCTTTTTCTTCGATCGTGGTCAGACCGCCTTCAATGTTGCCCTTCGTAGGCTGGCTGTCAGACAGGTCGTCGGTCTGGTGAGCAAAGATCACATCGTCCTGATACGCTTTCCACATCTTGTGCCAGCGCTCGCCGACTTCCTCGTTGATTGCCCGTTTCTGGCAAATGTGCTCAGCGCCGGTGATCTCTGATGTTTCGCCGAAGAAGCCGGTAATGCCTTCCGGAAGCAGCTTGTCGTACATGTTGCCGACGGTCGGGCACGATCCAAGGCCGGTCGTGGTGTCGCTTTCACCACACTTTGTCGAAACCCATAGATCTGAAAGCGGGCATTCTTCGCGCTGAAGTTCGGTTGACCAGTGAACGAATTCCTTGGCTTTCCAGGATGCTGCGCGAATGGTTTCAAAATCGCCGTTCTGCTCAATGGAGAACTCGGCGACCGGCTTGCCGGTTTCGCGAATGCCGTCCGCGATGCGTTTGGTCCAGCCGGGTTCGATCCCGATCACCACGACAGCAGCAACATTCGGGTTGGCTCCGGTGCCGATCATCGTGCGGAAATGCAACTCCAGATCTTCGCCGAATTGAAGGCGACCATAGGCATGCGGAATGGCAAGGGTGCCCTTGACGTTGTTGGCCACGGCCTCACAGGCTGCGTTCGAAATATCGTCGACCGGCAGAATGACGACGTGGTTGCGTACGCCGACGCGGCCGTTTTCCCGCCGATAGGCCTTCACCGTGACATTTGAGTATTTGGATGACATGGGCAGGGCTCCTTACCAGCGCTTTGTTTTGCAGTTGTGGGTGTGGACATGTCCGCCCTTTTCGATATCGGCAATGATTTTGCCGATGTCCTCGCCGTATTTGACAGCCGTGTCTCCGTCTTTCAGATCTTTCAGTGCGATCTTGTGTCCGATGGGCACATCAGCGCCTGCGGTCAGTCGGAAAGTAGAGTTGTCGTGGGTGACGCAGCACAGCATATCGGTACCGGCCGTCAGTCCTTCCACGACGACCACACCGACATTGTCGGCATGTTCATGGACAAGAAGATGGGGGATTTCAGACATGAATGTCTCCTTAGGTGTTTGGCGAAAGTAGAATTTTGGGCACCGAGATTTTGCCTGCACGCAAGTCGGCAAAGGCTGCCTGGCCTTCTGACAAAGGCCGGATTTCAACCCAGTTTAGCGCGCCTAGCCTTCCCTCGAACATCGCTTTGGCAGTCTGACGGAAGTCTTCTGCAGTGTAAGTGTAGGTGCCGATAAAGGTAATTTCCTGAAGGGTAACACGACGTATATCGAGCCCCCCGTCTGCGGATCCCAAGCCTATGTGGGCAATGACACCGCCAGGCTTTACGGACGCCGAGGCGGCTGCTCGTGTCGCGGCGTAACCGACGCCGTCTATCACCAGGTCATATTGGCCGCTGGTGTCTGCCTCTTCCGGCGTCAGGACTTCAATGCCACAGGTTTTTGCAAGGAATTGACCACGGCTCTCATTCGGTTCGACCAGACGGACATCAGGCATGCCCTGAGCTCTCAAAGAAAGTGCTGCACCGAGGCCGATAGCGCCGCCGCCGATCACAAGTGTTCGCGCTTCGGCAGGTTCGCAACGGAGCGCGGCGCGGGCCAACCGCACTGCGTGCCAACCACAGGCTATCGGTTCTGCCAGAGCAGCTTGTGCGTCCGATACGTGATCTGGAACGGTCACCAGATTCCGCTCCGGCATGGCAAGATAGTCGGCAAAACCGCCTTCACGCGGCGGCATTGAAATTATCTGGCGTTCCGTACACAGGTTGTCACGCCCGGATTTGCAGGCTTCGCATTTGCCGCAGGTTACCAGTGGATTGACCGTGACGTGCCGACCGGACAGGGGCCCCGTCTGAACCGTTCCGGCAACTTCATGACCAAGGATCAGCGGCGCCGGCCGGCGCTCGTCATGACCCAGATAGGCGTGCATGTCGGAACCGCATATGCCGGTATGGGCGACGCGGATGAGAACTTCATCCTGCACCGGAACAGGATCGGCGACGTCCTGATAGGACTGGGCTTCTGGTCCTGTATAAACAAGCGCTTTCATTTTGCAGTAAACCCTCCATCGACCATCAGGATTTGGCCGGTCACGTAGCTGGAGGCTTCAGAACACAGGAACAACAACGGTCCGTCGATATCTTCCAGTTCGCCGTTTCGCCCGATGCAGGTTTGAGCAGCATTTCGTTCAGCTCTTTCCTTGTCACCAAAGACCGCGGCCGTCAATTCCGTTGGAAAGAAGCCAGGCCCGAGCGCGTTGGTGTTGATACCGTCTTCAGACCAGGCTTCAGCCATTGCTCTCGTCAGCTGGCCAATCCCGCCTTTTGAGGCTCCATAAGAAATACCTCCGGGAAAGGCGCGCTCGGTTTGCAATGAAGCAAAATTGACGATGCGGCCCCAGCCTTTTTCCCGCATGGCCGGAACAAAGGCTTTGCTCAAAAAGAACGGTATCGTGAGGTTGAGCGTCAAAGTGATGTCCCATCCCTCAGGGGTAACTTCGTCCGCGACCTGCCTGGTGTTGATGCCGGCTGCGTGCACCAGGATCTGAGGTGGACCGAAAGGCGTGCTCACCTCTTCGACAGTCTTTGCAAGCTTGGCGCGGTCGCTGAGGTCGGCTGATACAGCCGCTGTGTGGCCGCCCGCTTCTTGTTTCCAGTTTTCCAGGTCTTCGGCTCTGCGTGCAACGCCAACCACCGACGCACCGGCGCTTGCCAGTACGGTGGCGGCTCGGCGCCCGAGGCCGGAACTTGCTCCGGTCACACAAACAACCTTGCCGGTTACGTCGAAGAGGGCAGTCATGCGATCAGACCCCGGCATCGGCACTGAGATCGAATGTCTCGTCGGGGAAGTATTTCCTGAGCCTGATATCGGCCGTGCGTGCGTGGCCTTCCATACCCTCAAGCCTTGAAATACGAGCCGTTGCTTCCGCCACCGGCTTGGCTGCATCGCGCGTTGCGCGCTGCCATGTGACGATCTTCATGTATTTATGAACGGAAAGACCGCCGGTATAGGTCGCAGCTCCGGAGGTTGGCAGAACATGGTTTGGTCCCGACGCCTTGTCGCCAAAGGCAACGGTTGTTTCTTCACCGAGAAACAGAGATCCGTAGCAGGACAACCGTTTGAGCCACCAGTCCAGGTCCTGCGCCTGCACTGTGAGGTGTTCAGGCGCATAGAGGTCCGAAGTTGCCGCCATTTCTTCCCGGTTTTCACAAAGGATGACCTCAGCATAGTCGCGCCAGGCGGCTGTGGCATTGTCCCGGTTCACTTCCGGCAGATCATCGATCAGTTTGGGCACGAGTGCCATCACCTTTTCGGCCAATGAACGGTCGTCCGTCACAAGCCACACGGGTGAATTGTAACCGTGTTCGGCCTGACCAACGAGATCGGCGGCCACGACTTCGGCATCGGCGGTCGCATCGGCCAGAACAAGGCTGTCTGTCGGTCCGGCGATCATGTCGATACCGACCCTGCCGAAAAGGATCCTCTTGGCTTCGGCAACAAACTGGTTGCCAGGGCCGACCAGGATGTTTGCCTTGGGCAAATCGAAGAGGCCAAACGTCATCGCTGCAACGCCTTGTACGCCGCCCATTGCCAGGATCTTGTCAGCGCCACACACTTTGGCGGCGTAGATGATCGCAGCATTGACGCCGATGCCCGGACGCGGTGGTGAGCAAGCAATGATGTTCTTGCAGCCTGCCACCTTGGCGGTGGTGACGGTCATGATGGCGCTGGCGATATGACTGTAGCGGCCGCCGGGGATGTAGCACCCGGCAGTGTCGACCGGGATGCTCTTTTGTCCAGCGATCAAGCCAGGGATCACTTCAACCTCAATGTCCTGGCAGGTCTCACGTTGAGCTTCGGCGAAACGCTTCACGTTTTGATGCGCGAATTCGATATCCCGCTTGAGTTTTTCCGGCACTTTGGCTGATGCAGCTTCGATTGCTGCATCATTCAAAATGATGTCACCCTCATACTTGTCGAACTTGGCGGCGTATTCCAGGGCGGCTGCGTCGCCGCCCGCTTCAATCGTATCAAGGATTTCCTGCACGATTTTGGTGGTCTCGGAAGCATCGGTCTTTGATGTCAGGACCGCCTTCTTTAGATATTCAACAGTCATTTCAGACCCTACTTGTAAATGTCAGGAAGAAGCGTTGTGGAGATTGCAGGCACATAGGCGATCATCAACGTCACGATCAGCATGAAGAAGACGAACGGCACGGCCCGTGCTGCGATTTTCAGGATTGACTCGCCTGTCAGACCCGAAACGACGAACAGGTTCAACCCAAGTGGAGGCGTGATGAAGCCGACACCAAGCGCGGTGATCATCATGATACAGAACTGGATCTCGTTCATGCCGATATTGTCGGCAAGCGGCTTCAGGATCGGCGCCAGGATAACGATGTTCGGTGTTGTTTCCATCACGCAGCCCGCTGCGATCAGGATGCCGACCATCAGGAGTATGAGAAGCGCAGGTTCGCTTGTCAGCGATGTCACTGCATAGACAAAACCCTGAGGAACACCGAGGATCGCCAGCGCCTGTGCGAGCGGCAGGGAGAAGGCGATAATCGGAACGATGACACCGTTCACCTTCGCCGAGCTGACGAGCATTGCCGGGAAATCGGACAGTTTCAGTGTGCCAAGAACAAAGCCCATGACGATGGTGATAACCACCGCGACGGCACCGGCTTCGGTTGGTGTCAGGCGTCCGGAAAAGATACCGTAGAAGATGACGCCTGGGACGATGAACGCATACCAGCCTGACTTCAAGGCCTTGCCGAGATTGGCAGACCATTCGCTGAAGGTCATCAGACCACCGCCTTCATAGGCATAGATCCGGTTCATCACGATGTTGGTCACAAGGATCGACAGAAGAATGGCGATGCCGGGAATGAGTGCGGCAAGGAACAGGGTCGACGCGGAAATCCCGAGAACCAGCCCGATGATGATGTAGGCGATCGAAGGCGGGATCAAAATGCCGGTACAGGCGCCAGCGGCAACCAGTGCACAGGCATAAGGGCGCGGGTACCCGCTTTCCACAAGGCGTTCGATGGTCATCCGGCCAACGGCCGCGGCACCTGCCGCATCAGATCCCGAGATTGCGGAGAACATGCCGCAGACCAGAACAGTGGCCGAGCCGAAGCCGCCTTTGGCCCAGCAGGTGAGGGCTTCCGCGACATCGAGAAACTTGCGGCTCAGACCGGTGCGAACCAGAACGTCGCCCGTCAGAATGAACAGGGGAACGGCGGTCAGGGCAAAGTGGTCGATGCCGTGAAAGAGACTTTCCCCGACGAGGGAGAGCGGCAGCGCGCCTGAGATGATCAGCATTGCGATTGCCGCGGAGCCGATTGCAGCCCAGACAGGCACGGCGAGTGCAACAAGGCCGATGAAGATCAGAACCGGACCATAAAAGTCCCAGCCGAGTTCGACGGTCTGTTGTTGTAATTGTTGCCAGAGCATAGGTGCCTCCCTCAGTCGAAGAGCTTGTCGCCTTCGTAAACGGGACGTCCGTCACGAAAGTCGCGCAGATCGCGCAGGAGAGATTGAGCGAGCCGGAACAGAACCAGCGCGAACCCGAACGGAACGGCCATCAGGAACCAGACTTGCGAGATGCGCAGACCGTGGGTCACGGAGCCGAATTTTGCTGAAACGAGAACGGTTTCGAACGACCAGTAGACAGCAACCAATGCAACGGCAGCCATCACGAGATCGCCCAGGATGTAGAGCAGCGCTTTCACCTTGGGACCGACATACTGCATGATCACATCGATGCGGATGTGCCCGCGTTCCTTGACGGCCGCTGCAGCGCCTATCCAGGCAAGATAGATGAACGAGTACCGGACAATTTCCTCACCCCAGATGGATGAGTAGGCGAACACTTCGCGCCGAACAACTTCGACGAACATGGTCAGAACAAGCATCACGTAGAAGACCAGCAACAGCCAGCGTTCTCCGTTCTTGTCCACGGCTTGAAGGACTTTCAACATGGGCACTCCTCTACCGTTCACATCAGAGGATCCTCTGATGCGGTGGTTGCGCGGGAAAGGCTTTATTGAACAGGAAACAGGGGCCGGTGCGAAAAGGCACCGGCCCAAAGGAGCGACGTCTTAAGCGTCGTGGACGTAGTAGCGGCCCATTGTGTTTGCGGCTTCTTCCAGACGGCCAAACGCTTCCATGGAACCGGCCAGTTCGACCTTGAACTGATCCCATTCTTCGCGCTGATAACCACCGGCTTCTTTCCATTCTCCAAGCTGATCTTCGCTCAGCGAATGGAATTCCACACCAGACTTCACCAGTTCGGACATGGCGTAGGACCGGGCAGCAGGTACCTTGGCAAGGTTCTGCTGAGCCGTGATCTCACCAGCAAATTCGATGCCTTCCTGAACGTCGGCCGGCAACGAGTTGAACCATTCAAGGTTCATGGAATAGACCTGACTGTCCGGAACGGCCTGGGTGAAGGTCACATGGCTCAAGATGTCCTTGAAGCCGAACACGTAAAGTGCACCGACTGACGGATCGAGAGCATCGGCAACCCCTTGCTTAATCGCTGAAGGTGTTTCACCCCAGGCGACGGGCGTCGGGTTTGCACCGACCATGCGATAATATTGCTGAAGCATGGCGGACCCTGGTACGCGGAATTTCACGCCGGACAGGTCGCCAGGTGTGATCACCTTGTTTCCACCTTTGCGGATGGCAACAACACGTGGATCGATCACCACATAGAAGAGGGCTTTGAAACCCGAAGCTTCAATCTTCGGATGAACTTCCTTTTTCCAGGCATCTGATGTCACAAGATTGGTGAAGCGTTGGTTCGAACCGCAGAAATACGGCATGTTGATCAGATCAACTGTCGAGGCGAATGGTGCGAAATTCGACAGTGAGTGCTGCGCTGCCTGGATCGTGCCGCCCTGAACGGCCTGAGCGAGCGCTCCGCCCGCACCAAGCTGTCCGCCCGGAGCCAACTTGACATAAACCTTGCCGTTGGTTGCGTTCTGGATGTTTTCCTTAAGGTCCAGCTGCATGATGGGGTAGCTGCGCGACGCGCCGAGCAGATAGGCAGTCGCAAGCGTCATGATATGGTCTGCCGCTTTTTCGCGGGCAGCTTCCTCCTGCGCGGTCTGCGCAACGGCTTCGTCCGACCACAGCGTTCCGGCAGCACCTGCTACGACTGCTGCGGTGAAGCCGCCGGCGCTGGCCAGCTTCAAAAAGTTACGACGCTCGCGCGAGGCGAGATCTTCGGTCTTTTTCATGAATTCCTCCCTAAAACTTTATTCCGATCAAGCTATTTGCCGGCCCGCTTTATTGCTTCCTTTTTGAGGATGGTCGCCGTGAAGGCTATTGAGACTGCTAAGAGCAGGATCATTTCACCGACATTCCCGAAAAACGGCGTTCCACCAAAAGAACCGATCGAAACGTTGATCACAAAAACGGCAAACAGGACTGCTGCCACAATCAAGAACATGATCACCTCCCAACGATGAGTTCACCCGGCTGAGCAAAAATGTAAGCGCTTACATTTTTCATTGCAAGCAGAAAAGTTATTTTCTTGGAGAGCCAAGAGTTGTAAGCAAACTCTTGGCTCCAGTGCCTTGGTCGGCACCGGCTCACGGAAATGATCAATGGACGAGACGAAGAATACCCCGACCGGCCAGGTTCCCACGCTTGCCGATGTTGCCCAAGCGGCAGGTGTGTCGACCGCTACGGTGTCGCGCTGTCTCAATCTGCCTGATCAGGTTACCGAAAAGACGATGCGCCGGGTGATGGAAGCCGTTGACCGGCTGGGATATTCGCCCAATTACAGCGCGCGTGCCCTTGCTGCCAACAGAACCAACACTATCGGTGCAATCATCCCCACAATGGAAAACGCGATTTTTGCGCGCGGGCTGCAAGCGTTCCAGGAAGAACTCCATCAAAGCGGCTGCACATTGCTGGTAGCCAGTTCGTCATATGAGGAAGACCTGGAAGAAGAACAGATCAAGACCTTGACTGCGCGCGGGGCCGACGCGCTTTTGTTGATCGGGTATCATCGCAAGCCGCGCGTCTACGAGTTCCTGGAGAAACGAAAAATACCCACTCTTGTTGCATGGGCCTTTGACCCGGAGGTTTCCAGGTTGGCAGTCGGCTTTAACAACCGTGCGGCAATGCATGAGCTTGCCGACATCGTCATGGCTGCCGGTCACAAACAGATCGGGTGCATTTCTGCCGACACGCTTTCCAATGACAGGGCGAGGGAACGCGCTCTGGGCATTCGCGACGCCATGAGTGCGGCGGGGTTGGATCCCAGCACACTGCGGATGGTTGAAACGACTTACTCCATCGAAAACGGCGAGACAGCTTTTCACGAACTCATGGCGCACCCGGAGCCCCCCACTGTCGTCATGTGCGGCAATGATGTTCTTGCCGTCGGAGCGCTGCGGGCAGCCGCTGCGATGAACCTCAGAGTTCCGGAAGATGTTGCGATCACGGGGTTCGACGACATTGAGCTGGCAAGCGTTGCACCGGTCCCGTTGACGACCGTCCATGTACCTCATCGGCGTATGGGACAATTCGCGGCCCAAGCTCTATTGGACGAGTTGAATGGCAAGAAACCGGACAGCATTGAATTGCCGACGGCCATCTACCGCCGCAGCAGTTTCTGAGGCGAACGCCGTTTGACTGGATTTGTCTGGTCGCGCCGACGGCCTTAGCCGCCGCAAAGTACCCCGGATTTCAGATTGAAGAACTTCAGCAAGTCCTGATAGGGCATCGGTTTGGCAAAGTGATACCCCTGAAGCCGATCGCAGCCGAGCTTGGCAAGTATTTCGGCTTGTTCGTTTGTTTCAATGCCTTCCGCCGTGACACCCATTTCAAGTGAGTGGCCAATTTCAATAATGGACCTGAGAAGGCGAAGGCCGCCGCTGCCCCCTGCTGCCAGGGCGGTGAGTCGTCGGTCGATCTTGACACGATCGGGGTTGATCCGTTGCAGAGCCACGACGGAGGCGCGGCCGCTTCCGAAATCATCGACTTCAATTGCAATTCCGAGATCGCGCAGCTGATCCAGACGGCATAGAAAATCGTCTTGCTGTTCCTCCAGGAAGATCGTTTCCAGAAGCTCAAAGCTTATCTGACCGGAATAGGTCTGAACGTAGTGCCGGATGGCATCGATTTCGTTGTGGTTGACCCGGTTTTCGCTGACATTGAATGACAATGAAGGTGGATTGGACATACGGCCGAATGCCTGTTGGCACTCGCCAATTGCCTGCTCGAATATCAGGCGATCGATGTCTCCAGCTACATTGAGATCGGTCGCAATAGAAAGAAATGCTGCGGGAGCAAGAATGCCTTTCTCGGGATGGCGCCAGCGGGCAAGCACCTCAATGCCGACGGTCTGGCCAGATCTTGCGTCCACTTGTGGCTGATAGAATGGTTCGAATTCCAGTTGCTCAATGGCACGAAGCACGTCATCTGCCACTTCCTTGGTGCGCCGCACTTCCTCCAGATCCGACTTGTCAAAAATCCCCAGCTGGCCGCGCCCGCGGCGTTTGGCCTTATAAAGTGCGACATCGGAATTGGTCAGAAGCTGATCAACATGGGCCAGCGGTGTGCGGGCGAGACCTATGGACGCGCCAAACCTGCATTCCTTGCCTTCAAAAAGTGTCGGGCGGGAAAGTTCCTGCAAAAGGATCTTTGCAAGTGTTTCTGGCCGGTCGTTGTCTTTGGGTACATAAATCAGGACGACAAACTCATCACCGCCGATACGTGCAACCACATCTGCGCTCTCGACATTTCGGCGAATACGTTCGGAGATGTCCAGCAACACCTGATCGCCGGCTGCATGCCCCATTGTGTCGTTGATGTGCTTAAATCGGTCGAGATCGATATGCAGAGCGGCTATTTCGCCACCTTTCTTGCTTCTTAGATCGACGAGCTCGTCGAATTTGAGGGAAAGGTACCGCCGATTGCCGAGACCTGTCAGGTCATCATGCAATGCCTTGTAGGTGATTTCCTGGTTCGCTTTTTCAAGCCGTTTGGAATACTGCTCGACGGCCCTGCGCTGACGCACAACTTCGGTGATGTTCAATCGCAGAACGACATATTCACCCTTTTCGGTGCGAGATCTGACCATGCGATGGTGCTGGTCATCGGCGAATTCGAAATCCTCGACGCCCGGCGCAAGAAGGTCAGGCGAATAGTAGTCTTCAAGCCATTCTTCTTCTCGTCCAATGGCAGCCGGTATGAGACCTTCCATGGCGGCGTTTCGAAGGAGCACTTTCAGGTTGGTGCCCGAGGTCAAGTCATCGGGTGACTTCGTCATGGAGCGGGCATAGGCCGGGTTCCAGATCACCAGGTTGAGATCGGCATCATAGATGGCAAAGGGGTCCGGATAGGCCTTGATCGCGGATATCAGGCGATTCTGCGTGTCTTCCAGCGCCCGCCGTTGTCGAACCAGCTCAGTCGTGTCCAAACGCAAAATGACGAGGTCACCATTTTCAGCCCGGGATCTCAGCAACCGATGATGAACGTCATTCGGCAGCGCCAGGTCCTGAACCGGCTTGTCGACATCGCTCTGCTGGTGCGCGTCGGACATCCACTCTTCTTCGCGGCCAATTGCGTCGGCAATTTTTCCGGCTCGAATGGCGATCCGTGCGACTGTCGTGCGGTGCATTCCAACTTTCAAATCGTCGTGGCCATTCGACATCGATGCACGATAGGCATCGTTGCAGACAACCAGACAGTCGTTGGAATCATAAATCACGAAAGGCGAGGGATAGGCGTTGAGAGCTGCCAACAGTCGTTCCTGGGCGGCCTCGGCGGTTCGCTTTTGCCGGACGAGCTCGGTCGAATTCAGCCGAATGATCACATAGTCGCCGTTGGAAGACCGTGACCTCAAAAGACGATGATGAACGTCGCCTTTCAACTCGACATCTTCAATTTCACTGTCCAGGGTGTCAGAAGACAAAATGCGGTTGACCCATTCGTCTTCCTGGCCAATTGCCTCCGGGTAACGTCCGTATTTGATGGCCAGTCGCAGCACATCCTTCAGGTGCGTTCCGGCAACGAGTTCGTTGGGATCGTCCGTGATGGCGGCAGCATAGCCATCGTTCCAGTACACCAGGCTGAGATTGGTATCAAAGATGACGATTGGATCAGGATAGGCATTCAACGCGGAAACGAGGCGTTGCTGCTCCTTGATTGCACCATCCCGTTCCCTCTGAAATTGATCTGCAAGATCCGCGGCGCTTTCTGTCTCAACCTGAGGCCTGAAGGTCGCGCACAGATGCCACGCATCAGCATTAGCAACTTCTTTGAAGAAGAAGGAGATGCTCACCCAGATGCTGGTGTTGCCAGGACGAAGGAGCTTTGCCTTCAACGTGAATTTCTGATGGCCCTTCTCAAGCGCCTGAGCGACGCTGTTCTGAATGCTGACCTGTGGGCTGTCGCCAAAGAGTTCATCCATAGACATGCTAAGCAGGTCTTCCTGCTCATGTCCGGTCAACTCTGAAAAGGCGGTGTTTGCATAGATTAAGCGCGGTGCTGGTGCACCTGAAGCAACGAGCCCGACAGCGATCGCGTCGCTTGTCAGATCCATAAAACTACTTTTAAGCGCCTCGATACTCATACAGGCCTCGTTACCCAGTATTTGACCGTAATACGCCTGGGTTAGGCAAACATAAACAAACAACAATAATGAAAAGTATCGTAAATGTCGGTTTGTTATCGGGGAAAGGCACAGTTTTTATTGCAGTTTTAAATTGGCTGTACAGAACTGTGCAACCATTGTCTCTGCGTCAATTGAAAGTGGCGATCGTAGCAAGATTTGTCGGACGCCCGGTCGTCGACCTCGTTGCGTGCACTCATTTTCACAAGTGGAAGCGCTGTCAGATCAGACGTCTTTCACTTATAAGAACGCCGTCTGCGTCGGCATAGACCCAATCGCCAGGCCGCAATTCAACACCGCCGAAGTGAATGTCTTCCCCGGCTTTGCCCCAACCGTCCTTGGCGCTCTTGATCGGTGAGGTGGCGAGCGCATAGACCAGAATATCCATCTGATCGATCTCGACACTATCTCGAATGGCGGCGTTTAGCACCAGCCCCGCCCAACCGTTCTTCAAAGCGAGGCCAGCAAGCATGTCGCCCAGCAGGGCAACGCGCGTTGAGCCGCCACCGTCCACGACGAGCACCCGTCCATTGCCAGGAGATTCCAATTCCTTTCGGACGACTGAATTGTCCTCAAAACACTTTATCGTCTGGATCGGGCCTGCAATATGGGCGCGGCTTCCAAAGCGTCTGAAAGGTAAGTGGACAAGCGAGAGAACATCCGCGTGGTCATCGATCAGGTCAGCGGTTTTCATGGGTCCTCACATATTGCCGTATTTCAAGCGCAGCGCCGCGACGTCGTTTTCTTGCAGCGTCCTGTATGGTGCATCCTGCAAAGCACAAACCAATTTGGCCGTCTCTTCAAGTTCCTCTGCGGCGCAAACCGCTGAAAAAAGATCTTTTCCTGAAACGACGGGGCCATGATTTGCGAGCAGCACAGCGCTGCATGCGCCATTCAGGCTGCGTATCAGATCGCCTGCGGCAGGATCGCCCGGCATGACATAAGGCAACTGCCTGACAGTCCCGACCCGCATCACCACATAGGGGGTAAGGGGAGGGATGCAGTCCGATGGGTCGATGTCCTGCCTGCAAGAGAGCGCCGTTGCCCATGTGGAATGAAGATGGACCACAGCCCGGGCCTCAGGTCTCGTTTCATAGAAAGCCTGATGCAGGAAGACCTCCTTGCTGGGCATGTCGCCGGCAACGTGTCGGCCCGCAGGATCAAGCTTCGCAATTCGCTGCGGTTCAATGTCCCCAAGCCTTGAATTTGTCGGCGTGATGAGGATACCGTCCGGAACACGCGCGGAAACATTACCGGCAGTTCCGACGCTGAAACCACGTTGGAACAATGAGCGACAAAGCTCGGCCAACTGACCGCGTAGCGCTTCTTCCAAGGGGCTCATGCTGTTCCCTTCATCATGTCCAGGGCCTTTTTGAAAAAATTGCGCGCACCGAAATTTCCCGACTTCAAGGCCAGGCAAATGGGCTTTGAGGTGTCGAGGTGCAGGATGGGAACTCCGGGATCAATCTCGATACCGATATGCATCGCTTCAACAGAACTGTGGTGACAAAGGGCCTTTGCGACAGAGCCGGAGGTTTCGCCACCCGCCACAACGATCCGCGTGAAACCCAGATCGATCAGTTTCGTTGCGGTTTCGGCAAAGAGCTGTTCAAGGGCTTCTGCTACCCGTGCGACGCCGTAGTCTTCCTGAATTTGTGCAACAATTTCCGGAGCGCTTGAAGAATAAACAAGCGGTGCGTCTTGCCGATGTTTCGTGAAGAACTCAACGAGCGCCGCACTATCCAGTGAGCCGCTCAGGACAGATGGCACATCGATATCAAGAACCGGATGATTTTCGGCATGAGCTTCAATTTGCTGCCGCGTTGCGCCCGAACAGGAGCCGGCAAGAATTGCGCCATCGCCCATATTCGAAAGGACAGTGGATTTGGTCGGTTGAGGTAAGCCTTTTTTGAAGAAATTTCGCGGCAAACCCATCGCAATCCCGGACCCACCTGTCAGCAATCTGGCTCCCTGAAATGCGGCTCCCAAGGCGATCAGATCGTTGTCGGAAATTGCGTCTGCAACCAGGAAAGTCTTCTCAGTTGTCTGGGTGTCGCTTGATATGCTTCTTGGTGCAAATCGACCTTCGTGAAGTTCGCCCACCGGAAGATGCGAAACACGCCACGCCGTTTGTTTTTGCAGCCATCTGCGAATGTCAGGATCCGTCATCGGAGTAAGTGGGTGATGCTGCATGCCACTCTCGTTCAGGAGCCTGTCATGAACAAACAGGTGTCCCTGATAGACAGTGCGGCCAGCGCCTGGAAAGGCAGGGCAGACAAGGACGTTATTCTCATCCATTGCAATCGCAAGCGCTTCGGCCACAGGCCCGATATTTCCTGTCGGGGTGGAATCGAAAGTGGAACAATATTTGAAGATGATTTGCGAGCAGCCCTGGCTTAGCAACCAATCAAGCGCAGCGAGGCTTTCTGAAATAGCGTCATTGACCGGTGATGTCCGGCTCTTTAGTGCGATGACACCGGCCTGAATGTCGCTGTTGGCTGAGGTGGCAGGAACACCGCAATACTGAGCTGTGAGCAATCCACCTTCCGGCGCGACACCCTTGGAGAGAGTGTTCGCAATGTCGCTGGCGCCGGTGAAGTCGTCCGCAATTACACCAATCAACATGACTGAACCGCCTTTTGCTGCATGACTTCTATTCGGCTTCGTAAATCCGCCAGTGCAGATTCCGGGCTGGTGAGTACAGGCGTTTTTGTCACCCGTCGCGATGGTTCGGCTGCACTCGCCATTGAAAACTGCGCCAAAAGGATTGCGTCAAAACCGTCGAGAAGTTGGGCGCGGTCACGGATCATTCGATCATGTTCGGCGATGTCTCCAGATCGCTTTGCATCCAAAGCGTTTGCGCAAAACACACTGGTTAGCGATGCGCTCGAGCCAATCCCTTTTGCTAACCGCTGAAATTCAGCTTCCATGCCGGTAACCGCCGGCTCAAATGTGTAAATCATGGCCAGACGTTCTCCGTATGAAAGAGCGTCGCGAAACATTGCCTCGTTCGGTTTCAAGACCGGCAAGGGAGTGCGCTGCGCCACTTCCTCGATCGCATCGCCGAAGGATGAACAGGTGAAGAGAATGCCGTCGATATTCAACGTGCGCGCATAGTCCGTGAGGTCGGCAATTCTGGAATGTAGCGTCGCGGTAAGGCCGCCAGCCTCCTTCAGGTCGCTTTCGAGACTATCGTCCAGGAGAGAGGCTGTTCGGACTTCGGGCCAGAGCCGTTTTGCCGTGTTTTCAATCGGATCGATGGCAAGGCGTGTTGCGTGAATGAAGGCGATTTTGGGTCTCTCGGTGACCATTTGCATCTCCGTTGGGGCGGCGGTCTGTCGCGCGACCGCCGCCTTGCTGCAGGCACGTCATCTTGGGAGGATGATCAGGCTGCGAGACTGAGGTCTGAGACGGTTGACGCCACCAGTTGGCCGAAAGCGTCGGTGTCAATGGAGCCGCCAATGTCGCGAGTGCGGTTCTGAGGTACGTCAATTACACGGTCGACTGCTTCTGAAATTGCCGCGCCTGCCTCCATAAGCTTTGAGACACCACGCCGTTCTCCGAGCCAACTCAGCATCATGGCTGCGGAAAGGATAAGCGAGGTCGGGTTTGCGATATTCTTTCCGGCGATATCAGGCGCTGAACCATGCTGGGCCTGTGCACAACAAAGCCCTGTTTCAGCGTTGGCATTGATGGAACCTGCCAAGCCAAGTGATCCTGAAAGCTCAGATGCGAGGTCGGAGAGGATATCTCCGTAAAAGTTGGTCGCAACAACGACATCATAGTTCTGCGGCTGCCGGACGAGCAGGGCGGCAAAGGCGTCGACGATCAGTTCTTCTGTTTGAACACCCGGGAACTCTTTGGCTACTTGCCGGAAGCATTCCAGAAAAAGACCGTCAGTCATGAGAAAGGAATTGGCTTTGTGGATTGCCGCGACTTTCTTGTCGCGTTGCATAGCGAGCTTGAATGCCTCGCGGCAGATCCTCAGCGAGCCCTGTCGCGTTATCTTGCGAATTGACAGGGCCATATCGGGATCCGGCATCATCTCGCCGACACCCTTGTACATGTTGCGATCGGGGTAGAAGCCCTCTGTTGCCTCCCGCATGATGACAAGATCCATGCCGGGCGCTTTGTTGGGCAAGAAGTCCCTCGAGCGGGCGGGGCGCACATTGGCATAAAGGTCCAGCCCGATCCTGAACCCGGCTGAGACGTTGCGACCGCCTTCGGCAACCGGCGGATAGTCCATGTGGGATTGAGTGCCCAGGATAACACCGTCAAACTGGGTGCGCGCGCGATCCAGAACGTCTTCTCGCAGCGTTGTGCCATGAGCCTTCAGGCTTTCGAAACCCGAAGCTTCTTCTTGGAATGAAATGCCAAGGTCAAATTTCTGGTTTGCTGCTCTGACCACGTCGAGCGTGGCTCCCATTATTTCCGGTCCGATCCCATCACAGGGCAAAACCATCAAACGCATGTCTTTCCTCCAATCAGGCAGGTTCAATTTCTGTCTGATTGGTTTTTATAGCTATAAAATGCAAAAATGCAATCCGGAAAGTGACTCTAGCTTTTTGTTCTGAGCAGTTCCGACTTTCCTTTGAGGGCGCCGCCAAGGTGGTGGCGCATGGCATAGGATGCCTCCGCGATCTCTGCGCGTTCCAGATGACCTATGATTTCCAAGTGGCCATTGGTCTGTTCGACAAAGCGGTCCCGGCTGACCACGGCCTTGTATTCCAGCAGTCGTCGCATCTGATTGACGCGCACAAGTGCCATGTGGAAATGCGGGTTGCCGGAGAACTTGATGAGTTCCTCGTGAAAACGCGCGCCGACTGACAAAAGGTGCTCGACACTGTTGTTCTCAATCTCGTGGTCCAGCAGGCGTTGTTGTTCGTCTTTGAGAGATGCGAGTATCTTCCAGTCAACGCTGTAGTCAGGGTCAAGCATTGCTGCGGGCTCAATCACCATTCGAAAATGATAAATCTTGTCAAATGCTTCAGGGGTTTTGGCGACATCCAGAAACCGCCAGCCGTATCCGGGTTTTCTTTCGACCCAACCCTCGCGGACAGCACGGACCAGAATATCCTGGAGACGTCCTCGCGAGAGATCATATTTTTCACGAAGGTATTGTTCAGTCACCTCGTCTGGCAACCGATCCGTTCGCCAGTCCTCAGCTATTCGCAGGTAAACGGACGAGTCGTCCGGTGCCATGGCTTTCAGAATATCCGCAGAGGCGGGCTTGGGCTCAGTTTCCGAAACAAAATAGCCGCGATTGGTGCGTTTTTCGACTAGGCCGGCCTTTTCCAGCATTTCCAGCGCTTCGCGAACCGGTGAGCGGGACACGCCGAATTCGTCAGCAACATTCTGTGCGCTGATATGTGCACCGGCGCCTAAAGACCTGGACGTGATCTTCTGGGAAAGCCCATGAGCCACTTTTGCGGCTAGTTGATTGGTTTTCATTGCGTTCTTCTAGTCCGATCACTGAGGCTGGTGGTCACTTTCACGCCTGAAATAAAGCCATAAAACCAAACTCAACGCAATGATTGGTTTTTTTTTGATTGACATCCAATTTGACTTCCTCTTTATTGCACGTATTCAGCAAAAAATGCAAATTGATCTAAGGGAGGAAGCCATGATCATGCGTTCCACGATTGCTGCCGCTGCGACGGCGGTTATTGTTGCTGCTTCGGGAGTGACGGCATTCGCAGCCGACTATCCACAAGAGCGGTTGACCTACACAGTTGCGTTCGGGCCGGGAGGCGGCAACGACCGCATGTCGCGCACGATTGTCGACATCTTGAACAAGTACGACCTTTATCCGAACGACATCGTGGTGGAGAACCGCGAAGGTGGGAGTGGAGCGGTTGGCTTCAGCTACGTGAAGCGCCAGGCTGGCAATCCCTATTCCGCGACATCAACCAGCGGAAACTTTCTCGGCACGCCTTTGGTTGCCGATACCGACTGGACCTACAAGGACTTCACGCCTGTTGGGCTTCTTGCAAGCGATGCAATGTTTCTGGTTGTGCGCAGCGACTCCGATTTCAAGAACCTCGACGATGTTGTTAAGGCGGCTAAGGAAGGTCGCTTCACGATTGCAGGCAGCGGATCTGCGGGCCCTGAGCGGGTAACCGCCAGCCTCTTTGCCAATGCCGCTGATATTGAATACGAATATGTGCCGATCGGATCTGGAGGTGAGCTGGTCACGGCATTGACCTCGGGCAGTGTCGACGCGGTTGTTGCCAATCCCTCCGAAGTTGCCGGGCAGATCGATGCGGGAACGTTCACGGCACTCGCATTTTCAGATTCGGCACGCAGCACGAACCACCCCGATATCCCGACATTCAGAGAACTTGGCTATGATTTCGATTTCTCGTTGCCGCGCGGCGTGGTGCTGGCACCCGATCTCGATCCGTCTGTCCAAGAATGGTGGGTTGCCACATTGAAAGAGGCAGTTTCAAAGCCGGAATGGCAGGACTATCTCGTGAAGAACGGCATGTCAGGCAATCCGATTTGGGGTGCGGAATTCGGAACTTATCTGGAAGCCACCAGCGCAAAGTATGAAGCCGTCCTGAAGGAAATTGGCGCGATCAACTGATCTGCGCTTCCAACGCGCATGGGCTGGAATGTTGCCTTGCCCATGCGTCCTTCAAGTGTGAGCGAGAAATCAAGATGAAGAAGTGGTTTGCCGGGGCACTGCTTTTGGTTGCCCTGGGTTACACGATTTACGGCACATCGACCCTGACGCTCTATACTCAGTCTGGTCGTCCGGCGGCAGGATTCTTCCCCCTCATGATCGGCTTTTTGCTGGTCGTGTCCTGCTCGATAAACCTCTGGTTTGATATCAGGGAGTGGTTTCAGGAGCGCACATCAGGAAGCGGTCATACACACCAACCGGAACCGGCTGCAGAAGGTACGGCGGAAGCCTTGGGCCTCGACACTCACACTATCGATGGCGGGCAGGAACATGCCCGGGATGTTGTGATCGTCTTCGCTTATATCTGCGGCTTCGTGGCGGCCCTCAAGATAGTTGGCGCTCTTTTGGCGATGGTAGCCTTCATGCTGGCATTCCTCTTCACATTCGATCGGTCCAGGCCAGTCACCAACATCCTCTACAGTCTTGCGCTGCCAGGTTTCCTGTACTGGCTTTTCAAGATCCTTCTGAATGCCTCTCTGCCTCTGAGCCCACTGGGTTTTTGATCAAGACACGCCGTCAATCGAGTGCGATCCATGTTCAGCGAAGTTATCTCCAACCTTTCTCTCGGCCTCAGCATCGCAGCTTCACCTGAAGGGCTGCTGTTTCTTCTGCTTGGCGCTTTTGTCGGCATGATTGTCGGCCTGTTCCCGGGCTTTGGTCCGGCAGCTGGCATTGCTGTACTCTTGCCCCTTACATTCGGTCTTGATCCGACCACGGCCATCATCATGCTCGCCGGCATTTATTATGGTTCGATGTATGGCGGGACCATCACGTCGATCCTGATCAATACGCCCGGTGAATCGGCAACCGTTGCCTCGACGCTCGATGGCTATCCGCTGGCGCAAAAGGGACGCGCTGGCCCGGCTCTTGTGATGCAGGCGATCGCCTCCTTCTTCGGGGGCACAATCGGTGTGCTTCTGATCACGGCTCTTGCGCCGTCGTTGGCGAACTTCGCTTCCAAGTTCGGTCCGTCGGAATACTTCCTGATCATTGCCATCGGGTTGCTCATGCTGACAACCATGATGGGCGACAACAAATTCAAGGGGTTCATTTCCGCCCTGATCGGATTTGCGGTTGGCAGTGTTGGCGTCGACGTGATGAGCGGGCAGCAGCGGTTCACTTTCGGCTCACCGGAATTGATCGGCGGTGTCTATTTCGTTGCCGTTGCGATTGGTCTCTTTGGTATCGGGGAACTCTTGCACTGTATCTTGAACGGCCAACATCGTCAGCCGGCTGAAAAGCTGCGCATCAGTTTCCGTGACAAGGAATTCTGGCCGACACGCAAGGATTACGCTGAATCCAAATTCACGTTTTTTCGCGGTTCAGCCATTGGTTTTCTGGCGGGTGTGCTGCCGGGATCGGGTGCAACACTCGGGTCAATCATCGGCTATTCGGTGGAAAAGAAAGTCGCCAAGGATCCCGAGAATTTCGGTAAAGGCGAAATGCGCGGTCTGGTGGCACCTGAAGCGGCCAACAATGCGGCTTCAGCCGGTGCCATGGTTCCCTTGTTGTCGCTAGGTATTCCAGGGTCCGGCGCGACGGCTGTATTGCTCGGTGCTTTCATGATGTGGGGGCTGCAGCCCGGGCCGCTGCTGATCGTCAATGACCCGGGGTTTGTGTGGGGTCTGATTGCCAGTATGTATCTCGGCAACATGATCCTGATCGCCCTCAGCATTTTTGCGATACCGCTGTTCGTGAAGTTTCTGGATATCCCCTATCTTCACGTTGTTCCCGTTATCGTCCTTTTGTGTGTGATCGGTGCTTTTGCGATCAATGCAAGTATCGTGGAGACATGGATACTTGTCTTCAGCGGTGCCGTCGGCTTTGCCATGAAAAAGTTCGGGTATTCGCCAGCTGCGACGGTTCTGGCACTGGTGCTGGGATCCATGGCTGAAGAAACGTTTCTCCAGTCCTACATCATTTCGCAAGGCACATTGAGTGTGTTCTGGGAACGTCCCGTGTCACTGGTTCTGAGTATCATTTTGCTGTGTATCGTGCTTGCACCGTTGATCTTCAAACTGGGGCAGCGCTTTTTCGGAAAATCGGTAAAGCATTTGGCGCACCAGAAATAGACGGCTGCGAGCGCCGACGAATTTTTGGGAGTGCCCTCAAAACTGGAGTGTCGCTGACAGCCTCAGCTCAGCCGTCCCAGCAAAAGGGCAAGCGCATTGTCGAAGACGGCAGGTTCTTCTTGCGCACGCGCACTGAGTTGAGCGCCTTCCATCAACGACAGCGCTGCCTGGGCTTCCTTGCGCGGATCCTGAACATTTGAAATTGAACCATCGCCGCGTCCCCTTTCAAAGACCCGGGTCAGCACGTTGAGTACCATTTTCCTGAATTCCGTGATCTCGTCGATCGCCGCCGGTGAAAGGCTTTCCCGGCTGCCGATGAAGGCAACACACAGACACAGGCTGTCGCCCTCGCTCATCGCAAGACGATAGATCTCAATGAGTTTGGATAGCTGTTCTGCCGCGTTCAAGGATGACCCTTCAATCTCTTCGCAAGCAGATTGCAACGTTTCCCGGTAGCGCTTCATCAAGGCTGCGGACAGTTCGGCCTTCGTTGAAAAGTGGTAGTGAATGCTTGCCTTGCGGATGCCGACATCCTCGGACAGATCAGCGTAGCTGAACCCGTCAAATCCGCGGCTTCTGACAGCTCGCTCTGCAGCATCCAGAAGTGCCGTTTTCGTATCCTTTGTCATGCATCCACCTGTGCTTCCTGCAGGATTTTATGCAACACATTCTCAGAGGCTTCCAGAGCTCCTTCCAGATAGCCCCCAAATTGGCTCGCAACTTCCGTTCCCCCGAAAAGCAGACGGTTGTCCCAAAGACCCTTCATCGCTTCGGGCAGGCCGTAACGGGGGTGGGCATATTGTGGTTGAAGGTCCAGTGCAGTCGCTGTCAAAGGGTCGAAAGCCCAGTCCTTTATGAGGAGTGCCTTGGGCTCCGCGGCACGGGGTCCAAACAGTCTTGCAAGTTGAGCGATCACTGCGCTGCGCAAACGTTTTTCACCTTTCCTGTCGTCGGGGCGAACACCAATGAACCCGAAAAGCGCATAGGGACCGGTTGCCTCAGGTGAGGCGTCGTGAATTTCCACCATCGGGCCCACTCGGCTCATTGCATCGCCGGAAAGACCTGAGTTGCGCCAGAAAGGATCGTCATAAACGGCGACAGCTTTTGCTTGGCCGGCCATCCAGGTGGCAATGTCTGACATTGCTGATACAGCAGCCTCTGAAAGAGGAGGTGAGAACGCGATCTGTTCAGCTGCGAGCCGCGGCGGCAAGGCAAGTACAACGCGTCTTGCCTTCAGGTTCTCGCCGTTTTGCGTGGTTGCCATAATGTGGTCCGCTCTTGCGTCAAGCGCGACCACCTTGGACGCCAGTTTCAGGTTCGTTTCCGGCAGACGTCTTTGAAGTGACGATATCAGTCTGCCGAGACCTCCTTTCAGCCGATAGGAGCCTTGCATGGACGCGAAGCCTTGACCTCTTTGAACGTTGCCACGTTCATCTTCGAAGGTCAGGTCGCCAGTTGCATACTGTTCGAATTTTTCCAGTCCGAGTTGGTCGATGAGGGCAGCAATGCGTGGCTGGCCAGGCCAGAACCAGGCGGGACCGAGATCAAAGCGCTCGCGGTCGATTTCGTCAGAACGGATTCGACCGCCAAATCGTTTTCTGGCCTCCAGCACAAGATAGGTTTGCCCCTTGGCTTCAAGGTGTGCTGCAAGGCTGAGCCCTGCGAGACCTCCCCCGACGATGAGTGTTTCCGTCAACATCAAAAGCCCTCGGTGGCAGGTCTGAGATCCAGCTCATGTGTCCAGGCGGATTTGGGTTGATGCGCGAGTTGCCAATAGCTTTCGGCAATGTCGACTGGCCGGATCATTTTCAAAGGATCAAGCGCGTGCAAAGCGCGCGACCGCGGTGTGTCGATGATGCCGTCCAAAATGACATGAGAGACATGGATTCCGGCAGGTTGAAACTCGCGTGCCAAGGATTGGCTCAGGCCTCTTAGGGCAAATTTCGCAGAGGCAAACGCTGAAAAGCGTGCGCCGCCCCGAAGTGAGGCCGTTGCGCCAGATACGATAAAAGTGCCACCGCCGGCCGCGATCATTGGCTGAATCACCGACTGGGCGAGCAGTACCGCACTTTGAACCATCGATGCCCAGGTTCTTTGGTGGTCGCCAAGAGACGTTTCCAAAAAGGGAGAGATGACGAGTTCCGCGGTGTTGTGGATCACAACTTTGGGCGCTTCATGCGCCTTGATAAGGTCCGCAATCGCATCCGGTACCGCAGTTTCATCGGCCAGGTCGAGTGTTTGAAAGCGACCGGAAACCGCTTCAGGTTTGGTTCTGCCCAAGCCGACAACCTGGTATCCGCCGTTCTCAAAGCGCGCTGCAAGTGCCTGGCCAAGACCTGCGCCTGCACCTGCGACAATGGCAAGGGGTCTTTCAGAGTTCATTCTTAAACCTCCGGTGCCTTGGCGTAGGGCAGGTGTCCGGTTTTCATCCAGACCTTTGCACCATCATCGCCCGCATCAAGTGTCAAACTGTCTCCTGCAGGAAGGCGTAACCAGGATCCTTTTCTCAGGGTCTCGCGGCCACTTGTACCGCTGCCCGAAATGACCAGAAGTTCAATGCCGCCTGTGTCTTCTACCGCGAGGGTCGCGCCTGGATCGACCCGATGAAACGTGACCGTTTCACGCTTATCCTGGTGCAGCAACGCAGTTGCGACGCCGTCGTTCGTTTCACTCAGTTCGTCCGCCATGTTCTTGCGGAACTGCTTGCGGTCATCCATGTCGAATTGCCACAACTTCACAAAGATCGTACAGCCGTCCTCTGATCCGGGTGTATGCGCTGAAGTTGGCGGGTTTCGCACGTAGGTGCCTTCCGGAAAGTCTCCGTGTTCGTCTTGAAAGACGCCGTCAAGCACGATGAATTCCTCGCCACCTGTGTGCGTGTGGGCGGAAAACTTGCTCCCCGGAGCATAGCGAACAATCGTCGTCGCCCGGGCGACTTCGCCACCGATCCGGTCGAGCATGCGCCGGTCGACGCCTTTCATCGGAGAGGCTTGCCATTCCAGTTCGTCTGAATGAACGACAACGCGTTCCGAAAAGTCAGCATTCAGTTCCATGCCGGATCTCCATCTGGTGCGACCGTTGTTAAGAAAACGCGCAGGGCTTGGTTGGTGGCCGTGCTCCCGCAGCGCAAGGGTACATAAGATAATGAAAATTCATCTACCTATCAATAGGTAGTTTAAGAATATGTTCTTTTGACCCTTCTCGCAAGCTGTGCCCATCGAAGTCTGTCAGCTGTATATGTTGTGTTCCAGCGTATGGGCGAGGAGTTGCAGTGACGTTTTGAGTTCATCGCGGGTGATCCGCCCGCCCAGACAGACCCTGATATGTTCGCTGGGATTTCCTTCGACGGTAAACGGGTCACTCGGGACGAGGCCGATGCCCTTCCCGGACATCTGACCGACAACAGCTGCTCTGGAAAGGTTTGGCGGCAGCTTTAGCCAGATGTTGAAGCTGACCGGATCTGCGGCAAAGCTAAAACCGGTCAGGATTTCGGTAGCCAATGCTTGACGCGCTTTTGTTTCCGTTCGGATGAAGCGGCGAATGTGATCTGCCGTGCCATCCTGGATCCACCTTGTCGCGAGTGCCATGGTCACCGGTGAGGCCATGACCGTCATGGATTGAATCGCGGATGTGAAGCTCAGGGCTGCCTTGGTGTCCGGTGCAACGACATACGCGAGGCGAAGACCGGCGCCGATACACTTGGCCAGACCGCCAATGTGCCACGTGAGTTCCGGAACCGCCGCCGCAAATGGAGATGGCGCATGTTCTGGAATAAATCCGTATGCGTCGTCTTCAATCAGGGGCAGATTGTGGCGCTTGAGAACAGCAGCAATTTCAAGTCGTCGTTCTTGCGGGATTGTCAGGGTCGTTGGGTTTTGAAGTGTGGGGTTCAGGTAAAGCGCTTTCGGATTGTGGGCCCGAATGGCATCTGCCAGAGCGTCGGGCTTAATGCCGTGTTCGTCGCTCTCAAGACCAATGAGTTTAAGGCCGAGTGAGCGGGCAATGGTCCTGATGCCTGGATAGGTAACCGCTTCACTCAGAACGGTGTCGCCGGGCTCTGCAAGCATGTTGAGAATTGTCATCATGGCGGGATGTGCGCCAGGGGTGATGAAAACCCGTTCCAGCGATGGCACCATTCCCCGCATGCTGAGCCATGAAGATGCTGCCTCTTTGTCGACTTCGGTTCCTGTTCCGTTTTGATATCGCAGCAGGGAAATCAGGTTTCCTGAAACCACCGAAAGGCCGGCCTGCATGCGTTCAATGAGATCCGGATTGTCTGTCTCCGGCGGCAGATTCATGTTCAAGTCCACCTGCTCTGCGCGACGCGGCTCGCTCTCGATAGCTGGTCCCTTGATTGTCTTTATGAACGTTCCGCGTCCGACATGGCTCTCTACAAGGCCTCTTTCGCGTGCTTCGACGTAGCCGCGCGACACGGTCGTAAAATCCACCCCGAGAATATCGGCCAGCTTTCGCTGAGGCGGTAGCCGGTCCCCCGGCATAAGGATTCCCTTTTGAAGATCTGCTGCGATCAGGTCTGCGATTTCGATGTATCGCGGTTTGCCGCTTTCGGGCAGGGCGGGTTTCCAGTTCTTCATTCCGAATCCGGGCATGTCCATTTGTTGCGTCCTGTGTAGCAGAATTGATTCTGATTGTATGTATGCAGTCGATTGTATGGAGTTTGTTGCAAAGAGAACGAGTGTTTTTGCCTCAGTTTTAAGCGCTCTTCGGCTTAGGAATTATGCAATTGATTTTGATTTTTGCACTTGCAGGTTTTTCGCATTTTTCACTTTTGATCGTGAAAATGATGTGCATACAATAGTGCGGTAAGTCAATAATTGTATGGCTATTGTATGGTCATTATAACAGGAGCATGAAATGCCAGAGGTAACGGCACCGGCACACGCAGACGGCGATTTCTTCGTCAACTACGAAGAGAAGGTTTTCGAAGATGTTCAGGCGGAAGAGGGCGAAAAGGCCCTCGTCACATTCCACACCGTTGCATTTGAAGGTTCGATCGGGCTGGTCAATCTTCTCCAGGCCACGCGGCTTCAGCGGAAGGGGTTTGAAACCTCCATTCTGCTCTATGGGCCAGGTGTTTCACTTGGTGTTCAAAGAGGGTTCCCGAAGCTAGGCGATGAAGCCTTCCCAGGCCACCTGGCAATGAACAACCAGATCAAGAAATTCATGTCAGAAGGGGGCAAGGTCTATGCATGCCGCTTTGCACTGCAGGCCTTGATGGGGCACGGTGAACCCTCACTCATTCCCGGCATCACACCAATTGCTCCGCAGGATGTTCTTGACATCGTGCTGCTGCACCGCCGGGACGGTGCTTTCATTCTGGACACCTGGACCCTCTAGGTCAGTAAGTGCTCGGCCGATCAACGCGGCCGGGCAGAACACTTCCTGTCAATCCAAATTCAGTAGCCGGCAATGACAACATCATCCGAAACAATTCGAGTTGCAGCTGTCCAGATAGCGCCTGATCTGACGTCGAAAGCGCGCACGCTGGACAAGGTCATGTCTGCGATGCGCGAAGCAGCTGGTAAGGGGGCAAAGCTCGTGGTCTTCCCGGAGACCTTTGTTCCCTGGTACCCCTACTTTTCCTTCGTCTTGCCGCCGATGTTGGCCGGGCAGGAGCATCTTCGACTTTACGAAGAGGCCGTGTCGGTGCCGAGCGTTGAGACAGCTGCATTGTCAGCGCTTGCCAGAGAACTCGACATTGTGGCCGTGATCGGTGTTAACGAGCGCGACCACGGCTCGCTCTACAACACGCAACTATTATTTGATGCGGATGGCTCGCTGTGCCTCAAGAGGCGCAAAATTACCCCGACCTACCATGAGAGAATGATATGGGGGCAGGGTGACGGCGCAGGCCTTAAAGTTGTCGAGACCGCCGTTGGACGTGTTGGTGCGCTTGCGTGTTGGGAACACTACAACCCGCTTGCCCGATATGCCCTGATGACGCAGCACGAAGAAATTCATGTTGCCCAGTTTCCAGGGTCGCTAGTTGGTCCGATCTTTTCAGAACAGATCGAGGTTTCCATGCGACATCATGCGCTTGAAAGCGGCTGTTTCGTTGTCAATGCCACCGGGTGGCTGACCGAGGAACAAATCAATTCCATCAGCGAAGATCCGAAGCTGCAGCGCGGTCTGCGGGACGGTTGCATGACGTGCATTATTTCGCCCGAAGGCCGGCATGTCGTGCCGCCTTTGACGGAAGGCGAGGGAATACTGACAGCTGATCTGGATATGCGATTGATCACAAAGCGCAAGCGCATGATGGACAGCGTCGGGCATTACGCCCGCCCGGAATTATTGCATCTCGTGCATGACACGAGACCTGCGAAGACAGTGTTGCCCGTAGCTGCGCCATCTGCTGCGACCACTTTGCGGGATGCCGATGTCCCGTCTCAAATCCAATCCGAAATCGAGGAGCCTTTCAATGCCGGCTGAAGTTCTCATCAATGAACTGCAAACCCGTGGAATTCGCCTCGTTGACCCAAAGGCTGGACATGAAGCGAGGCGGGGAGGTGCAGGGCCGACGGACCACAAGGCGCTGACCGTAGATGGTGTCACAGTCATGGTGCCGGTGCATACAGCGCCAGCTTTCGAGAGCCCGTTTCTGGCCGACGCACCCGGGTCTGACGGCAAAAGCAATGTGCTCAAAAAGGGCAATAAAATTGGTACGATCAGTTTTCCCGGGCGGCCGAAATTCTATGATCTGGAGACGTCAGACGGTGTCCCCTATCATCAGATTGCAACACTGCACGGACGAGACGTTCTTGCGACAACGGTCTTACAGACTTGCATTCGCTATCAGAGCAGAACCAAGACCTGTCAGTTCTGTGCCATAGGTCAGTCGCTCGCAGCCGGACGCACAATCGCCCACAAGACACCAGAGCAACTTGCGGAAGTTGCCAGGGCCGCGGTCGAGCTGGACGATATCAAACACATGGTGCTGACCACAGGTACTCCGAAGGGGCCGGATCGTGGGGCGGCCGTCATGGTCGAAAGCGTGAAGGCAATCAAGGCTGCCGTCGACATTCCCGTTCAGGCGCAATGCGAACCGCCGGAAGATGATATCTGGCATTCTCGCATGAAAGAGGCCGGTGTCGATGCGCTCGGAATGCATCTTGAGGCGGTGACACCCGATGTCCGCAAACGGATCATGCCTGGAAAGGCGCAGGTCGGGCTTGAAAAGTATTTCGATTCCTTTCGCGCGGCGGTGCCAGTGTTCGGTCGCGGTCAGGTTTCAACCTATATTCTTGCTGGGCTCGGCGACACAGCCGACGCCATTTTGAAAACAAGCCAAAAACTCATCGAAATCGGCGTCTATCCGTTCGTTGTGCCTTTTGTGCCTGTCACGGGCACCCCGCTTGAAAGTCATCCTGCACCTTCCGCTGAATTTATGGACTCCATATTGCGACCCCTGTCGAAAATGGTTGTCGATGGCGGTTTGCGCGCCGAAGACATCAAGGCCGGGTGCGGACGGTGCGGCGCATGTTCAGCACTTTCTGTCTATGAAAAGCTTCAGGTGCGGTGACATGTTCGAATTTGGCCGAAAGCCGTTTCTCTCGCCGCAGTTTTCCATCAAGGCTGCGTCCGCACCTTGGGAGTTCGCCGGGGCGACAGCACTGCGCATAAAGGTTTTTTGTGAAGAGCAGCAGATCTTTCAAGGGCATGATCGTGACGATGTAGATCGCCGGGCTCTGCCTCTAGTCGCTCTGTCGACAATAGCGGGTGAGGCCGATGAAGTTGTTGGCACTGTCAGGATCCACGAAGAAGAACCTCGTATCTGGTGGGGATCACGCCTGGCTGTCGCTGAGTCTCATCGCCGTGTGGGGCGGCTTGGTGCTGAACTCATCAGGCTTGCGGTTTCTTCTGCCAATGCTTTCGGCTGTGACCGGTTTTATGCACATGTTCAGGAACAGAACGTCCGACTATTCGAACGCCTGCATTGGTCGTGTCTTGAAGCCATCGATATTCACGGCAAGCGCCACATGAAAATGGAGGCGAACCTGAACGCGTATCCTCCTTTCAATAAACCGGCACTCGGTTGGACCATGCCCTTGAGGGGGCGGCAATGACCGAACAGAGCTGGCCGGACACTTTATCGGGGATCGCAGAGCTTTTGCGGGACGATCCCGGATTGATTGGAAAACGTGACATCGATGCATCCTGCGGAATACTCGGCCTTAGCCAGACAGCGCCTGGCCGGCCCGGCGATGACGCTGCCATTTTACCAGATGGCGACGACTATCTGTTGTTTGCCATTGAGGGCTTCATCAACGCATTTGTCGAGGCAGATCCCTGGTTTGCGGGATGGTGCGGCATCATGGTCAACATGTCCGACATTCTGGCAATGGGTGGACGGCCCATCGCCGTGACGGATGCGATATGGACGGCAGAAACATCGAAGGCCGAACTGATTTTGGAAGGAATGCGGGCTGCATCGCAGACCTACGACATTCCGATAGTCGGCGGTCATACCAATTTCAGAGCAGGACAGAGCCAGCTTGCTGTTTCGATACTGGGCCGTGCAAAGAGGTTGATCACCAGCTTTGATGCGGCTCCGGGCGACAAGCTGATTGCGGCGATTGACCACCGCGGCGGATACAGGGCGCCTTTTAACAATTGGCAAGCGGTTCTCGATGCGCCGGCTGAACAACTGCGCCAGGATACCGAAGTTTTGCCACGTCTTGCTGAAGACGGTTTGTGTGCAGCTGGGAAAGACATTTCACAAGGAGGGCTTGTCGGCACTTCACTCATGCTTGCGGAATGTTCAGGGGTTGCGATCAAGCTTTCGCTCGAGTGTATACAACCGCCCCCAGGCGTTCCGCTTGCGCGCTGGTTGGTCACATTTCCCTCCTTTGGTTTTCTTCTCAGTGCACCGACAGACACTACGAGTGCAGTTGTTGCCCGGTTTCAGGAAAGGGGCATCTGGGCGGCTGAAGTTGGAGAAGTGTCCCAAGGTTCAACCGTTTCGTTGTCCCTTGAAGGAGAGGAAGAGGTTCTCTGGGACCATCGACAAAGCCCCTACCTCGGACTGAAGCCAAGGGAGGTGGCCAATGCCTGACCTCACATTTCGGATCCGGTGGCCCAATGGTGACGAGGAGGCTTGCTATTCGCCATCCTCGATAGTCCGGAACTTCTTCCAGGAGGGCGAGGCTTATCCGCTCAATGAGTTCGTCGATCTCAGTGAGAAGGCGTTCGAAGCTGCCAGCGAACGGGTTCGTGCGGTGCATGGCTATCCGTGTTCTCGAGCAGCGTCCCAGTTGGCAACCCTGAAGACTAGATCCAACGCTTTTGAAACTTACCCCGATGCAACCGTTACCTTTCTTCGGTTTGATGTCGGACTTGCAAGCAGGACATCGTCATGACCAGCAATACCTATGTTTCCATCCCTGTTGTCATTGTGGGAGGTGGGCAGGCCGGCTTGTCCGCCAGCTACTGTCTCCGCAAGAAGAATATCGAACATGTCGTATTGGAACGGTATCGTTTTGCTCATCAATGGCGGGAAAACCGCTGGGACAGCTTTTGCCTGGTGACGCCGAATTGGCAGTGCAAGCTGCCGGACTTCCCTTATACCGGCAACGATCCGCACGGGTTCATGTTGAAAGATGAAATCGTCGAGTATCTTGAGGCCTTCGTTCGCAGCTTCGACCCTCCGCTCAAGGAAGGTGTCACGGTAACTGAAGTCAGCAGACGTGACGATGGGCGGTTTGTCGTTTGCACGAATGAACAAAACTACCTTGCCGAACAGGTGGTGATTGCATCGGGAGGTTATGACGTACCGATCATTCCTTCCTTCGCCGAAGAAATCGATCCGTCCATTTTTCAGATCCAGGCCGGAGACTACAAGTCACCCGCTCAGCTTCCGGAGGGAAATGTACTCGTTGTCGGAGCCGGCCAGTCAGGTGTTCAGATCATGGAAGATCTGAAGCTTGCAGGCCGGAAAGTACATCTCGCAGTTGGCCCGGCACCGAGAGCACCACGCATGTACAGGGGGCGGGATGCCACCGACTGGCTCTACGACATGGGCCATTATGACCTGACCATACGTGATCATCCCCAAGGTGAGGCAGTTCACGAGAAGACCAATCACTACCTGACAGGCCGCGACGGGGGGCATGAGATAGATTTGCGGAAATTCGCGCTCGACGGTGTCACCCTCTATGGAAGTCTGTCTGGAGCATCCGGGTCCGAGGCTGTGTTTGCTCAGGATTTGGAAAAAAATCTTGATGATGCCGATGAAAGTTATGTCGGTATCCGAAAGGCGATTGACGACTATATCGCCACAAACGATATCGATGCGCCGGAAGAAAAACCTTTTGAGAAAGTCTGGCGACCCGAGCAGGAGCCCTCGCAGCTCGATTTTGACAGACAGAACATCACGTCTCTTGTCTGGGCGATCGGCTTTCGGCCGGACTATTCCTGGCTGAAGGTTGATGTTCTAAACGCGCGCGGGCGTCCGATTTTCGACCGCGGTGTGTGCACGGTTAAGGGACTCTATTTTCTGGGGCTGGGGTGGCTGAACACCTGGGGGTCCGGGCGTTTTCTGGGTGTGGGCGACGATGCGCAATATCTCAGTGAACAGATTGAAACCCTGCACGAGACCAACAGAGCCACGCTCAGCAAGGTCTCCTGATTGAAACCATGAAAAGCTCAGCAGAACTTGTCGAAATTTCCAAAGAGCGGTCGCAAGGCGGCTGGCAAAGCAGTCAAACGCTCGGGATGCCCGAGCTTGGGTATACAGGCCTGTCCGAGAATTGGATGCTCAAAACACTCGGGCACCGTCATTGGCGTCTGATCGCGAATGCCTCCGGTCAGCAACATGCCAGCTTCAAGGATCGGAGAGGCAATGATGTCTATGCTGCTTTCTGTGCATTGTCGGTGGATTGTCCGGGTCTCTTTCTTGCCGATCTTGATGACAGTCTGGAGACAGTCTCAAAACTCTACCGGGTCTCGCGCGCCCGCCTGGCTTCGCTGCATGTCCTGAAGCTCAAAGGTGAACCAATTGCATCGGTCTGCTTGGTGTCGACTTTTGTCTCCCGCATGGTGGCTGGCGAAAACGCGAGCGTTGCCAGAGTGGATTTTGCCGGGCTTCCCGCACTACCGGCATTGCCTGCCGACTTAGATTTTCCCTACCATGCCGCCAGACTTGCCCGTTCTGGTGCGGATGGGCATCTTGGCTTGCGCATGTTCCAGGCAGAAGGCAGAGATCCAGACCTCGTCTACAGCACCTGTCCGTCCCTAGACTTCAACCGCGCTGGGCTAATGTATTTTCCATCGTTTGTAGCTGCCGCGGAAAGAGCAGCGTCAGATCGCTTCGGCAAAAGGGCGCATCATTTTGCGCTGCGGCGGCGGGATGTCTTGTTCTTTGGAAACCTTGAACTCAATGAATCTCTTGCGGTTCGAATAGCTGATTGGATCGAGACAGAGCAAGCAGTCAAGGCTTCACTGCTGTTGACAGGAAAGAACGAACGCCGGGTCTGCGAAGTCTTTTGTGAATATGGAAAAATGAACTGAAGGCAGGACCGTTTGTCGGCCCCACACGTTTTTCCAAACGGCTTTGCCGTTGCTGCTGGCTCAATCTCCGGCACTTGCTGAGTGCCATGGCGGAGATTTCAAACGCCGGGACTGGCGTCATCACGATCCCGCAGTCAGCCAAAGGCTTCTACCAGGAGAGCCTTGCGATCTAGGACCTATTTCCGCTCTAGTGTCGGGAACTCCCAAACCTGTCGGCGATTCCGATGGCTGGTTGGTAGGTGGCATTGATGCCGTGGGTATTTCCGTCAGACGGGTTTTCAAGGTAGGCGTATCGATGAATTCAATTTCAGACGAACTTAATCTCAGGTACGGCGAATTGATTGACCTCGATGGTCTGGCTGCTGAAGCCAAGGTGCTCAAGAGTATGCTGGAGCGTGGGTCTTGTCGTTTATTCCAGGACAGGCAAGTGGAGCCTGGACTTTTCAGGCTGTTGTGTGCTGCGGCCCTGGCATCGCCCACCAAAAGCGATCTTCAACAGCGCGACATCATCATTGTCCGTGACGAGACGATCAAGGAACGTCTCTTGCAAATGGCCGGTTCGGCTGCGTGGCTCGGCAAGGTTCCGAACATTGCCGTCTTCTGCGGAAACAACAGGCGGCAGCGACAGCTTCACGCCTTGCGCGGCCGGACTTTTGCAAACGACCATCTGGATGCATTTTTCAATGCCGCCGTCGATGCTGGTATTGCGCTGTCGGCATTCGTCACTGCCGCCGAGGCTGTCGGCCTCGGGTGTTGTCCAATCAGTGCCATTCGGAACGAAGCTGGCCTTGTCAGCGAACTTCTGGCGTTGCCGGACCACGTGTTTCCGGTTGCCGGGTTGGCATTCGGCTATCCAGTACAGGAGACACCGACGATCAGCCTGCGCCTGCCCTTGTCCGTAACCGTGCACGAAGACTGCTACCACGAAGACGGCCCGGAGCAAGTCATCACCGACTATGACACCAGGAGGGAAGCACAGCAGCCCTATGACAGTCAGCGTGCGACGGAAGTCTTTGGAACAGCAACGACCTATGGCTGGTCAGAGGACAAAAGCCGCCAGTATTCCCTGCCTGAACGCGACGCTTTTGGAGCGTTTGTCCGAGCCAAGGGCTTCAATCTGTCCTGAGGTTGACCGTCGTGACCAAGTCAATGCGGGACTGTGTGCGGCTGGTCCAAGGATTTTCCAGCCGGGTTTTCATTGCCTCGGGGTGACGAGGTTCACCATCAGGCGGAACGCGCCAGGAACGAGCTTTTCCATTTGATGATGCAGGATCAAAGCGCAATGGACATGCCGTCCACGGCCGATGTCGGCGGATAGAAGCGACCCTTTGTGGGGCGCTTCGTCTGGGTCAGACATTTGCAACAGGGGCACGTATTGCGGATCCCATGATTTTGCAAAGTAAAGTCCGCGCTCCTTGTGCCAGCCGGACCAGTCATCTGCCCCAATGATGTTGGGTTCGTTAAGGAGCGGATGCGTGGGATCAAGGACGGTCACCACCGCGGCTTCGTCAGTCACGCGCCAGCGCAGTGACGGTTGACCGATTTCAAGAGGTGCCGGAGGTGTTGAGGATGGGTGCCAGTTGTCCCACGGGCGGTGGTAAAGCGTCAGCAGTGTGCCTCCGTTTGAAACCCAACGGTGTAAGGCAGGCAGTGCCTCAAATACGTCAGAGCGGGACTTCATAGCGAAAATTCCGATGACAATGGTGTCAAACCGTGAAAGCGCCGCATCGGTTTCAAGGTCGTCCTGTGAAATCTGGCTGACGTTCAGGCCAAGCTGCTCAAGCCAATAGTCGACGCGGTCATTGCCGCCGCCGGCATACCCAATTCGCGCGGTTGTCGTTCCTGCGTCTACGACCCGTATCGAAACCTTTGCCGGCTGGCAAAGGGAACGGGGCGGAAGATCGGCGCGTGTGATGGACTGAACGCTCTGGGCCGGAATGCCTTCGAGAAGCAGAGGCAGATGATAAAGTCCCTTGGCGAGATTGCCCGAAGTTGCAATATCAAACCCTGTTTCGGTTCTATTGGCGGCCCAACCCTCCGGCGTATCCAGTGTCTTTGAGGCGTCTGGCGGCGTAACATTGCCGAGCCTGATGGAAATGTTATCGGCAGGGGCGGAGAGGTTCACAACCACCGATGATGGTGTCAGGTCGGCACTTCGTTCTGGCAGAACTTGTGGTGGAATGTCGAATGGAATGTGGGTTCTGCTTTTGACACCATGGGTCGTCAGCTCAAGCTTTAGGCATGGCGCGTCCGGTTGATGAGGAAGGTATCGGGACGGGTAAGGATCACTGATCGGGGCATTGACGGTCCGGACCGAGGTCAGGTCACCTTCCCAGTGACCGGGAAGGTGGAGTGAAAGATCAAGTTGCTCAGCATCGCCTTGATCAATTTCAGTCGAAATTGACGCCTGGTCGGTTGGCTCTAGGGTGTCTTTTTCAAGCCAGCCATGGCAATCGACTTGAGCCGCGACCCGTATAAGTGTTGAGAGCTGGCTTTCTTTGCGCGCAACCCTGTGGCTATGCGCCGGAGAGATGTCCGCAGCTGCTGCCCGCAAATGAGAAAGGGCAGCGCTTGCATGTTTCAAAATGGCTGAAGCATCAGGGAAAGCGCCGAGTGCCGCTTCGATTTCCGACTGAGCATTGGCCAGTTCTGGCGTGTCGCCAAGGTCCTTTAGAATTGATGGCAGACCAGCCTCCAGGGAGGCTTCACCATCTGGCAGATGGCAGACTTTCAGGTGTAGAGGCCAGCTGTGTTCGCGGCCTTTGGGGATCCACCGACCCATTCCCTGGCTCTGGTGAAATGCCCGGCTTTGTTCGCCGAGTTGAAAGAAGGTGGCTCCGGTGACCGGATCCCGTCCAAGACCGGAAACCTCGATTGTTGCCGGCGGCGGTGGCAGGTCATCATCATAGGATTGCCCCGCGCCAGACCAGGCGGGCAAATACATTTTGGAAACCTGCCATGCTGGGTAACTGCTTTCGGTATAAGCAGGGTCGGCCGCCAATACTATCGCTTCCTCGGCCGCCTGGGTCATGGCCCGGTGGTGGCCGTGCTGTCCAGGTACATCAAGAAATGTAGGGCAGATGATGTCAGGGCGTTCCTCACGCAGAATATCGACGAAGCGTTTCAGCGTTCGTTTGTGATCCCAGGTCCGCAAGGTATCGATGCCAGACTTGGAAAAACCGAAATCGAAAATCGTATCGTCGGGAGTTTCCGACAGCCAATAAAGGCGCATGTTGAGAATGTCGGCAGCCTGTTCCATTTCTGCAGTTCGCAGAACTCCGAGTGCAGCACCCGCCTCGCGTCCCATGATGTTTTGCCCGCCTTCGCCGCGCGTCGAACAGGCGTAGGAAAGGTCAATGCCATGGTTGAGACTGAAACTTGCCAGCATCTGGGACGTCTCGTCGTCCGGATGGGCACCGGTATTCATGAAAGATATGACCGAGCGCAAGGGGACCAGAGCCCGCCAGAGCTGAACCAGAAAAGGGTCGGCCTTCTGCCGGGCTATCCGGTGCAGATCTGTCAGTGGCATGGATGTGTCCTCAGGTTCAAGAAACGGTAATTGGAGTGAAGGCGCTGTGCAGGACCAGTGACGCTGCACCGAGCGTTGCGGTCAGTCGCCCGCATGTCCCGCGTTGCAGCCTTGGCAGCAAATTGTCGTTGCGATTGGCAATCGACGCGGCCGGAAGCGGGCAGTTTGAAATCAGGTGGTCGATGAGCTCGGGCGGCATCGCGCCGCCGAGGATAATGGTCTGCGGATCGAGCAGGTTTTCCAGTGTCAGAACCGCATGCCCCAAAGCGTTTGCCGCTCTTTCAAGCCAGTCTGCCAGTCGTTGATCTTGTGCACTGAAGAGATCTGAAATCCCGTCCAGATCTATCGGGCTCTTGCTGCCGATATAGGTCTGAATGGAATCCCGGCTGAGCAGGCTTTCCAGGGGAGCTGGACCGTTTGGCCCCGGGAAGGGTATGTGGCCAACTTCTCCCGCATTTCCGAAGGCCCCTGACACGAGCCTGCCATCCTGGACAATTCCGAGGCCAAGCCCACGACCAAAATAGAGAAACGCGTAGCAACCAATGCCTTGCGCGACACCGGTCAGGCTTTCAGAGAGCGCGGCGGCATTCGCGTCGTTGGAGAGTTCGACCACGCCTCCGAGCGTTTCCTTGAAAAGGCTTTGTGCGTCTGTATTCTCCCAGCCCTTGAGGTCTGAGCTACGCCCGGTGAGGCCCGTGTCACCGAACGGTCCGGGCATGACGATGCCGTTTCCAAGGATTGCGTCCAGCGAAATGGGCGATGAGGCAATCATGGCATCGCGCAAGCGCAAAACATGGTCGCAGACAGCTGCCGGCGAATTGTCTTCCAGTGCCGTGCGCTGTGTACTGATCTGGGCGCCGGCAAGATCGACAAGCGCGGTGAAGATCGCATCGGGCCTGATTTCGACCCCAAAGGCGTAGGCTCCTTTGGGGTTCAGACCGTATTGGACGGCTGGCAGGCCACGGCCTGAAACTCTGGTCCCTTTTTCTTCGATGAGGCCATCAGCCAGCAATTCAGCAATGATGTTGGACGCGGCTTGTGTCGTCAGCCCGAGCGAACGTCCGATTTCGGCACGACCCATCGTGCCAGCCGCCTGAATGCTGCCGAGGACCGCCTGCCGGTTCCGGTTCCGGCTACGCAATGGGTTGGACCCTCTGATTTGCGTCTCGATTTTCATGTCCGATCTAATAACTCAAGAAAATTGACAATTCAATTTATTTGACTTAATCAATTTTCATGTAGGCGGCAAAGACCGTCCCTCCAGACCAAGCGTGCACGCATCCAGACGGGAGCATCATCAATGTCCAAATACATGAAGCGCATGGCGCTGAGTGGGTTAACCGCTCTGGCCACTTTATTCGGCAGTTCTGCAATGGCTGTCGAAATCGAATATTGGCAGTATTTCTTCGACGCACGTGTTGATGCGATGGAGCAGCTGATCGAGAAATTCGAGGAAGCCAATCCCGACATCACCGTGAAGATGACTCATTTCCCTTATGCGGATTATCGCACCAAGGTTGCAGCGGCCATTCCAGCCGGTGAGGGGCCGGACGTGGTTCAGCTGTTCTACGGCTGGCTGAATGATTATATCGAGGCGGACCTCATCCAGCCGTTGCCGAAAGACCAGTTTGACCCGGCGGCCATCGACGCAGAATTCTTCCCGATGGTTCAGGCGATGAAACGGGACGGTGCCTATTATGCGTTGCCGACGGCCGTGCGTTCGCTGGCGCTGTTTTACAACACCCGGCTTTTTGATGAGGCAGGAATAGAAAATCCGCCCGAGACGCTTGATGAACTTGTCGAGGCCGCCAAGAAACTGACAAAGGTAGATGGCGCCGGCAACATCACACAGGTCGGCATTACCACCGGCATGACCGCGCAGGACCACCATTGGTGGCGCGAGGTCCTGGTGCGTCAGTTCGGCGGTGAGCCTTACAAGGAAGACTACAAGACCGTGAACTACACGGACGATGCCGGACTGGCCGCATTGAATTTCTATGTAGACTTGGAAAAAGAGCACAAAGTCACTCAGTCCGGTTTCATGGACGAGCCGCAGGCGGCCTTCAAGGGTAACCGTGCCGGCATGCACATTGACGGCTCTTTCCGGATCGGATCCCTGAACAAGGTTCGCGGCCTCAAGTGGGGCGTCGCGGAGCTGCCGGCCGGGCCTGACGGCAAGAGGTCGAACTATTCGTCTTATTGGGTGAACGGCATTACCTCCAAGGCGGAAGGCGAGAAATACGACGCGGCCGTGAAGTTCCTGCAGTATCTGACCTCCGACGAGGCAATGCAGCTCTGGCTCGATGTTGTTGGCGAGTTGCCGGCAAAGCCTTCGGTTGGCATGGTTGAGGCAAACGCAAATGATCCGACTTTCGGGCCGTTCATTCGCGGACTTGCCTACGCCAACACCACCAAGTTTGCCAATGAATCCGCACAACGCCAGGCAATGGTGGACATGGTGGCAAGGATCGACATCGAAGGTCAGGACCCGGCAGAGAGCTTGGCTGCTGCCGCAGCCGAGGAGCAGAAGATCCTCGACGACTACTACAAGTAAGACCGACTAAGCGAACGGGCTGCCGCCTTGCGGCAGTCCTTTTTTCAACGATCGCACGGTGCGGCATGTCTGCCTACAAGAACCTCTCCATCAGGCAAAAGCAGATTGTATGGGCATGGCTGTTTCTGGCGATCCCGGTCCTGTTTTATGTGGTGATCCGTTTTTATCCGACGGGCACGGCCTTCGTGATTTCCTTTCAGGAGTGGAACCTCCTTGGCAAGCGCACCTGGACCGGGCTGGAAAACTACGAAAAGCTCTGGAACGATCCGGTCTTCTGGAAAGTCTTCCGAAACACGTTTGCCTACCTTTTGCTTGGTACACCCGTTTCGCTGGTGATCAGCTTTGTCATTGCTTACCACCTCGACAAGACACGCTTTCTGCACGGCTTCCTGCGGATGCTTTATTTCCTCCCGTTCATGACGTCTGCGGTTGCCATGGCGTGGGTGTGGCGGTGGTTCTATCAACCGGTGCCAATCGGCCTTTTTAACAATATGCTGGCTTCGATCGGAATTCCCCAGATCGAGTTCCTGAATTCGACGACCAATGCCCTGCCGTCCATCCTGGCGCCGGCAATCTGGGCGGGGCTTGGATTTCAGGTCATCATTTTCATGGCGGGCTTACGCGCTATTCCCGTAAGTTACTATGAGGCTGCCAAGATCGACGGGGTCGGCTGGTGGACGGTGCTCACCCGCATCACGTTGCCTCTCCTCAAACCCACGATCGTGTTCATTGTGGTCTTCTCGTCGATCGGTTTCCTTCGGATCTTCGATCATGTTTTCAACATGACGACGAACAATCCGGGCGGGCCGCTCAATTCCACGAAACCGTTGGTTCTGATGATCTACGAAACGGCCTTCAGCAGCTTTGACATGGGCTATGCCGCGGCGCAGACGGTTGTCCTCTTTCTTATCTTGCTGGTGGTCAGCCTTCTTCAGCTTTGGATCCTGCAGGGGGACAACACATGAGCCTCGCAACCAATCCCGGTCAGCTGCCACGCGCCGCAGCCGATGCCGTCTTCACCACGCAAACCAAAAAAACCGCCAATATGGGTCAGATCTTGCGGTGGATGGTTCTGTTTCTCGGCGGAATTTTGATGATCGCGCCGATCGTCTACATGATCTCGACGTCGTTGAAGTGGCCGCATGAAGTCTACAACGTCAATCTGATCCCGGAAGAGCCGACGATCGAGAACTACACTTATGTTCTTGAAGACGGGCGCTTTTATCTCTGGTTTGTGAACTCCATCATCATTGCCCTGATTACCACAGTGTCGAACCTCTTCTTCGACAGCCTGGTCGGGTACACCTTGTGCAAATTCCGCTTTCCGGGCCGCTACATCGTCTTCATTGCCATCTTGTCGACACTGATGATCCCAACAGAGATGCTGGTCATTCCCTGGTACACGATGAGCCAGGCTTTCGGCTGGCTTGACAGCTATTGGGGCATCATGTTCCCGGGGCTGATGACAGCTTTCGGGACGTTCCTGATGAAGCAGTTTTTCGAAAGCGTGCCGAATGACTTCCTCGAAGCAGCCCGCATCGACGGTCTGAATGAATTCCAGATCTGGTGGAAGATCGCCATGCCACTGGTCAAGCCGGCTTTGGCTGCTTTGGCGATTTTTGTGTTCCTCGGCAATTGGACAGCTTTCCTCTGGCCGTTGATCGTCACGAACTCAGTCGAGATGTATACGGTTCCGGTCGGTCTTTCTGGGTTTGGAGACGAAGTCGATGTTGCCTGGGAATTGATCATGACCGGCGCGGCGATTTCCACGATCCCGACTCTGATCGTTTTTCTGATTTTCCAGCGCTTCATTATTCGAGGCGTCGTTATGGCAGGGCTCAAGGGATGACCGGACCAGTGAAGGACACCTCTCAATTTCCCGATCCTGTCTACAAGGAGACCGTGCTTTCGGACCTCTTTGAAGGCGTGAAGGCAAACTATGCCGGGCATATGGCAGCCATCAACAAGGCCCATCTGGTCATGTTGTCGGAAACAGGTATTTTGCAGCCCGATCAGGTGAAGCCTCTTGCTGCTGCATTGTTCGAGATTGATGACAATGTCGATGTGGCGTCGCTGGTCTACACCGGAGAACACGAAGACTATTTTTTCTACGTGGAAGCGCTGCTGCGCCGGAAGCTCGGCGACCTTGGGGGTATGCTGCATACCGCAAGATCCCGCAACGACATGGACCACACCCTGTTCAAGCTGGCGTTGAGAACGCGCATGGACAGGTTATGGGGGGAGGCTGAGAACCTAGCCCGAACTTTCATCCACAAAGCAGAGCGCGAAGCTGAGACCCTGATTGTTGCCTATACCCATGGCCAACCCGCTCAGCCATCCACTTTCGGTCACTATCTGTGCGCAGCGCTGGAAGTTCTCTTGCGGGATATGGAACGTCTCGCACTTGCCATCGATACGATCGATCATTGCCCGATGGGCGCAGCTGCGATCACCACGACTGGCTTTCCGATAGACCGGCAACGAATGGCTGTGCTGCTCGGTTTCGAAACTCCTGTGCTGAATTCGTACGGGTGCATCGCGTCCGTGGACTATGTCACCGGTCTCTATTCGGCACTCAAACTGGTCTATGTCCACCTTGGTCGTTTGATTCAGGATCTGGCATTCTGGTCTTCTTTCGAGGTCGGCCAGCTTTATGTTCCCAACAGCTTCGTTCAAATAAGCTCGATCATGCCGCAAAAACGCAATCCGGTACCGATCGAGCATATGCGTCATCTGTCTGCTGTCACGGCAGGGCGCTGCGACGTCATGGTCGACACAATGCGAAACACACCCTTCACTGACATGAATGATAGCGAAGGCGAGGTGCAGCAAGCCGGATACGCGACTTTTGAAAGCGGTAGCAGGGTTCTGAGATTGCTAGCTGCGTTCGTTTCCGCGGCTCGGATCGATGAAGACCGGGTGCGCAAGAACGCAGACGCTGCCTGTGTCACCATAACCGAATTGGCGGATACGCTGGTGCGCGATGAAGGGCTGAGCTTCCGGCAAGCCCACGAGATCGCTGCTGCAACATCGAAGGGCGTGCTTGCAGAAGAAACCTCGCTAAGAGAAGGGTTCAATCATTTCAAAGCAGCTTTTGCCCAGGAAACCGGACGGGACCCGCGTTTGAGCTCTGACGATTACAGAACAGCTGTGTCGCCTGAAAGATTCGTTTCCTGCCGCGATCGCCTTGGTGGGCCTGCACCACAGGCATTGCGTCATGCCCTTGTGAGTTATCGCGACCAGTTGGCGGCGCTTGCAAGCCGGCAAAGCGCGCGCAGGCAGCGCTACGATGCTGCTGCAATCGCGCTCGACCAAACCTTTTCATCGCTTCTGGAGACTTGACCCATGGCGAACCTGTCATTGCACAAGCTGACCAAGTCCTATGGGAAGGTTGAAGTCCTGCACGGCATCGATCTGGACATCAAGGACGGCGAATTTGTTGTTTTTGTCGGTCCATCCGGCTGCGGCAAGTCCACAAGTCTGCGCATGATTGCCGGTCTTGAAGACATAACCGCCGGAGAAATCCGGATCGGGGATCGGGTGGTCAACAATCTGGAGCCGAAGGACCGCGACATTGCTATGGTCTTTCAGAACTACGCCATATATCCGCACATGACAGTGCGCAAGAACATTGCCTTCGGCCTCTGGACTTCGAGCCTGAGCAAGGCGGAGAAGGCGAAGCGGATTGAGGATGTCGCTCGCATTTTGGATATGACCGACTTGTTGGAGCGCAAGCCCTCGCAGCTTTCGGGTGGTCAGCGCCAGCGTGTTGCAATCGGCCGTGCGATGGTTCGCCAGCCAGCCGTGTTTCTGTTCGACGAGCCGCTGTCCAATCTCGATGCGCAATTGAGAACCCAGATGCGGCTGGAGATCAAGAAGCTTCATCAGCAGGTTGGCAATACAATCATTTTCGTGACGCATGATCAGGTTGAAGCCATGACGCTTGCCGAC
Source organism: Roseibium porphyridii (assembly GCF_026191725.2). NCBI lineage: Bacteria > Pseudomonadati > Pseudomonadota > Alphaproteobacteria > Hyphomicrobiales > Stappiaceae > Roseibium > Roseibium porphyridii. The sequence goes on from NZ_CP120863.1 coordinate 1,585,665, forward strand.
CGCATCGTGATCATGAAAGACGGCCATATTCAGCAAGTGGGTACGCCGGAAGAGGTTTTTTATTCGCCTGCAAATACCTTCGTGGCGCAATTTATCGGCGCACCATCCATGAACATGATCAGCATCACCGGAGGCGGTGAGCAGATAAGGCTGAAGAGCGGCGGCAGCATCAATCCCGGCAAGACGACTCAGGACGGGCGCGAGATGCTTTTGGGTATCCGGCCGGATGATCTGGCAATTGACACTGAAAACCCGATTGTGACCGGTAAGGTGGTCGTTCGCGAACCGCTCGGTTCTGAGACCCTGATTTATGTGAACGGACCAGAGGGCGAAATCGTTGCGAAAGTGCCAGGCAAGAGCGGCGTTCTGGTAGGAGATGAGGTCAAGCTCGGGGCTGCACCGGAAACGCTGCACTTTTTTGACACTGAAACCGGAGCCGCGTTGGTCTGATGCTGCACTCGGACACATCAGCCCAGGTCCTCTGCATCGGACGGATCTATTGCGATCTGGTTTTTGCCGGCGTTCCCAGAATGCCTAGCCTCGGATCTGAAGTCTTTGCTGAAGGTGTTTCACTGCATGCAGGTGGCGGTGCATTCAATACGGCAGCCGCTTTTGCCGCTCTTGGCTGGCAAACTGCCCTGAGCGGCGTCTTACCGGCCGCACCCTTTGAGGCAAAAATCCTGCAGGAGGGACGCGAAAGAGGGCTGGACCTATCCATGTGCGCACCGGCCGCTCCCAATGCGTCGCCCCAAATTACTGTTGCAATACCCTTGCAAGGTGACAGATCCTTTTTGAGTCAGAAATCCGGGGCTGCCTTTCCAGTTTTGGATCCGTCGGCACCTTCCACCAGATCAATCAAACACTTGCATATAGGTGAGCTGAAAAGCCTTTGCGAAAGTCCGGATGTGCTTGCAGTTGCCCGTCAAGCCGGTTGGAGCATTTCGCTTGATTGCGGCTGGGACGACACATTGCTTGCGCAAGGCAATGAGATGTCCCCCCTTATTCAGGCCGTTGATGTTTTTCTGCCGAACCAGCGTGAATTTGCAGCGCTAACAGCTTCAGGTCTTGAGATCGGCAGCGGACCACTTGTTGTTGTCAAAGAAGGTGCGTCTGGTGCGACGGCAATTCGCGCCGACGCACCGGTACATGCTGCGGCACAATCAGTAGAAGCGATTGATACAACCGGTGCAGGTGATGCCTTCAACGGCGGCTTTTTGTCGGCCTGGCTGGCCCGGGAAGATGTGGTTTCCTGCCTGGCAAATGGCAATCGATGTGGCGCTCTAGCGGTGCAGTCGTCCGGCGGCGCTGCCTGGTCTGTCGGCAATGAACTGGCTTCCTGATCGGATTGCGCAATTCTTAACCTAAAGGATCAGGACGCGAGCGCGTTGTCGAATTCGTGCAGGGGTCTGGTGGGTTCATTCACCAGCCACTGCAGATACGTTCCATAGGCTGAACCAGAGACCTTGTCGGCCAGATGCTGCAGCTCTTCCCTGCCAATCCAGCCCTGGTGGTACGCAACTTCCTCCGGGCACGCGATTTTCAGCCGTTGGCGCGATTCAAGCGTCTGTATGAACGAGGCAGCATCCAATAGCGATTGAGGGGTGCCTGCATCGAGCCAGGCAAAGCCTCTACCCAGCCGCTCGACGTGCAGACTGCCACGGTTCAGATAAGCCTTGTTGATGTCAGTGATCTCAAGTTCGCCTCTGGCAGAGGGTTTCAAGGACTTTGCGACATCAACGACATCTGCGTCATAGAAATAGAGGCCGGTAACCGCCCAATCCGTGCACGGTTCGGTGGGCTTCTCGGTGATAGAAACCGCTCGATAATCGGTGTCGAACTCAACCACACCATATCGTTCCGGATCATGAACCTGATAGGCAAAAACCGTTGCACCATTCGACCGGTTTATTGCTGACAGCATTTTTTCCGGCAGGCCCTTGCCGAAAAAAATATTGTCGCCGAGGATGAGCGAGGCGCGTTCTCCTGCGAGAAAGTCTTCTGCAATCAGGAATGCCTGCGCAATGCCTGCCGGGCGATCCTGAGCAGCATATTGCAACTTGATTCCCCATTGTTGGCCGCTACCAAGCAGGCGCTGAAAGCCACCGATATCCTGCGGCGTACAGATCACGAGGATTTCCTTCAGCCCGGCGAGCATCAATGTCGTCAGCGGGTAGTAGACCATGGGCTTGTCATAGACTGGCAAGAGCTGTTTCGAACTCGCCAGGGTCATGGGATAAAGACGGCTTCCTGAGCCGCCAGCAAGAACGATACCCTTCAATGCACATCCCTCCTGGGTCGGGGCAATGCCTGCAGCACATCACTGATGCTCTTCTCGATGGGCGGAAACTTCAGTCCGAAGGCATTCTGGTATTTGTCCATGCTGAGTACCGTCCTCAATGGCCTTACGGCAGGTGTTGCGAATTCGCTCGAGGCAGCTGCGCAGACCTGACAGGTCGGACCGTAAAGTTTGCCGGAGACGGCAATTACCTTTTTTGCCCATTGAAAGCGGGTCATTGGTTCCGGGGCTGCCAAATGATAGATGCCGGAATGGCTGGCCCAGTCCACGTCTTCGAGCTGGCGCACGAGGTCCGCAAGTGACTTTGCAAGGTCCAGTGCCGAGGTTGGATTGCCGACCTGGTCGGCCACAATACGAAGCTGACGCCCGTTGGCAGCTGCAGACAGCAGCCAGGAAACGAAGTTCGATCCGAAAGGTGAATAAAGCCAGGCCGTTCGAAGGACGATGTGTTTGGGGTTAAGTCGACTGACGCTGTTTTCGCCTGCCAACTTCGACATGCCGTAGGCGTTGACCGGGTTTGTGCGATCAGTCTCAACATAAGGTGATCGCTTTTCACCATCGAATACATAGTCGGTTGAGATGTGAATGATCGGAATGTCGTAAACAGCGGAAATCTGAGCAAGATTTCCAGCACCAACGCCATTCACATGATGCGCGTTGTCTGGAAAGCGTTCGGCGTCGTCTACGTTGGTGTAGGCTGCAAGGTTCAACACGAAGTTCGGCCGCAATCGGTCAATCATCGAGCTGCAACTTTGAGCCTTGGTGACGTCCAGCGTGTTTCTGGCAAAGAAACAGAATTCAAGATCGGCTGCGGCATCAGAGACAACTTTCAGAGACTTTGAAAGTTGGCCGTTTTTGCCGGTGACCAGAACCCTGGTTGTCCCCGTCATGCTGTCGCGCTACCGGAAGCGGCAAGTGTCGGGATTTGATGGGGTTGAGCGGACGCTTCGAGAGCCTGATCCAGATACCAGCGAACGGTTTCTTCAATACCTTCGTTGAAGCCAACTTCCGGCTTCCACCCGGTTGCTATCTCGACCTTTTGTGGGTCAACGGCATAGCGCCGGTCATGCCCTGGACGGTCAGTGACGAAACGGATCAGGCGTTCATGAGGAGCTTTTTCAGGGACTAGCTTGTCGAACGTCCTGCAAATCAGACGAACCAGATCGAGATTGCAGACTTCGTTGCGGGCTCCGATGGCATAGGTCTGCCCCGGTCTCCCATGTTTCAGAACCAAATGAAGCGCGCGGGCATGATCGGAAACATGGATCCAGTCTCGGGTTTGATGCCCATCGCCATAAACCGGGAGCGTCCATCCGTTCATTGCGTGTTTGCAGACCAGCGGGATCAGTTTCTCCGGATATTGTTCCGGGCCGTAGTTGTTGGTGCAGTTGGTGACAATCGCAGGGATCCGAAATGTGCGGCACCAGGCCCTCACCAGGTGATCTGACGCGGCCTTGCTGGCTGCATATGGTGATGACGGATTGTAAGGCGTGTCTTCCCTGAAGATGCTGTTGCCACTCAGGTCTGCAAGATCCCCGAACACTTCGTCTGTCGAGACGTGCAGGAACCGAAAGGACGCTGCTTCAGAGCCGTTGCGCGATGCCAGGAACTTTCTGATGGCCTCAAGCAGCACCATCGTGCCTTTGATGTTTGTTTCCACGAAGTCGGTTGCATTTTCGATCGACCGATCGACATGACTTTCTGCAGCAAGGTTCAGAACCACAGTTGGGCTGAAACGTCTGAGAATCTGATCAACTTTCCCGAAGTTGCATATGTCCGCCTGAACGAGGGTGTAACGCGGGTTCTTGCGGAACTCTGCAACGGCTCTGGTGTTGGCAGCGTAGGTGAGCTTGTCGAGCACGATGATTTCATCGTCAGACTGTTCGAGCAGGTATCGGCACAAAGCGGTGCCAATAAAGCCGGCTCCTCCTGTAATCAGGACAGGCATTCAGACACCTCGATCATGTCAGCATAAGTGAAAACAGGTGGCAGGGCGGTGAACTGCGGGAGGTCCTTGTCCTTGTCAGACAGGAAAGCCGGGTCGTTGCCGAGTTGCCAGTCTATTGCCAGGACCGGATCGTCGAAACGGATCCCGCATTCGCTTTGCGGGGCGTAAGTCGCGTCGACCTTGTAAAGGACTTCAGCATTTGGCGTGAGCGTCGAAAACCCATGTGCAAATCCGGCCGGGACAAAGAGCTGATGCCTGTTTTGAGCACTCAGCACTCTTGCGACATGCATGCCAAAGGTTGGCGACCCAAACCGAATGTCCACTGCGACATCCAAGATCGAGCCGCTGGAACAACGAACGAGTTTGGCCTGTTGAAAGGGAGGTGCTTGAAAGTGAAGGCCGCGGACAGTCCCTTCTCGCTTGGAAAAGGACAAGTTGTCCTGGACAAAATCGGCAGTTACGCCGAGTGGCTCAAGGGCGGATCTGTTATAGGTTTCAGCAAAATACCCGCGAGCGTCCTGATGACAGGCAGGAACAATCTGCAATACCTCTGCAATTTCCGTCGACATCGCTTTCATGCGTGACCCCGTTCCAGTATCGGTTGTCGCATTTGCTTGCTGTTTTTTGCAGGCGCTGACATTCGGGCGCGCAAAGACGACGCCTTCTGCAGCATGGATTGCAGACGCAGGGTGCAGCCTGAGAGTTCAAAGCGGTCAACAACCGTTCTTCTTGCCGCCCTGCGCATGTCGAAGCTGCTTTTGGGATCGCTTAGAGCCGCGCAGACTTCGTCGGCAAGTGCATTCGTGTCCCAGAAGTCCACAAGCGTTCCATTGCGCTTATGACGGATCACTTCCTGAACAGGTGCTGTGTTTGACGCAATGATCGGCGCTTCACACGCCATTGCTTCCAGGAACGACCAGGACAGAACAAAAGGATAAGTCAGGTAGACGTGGGCAGCTGACACCTGGAACAGCTTAACGAGGTCCTGATGTGGCACCTGGCCCAGAAAGTGCGCGCGATCCTGAGGCAAGCCGGTTTCCGCTACAAGTCTGTCGCGCAGCTCAGAAGCATTTCCTGTTTGGCGGCCGTAGCTGACCCCGTCGCCGCCGGCAATGACGAACTGTGCCTCCGGGATTTGGGTAGCAACCAGTGCTGCAGCTTTGACGAATTGTGGAAAGCCGCGATAAGGCTCAAGACTGCGGGCTGCAAATGTGACGACCGGATCGCCGGCGGTCAGAAGCCGGCCGTTTGGCAGACGAAAACTCGCAACACTGTCGGGGCGCGCTCGCGAAGTGTCTATGCCCTCGTGCTGAACAACGATCTTTGATTGGAATTCCTGTGGGAAGCGGCTTTTTTGCCAGGCGGTCGGACTGATGCCGATATCAATCTGATCCAGCGTTGCCAGCTGAACCGTATTGCGCAATCGAACCGTTTGGCGATGATGGAGAGACACCTCTTCCGTTGGAGCAAATCCGAGGTCGCCGCCTTGCGGTTGGAAGTAATATTCGCAATAGCCGATGGCGGGTACGTCCGGCAGTGCGTCCTTGACGAACAACATGCCACCCCAACCAATATGGCCCATCACGAGGTCAGGTTTTCGGCCATTCAAGCTAAGCTTGTTCAGTATATCGGCAACTCGTCGACCAGCGACGATGTAAGGCACGGAGCCCTTGCCGGAAATTTCACCCGATCGGCCTTGGCCACCCGGTTTGTCACCATATCGAAAAACCCGCAGGCCCGGGACCGGACGATCCATGCTTTCGCAGATGAGCGTTGCCGTCCAACCATCTGAAATCAGGCGCCGGGCCAAGTGAACAAACTGGCCGGGTCCGTGCCGGTGCACAAACACGATATGCATGGATCGTCTCCGGTCAGAACCGGTTCATGTCGAGGCGCGGCGTTGCCCGCTGCAGGTCTGTTGCCCAAAGAACTTCGAGCTTACGCAGCATTGCGAATGTCTCTTCAAGCGCTTGCAAATCTTTTTCGGATTGAACGACCTGATCCTGATTGACCTCATCTGCGGTCTTTATGTCAGCACAAAGCTGTTTGCCCTTGTCCGTGAGGCGGATGCGAGCAGAGCGCCTGTCGCGAGCTGATGCTGTCCGATCAACATATCCAGACTGAACCAGTTGCTTCAGGCTGTAGGATGCGTTCGAGCCGAGATAGTGGCCGCGATCCATGAGATCACGAACGGAAAGATCATCGTCTCCGATAGTAAACAGCAGCATCGCGTGCGCAGGAGAAATGTCGTCGGCACCAATTCGAATGAGATCGATGCGCAAGCGATCGAGATATCGCCGGTACATTCTTTCGATAATTCTTACGAGATCAAAGTGATTTACATGCGGGGCTTGGGGGGCGTTGTTATTCCTGTTTGTGTCGATCGATCTGCTGCCATTTTCCTCAACTCTAGGTTTAATACTCGTCGTGTGGCCATTTAAGCCAGACACCGTCTCTTTAAATATATCGTGCATGTGCCCCGAACTCCCGCCAATATTCGAACTAAATTCGAACTAATCTCATCGCTAAATTGCTCCCTTTCTTTGCACTTCAGTGCATTCATTGTTTTTAATTTTAACTTTCTACTACTCGTCAATCGATCGCCACAATTAAAGGCGTTAGTTGACTCGATTTAATCTATAGTCATTCATCATTACTAGGGAAAAGATGTGTCGTTTTCTGGGCAAATTTGATTTTTTTCGCACTTGCGAACACATCTATCGGTTGAATATTTGGAGAATTGTAAATGGCTGAGCAATCAATACCGGCCGCTATTGATCCGTTTCGCCTCATCAGAGAGGCCAGGGTTACCTTTGCAACCGGTTTGGCTGTCGCTGCGATTTTGAGCGGGTTCATCACGCTTTTACAGTTGGTGGTTCCGCTCTTCATGCTCCAGGTCTACGACCGTGTCCTGAACAGTCGGAGCCTCGACACACTCAATATGCTTCTGATCATTGCTGTTGCGGGCCTGGTGCTCTTTGCGGTTCTGGAGTTCATTCGTAGTCAGATTTTTCAGATCATGGGCAGCGAACTGGTTCGGCGGCTCAATCTGACCGCGATCGAGGCCGGTGTGAAATCCTCACTTGAAAAGGGAGGCAGCATGGCCTCCGAAGTGTTGCGTGATCTCAATGATTTGCGGACGTTCATTACGAGCAACGCGATCAGCGCGCCGTTGGAAGCCATGTGGGTGCCTTTGTTCCTGATCGTACTGTTCGCGCTGCATCCCTTCTACGGGCTGCTGGCGGTCGTCTCGGCAGTCACGCTTATCGGTCTCAATCTCTTGTCTGATATGCTGACCCGTCCCTTGTTGAAAGAAGCAAGCACGGCCAACCTTCAAAACGTTGCGACCATCGGGGCAACGCTCCGCCATGCGGAAACGATCGATGCGATGGGGTTGATGCCTGCGCTCTCCAGACGGTGGCGCAAGGGTCAATTGCATGCGGCAGAATTGATGGCCATGGGCAGTCGGCGCGGCAAGGCAATACACGCACTGACCCGCAGCATACGATTTGGAATGCAGATTGCCGTGTTGGCGCTTGGTGCTGATCTTGTCATCAAGGGTGAGGTCACGGCCGGTACGATGATTGCCGCGAGTATCATCATGGGCCGGCTGTTGACCCCATTCGACAATATGACTGAAAACTGGCGCCAATGGGTGTTCGCCTTCACTGCCTGGAACAGGGTTCGTGACGTCCTTGAAAACCACTCTTCCTTGCGCCAGACCGTGCCAACGCCACCCAGCCAAGGCGCGCTTAAGGTTGAAAAGCTGGTTTATGCTCCACCAAATGCGCCGGTTCCGGTGATCAAAGGCATTTCGTTTTCGCTTGAACCTGGTGAGGTTCTTGGCGTCGTGGGTGCTTCTGCAGCCGGAAAATCGACGCTTGCCCGCCTGCTTGTCGGTGTGCTCCAGCCGACAACAGGCGGGGTCTTTCTGGACGGGAACAATGTCTACCTGTGGGAGCGGGCTTCTTTCGGTGCCATGGTCGGTTATCTGCCGCAGTCGGTGTCTTTGCTGGACGGAACCGTGAGAGACAACATCTCGCGCATGTATGAAGCGGACCCGCAGATGGTGATCGATGCAGCACGTTCGGCGGGGGTGCACGAGATGATCGGCAGGATGCCGCTGGGTTACGATACACCCGTCGGCGACAATCGGTACACGCTTTCTGGCGGTCAAAAGCAACGTGTTGCCCTGGCGCGAGCCCTTTTCGGAGGACCGCGTTTGCTGGTGCTCGATGAGCCCAATGCAAATCTGGATACCGAGGGAGAGGTTGCGCTGCTGCGTGCCATAGCCGAGGCGCGGGAAAACGAGGCCATTGTCATCGTGATCGCGCACAGGCCGGCCATCATGGAAGTTGCCGACAAGATCCTTGTTCTGGAGGACGGGCGTGTCAGCCAGTTCGGCGACAGAACGGATGTCGTCAGCAGTATCACACGCCGTTTGCCCGCGCCCGGTACCAACCGGTCGCTGCCAGGCAGTGGAGAGGTCGCTTAAGATGTCAGAAGACCAAAGGCAACTCCAAAACAGCCCGACATCCAAAGAGCCTGATGAAGCATTCTGGAAGGCGGGATTGGTGGCGGATGACTCGCGTCCACCGAGCCTGAAGAAGCCTTTGTTGGCTGCCGTGTTGGCGGTGGCAATCGGATTCGGCGGGTTTCTACTTTGGGGCTTTACTGCCGATCTGGACAGTGCGGCCGTCGCAACCGGCAGCGTGATTGTTGATAGCAAACGAAAAACAATCAGCCATCTGGAAGGTGGGATCCTGCGGCGGCTGCTGGTTCTGGAGGGCGATTTTGTGGATGCCGGACAGCCACTTGTCGAGCTGGACGATACCCGCGCTCGGGCAGAGCTTGCCCAGCTGCGCGGCAAACGCGTCAGCCTGCTTGCCATGTTGTCCCGCCTGAGGGCCGAGCGGGACGGAGCGGAGGCCATCATTTTTCCCAAGGAACTTCTGGAAAGCGATGCTCCGCTTACGCAAGACGTGCTTGCTGCGGAAAGCCGGTTCTTTGAAAAACGGCGTCAGGTTTACCAGGGCAAACTTTCCTTTCAGCAAAAGGAAATCGAGCAGTATGCCGCACAGATTGAGGCCAATCAGGCTCAGATTGAAGCCACGGGGCAACAGCGTGCATTGCTTGAAGAGCGGGTCGCCGCGTTGACTTCGCTTGCGGAAAAGGGCTTTACGTCGAAGGCCATGCTCAGTGATGTCCAGCTCGAACTGAGTGAGATGATTGGAGACGGCGGTGAGTTGGTCGCGCAAAAGGCGCGTGCTGAAAAAGCTCGCCAGGGGGCGGAAGTGGCGCTCTTGCAGGCCGAACAGGAATGGCAAAGCGACATCGCCAGCAAGATCCTTGAAACGCAGCTTGATCTCAACCTAACCAATGAGCAGATCGTATCGGCAAAGGATGTGCTCGACAGGCTGGTGGTCAATTCACCTCAGGCCGGAATTGTCTCTGACATAGAAACGCGCACGCCGGGCGGTGTCATCGAGCCTGGTAAGGCGATTATGGATATCGTGCCGCGTGACGAAAAGATGCTTGTCGAGGTGCGCATGAATCTCAATGACATTGATTCTGTCAGCGTAGGTTCAGAAGCGCGGATCAGATTGACCGCGTATAACAGGCGTAGCGCCAGTCCACTTGTTGGGCAGGTGACTTTTGTGGCCGCCGATCAGACTGTCGACCCGCAGACACAGGCGGCGTTTTATGTTGTGCGGGCAGAAGTGACACCGGATGCGCTGGAGGGAAGGCCAGACCTGGCTCTTTATCCAGGCATGCCGGCTGAAGTGCTCATTGTTCGTCGTGCCCGCAAGGCGATCGAGTATCTCGTCGAACCGATTTCTGACAGCCTCAATCGAGCCTTCAGGGAAGATTGACCGACCATATTCTTCCCTTTTGAGAAAGCGCACGTGTGTGCCTTTCCGTGCTCGCCGGCATTGCTGCATGCAGGGCCATGTTGCATTGCAAAATTATTCAGATCATCTGCAGCCAGAAGATGCAAACACTGGTTGTATTTTCAAGATTAATTTCACTTCGATCGATCGTTGAATTCGATATTGTGGTTTTAAGTATCAGAAAAATATATATAAAAAATACAACTTATAAGGGCTGTTTTGGTTTATTTAATTTTATTTTGAAATTCAAAACAAAAATAGAATAAGTTCATTATACTTTTAAAGTATAGAATTGAATAAATTGATTTCAATTTCTATTTTTCAAATTATTGCCTTATTTTTTTCACTATTCTTCTCTTTGCTAACAGTAATAATTGTGTATTGTCAGTGCTGCATAGCGAAAGGCGGACGTTGTGCAGTGCGGTGTGCCGCGATCTGCGGGGCGTCATTTTAACGAGGCAAGTTCAGGAGTTTGCAATGGCTACAATTGAAGGCAGCGCCTTCCAGGATTTCCTGCAAGGTACCAATGCCCAAGACTTTATTTTCGGCTTGGGTGGATCGGACATCATTCTCGGTGACGAGGGCGATGACTTTCTTTTCGGTGGGAACGGCGGTGACGTGATCGCCGGCGAAGATGGCGCCGACAAAATCTTTGGTCAGGGCGGCGAAGACGTCATCCTGGGTGGAGATGGCAGTGACACGATCTTCGGCGGTGGCGGTTCCGACTACATCGAAGGCGGTGACGGTGGCGACATCATTTTCGGTGGTGAAGGTACTGATCTGATTGATGGCGGCGCAGGCAACGATGTGATGTTCGGTGGTGGCAACCACGACGTCTTCGTGTTCACCGGTGGCGGTGGCAATGACATCGTGATGGACTTCCAGGTGGGTGATCTGGTTCAGATCTCCAACAACATCAACAGCACAGGCGTTTCTTCTGCGGCTGATGTTGCCGCACGTGCGACGCAGGTGGGCAACAACACGGTCATTGACCTGGGCAACGGTGACACCGTGACGCTCAACAATGTCGATGCCGATGAGCTTCAGAACAACCCTGAAGGCTACATCGTCGTCTCCTGATAAGCCACGTCCCGGGCGCGCGGTTTTCCGGGCGCCCGAGCGGCGTTTTCCAGCCCGGGGTCTGCGCCGTATTTGCGGGCCCTCAATCGAAGGACGCAGATGCTCGAGACGCTGGGCAAATACGCCGAGGCGGACTTTGAGTCGCCGCAAATCTATCAATTGACGTCGGGGGTCTGCCTTCTTGTGTGGGATCCTCCTCATCAGGTGAATGCAGCTCCACGGCTGGAAGAACAATCCTCGAGCTCATTCGGTTCGATCGCTAGTGTCAGGCTTGCGCGTCTGGATGGTCGATCGCGCATTGTCTGGGCCTTCTCCTTGAAGGAAAAGTCAAGGCTGGATCTCAAGCTTACGGCCGGTGCCATCGGTTCTGAGGCTCGTTTGGCGGTAGATGTTACCCAATCGATACCGATGGCCGACGCCTTTGCCATCACGAGCGGTCTCAGTCAGGCTGCCTGTGCGGTATTCGTAACGACGTTTCTGAACGCATGGTCAGGCATGTTCCGGTTGTCACGTTCGCGCAGGTTTGTCGATTTCGCACGCGAGCTTCTGCGCTCTGTCAATGACGCTCCTCCGGTTGTCGAATTCGTGGCGAGTGTCGGAAGGGTGCACATTCTGGAGACGCTTCTCAACAGCGACAGCGCCGAACTTCAGACGGCTGTTTTGATCGGTGATTTCGGCATTCAACGTCTTGATAGTTCAACCTGCAACGTCTCTTACAACAACGGCAGGAACAGGCTGTTTCTCGGCTCGGTTGAGCTTCATCAACCGCCGCAAAACGGTTTCCTCGTGCTTGCTGGGGCATGGGGCCTCGCCATTCGCAGGATCGCCGTTGAAAACGCAGGGCGTTCGCTGAGCACCTGGTGGGGGACGAATTCCCGGAAGTTGCCGGAGGTTCGGGACTACCTCATAGCCGAAATCGGAAAACGGTCCGAGGAGACCGAGGCGGCTGTTTTGAATATGCAAGCAAATGAACCGCTAGCAGCGCGACGCCATGGGTCGCTTGCTGAATCAACTTCCTTCTGTTCCATCGAAACAGCCCTGTCTGGTGAGGCCGGTGTTCTGGTTGGAGGTTGGATGCGGGACCCGGGAAAGGCCTATCGCGGGATCGATATTCTCTCAGGAACACATGCACCCATTCCACTGGAACTCATGACGTTTGACGGTGTCCTTCCGGAAACGCAGGGCGGCTACGCAATCAAACGGTTTGTCGCCTTCGCGCCAGTCGGCAGCTCATTGCGGCACAACCTTCAGCCCCGTTTCGAGCTCAGACTGGTGTCGGGCGAACGGGCTTCTCTGGTCCCTCCGCCGCAACCAAGCGACATTTGCGAGGTCAGGGCAAAAGCACTTTCGGTGGCAACACCTCGGCATGTGAGCGATGAAGTCCTGTCCGGCTGCCTGTCGCATATTCTGTCTGAAATTCAGGAGCGCTTTCGTCACTCGGTTGGCGCACCCAAAGAGATTACGTTCGGCACTGTGCTGACGAACCCGACGGTTTCGATTGTCATTCCGCTCTACAAGGTATTCGAGTTCATCAAGGCCCAGCTGGCCGCCTTCTCAACCGACAGCTGGCTTGCGGAAAACGCGGAAATCGTCTTTGTGCTCGATTCGCCTCAGCAGGTCACGCATGTCGAGGACCTGCTCGCCGGCTTTCACTTGCTTTATGGCTTGCCGCTGCGCCTTGTGGTCATGGAACGCAACGGCGGCTACGCCCTTGCCTGTAATGCCGGCGCAGAGGCTGCGCGTGGCCGCTACCTTGCCATGATCAACTCCGATGTCGTGCCGATCGAGGCAGGCTGGTTGGAGCAATTGTGCGCCAGCCTGATGATGGACGAGCAGATCGGGGCGGTCGGCGGCAAACTGCTCTACGCAGATAATGCAATCCAGCACGCAGGCCTGAAATTCATTCAGGACGACAAAGGTCGTTGGTTCAATCACCACTACTACAAGGGCTTTCCGAGACAGTTTCCCGAAGCCAGCTCTTCTCGTGAAGTGCCCGGGGTGACCGGTGCCTGCATGGTGTTGGCGAAGGAAGACTTCGAGACCGTTGGAGGCTTCACCAATGATTACATTGTCGGTGATTACGAAGACAGTGACCTTTGCTTGAAGCTCAGGAAGCTGAACCGGAAGATCTGCTACATCGGTGATGCCGAGCTTTACCATTTTGAGCGGGTTTCCATCCGCAAGAACGATGACTACACCGGCGGTGTCGCCTCACAGTACAATCGCTGGCTTCATCAGTCCCGATGGGAGGACGATATCGTCGCACTGATGGGAGCCGCGGCTCTGCGTGAAGAAGGGTCAAGAGCATGAATTCGCCGGTTCTCATTCGGGATACGGCGGGATTGTTGCCCGTCGCGCTAAGTGGGGAACGACTTGCCGATCTTCAGGCCTACGTTTTGCGCAATCGTTTCCTTCCGGTGCCGCCAAGTGAAGACAACTTTGTCGGAGACGGTGATTATCTTGCCATTGGCACCGAATTCCTCGGGCACTTTATCGAGCTTGGCGGGCTGCGTGCCCACGAGAAAGTGCTCGATGTCGGCTGCGGCATTGGCCGGATGGCGGTTCCGCTCACGCAGTTCCTCGATCAGGCGAAAGCGCGCTATGTCGGGTTTGACCCGGCTTCTGCGGGCATCCAGTGGTGTACGCGAAACATCTCATCAGTTTATCCGAACTTTCGTTTCGCGCATCTTGATGTTGCCAACTCGCTCTACAATCCCGAAGGCTATATCCGTGGCAACGAAGTGGCCTTGCCATTTGCGAGCGGTGCTTTCGATTTTGCCATCATGACGTCCGTTATCACGCATCTGCCTGCGGATGAAATTGGACCTTATTTCCAGGAAATCGCGCGCCTTCTGGGCAAAGGTGGACGCTTGTTTGTTTCGGCGTTCGTTATGGTTCAGGACAGAAATCCCGACGCTAAGCCGCGCATCGATTTTAAGCGAGCGGGTGAGGGGCCTGCCTGGTTTGCCGATGAAAAGGAACCGATGATGGCAGTCGCTTTCGATGACGGTTTCATCGAAAGCGCCTTGCAAGCCGCAGGATTCGAATTGGCCGTCAAACGATTGGGGCATTGGCGCGGTGGCAGCAATTCTTTGCACTATCAGGATTTTTTCGTTGCCTTGAAGACAAACGCGGAGGTGACGTGATGCGCATTCTCGTTTTTGCCCACAATCACCCGGATCTGCATCCTGGCGGTACGGAAACGGTCGCTCTGGAGCTCGCCAAGGCGTATCGGAAGGCGGGGCATCAATCGCTCTTTGTCGGCGCGACGAACCATTTGCACCGCGAACCCCACCCAGGCACCAGCTTTCAGGCGATCAGTGACAGCGGCGATGAACTGCTGATGTGGGCAGGTCATTTTGATCGGTTCAACATGAGCCAGGTCGATTTACAGGCCTTTGTTCCTGACATGCGAACCCTGCTTGAAAATTTCCAGCCGGATGTCGTTCATATCCATCATTTGCTGCTCTTCGGCGTCGAGCTCCCTGTGCTGTTGCGTCGCGTGCTCCCGGATGTCCGTATTGTCATGACGCTGCACGACTATTACGCGATTTGCGCCAATGACGGCGTCCTGATGAAAAGTCCGGATGAAGCCTGTGCGGCGCTGGGGCCGGGGGGACTTTGTCGCTGTCTTCCGGAAGCCAAACCGAATGACCTGCGTTTGCGGGAACGCTTCATCAAAACACATTTGGCCACAGTGGATGAATTCGTCGCACCAAGTGCGTTCTTGCGGGACGTTTATGTGCGCTGGGGACTTCCGGCTGAGAAGATACGCATCATCAGCAACGGACGACCTGACACCACACCTGTAGCCAGCAGGGCAGCGACAGACGAGCCGAAAACAGTGTTTGGTTACTTTGGAAATCTGACGCCCTGGAAAGGTATCGAAGTCCTCCTTCAGGCAGCTCGTCTGCTTAAGGACAAGGAGCTTGATTTTGAACTCAGGGTTCATGGCGGGGCACCTTTTCAGGACAAGGAATTCGTCAAGCGTATTGACGCTCTCTTTGAAGAAACGGCGCCGAACGTGCAGCGGCTCGGTGCTTACCGACCTGATGAAGTCGCCGGCCTCATGGAACCGGTTGACTGGGTGGTCGTGCCGTCTGTCTGGTGGGAAAACGCCCCCTTGGTCATTGCGGAAGCTCAGCAGCATGGCCGCCCTGTCATAACCAGTGGTGTCGGGGGTATGGCGGAGGCTGTCAAGGACGGCGTGGATGGTCTTCATGTTCGCAAGAATGACCCCGTCAGCCTGGCCATCACCATGGCGACGGCTGCCGGAGACGTCGAACTCTACCGAAATCTGGCGGCAAATGTTCGCACGCCTCTCTCGGTGGCGTCCGTTGCCGAACAGTATCTGGGCCTCTTTCAAGGCCGGCAGTCAACGCCGCGCGCACCTGCTGCGTGAGGAGGATCGAAATGAGTGTGACTTCTCTTGAAAAGGTAAAGAGCGACAACAAGAGTTCCGGATCGGATGTTACCGATGTGGATCAGGTCAAAGCGGTCCCTGCCAGGCTGCAGGGACGCGTCGACGCGTTCGAAAGCGGGCGGCTTTTGGGTTGGGCCTGGGATGCCTCAAGCCCAAGCGACCGCATGACCATTCATGTTTTTCATGACGGCGAACGGGTTCTCAGCAAGGTTGCTGAAAACCCGCGTGTCGATCTGAAACGAAACGGCATTGGCGACGGCAACTATGCCTTCGATATTGAGTTGCCACAGGCTGTAGCCTCTGCTCCGGAAGGCCTGACCGTTATTGCGGAAACACCAGAAGGTGACTCGCAACTCAAGTTGCCGCGACCGAGCGCTGAGGAGCGGGCTGCCGAGGCGGCCGTTGCAATGCCGCTGGCTCTGGTAATGGAGAAGGTTGACCGGTTGATCGTGGCACAGCGCCAAAGCGCTATTGGGCAGCGCGATGCCACCAAGCTGTTGCGTGAGACTGTTCAACGCATCGATGCGCTTGCGTCAAACGAAGGTGAACTTGGCGAAGCGCTTGCCATCCTGAAAGGAGGGCAGGGGGAACTGTCCCAGCGTGTGAAGGAACTCGAAGTCTTCCTGCTCCGGTTCGATACGACGCTGAAGAGTTTTGACAGCCGGCTCAGTGAGCTCGGTGACAAAAGCCGGAACAATCTCAAGGTCCACCTGCTTCTGCTGGCAATCCTTCTCGGTTTTGTCGGCGGAATGCTGTTCGCCACGGCCGGTGGCCTTTGGAGGTAGATTGAATGGAGCCAGTCGTCACTTTGGAGGGAGTGCAGAAGTTGCCGAACACCCGGCAGCGTCAGAACGCGGCTTCGAACAATGATAGGACGGACATTTCCCCCGTCCCGGTCGACGGGCATTCACTTCTTTGCGTTGGACTTGATCGCGAAACACTTCTGGTCGCGGGCGTTGGCAATGTTTTTTCAGGTGGCTGGCCAGCCGTTCTCAATGACGATCCGAAGGCAACGGTTTCCTGTACGGTTGCCGTGTTGCAGCACGATGGACGGGTGAAGGGTAACAAGACACCATTCGTTGCCGTTCTTTCCCTGCCAGTCGGGCTGGATATCCGGCCAGAACGTCTCACGATCCGGTGCCAGGGTCATTCTCATCCCTATGGGTTCAAGTATCAGGCGGATGACCTCAAAAGCTTCTTCGGCAAAGTGAGTGAGGTTTCGTCCCAGACGGAGCCGGATGTGATCGACAGCCTGGTTCAAGTGCTGCTGAACTGCGGAGCCACACCGGAAGTCATGGACACAACGGCCAGACTTGTCGACGGCTTCTCGGGGCGTGACGGATTTGTGGAAATTCTGGGATCGTTCGATGAGGGCGACACTTATCTGCAAGGTTGGGCCAAGGCCATTCCTGCCGGTACATGCCGCGTTTTCGTACTTGGGGAGCGTCTTCAGATCGGAGCATTCACTAGCGGACTTTTTGAACGCAAGGACACAGGGGGCAAGGCGGTTGGTTTTTCCGGTCTGCTTACTGTCGAAGGCGGAACGGATGTCCAATCTCTCCGAAAGATCTTTGTTCGAAGCCGGGCAGGCTGGAATGCAGTTCATGTACATGAACGCAAGTCGGTGCTGCCGGTCAGGGCCCTGCCGTCGCACATCCGGTCCCTCCTGCCGAAGCTCTCCCCAGCAGGCGATGGCAGGGCCCTTCTGGAAGAGGCCAGCAAGCGTTTCGATGGTCGGGAAACTGTCAGCGAGCTGGATGTACCGGTTCGCGTCGGGATCGACTTCAGCGCTTGTGTGGATCGCGCAGGTGCGCTGCTGTCCGGTTGGCTTCTGGACCCGGAAGAGCGTGTCGACACCGTGTTGTTTCGTTCAGATGGGAAAAGCTGCCGACTTGATGCCCGTTGGACAAACCAGCGGCGTCCGGATGTGACAAGTGCGTTCGAGACACTCTCTCCGTTTTTGACAGGGCCGGATGCGAAACAGCGCCATGGATTTCTCGTTCATGTTCCAGCGCAAGACGGCGTTGTCTTCAAGGAAGCATATCTTGAACTTGTTCTCAAAGACGGCAGATCGGCTTTCGCCCCGATCGCACTTGGCCGGGCGTCACTGAAACCGGCATTGCGGCGGCTGGTGTCAGGCCTTGATCCTTCTACTGCCTTTCGTCCCGACGTCCTTGAGCGCCACTTTCTGCCCTTTGTACAGGTGGCGGAAGCGCCGGATCCGGCGGTTTCCCAAACCTACGACCTGAGTCCTTTCCCGGAAAGCGCGGTGCTTGCACTGGTTATCGGACTGGATGACGATTTTGAAAGATCCAGAGTACTTCTATCCCTTTGTGCGCTCGACCCGAGCTTGAAGGACTTGCCGATTGTCTTGGCAATATCCGACGAGGTGGGGCAAGAGCAGATCGAAGACTTTCGCCGGGTCGTCGGGTTTTTCGGGTTGGCCGTTCGATTGGTTCTGGTGAACCATGCCGGCGACGCGCTCGATGCGATCCAGGCAGGCGCCAGCGAAGCGCCGTGCGACACAATCGTTTGTCTTTCTTCTGCGGTTCTGCCGCGGGCACCTGGATGGTTGGAGACGCTGCATTCGGCTTTCCAAGCTCACGATGAAGCCCTGCTGGTCGCGCCAACCATTCTCTATGAGGACGACACTATCAGGTGGGGTGGTGCCTGGATTGAGATGGAGGACGGTCGCCATCAGGTGAAGCAGCACTATCTCGGCTATCCGCGCCGAACCCTTTTGGGAGCGGAAACAACCAAGGTTGCCGCCGTGCCGTTCGACTGCTGTATCTTGTCCCGGTCGGCTCTTGCGGAAGCGGGCGGGTTTTCCCGGAACTATCTCGGCACCGACGAGAAGGGCCTTGATGCGGCATTGCGATTGAAGCTTTCCGGGGTTGGTTTGCTTTGGGTGCCGCAGGTGGAAATGATCCACGCCGATGACGGCGCCCCGGCCACTGCCAATTGGAAAAAACTTGTTGCCGAAATCGACCGGCGCAGTTTCGACCGCTTCTGGTCACCAGTCTTGCCGGAGTTGGTGGAGGCCAGGGCATGACCGTATCGCCTTCCGAAACAGCGCAAATCTCAGACGATACACTGCGCGTACTGATCATTTCCCATGGGCATCCAACGCTTTCACTCGGCGGTGCGGAAGTCGCATCCTACAATCTCCATCTCGGTCTGAAGGCCCAACCGGGGACACAGTCCTTTTTCCTTGCAAGGGTCGGAAACGAGTATCCAAGGCACGGTCAATCCGCCCTGATGGGTGTTGATGATGCCGATGATGAATTGCTCTTTCATGCAGACGACTACGATCCCTTTCTTGTCTCCAACCGCAATACCGGTGACCTGTGCAGGGATCTGCGCCGCTTCGTGCGCACACTTCGTCCGGATGTTGTTCATTTTCACCATTTTATCGGATTGGGTCTGGAAGCGCTCTATACCGTTCGCGATGCATTGCCCGATGCGGTCATTCTTGTGACATTCCATGAGTTTCTGTCGATTTGTCATCATCATGGACAAATGGTCAAAACAAAGGGCCACAAGCTGTGTAAGGCAGCTTCTCCAATCGCCTGTCACGGCTGTTTTCCAGACATCGCACCTGGGGCATTTTTACGTCGTCAGCAGTTCATTCAAGCCATGCTGAGTGTTGCCGACGGCTATGTCTCTCCCAGCCAGTTTCTTGCGGACCGCTATGTTGCCTGGGGGCTGCCTCAGAACAAGATTTCCGTCATTGAAAACGGCTTGAATGTGCGCGAAGCCGCGGATGTCCGTCCAGTTTCCGGGGGCTCTGAACGTCGGTGCCGTTTTGCCTTTTTTGGTCAGATGACACCCTACAAGGGCATCGATGTTCTGTTGGATGCGGTTCATAGGATACCCCAGAGTGTTTGGGGGGACGATGCCACGCTGACCATTCATGGTGGCAATCTGGAACGACAGCCTGAAGAGTTTCGGCAAAGGATCGGCGAACTGCTGGATACGGCTGGTCAACGCGTCCGCTTTGCAGGCAGCTATCAGAATACCGACATGCCGTCCCTCGTACGTCAGGCCGACTGGATAATGATGCCGTCGGTCTGGTGGGAAAACTCTCCTGTGATCATTCAAGAAGCCTTTTTTCACGGCCGTCCGATCATCTGCAGCGACATTGGCGGGATGGCTGAAAAGGTTCGCCCGGGGATCGACGGTCTGCATGCTCGTGCATCAAGCCCCGAGGACCTGGCGGATCGCATGTGCGAAGCGCTCACGAACCAAGACCTGTGGAGCCGGCTTCGGGCCGGTATCCAGCCCCCTAAAACCCATCTGGAGAGCGCCGGAGAGCACGTGGTTCTTTATCGCGATGTCATGGAAGGCCGTTCAGCAGCTCTTGCGGGCTTGCCGGATGCTCTCAAGAAAAGTGCCTGAAAAAGCAAAGGAAACCGGAATGTCCCGTATCCTGGTGATGATACCATCCGGCGAAGTTTATGATCATAACAATGTGCGTTGGTACAGCCACCGGGACATTCAGCGCAACATCAACCACTACCACAATATTGGGGATGCATTTGTCTTCGATTCATCGCTCAAACTGTTGAATTTCGACAAGCTGGAAACCCTCACGATCCGGGAATTCAACCCGGACGAAATCGACCGCCTGCGTGAAGAATTCGACTATGTCGTGCTCCGCGGATCCAACTACATCAACGAGCAAATGAACTGGGAGCTGTCGGAACAGGTTCTGAACCGGCTTCAGCTGCCGGTGCTGGCATTCGGGATCGGTGCCCAAGCGCCGGTTGACGGAAAACTATCCTTGTCCAACACCACACAGAACGTGCTGCGACTGATTGCGGATTCAACTGCCTCGATCGGAGTTCGCGGCAACTATACGGCTGAGATACTTTCAGATATCGGGATCACAAACACCCGGGTCATTGGTTGCCCGACAGCGTTTCGGCGCAATGATCCTGACATGAAGATCCGTCTGCCAAATATCGATGATGTCAGGAAAGTCGGCGTTACGGTGCGGCGTGAAGTTTCGCCAGCATATGCAAAGGATATCCGGCAATACCTGACCTTCCATCGAGACCTCATCAAGTCGGTCGCGGGCCGCTTCGATACTGTCCTCATGGCCCAAGGTGAGCTTGAAGAGAAGAAGCTGGTTCTGGGCACACAGGATCAGTGTGAAGAGGCAATTGCCGCCCTGCGTAAAAATGCCTGGGTAAGCGAATGGTATCTCGATGACGAGATTGAAGCTCTCTACAGGAACCGACTGTTTTATTCCGAGGTCGTTTCCGACTATGACGATTGCGTAAAGGCTTGCGATTTCGTCCTTGGGTATCGCTTGCATGGAAACCTCATGGCTTTGGCCAATGGTGTTCCGGCCCTCTACTTCACCTATGACAGCCGCACACGCGAATTCGCCGACACATTCAGCATTCCGAGTTTCGATGTCTTCGGCGATCAGGTTTTCCGTTTGCGAGACTTTTGGGACCAGAGCCTTTTCGACGCATTCAATCGCGCCTATGCGGACACCTACTTCACCATGAGTGATTTTCTGACTGAGAACCGCGTGGCTCACTTTATGCGCGAGCGAACGACTCTGAGTCATCCTCAAACCGCCCTTGCCATGTAAAATATATTGAATTTGAAAGTAAATTAAAAATACTTTTCTTGTAATAATAATTCCTATTTGTTTGAATAAAACATTCAATAATATAAACATACAAAAAGTTTGACAAAATTCTATGTTGCGCCGCATTATTGTCACAAATAATCATGAATCTTCGGATTGTATACTTGATTTAGGGGCGTTCTCTCCGAAAGGGTCGCTTCGTAGTTCTATTGGGGGCTTGAATGTCAGTCGTGGCCACACAAGATGCGTTTCCGGTAAACAACTCTTCCAGGGAGATCCTGCTATTAAAGGAGCTGACGCTTATCGTCGTCGGTGTCTCTCGTCAGGATATTCCAGGTTCACTTTTGGAAGCGGTCAAAACCGTTTGGTTCGAGGGTGTTGAGGAAGGCTTTGCGCAATTCACGGATGAGAATTCCGGGCGCTTTCAAGTCTCTGAAGCTCCTCTTCTTCCGCTTGCGGTCATCATGGATCCGTCGGCAAGCGATGAGAAAGACAGCTTTCTCAAATGGCTGCAACACAGAGGCGTTACGCAGTTGCCGCCGGTCATCGGCTGGGGACGCGGAAGCGAAGTTGAAGCAATCTCCTCGCTTGTGGGGCTTGTGTCTGAACAAGTCATATCCGGTGCACGCCGCCTGGTGCTGTCCAGCCGGGAGCTCAAGACACTCCGCAGCCTCAACGATGATCTTCAAAATCGCTTCGCTGCGCTTGAAGCATTTTTGAACAGGCACGGTCTCCAGCCGCTCGACCTTCTGTTCAGCAACGAACCTGCGGAAAACCCGCTCAATCCAAACGTACTTGCAAGTGCTTCGGCTGACGGCATCACTCAAATCCTCCCTGTGCCGAGCTCAGGTGTCAGTGGCGTTGCACTTCATGTAGAGCAAGCCGGCTCCAGGCCGGACATCAAGCTGCGTGCCCAGCTCGTGACGCTGGAAGACCTTCGGATCGTCGACACATGGCATTTTTCCAGCGGTGACCTGGCATCCGGCTGGAATATTTTTGGGTTGTCACGTTCAACTGCAGGATTGAAACGGACACTGGAGTTCCGTCTTCAAGCCGAGCAGACCGAAGAGGACGTGCCACGACTGTCGGTCGGCGGGTTGCAACCTGTCGACATGTTCCACGTGCGGGATGCCGCCAACGGTGTTTCGGTGTTGAAAAACAGTCTAGCGCTTCAGGTTTGGGGCGGCATTCCGGGTGTCTCAATGCCGCAGCACGCCAACTACATACCGGCACAATCTCAACAGGTCGACCTTGACGAAGGTTTCCGGGATGTGCCGATTGCCCCCGGCATTCTAGAACACGCAAGTCTTGCCAATTCCGATGAAGTGTCCTTCGACTTCGAAGCCATCATGCCGCTGCCGACAGAGCGCGCAATCGGGTGCCATCCGCCAGCGGAAGGCATGACGATTGGCTATTTGCCCGCCGCCTGCCCACCGCAGGTCATCCGCATGTCGGCCAAAGCCTTTATCGACAACAACCAGGCGGCAGATATCGAATTTGCTGTTGTGGTTGCGCAGGATCTGGCTGCTGCCAAGGCGCTGTTTTCCGAGGAACGGGAGCAGGCTGTTGGTGAGGCCTTTTCCGGTTGGACTTCAATAACTTACGGCGAGACAGCCCAAGTGAGCGCATTTGCCAGCGAGCAGATCGGCGTTTGGCAGAATGTCTATTTCGCGACACGCATGCGCGAGCCGGGCAACAATGACTTTGCCTGGGCAAAATTCGGTAACTTCCGCGCAGTTGTGAGCGGGTAGGCCGTCATGCTTCAACAAACAGGTTCAAGACCGGGATTGCCGAATGTGCGTCACGCAATATTCGGCGGTTCCGGCATGCCAACGGCCACCGTTGCGATCGTCATACCCGTATTCAAGCACTCGGTTCTGCTGACAGAGGCAATCGACGCAGCTTTGGAGCAGGAAGCGCCCTTCAACATAGCGGTCGTCATCGTCGACGATGGCTGCCCTTATCCTGAAACCGGTCAGACCGCCCGGGCTTACGCGTTGGCCTATGAGAATGTCTACTATCTGAAGAAGGCAAATGGCGGACTGAGTTCTGCACGAAATTACGGGATCGATTTTGCCTTGCGCAGTTTTTCCGATCTTGAGGCAATCTACTTCCTCGATGCAGACAACCGGATCACACCAAGCGCAATCCGGGTGCTCATGGATTTTATGCGCTCCAATGACGAGATCGATTGGGTCTATCCAAACATCGACAAGTTCGGGATTGAGTGGAGCGGAAATTACACGACTGCGTATTCCCGTCTTCTGCACGTCACCTTCGACAATATCTGTGAGGCCGGCAGCCTGGTCTCCAGATCCCTCCTCGATGCCGGCGTTCGTTTTGACGAAAGCATGAAGTCCGGCTTCGAGGACTGGGATTTTTGGCTTCAAGCGATCTCGCTTGGTTTCAAGGGATCGAACTATCCTTTCTTCGGGTTCGAATATCGGCAGCGTGCCGAGAGCATGTTGCGGGACTCGAACCGCACGCGCGACAGCATCCTGAGTTACATCAAGGACAAGCATAAAAAGCTGTTCTCGACGGACACTTTGCTGGGCTGGGAACACGAAGAAGCTCCGCGCTTCGTTGCCTTTGGCGCTGACACTTACCTGGTGGATCTCTTCACCGATCCTGTGGCCCAACATGAAACGCGCAGCATTGAGGAATTCGTGAAAACCTTCTGGTCGGCGCAAGCCGAGCCGGAGACCTTCGGTGTACCTCCCTTCTGGCTCTGGCTGTCGCCGGCACACAGGGCAGCACTCAATGGCTGCGGCCTGTTGCACAATGTGCTCTGGCTCGGCGAGCGGCTTTCCGCATCTCACCATTTCGTGGCACTGCGATTTGAAAGCGACAAGGACAAGCTTGCAATCGAAGTCAACACGCTCGGCGACGGTGCCGAACTCTCCAAGAAGCCGCTTGGCTGGATGTGTTCGCTCAGCATCATGAAGCAATGCGTGGAAGACAAATCCGACGACTGGATCAGGACCTTGAGGGGGGCGACCCCATCGCCGAAGATTGCCGAAGTTGTTATCAGAGGGCCGTTTTCAGCTGAAAACATTCAGGGTACGGCCCTTTCGGCTACCAACAGTCTTCTGGCAACGCTCGGGGCGCTGCGGGAATCTGGATATCGGCACGGGCCCGATAAGCGCTGGATCTGGCGCTCCGTCTATTTTCCGGAACGAAGCAAGTATTACGAACTGCTCAGGCATAGTGTCGGTGCATCACCGATCATGCCGCGTTTGGCGTCGAAGACAAAACGGCTTCGCGTCGGGCTGCTGTTGCCGATTGCCACATATGGCGGGGTGGAGAAAGTTGCCTATGCGACGGCCCGCGTTCTGAAAAACGCCGGCTGCGAGGTCCATCTCTACGTATTGGGCAAGCCCGTCTATAACCGCATCGCCGACAATGATGGTGTTTTCGACAGCATCAACTTTCTCGCTGATGACTATCCGCTGTGGGGCGGGCCGAACATGTTCTCCGGTCATGAACTGCTTATGGGGCATGACGAGTATGCACGTTCAGAAGAAGTGCTTGGCTTTTTGTCCGGGCTGGACGTTGTCATCAACAACCAGCTGGCTCCGGCAAATGCTATTTTCGGCGAACTCAGGCGGCGCGGGGTCAAGGTCGTCAACTATGTGCATGTCCTGGACAGTTCCGAACTTGGACGGCCAGCGGGACACCCTTATCTCACGCTCGCTTATGAACATATCTACGACAGCGTCCTGACCTGTTCGCGGGACATGGCCGAATGGCTGCACGGCATGGGAGTGCCCATGGCCAAACTGTTGCATATTCCCAATGCCGCTGGTTATCCGCTTGCAGGCGAGGACGCCAAGGCTCTTGCGGAGAGCCGGACGCTTGGTCGCGACGGCAGGTTGAGAGCCGTTTTTCTCGGTCGCCTGGACAGGCAGAAGGGCATCGAACGGATCTTTGCCGCAGCGCGAGCGCTTAAACAGCGTGGCATTGGCATCGACTGGCGCATCGTCGGATCGGACGTCATGGATGCCGATACGGGCGGATCGTGGAAAGACCGTTTTGCAGAGGTCGGTATTCGCGTTGACCCGCCGATTTATGACAATCGTCATTTGAGCCGTCTGATGGCCTGGGCAGATGTCTTTGTACTGCCTTCAAGATGGGAAGGTGCCCCGCTGACAATCATCGAGGCGCAGCGCCTTGGTTGCATTCCGATCGCAACGGATGTCGGGGCCGTTGATGAATTGATCGACCACAAAGCCGACGGCGTGCTGCTACGTGCTGAAGATGACGGTGTTGCAACGCATGATCTGATTGCGGCGCTTGAGGCTTTGTCCAAATCCGAAAAACTGCGCCAATCGCTATCTGCAAAGGCGGCGTCACGCGGTGCGGAACGCAGTTGGGAGAAGAGCTTGCAGCCGTTCTTGCGTCAACTTCACACCTGGTTCCCCGATCAACTGCAGAGCATCCGGCGCGCCAAGGCGCCCGCTGCTCAAGTGTCCCGGTCTCAGACCGTCTATGGGCCGGCTCGCGAGCCGGCGAGTTTTCCCCCGAGGCATCAGCGAAGCCGGCAATCGTCGGTCCGGTAATCGAAGGGTTTGAGCCCTCACTTGGAAAGGTTTCTGTCACATGAAAAAGCTCTTCGTTCTCAATGGCGGTGCGGCCGTCAAGCCGGGCAACAAATCTGCGTTTCTGAAAATCGATGATCCCTTGTCGACATTTGCGCGCGGCGGCATCAATACCGGTGACGTTCTGGTTTATGACGCGATGTTGAAGGCGCTTGCCTACGACCAGATCACCAATGTTCAGTTTGCTCACGCAGCAGACGAAAAACTCTGGCCGAAGGACGACTACGACGCGACCGTTATCCGGGGGTCGAACTATCTCACCGAGACAGTGGACATTGGTAATGTCATTCCGCTTTTGAAAAAGTTGAAAGGGCCAATTGTTCCGGTAGGCGTTGGTGCGCAGGCGGCAAAATACAAGAAACTTGAGCTGCCAAAGGGCAGTGTGGAAGCTTGGAAGATCATCGCAGACAAATGCGAAACCATCGGCGTGCGCGGTGTTTACAGTGCCGAAGTCTTCAACGATATCGGCATCAAGAACATCCGGATCATCGGGTGCCCGAGTTTCTATCGGAACCTGAGGCCGTCGATTGAAATCAAGCCGCTGGATCCGGCCAATGCCCGAGTGGGCCTGACGCTCAACAAGTATCTGTCGGCCGATTATGCCTCCAACGCTACCAAGACCAACAGAATGCAACGGGCGCTTATTCAAGCTGTCGCCAAACGCTCGGCGAACCGGCTGTATTCGCAAGGCGAACGCGAGGAAACGCTCGCGATTTTCGAGACTGACGAAGCCAAGCAGAAGCACATTCAGTCAATCCTCAACAAGTATCATCTTGAAGGGGACAAGGATGTCGAAGCACTTGTGAGCGACCGCATGCAGGCTTTCTTTGATGTTGACGAATGGGCGGCCGATGCCAGAGATAATGTCGACGTTCTCGTCGGATTTCGTCTTCATGGCAATGTGATCGGTCTTCACCAGGGCATTCCAGCAGTGTTCTTTACCTATGACAGTCGGATACGCGAATTGTCGACGCTCTTTGCCATTCCTTCGGTCGAGATTGAAGACTATCTGCCGATCAACCTGGAGCGCATATTCGAAAGCGCCGACTTCTCCAAGGTGCAGCATGTCTATCGTTTGAACTATGCGGAATATTATCGCTTCCTCACGGAGAATGGCCTGAACCATGTGCTGGCGAAGCCGGTTGCCTCTCCGCCGGAGCAAGCGCTGGTTAAGCCAAATCTCGTACGGGTCGATCAGTCGGTTGAGGACGTTACCGGCTGGTTCAGGAATGAAGTGGACTTCATGACAGGAGAGATTGAGACCCTGCGCAGCCGGGCTTGGAACCTGGAACTCAAACTGCGTGAGAAGACAGCTCCGGACGCCAAGGAAAAACTGGCAAGTTGACCAGGCCAAACATCGATTTCGAAGCACATGGCGTGGTGAGCCGCCGGAAATTCCTTTCAGGACTGGCGGTTGGCTCGCTGGCGGGCGCAGCCTCCCTGGCGGCGACCGTGCCGCTGTTTGCCTTGTCCTCGATCGATCTGCCGACACCACTTCAACAGACGAAGGGAGAGTGGGCGCTCACGTTTCGGGAAGACTTCAGCGACCGGGGTCAGTTTGACAAGGCATGGGAACGGGTCAGGATTGGTGGCGACGGTCACAAGACAATGCGCTTTCCAAAGAACGTTGTCCTGGCAAATGGTGCAGTGAACCTTCGTCTCGGGCATCAGTCAGATCCGGAACGACCGTTCACCGGCGGCTACATTCGCACAAGGGACTTCCGTCAAACCTATGGGTACTTCGAATGTGAGATGCGCATCGCACGCGAAGCAGGCGTCAACAATGCCTTCTGGCTGGTGTCGGATCGAAAGACCGAAGGTGATACCCATTTCGAACTGGATGTCGCCGAAGTCAAATATCCCAATATCGTTCAGGTCACGGCGCGGCGCTGGCGTCCTCAAAAAGATGTCCTGGCAGCAAGCTATCGCGCACATGTCCGTCTGGATGACGCATTTCACCGGTATGCAATGTTATGGACCGGCAATCGCTTTCGATTTTATGTCGATGACCTTGAAGTCTTTGCTGCGCCGAATGAGTTTGCCCATACACCGGCCCTGGTTCTGTTGAGCAATGCCGTCGCCCCATTTGCCGGAAAGAATGATGGTGATGTGGCTGGAGCGGCAACGGCGATCCGCAGCGTCAGAGTGTTTCGGGACTTTCAGCAGTAGTGGTTTGAGGAGAAGGTGCGTGAAGCAGAACCGCAGCGTTGACACATGAGGGAGAAAAGCCAGCAATTTGCCGGCTTTTCTGTTTCCATTGACCCGTCCTGTCTTCAGGCTGCAGTTTCATAGCCGCGTGGGTTGTTGAGAACCCATTTCCAGGTATCTCTGCACATGTCGTCGAGACCGCGCGCTGCCTTCCAGTTCAAAAGGTTCTCTGCAAGATGCGTATCGGCATAGCACTCGGCGACATCGCCGCTTCTGCGCGGCGCGAATGAATAGCGTATCTGCTTGTTGGACGCTCGCTCGAAGGCTTTGACCATCTGCAGAACGCTGTAGCCATTGCCGGTGCCCAGATTGACGGCGAAACAATTTGAAGGGGCAGATCCGGCAGCCAGGATTTCATGCGCCCGAAGGTGTCCTTCCACGAGATCGACGACATGAATGTAGTCACGTACACCGGTGCCATCCGGTGTATCGTAATCGTTGCCAAAAACCGCCAGTTCAGCTCGCCGTCCGTCCGCAACTTGTGTGATGAACGGCATGAGATTGTTCGGAATACCTTGCGGGTCTTCGCCGACGAGCCCGCTCTCATGCGCACCGACCGGATTGAAATACCGCAGGATACCGAACTGCCATGTTGGATCGCTTGCCGCAGTATCGCGCAACATGTCTTCAATCATCAGTTTGGTTCGGCCGTATGGATTGACCGCGCTTGTCGGATGATTTTCGGTGAGGGGTAGAAACTGTGGCTCTCCATAGACCGTAGCGGAAGATGAAAAAATCAATTGCTTGACGCCGCAGTTTGCCATTGCCGACAGAAGACTGTGAGTGCCGACCACATTGTTATCATAATAGGTAAGCGGAACACGGGTTGATTCCCCGACCGCTTTCAGGCCGGCAAAGTGTACGACCGCAGTGCAGCCGTACCGTTTCAAAATCTCCTCGACTTTTGATTGATCGCGGATGTCACCGATCTCCAACGCAACCTTCGCACCCGTTATCGACGCCACCCGGTCCAAGCTCACATCGCTGGCATTGGACAGGTTGTCTACGACGACGACGTCGTGTCCCGCCTGAAGGAATGACAAACAGCAATGGGAGCCGATGTAACCAGCGCCCCCGGTGATGAGTACAGTCATCTGGACCTCTTCAAGTAATTAATACTATAATAAAGCTAATTTAATTCGAAATTCGAAGTATTTTAGCTTTCTTACTTTGTGATTTTACTTGATTTCGCAAATAGATCCAGATCTGAAGTGTGTATTAATTGAAGTGTTATTCTTGGCGGCTAAAACTGGTTAATGCTTCACTGCGCGTTTTGTGCCTGTCTCGCACCGTTCCGGAACACATGCCGGCAAGCTTTTCTTGGAAGCGACCATCGGCAGTGTCATAATGCGGCGGTTGCCATTGCGACTTGGAGACAGCTTCATGAAGCCCGCAATTGCTTTGCGCTTTTGTCGGAGAACGGTCTTTCGACGAATGATTGTCCTGTTGGGCCTTTGTGTCGTCAGCAGCGCGTTTGCCGGTGAACGCCTACAAGAAGACAAAAGCCCGATATCGCAAAAAGTCGACTTGAGTGAAGGTTTCATCGCCGGCTTGTCGGGCCATTGGGCGGCCTCAATCGACTATATCGCCTGGTCACCGGACGGTACGCGCGTTGCAACGGCTCCGTGGGGTCCGTTCATTACCATCCGGAATGTCGATACCGGTGAAGCGAGCGCAGTCCTTTTTGGTCACAAGGGGGAGGTGATCGATCTGGCCTGGTCTCCGGATGGAGCGTATCTTGCAACTGCTGCAGAAAGCGATCCGGCGCGGCTG
This sequence comes from Roseibium porphyridii, assembly GCF_026191725.2. Taxonomy (NCBI): domain Bacteria; kingdom Pseudomonadati; phylum Pseudomonadota; class Alphaproteobacteria; order Hyphomicrobiales; family Stappiaceae; genus Roseibium; species Roseibium porphyridii. The sequence goes on from NZ_CP120863.1 coordinate 1,615,487, forward strand.
TGGGATGCTCGTACGGGCTCCCTGATCGTCGAATTTGACGGAGGCCTTCCGGATGATTCAGCCGTCGCGTGGTCTCCGGACGGATCTAAAGTGGCCGCGACGATGGCAGGTGGGGTCGCACTGTGGTCGGTGACGGAAAATGTCGGTGAGTTCTTTCCGGCGACCTATTCGACAGCTCAGGCACTTGCTTGGTCACCGAGCGGCAAGCATCTTGCACTTGCTTCAACCGACTATGCGACCTCTGATCCAGGTTTCGACATCTTGGTATTTGATCCCGAAACTGGTGAACAGACCAACGTTCTGAAAGGGTTCGACGACACCATTCTGTCGCTGGCCTGGGCACAGAATGGCGAATTTCTTGCCGGTGGATCACAGGACCGCACGGCGCGCGTTTGGAATATCGATACCAGTGAGCTGGTGCTTGAAATCGCTGACTTTGAGGATGATGCCGAAAGGGGGATCGCCTGGTCACCAGACAGCCAGAAAATCGCATTTGTGCTTGGCACCAATGATGTCCGCGTGGTCGATGTCTCGTCTGGCAAGACAGCTGCTGAACTGGCCTGTGGAAGTCCGGACTATGTCTGCGTCAACGTTGCCTGGTCTCCCGACGGAGGAGCGATCGCCGCCGCAGGCGATGATGGCGGACTGCGGCTCTGGGAAACAGAAAGCTTTGGCCAAACCTATTCAAGAGTGGACGAAAACAATTGGATTGGTGCTCTGGAATGGTCTCCGGATGGAGGACGTCTTGCTGCCGGGTATTCCGATGATGCGCTCAGGATTTGGGATAGAAAGAGCCAGGAGACAACTCTGACGGTTCGCGGTCAGGCAAAACCAGTCGACCGCGTTGCCTGGTCGCCCGTCTCAAGTCGGGCCGCAATGGCTTTAGAGGACGGGCGTATCATCGTCTGGGACGAAACAAGCGGGAAACTGGTTGATGAACTCACCGGTCATGAGGCTGAAATCCGTGTCTTGGCTTGGTCGCCCGACGGCTCACTTTTGGTGTCCGCTGACCGAGAAGAGGTGAACATCGTCTGGGACATGGCAACTGGTCGGAAGCTTGTAGCTCTGAACGGCCATACCAACGACATTCTCACGCTTTCCTGGTCTCCCGATAGCACACAAATCGCCACCGGATCATGGGACGAGACCGCTCGTGTCTGGGATGCGCGCACCGGCAGCCAGGTTTGGCTCCTGGAGGGCCATCAGGATACAGTTCGTTCCGTTGCCTGGTCTCCGGATGGTGCCAGGATCGCAACTGGCGGAGACGACAGTCTTGTGCGTGTGTTTGACGCCAGGACGGGTGCCGAAATCTCCCAGTCGGCAATCCATGAAGACAGTGTTGAAAACCTCGCCTGGTCGCCGGAGGGGGACCTTTTGGCGAGTGCTTCAGAAGATGGAACGGTCAGGATCTGGGATGAAAAGGCAGGCGAGGCGAAGAGTGCCTTTTGCTGTACCGTCGACAATTCAACACAGCTTGCCTGGTCGCCGGACGGGTCTCGGCTTGCCTCATCCATGCGCGCTCGTGTGGTGATCTGGGACCGGGAAAGCGGCGATGTTCTGACAACTGAAACCAGCTTTTCACACTACCCGCAGTTTCTTGTCTGGTCGCCTGACGGAAAGTTCATTGCCGCGGGGTCTGAATTCGCCCCGGCGCGTGTCCACGGGACAAGACATGGCTGGTGGGTTCGAGAATTCAATCGCGATCAGAGAACCTTCAATTGGCTCGATTGGGGCGGGCCGGAGGGAGCCATTGTTGTTGGTGACGAGGCGGGTCTTGTTGAAAGCCATGATCTCTTTGAAGGACGGCGCAAAGCTTTTCTGATTGGCCAGGAAAGTGGCTGGTTATCCTGCGACTGGCCGGCAAGCACCTGTCTTCGGGCAGATCATGGCATGTTGCTGCAATCGGTCGAAAAGGATGGATTGAAAAGGATCCCGATGCCGGATTGATCAACCTGTCGGAACAAGCTCGTAGATCACCTGCCTGTCACCTTGTGCAAGCGTCTCGGTTGCAATTTCGATTTCTGCATGCGTCGACGCAATTATTCCGAAATCTTGTTTTTTGATAGCGCCAACTCAATCGGACAAAGCGAAGATGACACCTGAAGAACTTGCCATCGTGCGGTCTGCTTTTGCCAAGCAAATCTGTGCAACCGCCGGTGTTGAAGCCAACAAAGACATAGAGCGTGCATTCAGCCGAGTGCGCAGGGAAGATTATCTGGGGTCGGACCCATGGAAGGTTGTTGACCTCGCACACTGCCCCATTCAGCTTGCCGAAAACGACCCGGTCTATGCCTATCAAGATGCACTGTTCGTGTTGTCCTCGGGGCGTGGCGTCAATAATGGCAGTCCATCGCTTCATGCCAGGTTGCTGGGGGCGCTTGCGCCAAAAGCCGGCGAGACAATTGTCCATCTGGGAGCCGGGACCGGCTACTATACGGCGCTTCTTGCCGAGCTTGTCGGACCGGATGGTCATGTTGTTGCTGTAGAGCTGGACGACACGCTAGCGCAGATCGCGCGACCGGCGCTGGAAAGCCGTGCCAATGTCACGTTTCACGTTGATGATGCAGCGGCCTGGCCCAAAGGCGAAGTCGATGGCATCTACGTGAATTTTGCGGTTCTGGCGCCATTGGAAAACTGGATAGAAGGGCTTGCCCCCGATGGCCGCCTGGTCGTTCCGCTTGGTGTCCCGGGAAAACCCAATCGGCCTGCCGGTCCCCGGTTTTCCCGTCATGGAGCAGCTTTTCTCATTAAGCGTTGCACTGCAGGTTTTTCCGCCTCGCGGATATGCCAGGCCTTTTTCATTCACGCAGAAGGTGATGCCGGCTCAATGAAGCCGCAGGAAGAAGAAAGACTGCAGGACGCCTTCCGGCGCCCCGGCATCGAATTCGTTCAAAGTCTCATCTGGCAAAGACCCTCAGACCCAACCCGCTGTTGGTTTTCATGCGCCAACTGGGCCTTGTCATACGACCCGGTTGACTAGCAAGCCCAACCTATTTGCGCAGCTGGATGAGGTTTTGGGCGGCGGGCAAACGTTTTCAGTGCCTCGGGCTGAATGCTCTCCAAGCTTGGCAGGATGTTTCAAGGTCAACTTCCAAAACTTAGCCGACTTAACTTCTCGTCTTTCTTTCAAATGCTGACATGACACCTCTTAGTTCCGCCAGCCCGCGCATGCGGCCGATCAGGGGGTAGCCGGGCATGCTTTCGATGCTCAGGTCGCTGAGGAGGTCCTGGCCGTGGTCCGGGCGCATCGGTATTTCGTGGTCGTCTCTGCCTTCCGCCCGCCTGCGTTTTTCCTCTCTTAAGAGAGCCTCGACAACACCGACAATGTCGATATCGCCCTCCAGATGGGCTGCTTCGAAAAAGCTGGTTCTTGCGCGGTTTGCAGGGGCAACACGCATGGTGCTTCTCAAATGCGCGAAATGGATCCGCCCGCCAAGCCGTTCCACGAAGCCGACACCGTCAAACTCCGGCGAGACCCCAAGCGATCCGGTGCAAAGCGTTATGCCGTTGGCATTGATGTCAACTGCCTCCATGACACGTCGGTAATCGTCTTCCGTCGACATGACCCTCGGCAGTCCCAACAAGGAGAAAGGAGGATCATCGGGATGGCAGCAAAGACGCAGGCCGAGCCTGTCTGCTTCAGGGGCAACCTCGGAAAGGAAGTCGATCAGATGCTGGCGCAATGTGTCCGCTGAAACATTCTGGTAGCTTGATAGATGCACTCGGATCTCGTCGAGTGTCCAGGTGTCGTTTGCTCCCGGAAGACCGGCCACGATGTTCTGCTGGAGAGCCTGGTGTTCCTGATCGCTGAGCTCGGAAGCCCTTTGCCGGGCTCGCTCACAAAAGTCGGCGTCATAGTCGTCCGAAGCTCCCGGTCGCTTTAAGAGAAACAGATCAAAGGCGGCAAAGTCGAGAAGGTCGAACCACATGGCTGTTCCGCCGTGGGGAAGCTTTCGTCTGAGATCCGTTCGCGTCCAGTCAAGAACCGGCATGAAGTTGTAGCACACGGTCTTGATGCCGGAGGCAGCAATGTTCTGCAGGCTGGTCTTGTAGTTTGCCACATGCTCTTTGAAGTCCGCCGATTGCAGTTTGATCGCCTCTGAAACCGGCAGGCTCTCCACGACATCCCAATGGATCGGTGTTGCGCTTTCAGGGCCGCCGCGGGAAATCATAGCCTGCCGCTCAACAATGGCCTCTTTGCTCCAGACTAGGCCGGGTTTGATGTGATGCAATGCGCTGACGACGCCCTGCACTCCGGCCTGATGCAATTCATGAATTCCGATTGTGTCGTGGGGACCAAACCAGCGCCAAGTCTGTTTCATTGAGCAGTTGCCTCGGAAGTGTTGCCGGTTCTGTTTTTGCGCAGCGTCAGTCCGGTTTCAGTGTCAAAAAGATGCGTTGTATCGACATCGACTTCCAGCAGAAGCTTGTCGCCGACGGAGACATCCACCTGCCCCGGGCGATGGACTGTTATGTTGTCCCCCATGTCGCTGACTGCGTAGATGTAGGAATCGCCCCCCAGTTGCTCTACCGATCTGATGTTCGCATTCAGTCCATGGGTCTCGTCGGAACCGGGCGCGATATCGTTCGGCCGTATTCCCAGCGTTACTTTCGCGCTGTCTGTCAGGTGGAACCTGGATTCAGGCAGTTCAATGGTTTCGCCGTTTTTCAACAGGAGGCGATTGCCCTGAAGTTCGCCTTGAATGAAGTTCATCTTTGGAGAGCCGATGAAGCCGGCAACAAAGATATTGGCTGGATCGTTAAACAGATCCAGCGGTTTGCCAAACTGCTCGACCAGCCCGCTGCGCAGCACCGCAATCTTGTCGGCCATCGTCATGGCCTCGACCTGATCGTGGGTCACGTAGATCATGGTGTTGCCGAGCTGACGGTGCAGTTGGGCGATCTCAGAACGCATATCGACGCGCAGTTCCGCATCAAGATTTGAAAGCGGTTCATCAAATAGAAAGATGCGCGGTTCGCGAACAACAGCACGACCGATTGCAACACGCTGGCGCTGTCCACCCGACAGATCCCGTGGCCGACGGTCCATCAATTCGTCGATCTGCAGCATCTTGGCGGCAGCATTGATTTTTTCCTCTATGACCGGTTTTGGCGTCTTCAGGTTTTCGAGCCCGAAGGAGAGGTTCTGGCGCACGTTCATATGCGGGTAAAGTGCATAGGACTGGAACACCATTGCGAGCCCGCGTTCGGCAGCAGCGACATGATTCACCTGGTCGTCGCCTATAAAGAGATCGCCGCTTGTGATGCTTTCCAGTCCGGAAATCATCTTCAGCAAGGTGGATTTGCCGCAGCCCGACGGGCCGACGAAAACGCAGAATTCACCGTGGGCAACTTCCAGGTCGACACCCTTGATGACCTCAACGGCACCGTAGGATTTTGTCACATTCTTCAGTCGGAGATCGGCCATTGCTGCGCTTCCCGCTCATTGTTTGTTTTGGTTATTTGCCACCAGTCGAAGCAATTCCGGTTGCGATGTATTTCTGCAAAAAGGCAAACACGAAGGCGACCGGTAGAAGGGTCAGCACCGTCATGGCTAAGAGGCTGCTCCACTGGGTGGTCATCTCACCCTGGAAGGAGTTCAGCGCCAATTGCAGTGTGAAGTTTTCAGATCTGGACAGCGCAATCAGCGGCCAGAGGAAATCATTCCAGCGCCACATGATGGCAAGGATCGCCAGAACGGCAATCGCAGGCGCGCTCAGGGGAAGGACAATGCGCCAGTAGATTTTCCACTCACTTGCCTTGTCCATGCGCGCAGCATCCAGGATTTCGTCCGGAATGGTCAGCATGTATTGCCTCAAAAGGAAAATCCCGGTCGGCGTTGCGGCTCCCGGCACAATGACACCCCAGAGGCTGTCGAGCATCCCGAGTTCCTTGGTTACGATGAACAAGGGAACGAGAACCACGGTTTGCGGGATCATCAAAACCCCTATGACCATGGCCATGACGGCGGCTCTGCCACTGAACTTGTATTTCGCCAGGGCGAAGGCAGCCATTGAATTCACGATCAGCATGATCACCGTTGCCACGACCGTGATGAAGGTGCTGTTCCAGAAAAAACGCAGAAAATCGAATTTGCTGAAGAGATCGGTGTAGTTTTCGGTCGCAATCGAGATCCGTTCGATCGGTTCCCGGTCCTTCAGGTTGATCTTGATAATCTCCTCCGGCGCATCGAGGCGCACAACCTGGGAGGTCAGGCCGATCCGCCGAACCTGCGCAACCGTCTCACCGGTCAGGTCTCCAGCGACGACCTTGTAAAGCGGCAGGGGTTTGGAGTACCCCTCCAGTTCAACTGTTTGGGCTGCATAGGGAAGAAAGCGGGGTGGAAACCGGTCGAGTTCTGCATCCGTCTTGAAGGATGACATGACCAGCCAGACAACCGGGCCAAACATCAGCAAGATGCCGAACAGCAGATAGGCGTAGGTAAACCAGTCCGTCCAGTGAAGCTTGCCGTGACCACGCGTCCGGGTCAAAAACTCAAGTGTCTTAGCCATCTGCGTTCTTCCTCGTAAACTTGAGCTGGAGGAAGGTCAAAGCTGCCAGGACGACTGCAAGAATGATCGACGCTGCTGAGGCAAGGCCAAACAGCCTTGGTGCTCCGGCAAAACCCGTCTCGTAAATGTATTGGATGATCAGTGTCGTGGCTGAACCCGGACCGCCTCCGGTGAATGCGTACACCTCATCAAACGTCTGAACGCCTTTGATGAGTGCCAGCACCATCACGACGAGCATTGTCGGCATCAAGAGAGGCAGTGTGATCCGGTAGAAAGTGCGGAAAGGCTTTGCGGCATCCATGGTTGCCGCGTCATAGACATCTCGCGGGATCGCTTGCAGGCCCGCCAGGAGGATCAGGGTATAAAACCCCATATGCGCCCAAACAGACAGGAACACAGACCATGCGAAGGCCCAGTTCCGGTCAAGCATCCAGATAACGCGTTCCAGCCCGAGTTGCTCAAGGCCCGCATTCATAAGACCGTTTCTCTGCAGGATCCACTTCCAGATCAGGGCGACAACGACCGGAGACAACAGCACGGGAAAGAAGAAGACACTTCGAAAAAATCCGCGGGCACGAATTCTGCGGTTCAGGATCAGCGCAGTTACCAGTGAAACGCCCACCATGATCCCGACCTGAAGGACTATGAACAACAGCGTGTTGTGAACGGAGCGCCAGAACAGATCGAGTTCGCAGCTGTTTGCATCCAGATAGTTGGAGCAGGCTGTTAGAGCGGCAAAATTATCGCCAGCCACATAAGTTCTGTCCCAAAGCATGATGTTGTCAGTGCCGGTAAAGGCATAAGCAACGTTCAAAAGAATTGGCAGGAACGCGAACAGGCCGAAGAGGACAAGGTTGGGCAAAAGGAACACCCAGGCAATTGTATGCCCTCGCAGATACTTTTGTGCATGCCTCATCGGGATGTCGATGAGGTCCATAAAGAAGGAAACAATTCTGATCATGACATCTTGCCCGCCAATGCCGAAGGGGGCGGGCGCAGGGTGCGCCCGTCCTTAAGAGCTAACTGGTCTTATTTGCCAGCTTCCGCCAAGGCGGTTGCGAGGTCTTCCTTCGCCCGGTCCATGGCGTCTTCAACGCTGAGCTCACCGACAATTGCCTGTGAAACCCTGGACAGGGTGATGTTGAACATGGCCCGGTTGTTCTTGTAGCCCTGATACTTGAAGGCGACAGGCAGGATCTTGGCGACCTGCGCTCCCCATGCGTTCAGCGCGTCGTTGGCCTTTTGTGAGGCGTCGATATAAGTCACGCCCTTGGCCGCCACACCCGAATGCGCCGGAATGTTGAGCGACTTTGCGGTGAGTTCGGTGTAGTTGTCTTCCTGAGCGAGATAGTCGATCAGCTTGGCAACGGTTTCAGGATGTTTCGTGTCCTTGAAGCCGACAAAGCCCGCGCCGCCCGGCATGCCGGAACAGCCAGCAGCACCGCAAGGTGATCCCACGACTTCCCAGTCAAAGGCGTCGCCGATGGACGAATCCATCCGCTGCACTTGCCAGCTGCCCGAGAAGTAGTAGACGAGTTCGCCGTTGATGAACTCCTGCGCTGCATCCTGGTAGCTGGTGCCACCGCTGGCGCCCCACACGTCACGGGCCATGGTACCGTCATTGTGCCATCCGACAAATTTGTTGACGTATTCCGTGAAAGCGTCATCGACGAGGATCGGATCGCCGTTTTCGTCAAACAGTTTGGCACCATAGGAAATCGCAGGACCCGCGATGCGGTGACCGGACCGGTCCATAGCCATCGGGAATGGGGTTTGCGTTGCTTCGGCGACCTGGCGGGCAGCCTCGGCCCAGGTGTCCCAGTCGGCATCAGCTGCCGGAATTTCGACACCGGCCTGTTCGAACAGGGTCTTGTTGATATAAGGACCTGTGATCGTAAGCTGCGAATGCATGCCATAGATGCCATCGTCGTCCGGTCCCGAACGGTACCAGTTCAACGTGTCGCCAAACGACGTTTCCCAATAGTCGCGATCCACGTAAGGCGCGAGATCGAGATAGTACTCGTTGAGCCCGCCGAGATCCGTCACCTTGGCGATATCCGGACCGGTTCCGGCTGCAAGCTGAACCGGCAGATTTTCCAGAATTGCCTTGTACGGCACCTTGTCCATGACAACCTTGACGCCGGGATTGTCAGCTTCAAAGCGTTGAATGATTTCCATCGCGGCTTCGCATTCGTTGCCGTCTGAGGAACACATGAGCCGAATTTCTTCAGCAGATGCCGCTCCGACGCCCAGCATGAGCGATGCGAGTACGGCACCGCTGGCAAGTTCGAGTTTCCTGTTCATCTTTACTCCTCCCTTTTCAGTATTCAGGTCAGCTATTTTGGCTTCCAGCCTGAATAAAGCTCGTTGTCGGCAGTCAGTGGCAGGCTTATCGACCTGTTCTCACGTGCTGCCTGGTAAATCGCGCTGACGAGCTCAATGGATTGTCGCCCGTCTTCCGCGCTTACGGCAAGTGTGCCGCCATTTTCCAGTGCGTCCGCCAGGGCCTCAAAGAAGCCGGCAAACCCTGAAAGTCCATCCTGCACCCCGGACAGGACGTCATCGATTTCCGCCTGCTTGACGGGCGCACGGGCAACGAATGTCCATTCACCTTCAGCCGGCGCATATGGTTCGCTGCCACTTTCGGCCGTCAAACCTTCAAAGCAGAACCGAATACGGCTGGTGTTTGTCGAAGCACCGAGGGTGATCGAACTGGTTGCCACACTGCCATTGGCCATTTGAAATGAAATTGCAGCGCAATCTTCCACTTCAATGTCGTTCACGCGCGTGGCGACTGCAGCGTTCACACGCGCCGGAGCACCCATGACCGTAGTGAGCAAGTCATGATTGTGAATGGCATGGCCAAGAACAGCGCCGCCGTTTTCGCCTTCCCAGGTTCCGCGCCAGGGCACCGCGTAATAGGCTTCATCCCTGTCCCAGTGCGTTTCAAGACTTGCGGCATAGGGCTTGCCCGCAAGCCCGGCATCGATCAAGGCCTTCAGTTTGGCCATGCCCGGCCCAAAGCGATACTGGAAGACCGGGGTCAGGCGCCGGTCTGCCTTTCTTGCGGCGGCCACCAACTCGTCAGCTTCCTTGAGCGAGGTCACCAGCGGTTTTTCGCAAACCACATGCTTGCCGGCTTCAAGGGCCTGCATCACGACGGGGTAGTGAAGGTGTGGCGGCAGACAGACATCCACCAGATCGATGGCAGGATCGGACATCACCTTGGAAAGATCCGTCTCTACCTGAACGCTGGTGCCCGCGACGACATCCGCCGCACGTTCAACATCCAGATCGCACATGGTTTTGACGGAAAACCTGTCGGGCAAAGCGCGATAGCCTTCCAGATGGGCCCGGCCGATCCCGGCGCCAATGATTGCGACCCGGATCATGATTGGCCTCGATCTTCGGCAATGCGCTGTGCCTTCAGTCCAAGCTCCATCACCTTGAAGGCGTGGGCTTGTGGCATTGCGGTCTCCGAGCGGTTTCTGATGTCGTCGCTAAGACGTTGGAAGTAGGGCAAACCGGCTTGTGAACAGTCGATCTTTTCGCAGCGTGTGCCGTTCACCAGGAACAAGTGATCGATGCCAGGCGCTCCAGCCACGTCGACATATTTGCGCAGCTCAATATAGCCCTGCGTTCCCAAGATCGTCAGTCTGCCATCACCCCAGGTCGGGAGCGCATCGGGCGTATACCAGTCGACACGAATGTAACCGTGTCCCTGGGAACTGCGCAGCACGATTTCGCCGAAATCCTGCAGTCCTGGGCGATGCGGGTTGGCGTAGTTTGCTACGCTTGCAGCGGTGATCTCGGCATCTGTTGACCCAGTGAAAAAAAGAAACTGGTCGATCTGGTGCGATGCTATATCCGTCAGGATGCCGCCATAGCTGTCGCGCTCGAAGAACCATTCAGGCCGGGTGGCTTCGTTCAGTCGATGCGGTCCCATGCCCAGAGTTTGGACCACCTTGCCGATAGCGCCTTCCTGAACCAATTCCGCAGCTCGCGTAACGCTTGCGACTTCGAAGCGTTCAGAAAAGTTCACGGACCAAATACGGCCAGTCCGTTCAACACAGTTTTTGATCGCATCCAGCTGTTCCAGCGTCGTGCAGCCGGGCTTGTCGACCATGACATCCTTCCCGGCCTCCATCGCGGCAATCGCCAACTCCGCGCGTTGCGCGGGCACAGACGCAATCAGCACGAGATCGATGGCAGGATCGTTGAGAATGTCTTCCAGGTTCTCGACCATCGGAACATCCGGAAACCGTTTTGCAAAGCCTTCGTGGGTTTCAGGTTTTCCCAGTGTCCACCAGGATGCAAATTCAGCCCCAGCCTGTTTCATGTTCTCCGACATTCCAAAGATGTGTCGGTGATCAATTCCCAACGCAGCAAACTTGAGGGGTTTTGACATTCAGGACTCCAATTGGGGGATTGCTACGGCTGACTTTTGCGTAGCCGATTGGATCAGGGCCTGGATCAAACGGTGCACGCGCAATGCCTCGCGACCGCTGCATATCGGTGCGCGTTTGTCGACAATTGCGTCGGCCATATCCTCGATCACCGCCTGGTGCCATTCGTGCGTGAATGCCATCGGGTCGGCTCCGCCACCCGTCGCGCTTTCCTCGCCGAATGTGTCGATGCTGCCATCATGCATCAGGAGCTCCAGTTGACCGGACTTCAGGACTGCAGATCCATGCTGGCAATGAAGGGTGATCGATTCCGCGCCGCCGGGAAAACTTGCCGTACTGGCAACGAGAGAGCCGACCGCACCATTGTCAAATCGCAACCCGGCACTGACAAAATCTTCTGCTTCCAGGTCGTGAAGGGACGTCTTTGCCGCCATTGACTGAACTTCGATGATCGGGCCAGTTAGAGACAAGGCAAGATCCAGTGTATGGATTGCCTGTGAAATCAGAACACCACCACCGTCGCGTTGATAGGTTCCGCGACCGGGTTCGTCGTAGTAGGACTGCGCCCGCCACCAGGGAACCGAGATCTCCACCATGGCGATCTGTCCCAATGTCCCTTGTTTCAGGACCCTTTTCAGCTGTTTGGCGGAAGCGCGCATGCGATGCTGAAAGACAATGCCGAGCGGAACTGCAGCGGTTTCGCAGCGCCTGACGATTTCTTCTGCTGCCTGATAGGTCCGCTCAATCGGCTTTTCCATGAGGATTGGAAGGCCGCGGTCTGTAAGTGCTGAGACAATGTCCGCCCGGGCATTTGGCGGTGTGCAGACAATCACGAAATCCAAGTCCTGATCGGACACCAGTTCCTGAAGGCCTGCATAGGCCTTTGGCGCTTTCGGGAAGATATCGGACGCCTCGGTTAAGAACGCTTCGGCGCTTTCCTTGCTGCGCGAAAGAACGCCTCGCAATGAAACCTTGCCGTTTGTGGCGGCAATGGCGCGTGCATGGGTCTGCGCCACCATACCAAGTCCGATCAAGGCTACTTGCATACTCATTAGGACCTTCTCGACCACCTATAATTATCAACTAGCACACCGGTATACCGGTTGTAAATAGATGTGTGTACCGGTATACCGGTAGGTAAGCATCTGGAAATTTCCTGTATCAATTTGGTCGAAACGCAATGACGACAACTGCCAATAGTCCGGCACGCACGGACCTGGAATTCAAGCGCATTGACGCTTCCAAACCTGCGGGCGATCAGATCTTCGGGTCGATAAAACACGCCATCCTGAATATGGATCTACAGCCCGGATGCATTGTCTCTGAGGCTGAAATTGCTGCGAAATTCGGGGCCAGCAGAACGCCGGTTCGAGAAGCCTTCATGCGCCTTCGCGAGGCGGGACTGGTGGTCACCTATCCCAGCCGCGGCAATTTTGTTTCCCGGCTGAACAAGGAGAAAATCCTTGAAGCCCGCTATTTGCGGGAAGCCCTTGAGATGGCGAATATTCGCCGCCTGGCCTCCGGCGGCTTGCCCAGTGCCTCACACGATCGCTTGCTTGAAAACCTGCAAGCGCAGGAAGACGCTGCTGCGATTGGCGACGCAGTCGTTTTCGGAAACCTGGACGATGTGTTTCACCTTGAACTTGCCGAAGCAACGGGATTTCCGCGTGCTGCACAGGTTCTGGAAAAGGAAAAGATGGTTCTCGACCGACTGCGCGTTTTATCTCTCCGAGACAAGAACCATCTGGGATTTCTGAAAGACGAGCATGCGCGGATTTTTGAAGCAATCTGCGCTCAGGACCTCTCAGAAGCGGTGCGTTTTGGTGAATTGCATTTCTCTTCCATCTTAAAGGTCTTGTCCGATCTTGAGATACGGCACTCGGACTATTTCGATGATTGAGCCGCAAACCGTCGGTTGCCGGTGCAGGGCAGGGCTATTCAACCTGAAGAGTAATCCTTCTTTCGGGAAACCGGGATGTTTTCACACTGATATTCGCACGTCCCTTTTGTCCTGACTGAGCGCGCACCCAGAAGCCGGTGCCGCCACCTCTCATGGCGACTGTCGTTGGCCCGATGAGTTCAATCGGTCCATCGAGTTCAATGGAAATGCTGTCATTGATAAAGGCGAGCGGATTGCCGACCTGGTCCAGCGCCTTAGCCAGGACGCGCGTTTCGTAATGGTCCGGATTGAGCGTCACCAGATCCGCTTCCAGGCGCAGCTCTGTTGCCAAGGGGTTGGCGACAAACTTCCGCCTGACGGCCACCTCACCATTCAGGTAACCGATAAATTCTACATCCGGCCAGTCATGCCCCCAGACCCCGAGGGCGTCTTCGGCCTCCGTACTCAGCGGGAGGCAGAACGGTGGATGCGGCAAATGAGGAAAGTTCTTTCTGTCGCGGAAGATCTCGAAGCTGTTGCCATTGGAATAGGTCATTCTGATCTCGTCGCAATTCGACAACACCATCAGAGGAAGCGTGCCGCCGATGTTGCGTTCACCGCGTGCCCATATGCTGACAGGTTCTAAAATCACCTTGCGATCCGGGCTCATCTGGCTTGCATAGGCGTGACCCGCAAGCTTCATTTCCCGAAACATTGTCATGACACCGTGATAACAAACCCTGTCACCGGATCCGAAATCCTGATGGGTGTTGTAGTCGAACATGCACCAGCCAATGCAGCCTGAGACAGCGTCGTCACCATAGGCAGCGTTCAGAATTTCAAGGTGTCGGGTGACATGCTCTATCTGCCGTTGTTCCTGATCGAAGATCTTGGTGGGGTACATATGACCGTTATATTCGGTCACGAGATAGGGCACCGGATTGCTGAGACCCGTGGTTTCCTTCTGGTCTCTCAGCGGCGTCCGTGGACGATTGACGCGAGAGTCTTCAAACGACCCCAGAACGAAATCGTTGAAGGTATAAACATCTTCAAGAAGCGAACTTTCTGTGTCTTTTCGAATGCCACCCGTCTGGCGCGTGCCATCCAGTTCCCGGGCAAGGGTATTCGTGCGCTGATAAAAGGCGTCGTCGTCCGGAGATTCATTGATGCGGACACCCCAAAGCACGATGGACGGATGGTTCCAGTCCCGCTCGATCATGCGCTGCACATTTCGAACGGATTCGTCTTTCCAGGCCTCTCCGCCAATATGCTGCCAGCCGGGTATTTCCTCCAGAACCAGAAGCCCGATCCTGTCGCAATGGTCCAGAAACCATGGCGATTGAGGGTAGTGAGAGGTTCTGACGATATTGCAGCCCAACTCTTCCTTGAGCAGTTCGGCATCGCGTTCCTGCGAAGCTCTGCCCTGTGCATAACCGGAATAGGGGAAGGATTGGTGCCTGTTCAGCCCGATCAGCTTCACTTTCCTGCCGTTGAGAAGGAAGCCTTCCGGTGTGAATTCTGCCGTCCGGAATCCAAAGAATGTCTCGAAACTGTCTTTTGAACCATCTGCGCGCAAAGCAAGGCGGAGCGCGTAGAGGTCTGGTTTATCCAGGTCCCATAGCGAGATGTTTTCCAGGTTCTCGAATGTCAAAACGGACACCTGATCGGTGATAACGTCAGTTGTGCACGTCGCAATGATCTTGCCGTCAGGTGAAACCAGTTCGCCCTGCAGCTGACCTCTGATCGCCGTTTGAGGAGGATTGCTCAACCAGATCCTGGCCTCAACGCCGGGGGCATCGCTCAAGGTGTTTCGCGTCTCGATCTTCACATTCTTGATCGAGATACTGTCAGCGATTTGCAACCACGCTTCGCGATAGATGCCTGCATAGGTCAGATAGTCGATACGGCCACCGAAAGGTGGAATTTCGGGATTTTCCGTTCCGTCGACGCATACGGTGATCAGGCATTCGCCTTCGCGAAAAGCTTCTGTCAACCGGACTTCAAACGGCGTGTAACCGTCCTTATGTCCTGCAATGTGCGTACCGTTCAAATAAACTGATGCATTCGCCATGACACCGTCAAAGACGAGATTGATCTCCTTGTTCTTAAAGGCGTCAGACCATTGCAGCTTCTTTTGATAGGTGAAGGGTTTCTGATAGGAGCGTTCGTCAAAATAGTCGAACGGCAATTCAATGGCGGTATGCGGTAATCTCACCGTGTCGCCGTCGAGGTGTTGACCTGCCATTTCCGGCTCAAAACCAGCGGTGAAGGTCCAGTCTTCACAGAAATTCAATTTCATGGGCATTGGTGGTCCTGTCCGGTGGAATTTGTGGGTCCGGTTGGGCAGATACGCCATTGGAGCTACCCAACCGGAAATACCTGAGGGCGCGATTGCCAGTGGGACGGCTGTTGCAGCCCTCAAGTTCGACCACAATGTGACGGCACCGAAAGTCTGTGTAGTAAAATTTTACTAAAATTTTGATGTGAATTTTACTTCACGCTGTTCCGCCAGATTATCGGAGACTGCAGGACAACTTTCTTGGCAGTGAAGCGTCCGGCGAGCCGTTCCAGCAACAGATTGACAGCTGAAGCGCCAATCTCCTCCGGAGCGAGCCTTACACTTGCCAATGCCGGGTCCAAAAGTTCCGATGCCGGATTGTCATTGAACCCGACAACCGCTACATCCTGCGCCACTTTGAGACCGGCGTCCCGAACAGCCTTGTAGGCTCCAACCGCCATGTCGTCAGTGCAGGCCACAATGGCATCCGGTCTCGGTGTTGCAGCAAGTAACTCACGTGTACATTCAAGACCATTGTCCGTCGTGTTTCCCGCCAGTGAGACGAGAGAGGTGTCGAAAACACCTTTTCTGCTGAGCCAGTCTTTGTAAGCTTCAAATCGTGCTTCGTAGATCTCAGGATGTTCGCCGAGCGAGCACCCACCGATGAAACCAATTCTGCGATAGCCCCTGGATGTCAAACCGGTCATGAGCTGCTCAGTCGCGGAATAAAGATCGTGCCCAACGCTGTCAAAATCGGGTTCTTCGGGCAGGAAATCGGCAAATACGATCAGATTTTGCCAAAAATCCCGAGCCTGTCTGTGAATGCCAGACCCTTGCCCGACAACAATGGCGCCGCGGGTTTTGCCATCCGACTGGAAAAGCTCGGGATAAAGGCGCTTTACCGTTACCACGTGGACATCGAGTTCAAGACACCGGCTCTCGACGCCGTTTTTCAGTCTTGAATAATAAGACCCTTCGGAGACGTGCTTCCAGCGCTCACCAAGTTCGAGGTATATTTCTGAAACTTTCGGGCGGAAAGACGTTCGTCCAGAGGTGTGTGTGCTCCGGCGTTCCTTCAACGGCTTGTAGTCGAGTTCTTCCGCAACGGCGACAATACGTGCGCGGGTCTTCGGTGAAACGGAGATCGTGGCATCCCTGTTCAGAACTCTGGACACAGTTGCAATTGAAGTGCCGACAATTTCAGCAATGTCTTTTAGTTTGGCCACTGGGTCTACTTGCCGGAATGAATGCCGATGGGTGAGAGCGGATTACAACATCCAGAACCTCATAGAATTTGCAATATGTTCGGATTTCAAGGCATCAGCCTCGGATCGAATGCGAGCTGATTTACAAAAAAAGCCCGGCAACACATTGCCGGGCTTTTCTAGCTGGCTTGACCGGACTTAGCGGGCCGGCAAGGGGATCCATTCGGCGACGGAAACATCGGCGTGCTGGAACTGGGGCATCTTTTCGCCAAGGTCTTCCATGTTGCGCACGTCTTGCTCGTTCAGGAAGGACTGTGTGATCAGGGTCGGCGGAACAATGACCTGCTTGCCCGGATCTTCACCGGCCAGCATGAGTGCAAGAGTACGCACGCTGACCTCGCCAACGACGGCAGGGTTGGTGGCAACCGTTGCCGCCCAAGCTGAGTCCGGCTCACGCATGGCGGAGATGTCGGCGGTGGAGACATCCGCGGAATAGATCTTGATGTCCTGGTTGAGACCGGCCTCATCAACGGCGATTTTCACACCCTTCGCAAACTCGTCATAAGGTGCGAATACGACGTTGATGGTCGGATTGGCCTGCAGCACAGAGCGCGCCTGATTGGCAACCGAGTTGGCAATCGGATTGTCGAGCGTGCCGAACATGGCAGCTTCCTTGATGCCTGGGTTGTCTTTCTTGACTTCCTTCCAGGCGATATCCCGTCGGTCAAGGGGGGCAATGCCTGGCACGTAGACATAACCAGCGGTGAAGCTGTTGCCGTTGTCCTTGATCGCCTGATCGAGTGCCATTTTGCCAAGAAGGTAGTCGGACTGCTCGACCTGGGGGATGGATTCGTTTTCGACGTTCACATCAAACGCGACAACCTTGATGCCGGCATCGACGGCCCGTTGGGCAGCCGGTTTCATGGACTCCGTCAATCCATGTTGAATGACGATCCCGTCAACGCCAAGGGCGATTGCCTGGTCGACCATATCCGCCTGCAGAGCCGCATCCTGGCGGCTGTCAAAGACACGCAAGTCGACACCAAGCGCTTCAGCCTGCTTTTCCACGCCCGAAAGATAGGACTGGAAGAAGTCGCCTGTCGAAAGATAGCGCACAAGTGCGATTTTCACGTCCTCAGGCTTGTCGAAGGGTGCGGGCATGTCGGCTGCAAGCGCACTGCCGCCGCCAAGACCCAGGCCGGCCACCATGGCCAGTTTCATGAATTCACGTCTGAGCATATTGTTTCCTCCCAATATGAACGGCGCCCGGCGGGCGTCACGCAGTTCTCCTGCCTCCGCGTCGCGATGACAGGTAGAAAGTAAAGACCAGGGCAGCGACCAGCACGGCTCCCTTGACGAAATCCTGCATGTAGTAAGGGGCATTCATCATGGTCAGACCTTGAAGTAGAATGCCGACAAAAAGAGCACCTGCTGCGGTGCCGAATGCGTTCGGACGGGCTGCACCCAGTACCGCAAAGCCGATCAGGGCAGCAGCCACACTGTCGAGCAGCAAATTGTTACCCGATGCGATGTCGCCGCGGCCCAAACGCGCCGCAAGCAGAATTCCGCCAACCGAGGCAAGCATGCCGGATATCATGTAAGCGACAATCTTGTAGCGGTGGACATTTGTGCCAACCAGTCCGGCCGCTCTTTCGTTTGAGCCGATCGCATACATCAGGCGTCCATGCCGGGTGTAGCCGAGAAACAGCCAGATCAAGAGGGCGATCAGCAGGAAGACGACGACCGGCACGGGCACGAGCCTGTCCAGGAAAAGGTCGAACCGATGACGACCGAGCCAGAGAAAAGCGGCGGAGAAAGTGCCTTCGGCCACCGCCCCGTTCTCAAGGCTCATGCCGGTTGCAATCGAATTGCCCTGTGTCGGAATACGCTGAAGACCGATCAGAAGGAACATCATGCCAAGGGTGGCCAGAAGATCGGGCACACGCATCTTGACGATCAAAAGGCCGTTCACCAGTCCGACGATCGCTCCCATAATGAGGCAGAGTGCAACTGCGACGAAGGCCGATTGTTCGAGGACGACCATCGTATAGGCCGACAGCATCAAAGCCGAGGTCGCAACCGACCCGATAGAGAGGTCAAAACCGCCGACCACGAGGGTGCACGTGACACCGAGGGCCAGGATGCCGGTAATCGCCACCGACTGCAAAATGAAGACAGCCGAGCGCGGGCTGGCAAACCCGCTCGCATAAATCGAGAAGAAAAGCGCGAGCCCGCCCAGAAGGATCAGGAAGCCGTATTTAATAGCGAAATCGAGTGCGTTCTTGTTCATTTTCCAAATATCATCCTGCGAGAGCCAGCCGCTCACCGGGGCCGGACACATCCGCAACCAGGCTGTTCAAGTCGACATTCTTGTTGATGTATTCACCGGCGATTGCCGCCTCGTTCAGGACGACGATCCTGTCCGCAATTTCCAGGGCCTCGTCGATTTCAGCGACAAAGACAAGCGTTGTTCGATTCTGAGCCGTTTGGCGAATATACCGTCCTATATCGCGCCGCGCACCGATGTCGACGCCCTGGAAAGGCTCGTCGAGCAGGAGAATGCGCGAGGCCTTGAGCAACCAGCGACCAATCATGACCTTTTGCTGGTTGCCGCCCGACAAGGTGTCGATGCCGTCGGAATTGGATTGGCAAACCACTCCGATCCGGTCGATCATGTCGTCGGTCGCTTTGCGTTGCGCCTTGTCGCCCAGAAATGAAAATCGGCTGAAGGCTCCCAGAAAGGGCACGGTCATGTTGTTGGCGATATCAAAATCGGGCACGACAGCATTCACGCTCCGATCCTTGGGCGACATGAAGACGCCTTTGGTGACCGCATCCCCAGCACCTGCTGGCTGATATTCCTTTCCATCCAGAAGGAGATTGCCGCCGGAAGGTTTTGAAAGCCCGTAAATGATTTCGGCCAGTTGCGTCTTCCCGGATCCGAGCAAACCGGTAAAGGCGACGACTTCTCCTTCTCGGGCTTCGAAGTCAATTGGCCGACTGTCTTCAAACAGTTTCAGATTTTGGAGCTGAAGAACCGGTTGTCCGCCGGGGACGGGATCGATGTCCACTTCGGTCATCTGATGACCGAGCATTGCATTGACCGCACCGACATAATCGAGAGGCTCTGCTTCGAACAGGCCCGAGATCGCACCATCGCGCATTGTGACGATCCTGTCAGCGATACGCCGAATGTCGGACATGCGGTGAGAGATGTACAAGATCGCCACCCCTTCCGCCCGCAGCCGATCGATCAGGGCAAAGAGGCGCTCGGCCTCGGATGACGAAAGGGACGATGTAGGTTCGTCCAGAATGAGCAGTTTTGGTGCGCGGGCCATAGCGCGAGCGATCGCGATCATCTGCCTGTCGGCGACATCAAGGTCGGCAACACGCATGCGCACGTCCATGGTCAGTCCCATGCTCTCGGCGACTTCGCGCGCTTGCGCTCGCAGCTTCCTGTCGTTGACAAACAATCCGACACCAGGCTCGGTCAAGCGGTCGAGAGTCAGGTTGGTGGCCACGTCCAGATCCGGGATCACGCCGTCGTCGATAGACTGGTGAACCGTTACGACGCCCTTGGATATGGCGTCGGCGGCATCTGTTGGAGAGAATGGTTCGCCGCCAAGCTCAATGTCGCCGCCATCGGCAAAATGGTAGCCGCACAACACTTTCACGAGCGTAGACTTGCCCGCGCCGTTGGCTCCCATCAATGCCGTAACTTCTCCGGACCGCAGATCCAGATCGATGCCTTTGAGGACGTGATTTTGTCCGAAGGACTTTTCCAGATCGCGGAGTTTGCAGGTGACGTTTTGCACCGTTCCTCCCAAAATTTTGCGGGGCTTTTATCCCCTTGATTAGAGTTACAGCACGCAAAATAGTCATTTGTCAACCGAGTTGACTTTTGAACAATCTTGATCATTATCGGGTGGGATAAGAGAGGAAATTTCACAGTCATGGATACGCCTGATCAGTATCGACCGTTAACGCCGGAAACGCTCGGAGCCCGTCTCGCATCGATCGACGCCGTGGCGAAACGCGTCGGATCCGACCCGGCACTTTGGACCGTACGTGAAGTCGGTGACGGCAATCTGAATTTGGTTTTCATCGTGGAGGGCCCGGAAGGGGCCGTGGTCGTCAAGCAAGCGTTGCCTTACGTACGTCTTGTCGGCGACAGCTGGCCTTTGCCGCTCTACCGGGCTTTTTTTGAAAATCACGCCCTGGTTCGACAGGCCGAACGCGATCCGGGCTCGGTGCCGGCTGTCTATCACTTTGACGACACGCAGGCGCTGATCGTCATGGAATTCCTTGCACCGCACAAGATCCTGCGCCGAAAGCTGATTGACGGCGACAAGGTTGCAGGCCTTGGAAATTTCCTCGGCAAGTTTTGCGCGCGGACAGCTTTTCGCGGATCGGAACTGTCCATGAAGAGCGCAGACAAGAAAAAGGATGTCGGCCTCTTTTCCGGCAATATTGAAATACCGGCGATTACCGAAGCGCTCGTCTTCACCGACCCGTATTATGACGCGGAGATGAACCACCACACAGACGGACTGGATGCTGTCGTTGCCAATTTGCGCTCAGATGCCAGGCTGAAGGCAAAGGTGCAGCGCCACCTGATGAAATTCGCCTCCAACACGGAGACGATGGTGCATGGCGACCTTCACAGCGGTTCGATCATGTCCACTGACACAGAAAGCCGCGTCATCGATCCGGAATTTGTTCAATACGGACCAATGGGGTTCGATATCGGGATGCTGCTGGCAAATTTCTTCATGGCCTATTTCAGCCAGCCTGCGCATAGGGCAAAAGACGAATTGGACGACTATCAGGAATGGCTCCTGTCTGTGGTCCGGGAAGTCGTCGAGATTTTTGAAGAAGAGTTCACCCGTCTCTGGCAGACCGAACGAACGGGAATGCTATATCCGGAAGCGCTGTTTGAAGGGCAGGGACATAATTCAGCCGACGCCTGTGCCGGTCTGCTCGCAGAAACCTGGAAAGAAGCTCTTGGGTTCTGCGGCATCGAAATGCATCGAAGGACATTGTCGCTGGCGCACAACGCGGATTTCGAAGAGATCGAAGACAAGGGCCTCAAGGCAGCACTGGAAGCTCGCAATCTCCACATGGGCGCGGAACTTATCCTCAATGCCGAGACGTGTGGTTCGTTGGACGAGTTGCTGTTGCTTGCGCGCCAAGTCAACAAGAAGGACATCCTATGAAGGTCAACGGAACCCACTACCGCTCGCTTTGGTGGGATGAGGACAAGGGCGCACTTCAAATTATCGATCAACGATGGCTGCCTCACGAATTTCGGGTGCAACATGTTGAAACGCTTCAGGACTTTGCTGATGCGATAGTTGAAATGCGGGTGCGTGGTGCACCGTTGATCGGGGCCACCGCTGCCTATGGCATGGCCCTTGCCGCAGCGACCGATCCTTCTGATGCAAATCTGGACAATGCCTGGGCGTTTCTGGACAAGACACGGCCGACGGCCATCAATCTTCGATGGGCGCTCAATCGGTGCCGAACTGCTTTGAAAGCGCTGCCTGAAAGTGAGCGGTCCGCTGCTGCCTTGCAGCTTGCGCATGACATTTCAGACGAGGATGTGGACATCAATCACCGCATAGGTTTGAACGGTCTGGAAATTATCCGCAAGATAGCAGCCGGCAAGCGGGACGGGGAACCCGTGCGCATCCTGACCCATTGCAATGCCGGCTGGATCGCGACGGTGGATTGGGGCACGGCGACAAGCCCAATGTATCAGGCGCATGATGAAAACATTGCAATCCACGTGTGGGTCGACGAGACGCGGCCTCGTAATCAGGGTGCGTTGACGTCGTGGGAACTTGGGAGCCACGGCATTCCGCATACTTACATCACCGACAATGCCGGCGGTCACTTGATGCAGCATGGAATGGTGGATCTGGTGATCACCGGAACGGACCGCACCACGCGCCGCGGAGATGTTTGCAACAAGATCGGAACTTACCTGAAAGCACTTGCAGCACAGGCCAACAACGTTCCGTTTTATGTCGCTTTGCCGTCGCCGACCATTGACTGGACCGTCGATGATGGGGTCGCCGAAATCCCGATCGAAGAACGCATGGAAAGGGAAGTAACCCATGTGCAGGGACTGACGGATGACGGGAGTATCGGCCAGGTGCAGGTTACTCCGATTGGGACCGCGGGCGGCAATCCGGCGTTTGATGTGACACCGAACCATCTGGTGACGGGTCTGATCACCGAGCGGGGTATTTGCGAGGCAAGTGCCGCAGGGCTTGCAGAATTGTTTCCCGATCTTGCGCAGGTCGCCAAGAGAGCATGAGACCAAGTCCGTCCAAGTCCCGACCAGCGGACGGCAGGAGCGGCGCGCGCGGCCAGGTTGCACGCGCTCGCCCGCAGGAAGATGCAATCGTTGAGGTTACCTGGTGCTACTATCAGGACGGCATGAATCAGAACGAGATTGCCGAAAGGCTCGGTATTTCTCGGGCGACGGTCGTCAATTATCTGGCGGAAGCCCGCAAGCGGGACTATGTGCGCATATCGCTCGACACGGATGTCTTTCGAAATCAGGATCTGGCGCGCCGCCTTGTTGATCAGTTCGGTCTGCGAGATGCCGTCGTCATTCCGTCGTCACCAGACGGTGCTGAGAAGTCTCTGGAGCGGGTGACACGTGTTGTGGCTGACTGGCTTCCCGGGCTTTTGGAACCGGGTGACCGGCTCGGTGTTGCCTGGGGCGAGACGGTTTACAGGGTGGCTGAGGCGGCGCCGCGCGTCACCATGGAAAACCTGACGATCGTCCAGCTTGTCGGGTCCCGTCCGGCAGCACTCGGATTTGCGGCGGAAACCTGTTCGGCGACGCTCGCCAGACGGTATGGGGCTCACTGTGTCAATCTGCATGTGCCTCTGGTCTTGTCCAACAAGGATCTTGTTGAACGGCTGAGGCAGGAACCGGTTATTGAAGCGCAGCTTCAGGCCGTGGCGAATTGCAACAAGACTATTTTCGCCTGCGGAACCTGTGGCGAAGACAGCCATGTGGTTCACACAGGTCTCCTGGATAGGGCGGATATTGAGTCTTGTGCGGAGAAGGGCGCTATTGGAGTCATTTGTGGCAGACTGATTGACCACAAGGGCCAGGGCCTTAATCGGGACATTGAAGATCGCATGATTGCGGTCACGCTTGATCAGATGCGCAACAAGGATATGGGGCTTCTGGTCGGTTCGGGTCCAGATCGGGCCGAGCCGATGCTGGCGGCCATTCGCGGCGGATATGCCACTCATGTCGCCACCTGCTCAAGCACGGCGGCCGACTTGCTCAAATTGGCGACGGAATATGCTTAAGGCACCTTACAAGGACACAAAAAAACTCAGGCAGGCGATCATCGACACGTGCAAGGAGATGAACCGGCGAGGCATCAACCAGGGCACATCTGGCAACATATCCGTGCGTGCCGGCAAGAAGATGATCATTACTCCCTCCGGTGTTCCCTATGACAGGATGACACCTGACATGCTGGCGACCGTTCCCCTTCAAGGAAAAGGAAAGGCCAAGGGACCTTTTCCACCGTCGACCGAATGGCAGTTTCATCAGGCGCTTTTGCGCGACAAGCCCGATATGCATGCCGTTGTTCATGCTCATCCGGTTCACTGTACCGCGTTGTCCATCAACCGGATGGCCATTCCGGCATGTCACTATATGGTCGCGATTTTCGGAGGCAACACCGTGCCGCTTGCGGACTATGCGCTTTTTGGAAGCGACGAATTGTCCGAACATGTTACCGGTGCGATGATCTCTCGGCACGGCTGTCTGATGGCAAATCACGGGGCCGTTGTCGTTGGTGAAACACTGGAAAAGGCTCTCTGGCGCATGGAAGAGCTGGAAGTTCTGGCGCACGCCTATATCGTCAGCCAATCGGTCGGCAAACCTCATATCCTTTCGGCGAAACAAATCGACGAGGTTCTTGGGGCGGTTGCCAACTATGGGATCAAGTCCACCTGAGCAGCTAGTGCTCTTGCCGCTACCTGGCTGACGGGGCATTCAGGAACGTGCTCGCGGACGAGCAGTCGTTGTTTGCGCCAAACCAGCTCAAGCCATTCTGCAACTTATCTAAAAAGTGAACTTCATTTCAGGTCGAATCCTGCTCAAGCTGGTTGAGATTGCCGGAAGTGCTCAGTAGCACTCAGCTACAACCGGACCTCAGTGGTGATATGCATGTCGAAACTATTTTCCTCCTTCAAGCTTCGTGAAGTGGTTTTCAAGAACCGCATTGCCGTCTCACCCATGAGCCAGTATCGAGCGATCGATGGTCATGCGAACGATTGGCACATGGTTCATCTGGGTCGGTTTGCCCTTGGTGGGGTCGGATTGGTTTATGCCGAGGCGACCGCTGTGGAAAGGGACGGACGGCGAACGCACGGCGACCTCGGGCTTTGGGACGACGCTCAGATCAGCGCCCTCAAACCCATTGCCGAGTTCATCAGCAAAGAAGGTGCAATTCCCGGCATTCAGCTGAGCCATGCCGGCCGGAAGGCGTCGGAAAGGCGTCCCTGGCATGGTGAAACACCGGTTGATCAGGAAGACAGGTCTGCACGAGGCGAAGACCCGTGGCAGGCGTGCGCGCCGTCCGCGATCCCATATGCACAAGGATGGCCGGAACCAGCTGAACTGACCGATGAGGACATTCAGCGCGTTGTTCAATCATTCGGCAGGGCAGCTGAAAGAGCTCGCAAGGCCGGGTTCAAGATGATCGAGGTTTATGCGGCGCATGGTTTTCTGATCCACCAGTTCCTGTCTCCGATTTCAAACCAACGCACCGACCGTTGGGGCGGCTCAGCTGAAAACCGGTCAAGGTTCGCAGTCGAAGTCGCGAAATCCATTCGTGCCCATTGGCCGGAAGACTACCCCTTGGCGTTCCGCTTGTCGGCAACCGACTGGCTTGACGGTGGTCTGGAAGTCGAAGACACGGTCAGGACTGCAATTGCATTGTCGAAAGCCGGCGTGGATCTCATCGATTGTTCGACGGGTGGCATCGGTGGCAAAGAACGTCCGCGCCGGATGAAAATCGAGGAAGGGTTCCAGACGCCATTTGCCGAGAAGGTGCGCAAAGAGGCGGAGATTGCGACCATGGCGGTGGGCTTCCTATGGAACCCGCAGGCTTGCGAGGACATCCTCCAGGCAGGGAAAGCCGACATGATTGCTCTTGCAAGAGAGCTTTTGGATGATCCCAACTGGCCTTTGCACAGCGCTGGAACTCTTGGCGATGATACTTCTTTTGAGAGTTGGCCGATCGAGTCAGGCTGGTGGCTAATGAAACGGGATCGGTTGCTCAGGAAACTGGGGCTCCGGTCAGATTGATCGAACGCTGAAAGCAGTTGGAAGCGACCTGCACAAGCAAAGCAAGGACGCATTTTTCCGTTGAAGATACTCTAGCCGGCTAATTTCATGTCTCTTTAGTGTGTGGCGCTGACAAGCGCCCGCACCGAAAGGCTGGTGCTACTGTGTGTCGGTGGGCTGTTTCAGAATGTGGCGGTTTCCTCGATTTCCAACCGCTGATCGATATTGTCGGCAGGCAACCAACTTTAAAAATCGTAACGGCGATTCCTGCAAGGATGTCTGAGCCTTAGCGCCCTAGATGTCCAGCGGACCTATTTTTCGATCATGTATACGTTTACATTGATGATGTATACGTATACATTGGCTGAAATAAGCAGTTCAATGGGAGGAGAACCATGAAGAACTTTCTGGCCGCAGGTGTCGCATTTGCTGTTCTTGCCGGTTTGCCAGGGACCTTGTCCGCGCAGACTGAAGTTGTTGTCTGGGTCGCTGGAGAACCGGGGCAGACCACAATTTACGATGAACTTGCAGAAGCGTTTAACGCCAAGAACCCCGATGCAAAGATCACAGTCGTCAAGAACTCGTCCGACTTGTTCAATCCTGCACTTATTCCTGCATTGTCCGCAGGAGAGGGACCTGATCTCTTCACATTTGGAACCGGACCCGGACAGCCGGCAGCGCTGATTGCAGGTGGTCTGGTCGCCGACCTGACCGATGCTTATTTTGAACATGGTTGGGGCGACACGATTCCGGAAGGCATTGTCGTTCAGACCTCGAGTGACGGCAAACTTTGGGCATTCGGCAACGAAGTCGAAACGACGGGCATGTTCTACAACAAGGCCATTTTCGCCGAGAACGGTATTGAAGTGCCGACAACCTGGGCGGAAATGGAGGCTGCTGTCGCCAAGTTGCAAGAGGCCGGGTTTGACACACCCATCGGTCTTGGTGCTGCTGACAAATGGCCGATCTCACACTGGCAATCGATGATGTTCGGACGTTACGCCGGACCTGAAGGCATCGAAGATGTTCTATTCGGGGATGGTGAGTGGACCGATGCCCACTTTGTTGCCGCATCCGCCAAGCTTCAGGAAATGGGCAAGGCAGGCTGGTTCGGGTCAACGCCGGTGGCAATCGGCTATGGCGAACTGATGGACCGGTTCTGGGCTGGTGAGATTCCCATGACATTCACCGGTCCCTGGGTGATCGGCGGCGGTATCGAGGCAGCTGGCGACCGTATCGGCGACTATAGCGTTTTTGCCGTTCCCCCCTTCGAAGACGGACAGAAAATTCATCCGACGAATTCCATCGGCAGTGGTTGGTACATTCGTCAGGGGTCGGAAGGGGCCGATATTGCCGTTCAGTTTCTCAACAGCATGTTCTTGGAGACCGATGGTCGTGTCGCATTGTTGAATGCAGGCACCATACCGGTCGGTGCTCTGGATGACGCTCTGGCTGAGGCTGAAATGTCACCTCTGGCTGTCGATATCTGGAAAACGTCGGATGACCATGCTGCAAATGGGACCGTTCCGGCTTTTCTCGACACGATTACACCGGGAAGCCTGACCACGGTATCCTATGATGGTCTTCAGGCGCTTCTGCTGGATGTCATGACGCCGGAAGAGTTTACGTCCGAGATGCAAAGTGCCTGGTCTTCGGCCAAGGAGGCCGGTGAGATCATGCTCCCCGGCGGCATTGCCGAACGGTAAGTACTCGCTCGTCAGCCGAATTGTCCCCGGATCTCTTCCGGTCCGGGGGCGCGGATCGCGCGCTGCTCTGCCTTTTTCGACAGTTGCGCGGCACATCTCAATCTCCGTTCCTCGGGAGTGGCTCGATGTTTTTCGACCCGGACTCGAAATGGGCTCAGAGGCTGAACCCGGTTCTGTTTCTGTTGCCAGCTCTGACGATCTATTTCGTCTTTGCGATCTACCCCACCATCTCGGTCGTCGAGTACTCGTTCACCAATTGGGACGGCATCAGTCCGAAACGCGAGTATGTGGGTTTTGAGAACTATGTGCGGCTCTTCACCGACAAGATTTTTTGGGAAGCCTTTCGCAACACGTTTGTCTGGTCCGGCGTCATCATTGTGATCAATGTCGGTCTCGGTCTGGTCATTGCAGCCATGCTTGCACGGGTCTGGAAAGCGCGCTTGCTGATCCAGACCTGCATCGTGCTTCCCGTTGTTATCTCGCCTATGGCCGTCGCGACGATCTGGCGCTGGATGTACCAGCCATCAGGTGTGATCAACCAAATGCTTGAATCGGTCGGTCTTGGGGCGCTGGCAACACCCTGGCTGGGAAGCCCCGACGTTGTCCTTTACGCCTTGGCGCTTGCCCATAGCTGGTCGACAATCGGCCTGAGCGTCATCATTTTCCTGGCTGGATTGCAAGCCGTTGACGAAGACCTTTATGAAGCTGCCAAGGTGGATGGTGCAACGCCTGTACAGGCCTTCCGGTATGTCACACTGCCGGCGCTGCGTCCGGTGACGGCTGTGGTGTTCATCCTGACGCTGACGCAGTCATTCAAGGTGTTCGATCTTGTCTGGGCAACCACCAAGGGCGGTCCGATCCGTTTCAGCGAAATTCTGTCGACATACATGTACAAGCGCGGTGCGCTTGAAAATCAATATGGTTACGGGTCGGCAATCGGTGTCGCGCTTCTGGTCATTGTGAGCCTGGCGACCGTCATCTATATGCAAATCCAGAACAGGGAGGACCGGTGATGTACGGCCGCTGGCTCCTGCTCTTTGTACTTGGCGTGATTGCCGTCCTGATGGCAGCGCCTCTTATCCTGACGGTTTTCACATCTCTCAAACCAACGACTGAACTGGTCAATCCTGCCTGGTATCCGCCAATCAGCGTTACCTTCGAGCATTATATCCGTGTCTGGACCGAAGGCGGTTTCAGCGGATATTTCTACAACACCCTCATCATCTCGGTTGTCGATGCCGCTGTGATGGTCGTCATTGCCTCGCTGGCCGCCTATGCACTGGTTTTCATGGACTTCAGGGGCAAGATGGTGCTCCAGATCATCTTCCTGATAGGCTTGATGATCCCGGTGACCGCCATCGTGCTGCCGTTGTTCCAGATTGTCCGTTCCTTTGGTCTGCTCAATACACATTTCGGCGTGATCGTCGCCGACCTGGCGCTTGCCGTCTCGGTGTTCGTCTTCATGTTCACCTCATACTTCGTAGGTGTGCCGAAAGCGCTCCATGAAGCTGCGCGCATCGACGGTGCGACCGAGTTTCAGATCTATCGTCGCGTGATCATGCCGATTGCCATGCCGGCAGTCGTTACCACGGCGTTGCTCGAGTTCTTGTGGAGCTGGAACGATCTTTTACTCCGCTTGCTGCTGCTGACCCAGGATGAAATGCGCACCCTTTCGGTCGGGTTGTTGAACTTTCAGGGCACCATGACCCGCGACGTGACAGGTCTTTCGAGCGGCACGGTCATCATGGCCATACCTGTCGTGCTCCTGTTTCTGTTTTTCCAGCGTCACTTCGTTCGTGGAATGACCGCGGGCGCTGTGAAGTGAAGGAACACATCGAGATGTCAAAACCAACTCTCATAATGGACCAGCATTTCAGGCAGGTTGAAGAACTGTTCCGGCCAAGCGCTTTTGCGGAACTTAAAACGCTTTGCGACGTTCATGGCGGGGTGAACTGGCAGATGGCGCGAGACGATTTTCTGGATCGGCTTCCGGATGCCGAGTTCGTTGTTGCGTCCAAGCCTGAACTCGACCGGGCAGAGATCGATGCGGCTCCAAATCTTCGCGCGATTATCGAGGTGTCGGGAACATTCCAGATCGGCCTGGATTACGAGGCCTGTTTTGCACGCGGCATTGAGGTTCTCTCATGTGCTCCCGGGTTCCGGTACTCGGTTGCGGAAATGACGCTGGGCCTAATTCTGTCCGGCGCACGAAGCATTGTTGACGAGCATGAGCGGTTCCGGCGCGGGTCGGAGCGCTGGTTCCATGACAATATTGGAACGGATTTCTCGCTCTATGGACAGTCAATTGGCTTTGTCGGATTTGGTTCAATTGCAAGGGAATGCGCGCGCCTGCTCGCTCCCTTTTCGCCTCGTATCAAGGCATTTGATCCATGGTTGAAAGCGTCGTCGACAGATGCGGAAGGTGCTGACTTCTGCGACCTGGAAGAGGTTGTCACGACATCCCGCTGCGTCATTGTTGCAGCAACGCCGACGGAGGAGAACTACAAGCTCGTCTCCCGAAGCCTGATTGAAAAAATGCCGAAAGGCACCCTTGTGATCGTGATCAGCAGGTCACATCTCGTCGATTTTGAAGCTTTGGTCGAAGCTGCAGACGCTGGCCGGATCCGTGTGGCCTGCGATGTTTTTCCGCGAGAGCCGGTGCCGCAGCGCGATCTGTTGCGGCAGAGCGAGAATGTTATCTGGTCGCCGCACAGAGCCGCAGCCGTTGAAGGGGGAAGGCATCCGATTGGAGACATGCTGGTTCACGACGTCAAAGCAATTCTAGAAGGTGTGCCGGAACGGCAATTGCAGCCCGCATCTCGTGAAACCGTCAGAAAAATCATTCGAGCTCCGCTGGTAGCGGGCTAAAGGAGGAACCGATGGCTGGGTTGGAACTCAAGAACCTTTCAAAGGCTTATGGGAACGTCGAAGTTCTTCACGACATCAATCTTTCGATCGCAGACGGAGAATTTGTCGTTTTTGTCGGACCGTCCGGCTGCGGCAAGTCTACGCTTTTGCGCATGATCGCCGGTCTTGAAAAGATCTCCGGAGGGGAGTTGATGATCGGCGACAAGCTTTCAAACGCGTTGTCTCCGAAACAGCGCAACATCGCGATGGTCTTCCAGTCCTATGCGCTTTATCCGCAGATGACGGTTGCCGAGAACATGGGTTTTTCGCTCAGTCTCGAAAGACGATCAAAGAAGGAAATCGCCGAGAAAGTTCACGAGGCGGCCGATGCATTGAAGCTGAGGCCTTATCTCGACAGGAAACCGGGACAGCTTTCGGGTGGCCAGCGGCAGCGCGTTGCAATTGGCCGCGCGATTGTACGTAATCCTCAGGTTTTTCTTCTTGACGAGCCGCTGTCCAACCTGGATGCGGCCCTCCGCTCCGAAACCCGAGTAGAGATCAGTGAACTTCATCAGCGAATGGACACGACAATGATCTATGTGACGCATGATCAGGTCGAAGCCATGACGATGGCAGACCGGATTGTGGTTCTGAACGGAGGCTATATCGAACAGGTTGGCAGTCCGATGGAGCTCTACAACAAACCGGCAAGCGAATTTGTGGCCGGGTTTATCGGTTCACCCAAAATGAACTTCGTGAAGGGGCGTCTTGCAGACGCAGTTGGGGCCACAACGCTTGGTGTTCGACCGGAGCATTTTTCCTTAGGCCAGAGCGATGATGCCTGGGAAGGCACGGTTACGCTTGTCGAACGACTGGGCCACGATACGATCCTATATGTGAAAGTTCCGGAGGCGGGCGTGTTGACGGTGAGCCTTAACGGGCAACATGATCAGAATGTCGGGGACACAATATACTTGCGGCCCAAGCAGGAATTCATTCATAAATTCAATTCCGAAGGGCGGCCTATCGCTGCCTGACCGACGCAGCTGCGGAATTAATGAGTTCAAAGCGCCCGACATCGAGAGACGTAGCAAGACAGGCCGGTGTTTCGGTCGCGACCGTGTCGCGGACGATAACGAGACCGGAAGACGTCAACGAAGAAACGCGCGAACACGTCCTCAGCGTTATGCGGCAGATGGGCTACCGTGCCAATCGCGCGGCTGCCGATTTGCGCCGTGGCAGCAGCAAGACGCTCCTTGTCCTGGTTTCCGATATTACAAACGCGTTCTTTTCCGAATTTTTCAAAGGGATCGAAGAGGAGGCGCGCCAGCATGGATATGTGGTTCTGATCGGTGATACGTCCGAAGTGGCGAGCAACGAGCGCGTTTACTCCAACATGCTTTTGATGAACCAGGCTGGTGGGCTGATCCTGAATACCTACGATTTTCCCGCAGATCTCATGCCGACAAATGGTGATGGCAGTTACAAGGGGCCTCCTCTTGTGTCTTGTGCCGGGCACAAGGATGTCGATGTGCCTTCGGTACGTACGGATGACGCTCTGGGCGGGCGATTGGCAGCCGAGCACCTCATCGAGCTGGGTCACAAGGACATCATTCAGATATGTGGTCCGTTACAGGTGCACGGGTTCGAACGGCGTTATTTCGGATTTCGACAGGCCTTGAAGCAGGCGGGCATTGATATCCAGGAAGAGCGTGCCAGGGTGGGTCTGCTGTCGGTCCAGTTCGGCATCGATGCCGCACACCGGCTTGTGGATGAGGGAAGCCTGCCGACGGCCGTTTTCGTGCACAATGATGAGACGGCAACTGGGTTTCTTCATGGTCTTGCAAATCGCGGGATACGTGTTCCAGACGATATTTCTGTCGTTGGATATGATGACATGCCCTATGCGGCGGTCTTCAATCCCGGACTGACGACCGTCCACCTACCGCGCAGACGTTGGGGGCAGTTGGCCTGCCAAAAACTGATATCGGTTCTTGAAAACGACAAGAACGCCAGCCAGCCAGTGATAATCCCGCCTACACTGGTGCCGCGCGCAAGTACGGCTGCTCCTCGCCGGTAAGGCAGATCTTGCAAGCGACGAGACGTTTGGTTGCGCAAAAATATTCCGCATTTCAATCGGCTCAGCCAATTGCGCTGGATGTGCTGGTCAGTGTCCAGCGTAGGCCGAATAGATGCCGAATGCCCCGACAAGGACAAGACTGAGCGCCCAGACCAGGTCCAGATTGAACCAGGTCTTCGACAGAAATTTCAATCCCAGCCAAAGATAGATGAAAAGGGCGATTAGTCCTCCGGACACCATCATGGCAAGCGTATGGACGGCGGCGACCAGAAATGCAATCACGACATTGTTGTTCATAAGGCTTTGTGCCGCCAGGTGGCCATCGTCGAGGCCGCCGGCCTCGCAAATTCCCAAAAAGATCGGGACCAGCATCAGGCCTGCCCCATGGGCCATTGCCGCAAGAAACGACCAGAAGGCGAGGCGGGCCGGATGGACCCGGGCCAGCATTTTCGGGTGTCTGCGATTGATGAGCAGGTAAACGCCCATTGCGATCACCAAAACGCCTGCACCGATCCGGATTTCCATTTCCCATTCGACCAGAAACAGCAGCAGGGAAAACGGCAGCAAGATGCAGATCATCGCCAGGAAATGGCCACCGGCGAGAAGCGCCAACGCTTTTGGCAACGCTCTGTGGTCGCGTTCCATCAATGCTGCTGACACAGCCAACGGCCATCCCATGCCCGGGTTCACACCATGATAGATGCCGGAGATGATGACGGCCCACCATAGGGCCGTCGTCGTCGCGAGATCGGTCATGCGTCAGACCGAAGGGTAGCAAAAGCTGTCCGTTGAACAGTCGCCACCTTCAAGGCGGATCTGGTGGGCCCTCAAGCCCTTCGGGAAATCTATGTAGAAATCCTTGTCGAGCTCCAATCCGCCGTTTTCGCCGACACGCGCCATAACCATCTGGCCGCCTTCGGTTCCAGGATAGAACTGATCGTCCCAGGTCGAATAAAGCGAGTTGGTCCAGTAGACGCGTTTTCCGTCGCGGCTGATTTCCACCATTTGTGGGCCATAGGCGAAATCCTTGCCGTTGGGATGCTTGGCGCTCCTGGCAATGCCGCCCAATTCAACCTTGCCCGTCAGAACAGGGTTCATCGGGTCGGAGACATCATATTGATGCATTTCTCCCAGCCCCCAGCACGCAACATAAAGGTATTTGTCGTCGAGGCTGAGGTCGATATCGGTCACGAGCGGCGGAACGGCTTCGAAACCCTGCAACAGTGGTGGCAAGTTCTCAGCTTTTTCCGGACGTGGATCGATGGTGATGGTTTTCTTGGATTTCCATTTTCCGTCTTCGTCGCGCCACCAGGTAAAGATTGAACCCTGCAAATTGGTGGTGTCGACGACGACACCACAGAACCCATAGGACTTGGTGGGGTCGTGAGCCGGGCGGATCTCCAGTGCCATCTGATGGTTCTCGCCAAAGTCCATCGTCTGGATATTCTTGCGCTTGCGCAAATCCCAGAAATGGATCGAATGTCCATATTTGTTGGACAGTAGATCTTCCGGGACAACACCGTTTTCGAACTGCGGCGGCAAACCCCACTCAGAACTGACCATGTAGTCCTGAGGAAGGTTCCACCAGAAATCATAGTGTTTGTCCTGCTTGCCCCGATCCATCTCGTATTGACCGATGATGTCGAAGGTTTCGCAGTCCATGATGAAAATACCCGGAGGGCCGTCCGTACCGTCTTCACCGCGGCCGCCAAGGCAGCTGACATAGATCCCCTCGGGACCGCAATGAATTGTATGGGGACGAGAATATCCGGTCTTGGCGAATACCTCTTCGGGCTCGATTGTCTTGTGGATCTTCGCTTTCAAAGGTTCCTTGACGTCTATCACATAGATGCGCGATGAACGGATGCCTGGAACAATGAGATAGCGCCGTTCGAGGAACGCGTGACCTGAAAGCGGCGACAGAGCCGACGAACATGCGTTCCAGCCAAAGTGATGGAACTCATCGCCCTTGTTGGGCACGATCACCTGATGAACGATCTGCCCGTAGCTGTCGGACTTTGGGTTGAGGTCAACAACGGCTATGCCGTCGGATTGCGATCCGTCGGGACTGAGCATTACCGTAAATGCATAATTTTCGACCGGTGCCTGCATCGCAAGCTTTGGCGATGCATGGAATGTAGGATCTGGCCTAAGGTTCATTTTTTCCTCCCATTTTGGTAGCAATGCCGCCATTCCGGACACGCAGTTCCAGCCCGCAATCGGGCTAAAAATCAGTTTTTGGCTAGATCTCCGCAACGTTGCAGAGCTGAATGGCTCCACTGATTTTTTCCGATAGACCGGTCAGTTTCTGGCCGATCTCAAGTCGATATTCCTTTCCAAATCTGCGAATGGGACCCACCGCACCAACACTGAACGTCGCGCCGATATTCCCGATCGAAACCGGTGCAGCAACGCTTGCGATGCCCAGGTCGATTTCCTGATCACAATCGGCAAATCCCCGTTTTGAAATCTCCTCAAATTCCGCCCGGAGTTCAGCTTTCGTGATCTTGGTGTGCTCGGTGTACTGCTTCATGCTGCGGGACAGGATTTCTTCCTGAAAGTCTGGTTCGGCGAATGCAGCAATCGCCTTGGAACAGGAGCAGGCATGCATCGGACGAACGCCGAGGCCTGGATGAATAAAGGCGCGTGCCGGATCGTCCGGGGTTTCCACATGGATGATTTCCACCTTGCCGCTGCGAAAGCGTGCCAGGAAAACCGTTTCGTTGAATTTGGTGGCTGCGGCTTTCAATAGCGGAGCCGCGCATCGCCGGACATCGACATCCGATTTGCCCAGCAATGCGATGCGGATCAGGCGTTCACCAACGACGTATTGTCCGTCGTCGGAAGGTTGATCCAGGAGTTTTCGGTCGAGCAGGGTCTGTATCAGCCTGTAGCAGGTCGGTTTGGGCAGTTCGGTCGCCTTCTGCACTTCAAGCGTTGAAACCGGACGCCCTGCGACAGCAATGATCTCCAGGAGGTTGATCAGACGTTCTAGGTGCATATTGACGGGTCTTTCTCAAATTGTAAGACTGCCTATCAAATCATGAGACAAAAATTTCTCAATGCAAGCTAAATATCGGGAGGCAGAAATGCGAACACGTGCAGCCGTGGCTCTTGAAGCAGGCAAACCACTGGAGATTATGGAGGTTAACCTCGAAGGCCCAAGAGCCGGCGAGGTGCTGGTCGAGATCAAGGCCACTGGTTTGTGTCACACCGATGAGTTCACCCGTTCAGGCGATGATCCGGAAGGCATTTTTCCGGCAATCCTGGGACATGAAGGGGCAGGGGTCGTCATCGAGGTTGGTGATGGGGTGACCAGTCTTGAACCGGGAGACCACGTGATCCCGCTTTACACGCCCGAATGCCGGGAGTGCGAATACTGCCTCAACCCAAAGACCAATCTCTGCCAATCGATCAGAAGCACACAAGGCCAGGGATTGCTGCCCGACGGTTCGACCCGCTTTTCCATGCTCGATGGGACACCCATTCACCACTATATGGGTTGCTCAACCTTTGCCAATCATACGGTTGTTCCGGAAATCGCGCTTGCCAAGGTTCGCAAGGACGCTCCGTTCGACAAGATCTGTTACATCGGCTGCGGCGTGACGACGGGGATTGGCGCAGTGATCAACACGGCCAAAGTGGAGATCGGCTCTCGCGCGATTGTGTTTGGACTGGGCGGTATCGGCCTCAATGTCATTCAGGGCCTTCGCATGGCCGGTGCCGACCAGATCGTTGGTGTTGATCTCAATGACGGTAAAGCCACGATGGCGAAACGCTTCGGCATGACAGACTTTGTGAACCCGTCAAAGGTCGAGGGGGATATTGTTGCGCATCTGGTGGAACTGACCAGGGGTGGCGCGGACTACACGTTCGACGCGACCGGCAATGTGAAGGTGATGCGCGCTGCACTGGAGGCGGCTCACAAGGGGTGGGGTGAAAGCATCATCATCGGTGTTGCCCCTGCCGGCGCAGAAATCTCGACGCGCCCCTTCCAACTCGTGACCGGGCGGGTTTGGCGCGGGACAGCGTTTGGGGGTGCTTCGGGCCGGACAGACGTGCCGAAGATTGTCGATTGGTACATGGACGGCAAGATCGAAATCGACCCGATGATCACGCACAAACTGCCACTGGAAGAAATCAATCATGGGTTCGACCTGATGCACGAAGGAAAATCAATTCGCGCGGTTGTCGAGTTCTAATCAGCAGGCCGCCAGGCGCAAACTCAACGCCTTGGCAGGCTTTTGTCCAAGCCGCGTAAGCCGCAAAAATTGCGGACGCGGCCGGTGACTGGGTCGCATTTGGGTTTTACCCGGTTACAATGAACGGCGGAACACCCGGCAACAGTCGAGTTGAGGTTTCGTTTTTCGTTGCCTTCACTTGAGAATGCTAACCGTCGGAACAGCTATTTTGACAGAGCCGCCGCCGCAGTGTCGTGGTACTCGTGAAGTTCGACGACGCAGCCGTCCTTCACCGTCCAGAACAAGGCCAGCTCGGTCTCTCGCGAAACTCCGGTATGGCGACTGGTGATTGTGAGACTGATCTGTGTTGCAGCGCGTTCGCCTGAGACGATGATATCTGTCAGGCGATAGTCGTCGATACTCCAGTCTGACTGAATCCGGCCAATCGCTTCCCAGAATGCTGCCTTGCCCCCGCAATCTGCACAGTAAGGTGCAGTTTCCGCATTGGCATGGATGCGATAGTGAATGTCGTCATGCAACAGCGCGGATATGGCCTCGACATCCGCGCGGCTATACGACTGAATGGCGTTGCGAACGACCTCTTCGGTTGTCATGAGCGCTTCCCTCCGAACGATTAAACGACCATCAGCCAGACTTTCGGCAATCGTCGCCGCGCGATTGCGCCGTCTTTCATAGTTGGTTGTAGGAGAACATATTGCGCGCCTTGGTCAGACGAAGCAAGGTTTTCAACCTCACGTTTAGTGAGGGTAGGTGGCGGCCGCGACGGTCTCGCTCGAAAAGGTCCGGATATCCACTCGCTTCTCGGACTATTGGTTGGCGTATTGAAACACTGCCATCAGTGACCCTTTGCCGATGACACCATCGATCGCGCCGGAATAGACGCCTGCTTCCCTCAATCGGTTTTGGACTTCTTTTCTGAAGCTTGCAGGGTAGGTTTTG
Organism: Roseibium porphyridii; assembly: GCF_026191725.2. Taxonomy (NCBI): domain Bacteria; kingdom Pseudomonadati; phylum Pseudomonadota; class Alphaproteobacteria; order Hyphomicrobiales; family Stappiaceae; genus Roseibium; species Roseibium porphyridii. The sequence continues at coordinate 1,652,872 of NZ_CP120863.1, forward strand.
TTCTTTTCAGGATCAACAAACCAGAATTCAGCCTCGATTTGTCCGCCTTCACGGATGGCCTTCATCGTCCAGTCGACGGCGGTCGCAGTTGTCTCGCTTTCAAATGTTCCGTCGAGATAGAACTCGGCAAGAGAACGCATTGCCAGCTGGTCTCCTTGCGCCGCAGCTTTCATAAGGAGGGACTGCGCGAACTCGGGATTTTTGTCGCCGCCCTGACCTGTTGCGAGCAAATCCGCCAGGTTGATCATCGCCAGTGTTTGATCGGCATTGGTGTCGGCAAGCGCGACTTGAAACCAATACCGGGCACGAAAGTGATCCTGGCGAACGCCTTCACCGTGCTTGTAGGCGGTGGCAACTGAAAAGGCCGCACTGGCGTTGCCGCCTTCTGCAGCTTGCCGAAACCACTCGAATGACACCGCGTCGTCGTATTCGACCTGACGATCTTCAAGATAGATATGCCCGAGCATTTCCATCGCGTGGGTATTGCCGAGAACAGCTGCCTTTTCCAAAAGGCGCATGGTTTCACCCGCGCGCCATTCAACCCCTTTGCCAAGGTCATAGGCGACTGCAAGTTCAACCATGGCATCGGTATTGCCAAGTTCGGCGGACTGCCGGAATTGCTTGGCGGCCGCCGTCTCGTTGCCAGAACGATCAAGCGCACGACCGTAAATCAGTTTGAGAATATCTGAATTTGGAAACTGTGCGACAGCGCCGGAACACGCATTTACCGTTATCGACGGTTCGCCGTCATATCCATCTTCTTCGCGCTGCAAACAGTTCTGGACATGCCTTGCTTGGGAGTTCCGGGCTTCCCTGTTTTCGCGCTCTGAAAGTTCAATTTTGCTTTCCGGTGCGGCTTTGATGAGCGCCAATGCTTGTTTGGTGAATTCACCATTGGGATAGCGCTTCAGATATACCCTTATCAGGTCTGGATCATCGGCGTCTTTGACGGCATCCCAAAGCGCGGTTTCTTTGGCGGCAGATGTAAGCGCCCGATTTCCCTGATAGTTGAAGGAAAAGTCGCCTGTCAGCGACGAGTTGCTCCAGGGAACCTGCGCGTTCTGAGTTGCATCCATCACGCGCTTTCTCACGCGTCTCATCATCCGCGCGACATCTAGGTTCGGCGTCGAAATATGATGCAAAAGCGCTTCTGAAAAAGGGCTGTTCAAACCCGCACCATCTCTCGCAACGCTTCCCGGCTCCGTTGAAAAGGCAACCAGTGTGTCAGAGCCGGCTTCCAGTGGAGCCAAGCCCAGGTCAGTTTCAACAATCTGAGCGTCTACGGAGCGGTTTGCGCCGGGCATGAACCGGTTGTCTCGGCATGCATCAACCAACACAATCTTTGTTTTGGTCCGCTGGTCCATTTCCTTCAGGACCAAATTCAAGGCAACGAGTTCAGAGTCTATCGCATTGGCTGTCTCGAGCTCCACATCCGTTGGTAGAAGGTAATTCTGTCCGGAAATCTGCATTCCATGCCCGGCATAAAAGAACAGGCCAACGTCCGACCCCTTGAGCGCGTTAGAGAAGCGTTTGAGCGTCAACAGGAAGTCCTGATGAGTGAGATCCTGCCCATAAATCACTTCAAATCCGAGTTCGCTCAGGACAGCGCCGATATTCGTGGCATCCCGGACAGGGTTGGGCAGCTTGCCGACCGATGAATAATTCGAATTCCCGACTACCAGTGCAACGCGTTGTGCCGAGTTTGCTTGCGAAATCAAAAATACGCAGAGCAAAGAAGAAAGGATGACGGTTTTAAGAAAAACAAAAACGGAATGCATTGATGCTGCCCAGCCGACATGAAATTTAGCAGGTTGGCACCTTATCACAGCATGCTTTTCCGGGCATCAAGCGGGTGTCGACAGTCATTCTCGACAGTGGAGAGTTTGCCTTCGTCGACTGGAACGTGGTTGGTCGCTTCAGATCGGCCGGTGCCGCTGCCTCCCCAACTATCTGGCTTTTTGGCCTGACATTGAGACGATACGTTCAGTCGACTTCATATTTGGCAATGAAGCCGCGGTCCGGTTCCACGCCGAGGCCTGGGCGATCAGGGATCGTCACAAATCCACCATTCTCATAGACTTCTTCCTGGATATGCAGGGGCTCGACGAGCAACGCATCCCGGAACTTGTTGTCGGTTGTGTCGAACTCGAGCATCGGTTCCCATGGGTTCAGACCTCCCGGGAGTGGCGGCATTGCGGCCAGGAGCTGGAGATTGACGGCGACGGCGATGGCCGAACCCCAGACATGGTTTATAACCGGCGTGAAATGGGCGTGGCAAAGGGTTAGAACGCGCAGATATTCGCTGACACCGCCCATCGCGCACACTTCCGGCTGAGCAATGTCCAATCCCCGGTTTTCCAGGATCTGGCGCCAGCCCCATCGGTTGAATTCAGCTTCACCACCAGAGATGTTGACCTTCAATCCGGCTCGCAGTTCCCTGTAGCCGTCGAGGTCCTCGGGTGCGACAGGCTCCTCGAACCAGTAGGCCCCCAAGTCATCCAGGGCTCTGCCGACATAAAACGCGTCGGACGTCGTGTAGCAGTGGTTGGCATCGACCATGAATTTGCCGCGACCATCGACCCCTTTGGCAACGGCCTCGCAAAGCCGAACGTCTTCTTTCGGACCCAGACCGGATTTCATCTTTGCCGCGACAAATCCCTTGTCCATGATCTCAGCTGCTTCGGCCCTGAAACGTGCCACGTGCTCATCGACGCTCTCCCGCTTGAGCATCATGCCATAGCCATAGACCTGGACCTGCCTTCGATGAGCCCCCCCGATCAGTTTGTGCAATGGAAGTCCTGCCACTTTGCCGGCGATATCCCAAAGGGCGATGTCAACACCGGAGAGCGCTTGAAGGGGCATGCCCTTCTGGCCGTGATCCCGCAAAAGATTATAGACCTTGTGCCAGATGACATCCCGATCCAGCGCATCGTCGCCGAGGATCATCGGTTGAATGACCTTTTCAACGATCCCCTTGTTTGCAAGGGCGACATTGCCCGGTCCGAAACACTCGCCCCAACCGGTAATGCCGGCATCCGTTTCCACTTCAACGAGGTGCGCACTTCGCTTGGCATAAAACTGTTGGGAGTAACCGAGTTCTTCCGGCAAATCGTATTGCAGAACGTGACTGGTGACGCGGGTGATTTTCATGCCGCACCTCTCTCAAGCGCGCGAGTGACGCGTTTCAAGACGAGGTAGTCATTCAGCGCCAAAGCTGAGCAGTCATGGCCGATGCCCGATTGGCCGATACCGCCATGTGGCAGGTCGATGTCGTATTTCACACCATTGATCTGGATTTCGCCGTAGCGCAAACCAGCGGCATACCGTTCCGCCTTTGCCAGATCTCGTGTGAAGATATAGGCCGTCAGACCGCCATCGTCGCAGTCGTTTGCGTTTTCCAAGAGGTCGTCTTCGCCTTGAAACGGGATCAGACTTACGATCGGTCCGAAAGTCTCCTGTCGATAGACATCCATGGTTTCGCGCACATTTGCCAGCACAGTTGGGGCCAGGAAATGGCCTCGGTTCAGCCCTGCCGGCCGGTCACCACCGGCAAGAAGGTCCGCACCGTCCAACACCGCATCGTCGATGAGTTTCTTGATCCGTTTCCAGGCCCTCGCGTTGACGAGAGGGCCTGTTGTGATATCGGCATTCCGGTCCCAACCTGTTGTGGCCTTTTGAGCCCGTTCAACAACCTTTGCCGTGAATTCTTCAAGTATGGGCGCTTCGACAAACACCCTGTTCGGAGAAACGCATATCTGTCCGGCATTGCTGAATTTGACTCCGCAAACGATGTCCGCTGCCGTTTCCAGGTCCGCATCGGCGAACACAAGGACAGGTGCATTTCCGCCAAGTTCCATGGAATACCGTTTGATCGTCGTTGCGCCGGTTCGCATGATGTGGCGCCCGGTTGCGGTCGAGCCGATCAACGTTATGACAGCCGGGATTGGCGATGCTGACAAGGTATCGGCGGCTTCATAGCTGTCAGTTGCCAGGATTTGCACCACCCCGTCCGGAAGCCCAATTTTGGCGCAGAGTTCACCAACTGCATATGCGGATATCGGTGTGTCGTTTGAGGGGCGGATGATGATTGGGCATCCGGCCGCCATCGCCGGGCCGATCTTGAAAGCAAGATTGAGCAGCGGAAAGTTCCAGGCAAGAAACGCGACTGCAACGCCGGCAGCTTCGTGAACCATCGTGTGCGTGTGAGTGCCTGTACGATCCGCAAGGCCGAAGTCGTGAAAACGGGCAATTTCCTCGGCATAGAACTGGAGAGAGTTCTTGAGGCTCTCGAAGTCTTCCTCGGTGCTCGCCCATGGCTTTCCAAGCTCATGGTGGATGCAGGTTCTCAGATAGTCCTCATGCCGTATGACTTCATCGCGCAGCTTTGTCATCCATTGCTGGCGTTCGAAGATGGATGTCCTTGACCATGAAGGAAAAGCGTTGCGAGCGTGTTCGAGGGCGCACCGCACATCTTCACAGCCCGCGGCGGCCACGATGGTGACCGTCTCTTCCGTCGCAGGATTGGCGACTTCAATACTGCCCTGACCATCAACCAGAGCACCACCCAGATACATTTTGCTCGGGAAATTCATTTGCAGCCTCAATCGAAAAGCGTTGCAATGTTGGTTTTGATCCGGTCGCCGATATAAAGCGCCAAAGCCTGGATCGTTGAGGTTGGATTGACCGCGCCAGCGGTCACGAAGATGGACCCGTCGACAATGAAGAGGTTCTTCACATCGTGGCTTCGGCCCCACGCGTTGACGACCGATCTACCCGGATCGTCTCCCATGCGGCACGTGCCCATCTGATGCCAGCCTGCGCGCCACCAGACGCTGTCATCACCCTTGGCCAGGATCTGTTTCGCTCCGGCGGCCAGGAGAAGTTCTTTTGCTTTCGCCTCGCCGTGGCGAAGCATTTTGCGAGTGTTGTCACCAAGCGTGTAGGTGATCTTCGGCGCGGGTATGCCGTCGCTGTCGGTCAGTTCCGGATCAAGGCTGACACAATTTGCTTCTTCGGGAAGATCTTCGGAAACAACAGTCAAACCCGCCAGATAGGGATAGACATTGTCCATGATCTCCCTGTGTTCAGCACCCCAGGGGATCGGGTTGTCGATCCCATAGCCTCCAAGCGCGAATGTCATCGGGGTCGTTGAGCGGCCTGAGTGCAATCCATAACCACGAACGAAATCGCGTTCTGGATCCGTTTCGTAGAACTCCTGCGACAGGATCGAACAGGCCATCGGACCTTCGTGCCCACGCATGGGTTCATCGAAGACACCGGCTACACCTGTCAGTGGATGAAACATCAGGTTCTTGCCAACCAGACCGGACCTGTTGGCCACTCCTTCAGGAAAGAGTTTCGACTTTGAATTCAACAGTAGTCGCGGCGTTCCAACACCATTGCAGGCGACGACGACCAACTCCGCTTTCTGCTCATGCAGCTTGCCTTCCGCATCGTGATAAAGAACTCCCGTTGCAAAGCCGGTCTCCTGATCGATTACGATCTCGCGGACACGGGAATTGGTTCTGAGTTCGACGCCTGCATTTTCCAGTATCGGCCAATAAGTGAAGTTGGTGCCGCCTTTGGCCCCTGCAGCGCAGCCCAGATCGCACGTTCCGGCATTCACGCATTTTTGCCGGCCATCCCTGTCCTTGCTCAGGATGGCGACGTCCGAGGGCCACCAGTGCCAGCCCAGTTTGTTGAAGCCTTTCGCGAGGGTCTGACCGAGACGTCCGATCGGTATCGGTGGGAGTGGCGGGGAATAGTCTGGATATCCCGGATTGCCACCCAGCCCCGAGACGCCCGTGTTCTCATCGTTCAAATTGTAAAACGGCTCGAGAGTGGCGTAGTCCACCGGCCAATCTTCCGCGACGCCGTCCAAAGTTCGTGTTCTGAAGTCCGATGGTTTCATCCTCGGCCAGTGGCCTAGAAAATTGATGGTCGATCCACCGACGCCATTCCAGTTCACAGGTGTGATGCAGCTGTCATCTGAATTTATCGGATAGTCCTGCTTCAGTTTCCTGACATTCGGATCGCATGAAAATGCGCCATAGCGGGCAAGCTCATAGTCTTCCCTACGGCTCGGAAAATCCTTGTCCTGCAAATGATCGCCTTGTTCCAGGCAAAGGATGCGCATCCTGGTTTCCAGAAGGGACCAGGCGATTGCAGCGCCCGAGGCTCCGGCACCGATTATCAGGACGTCGACAGGTTCGTTGGTCATCTTGCCTTTCCAGAGCCTCAAGTCAGCCGGTAGGCGGTGCCGCGGGCACGTACCGGGGTTGTCAATTCATCCATCAGAGCGTCGCTTTCCGGTTCCACGGGATATCCATCCGGGTGCACCGGGTGAGCGCCGACACCAAGCATCGGGCGAATATCCGCCCGGCTGTAATAGGCGGTGTATGTGAGGCGAACGAGTTCGGTGAAGTCGGCCGGGTAGGCTGCTTCAACCTCCTTGAGAACATCAACCCGCAGGTCCGATGAGAGGTTTTGGAAGTCGGGCGATTTCAGTGAGATTGCCTCCAGGAGCCGGGTCACTGCTCCTGGAGACCGGTTTGAATAGGCAGTTGCCGTGAGGACACCATCGGCAACTGCCTTCACACCGGCAGACGGCATGCGCCGTGCACCGCCGGCCGGAATGATTTCGTCGAGAACTTTCAGGAGGAGCGTCTGAGTTTCTGCGGTCGACATTGGCACCTCCTATCGCTGTCCGTTGCCTGCCGGGCGTGACAGCGCGTCAATCGCCACGGCAAGAAGAAGAATGGCGCCCGAGAACATCAATTTGTCTGCTGCACTCGCTCCAGATAGGTCCAGACCATTGCCCAAAGACCCGATAACAAGTGCGCCAAGGATTGCGTTCCAGACAGAACCGCGACCGCCAAACAGAGACGTGCCGCCGATGACTGCCGCACCAATGCTTTCCAGTAAAAGGGAACCGCCGGCGAAAGCGGTATAAGACACGGACCCGTAGCGGGATGCTCCGAATATGCCGCCGATTGCAGCCAGAAGGCCAACAATCCCGAAGGCTGCTACCCGGATGCGCTTGACATTCATGCCAACGCGCCGCGCGCTTTCGGCATTGCCGCCGACAGCGAAGATCGATCTGCCGAAGGGTGTCGAAGTCGTGACCCAGCCGACGATTGCGGTGACACCTGTCAGCAGAACGATCAGGAGTGGAACCGATCGATAGGCGTTCATCGTCAGGACCGCTGCAAAGACAATAATCGCAAAGAACGCGACCTGCCCCCAAAGCGTGGTGGCGGTGTCGAGTTCAAGGCCTCGAAGTTTGCGCTCTGCCTGACGGCGCAAAGCCAGCGCGGCGATTGCAACGACAAGGAGGGTTGCGAGTAGGAGGCCCCAAATATCTGGAACCAGGATGCGAGCGATGGCCCGAACGAAAGGGTCGCCTATGTTGAGGTTTCCCGTCGGCAGGATTTTCTGCATCAGACCCTGGTAGCCAAGCAAACCGGCTAGCGTGACAACAAAGGAGGGTATGCCGACATATGCGATCAGTAACCCTTGTGCTGCCCCCATAACGATGCCAACGGCCATGACAATCAGGCAAGCTGCCCATCCCGGGATACCGGCGAGCACGAGGACGCCAAGAAGGGCGGCACAAACACCCGCCGTGGCTGCTGCGGAGAGGTCGATCTCTCCCAAAAGCAGAACAACGGTTATTCCGACGGCCAGTGTCGCGATCACCGCTGACTGCATGAACAGATTGTATATGTTGCGCGGTGAGAGAAAGATGAAACGGATACTGGTTGCATCCTGATCACCCCAGAATTCCCATATGGGAAGTGCTATCCCGAAATAGAGCCAGATTGCTGCCAAGGCGAGAAGCACTGGCACGAACGAACCGAGGCGCGTCTCGCGCAGCCGTCGCAACCGTTCAACCGGTGAAAATGAAGAGTTAGGCTGCATTATTCGCCCCGTTGTCCAATCCGGCAGTCATGGCAACGACGATTTCGTCGGCTGTGGTCTCGGATGTTTTCCAGGTTGCGACATTGGCTCCGTGGCGCAGAACGCAGATCCGGTCGGAAACTTCGAAAATGTCGCGCATATTGTGAGAGATGTAGACAACGGCATGGTCGGTGTCGCGCAGCCGCTTGACGACATCCAGAACCTGTCGGGTCTGTGCAACACCCAGAGCCGCAGTCGGTTCGTCCAGCATCACGACACTGCACTCCGCGCCGACGGCCCTGGCAATGGCAATCGCCTGGCGTTGTCCGCCCGAAAGGCCACCGACTTTGGCACGCACGGATTTGAGCGTTCGTACCTGAAGCCGGTCTATGGCGGCTTGGGCGCGAACTTCCATCTCAAGATCATCGAGGGGGCGCAAGATGCGCGGTAGAAACTGCCAGCCGGATTTCACCGGTTCAGCTCCAAGCGAGAGATTGGCCGCGACATCAAGGTTCTCGCAAAGGGCCAGATCCTGATAAACAATCTGAATGCCAAGTGCGCCGGCATCATGAGGATTGCTGATCACGACCGGCTTTTCGTCGATGAAGAAATCACCTTCGTCTGACGTGAGCGCCCCGGCCAGAATTTTCATGAGCGTCGACTTGCCGGCGCCATTGTCGCCGACAAGTGCCATGACCTCACCGCGCGCAACCTCGAAGTCGACGCCTTTGAGTGCGTGAACACCACCAAAGCGTTTTTCGATGCCCGCAACGCGCAAGTGCGGTGGCGGGGCCGTCGGCCCCACCTGCTTGTTGTTTTCCAAAGACATGGATTGCCCGGTTACTTGCAGAAATCGGTTGCCGCGGCTTCGCCCTGGCAGACCATTTCCTTTGTGATCGATGGGTCGTTTTCGATGACGTAGGCAACGCCCTCAGCGCCAATGGCGGAATAGGAGCCAACTGGAACATAGGCGACTTCGGCCCCTACGCCATTCTTGACCTTTTGCGGAGCCAGATCGGCAAAGTCCTCACCCTTGATGAGCCTCACAGTCACCTTGGCCGCTGCGTTTGCCATATCGGCAAGCGGACGCCAGCCACATTGAGTCTGCTTGCCGAGAAGCATCAGCTGTTGGGCCTGAACCGTGCAATCCAGCCCGGAAACCGGCATCGTTCCGGCCATGCCCTGTTCTTCCAGTGCCGCAATGGCAGCGCCGGCGTTGCCATCATTTGACGAGACAACACCCTGAACATTATTGTTGAGCTGGGTCAGGGCCTGATCCATAGAGCGCCTGGCAATTGCCGGGTCCCAACCCTGTGTCCAATTTTCATACCCCATGATGCGCTTGCCACTGTCAAACAGGGGGGTAAGAGCGCGCAATTGTCCATTGTGAATGACCGCAGCATTCGGATCCGTCGGAGAGCCCTTGAGCAGAACCAGGGTGTCGCCGTCCTTGGTGTTTTCAATGACGTGACTGGCCTGATCGAAACCCATTCCCTCCAAGTCCGCCTGCACCCAGAAAGAGGTGTTCGCCGAATTGATCATTCGGTCATAGGCGATTGTTGGCACGTCTTCTTCCGCAGCCATATCCGCGATGACCGCGGAGCTTTCACCGTCGATGGGAATGACGACAAGCACTTTTGCCCCTTGCGTGAGCGCTTGTTCGGCCTGGCGTTGTTGTACGGACGTGTCGTTGTTGGCGTTGAAGACTTCCACCCGAACGTCCGGGGCGATTTCCTTCATTGTCGATACGAAAGCTGCCGCATCCTGCTGTTCCCAGCGTGGATTTACATTCTCTGGCAACAGCAAGGCAACCATGTCCTCCGCGGCGGCTGCCCCGGCTCCCAAAAGTGTGGCCAATGCCGTGCCTGTTATCAATAAGCCTTTCATAGTGCTTGGAAACATCCTATCCTCCTCGTCGATGTTTCAGCGCTTTCAGCGCCGGATCTTCTGGTGGAATTCCTTCGATTAAGCGATCGATCCGGCGGGACGAGTATGGTTCCAAACAAGCTCGAACCGCCGGCCACTAGCCTGACCACCAACAGGCGTGAAGTTCTGCAACTGCCCCTCCAGGCAGGCGAGTGTTTCCTATTTTCCGCTGGCCCCTGACATGATGTGAGCAAGGCGCTCGCGAGTGTCCTCCAGATGTTCTTTCATGGCAGCTTCTGCCGCTGCAGCGTCTTGCGCTTCGATTGCGGCGAGCACTTTTTGATGAAGGGGGACGGAACGCTTGTTGTCCCTTGGGTCGGCATTAGTCAGTCGGATTGAGCTTAAAAGCGCAGAAAAGATCACACCTTCCATTGCCATCAGGACTTCATTGTTTGCCGCACGAAGCACAGCACGGTGAAACAGGGCGTCCGCCACCACGTAATCCTGGATCTCCGAAGCGCTTTCCATCTTTTGTTGCGCAGCACGGATTTCATCGATTTGAACCTTGGTCGCTGATTTTGCCGCCCAGGCCGCCGCACTCGGTTCGAAAACCTGACGCACATCGAGCAGCTGATTTAAGAAGCTGGGTCTTGGCTCAACGCTGAGATGCCACGCCAGGACATCATCATCCAAAAGGTTCCAGCTGGCGCGCCGCCGGACGCGTGTGCCGCTGCCGCGCTTAACCTCCAGAAGCCCCTTTGCAACCAAAAGTTTGACCGCTTCGCGAACCACAGACTTTGAAACGCCAAACCGCTCGCAAAGCTTGTTCTCGTCGTCGATCAGGTCGCCCTCACGAACGACACCTCCGACGATGCGCCTGCCTAATTCGCGGCAAACCTGCGTCGAAAGCGACGGAACAACACCAGCGGTGTCTTTGAGATCATAGTAGAGCAATTCAGACATGAGATGATATTAAACATCTGATGTTTTGATTGTCCAGATGTTTTTGTGCATGATCGTGAGAATCATGCGGGACTTGCAAACAACTCTGCAATTTGCGCCATGACCTTGAAGGCGAAGAGGGAGCCGGGTGACCAAGACGATTGTTGCCGATCCCAAGCCAAACTGTGCGTGCCAGATGCGAAGGTCATCAAAATCAGTGTTGGCCGAATAAGGTGCCAAAATCGGGTCGCGGGTCATTGATGTTTGCGAGCCGCAGCATGTGCCATGCCAGTGCCTGATTGCTGCTCATGATGGGCACGCTGATCGCGTGTTCAATTTTCTTGAGTATATTCAAAGTTCTGAGGTTTGTGCATGAAACGACGATTGCATCGCAAGGAGCTTTCGCGGCGATCCGCTTGGCTGCGTGAATGATCGACTGCTCACTGATCCGCGCAACGACCCTGTCATTGCCTTCCTCAAAGGATCCGAATCCCGCAATTTCAAAACCGGCATCAATCAGTTTCAAACGCATGCGCTCAGATACGTCCGGCACATAGGGTGTTATGAAACCGAGCCTTTCTGCACCGAGCTCTCGTCCTGCGGCAATAACAGCGGCTAAAGGGTCAGAAACCAGGGCGTTGGGATAGACCGTTTGAATGGCACGGGCAACGTTCTGCGAGCCGATCACCGTTGAGGCCGAAGTGCATCCATACCCGATCACATCGAAATCAAGCGATTGCGGCAAGAGGCCTGCCGAATACGGCAGATCTCTCTCCATTTTGGCAAGCGTGTCGGCACGAACGTCGGACACCATTGGAATGCGGCTGTGATAAAGCGCGACACCGTCGAGTGCCATGAGCCTGGAAAATTCTGGCTCCAGCGTTTCGTCGGTCGCAAGAACGATCACGCCCATCGTTGCCCGCGTTCCGATCCCTGCATCCGTGTCGAATTCCAGTTTCATAAGGTCACCTCAGATGACGGGAAGGTCGCGGGAGGCGCGTTCGGAAAGCAACTGCGCACCATCTTCGCGAATGACGATGTTTTCCTCATGAACCATGATCCGGGCATCGCCATAGCTCAGCGAAGGTTCCAGCGTCAGAACCATGTTCTCCGCGATGGGCGTGTGATCAAAGGGAGCGTGCGAAGGCCATTCGGTGAGTTGCATACCCAGTCCGTGACCCAATCGGCCAACATCACCACCCCGGTCGTCCAGTTCCGCGATAACGCCTCGCATGACCTGATAAAGCTGATGACAAGTGACGCCGGCACGGGCGGCATTGATCCCCGCTTCGGTCGCGCGCCACAGCACGTCATAAGCTCTCTGGGTAGCCTCATCGGCGGTTCCGACGGCAAAATTGCGATCGAAATCGCAGTAGTATCCATCCCAGACAGCGCCCGTGTCCAACATCAGGACGTCACCACGAGCCAAGGGGCGGCGAGAGGGGGGTGAAATCACATCATGGTACCCACCTTGGTCCGCACCACCGACAAGATACGGAACATCGTCGGCTCCTTGCGCGAGGCCTTCTCGGCGAAATGCGCGAAACAAGTCTTCAAACGGTTGCCCCTCATGTGCCAGCTCGGGAATCTTCGCAAATGTCCGTGAGCCAATGGCACAAATGTGTGCCAGTTTTTCGATTTCCCTTTCGGACTTGATCATGCGCAACGACCTAACAAGGCCAGTTGCGTCAGCAATTGAAAGGTTCGGGAGACCTTGTAACAGCCTTTCATAGTCGCCCAGTGGCATACGAAGTCCGGTTTCGTGGCCTTTCATCACGCCAAGTGTTTTTCGTTCTCTCGCAAGCGGTGTGAGCAGCTCCGTCAAAAGGCTCACGCCGTCGTCTTCAGGGCAGGGCGCGCTCCAGGTGCGGATGTCGTCCAGCCAGGTGCTGTGCATCAGCTGCGCACCGATTTCAGGAATGATCGCAATCGGTTTGCCGGTTGAAGGTAGATAGAGAAACCATGGACGGGTCGGGCTTTGCCAAAACAAAGTCTGAAAACCACTGAAGTATCGAATTTCGGGCTCACTGGTGAAAAGGATCCCATCGATAGCAGCTGCAGCCATACGAAATTGGGCCCGGTGCGTCCGCGCCTCAAATTCTGTTTCGGGAAATCCGCGGGAAGGCACTTCGGTCATTGACTGTCCTTTCGCCGCGGCAACCGATCGCGCACCAGCTGCACCCAGAACTCCGCGCCGATTGGCAACAAGGCATCGTTGAAATCATAATCGGAAGCGTGCAGTGGCTGACCGTTTGCACCCGTCTCGCCGTTTCCCAGCAACAGGAAGCAACCGGGAACAGCCGCGCAAAAATGCGCAAAATCTTCGGAAAAACTCATCGGCTGCCGGTCTTCGATAACCTCGCATCCGGCCGCTCGTCCCGCGCGGTAGACTGCTTCCGTCGGTACGGATGCGTTGATCGTCTCGATGAATTCCGTCTCACAGTTCACCGTCACCTTTACGCCGTGAGCCGCAGCCACACCGTCGGCGATCTGCCGCATGAATTGTTCCACTGCAACCCGGTCCTCCGGCGATCTGGCTCTGTAGTCCCCTTTCAGGACAGCCTGGCCAGGCAGGACATTACGTTGTCCATCCGTCACAAATTCGGTGACGGAAACGACTGTTCCTGCTCCTGGCGGAAGCTTTCGGGAGACAATGCTCTGCAAGGCAAGGACAAGCTCTGCAGCGACCGTGATTGCATCAACGCCGGTGTGCGGCATGGAGGCATGCCCGCCTTTGCCAGTCACAGTGATCTCAAAGAGTGTTTCGCTGTTGCAGATAATACCTGCCCGGGTGGACACCTGGCCGGTCGGTGCCCCTGGCAAATTGTGGATCGCATAAATCTCATCAATCGGGAATTGCTTTAACACGCCTTCATCGATCATTGCCTTAGCGCCAAGCCCGAGTTCTTCGTTGGGTTGGAACAAGAACACGACAGTGCCTTCGAAATCAGGTTCTTTGACTAGCCGTTCCGCTGCACCCAAAAGCATGGTCATATGACCGTCATGACCACAGGCATGCATGACGCCGGGCGTTTTGGAACGATGGCCGTGGGATGATGTTTCTCCAATCGGCAGTGCGTCCATATCCGCACGCAATGCGATGGCCCGGTTGCCGCGGCCACTGCGCAGAACACCAATGACCCCTGAGCCTTCATGCACGTCAAGACCGAGTGCTCGCAGTTCGCGGGCAATTTCAAGTTTGGTTCGCTTTTCCTGAAATCCGAGTTCAGGATTGCGGTGAAAGTCCCGCCGTCGTGCGGTCAGACGTTGGTCAAACGTTTGCATGAAAATGCCTCCCGTATCCTCATCTCTAACTACAATGTCTTAAGGGCTGGATGGCGTCGTTTTTTGGTCGTTGGGCGACGAAAAACATTGAAAAATCGGGAAAAGGCGATCAATTTCAGACGATGGATGACAAGGATTTGGAAATACTGCGGCTCGTGCAACAGGACGCGAGATTGACGGCTGAAACGATCAGTCAGGACGTCGGGCTGTCTCCCGCAGCTGCGCAAAAGCGTTTGAAACGGCTCCGCGAAAGCGGTGTGATCGAAAGAGATGTTTCAGTTCTCTCGCCGTCGATGCTGGGGCGGGACATGACAATTATTGTCGATGTCATTCTTGAGAGGGAAAGCCGGCGCCACTTGGATGAATTCAAGCGAAAGATGAAGAATGCCCAGTGTGTACAACAATGCTACTACACGACTGGCGAAGCCGACTTCACCTTGATCCTGACGGTTCGGGACATCAAGGAATACGAGCAGTTCACACAGGACCATTTCTTTGACGAGTCCAATATCAGCCGCTTCAAGACCTCGGTTGTAATGGACAGGGTCAAGGTATCTCTCGACGTGCTTTAGGCAGCGATCTGGCTATATCGGCAAGGTCAACCCGACTTTGGTGCGCTCCATGGTAACGGACGTACGAAACCGTCTTACATTTGAGTTTTCAAAAAATAGCCGGTGTGTCAGTTCTTCAAAATCCTGCATGTCGCGCGCTGTGCAGATCAGGATAAAGTCTGCTTCTCCGGTCACGTAATAGCATTGCTGCACTTGTGGCTCGGAACGGGCAAGCTTGCGGAACATATCGAGCTGCTGAAGGCTTTCGCGCTCCAGTTCCACCATCACAATAAGCGTCATGTTGCAGTCGAGCTTCGATGCATCGAGAATGGCAACTTCCTGCTGAATGACCCCGCTATCCTTTAGCCGCTTCTGCCTCCGTTGCACTGACGGGACGGACAATCCGCATTCTTCAGCCAGGACCTCCAGCCCAATCCGACGGTCCCGCTGCATCAATCTTAGGATTGTTCGGTCCGCATCGTCCAAATTGTCAAGCATGATGCAAATTCTCTGGTTTGAATGTCTGAACGGTAAATTTCGTCGAGCTTAAGCCAGATAATGAAAAAATCAAATAATTCGAAAATGCTACATCATGGAGCATGAAACACACAGACATTCTCGACTTTTCTCCTGATTTCAAACAGGCGGTTGCTTTCTTCAAAGCACAGAAAAACTACGCCGTCTCACCAATGCGACGACTGCAAGGGCCCGGCGGCTTTTCCTTTCTGGCCAAAGATGAAACCTCTCGAATGGGCCTGGGCGCCTTCAAGGCGCTCGGCGCTCCTTACGCCGTCGCCCGCCTCGTCGGTGAAGCCTGGTTTGCAAAGACCGGCGAAATCCTGACACCGCCACGCTTCCTGGATGCTGATGTGCGTTCTATGGCCAACACGCAGACCTTTGTTTGCGCAAGTGCAGGCAATCATGGGCTGGGCGTTGCCGCAGGCGCACAATGGGTGAGTGCCAAGTCGCGTATTCATCTGGCAAGAACCGTTCCGGCAAGTTTTGCTGAGAGACTTTGTGCGCTGGGCGCGGAGGTTGTGTGGTCCGGCGACGTTTATGACGAGAGCGTCGCAGCAGCGATTGACGATGCGGCGCAAACCGGTGCAACGCTGCTGGCTGACGGCACCTGGCCCGGATACACCGAGATCCCGAAATGGGTGATGGAAGGTTACTGCGTCATCGCAGAAGAATTACGGGCTTCGTTCGAAGCATCGGGCGATTGGCCGAGCCATGTCTATCTCCAGGCCGGTGTCGGAGGCCTCGCAGCTGCGATGTCTCACATGATCCGCTTGAACTGGACAGTCCAGCCGGAGCTGATTGTTGTTGAGCCTGAGGCTGCGGCTTGTCTGAAGGCGAGCCATGACGCAGGTCGGCCTGCTCGATCCGACGGGCCGGATTCCAACATGGGGCGTCTGGACTGCAAAGAACCCTCAATCGTTGCGTGGCGCGTGCTTGAGCGCTGCAACGTGATCTACCAGACACTTTCCGAAACAGATGGATCAGCAGCGGCCACAGCTATGACAAGGCTTGGCATAGCGACCACACCTTCAGGCGCAGCAGGGTTTGGCGCCTTGTGCACACAGCTCCCCGACATAACAACCGGCAAGGATTTTTTACCCCTTGTCATAATCTCAGAGGGGCCCGCGTGAGCGGGTCGTGAAAGGAAGCAACATGCAGAAACTATTCACGAAATTCGTCATTCCAGCAATGCTGGCCATAGGCCTGGCGACCGGTGCCGGCGCTGAGACATGGAAGTTTGCCTCAGAAGAGGACAAAAACGATGTGCAGGACATTTTTGCAAAGAAATTTGCCGAGACGATCAAGGAAGAGTCGGGCGGCGATATTAAGGTCAGGATCTTCTATTACGGCCAATTGGGTACCGAAAACGACATCGTTGAACTGACTGCCAAAGGTGTCGTTCAATTTGTTTCAGTCGGCACCGGTCACCTGGGGTCCTACGTGCCAGAAGTGCAGGCACTCAGTGTTCCGTATGTCCTCGGAAGCGATGTGGATGTTGTCCGTAAGGTTCTGACGGGCAGTGAAACAATCTACAACGACCTCAGCGACAGGTTCGAAAAGGTCAATCTGAAACTGCTGACCATGATTTCCGAAGGCGAAATGGCCTGGGGAGCCAACAAGGAAATTCGCAGCCCTGCGGATTTTGAAGGGCAGAAAATCCGGACCTTCACGTCAACAATTCCAGTGGAAACCTATAAAGCTTTCGGGGCAACGCCAACGCCGCTTTCCTGGGGGGAGGTCTATGGTGCTCTTCAGCTGAAGACCGTCGATGGCATGGTCAACCCGATCTACTTTATCTACAACGCCAAGTGGCATGAGGTCCAAGACTACCTGATGTTCCCGGGGCAGCAGCCCTATGTCGGTACGGTCTCTACCAACAGCGAATGGTTCAACGGCCTGAGTGCTGAGAAGCAGGCCATGGTTCACAAGGCGATAGAAGCTGCGGAGCAGGCTGCTCACGACTATCAGCTCCAAATCAACAAGGAAAACATGGACAAAATCCTGGCGGAGCGTCCTGACCTTAAAGTTGTTGTGCTGAGTGAAGAAGAGCGCGCGGTCTTCAAGGAGCTCAGCACGGGCCTGCATGAAACTTACTACGCAGTCGTGGAAAACGCTTACGGCGAAGAGGAAAAGTCAGAGGCTCGAGACCGCGCCCAGAGAATTCTTGAAAACCTGATTCAAGAGGTAAAGGACGCCTCATAGGCCCATAAAGACGCGCGAAAGGTGCGGGATGTATTCCCGTGCCTTTTGCGTTTTACGCGCGAGGAGGGGGCGGCTGAGCCGATGAACGGCCGGCAGACGGGAGTTGAAAATGAAAACGCTTCTCTTAACTGCAAACAGAGGGATTGAGTTTGCCGAAAAGGCAATCATCATCATCGCGGTATTGCTGATGATGGTGAACTCAACAGCCAATGCAATCGGTCGATATGCATTTGGGCAAAGCCTGTTTTTCGCTGAAGAATTGAACCAGTTTTTGATTGTGGGCGTCACATTCGTGGGCTTCGCCTATGCGGTCCGAAGTGGGCGGAACATCCGTATGACCGCCGTCTATGATGCGCTTTCACCGCGTTCCAAGAAGGTCCTGCTGACGTTGATCTCACTGACGACAGGGCTTTTGCTGATGTTTCTGACCTACAAATCGGTCCTCTATGTTCAGGAAGTCAAGGAAATCAATCGGCTATCGCCAGCTCTGCAGTTTCCGGTCTATTTGATTTACGCAGTCATTCCCGTCGGTCTTGCGATGGCCAGTCTCCAGTACCTGATCGCGTTTCTGATGAATGTCACGCAAAGGGGAACCTATCTGTCACTGGATGTTCAGGACGGTGAAGCTGAAGATATCGGTGTCTGAGATGGGCGATGTTATGAGCTTCCTCAACGATATAGTCGCAGGCGAACTGGACATTTTTGTCATCACCTTCACCCTGGTCGTGACGATGATCGTGCTGCTGTTTCTCAGTTTCCCGATGGTTGTGCCTTTGGCCGTTGCGGCAATGGTCGGGTTGGTCCACTTTTCTCAAATTGACACCGGCGTCATCATCCAACAGATCGTGACCGGTATTTCGCCGAATGCATTGATTGCCGTGCCGATGTTCATATTGGCAGCCGATATCATGGCGCGGGGTCATACGGCCAACAATCTATTGGGACTGATTGAAGCCTTTTTTGGTCATCGAAGGGGTGGGCTGCCAATCACTGCCTGCCTCAGCTGCACGCTTTTCGGGTCGGTATCTGGCTCTACGCAAGCCACGGTGGTTTCCGTTGGTCAGATCATGCGCCCGAAGCTGTTGAAGGCAGGATACAAGGACAGTTTCGTCATGGCATTGATCATCAATGCCAGCGACATTGCCTTTCTCATTCCACCAAGTATCGGTCTCATTCTCTACGGCACTCTTGCCAACACCAGTGTCGGTGAGCTGTTCATCGCGGGGATTGGTCCTGGTGTCGTTCTGGCGGTTCTATTTTCGGGCTATTGTTACGTTTACAGCCTAGTTCAAGGCGAAACGATTGCTCTCGTGGAGCGCAAAACCGCTGCCGAGCGGCTTGCCGCGATCAAGAAAGCGCTGCTGCCTCTGGGGTTTCCCGCCCTTATCGTGGGCGGCATTTATTCAGGAGCAGTGACGCCGACTGAAGCCGCCTCCTTTTCAGTTCTTTATGCGCTGATTGTTGAATGCGTGATCTACCGCGAGCTGAAGCTGAACGACGTCTTGAATGCGGCACTCAGCACAGGTCTGATCACGGCTGTTGTGTTCATTCTGGTCGGTGTTGGGCAGGCGTTTTCCTGGTATATCTCCTTTGAGCAAATACCTCAGGGGCTGCTTGAACCACTCAACCTGGAAGGTGCATCGGACAAGTATATTCTTGCAGTTATCGCGCTGAGCTTCTTCGTTGGCTGCATGTTTGTCGATTCACTGGTGGTGTTGGTTATATTGACACCCATCTTCGTGCCGATTGTCGATGCGTCGGGACTTGATCCGGTTCTTGTCGGTGTGATGGTTACGTTGCAAATGGCTATCGGGTCCGCAACTCCACCATTCGGATGTGACATTTTCACTGCGATCGCGATCTTCAACCGGCCCTACATGGAGGTGATCAAAGGAACGTTTCCGTTCTTCGTGATCCTCTTCGTGATGTCAGCTCTGCTAATCTTCTTCCCGGGCATTGCGTTGATGCTCAGGGATCTGGCGTCGCTTTAGTCCAGGTCGCTGCAATGAACAATTGCCCTGGTTAGAATGGTGCCTTCCGGGTCGAAACAAACGATTGCTTAAGCGCTGATAATCCAACAGTTGGTAGGCAGTTGCATTTGGGATTTCGACGTAGCGAGCGGCGGCGATAGGTAGACACCGCTCAATAATGGATGCCGTATTCGGGAACGGGGTCAAGGTCGATATCGGCAAGGAGCGACCCTTCGACTATTGCCTGTACGCTGATGTTTGAGCCCATGATTGGATAGAATTTTGAGCGCGCATTGGGAGTCTCTGTTTCATTGGTCTCCGCATCATTTGTTGTCGCATCAAAACCTGTCGTGAGCATTGTTCCTGTCCCCCAAAAAGACGTTTCCGTATCGAAAGAAAACTGGGAAATCACCATAGGGGAGAGGTGCAAAAAACGGGCTAAACCTCTTGAGCAAATTCTCATCACCTTGTGAGTAGTTTGTTTACAATTGTTCTTCGGGCTTGTTTGGATGGTTTTGGCACTATGTCGCGCGACTGAAAGGCGGCTAGCGCGGCACAGTCGTGCAAAGAACCTCCCTAATGAGTTGGTGCAAAATGGGCGTTCGGGTTCTAGTCGAATTGGGCTGTCCGAGCTTGCAATTTCAACGGATGTTCAGGCTGACCACTTGGAACGTGTGTTAGACAATCTGGTCAACGAAGACCTAATCGCGCGAGATCGGGACGGAACCTCTCAGGCAACCGAAGCAATTCATTTAAGGCACACGGTTACGATCATTCATTGGCAAAATGGGCTTGTTCGGATACAGCCCGATTTTGTGATGGTACCGGGATTTTGTGGTAGAGCGGTTGCGACCTGAAAAGCCAGCATTCGAACTGGCGCTTGGTAAGTCACTTTTTGTGCTTCGGCCCAAAGATTAGCACTGGATTTGAAGTCCCAATCCACCTAGTTGGAGTGAAAAGACTGCAGATGGTCAGTTCTGCAGCGTTGGTTCTCAGCCAGTTGAATAGTTGGACATTTAGATACATGCCTCAGACACCTTACTATCTGATCGACAAGGCAAGCCTTCGTCAAAATCTGGAGAAAGTCGCCTATGTAAGGGAGCGATCTGGTGCCAAAGCGCTCCTGGCGCTCAAGTGTTTTGCAACCTGGTGCGTATTCGATTTCATGCGCGACTACCTGGACGGCACAACGTCGTCGTCCTTGAACGAAGTGCGACTTGGGCATGAACGGTTCGGTAAGGAAACGCATGCCTATTCGGTTGCTTATGCCGATTACGAAATCGATGAGGTAATCTCGCACGCCGACAAGATCATCTTTAATTCGATCAATCAGCTGAAACGCTTTGCGGACAAGGCTGACGGCATTGTGCGTGGCCTGCGCCTGAACCCGCAGGTGTCCTCTTCGAGTTTCGATCTGGCAGATCCCGCCCGGCCGTTTTCGCGGCTTGGCGAATGGGATGTTGCGGAAGTTGAAAAGGTCGTTGATCGGATCAGTGGGTTCATGATCCACAACAATTGCGAAAACGCTGATTTTGACCTGTTCGATAGGCTGTTGGCCGACATAGAGCAAAAGTTCGGTTCACTGCTTGAGCAAGTCGAATGGGTCAGTCTTGGTGGCGGCATCCATTTTACAGGGGAGGGGTATCCGATCGATCGCTTTGCAGATCGGTTGAAGACTTTTGCGGGCAAATACGGTGTTCAGGTGTATCTGGAACCAGGCGAAGCTGCGATCACCAATTCGACCACCCTCGAGACCACGGTGCTCGATACCCTGTTCAACGGCAAGAACCTGGCGATCGTCGACGCGTCCATAGAAGCGCATATGCTCGATCTGCTGATCTATCGGGAAAGCGCCAGGGTGGCCCCGGATCAGGGAGAACATCCTTACATGATTTGCGGAAAATCCTGCCTTGCTGGAGACATTTTCGGCGAGTTCAGATTTTCCAATGAACTCAAGCCTGGCGACCGTGTGTCGATCCAGGATGCCGCCGGTTACACGATGGTTAAGAAGAATTGGTTCAACGGTGTAAAAATGCCGGCCATTGCCATGAAGGAACTGGATGGGACGATCGTGCCTGTCCGCGAATTTAACTACCAGGATTACGAGCAGAGTCTCTCCTGAGATCTGTTGCACGAAACAAGGCTCACGTTCCAAGGAAGGTAGAGGAACACATGAAAAAGAACGTTCTCATTGTCGGTGCAGGCGGTGTTGCCCAGGTCGTTGGTCACAAATGTGCACAAAACAACGATGTGCTCGGTGACATCCATATTGCCTCGCGCACCAAGTCCAAGTGCGACAAGATTATCGAGACCGTGCACGAGAAAAAAGCTCTTAAACAGCCGGGCGTCCTTGAAGGACACGAACTGAATGCGCTCGATATCGAAGCGACCGCTGAACTGATCCGCAAGACGGGAGCGCAAATTGTCATCAATGTCGGCACGGCCTTCCTGAACATGTCTGTCCTGAGCGCGTGTTTGAAGACCGGTGCGGCTTACATTGACACAGCGATCCATGAGGAGCCCGGCAAGATTTGCGAGACACCGCCCTGGTACGCCAATTATGAATGGAAGCGGGCCAAGGAATGCGAACAAGCCGGCGTGACGGCCATTTTGGGAGCAGGTTTTGACCCGGGTGTCGTCAATGCTTATGCCCGTCTTGCCAAGGACGACTATCTCGACAAAGTCACCGAGGTCGACATTGTTGACATCAATGCGGGAAGCCACAGCCGCTACTTCGCCACCAATTTCGATCCGGAAATCAATTTCCGCGAATTCACCGGCACAGTATATTCCTGGCAGAATGGCGACTGGCAGGCGAACAAGATGTTCGAAATCGGCAAGGAATATGATCTTCCGGTTGTCGGCAAGCGCATGGCCTATCTGTGTGGCCATGACGAGGTCCATTCTCTCGCCAGAAATATGGATGGAGCCGACGTCCGTTTCTGGATGGGATTCGGTGAGCACTACATCAATGTCTTCACCGTTTTGAAGAATATCGGTCTTCTCTCCGAACAGCCGGTCACGACGGCAGAGGGCCTGGATGTTGTCCCGCTCAAAGTGGTAAAGGCCTGCCTTCCGGACCCAACTTCACTAGCGCCGGAATACGAGGGAAAAACCTGCATTGGTGACTTCGTGAAAGGCGTCAAGGACGGCAAGGATCATGAGGTCTTCATATACAACGTCGCCGACCACAAGGAAGCCTACGAGGAAGTCGGCAGTCAGGGCATATCCTACACCGCAGGTGTACCGCCAGTTGCTGCCGCGATGCTGATCGCCACTGGCGAATGGGACGTGAGCAAGATGGCCAACGTCGAAGAACTTCCGCCGCACCCGTTCCTTGCCATCTTGAACCGCATCGGACTGCCGACCCGGATAAAGGATGCTGCGGGTGATCGGGCGATTACGTTCTAAGGCCTGACATAACAGACCAGCAAAATAGCCGCTGACAGGATATCAGTCCTGCCAGCGGCTCAATTATTTGAGACATACTAAGAGACCTAGAATGTCGCCTTGGCGCCGGTGTTGCGATATGGACGGAACGCGGGCCAACCATCGTCAGGTGGTTTAGAAGTGCTTATTTTGCCGTCAACACAGTAAGTCTTGGCAATGTCCTACCATTGGACAACTCTGCGTGCGGGCTGTTGTTCCAGGCTTACCTGTCCGAGGCCCATGCGGACGTTGCCCGGAAACTGCAACCTGCCGGGTATCGCAACAAGAAACCATCAAAGCGTGAACTGAAACAAATGCGCGATTCCTGCTGGGCAGAACTTATAGGCCATCTATCTCCCGGCATTACAGGTCAGGCAGTGCCCGTTTTCGACGCGCGGCAGGAACTGGCCTGTGTCATGACGACAGTCACAAACCTTGGTCTGATGAAGGAACCCGAAGACAGATGGGCCTTGTTTGAATGTGCCAAGCAGGCTGCTCAAGAGACAGGTGGATCCGATAGGTTTGCGATTGAATAGAGCTTCGGTCCAGATGTGGGGTCACACGAAATAGTCGGCTGCTCCTTAAGAGACAGCCGACCCTTTGTGAGCTGTTTGACATTCAGTGTTGAAGGCCCGATCCGCCGATGGCGACGATGTTGAAAGGCGAGCCACCAATAGCGATGGTCCGATCTTCTTCGAACGTATTCACATCAAGAAGCCTGACAAGGCTTTCGCGCGGATCTGTGACGGCGATCAGGTCACCCATAACGGCAAGCCTGGGCCGCGGGGCCCGCCAATGGCCATCTTTGCTGTAAGGTTCGGTGACTTGGGCTGAACGGACGAGCTCGCCGCTCAGGACGTTGAGAGCGTGAAGTTTTCCGTCTTCAGTGAAAACGTAGGCATATTTCACGCGGATTGGGTCAAGAACGAAGTGAACGTCTCGAATTTTAAGGTCGACCAAACGGAAGGGAGTGTCGCTGGACGGTTCGATCAAGACGAGCCGGTCATCGCCGTAGTCGCCAAGAAAGAACTGGAGGGCTTTTCCGCCAACAAGCGTGCCAACGCGACCATCGGGCATGTCTGCGGAATACTCAATGAGTTCAAGGTTCGGTGGACCACTGCCATCCGACTGCGCGACGAGGACACCTTCAACACAGCCAAATGCCACAAGACCGGCGGATGTCGCTTCGCCATGTAGACCTGTGCAAGTCGCAACTTCTCCAACCTGCTTGCCCTTATTGTCGACGACCTTTGCGCCAAACCGCGGCGGTAACTTGTCTGCAGGCGTCGCTGTGTCGAGATTGGGTTCCGATACGACAAAGTGATCATTGATTGGAACAACCACGCCGTGATGTGGAGCCGCGGTCTTGACGACCTTGTGCTCAGCGCTGCCCTCCAAGAGGTTCTTTTCCGTATAGACCCGGGCTTCGCCATCAAGGTCAAAAAATTGCAGTACCTTGTCGTCATGCATTACGGCGTGAACAGGTCTGGGGCCTTCAATCACTGTCGGCAGAAGCGCTGCATCCTTGATCTCGATATCCTGATGATCACCGTGGTCCGTAAGGACGATGCCAGTTTCGACAACGTGGACTGCGTCATGATCCATCTGAACCGCGAACAGCGCTTTGCCACTCTCTGTCGGTTTGAGGTGTGTCACATAGCCGAGCGTCGAGAAGCGATTGAGCACGGAGTTTTTCGCGGGGTCGACGACCGTGATCAGTCCTTCAGCCTGGTCGGTGATGAAGAGACGCCAGGTTTCCTTTGTTTCATCGGCAGAAATTGCGGGCACGGTGGAGCCCAACGCCATGGCAAGCGCACCTGCGGCGACCATGGCATGTGGATAGTTGAAGAACATCTTCATCCTCTATGTTACGATATAACATAACAAACTTAATCCAATTGGAAAGCGTGGTCCACTGCCGACAGGTGAAAAAGTTGGATCAGGTTGGATACGCGAGCAGGAGAGGTAAGGTGGATGGTGACCCATTTTACAGGTCAGGTCGCGATGCTTGTCTAAGGTGCTGCCTTATTCGAAAACAGACTTCCAACCGGATGCGAGAAATGAAGAGACCTCCTTCAAGCACCTCTTTGTCTCTCTATTGAGGCATCATTGTCAGGATTGTTTGTCGTGCAGCCAGGCTTGGGGAGATGAGACTGTTCTCCTTCGCGCAGTTCACGTGGAGCCAACGAGCCAAGCGCATCGAAGAGATCCGTGAGCAGGTTTTTGTATCGGCGCCAGCGTCCTATAGAGGATCGAAATATCGGCCTGCGAACCTGCAGGTTGGAAAAAGTCGTGATCGGGCTGCTGCCCTTATAGAACTCGAGACATTCCTCTTCCCATTCGAGCCCGCATTGTTCCAATAGTTTATGGCTCTCACCCAGCTGGTCATCGACCAGCTTTTCATAACTCAACCGATGTAACTGTACGGGCAACACTTGCTGCCAATGCTCCATTAAATTCGCATATGCATGGAAATACCGACCAACCGATTGCTGCGTCAGGCAATAGCTATGTGCCGGAGATAGTGCGTGAGACAGAAGCGAAATGCAGGTATCGGCAGGACAACGACAACAATGAACAAAGGCCGCATTTGGAAATAGAAGGCTCATCAGCCAAAGCATTTCGTAATTGTGCGGCATCTTGTCGGTGACACGGTCGGCTCGTTTGTCGACATCGTTCAACGCACTCAAATAGCCTTTGGCAAAAGTCTTGAAATCACGAGCTTCCATGCTCTTCAGCCGTGTTTCAAGTGCCGTGCTTGGTGCCCGGGTCAAGCCAAGGTCTTGCTGAAGATGTCTGAAGTAGGAAATCTCCGCTCCGCTGGCGACGTGCGAATGACGGCTGATAATCTGCTCTGCCAGCGTGGTTCCGGATCTTGGCATCCCAAAAATGAAAACCGGTCGCTTGCTCTTGTCTCCAAATTCCAGCCGGCTTGAAAAGAAGTCCTTGTTAAAAACTTCCTTCATAAAAGCCATGCGTTCTTCATACTTAACCTGATCAAAGTCCGAATATCTAAGTTTCCGAGCGCTGCGATAGTGCTGCACCGCGCGCTCAGTATCGCCGATGTCGTAGTAAATCTTGCCTGCAGCCCAATGCAAATTGGACTTTTCTGTATTTGCCTGAGCCACGTTTTTCAGCAGCTCTTCGATCTGGCTGAGTTCCTCCGGTCTCGACTGGTAAGTCTTTGTCATTGTTAGAAATTGGTAAGCCGCCGGCAGTTCTTTCTTTTGGGAAATCGCGAGTTCAAACCAAGTGACCGCGTCTTCGATATTGCCTACCGAAACCTCAAGCTGCCCCATACCAATCAAGGCATAGCCATTGTTCGCCTCAATCTTCAGCGCAGCTTCAAAACTTGCGCGGGCCAGGTCTGGTTGCCTCTTTCTTGTATAAAGATCTCCAAGCTGGGCGTGAAAGTCGGCAACGTTGGGGCTGAGCAAAATCGCTTTCTTGAGAGACTTTTGAGCGGACTTCAGATCACCGGCATTCAGCAGTGCCAATCCGAGAAGTTGATGAACCTGCGGGTGTTTGGGAGCTTTGTCGGCGGCAATATTAAGACGGGCAATCGCCAACCCAATATCTCCGGCCTGATAAGCTGCGATGCCAAGCGTGAAATTTGCCTGAGCGTTGTTCGGATCCCGTTTGAGAATGTCTTCAAAAAGACCGAATGCGATGGAAAGTCGTCCAGCATGTTGATGAGACAAGGCTATTTGCACAAGGCGCGCTAGTTCCGAACTCATATCAATTCCAATAGACCTATTGATGCGAAGAAATGATGTGTTGGTTGAAGCGGCCTGCAGTCATCATGGTGGGTGAGAATTCAAATATTCACCTTAGTTTCAATTGGTTCTCTGCCCTGATCCGAGAGAGCCGAATTTCGCTTCGGACAGGCAGACTATTGTCAATTTGTCGTAGAAGTGTGCCAGGCGTACCACTGATTTGTAGAAAGTTGTATCAGCCCGAAAACGCAACCAATCATATAGATGGTCGCGAAATTCCCCTTGGAGATTGCCGGGATATCGCCAACAACGAATCCCAAGCCGTTCACGGTCCTGAAAGGACCGGACCTGCGTTTGTTTCAGGTGTTTGGAGAGACTTACGCGTGAGAGGATTGGTGACGCTTCTTTTCCCTAGAAGGGGACCCTAAAGTTCTTAGGCATTTCGGCACAGTTCCAGCGTTCACGATCAAAAAATAGCCTTGAGCTTTATTGAACAGCTCACCCACGACGTTGCTTCTGCTGCGACGTCCAAAAGGTGTCTTCAATCGGATTGGAGCGGAAAGCGACAACGGCAATAGATCGCAGACGAAATGTTGAAACTGGAAACTATAGACGGCTAACTATTGCAAATTCGCCTGTGACGGACATTCGTGTCGTCTTCAGCTCTATGTGCGAAGCACCGCCATGCTGTCACTATCCCATCCAATCCAAACCGGCTCTGAGCCGATTGATTGTCCGACATCCGCATCTACGAAGGCGCGAAGTCTTGCGCCCTGTGCTTCTTCGACAATCAGGTCGAGCGTCATGCGGCTGCCGAGAAAAGTCTTGCCGACAACGGTTCCCTTAACTGCATTAGAGTGCTCCGGACGTGCCGCGTGGAAGGCGAGTTTTTCCAATCGGATTGATGCCGTGATGGTATCGCCAACCTGGGGGACATGACCTGGCGACAGACCTTTTAGCGTCTTGCCAAACCAGTCCATCACAATCGCATCGCCATCTTGACCGCGCATTTTGCAGGTCAGGAGGTTTGTCTCACCGATGAATTCGGCGACAAACCTGGTTGCGGGATGGAAATAAAGTTCCTCGGGCGTTCCGTCCTGTTCAACGCGGCCTTGGTTCATGACCACGATCCGGTCTGACATTGTCAGAGCTTCTTCCTGGTCGTGGGTTACGAAGAAGAAAGTCTTGTCGGTTCGCCGCTGGATTGCCTTGAGTTCCTGCTGAACCTGACCGCGAAGTTTCGCATCAAGCGCCGCGAGCGGCTCATCAAGTAGCAGTAGGGCGGGATCAGGTGCGAGCGCCCGAGCCAACGCCACACGCTGTCGCTGTCCACCCGACAGTTGACCTGGGTATCGGTCTCCAAAATTGTCCAATTCCAGAAACGACATAATTTCATCCTGCCGGAGGCGAATATCAGTCTTGTTCATCCCTTTGAGTTCAAGGCCGAAAGAGATGTTCTGGCGAACGGTCATATGAGGGAACAGAGCATAATCCTGAAACACCATGTTCACATGGCGCTTCTCCGGTGGCTGCCGCGTAACGTCAACATCATCCAGAATGACGCGCCCCGATGTTGGTCGCTCAAAGCCCCCAAGAATTCTGAGCGTCGTGGACTTGCCGCAACCGGACGGGCCAAGGAAGGTGACGAATTCACCCCGGGCGATATCAAGCGTGAGGTTGTCCAACGCGACGGTCTCGCCGAACTTCTTGGTCACACCCTCGATGCGAACAAGGGCATTCGTATCAGTCATTTCGGGACTCCTTGTTCATACGTCGGGTGAAACGTTCCGCCCATATGCCGATTGCAGCCGTCAGGATCAGCGCGATTGTCGCAATGGCATTGATTTCCGGCGACATGCCGGATCTGAGCTTGGCGAATATCAGGACAGGCAACGTCGGCTCATAACCTCCCAGGAAGAAGGAACGGACGAAATCATCAAAGCTGAGCAACAGGCAAAAGATGCTGGCTCCCAGAATTGCAGGAACAAGATAGGGCAGGGTGATCCGCAAGAACGCCAGAATAGGGTCGGCACCAAGGTCTCGCGCCGCCTCAATCTGGCTTTTCGGCAATGTCGACAGCCGTGCCATGAGCACCAAGGCCACAAAAGGTACGTTGTGAACAGCGTGCGCCCACACAATAGCGCCCATTCCCGGTTCGATGCCGAGCCACCTTGCATAGATCCGAAAGGCAATCGCGGAAATAATACCGGGGACGAGCGCAGGCAAAATTGTCAGGCCGAAAATTGCGGTCCGGCCAAGGAACTTCCTGCCTTCCAAGAGGACTGCAATCCAGGTTCCGACGAAAACGGAGATGACCGTTGCGAGAACTGCAATGACAACCGAATAGATAAATGCCGACGGTACCGCCGCATCGTCGAAGACGCCGGTGTACCAGTCGAGTGTCCACGAGCGGATCGGAAAGCCGATAAACTTGCTGTCTTTGAAGCCCATGACAATCATCAGGACCAGAGGGACGAAGACGTAGAGAACAAACGCCCAGTAGACACAAGAGAGCAGGATACGATTGCCCCGGTTCAATTCCTGTCTCCTTTGCGTAGAGAGTTCATCAGTTTCTGGAAGACGCCGGTCAGGAATATCGCGGCAATGAACATGATTGTCGCAAAGGCGGCACCTGTCGGCCATTCATCGCCAGCGACATGGAAGAACCCGGCGATCGTTTCGGCAAATACGGTCGTGGAAGGACCACCGAGCAGAACCGGAGTTGCATAGAACCCTGTCGATATCAGGAACACCAGCGTACATCCTGACGAGATCCCTTCCAGCGTGAGGGGAAGAGTAACCCGGCGAAAGCGGGTCCATGCCGAAGCGCCGAGGTCGGCGGCAGCTTCATTGTAGCTTCTGGGAAGTTTTTCCAATGCCGAATACAGCGGTAAAAGCATGTAAAGTGCAGTCAGGTAGACGATCCCGACACCCATGGAAAAGCTGGTGTACATGAACGGGATCGGCTGATCGATAAGGCCCAGCCACTTGAGCAACTGGTTCACCGCTCCGGTGTTTCCCAGAAGGATCATGATTGCATAGGTGCGGACGATTTCACCGACCCAGAACGGGATCAGCAATAGAAGAAGCATCAGCATCTGGTTCTTGCGGCTGACGTGACGCGCCAGAAAATAGGCGACGGGATAAGTCAGGATCAAAGTGCAAAAAGTGAAGACGCTGGCAAAGATGAGCGTGCGGAAAAACGGCTGCCAGAAAATATAGTCGCCAAAGAAACGCGCATAATTGTCGAGGGTGAAATGCTGCTCCACCCCGGGTGCAACCGGATAGGCATCGGTAAAGCTCACCCGAAGCATCTGCAGCATTGGTCCAAGGTGTTGCGTGAGCACCCATAGCAAAGGAAAGGTAGCAAGGATCAGGAACTGACGTCGCGGCGACGCGGTTGCGAGCCCGACAACAACCCGATAAGGCGTCCAGCTTGACAATGTGCCCCAGAAGGTCAGACCTTTTCTTTCCATGGTGTCAGAGCCGCGGCCAGTGCGTGGAGCGACATCATCGCTCATGCCAGTTTCCCCCAATGTGACTTGATTGCCTTGCCCGCCTCACGGGCGGACAAGGTCTTTCTGATCTTCAGAGCGACAGCTCAGGCAGCCTTGATGGCTTCAACGGCCGGATCGACAAGCCCGTACTTCATCTCATTCGCTTCAGCGCGGAAGAACTGCAGGTTTTCAAGTTCGTCGTCCGAGAATGAAGTCGATTTCTTTTCAAGGTCCGTCAGATAGTTCGATGCATCCTTGTAGGTGGAGATGAAGCCGGAGGCCTTGGTCATCGACGCACCGATTTCCGGAGAGGCCAAGATGGCATCCAGGAACGTGTAAGCGTTGTCAGCATTCGGAGCGTTGTTGGCAATGTTGTAGGTGTAGACAAAGCCGTAAGACCCTTCCTGCGGGATGGTCATGGCCAGCGGGAACCCATCGTTGATGAGCGCCGCGGCAGGGCCATTCCAGCTGTGCCCAAGAGCAATGTCCTGGTTGATGAACATCTGCTGTACTTCAGCGCCACTGTCATAATATTTCCTGACAAGCGGTTTCTTCTCGATCAGGAACGCCTTGGCTTCTTCGACAATCGCAGCTGCTTTTTCAGGGTCATCGAGATAAGCAACCATATTCCCGTCGTAGCCCATCTTGAGCATGACGATCGACATCATGTCCTGGATGATATAGGCGGTCTGGCCCTTATACTTTTCCGAAAAGAGAACGTCCCAGCTCCTGGCTTCCTCGGGGGTGACAAGCTCGGTGTTGTAAGCGAGTACTTCCATGCCGGACAGGATAGGTGCACCCCACTTATGCCCATTGATGGTCGACCAGTCGCTCTCGGAAAATGTCGGGTTGATGTTCCCCCAGTTGCTCAGCCGACCGGTGTCGAGCGGGGCAAGCAGGTCGCTGTCTATGAATTGCAGGAAACGGTGACCGGCCACGGTCATGATGTCCACTGTGGGATTGGGCGCTTCGGCGGCGAGCAGGTTGAACTGCTTGCCCTGGTCATCAACCAGGCGAATATTCACCTTAATTCCGGTGTCCGCCTCGAACTGTTTCTTGAAGGCCTCGGGAACAAAATCGTTGTACGTCCAGATGTTCACTTCACCGCCTGCAGCACTCGCACGGCGAAGATAGGCAGGACTGGCAAGAGTTGCTGCCCCAATGGCAGCAGTACCCAGGAAGCGTCGGCGGTCAATGGTAAGTTTGGTCATCTTAGCGTCTCCTAGTCGGTTAAGTTTGGTCCATCCTTTTTTGTTTAAGTTTGTGGCGTGGATGGTCTATGCAGCACCCCGGTGCGGGACGCATGCTGCAAGTCGCAAAGGCTGAAGCTTTCCAATTCCAACGCATGGAGGAATTCGTTTTCGAGCGCGAATTCCCGGTCATACATTGCTGAAAATAACCTAATGCCGGCTTCATGTAACGTGGCAGGCCTGTCTACCAACCGGCCCAGAACTACGGTCACCTGCAGTCCATATGGAACATCTTCGGTCACGTAACGGCTGTCTGCCGTTGCCGGTCCAAGGCCGCCATAACCATGCGTGTGCATCTGTTGGTTCATTTCGGAAATGGATCCAACAGGCACGTGGAAACTCTGGTGGAAGTGTTCGAAGATCGTTTTAACCTTCAGATCCAGCGCCTTGGCGATTGCAAGACGCTCAAGGTCGAGTTTCTCCAGCAATCGTCCTACCTTCGGCGTGACATTCAGTCCCTGGCTCCAGTCCTCACCACGCTCCATCCGGGTGATGTTGCAAAGGGCGATTCCGAGGTGGTTCTGCGGATTGAGATTGGACAGCAAAATGGCCAGCAAGCCATCGCGTGGCATAAAGCGGTCGCCGAACAAACTCTTGCAAAGGGCCAGTCCGTGATCTGTTTCAGCTTCGGGCACGGTGCACAGATCAACCCGGTTTCGTATGGTGTTGACGCGTACCCTGGGTCCTTGCTCGCGGCGGCCCGAGACGATAGTCGTGCCCCATGCGGTGACGGGTGCCGATACGCCACGCGCTGCCAAAGCCTGCGTAAGATAGACAGCGCCGAAAGACGCATGGGATGAGATAATGACGTGCTGCCCCTCGCGAATATGGGGGGCCAGCGCATCCATGATTTGTTTGTGCCCGGTTGCCGGCAAGGCGATGATCAGTGCATCGTTCGCCTCGGCCAGCTCCTGTGCCGATTGGGCTATTGCAGGCATAAATTCTTCTTCGAACACCCCGTGAGCCTGCAAGGGCTTTGTTTCGAAGGCGGTCGTGCTTCTACCCGACGGCGACCAGAGTGTCGGAAGATGCTTGTTCCTGTACAAAAGTGCTGCCGTGCCGCACGCGATTGATCCGGCACCTGCAATGCCTATACGCATCTGATCCTTCATGCCGTCTCCTTTCGACCCACCGGGTCGCCCAAAACGTGCATCAGGCGATTTGCCCATCCGAACAAAGAGGATGACAAGATCAGATCGAAGATCTCTTCATCTGAGAGGCCTGCATCTGACAGTTTTTCGATATCTTCAGGACCAGCTGAAGGCGGTGCCTCAGCGGCCTTGCGCGCAAAGTCGAAAATCGCACGGTTTCTCGGGCTGAGATCGGCATTGCTGCCGTTCAGGAACAGCTCGTCCGTCACGGTTTCGTCTTTGGCAAGTTTTGCATGGCGGTCCGCATGAACTGCTGCGCAATAAATGCAGCGATTGACCATGGATGCCGCCAAAGCACCAAGTTCACGCTCTTCACGTGACATGCCGCCACGATCATACATGATCGCGTTGAACAGCGGGGAGCGAACCGAAAGGCTCTCGACATCATGGGCAAGGGTCAAGACGTAGGCCGACACCTTGGTGTTGGAGGGGGTCACCTTGAGCGCGTCGAGCTGCTCCTGAGTGGCTTCTTCCAGTTTCACCGGCTTCAGGCGCGGACGCCATTCGGGAACCTTGCGCGTGAATTTGTGGACGATCCGGGTCACGTGCTTTTTCCATTCATCAGGCGCAATCCGGAAATCACACGTATCTGGAAAGCAAGGAAGGCAACCAATTCACACAGCCGAACGATATCGGCATCGGCAACACCTGCTTCCTGCAGGTCCGAAATATCGTTGGCAGCAGCATCCCGGGTCTGATTTGCGATTTTGTCGACGAAAGACAAAACCACAGCCAAATCTGCATGCTGCTCACACGGGTCTCCCAGCTCTCCCAAAGCCGCGTATTGTCCGGCCTGAGCTACATAATATGCCGTCAATGCTTCATCTCCGGCGAGGCGCGAGACGCGTGCGGCTATCGCTGCGCGAAGGTCGTGGGGAAAGGCGCCTGTTTCCTTCGGACGCAAAACGGCTTCCTCGGCAGACTGCGTCATGCCAATGATGTTGCCGCGCATCGATACCACCCTGGACAAGGTGCTATCCGGTGCAACACCGGCCTGGGTAAGGATTGTGAGGTCAGACATATTCATACCGCCTCGCTCTCCCTTCGTTGTGCTTCCAGCGGCAGCTCGGTCGGTTGCCATTCATCGCCATGAAGTTCCGGCGTGTCGTAGTCCTGCATCCCCTGCCAGTGGGCCTCTATATCCTCT
The DNA here is from genome assembly GCF_026191725.2 of Roseibium porphyridii. Lineage (NCBI taxonomy): Bacteria > Pseudomonadati > Pseudomonadota > Alphaproteobacteria > Hyphomicrobiales > Stappiaceae > Roseibium > Roseibium porphyridii. Next base: position 1,686,296 of record NZ_CP120863.1, read on the forward strand.
CCGTAGAGCGAAGCCGCGACGGAGCGAGACAGCCATGCGGCACCATCACTGATGCCTGGAATGTCGCCGCTCACCTTGCCCAGGCTCGCCGATGCGCCGTAGTTGAAGCAGTAGACATTCTTCAGCCATGGAGCTTTGCCTGGGTTCTTCTCCCTGAAAGTGAAATCGGAATTCAGATAGGGAAACCGCCCCAGATCCGCAGACTCTTCGCCGGCAGGTGGGGTGTAGACGTCATGCCAGAGAAGGATCTCCGCTGCCGTTTCACCGAATTCCGTCCGCGCCATTGGGTCAATGACAAATCCGGTCCCAAGGATGACGAAGTCCGCCTGGTAGGATGTACCGTCTGCAAAATGGAGGAGTGCTCCGCCGCCGGACTGATCTATCCGCGTCGTTGCCTTGTCGAAATGAAAGTAAGCATTCGGGTGGTGGCTGACCCGCAAGGTTGATCCGCGCGGAGAGGGGGTTTGCGTTGCGAAGCTGTATTGCATGAAACGCCAGCGCCATTCGTCGGGCAAGGCGGCATAACCGGCAGTAAATCCATAACTGCCAATGCCCATCATTTTATTGATTGTCGGCATCTCCTTGCGGCGAACCAGGTGACGCACTTCCGCTGCGCCGTGCTCCAGTGCTTCTGCCGAATTGTCGACTGCCGACGCGCCAACACCAATAACGGCAACGCGCTTCTCCTTCAGAGCGGCAAAGTCGATTTCGTCTGCGCTATGCGCCCAAAGATGCTTCGGCAGCTCCTTCATGAATTCGGGAATATTCGGGCCGCCCGTTCCGTCGCGTCCCGTTGCAAAGATCAGTTTGCGGGTTTGAATGGTTCCCGTTTCCGCACCCGAGACTGTGAGCCGCAACAGGTCCCCATCGGGCTCCACATGATCGACCGAAACGTTGTTTTCGATCGGGATCTTGAGGACCTTGCGATACCAGCAAAGGTAGTCCATCCACATCGTGCGGGGGATCTTGTCCAGTTCGTCCCAGTCTTTCGTGCCGAACTGGGCACGGAACCAGGCCTGAAATGTCAGGGAACCGTGTCCGAAGGCAGGGCCGGTCAGAAACTTGGGAGACCGAAGGGTTTCCATGCGGGCGTATCCCAGCCAGGGACCTTCGTAGCCTTTGGTGGCCCGATCGAGAACGCGGATATTGTGAATTCCGCCTGTTCTCAAAGCCAGCCAGGCAACCATCCCGCACATTCCGCCACCAATGATGACGACGTCTGTCACATCCGCTCTTCGCGGTATCCAGTCCTTGGAGGGGTAGCAAAGCAGATCCAGATCATCCTTGAGACGGGCTTCGAGCACCGCCAGGCCTTGCGAGTCTATTGAGGACAGTATTTTTGTCATCTTACATGCCCTCCAGGAATTTCTTAGAACCGACGATCATTGGCAAGTTGACACCTCGACCCGGGTTGGAGAAGTGCGTTTTGCAGGGCTGCCTGGGAAAAGCTTGGCAGATTGAGTCGCCTGCAACAGCGAAGCCCCTGGATTTCGGAGCAGAAGTATTCGAACAGATCTGATCCTGGCCGAACTTGCCCCCAACAACCGCGTTCACAAATCCAAGTGTCATTGCGCCGGTCCCCTTACCGATCGCATAGTAGCTTGCTATGCTAATTTTGCATACTGACGCGTCAATGATAGCTTACCGTAATGATAGGTTCTCTAATATGTCAACACTGAATAATGGGCGGCCTGACATTCGCTCAATGGAAGCTTTTGCCGCTGTGGTCCGCTACGGGTCCATGACGGCCGCCGCCCAGAGGTTGTCAATCAGCCAGCCGGCTGTGACGAGAATGGTCAAGGATTTGGAGGCGCGCGTAGGTTTTGCGTTGTTCGAGCGGAACGGGCCAAAAATCTCTCCGACCGCCAAGGGGATCAAATTTTTTGAAGAATCCCAGCGTGTTATGGCAAACCTGTCGCAATTGACGGAACGGGCTCATGCGATCAGAGACGAAAGGTTAGCTGCTATCGACATCGTTGCGACTCCGACAATGTCCGCAGGACTGGTCGGACCGGTGCTGTCACGCGTCGCTGACGTATTGCCTGATTTTGTTCATGTCGAAACGACAACTTCAGAACGGGTTCTGCACGCACTTCGTCAACGCACGGCCGACCTTGGGTTTTCAGCCTATCCGAGTGAGCACGACCGCTTGAAATGCCTTGCTCGTTTTGACTCTCTGGTCGTCGCCGTGGTCCGGAAGGGGAGCCGCTTTGATGGTGACGAGCCGATCCCGCTCTCGGTGTTCGCAAGCGAAAGAATGGCAACCATCTGCAACGGTTACGGTGTTCGTGACGCCATCAATCGCGCACTTGGCGAAGCAGGCATAAGACCTTCGTCTGAAATTGCCACCAACTCGTCCCTGAGCGCGGCAATGGCGGCGCGGGCAGGGTTGGGGGTCGCTCTCTGTGATCCGGTAACTGCACTTGGCGTGCCGATTGAAGGTGTGTCAATCCGGCCTTTGACGGCCAAGATTAGCTACGCATGGGGTTTGTTCGCCGACGACGAGAACCCACTGAGAGATCGTCTCAATCTGGTGGTCGAAGCTTGCGTTGCCGAAAGCGAGCAGATCATTCAAGGTGTTGAAAAGCTTTGGAACTAATGCATCTCGAACGTACTCTCCGTAACGTTTCCGGGCACCCGGTGAGGAGCCCTCAAAAGGTAGCAAACGAAGCATCATTTTGAGTTTTCAAGACCGCTAACTGACTCAGGTCTTGATCCGCTCCATTTTTGGGTCAAACAGCGGAGCAAGCGTGACGTCGGCTTTTACCCGCTCGGTTCCGACTTCAATTTCATAGTCGGCGGATAGGACATGGTCTCTCGTAACGCCGTCCGGATGCCGGACGTAGCCAATTCCGATACTCTTGCCGAGCGTATGGCCATAGCCGCCCGAACTCAGCCAGCCACAGCGTTCACCATTGCGGTAAATCGTTTCCCGTCCGGACAGGATGACGTCGCCGTCGGTCGTGAAGGTTGCGAGCATTTTCTTCACGCCGTTCTCGCGCTGTTGCTGCACGGCGCTGCGGCCCTTGAAGTCGGCATTGGTCTTCATCTTGACAGCCCAGCCGAGGCCGGCCTCGTCCGGTGTATGGTCCGGCCCGATATCTGATCCCCAGGCGCGATATCCTTTTTCAAGGCGCAGCGTTTCTATTGCGCGGTAGCCGGCGTTGCGCAGGCCGAATTCTTTCCCGGCATCGTGCAGCGCGTCATAGACTGATTGTGCGTATTCGGTCGGCAAGTGCAGTTCCCAGCCAAGTTCACCGACATAGGTAATGCGCAGCGCGAGGACCGGACAGCCGGCAATTCCGATCCGGTGCGCCTGACCGAAGGGAAACGCGTCGTTGCCGACGTCAGCCCGGGTGCAGGCAGCAAGAATGTGCCGCGCTTTTGGCCCGAAAAGCGAGAGCACCGCATTCGACGATGTGACATCGATGAGCTCGGCCCTCAATCCGTCCGGAATGTTGCGTCCGATCCAGTCAAAGTCGTGTGTGGCAAAGCCGGTTCCGGTGACGATATAATATTCATCGATGGACGTTCGCACGCAGGTGAGGTCGCATTCGATCCCACCGCGGTCGTTCAGCATCTGCGTATAGATGATCGAGCCCACCGGCTTGTCCACGCGGTTTGCGGCGATCCAGCTCAGTGCGGCTTCGGCATCCGGGCCTTTCAGGATGAATTTTGCGAAAGACGTCTGGTCAAACAGGACGGCGGCTTCACGGGCTGCCTTGTGTTCCCTGCCGACCGGAGCGTGCCAGTTCGGACGTTCGAACGTGTAGATATCGCGTGCTTCCTCATCGGCTTCGGCATACCAGTTTGGGCGCTCCCAGCCGAGTTTCTCACCGAAAACAGCCCCGGCCGATTTTAACCGATCATAAAGCGGCGACCGGCGGCAGGGCCGGCCACTGTCGTGTTCTTCCGAAGGCCAGGCCATCGTGTAGTGCTTGCCATAGGCTTCCAGCGTGCGGGTTCGCACCCAGTCGGTGTCGGTGTGGGGCCGTCCAAAGCGGCGGATATCGACCGGCCAGAGGTCGTAGGGCGGTTCACCCTTTGCGACCCATTCGGCCAGTGCCATTCCTGCACCGCCGCCCGCCGCAATGCCAAAAGCGTTGAAACCGGCACCGACGAAGACATTCGCCATCTCAGGTGCTTCGCCCAGAATGAAGTTGCCGTCCGGCGTAAAGCTTTCCGGTCCGTTGACCAGTTGTTTGATGCCGACATTTTCAAGAGCGGGTACGCGCGGCAATGACAGTTCCATCAATTGCTCAAAGTGGTCGAAGTTACTGTCCAGCAGCTGATAGTCGAACGGGTCGGGTACACCGTCGACCGCCCAGGGAATACCGTTCGGCTCATATCCGCCCATGACAAGACCGCCGACTTCCTCCTTGTAGTAGGTCAGCCGGTCCGGATCGCGCAATGTCGGCAGGTTGGAGGGGACGCCGAAGGCTTCCGTGATCATGTACTGGTGTTCGACGGAAACCAGCGGCACGGTGACCCCTATCGTTGCCGCGAGCTCCCGGGTCCATTGTCCGCAGCACAGCACCAGTTTCTCGCAAGCGATATCGCCTTTGGCGGTGCGTACACCTTTAATGGTCCCGCGTTCGGTCAAAATCTCAAGAACCGATGTATTTTCAACCAGCTTTGCACCACCAGCCCGCGCGCCTTTGGCGAGTGCCTGGGTAATGTCGGAGGGGCTTGCCTGACCATCCGTTGGCAGATAGGCGGCCCCGACGACATCGCTGATATCCATCAGCGGCCAAAGCTCCTGCGCTTCCCTTGCCGTCAGCAGCTGCATGTCCAGGCCGAAACTGTGGGCCGTGGTTGCCTGGCGTTTGACCTCGGTCCAGCGTTCCTTGTTGCAGGCGAGGCGGAGGCCGCCGTTCATTTTCCAGCCGGTCGCCTGACCAGTTTCGGCTTCCAGCCTGTCGTATAGCGAGATCGAGTAACCCAGAAGCTGCGTGATATTGGCGTTGGAACGCAGCTGACCGACCAGACCTGCGGCGTGCCATGTGGAGCCGGACGTCAGGGCTGCCTTTTCGAGAAGCAGAACTTCCTGCCCCATCTGAGCCAGATGATAGGCCGTCGAACAACCGACAATGCCGCCGCCGATAATGATGATCTTCGAGGATGAGGGAAGTGTCATGAGGGCTCTCACAATTCACGGAATTTAGAAAGGGCGGCGGTCAGCCGGTCCATGTTTTCACGGGTATAGGCGGCATAGTCGAAATCAAGGCGCGAATGGATTTCCGATGTCATCGACCAGAGCGTTTCTCGCATCAGGGACGTGCATTTCATGGCCTGGTAGGCCCGCCAGTGCGTCTCTGCCGGTGCCTCGAAATACTGCTCGAGCATCGTGTTTTCCTGTGCTTCGCACAGACCATTGTTGGATGCGAGGCCGGCAAGATCGAAGAGCGGTGAGTTGAATCCGCCATATTCCCAGTCGATCAGCCAAAGTCTTTCACCGTCATCAAGAAGATTGGCTGCGAGCAGATCATTGTGCCCGACAACAAGGTCGACCGGGCCAACGGCCTTTTCGAGATCGGAGAGGGTGTCCATCAGACCAGGGAGTAAGTCAGAATGTGCCGATCTATCGGCTTTCAGGCGCGTTACGTAGGTCCGGTTCACTTGAAACGGCCAGAATGTGAGGATCGGGCTGCTCAGATGGCCGCCCAGTTCCCGATGAGCTCTGGCGACCAGATCAATTATCTTGTTCAGGTTCGCCGGGTCACGGACGTCTGCTTCCTGGAAGGTTCGCGCCTCCACGAAATTTAGGACCAGAACTCCGGGTTCCTGATGAAAGACAGCCGGAGAAACGCCTGCCATTTCAGCAGCCTGGCTGAGTGCGAGTTCGTTCCAGCGCATGACACCGTGTTCGGGAATGTCGTCGCCAAGGCGGACGACAAAACGGCGGTCACCGTCGCGCACAAGAAGATTGATGTTGGTGATGCCGCCTCCCAATGGGGTTATGTCCTGAGGGTCGGAGAAGCAGGCAAGTGCCGTGGCTCGTGCAATTGCGGTTTCAGACATGCTTAAATCCCCAGCCTTTCGCGCTGGCCTGTCGCAAGCGCGTTGATGACCCTGTCGGTGATGATTGCAATGAAAGCGACGGAAAGGCCTGCGACGATACCTTGGCCCGCGTTGGCCTTGGTCAGAGCGATATAGACTTCCTGACCAAGGTCCCTTGTGCCCACGAGCGCGGTGATTACCAGCATGGACAGTGCGAGCATTATTGTCTGGTTCAAACCCAGAAAGAGGTGCGGTGTCGCGAGCGGCAGCTTGATGCGCCAAAGCAGTTGCTGCCTGGTGCAACCGGACATCAGTCCTGCCTCGATCAGGGACGGCGGAACCTCCTTGAGGCCGTGCGCTGCGTAGCGGACGGCGGGAGCCAGTGCATAAAGGACCACGGCAATCATGGCACTGAAATCGCCGACGCGAAACAGCATGACAACCGGGATCAGATAAACAAAACTGGGCAGGGTCTGCAGCGTATCCATCAGCCCCAGGATGACGCGTCCGGCGCGTGGACTTTCTGCAGCCCAGACACCAAGCGGTATGCCGATGATCGTCGCAATCAGAACCGAGACACCGCACAAGTAAATCGTCACCATGGCCTTGGACCAAAGCCCGGAGGCGGCGATGAAAGCCATCAGAAGTCCTGCGAGCAAGCCGATCTTCCAACCACCGACCCGCCAGGCGATGAGAGCGGTCGCAACGATCCCCCAGGCCCAGGGAATTCCGCTGAAAAACTTCTTCACCGGGAGAAGTAACCATTGAAGGATCACCGTCTTGATGGCTTCGAACGTGTCGAAGAAGTTGACGTTGATCCATTGCATGGCATCAGACCAGAACGGTCCCGTCGTAATCGTCAGGGCATCCGGATAAGTCTGAACAGCCGGGACGAACTGGCCCAGAATGAGCGTTGACGCGATCACAAGAAAGACCGTTCCGGACCATGGGTGGCGCTGCAGGAGGTTCCCTTCCAAGGGGTGACGCGCGCTCCTTTCCGCGAAGGCCTGGCTTGCCCGATCGAGCGCGATCGCCATCACCACGATGCCAAGCCCAGCCTCGATGCCTCCGCCGATATCCAACCGTCGCAGGCTGGACAGAACATCGAAGCCGAGGCCGCCGGCGCCGATCATGGACGCGATGATCACCATGTTGAGCGTCAGCATGATTACCTGGTTCACACCGACCATCAGGGTCGGAACCGCTGACGGAACGAGGACCTTCCACATCATCTGCCGATTGCGGCAACCTGCCATGCGGCCCGCTTCGATCACTTCCTTCGGTACCGAGTTCAGCGCGACGATGGTTATACGGACCATGGGTGGCATGGCATAAATCACCGTTGCAACGAGTGCTGCGACGGGACCGAATCCGAACAGGATCAGGATGGGTACGAGATAGGCAAAAACCGGAACGGTCTGCATCAGGTCCAGGATCGGCCGCAGCATGCGCTCAAACCAGCGGACCCGATACGCCAGGATCCCAAGAAAAAGACCGCCAACGACGCCAATCGGAACCGAGATAAGCACCGAGGCAAGCGTCACCATGGCGCTTTCCCATTGCCCGAATACGGCAAGATAGAGAAAACAGGCCCCGACAAGAACGGATAGAAACCAGTCGCGCGCGTAGTGCCCTATCGCCATGATCGTCACGATCACCGCAACCCAGCTGAGTGCCGGGGCTATCTGTGCGGCGGCATCGCCGACGCCGCTGCTGAAGCCTTCGACCAGCAGATTGCGCAACACCTGATAGGGGGCTTCGATCAACGCCGAGATGGCACGGGTCAGGTCACGAAACGAAAAGAAGTAGAAGCCGGCGCTTTCAACCAGCCAGTCAAGAAACGCACTGATGCGGTCTTCGAGTGGCAATTCCCAACCTTTGGGGTAGCGAACGATCCAACGGGCATCGAGTGCCTTGTAGAGCTGAAAGGAGTAGCTCGACAGCAGCCAGGTGACTGCGAAAAGCGTTCCCCAGAACATCCAGCCGGACTTTGCCGCGCGCGCAATCATCTGCGTCCCACCAGCACGTCGATGACCGCCTTTCGGGAAATCTGTCCGACCGGCTTGTCACCGTCCATGACTTTGTGCGGGAGGTCCGAAGCTTCCACCGGATCGGCAATGGCTTCGATCACGGCGTTATGGAAAACTTCGCCGGCGAAGCTGTCGCCGTTCAGCGGTTCCATCACGGATGCTGCGCGGATTACCTTCGCCCGGCTGACATGGCGCGTGAACTCAGCGACATAGTCTGTTGCCGGTTGCAAAACGAGATCTTCAGGGGTCGCTACCTGTTCAATGATCCCGTCCTTCATGACCGCAATTCGATCCGCGAGCCGGATGGCCTCGTCAAAATCATGGGTGATGAAGACAATCGTCTTGTGAAGAATGTTCTGAAGCCGAAGGAACTCGTCCTGCATTTCGCGCCGGATCAGAGGATCAAGTGCGGAGAACGGTTCGTCCAGAAACCAGATTTCCGGTTCGGCGGCGAGGCTGCGGGCAATGCCGACGCGCTGCTGCTGACCGCCTGAAAGTTCGCGCGGGAAATAGCCCTCACGCCCCTTGAGACCAACCAGTTCCACGACTTCTCGAGCCCGTTCTTCGCGCGTCTTCTTGTCAACGCCCTGGATGTCGAGCGGAAAAGCAGCGTTTTCCAGAACCGTCAGATGCGGCAGCAAGGCGAATTGCTGGAACACCATGCCCATTTTCTTGCGTCGGATCTGGATCAGTTCCTCTTCACTGGCACTGAGCAGGTCCTTGTCCTCGAAACGGATTTCGCCAGCTGTGGAATCCACAAGCCGCGACATGCAACGCACAAGCGTGGACTTGCCGGAGCCTGACAGCCCCATGATGACGAAAATCTCACCCTTCCGGATCTGGACATTCACCGCCCGTACCGCTCCGATGAGATTGGCCGCCTCCAGATCGGCGGAAGAAGGAGTGGCGTTGGTCTTTAAAAAAGTATCGGCCTGCGGGCCGTATAACTTCCATACGTTCCGGCAATCGAGAATTACGGGCTTCGTCATCCAGTCCTCGGTGGAGGTTTTATTCCCTGTGTCGGGAAACTGTCTTGCCAGTCATCCGGACTGGTGTCCTGCACGCATCAAATTCGGATTGCTGCGTGCAGGAAGTATGGAACGGCCTTATTTGGCAATCCAGCCCGACCATGTGTCCTTGTTGTCGGCCATCCATGCGGCAACCGTGTCATCAACGGATTTGCCGTTGAGATCGACTTCGGTGACCATGGCGCCATAATCGGCGTTGGAGAGGTTGAAGTTCCCGATTGCCTTCGCAGCGCCCGGCCACTTGTCGGCGACACCGGCCCAGCTGACTTTCCAGATTGGGCCGCGCGGCTTGCCGCAGTCATAGGCCGCATCCGGGTTCACACCAACCGACGGATCGGCGTAGCATTCCGGTGAGAACGGCGGGAATTCAACGAATTCACCATCATATTTCGCAGGGGCCCAGTGGGGCGCATAGACCCAAAGCATGATCGGGTCTTGGCGTTGGTAAGCTGCTTCCAGTTCGGCGAAAAGGGCCGCGTCAGTGCCGGCATGAACCACCTCGAAGTCCAGTCCGAGAGCCTCGACACGCTCTTCATCAAAGCCGCCCCAGGTAACGGGTCCGCCAAGGTAGCGGCCGAATGGCGCAGTTTCAGGCGTCGAGAATTCTTCAGCACAATCCTTCAGAGCTTCCCAGTTGGGGAGGCCGGGGCAGCGCTCTTTCATGTAGGACGGGTACCACCATTCCTCGATTGCCTGGAGGCCGGTTTCGCCAAGATTGACGACATTTCCTGTCGCGAAGGCCTCGTCCATCGCTTCGCGCCCGGTCGTTTCCCAAATTTCCATGGCGACATGCAAGTCGCCCGTCTTCAGGCCTGCGAATTGGGCAATATAGTCGGCTTGAACATATTCGACGTTATAGCCGGCTTCCTTCAGAACTTCGCCCATGAGCTTGGTTGTGATCAGCTGGCCGGACCAGTCATGAAGAGTAAGTTTGATCGGATCACTGGACTCGGCCGCGAGTGCAGGCGCGACTGCCAACATTGCGGACAGTGCTAAAGAAACGCGCTTCATATTTTCCTCCCTGACGAATTTTGCCAATGCGGGACTGCCCAGGCATCACCCCCTCAGCAGATGCCATCTCGGCACAACACCTTCTTAGACTGCCAGCATAAATCAACAAAAAGCAACATATGGCTTCAAATTTTGTCGGTTTTGGATACATTTTGAGCATAAAGCGATCATTCGTTAGTCAATAATCGTCGGAAATGCGGAGAAGCGCGGAATGCCGGATCTTTCGAACAGGTTGGAAAAGGCCTTGGCGATGACTGAAGAGGCTGCAGCAGTCAGCCTTTTTTATTTCAGGAAAAATCCTAAGACCGAAACCAAGGCTGATTTGAGCCCTGTCACCCAGGCAGACAAGGCGACAGAAAGATCTCTCAGGGACAGCATCCAGCTACATTTTCCTGATGAAGCGATCTTCGGAGAGGAATTCGGACAGACCGGGGAGGCGGCTGCGATGTGGATCATTGATCCAATCGATGGCACGCGTTCGTTCATCGCCGGCCTGCCGCTTTTCGGCATGTTGCTTGGGTTTCTGATCGAAGGCTGTCCGAAGATGGGTGTGATCCGGATGCCGGCACTCGGCGAAGTCTATGCCGGGGGCAAAAACCTTCCGGCCACGTGCAACGGGACAGCCATCCATGTCAGCTCCTGCCGTTCTCTTGCAGAGGCCCACCTGTTCATCAATGAGGGCGACAAACTGGCTCTGTCTGAACCGGAAGCATTTCAGCGCCTCGTTCGTTCGGGACAGCTGCGCAGACTGGGTGCCGATTGTTATCCGCATGCGCTTTTGGCGCGGGGCCATGTCGATGCCGTCGTGGACTACGATTTGCAGCCCTACGATTATCTGCCGGTATCTGCCGTGGTTGAGGCGGCAGGCGGGGTCATGACGGACTGGCAAGGCAATCCGCTGACAATGACATCAGACGGACGCACTGTCACGGCAGCTACTACGGAGTTGCATGCCGAACTTCTGGAGGTGCTCAACCGGCCCTGACGGCAGCAACATGTGACTGAAAGGACGGATCCTGCATCAGTGTCCGGCAACGTTCGAACCGGCCGGTGGCGTAGGCCCAGAAGTCTTCGGCCGGGTTTTCGTCGGCAAGCTGAATAAGCCCCCACAGGGTCCAGAGCAAATCGCACATAGCCTTGTAGATCACAACCCGGCCAGTCTCCGCGGCTGTCGGTTTGCGGCCAAAATAGGCTTCGAGCATTTCCGCATCTTGCGCCGCATTCATTCCAGCCTCAACCGAGAGATCTCCGAGATCCCACAAAGGATCGTTCATGCCGGAATACTCCCAATCGACGATCCACATCCTCTCGCCGTCATCCAGGAAATTTTCGCAAAGAGGATCGCAATGGCAAGGTGCCAGGGGCAGGTTTGCCGCAGCCAGAACCTCACCAATGGGCATTGCGATCACTACCACGTCCTCATACCCGTCCGGCAGGGTGACATCCTTGGTCGATAAAACCTTGAGGTAATCGTCAATCATGGAAAAAAGCTCGAAGCGGAACCGGAATGTTTCGCCCGATGCATGCAGTCTGGCGAGAGCGGCCCCGGCCCGGCCCGGCGATCCGGCACGCGACTTGAAGAGATTGGGGGTCATGGTTTCGATCCCGTCGATCATGCGCGTGATCATCACGCCGGATGCGGCGTCGGCGTAAAGGACATCGGCGGAAACACCGGCCTGGGCTGCAGCGATTGCATTGTGCTTCTCGACGCTCCGATCGATGTATTCTTCGGTGTTTTCGCCCGGAATACGGACGACAACCGACTGATCGTCGAGGTCGACGCGGTGCACGAGATTGGTCAATCCGCCGAGGCGGGTTATCTGCTTTGCCGAGACAATGTCTGCAAATTGCGGCGCGGAGCGCAGTGCCGTGAGCACCTTTTCAGCGTGTTCCGTCATGTTCCCCCCGTTTATCCCTTGAGTGCGCTGTTTTCAGGATCGTAAAGTGGACTGGTGGCCTGTGTGACCGGGTGACGTTCCCCAAAGACTTCCAGACTGAAATCAGTGCGGTTCCAGTGCGCCTTGTCCAGATATCCGCGCACAATTGTCCGTCCGACAGTATACCCATAGCCAACCGAGGTCGCGGACGAGACCACCTGGTCTCCAAGCAGGACGGTTTCTCCTCCTGTCAGTGGCAGATGGTCCTTCGTGACGAACGTGCAAAGCTTGCGTTCGATACCCTTGTTCTTTTGCCTCTCCAGGACCGAACGCCCAAGGAAATCACCTTTCGATTTGAGGTGAACCCTGAAGCCGAGGCCAGCCTCGATGGGGGTATAGTCCGGTGTGACATCGCCGGACCAATAAACATAGCCCTTTTCCATTCTGAGGCTCTCGATCGCCCTGTACCCGACATTCGTTATGCCGTGGGCTTTACCAGCCGCCCAGAGCGTGTCGTAGACATGGGTGGCAAATTCGGTCGGAATATGCAGTTCATAGCCGCGCTCACCGACATAGCCGATACGGGCTGCCCGAAGCGGAGCCGCGCCGACGACGATTTCCTTCATCGTGGAGAAAGGGATCGCCTGATTGGAGACATCGCTTTCGGAGGCAGTCGCCAAAACGTCACGTGAGCGCGGCCCGACAATGTTGATGACCGCATATCCGCTCGTCACCTCGATGATGTGTACTGAAGCGTTTTCAGGCAGATTGCGTTTGATCCAGTCGCTGTCGTGAACGCCGAAACCGGATCCGGTCACCAGATAGAACCGATCCTGATCCAGCCGAATGATCGTTACATCCGCCTCAACGCCCCCACGATCATTGCAAAGCTGGGTATAGATGACCGAGCCGACAGGCTTGTCCATGTTGGAAACAGCCAGCCGTTGCAAGACTGCGAGAGCGTCCGCACCGACAATCTCGAACTTGGAAAAGCTCGACTGGTCAATCAACGCGACCCGCTCCCGGACGACCTTGTGTTCTTCGGCTGCGTATTTTTTCCAGCCAGGATCCAGGAAGTCCAACTGGTCAACCGGTGCCACGCCTTCAGGGGCGAACCAGAGCGGTCGTTCCCAGCCGTTCTTTGAGCCATAGACCGCGCCCTGGTCCTTGAGCGTCTGGTAAAGCGGTGACAATCGCAATTGACGAGCGCTCTCGTGTTCCTGGCCCGGATATCTCTTCTTGTAGTGGTGGGCATAGTGTTCAACCGCGCGCGGATACATGAAAGTGCGAGTTCCGTGGTGTGGCCCGAAACGGCGCACATCAAGCGGCCATAGGTCGAGAGAAGATTGCCCCTCGACAACCCATTCGGCAATCATTTCACCGGCTCCGCCGCCTGCGGCGATGCCGTAGAGAAATCCGGTTGCCATCATCAGATTGTTGAAGCCGGGCTGCCAGCCCATGACAAAATCACCATCGGCGGAATAGGGGATCGGCCCGTTGATGACCTGGCGGATGCCGACCTCGTTGACGACCGGCGTGACCTGGCTGGCCAGATCCGCAAGCGGCAGAAAGCGATCCAGGTTTTCCGGCAGCAACTGACGTACGAAAGCACCTGGAATGCCCCGGTCTCCAAAAGGAAGCGTATCCTCTTCATAGCCACCGATGACCAGCCGACCGGCCACATCCGGCTTGTAATAGACCAGGCGCTCCGGATCACGCAGCGTCGGGAAATGGCCAACTTCGGTGCCGGTCGGCTCGGTGACGATATACTGGTGTTCGACCGCGCAAGCGGGAACGCGAATGCCGAGTTTCGAGCCGAGTTCCCGGCTCCACATGCCGGCTGCAAGGATGATTGTCTGGGCTTCGAACGTGCCTTCACTTGTCTCGACATTCGTGATCCGGCCATTCGAGACAGCAAAGTCGAGCACCTCGACCCCTTGGCGGATTTCAGCGCCCTGGCGGCGGGCTGCACCCGCGACAGCCTGACAAAGCGAAGCCGGGTCGACATAGCCATCAGAGGGAATGAAAGCAGCACCCTCGAGACCGCGCGCCTCAATCAGTGGGAACAGATCCTTTGCCTCGTCAGGAGTTATGATCTGCATTTCCAGCTCAAAGCTGCGCGCCATGGTGGCCAGACGCTTTGCTTCCAGAAGACGTTCCCTTGTCGCGGCAAGCCTGAGCGAACCGGTTTTTTTCCAGTCGAACTGCATGCCTTCTTCGTTTTGAAGCCGGTCATACATTTCAACCGACTTTTTAAGCATACGCGTGGTATTGCGCGATGAGCGCAGCTGCCCGACCAGTCCGGCAGCGTGCCATGTCGCTCCCTCCGTCAAGCCTGCACGTTCCAGGAGAATCACATTCTTTTCGCCCATCCGGGTCAGATGATATGCGATCGAGCATCCGATAATGCCGCCGCCGATGATCAGGTGTTTGGCCGAATGTTGGGTCAATTTGCAGATCCAAATGCTGAGGGACAGCTCAAATCCTAACAAAAATCAACACCACCACAATAGAGTTGTTGAAATTTGTTGAATTCCAAGTGCAAAATAGACTTATTCGACCAGAAACTTTGGTGTAAACAGGCTTCATGTCGAAATACGAAACAACGCTCTTACAGACCGTGGACATGCGTGGCACCGTCAGTGTGCAAGAGCTGTCGCGTCTCCTCGGAGTTTCGGACCAGACCATCCGCCGGGTCTCGCGCCCCCTGGTTGACCGGGGCGCACTGCAGAAGGTGCACGGCGCGCTGGTTTCGACCAAGTCGGCGGCGGATCTGCCATATCTGGCCCGGATGAACCTCAACCGTGAAGCCAAGGTGACGATTGCCGAAGAGGTCGTGAAAATCATCCAGGATGGCGACAGTATCGCAATCGATACCGGATCAACCTCCGGTTTCGTTGCACAGGCACTGCGAAACCGGCGCGAACTCACTGTTGTTACCAATTCGGCCTATGTGGCAAGCACGCTTGCGATGATCCCGGGCAACAATGTCTCCATGGCGGGAACGCAATTGCGGGACCATGACGGTGCATCTTTCGACCGGTCAGCGTTTGACGTCATTGAGCGGATGCAGGTGGACTACGTTCTGCTGTCGGCCTCGCTGGTCGACGCCCGGAAGGGCTTTCTCGTCCACGAGCAATGCGAGGTCGACATTGCAAGCGCAATGCTGGCAAATGCGGCGCGTGCGATCATGGCGGTCGATCACTCCAAATTTGAGCCACAAATGCGCAAGCCGGCGCTCCGTCAGCCAACATTGAAACCCGGCGACTATCTCGTGACCGACAGAGCACCATCTGCGGATTTTGCCGACTTGTTCGCGGATCTGGACATTCGGTTCCCCTGACGACCGGCCACCCTTCACCTGCCTGCCCGCCTTTTACCTACTGTCAGATGTCGTAGATCGCCGATGCGGTCTCAGTTTCCAACAATCAGCTGAGGCTGCGATTGGCTTCTGCTTCGCTGCAGGAACCGCGACGCCTCTGTTGGAGCAATAGTTGTTTCACCTGTTTTCGCTGTAGTCCTTCAAAATCCGCGAGAAAGCCAGGCGGAGGTATTGGATCGGACCATGGCGTGCGCCACTTCAAAGCGCAAACTTCAGGAACCAGTTCCTGTCGCCAGTCGAACTTGAATGGAAACAGAAGGTGAAAGCTGAGCGACCCTAGAAACACTGGGCTCATCATTGGCAAAGACAAACTACAAACAAACCAGACTTGCCGAGATTGACAAAAATTCAAATTAACTGCCGCTCTATGATCATTGTTGTGACCATTTAATACCCCAGCAACATCTAATTGAGGCCGTAAAGTCTGCGCACCTTATGCGGGTGTCTCACCGAGATGTCACCTCGTGGGACGAGAACTAGATAGATGGAGATTACCCATGAAAAAGTCTATGTCCGCAGTACTTGCATTTGGTGCCCTGTTCGTGTCTTCAGCCGCATTTGCGCAAGCCGTTGATTTTGCGACGCTGGATGCAAACCAGGATGGCTTTGTGACGTATGAAGAGATTCAGGCTGCAGGTGCTACACTTGCGGAAGAAACCTACAAAGCAGCCGATGGGAACCAGGACGGCATGTTGGATGAAGCTGAATTCTCAGCGATCCCGCAATAAGCCGTAAAATTGGCAAAGGGGACCGGGATATTCTGGTCAGGCCTCCCAACCTGGTGCCGGTTTCCCTTTGCCACTGGTTCAATCAGGTGCAAGCTGCCAGCTGGCTGTTCGAAGAGTTTCCCTGCAGCAGCGAAAATATTCTGGCACAAGAGCCTGATTGTGAAACGCTGATGCCCAAAGGCATCAGCGTTTCTTTTGCTCGATCATGAGGTGTCGATCGTCGCTTCCTAATAGCGGCATGGTTGTGATGCTAATTGCGAAACTGCTCATGCCTTCAGAAACGGGTCTGACCCGATTGCGAATTTTGTGTGCACTTCCGGTGAAAGAGGAGTGCCCAGATGACGAAGAAACGATTTTCTGGCTTTCACAGCAGCTTGCCGCTCTCGTAGGGATTATTCACCTGGTGCGGCACCGTTAAAATACTGCGCTGCCTGTTTTCCTATCCCCTTTACTTGGGATGTCTCCAGTAGTGTTATTTTGCCACCTTGGCGAAATGCTCAATCGACTTAAATCCAAGATCAACAAAATAGCACCTGACTTGCAATTCTGAGGTTACGAGCGGCAACGTTTTGGCTGCAGTGGCCGGTGTCGGCGGGTTCATTGCCTTTTATGACGGATTGCAATTGCTTACGGACATGCCGGGGCAGAGCTTCTGGCTGAGCATGGAAGCGGCCTTCATCCGCTTCCCCGATGTTCTGGTGTCCACCGGCCTGGCAGCCATCTTCCTTCTCACGATTCTCCTAGGACAGTTTTTCGACGACCGCAGACGAAGGCCCCTGAAAAGGTGGATCGATCGAATAGCGTCCACAATCGGGCTCGGGCTCGTGGTTGCCGCTCTCTATTACGGGGCCAGCTAGATCACTTTCGCGGCAGTCAGCTTTGTTTCCGCGTCCGCACTATTGCGGCTTTGCAGAACCAGTCCGGTGTTTTTGGATCCCGCGATCCGAAATATGCAATTAATTCAGATAGTTGCCTGAAAGTGCTTGTTAGCTTGCCGCTTTTCTAACCTTATTTGGTGGTTGCGCTCAAAATTGAACTCGCGCATTTACCTTTAATAAAGTTAATGAAACGTGGGCTATTTATAAGGGTAAAAAAACTGTAAATGGTGGGAGTAAGACTCTAGTTAAAACCACCAATGTGCAGAGTGCGCAGTAATGAATGAGATCGTGCAGATCGCCCAAGCCAACGTCTCCAACAACGCGAACGACGAGCCAGTAGGTGGGCCTCTGGTTATTGCACATCCTGACGCGCAGCAGAGCATCGTCACGCTTCTTGCGTCCGGCCAGCTGGTTGATTTCAGGCAGATCCTGAGCGAGGACATTTCCTTCATCAGGATCGGCAGCGACCTGCAGATGATTTTTCCTGATGGCGGAATGGTCATCATCCAGAGTTTCTTCGAAGGTGACGCCAATTCGCAAATCGCCCTGGTGGGAGAAGGCGAGACGCTCTCTATCGATGAATTCACGGCGCTCGCCAATCTTCAGTTTGCCGACGAGATTCAGACTGCAGCGGGCGAAACAACCAATCTTGCAACGGCTTTGGGTGGCCCGCAGGGAAGCGGCCAGACCTTTGAAGACGTCTCGATTGGGGACCTCGGCGACGGCTTGGGCTTTGGCGACCTTTTGACGGGCGAAGCGCCAGGCGGCGATGGCGCGGGTACGGACGACCTCTTATCCGGCGAAGGGCCGGAAAGCGATGGCAGCAGCGCGGACGAGACACCGGATTTGCCGAATTCGGCCCCTGTTATTGGCGGTGCGGTTGAAGTCTCGCTCGACGAGGCCAATCTGACCGACGGAACGGATCCCAATGGGGCCGGTAATCTTCCCCTGACGGCCACCGGCGATTTGGGTCTCAGTTTCGGCCAGAACGCCGGAACGATCAACGAGATCAGTCTCTTATTTGATCAGGATAACCTCCCGGCAGATCTGACGTCTGACGGCGTGCCCTTGGAACTGACCTTCTCGCAAAACGTAGCTTCTCCTGGCGGTGAGTTCTTGACCGCGACAAAGACTGACGGTTCGGGTGAAATTGTTTTCACTGTCGAGCTCATCATCACCGGCGATGTTCAGGATTTCGGCGGAGCGTACGAAATCATCCTTTATGAAAACCTGGATCATGACGGTGCGAACCAGGGTACTAGTCTGCCTCTGCTATTCGGCTTCACCGCCACCGATTTCAATGGCGATTCCGCAAGCTCCACACTGACGGTGACTGTGGACGACGATACGCCTGTGATCGCGGGTGATATCCTTGGAATGGTGAGCGAGGAGGCTGACGCGGATACGGACGCGTTTACCCCTGCAACGGCGACCGGTTCGCTTGGTATCAACTGGGGAGCGGACAGTTGGGACGAAGGCCAGGGTACAGTCTCCGATGGCATTGACCGTCAGGTCGCCCTCAACGTCACCGGCGGTGTTGCGGTGGTTACGACCGGCGGCACAGCTTTGACGTCCAACGGGGAAGCGGTTCTTGTTGTTATCAACGGCACGAATACGGACGGTTCGGTCACATCCATCGAGGGCCGCACCGCCGGTGACCGTCTTGTGTTCAGCCTGAGCCTTGATGATGGCTCTTCGGCTTCTGACGAAGGCAACTACAGCTTCACCCTGCATGACAATGTGGACCACCTTGATCAGACCGGCTCTGGCGGTGAGGACGAAAGCGACGCTCTGACACTCAGCGCCGACTTCACCGCAACTGACAGCGACGGCGACAGCATGACCGGCAGTTTCGCCGTCGTCATCAACGACGATGTGCCTGATCCGCAGCTCGTACTTCTGGACTCGACCCCGACGCGTCGTGACCCTAGCCCCGGTACTGTTCGCGTCGATGAGACGTCCGACGGTGAGCAGCACAGCGACAATGTGTTCGATGAGACCACAGGGGAATACGATCAGGATGTGATCGATCTTTTCGCCAGCGTGCTCACCAGTGCTGGTGGTGTTGGCTCCGACGACGACCTTCTTCCATTCGGTCCCATCTATGCACGGGACACCGTGATTGATGTGGACGCGTCGCTCGATGCCGGTGCCGACGCACCTATCCAGGATCAGGCGCTTGAATTGGTGCTGGTGGATGCCGCAGGTGCCGATTCAACGGGTCCGGTTTCGTCCGGCCTCTACACAACGGGTGAAGCAGACACTGGCCCAGGAGAGGAGATCTTCCTCTTTGTGGAAGGCAATCTGATCGTTGGCCGGTATGATGCAATTGGCGCGACTGCGGACGCTAACGACCCGGCCGCTTTTGCCATAGCCATTGAAGATGATGGCAGCATCAGCATTGCCCAGTATGTGTCGCTTTGGCACGACGATCCCGACAGCTCTGATGAAGACATCGCGATTGGCAACGACAGCACGGTTAATCCAGGTTCGGTTTGGGCTCAGCTCACGGTAACCGACGCTGACGGTGATACCGTTTCAACACGCGAGGACATCAGCGACCGGCTTACCTTCGACGATGACGGGCCCGATCCCATTGAACCCAACCCCTTCGATCCTGTTGAAGTTAATGAAGCAGATAGTCTGGAGACCATAGTCAGCGGGCAGCTCCAGTTTGATCCGGGTGCCGATGGCGCAGTCGTAACCAACGCCGCAGTGTTCTCCGATGATGATGGCTTCGTCATCCGCGACAACATTTTTCTTTCCAGCTTTCCGTTGATTGAAGACACTGACTATTTAACGGTCGGCGGCGAACGGGTAACCACCGACGTAAGTACGAACACTGCCACCGGGGTGATAACAATCTTCGGTAAGACGGAGACCTCACTGGAAAACGTCTTTGAGGTCGTGGTTCGGTCGGACGGTAGTTATGATTTCACGCAACTGGCGGCTTTCGACCACCCCGATCCGGGGACAGGCGACAATGATCCCATTGATCTGTACTTGGACTTCACCGTCACCGATGGCGACGGAGATGTTGAAGGAGATCTGACGGATCCGTTAGGGAGCGAATTTTATGAGATCATCCGCATCACCGACGATGGCCCGGAGCTGACAGACGTTGCGGTGACGGCGACGGTGGACGAGGCGGGTGCACCCGTCATATTCGACGACCCCGCGGTGACCAGCGCCGACGGTTTCGGGGCGTCCGTCGCCGTTTTTGAGAACTTTCTGTTGGTAGGGTCGCCGCGCGATGAGCGCAATGGTAGAGATTTCGGCGACCTCCATCTTTTCAATCTGGCCACCGGCGACCTCGTCCACACCTTCGACGGCGCCGGTTTCAGTCGTGGCGGTTTCTTTGGCGGACCGCAGTTCGGCGTTTCTGTCGACATTGAAGAAAACCTCATCCTTGTCGGTGCTCCTTTCGATACCCAGGGCGGGCCCCGTCAGGGCGAAGCTCATTTGTTTGACGCAACGACGGGCAACCTGATCACGAGCTACGATGTGCCGTTGTTCAACGGGGCGTTCCGCCCCGGAGAAGCTCTGTTTGGCTCCGATGTGGCCATATCGGGTAATCTGCTGTTGATTGGCGCCGTCGGGGTTCCTGACGGGGGGACAAGAGGTGGGCAAGCATATCTGTTCGATGCCAGCAACCCGAGCAACCCGGATCCGTCAATTGTCATCAGAAACCCGAACCCTTCGAGAGAAGACCGGTTCGGCGATGCGGTTGACATCGACGGCGATTACCTTGTCGTCTCCGCCCCGAGCAATGGAACGTCCTCTGGCGAAGTGCATCTGTTCGATACCGCCGGCAACCACATCCTGTCCTTTACCGACCCCAGTCCGGTGAACCTGGACAATTTCGGGATTGATGTCGCGATCCAGGGCAATCTCGTGGTGGTTGGCGCGCGAGGGGACGACACCACCGCACTAGATGGCGGCCAGGCCTATCTCTATTCCTTCGATGTTACGGACCCGACAGCACCTACATCCCAGCTGCTTTACACGTTCGATGACCCGAATCCTGTGCAAGGCGGCTTCTTCGGTACTTCCGTCGCCATCGACGGCAACCAGGTCATTGTCGGCGCGTCGGCCCGCGATGCGGGTGGAAATGAAGGCGGCCGCAGCTACGTTTTCGACGCGACGACGGGAGACCTGATCCAAACGCTGGAGGACCCGACGCCGTCCTCATTCGGCAGAGACGACTTGGGTTCATCGGTTTCAATCGACGGAAACACCATCGCCGTCGGTGCGCCGGGAGACGCAACGCAGGGTTCGGAAGTTGGCCAGGTCTATGTATTCCAGGCCGGCGCAGGCTCCTTCATCGCCACCCTTGACCTCACGTCTACCGTCGATTTCGGCGTCGACGGCGGAGGTTTCGCGCTCCAGACGTTTGCAGCGCAGGACTTTGGTGCGCTGACTGCCGGCGGCACTCAAGTGCGCATCGTCTCGGACGGCACAACCATCAGCGGCTTCGTCGACGATGGCACGACCGATCCGGATAACGGCACGCTCGACGATGACGACACAATTCTCTTCACCCTGACGCTCGACGGAACAGACGCTGTCTTCACCTTGCTCCAGCAGTTCGATCACGGCACCGACGACCCGATCGCGCTCGAGCTCGGTCAGTTCATCGACGCCGTCGACGGCGATGGCGACGCAGTCACGCTGACCGGCCTGGTGACGGTGAATGTCGCCGACGACGTACCGGAAATCGTTGCAGCCCGCGTTGAAGACGGCACAATCAACGCGGATGTCCTGCTGACATCCAGCGCTGACGATAACACTATCAGCGGTTCGCTCGGCATCAATTTCGGTGCCGACGACGGCAACAATGGCAGCAACGCGACGGGTGACCGCTCGGCGACGTTCACCGATACAACGACCGCTGAGAACAATGTGACGGTGACCGACGGTTCGGGTACCGGCATTACACTTACGTCGAATGGCGCTACGGTAAGTTTTGACTTCGTGAACGGCACCCTTGTGGGCTACACCGGCGCCGATCCGGATGCCAACCAGGTCTTCACCGTGTCGCTCGACGACACGACGGTCGAATACACATTTACGTTGCTGGCCAATCTCGACACCCTGGCGGTCCCAAGCGCCGCGGCCAATGAGATCAACCTGACATTCAACATCACGGCGACAGACGGCGACGGCGACAGCGCCGCGGGCGAGTTTTCCGTGACCGTGACGCATACCGGGTTGGTGCGGGTGTTCGACGGCACGACGAACGCCCTGAAAGCGACCTACACCACGATCCAGGACGCCATCGACAATGCCGGCACCTTAGATGGCGACACGATCCTGCTCGGGCCTGGCACCTACGATGAAGACGTCACCGTCGACAAGGATTTGACGATCCTTGGCGCTAATGAGGGCGTTTCCGGAGACGATGCGTCGCGCGGCACGGAAAGCGTGGTCACCGGCTCTTTCACCTTTGACACAGGCTCAGAAGACAGCACGATCGACGGTGTACACATACTGCAGGATGCATCGGCAGGTACGACGCCCGGCATCTACGTCGTGGCGGACGACATCACCATCACCAATATGCTGATCGAGCGCACGGGCGGTTTCGCCAATGCGCGCGGCGTGCTTAACGAAACTGGCAACGCAGACGGGCTGGACGTCAGCAATTCAAAGATTTCGGGCTTCACGACCGGCATCTTCCTCAATCCGGGCTCGAATGCAACGATCACCGACAACGTTCTGCAAGACAACTTTGTCGGCCTGGCCAATGACGGTGCCGACGCTGATGCTATTTCCGGCAACAGCTTTATCGACAATGAACTTGAGCAGATCGGCATCGGTGTTGAGACCTCTGGCGCAACAGATGTCAGCGCGATCGTCAGCACAACCAACACCTTCTCCGGCGATGCGCCAGAGGTCAGCATCTACGATAACAGCGCCGGCAATGACGATATCACCGGAACGGGTTTCAACGACCAGGTTACTCTTGGCACCGGCGATGACACGATCGACACCGGTGCCGGCGACGACACGATCTTCTGGACCGTCGGCGATGGCCGCGACATTGTCGATGGCGGCGCAGACACCGACATCTTTGATGTCACCGGCGATGCCTCCGCCGATGAGACCTTCTTCATCGAGACGGTAACCGACTACAACATCCGGACCGGCCTTGGCGGCTTGCTCGATGCCGACACGGAGATCGTGGTGTCGCGCAGCCTGGCCGGGCCGACCGGCGCTTCGACCGTCATCGCCGAACTCGACGGCATTGAAGATATTGACGTCAATGGCCTTGGCGGTGCCGACAACTTTGTTGTGTCCGGCGATTTCACCGGCACTGATCTCGATCCGACGACGATCACGATCAATGGCGGCGGCGATGACGATACCGTCGATGCGTCCGACATGACCAGCAGCCACAGCGTCGTGTTCAATGGCAATGGCGGGGGTGATACTTACCAATCCGGTGCCGGTGACGACTTCTTTGATGGTGGCGAAGGCTCAGACAGCCTCTCCCTGACCGGTGATGCAGCGGACTATGTCCTGACTATAAATGTCGACGGAACAATCACGATCAAGGACACGATCGACAGTCGGGACGGCGCCGACACGATCACAGACAGCGTTGAGGTCATCAATTTCGATGATGTGATGATCACCCTGACACCGCCTGACAGCACCACTTTTCAGAGCTATCTAGACGCCCTTGAGGCGGCGATTGGAAGTGGAGGCGCTTCGTCCGATTATGTGCGTGTTCTCGAAAGTGGTTCCGATTTGCTCGTTCAATTCAATTCAGCCGGTAACGGCTTGGATGCCGATTTTGCGACCGCATACACCCTGGCGGGCGCGGCCGACCCGACCATCGTAGCGTTCGCCACCCTTGGCTTCTCATCTGGAGGCGAGACCTACACGATCAATGATGCCGGTCTGCTGGTGACAGTCTCCGACCCGATCATTCTCGATCTTGACGGCGATGGCACAGAGCTTCTGGGCGGTCCGGTGGCCTTCGATATTGACGCCGACGGAACAGCTGAGACCATCGGCTGGGTTGGCCCAGATGATGGCATGCTGGTGGTCGATCTTGACGGGTCCGGAGCCATTGAAAACGGATCGGAAGTGTTCTCCGAAGTTTTCAACGGTGGTTCTTTTGCGGACTCTCTGGAAGCACTTGCCTCGCTCGATGACAACGTTGACGGCGTGATCGACATTCAAGATGCCGCATTCGGCGACATCAAGGTCTGGCAGGATGCCAATTCCGACGGCATCAGCCAGGCGGGTGAACTGCAGAACCTGTCCGAACACGGCATCTCTTCGATCGACCTCGACGCCGCCAGGGCCGAGCGGACCGTCGACGGCAACACGGTCTTTGCGGAAGGCACCTACACCAAAGTGGACGGATCTGAGGGCGCCTATGCCGGCGTGAGCTTCCGCGCCGCTAACGATGATGTTGCCGACATCGAAGACACCAACCGGCAGTCCGCGGTCATCGCGGCCGGGGTTGCGATAGTGCTCTATACAGCGACCGCGGAAGAGGTTGCAGCAGGCCTTGCTTCTGTCGATATCAAAGGCGATCCGTCTATCGGCAGTGTTGATATCAGCGAAGACTTCACGGTGACCTACACACCGGTTGAAGGATATGACGGCAAGGATGCGGTCGAACTGGAGCTGGTCTTTGCCAACGGCACCACCGTGACGCGCTCGATCGAACTGGATGTCCAATCGGACGAAACGGCTCTGACGACCTCTACCATTTCCGGGAGCTCAGAGGCGCCCGGAACTGTGGCTGACAACACGAACACGTCCGACGATGACGCTGGCGCACCTGAAACTGCGGCCACGGTGACTGTCAGCGGATCCGTCATCACCGGCGACGACGGTCACAACATCCTGGTTGGCACCCACGGTGATGACATTCTCATCGGTGGTCTCGGATCGGACACGCTCACAGGTGGCGCTGGTGCTGACACATTCGTGCTCAATTCCCTGGCGGAAGCCGACATCATCACCGACTACCAGTTCGGAGAAGGCGACAAGCTCGACCTCGGCCAGCTTCTGGCCAATGCCTTTGGTTCAACGGTCGATGCGGCTGAAAACATCCGCGCCCAACGCGGTGAGAATGGTGAGGTTCGCGTCGAAGTCGGCAAGGAAGGAGATCACGCTTGGCAGGAAGTAGCGACCCTTCAGGACCACGCATCGATTGGCGACACCATTCGTGTGGTGCTCGACACCGAGGGGACGGAAACAAACATTACCGTCCACGCGGCTTAAGACGGCATCATGGGCTCCGGAATTATTTGCAACGCTGATCAGTCTCTTCGAGTGGTCAAATTGGATTGTCAATGCTTGCACGAGTCACCACTCGCACCTTTTATGGATCGGATTAGTTCGATTTCGCGGGTTAGAGACGTTTAATTTGCAAAATCGCTCGACGCGTTTGTCTGCCACCTTTCAATCGACAGCTCTGCGTGAAACCGCGGTGCGCCTGACTGCGTCAATCGATCTCCAAATGCTGCTATCGGTTACTAAAGCGTTGCCGTCCGAAGCCAGGAGAGCATCTGGGTCTTAGCCCAGGTCAAATCGATGGATGTGTTTTGGGAGCAAAGGTCAGGGTTTGGAGACAGTAGTGGCAGTTTCCAAACCCATGGTTCTTGCATTCGCAGGCTGGAAAATTGTGGAGTTCAGATCTGTTTCATTTGTTTTGACGAAAACAGTGGCGTGGGCTAGAGGAGGTAGACTCTCAGTGCTGGGTGAAATTTTCCACTGGCGGCAATATACCGCGCGCGCGACCCGGTTCGAGTGAACCAAAAGAAACCGAGGAAATTTAGGGGCTTACGGTGATAGTCTGTATGGGAGAGAATGGTATAATCAAGCATAGGCCTGATTGTTTAGATGCCATGAGATCCTGTAAATTGATAGGTTAGATAACAATGACAAAACCCCCAAAATTCGCCTTTCTTAAAGCGCGCTGGCATGCAGAAATCGTGGATCAAGCTCTCATTGGGTTCCAGAAAAGACTTGATGAGTCCGGCGTAGACGCGGAGATCTCGGTTTTTGACGTTCCAGGCGCGTTCGAGTTGCCGCTGCTTGCGCAAAAGCTGGCGGAAACCGGCGAATATGATGCGATAGCGGCTGCTGCTCTTGTCGTTGATGGCGGCATCTACCGGCATGATTTCGTGGCAGCTGCCGTCGTTACGGGCCTGATGGATGTCGGATTGAAAACCGGCGTTCCTATTCTGTCAGTGTCCCTGACACCACACAATTTCCAGCCAACCGACGACCATATCAATTTCTTCGCTGAGCATTTCGTCAAGAAAGGACGAGAAGCGGCCGATTCCGCCCTGGACATTGTGAAGCTCTATCAGGATCTGGACACACCTGCCGCGTAAGTTGCCGTGTGATTTTTGCCTTTGAGCGTCAGGACATGATTAAGCCGCCGTCCACGTTGATTGTCTGGCCGGTAATGTAGGTGGCGTCCTTGCTTGCAAGGAATGCTACCAGACCGGCCACGTCACTTCCTTCGCCAGCGCGCTTCATCGGGATATTGTTCTGAACCCAGTTCTCCATCAATTCGCCGGGTCCGAAATTGCCAAGCATCTTGCCCCAGATCCGATCGTTGTAGTCCCACATGTCGGTTCGGATGATGCCAGGGCAGATGGCGTTCACCGTGATGGCTTCAAGTGCAACTTCCTTGGCAAGGCTTTGGGTCAGCCCCATAACGCCGAATTTCGAAGCAGCATAATGTGGTGTGTAGATGAACCCGTCACGGGCCTGTCCCGAGGCGGTGTTGATCAACCGTCCACCGTTGCCCGACGCCCGCATGTGGCGGATGGCCTCCTGGCAGCACAGGAAAACACCTTTGGTGTTCACCTCCATCGTCGCATCCCAGTCCTGCTCGGTCAGATCCTCAACCTTGGCTATGGTGATAATGCCGGCGTTTTGAACAGACACGTCAGTCCCACCGAATTCACTCTTGGCAAATTCGTAGAGTGCCGCGACCTGCTCCTTGTCAGTTACGTCGCAGACAAAGCTCCGGGTGTTCGGACCAAGTTTGGTTGCGGCCTCCATCACCTGGTCTTCGACGGAAGCGATGACGACATTCGCGCCCTCGGACACGAAGCGCTCAGCAATGGAATATCCGATCCCTTTGTTGCCACCTGTGATGACCACGCTTTTGCCCGCAAATCTGTCCATTACATCTGCTCCGATAAGGTCTGATCTTGGGCGTCAGATACCAGACGCCCAGCTGTGAATTTGTCTGTCACGAGAAGGTCTATGACACCGGCCTTCAATGCGCCTTGGATGGCGCGGGTTTTGGACTGTCCGCCGGCAAGCGCAATCACCCTGTCGATCCGGGCAAGCTCGTCCAAGGTCATGCCGATGACACGTTCGTCGAGAGGTGTTTTCACCGGATTTCCATCAATGTCGAAGAACCGCAGGCTGACGTCACCAACCCCGCCCGCCTCCTTCACGGCGGCGAGTTCTCGCGTGGAGAATACGTTGCCGCTGCGTGCCAGCATACTGGAAGGTTCTACCGCGCCGATGCCTACAATTGCGAGGGTGACTTTCTCAAAAAGATCCATTGTTTCGCGCACATAGGAGTCCCCCGATAGAACAAGTTTGGCTTCGCGCGATTGTGCAACACCCGGGGCACTCAACAGAGATGCCTCGGCACCTGTGAGCTTGGCCAAGCGGGTCGTGAGTTGGTTGGCGTGGATCTGGACTGTGGGGTCGCCCATGCCGCCGAGTGTCTGCACGACAAATTTCGCCTTGCCGGATTTCATTGGATGAATGTTGTCCACCATCTTTAAAATCGTTTCAGACCAGCTTGAAACACCGATGATTTCGCCTGGCTGCAACGTTGCCTCAACAAAGTGCGCCGCTGCCTCGCCAATCCGCGCCATGATCGCACCGTCTCTGTCTTCTGAACACTCGACGACGATTGCTTCGGACAGACCAAATTTGCTGCGTAGACCCGCTTCCAGATCAGCATAAGTGCCGGAAGGAGCCACAACAGTGGTGCGCACGATTTCCTCTTCCTGCGCACGTTTCAACATTCGCGAAATCGTAGCCTGCGAGATCCTGAGATGATTAGCGATATCGGCTTGGCGTTGATTTTCCACGTGGTACATCTGAGCAACGCGCGCAATCATTCGAAGTTCGTTTAGCCGGGACATTCGGTGGACCTTTTGAGGACAGATAGTGAATATTTATTCACTACAACCGGAGTGTTGTGCGTGCAATGGCATCTCGCCATTCAGCACGTAATTCCTTTCTTTCCCTGTTCGTAATCCCTACCTCGATGGGTTGGTCATGAGACATTAGGCTTCTCAACGCATGCAGATCAGGCCAAAAACCTGTGGCGAGACCGGCAAGGTATGCCGCGCCGACGGCCGACGTTTCAGAATTCTTGCAAGGCGTTACCGGGTGCGAAATCAAGTCGGCCACCAATTGCATCAGGAAGCCGTTTTCGCTCGGGCCTCCATCGACAAAAAGCCTTCCTACATTCTTTCCTGCTTCTAAGATGACATCAAAAATGTCAGCTACCTGATGAGCCATGCTATCTGCTGCGGCCCTGGCGATATGAGCAGGCTCAGACACAAATGACAGGCCGGAGATCAGTGCACGTGCCTGCGCGTCCCAGTGAGGCGCCCCAAGGCCAACATGGGCCGGCACCAGGCAGACGCCATTGGCGCTCTCGACAGTTTGCGCCAGGTTGAGCAGTTCATCCACATTCTCTAAACCCAGGATTTTCGCCGCCCAGGGAAAAACCGACGCACTGACCAGAATGTTGCCTTCAAGAGCATAGGTCGCCTGGCCGTCAAGTGACCATGCGATGGTCGTCGTCAGTCCCTTCGGTGGCAAAACAAATTCAGGGATCGTGGTCATGATCGACGAGCCTGTGCCGAAGGTGACTTTGCCGTCGCCATGTTCGAATGCGCCGTGGCCAAACAGGGCAGCATGTGAATCGCCGATGGCAGAAGAAATAGGAATGCCCTCAGGCAACACGCCAACATCCCGGGTTTCACCAAAGACATGGGCGGAATCCCGAACTTCAGGCAGTGAAGCCGGGTTTACACCGAACAAATTGCAAAGACCGTCGTCCCATTTACCCAGAGCAAGATTATACAGTTGTGTGCGCGCTGCATTTGAACGGTCGGTGGCATGTACGCGACCGCCCGAAAACTGCCAGATCAGCCAGCTGTCCACCGTACCAATACAGATATCTTCGATGCCTGCTGCGTGATGCTCCAGAAGCCAGGCAATTTTTGTTGGCGGAAACAGTGGATCTAGCGGCAAACCGGTGCGTGCGATCACCTCCGTTTCATGCCCCGCTGCTTTCAGGTCTGCACAAATTGCTGATGTTCTGCGGCATTGCCAGGTCAATACCGGCCCAAGTGGCGCACCCGACTTGCGATCCCAAATCAGAATCGATTCACGCTGATTGGAAATCCCGAGGGCGAGTACACTGGCGTCTGGAGCTTGGTCGAGGCATTCCGAGATCGCGTCTTGAGTTGCAGTCCATATCGACAAAGCATCCTGTTGAACCCATCCCGATTGAGGATGCTGGATCGGCACCGGCGCAGTTCCTGAAGCGATTATCTCTCCGGATAGCGACACAAGCACGGCTTTGGAATTCGTCGTACCTTCGTCAATCGCAAGAATGACATCACGCGACACGGCCTATCCTTTGCGCTTCAACAGATCAGCGGTACTTCCGGCAATACCCTCTGGTGACATTCCGAATTCGTCCAGCAGAAAATTGGCTGACCCTGTGGGCGCAAAGATACCCGGAACGCCAAGGCGTTTCATAGGAACCGGGCATTCGTCCACGACAACCTCTGCGACTGCACTGCCAAGCCCGCCATACACCGTATGCTCTTCGCATGTGACAATGGCACCGGTCTCGGTAGCTGCATTGACGATTGACGGAGTATCGATTGGGCGCACCGTGGCCATATTCAAAACGCGCGCCGATATCCCTTGCAAGTCGAGCATTTCCGCCGCAATCATCGCCCGATAAGTCAAAGTTCCGTTGGCGATGATGGTCACGTCTGAGCCACTGCGCAGCAGATTGGCTTGCCCTGGTTTAAAAACGTGATCTTCCGGGAACAGGTCCGGCACGCCAACTCTGCTCAGACGCAGGAAAAGACCACCTTGATAGTCTGCAGCCCATTTGATGGCCGCAGCTGTTTCATTTCGGTCTGCTGGTGCAACCACAGGGACATTGGGGAGGGCACGCACCCAGGCAAAATCTTCAATCGAGTGGTGTGTAGCGCCCAGTTCACCATAGGCAAGACCGGAGCTGATGCCGACCAGTTTCACATTCGCTTCAGAGTAGGCGACGTCTGCTTTGATCTGTTCCAGCGCACGACCGGTCAGAAACGGTGATGCGGCGCAAACGAACGGTATCTTTCCGCCATTTGCAAGTCCGGCACCGACACCAACCATGTTCTGTTCGGCGATGCCGACATTGATCAATCGGTCCGGAAATTTGTCACGAAATCCTGCAAGTTTGGACGATCCAACTGAATCGTTGCATACAGCAACAATGTGTTCGTTGGCTGCACCCAGTTGTTCCAGTGCTCCGACAAACGCATCCCGGCAGTCATGCAATTTGGCTGTATCGAAGGTTGCATTCATGGCGCCGCCTTTTCCAGTTCAGCCATAGCCTGTTTGTACTGACTTTCGTTTGGTACCTTGTGGTGCCAAGCCACATTGTCGGACATGAACGAGACACCGTGTCCCTTGTTCGTGTGAGCAACGATACACTTTGGCTTGTTCGTCGTTATTGATACTGAAGCGAGCGCTGCGCAAATCTGATCCATATCGTGACCGTCAATCTCCTCTACGGTCCATCCAAAGGCTTCGAGCTTGGGTCTGAACGGTGCAATGTCATTGGTTTCTTCAAGACGCGCACCCTGTTGCAGTCGGTTGTGATCGATGATCAGTGACAGGTTTCCCAATTGGAAATGCGCAGCACTCATGATTGCTTCCCAATTTGAGCCTTCTTGCATTTCACCATCGCCGGTAATCACGAACGTTCGCCAGGATGCCCCGCTCAGCTTTGCGGCCATTGCCATGCCAACAGCAATGGGTAACCCGTGCCCTAACGGACCGGTATTGGTTTCCACACCCGGGACCTTTGTGCGGTTTGGATGCCCGTTCAGCCGTGAATGAGGTTTCAGGAAGGTCGAGATCTCATCCTTCTGAATAAATCCCTTTTCAGCCAGAACTGTATAAAGCGCGAGCGCGGTGTGGCCTTTGCTCAAAACGAACCGATCTCGGTCCGGAGCCAATGGATCATCCGGATCAACGGACATGATCTTGAAGTACAAGGCCGTTAGCAGATCAATGACTGAAAGCTCTCCACCGATATGTCCTGCCCCTGCATCAAAGACGGCTTGCAGGTCACGTCGTCTGATGCGGTTTGCAATTGTTTGAAGATCATGCGTGTTCATCGTTGGCCTGTGTATAAAAATTCACATGCAAAAAAACATGCAAACAAAGCGAGTGTCAAGCGACTTCCTAATCCAGTCGGCAGCTCAGTGGTTTGGAGAATTTGGTTTGTTTGCCCAATTGACAGGCGAAAAAGAAGCAGGTACGAAATAAATATCGCACATGAATAAATATGCGATACGGGAGGATAACGAACTAATGACGACGTCTACCGAGTCGGAGGCAAAGCCGAAATATTCGGATTTATTTTCGCTCAGCGGGGCGACAGGGCCTTTGATCGGGCTTTTGGTGCTGTGCGCATTCCTGTCTTTTGCAACCGACTCTTTCCTTTCCTTTCGGAATTTCCTGAACATTGCCGATCAGATTACGGTTCTCGGCATCATGGCTGTTGGTATGACTTTCGTCATTCTGATCGGCGGTATCGACTTGTCAGTCGGGTCGATCCTTGCCTTGTCAATGATGGTGCTGGGGTACCTCAATGTTGAGGCCGGCCTGCCCATGAGCGTGGCCATCACCGGCGCTCTGCTGTCGGCGGCCCTGGCGGGTGCCGTGTCGGGGCTGCTGATAACCGAGTTTAAGGTTCCCGCGTTCATTGCGACCTTGGCAATGATGTCGATAGCGCGCGGACTTGCGAACATGATTACCAATGGATCTCAGATCATCGGGTTTCCGACCTGGTTCAACTTGGGAGCCATTATCCGGCACTTCGGATTTCTGACTGTAACCGTAGCGGTCATGCTTGTTGTTTTCGCAGTCGCCATGCTGTTTCTGCGGTTTCGTGAAGAAGGCCGATCTCTTTACGCGATCGGGGGCAACCCTGAGGTGGCCCGGCTTGCGGGCATCAACGTCCGACTTACCACGGTTATGGTCTATGTCGTGTGCGCCGTTCTTTCAGGGCTGGCCGGTATTTTGCTGGCCGCCCGCCTGGACTCGGTGCAACCAAGTTCGGGTGTCGCTTATGAACTGGATGCAATTGCTGCAGTTGTGATTGGAGGCACCAGCCTGTCCGGTGGAACGGGAGGAGTGGTCGGCACGATCATAGGCGTCCTGATTATCGGCGTACTGCGCAACGGTCTCAATCTTCTCAGTGTGTCTCCGTTCCTTCAAGCCGTCATTATCGGTCTTGTCATCGTTCTGGCGGTGGCCGCCGAAACCTTCAAGCACCGTGGTTCACGATGAGTTCCGATGACACCAACCCCAGGTTTTCAAAGTTTTCAAATGGTCCGAATGCTCGGACTTCCAAAGGTCCAACAAAATGAAACGGACCACCAAACCAGGAGGAGATACCATGAGAACCAGTTTTAAGAGCTTGATCGTCGCAGCCGCGATGGTTGCGACATCAGGCGCCGCCTTTGCCGAAGGAATTGGCATCAAAAAGATTGGCCTCGCGGTACCAAATCTGCAAGCTGACTTCTTCAACCAGATCAAGCTTGGTGTTGAAGGCTATGCCGGCAAACTGGGCATTGAGGTCATTGTTGTCGATGCAAAGAACGACACTGCCACTCAGGTGAGCCAGGTTCAGGATTTGATCACCCAAGGCATTGACGCGTTTATCTATATTCCTGCCGGTGCCGCTGCGGCCGCTGTTCCGACGCGTCTGGCACGCGCCGAAGGCATACCCGTTATCAACGTCGACCGTGAGCCGGAAGGCGAGCCGGGTGACACAGTGATTTATGGCGAAAATGTTCTGTCCGCCTATCAGGTCTGCGATCACATCATCGGCCTTGCAGACGGCAAAGGCAAAATGGTTGTCATCCATGGTCAGAAAGGCACGACACCGGAAGTTCAGCGTTTCGAAGGCTGCAAGATGGCCATTGACGAGAATCCGGGCGTAGAATTGGTGGCACAACAGTGGAGCCAGCAGTGGTCTCCCGACGAAGGCTTTCAGATCGCTCAGAACATGTTGCAGGCCAATCCCGATATCAATATCATTTTTGGTCAAGCCGATGGTCTGGCAATGGGGGCTGCAAAGGCAGTAGAAGTTGCAGGTCTTGCCGATCAAGTCATCATTGGCGGATATGACGGCGACGGTGCTGCGCTGGAATCGCTGGTGGCTTGTGACACGCCTTTCATCGTGACGGCTACACAAAGCACGCAGGCTATGGGTGTTCTGGCTGTTAACTCCGCAATCGCAGTTGCCAATGACGCTTCGGTGCCAGCACGTCAGATCCCGAACGCTGTACTGACAACGTGTGAAAACGCGGCGAAGTTCGTGGAAAAGCACCCGTAAGAAACCCTGCCTGCCTAGGAAAGCTGAAAGCGCCAAGACCATGACGGCTGAAGAGTCCACGCCGCTCCTTTCGCTGAGGAATGTTCGAAAGTCCTTCGGGCCGATCGAAGTCCTGCACGGAATTGATTTGGACATCAAAGCCGGTGAAGTTGTGGCGCTTCTGGGGGAAAACGGTGCAGGCAAATCGACGGTTTCGAACATTATCTCCGGGACAATTCTCCCAAGTTCCGGGGAAATGAAGTGGCAGGGCGCGGTCTTCGCGCCCGCCAGTCCACGTGAGGCGATCGACGCCGGTGTCGGCATGATCCATCAGGAGCTTCTGCTCTTGCCGCATCTTTCGATTGCCGAGAACCTTTTTGTTGGCCGCTATCCCAAGAAGGCTGGCGTCGTTGATCGCAAGACCATGGAACAACGGGCTCATGCGGGACTACAACGTCTTGGTCTCGACATTTCACCTCGGCGTCTTGTGCAGGGCCTGTCCACTGCCAACCAGCAATTGATAGAAATCGCAAAAGCGCTGACGCTCAACGCCCGGCTTTTGATACTGGACGAACCGACTGCAGCGTTGGGTGGAGATGAAACCATCAAACTGTTCGAGCAGATCGAACGGTTAAAACAGGACGGCGTGGGGATCATTTATATTTCGCACCGGCTTGAAGAGATCAAACAGATCGCCGACCGCATTGTTGTCATGCGGGACGGCTCCAAGGTTCAGGAATTTGAAAACGCGGACGTCCCGGTTCGAACAATAGTTGAAGCCATGGTGGGCCGAAGCCTGGAACGTATGTTCCCTCCGATTCCCAGTCCACAAGACCGCACCGTGCTTGAAGTCCGTGACCTGTCCTCGGGGCTTGGAAGCTTTACGGGCATCAACTTCGATGTCGCCCGGGGGGAAATACTCGGCATTGCCGGACTGGTGGGAGCGGGCCGCACGGAGCTCGCGCGGGCCATCGTAGGTGTCGATCCGGTCTCAAAGGGGCAGGTCCTGCTTGATGGAAAAGACATTTCGCCCCGAAAACCGCGGGATGCCATCCGCAATGGCATTGTTCTGGTGCCGGAGGACCGCAAGCAGCAGGGCCTCGTGTTACCGCATTCGATCGCTGAAAACTTCGCGTATGCGAATATGAACCAGGTGGCCCGGAAAGGTTGGGTTACCAGAAAACGCGCCCGCGCATTTGCTGACGGTGGCATATTGAAGTTTGGAGTCAAAGGGCAAAGCCATCAGAATGCCGACGAACTATCGGGCGGGAACCAGCAAAAGGTGGTGATTGCCAAATGGCTTGCCCGAAATCCGCGTGTGGTTGTTCTGGATGAACCGACGCGCGGGATCGACGTCGGCGCGCGCTCTTCAATTTACGACATTATAGTCGGTCTGGCTCGGGAAGGCGTCTCGGTCATCGTGATAAGTTCAGACCTGGAAGAAGTGCTTGGAGTATCCAATCGCGTGATGGTCATGGCTCAGGGCAAGCTTTCCGGAATATTGAACCGGGGCGAGGCAAACGACGTCTCGGTCATGGAACTGGCAACGATGTAACAACGAATGGCGAAAGAGCGAGAAGGCTTCCCATGTCGACTATGAACCTGAATACACCGGCGTTGTTCGATCTGTCTGATCGCACGGCACTGGTGACTGGTGCCGGCAGCGGCATCGGTCAGAGGATTGCGCTTGGCTTGGCGCAATGTGGAGCCGATGTGGCGCTCGTGGATCGCCGCTCCGATGGCGGCCTTCAGGATACTGCGGAACTCATCGCGGCAACGAAACGTAAGTCCATTCAAATCACGGCAGACGTGACATCGGCAACGGACTTGGCCGCAGCAGTGGAGCGCACCGAAGCGGAACTCGGCCCACTTCGCCTGGCGCTCAATGCAGCTGGCATCGCCAATGCCGAGGCTTGCGAAAGCATGAGCGAGGAGCAATATCAAACGTTGATGGACATCAACATGAAGGGCGTTTGGCTTTCCTGCCAGGCCGAGGCGCGTGCCATGCTGGCCCACGGGCACGGTGGGTCAATCGTCAACATCGCCTCAATGTCAGGTGTGATTGTGAACCGGGGCCTGATGCAAGTGCATTACAACGCCTCGAAGGCTGGTGTCATTCACATGTCGAAATCCATGGCAATGGAATGGGTCGATCGCGGCATACGGGTCAACTCGATTTCTCCAGGTTACACAGCCACACCGATGAACACGCGCCCGGAAATGGTGCATCAAACCAAGGATTTCGAAAGCCAGACCCCGATGCAGAGGATGGCTGATGTCAACGAAATGGTCGGACCGGCAGTATTCCTTTTGTCCGACGCCGCCTCCTATTGCACCGGCGTTGATCTTCTCGTCGACGGTGGGTTTTGCTGCTGGTAGTCTGTGCAGCCTATTGAGGTTATTCTTCGCTGCAATCGGTGCATTTGATTGCTCGATAGCTTCTTGTCTTAGGAGAGCGTGCAAAACACAGCGAAACGACATTGCTGCCAATGATCGCTTAGCTCGGAAACTGCCGTTTACCTGTTAGCCTGCATCCCTCACCAGAGCTGAACTTCGCACCAATCTCTTCCAGCTTGAGACGCTTGCTTCCGAGCTTTGATCCTCCGATTTACTGCACATAACGTCGGACTGCTCAGGTTGGGCTGATCATTTTTGCGGATGCCGGATTGATCCATGAGGAGCAAAATGAATTTGGAAGTCCTATCTTAGATGCTCGACCCAAATTGGCAGATGTAAAGTTCTGTTTGAGTTGGTAAAACGAAGGTCGGCAAATCGATAATTTTTGGACTTCATATGGTGCAACGAACGTATGAACGGGTTGTTTCTCTAATAAAGAAGAAGATTGAGGACGGCGATTATAAACCTTTGAGCCGCCTCCCTGCAGAACGAGAACTGGCGTCTCATTTTGACGTCAGCCGCACAACCGTTCGTGAAGCTCTGCTTGCTTTGGAAGCTGCGCGGCTCATCGAGATACGCGATCGTTCCGGTGCGTATGTCATGCCCAACCAAAATGATGACATTTCGCTTTTGCAAGCGATCAAGAGCACTCCTGGGCCTTACGAAGTGCTGCAAATGCGCAGGCTTATAGAAGGTGAAGCCTGTTTTTTAGTAGCGTCAAACGCATCTGAGCAAAGTCTTTCCCGTATTGTTCACGCCAACCAGGCCAACGCTGCGGTCCCTCCGGACGATACTCCCGAGTTTCATGAGGCAACCCGCGCTTTTCACATGAGTATCGCCCACGCGTCGGAAAACAGCCTTTTTCCTGAACTGCTTGACTTTCTTTGGGAGCAGAAGAGCGGCAAGCTGTGGGAGGGATGGTATCGCGGAACAAGGTCGTTGAAAAACCGCTTGAAAGTCGTAGACAACAACCAGGAAATTACCGACGCGCTGACGGCGCGGCGCCCGCAAGCTGCCCGCACGGCAATGCAATATCACATTGACTGGATGATTGCCCGGTTCCTAAGCTATTGACGACTGGCGGTCACAGATCGTCTTCAAATTCTGACATGAGCAATTTCAGGCGGGCGAGTTTGCTGTCTCTACGCTTGAAAAGTTCCTGCGAGTCCGTATCGCCATAGTCGTAAAATCCACTGCCAGCCAGAACGCCACTGCTTCCGTCGGCCAGCTTTTCATCCAGCTTGGGTGTCCCGGTTGGCTTGCCCGGCGGCGTATAGAGACCCGTCGCATGAATATCGCGCACAACCTGAAGGCCGGTGTAGTCAATCTTTTTGAACTGACCCATGAGGCTGAGACGCTGAGACAGGCCAAAGCGTAAGGCATCATCGATATCGACAATGTCGGCAACACCTGTATCCAGAAGCCGGAACACTTCGCTTTCAATCGCCATCTGGATGTTGTTGGCGATATAGCCCGGAACAAATTTCTTGAGCAGAACCGGTTTCTTGCCAATTCCGCGCAGAAAGCCGACCATCTTTGTCGCGACCTCTGGATCGGCAACAGGTGATGGCACAACGTCGACAAGATCGATCAAGTAAGGTGGCGTGTACCAGTGGACGATCAAGGAACGCGCGCGCAAGGCTGGCGGTACAAGCGGGAAGATATCAAGGAATGAAGTGTTGCTGGCAAGGACAGCGTTCTGACCGGCAAGTGGTTCGAGCCTGCAGTATAATTCCTGTTTGACATGAGCATCCTCGACGATTGCCTCGACGATGAGATCGGCCTCAGCAACAGCTTCATTGAGCTCGTGGCTTGTGCTGATGCGGGTGAGCGCTGCTTCTGCTGAAGTCTTTTCAATCAAGCCAAATTCGACGAGGTCGTCCAGCAACGCTGGTAGCCGTCCTTCAGCCCAGTTCAGACGTTCCTTTGAAATGTCCTGCAGAATAACCCTGCATCCGCCAAGAGCGTGCACAAGACCAAGCGCATGGCCAAGAAGACCCGCACCGACGATTGTCACATTGTCATAGGTTGTCATGTTATATCTTCCAGGCCGGTTCCGGATTGCAGTCCGGGTCCGTAACAACGTCGATAATTGCGGGTCTTTTGTTGGCTAGGGCGGTTTTTATGATGCCACCGATCTCGTTTGCCCTGTCCACGCGGTAGCCATCGATACCGAAAACTTTGGCAAGCTCGGCAAAATTGGTGGGATGGAATTCCACTAGATCACCCATCCTGCCATCCAGGTTCTCGTACAGCTTTTTCACGCTGCGCAGGCCCTGTCCGAGTGCTGAATTGTTGTTGATGACAGTGACCAGAGGCAGGTTCCAGCGCTTGAGGGTCTCAAGCTCTCCCATGTGATAGTAAAACGCGCCATCTCCTGAAAAGCACAATACCGGCTGGTCCATGGCGCCGCATTGAGCGCCGATCGCAGCTGGAAATGCCCAGCCCAGGGAACCTGCTGCGCGAAGATATTTCTGGCCGGGCTGACGGAATTCGGTGAGTTGCGCTGTCCATGTTGCGGAAAAACCTGTGTCCGCAACAAGTATCCCGTTCTCGGGGAGAGCTTTCCCGACCTCATGGGCGAGCAACTCGGCGGGAATTAGGTCTCTAGGCTCCTTGCTTTTGCTGATCGCCTTCTGCAGCCAGTTACGTGCCTCATCTGAGCAAGCATCCAGCCAGGCCTTGCGGTCGTGTGTGATCTTGCTGTTCTTCGCCAAAGCAAGGCAGTTTAGAGTGAGATCACCTGCCAAGCCGCAGGTGTTGGGGTGCCCGCGGCCGAGTTCGATCGGATCAGCGTCAATTTGAATGACCTGTGTGGTGGGTGCGGGGATTGTCCAGTCTGAACTGATCTGATCGCCGCCATGGCATCCGACATAGATGACAAGATCTGCTTCGTTCAGTAGGCGATTGGCATAAGGTGCCGAGTAAGTGCCGACAACGCCAATGTGGTTTGGGTGTGAGGTTTCAACAACTGAACGCCCGCCCACAGATGTAGCAATAGGAATGGCGTGTTTTTCGGCCAAAACCTTGATTGCGTCACCGGCGTTTTCATAGAGGCTTGTCACGCCGCAAACCAGTATTGGCCTGGACGCAGATTCCAAAAAAGACGCGGCATTTGCAATGTCTTCCGGATGGGCGGTGCTGTTGAGTGTTGCTCCTGAACTGGAGAATGCGATGTCGGCCGGACGTCCGTCATAGGCTACCTCTTCAACGCGGTCACCTTTGAGGCCATCCAAGTCGAGATGCACTGGTCTTCTGGTTCCAGTCTTGGTGGCACGCAGCGCATGTCCCAGCAACCGCGGCAGCTGGTCGACCGTGCGAACCTCTGCGGTGAACTTCGTCACCGGCTGGTAAAGTGGTGCGTGTGACACCTCCTGGTAAGCGTTCCGATGCTGATGGGTGTCGGGTTTCCGTCCTGTGATAGCGACAACCGGAACGCGATCGAGATACGCATCCTGCAGCCCGGCGGCGAGGTTGGCAGCGCCAACAGCCTGAGCCATGCAAAAACCTGTCTTTCCGCTGGCTCTCGCGTAGCCGTCAGCCATATAGGCCGCTGCCTTTTCGCTATGTGCCAAAATGCGTTTTACACCGCGCTTCTCCAACTCGATCAAGGTGTGCCGAAGGACTGCATCAACGAAGAAGACGTGATCCACATCCTCCTGGCTGTCGATTGCGTCCGCGATGATATCTGCACCTGTCCTCTGCATCTTCCGTTCCGATCCGTTGTGAGACTGTCACCATTCCGGTGAAATTGGTATGACCATTATATACAAAAATATAGATTGGTCTAACCAATTTATGAAATGTCGGAATCTGGTTCTTTTTGGAGAGCACGGTCCGCACCGGCAGGTAAGAGACCTTGCCGGATCATATGCCAAACACACATATCCAGCCGGTCCTGTCCGAAGAATGTTTCGCCGGCCACATGGACCATTGGTGTGCCCCAGTGTCCAAGCGATTTCTGGAGCTCTGCATTTTGCCCGAGCTCCGCATCCAACTGGTGAGGATCATCGCGGACCATCTGATCCAACATTGAATAGTCGAGCCCGGCATGCGACATCGCGGCCGCCAATTGGTCACCGGTGTGCCAGCCGGGAGTGCCCGAGAACAACAATGCGGATAAGCGCCTGTGGCATTCAAAACCTTCTCCGCTCCTGCAGGCCGCTGCGCACAGACGTGTCAATCGATAGATGTAAGGCTGGTGATCGGCGATTTCGCCGGTGTCCAGATCCTGCACGACTGGATCAGGGTTCGGCCAGGAAAACCGGATTTCATTCATGACGGCGACCCTTTCGGCATCGCGCCGCAGGTAGCTGAGCAAGGCAGGGTTTGCCTTGCTGAAAAATTCCGGGTTCCGGATTGCCAGGGGATAGACGGGGCGAAAATCCAGTTGGACACCGCTTTTTGCGACTATTTGAGCAATCCGCTCGGCCGCGAGGTAGGAATAAGGCGATCTGAGCGTGACAAAAAAAGTCAGGGTTTGGGGCATTTCAATTCCCCTAAGCAGGCGCTACTCGCTCAGGTCCGGCAGGTACCGTGCCCATCATGCGGTCGAGATGGCGTGCGAGCAAATCCGATTTCAGGGAGGCATAGGCGGGATCGTTCCACCTGCAGACAAATTCGTCGGGATCTTCGTGCAGATCAAACAACTCACCGAGGCCGGGATGCGAGTGGTAAACCGCCAGCTTGTAGCGGCCATCGCAAGTCATGCTTGCCTGGGTGTAGTGAGTGACGGCGCTGTTGCCGAGCGAGTCGTTAAAGTCGGTTACCACGCAGTCCTTGTGCGTATCCGGAATGGATTTCCCGGTCATCAAAGGGCCGAGTGATTTGCCTTGAATGGCGGGAGAGATGTCCAGTCCGACCAAGTCCAACAATGTCGGCGCGATGTCGATTGTTTCAACCATCGCCCTGGAGCGATGACCTTTGCCAATTCCCTTGCCGGCAAAGATGAGAGGTACGCGAACCAGCCCCTCGAAGAACCGACAACCTTTGTAGATGAGACCGTGGTCGCCGAGCAATTCGCCATGATCACTCGTAAAAATAATGACCGTGTTGTCGATCGCGCCGGTGTTTTCCAGATGATCCAGGATGCGACCGAAAGCGGCATCGAGGTTTTCAATCATGGCATAGTAGGCCGCCTTCACCTTTTTTCCGTCAAATCGATCAGGTGGTTTCGATCCGCGAATGTCGCCTTCCTCGATCTGCTGAGTTCGTTTTTCTTCAGGCGACAGAACAGGGTTCACAGCGACCCGTTTTTGTGTCCTGACATCAAAAAAACGGGCTTGGTGTGCAATGTCGCTCTGCCGGAAAAGCGGCGGTGTCAGCGTTTCGCCGTCTCCAAATCTGGCAAGGAACCTTTCCGGCGGGTCGAAGGGAGGATGCGGATCGAAGGGGTTGAGGCTCAAGAGCCAGGGCCCCGAGCGCGCTTCTTCCATGAAAGATATGGCGCGTTCGGCAATCCAGTTTGCCTGATGCAACTCCGGTTCGGGTCCAATGCGCAAATACTGCTTGGCGTCAGAAAACAGCATTTTCGGGTCAACGCCCTTGTTTCGCAACCAGGTCCAATATGCGTTGCTGGCCGGTACCCGCTCCCAAGCGGGGTTCTGGCACCACTCGAAGTGCCGGTATCCATCATCGGGCCTTGATTCAAGATGAGCCGCTGTCGA
Organism: Roseibium porphyridii; assembly: GCF_026191725.2. Classification (NCBI taxonomy): domain Bacteria; kingdom Pseudomonadati; phylum Pseudomonadota; class Alphaproteobacteria; order Hyphomicrobiales; family Stappiaceae; genus Roseibium; species Roseibium porphyridii. The sequence continues at coordinate 1,727,938 of NZ_CP120863.1, forward strand.
CAGATGCAGTTTCCCGACGAGCCCGCAATCATAGCCATTTTCGTCGAATGTCTTGGTGATCAGTTTTTCTTCAACGGGAAAGTGGCTGTTCCCGTTTCGGTAGACCTGATGTGCAGCCGGATAGCGGCCGGTCAGAAAACTGGCCCGGCTGGGTGTGCAGATCTGGTTTTGCACATAGCAATTTTCGAAGGTTGTTCCGCTAGCCACGAGCCGATCGATATTCGGTGTGCGTATCTCGCTATTCCCGAGCGATGCAATCGTGTCATATCGCATCTGATCGGCACAGAACCAGAGTATATTGGGTTTTGTTGCCATATCGCCTGGCCCGTTTCTTTTCTTAGCCTTGAGGGAACCTGTTACGCGGACGCAAGTCTTCGGCGCTTCAACCAGGCCTGAAGGAGGGGCCAGCAGAGCGACAATACGGAGATCGCGAGAAACGCCGCAGCAAACGGGCGTGTGAACAAGGGTTCTATGCTGCCCCCGGTCGACATCAGGCCGGATCGCAATTGTTCTTCCGCGATCGGCGCAAGGACAAAGCCGATTACAAAAGGCCCGAGCGGCATTTTAGCGCGTTCCATAACGAAGCCGACGACACCGAGTGCCAGCATGATCCAGACATCGAAGAAGCTGTTGGCGACCGCAAAAATACCGATAACGCAGAAGAGGAGTATCGAGGCGAGCAGGTACGATCTTGGTACGTAGAGCATTTTTGCAATGTAAACGACCGCGAACATCATGATGGCGAACATGATCACATTGCCAACCAGATACGCCGTGATCACGCCGTAGGCGATTTCCGGGTTGGAGATGAACAAGAGCGGCCCGGGTTCCAGATTGTGCATGATCAATGCCCCAATCAGGATGGCGTCGACCACCGAGCCTGGAATGCCAAGAGTGATGAGCGGAATTAATGCACCGCCTACGGATGCATTGTTGGCGGTTTCAGCGGCGATCACGCCGGGTTCGTGGCCCGTGCCAAACTTTTCGGGTTCCTTAGAGGCGCTTCGTGCCATGGAATAGGACAGCATCGACGCAATGTTTGCGCCGATGCCGGGGAGGATCCCCACCCATGTGCCAACCAGGCTCGAGCGGAGAAAATTCGGTGCGAAACGGGTCCAATCACCGAATGACAGCAACATGCCTCGGCGGCCGAGTTTGGCGCGCGGTGGACGCATGTCAATGTTGATGATGTCCTTGAATATCTGACTGACCGCGAAGGCACCGATCAAAACCGGCAGGAGACTGAGGCCGCTTTCGAGCGATTCAAATCCGAATGTCAATCGGGTTATGCCGGCCGAGGGGTCGATGCCCGGCATGTGCAGAAGCATCCCGAAACAGGCGGCGATCAAGCCCTTCAGCAGCGATCCCTGACTCAGGCTTGACAGCATCACCAGTGCCATCAGCACCATTGTGAAATACTCCCAGGGGCCAAAAGTTACGGCCAGCCGAGAAAACGGAGGCGCAAGGACAGCAAGAAACAGAAAGGAGACAATGCCTCCGACAAAAGAAGCGGTAATGCCGAGACCGAGCGCACGCTCCGCACGGCCCTTGAGTGTCAGCGGATAGCCATCAAAGGTCGTCATGATCGATGATGGGGTGCCTGGCATGCGCAAAAGTGTCGCTGAAATCTGACTGCCTGAGATACCCCCGACATACATACCGATCAGCAAGATGATTGCGTTCACGCTGTCCATGAAAAAAGTCAGTGGCAGTGTGAGCGTAATAAGCATCGTGGTCGTCAGACCGGGAATTCCGCCCACAACGATGCCCAGTGCGACACCCAGGAAGACAAGCGAGAATGGCAATGGCTGAAGTAGATAAAACAGGGAATCCAAGAAAGGCTGCATACCTGCGTTCCTCTCACTTAAGGCAAGTCGATAAAGAAGAACCGGGTAAAGACCCAGTAGCTGGATAGAACCAGTGCCGCGGAAAACCCAACAATTAGAGGTAATTGCCTTACCTTCATGTCGTTCATCAAAAAGAGGATCAAAGACATGAAAGCGATGCCTGCAGGTGGGAAGGACAGGAGCTTCAGATCCATTGCGGCGACAAAACACACCGTGCAGACAAATACGATTGCAGAGAGGTATGGTCTTTGAGGCGGTAAGTCGGGGGCGTCCTCGCCCTTTGCAGATGCGTTGTTCAGAGACGGTGCCGGTGCTCGCAGGGTGCGGAAACCGCGGAGCATCATGATCAGGCAAAGACCAGCCATGATAGCGGCCAATATGCGCGGCAGAGCTGCTGATCCAAGTGGCTCGAAGTTCGGCGGCGGAAGGGACCCCGCAGCGGAATAGATTGCAGCGCTGAATAGAATGAGGGCGACGCCCACGAAGACCTCCATCTTCGCCGTTTGTCTGGCCGACATAGTTTTGTTCCTCCGCACTATCCGCCCGTGGCTCTGACGAGCCACGGGTAATGACTGGCGCCTATTTCTTGATGTTGTTGTCTTCCGCGACCTTCTTCAGTGTCGTCAGAACAGCCAGGGACTGTTCTGTTGCTTCAGGTCCGGCCGTCCAGTACGGATCAAGAGAGTTTTCTGAAAACCATGCCTTCATCTCATCGCTCTCAATGGCGGTCTTGATCGCCGCAGAGAGTTTTTCGGCGGCCTCCGGATCCATATCCTTTGGGCCGAGCCACCAGGCGGGATTTGCCCAGACCACGTCATAACCGAGTTCCTTGGCTGTCGGCACGTCCGGCAGATTGGCGAGGCGTTCAGCCCCAAAAAACACAACTGCGTTCACGCCGTTCGGCTGGAACTTCTTATATTCCTGAGCCGAAAACAGGGCGATATCCGCGTTGCCTCCAATCAATCTGGCAAGTCGGTCTGCACCACCGGGAGCACCAATCAAACGCGTTTTGAACCCGGCTGAATCAGCCAGCCATGCGCCGATAAGGTGCGGCACGGTTCCAATGCCAACTGCCTCGACCAGGCTCTCAGGCTCTGCCTTGAGTTTCGTGACCAGGTCGTTGAGGGATTTGATTTCAGAATCGCTCCTGACGGCCCAGACCGGACTGCCGCCACCTGAAAAGCCGAGAGACGTGAAATCCTCCGGATGGATCTCATTGACGCCCAACGCATTTGAAATCAGCATTCCATGCGACCAATGCATGATGGTGTGGCCATCTTGGTCAGCGCTCAGGACTTCCCGGGCAGCGTTTGCCGATGCAGCGCCGGGCTTGTTCACGATCACCATGGGTTGCGCGAGCAACTCGTTGTCATTGATGTACTGCGAGATCTTGCGGGCAATGGTATCCGTGCGACCGCCTGGTTTGAAACCGACATAGACCTTGATCGGCTTGGTCGGAAACTCTGCGGCTGCCTCAGATGTGCCGAGCGCGAGCCAGCCGGGGGTTGCGGCGGCTGCTACGGCCAATCCAAGGATCGTCCTGCGCGTTGATTTGAATAAAGACATCTTCTCCTCCCGATGTATGGTTCAGTATTGTTTCCGCTTCGCGTGAGTGAATTCCCTTTTTTGCGCTAACGAGCGAGCGCGAACCTGTCGCGTGTCTTGTGATTGCTTGCGATCAACCAGTTCAAAATGTCCTCTTTCATTTTGGTTCTGATTTCGGCGTGGGCTTCACAATCCCATAGATTGATCATTTCATCCGGATCGGTCTTAAGGTCGAAAAGTTGACCTTCCTGAGAGCCCATGAGATGCACGAGCTTGTATCTTTCATCGCGAACCATGGTGATGAAGTCAGCGCCTGTGAGCGCCATGTCTCCGGCCTGTTCGCAGTAAACGCGTTCCCGGGGCGTCCAGTCTTCACCTTTTAGGGCAGGCAGGAGGCTTTGAGCTTCGTAGTCGTCAGGGACGGCAAGCCCGGCCAGTTCAAGAATGGTTGGACCAAAATCAAACAATTGACAAAGCCCATCGAGCGTACGCGATCCTTCGAAGCGTTTAGGCGCCCATACAATCGCCGGGACCTTGGTCACCACGTCATACATCGACCACTTCTGAGACACGCCGTGATCCCCCAGACAGTCTCCGTGATCCGAAACAAAGATAATGACCGTGTTGTCGATGTAACCATTGTCTTCAAGCGACTGCATTAGCCGGCCAATGCTTTCATCGATCATCGTGACATTGGCGTAGTAGTAAGCGCGCATCCGGCGTATGTCTTCGTCGGATCTGTCAGGGTTCCAAAGGATGGAATCGTGGTCCACCTCTGCGTCGTGCACCCTTTTGTGCTCAAGGTAAGACGGTTGCCCTGAAAGGTCGGTATCGCTGACTTTTGGGGCTGGTATGTTGTTTTTGCCCATGTACCGTTCGGCAAATCTGGGCGTTGGATCATAGGGGGGATGCGGACCGGGGAATCCGATCTGCATGAAAAGCGGTTCTGCTTTCGGTTTCGTGTCCAACCACCATTTGGCAAAATTGCCGACAAAGACGTCTGAATGCAGGTTCTCCGGCAGTTCCCATTCGAAAGCACCAAGCGCCCGACCGTAATCGTCCCTTTCCCGATACTTTTCGCGCTGTTGTTTCACCAATCCATGCGCGGCAAGTGCTTTATCCCATTCATCGAAGTACCAGCGGCCCTGCAAATAGCGGTCCTTGTTTTCGACGATGTAGCGCTCGTCGAACCCTGCATCCGCGTTAAAGGGATTGGTGTGCATCTTGCCGACATTGACACATGTGTATCCGGCGTCGCGCAGCTTCTCGACCCATGTGTGCTGCCACAACTGTTCGTTTTCCAGCACTCCGTTCACGTGAGGATAGTAGCCGGTGAAAAGGCTCGCACGGCACGGCACGCAGCTCGCTGCTGTGATGTGGCAGTTTGTAAAGGACACACCTTCGCTGACCAGACGGTCCAGATGCGGTGTCTCCATATGATCGTGGCCGTGGGCCGCAATCGTATCAAAGCGCTGTTGATCAGTAATGATAAAGATAATGTTCGGACGATCTTCTTCATCTGCCTTCACATTGTCTTTTTGGTTTTCGGCTTTTCCGAGATTCATGTGCCTTAAATCTCCTCCCAGAGCCTGAGATGCTCAGTATTTGGCTCTTTCTGTCCTTCAAAGGTTGAATTGGTTGGGCCAAAATGTCAATTTGTTTTTTTTGGTTTACTCGACCGCAACGCGGAAGAGGCTCCAGGGAGGTCTGCATGGAAGCCAATTTGAATGGAGATCGATCTTGCTGCGCGGTGAGGCAAGGCGGTGAAACGGCAATCAGGAAAACAGCCTGCAGTTTTCCTCTTGCCGCCGAGGATCGAAGCGAACGAATGGTCGCTCAAATCCAGGCCTCAAAGGCCATGCTTGGCACAGATTTTCCTGCTATCCGATCAGATTTCGAAGGACCCATACGGTTTGGAAAGGTCCAGTCTTTCGAGATAGATAGGGTTGCCGTTACAACTCAGCGATTTGCACATTTCATTGAGGCGACCGGATATCAGACGGATGCAGAACGCATCGGCTGGTCATTTGTTTTCCATCATCAGTTGCCGGATGATTTTCCCCCCACGCAAGCGGTTGCGCAAACGCCTTGGTGGCGAGTTGCGGAAGGTGCCTGTTGGAGTAGCCTTTGCGGACGGGAAGACACCCGCAGCGCATTGGCGCATCATCCGGTCGTCCACGTTTCCAGGAACGATGCGATTGCATTTGCACAGTGGGCAGGAGGTCGATTGCCAACAGAACTGGAATGGGAACATGCCGCGCGTGGTGGCTTGGGCGATGTGCGTTATCCCTGGGGAGATCAGGACCCAGACGACGCCTTCACGCCCTGCAATATTTGGCAAGGCGATTTTCCGAATGCGAACCTGGCATCTGATGGCTTTGAAGCCACAGCCCCTTCCGACAGTTTTCAAGCCAACGGTTACGGCCTCAAGAATATGGTTGGAAATGTATGGGAGTGGACCGCGGATTCTTTCGTCAACGAACCGATGCGGCATAGCAGCAGCAAAGTGGCGATGTCGTCTCTCAAGGACATGGCTCTTCTAAAGGGTGGTTCATTCCTTTGCCATCAAAGCTATTGCTTCCGGTACCGCATCGCCGCCCGTACCGCAAATACGGCGGATTCCGCCTCCACTCATATGGGTTTCAGGCTTGTTTACGACAATTCGGAGAACTGTTGACCGGGCGTCGCCAGGTTGAGGACCGTCTCGTTGGAAGTGGAGAGTGTCAAGTGAATAAGCCAACGGCCAATGCAGTTTATGTAGACTGGGGCACAAGCAGTTTTCGGGCCTACCTTGTCGATGAGACCGGGAATTGTCTGGACCAAAGAGCTTCAGTGCAGGGCGTCAAGAAGATCGATCCCGGCAGCTGTGAAGCAGTCTTGCAGGAAAACATAGGCGATTGGCTTGAGGGAGATCGGGTTGCAAAGATCTTGATGGCTGGCATGGTCGGCAGTGATCTGGGCTGGTGTGCGGTGCCTCTTGTTCGCGCGCCTTGCGTTGCTGCCATGATCGCCGAAAAGCTATTTACGGCCCAACATTCCCAATGTGCCGAAATCCAAATCGTTCCCGGGGTCGCCTCATGCGAAGACACCGGGCATGTCAGCGGGATCATGCGCGGTGAGGAGGTGCAGGTTCTTGGAGGCATGGCATTGCAGAACGAAAAGAATGCCGTCTTTTGCCTGCCAGGTTCTCACAGCAAATGGGTGAATGTCAGTGAAGGCAGCATCACATCGATCCGCACCTTTATGACTGGAGAACTTTTCGACCTGATGTGTGGTCAAAGTGTTCTTGCAGATTGCATGCGGCACGCTGGCGCTGAGATGGACAGGAACACCTTTGTCGCCGGTGTCGAATGTGTGCGCTCGGACGGCAATCTGTTGGAAGCACCCTTTCGGGTGCGCGCTGAGTTCGTCGCGGATCCGCATCGCAGCCCCGTGGAGCGAAAGTCATTTGTGTCCGGCGTCATGATCGGTTCGGAAATAGCCGCGGCAACAGCAGAGATGAAAGCAGATCGTTCCGGCGAACTGATCGTCATTGGATCTCAGCAACTCCTGAGCGCCTACCATCTGGCATTTACCCGGCACGGACACTCCATCACGTGTATTCAAGGTGAAGAGGCCTTTATAGCGGGCTGCCGTTTGCTGCAGGGCCGTGCTCCAAAAACTGCCAGCTGATCAACACATTAACACGGCGACTTTTTGGACCTTTTGGTGACATGCTCACGACTGTGCAACGCAAGTAAGGCGGCATTCTCATTCAACCTGAACAGAGGCTGCAAACCGGGGGGCGATCATCTTGCCGTCGTTGTCGTTCTCATGGTGGACAGGACCATTTTGGGTAACAGCACAAGCAATGAACCTGCAAAAGTGCTGTGGCCGCCAACATCAATCTGAGACACATCGACGACCAGAATACCTTGTTGTTGAAGGTCAGCAGCGTACGCATGTGTCCGAACTTCAGAGAGTAGCTCAAGCAGAGTCTGAACCAATGAAATGAATGTCCGAAAGCGGATGCCATGTTGTGCGGCGCTAAGCGCTTTCATTCAGAAGCAGTTTATCGTCGGCCTCAAACACTTGTATGGCGTTTGCGTCTGCGGCCAGCGATACCGTTTCTCCAGCCTGCAAGTTCAGGCGTTCGGATGATGTAATTGTAAAGTCCCTTTCGCCTTTTCTGAGAACGATTTCCGTAATGCTTCCAGTTGGTTCCACAACGACGACTTCTGCCGTAATCGTGTTGGGATCTGATTGCGCAACAAGCTTCAGATTCTCAGGGCGTATGCCCACTTGCACCTGGCCGCGATGTTCTGAGCGTTGCGACAACGGGAAGCGTTCTCCATCAGGCAAATAAACTGCGTCCGGTTCACCTTGGCGGATCTCTCCGTCAAATAGGTTCATCGACGGGGACCCCAGAAAGGTACCTACAAAGGCATTTGCTGGAGCGTCATAGAGGTCGAGCGGTGCCCCCATTTGTTCGATCACTCCGTCACGCAGAACAACAATCCTGTCTGCGAGTGTCATGGCCTCGACCTGGTCGTGAGTCACATAGATTGTCGTCGTCTTTAATTTCTGATGCAGTTCCTTCAACTCGGCCCGCATCTTTACACGCAGTTTTGCATCGAGATTGGAAAGCGGTTCATCGAACAGAAACACGGAGGGTTCGCGAACGATGGCACGCCCCATGGCGACACGTTGCCTTTGCCCCCCAGACAACTGCCGAGGCAGGCGCTCAAGGTAGGAAGACAGTCCGAGTATGTCAGCAGCGTGCTGCACTTTTTGCTTTCTGTCTGTTTCTGAGACGCCCGCGATCCGCAACGAAAACGACATGTTCTTCTCGCTCGTCATATGCGGGTAGAGCGCATAAGACTGAAACACCATGGAGATGCCGCGTTCGCGCGGGGGAACGTCGTTCATACGCTTGCCGTCGATCAGCAATTCGCCGGTCGTAATGGATTCCAAACCGGCGATCATTCTTAAAAGAGTGGATTTGCCACAGCCGGACGGGCCGATCAGCACGACAAATTCACCTTCTTCGACATCAAGACTGATGTCCTTGATGACCTGATGTCTGCCGAATGACTTGTTGACGCCTCGCAGCGATACGGTTGCCATGACTGTTTCCTTTGTCGGCTGTCCGTTAAGGTCCGGAAAATTCGATTTGAAGGGTTGAGGTCCACACCTCACCGGGCGCGAGCGTCGTGCCAGGTCCGCTGGTGCCGTCGGAGTTGCGATCGCAATTGGCCGGCTCAATAGCCAGGACATTTCGTCTTGGGCGAGGATCCCGCCAGAACTGCATATATGGCAACGCAGACGCCTCTCCTGAAAGCCTCACGTGAATTCCAGGCCATGGCCCGGAGGCATCTCGATGAAGATCCACCTGGAAGCGACCGTTGGTTCCAGCTGAGGGTCGGCAATCTGCTTCAAGGTCGGTTTTCGCACAGCCGGACGTAATCGGGGCCTTGAAAGGGACAGGTGAATGGTTCAGTGAGACAGTCGTCCCTGGAGCCACAACCGGAAAGCCGAAATTCATGTGATAGAGGATCATGAGTTCAGCTTCGTTTGGCCCGATATTTTCCACCCAGTCCTTTATCGTGAGACTCGATCCGGCAATCGGTGCTTCGATGCGTCTGCGCATTCGGTAGCAGGACTTACCCAGATGCGCGGAAACGATTTCACCTTCCGCTATGAGGGCAGGAGTAGGTGACGACCAGTCTTCGAATGAGGAAATCAACCGCGCGGGGGTAAACGGAAGCGAGCCATGTAGAGGAAGATCGCCACGCGGTTGACGAACATTGTCCAGACCGCACGTGACGAGAAATCCTCCCAGGGCACGCTGCACACCTCTACCCGCGTCGCTTGAAGATGGGCGCAGCGCTGGGTCTGCAAAACCGTCCGGGTGATGCCAGGCAAGGGGAGTTCCCCGCCAGCTCAGCAGGCCAATGTCCATGCTGCGATCCTGGAGAACCCAGAAATCAAGTCCGGCGCCGGTAGAAAACACAAGCGCTCGCACACCGCGTTCTGCACCGTCCTGCAGCTCCACCTGTCGAATGGAGGCCAGTTGCCGCCGGTCGCCGACCAAGGCTTCCAGCAGGGCCCGCTCAGATATTGGCCAGTTGGCGCTCATTCTGCTGCACTCATCGTGGTGCTTAGCGAGAGGCGGTCGAAAGCTTCCTGCGGTGCGCTTAATGTGTCCATTATACGCGCCATTGCGGTGGCCAATCTGGCCTCGATGTCTGCCTCAGCCAACGGTGTTTGCTGACCTGGATCCGTTTCAAGGTCGTAGAGGCGAGTGTCGTCTTCAATGAAACAATCCGGCCCGTAAGCACGGGACATTGCCGTTCCCGGCTTGACCGGTACGCGCAGCAATGGCGTTCCTTTGGTGAACGGAAAGGGATCCGCCAGGGTTGTTTCGCGCAACTCCTTGAGGGCAAAGGGCTCATATATATGCGTTGGCATGAGCGTGTACTGATAGATTTCCTGCGTTCGCAAGTCGGGCGGATACCTGTGGTAGGTATAGCGCCCGTCCGTGATATTCACTGCCCCTCCAAAATAGCCGTAGAGGATCGCTTCGTAGGTCGAAGGGGCACCGTCAAGCATTGGAAGCAACGACTGGGCGCAGACTTCTCCAGGAACCTTCGCGTCATAGGCGTGCAGAAATGTTGGTGCGATATCACTCGTCTGTGTCAATCCGTCGACGCGCGTTCCATGACTTCCGGGTCTTCTCGGGTCAAATACGAACAGCGGAATATGCGCGATTTCCTCATAGATATTCATCCGGTTTTTGGACCAGAAATCGTGCTCTCCAAGCAAAAAACCATGGTCTGTTGTGACCACCAGAAGAGTATCGTCCCACAGATTCTCACGGTCGAACTGATCCAACAGACGGCCCAAAAGAGCGTCACACAACGAAACAGTTGCATAGTAGTTGGCGCGCAGCTCCTCGCATTCTTCTGGAAGCTCGTCTACACGGCCGTATCTCGGCCAGTCGAGAATAGGGCCTGTCCAACCGGTTTCGAATGGTTTCTTGTACGCTTCAGGGGCATGAAATGGCTCGTGAGGATCAAAGGTCTCGATCTGAAGAAGCCAATCGTCGGCATCCTTGTTCCGGTCGATGAAATCCATACCGGCATCGAAAACCTGTACTGACGGAAAATCCTTTTCCTCCCGGATGAACTCCCGGTTGATGATGTTCTGCGCCTTGTAAGTTCGTCGCTCCTTGGAAAATTGACCCTCAGCGTATTTTTCCCTCAAGCGTTCCCAGTGCGGCTGCACCATGGCCTTCCAGCGGTCACCTTCCTGTCCGCGGATAAAGTCGTAGCTGTCATATTTTGTGTGATAGGTGGCACCGCCGTCCTCGAAATAGTGAAAATGGTCCGTTACCAGATGGCTGTAGACGCCCTTTTCCCTTGCGAGAATTTCGGGGAACGAATTGTCGAAAGGCTCCATGGGGCCCCAGCTGCGGTGCAGGAAGCTGAGACGCCCTGTAAGAAGATCCCGTCGGGCGGGCATACAGGGCATCGAACCGACATAGTGCTTGTCGAATGTGGTGCTCCTTGCCGCCAGACGGTCAAAATTCGGCGTTGGAATTCGAGTGCCGCCATAGGGTGAGAGCATGTGCCGGTTGAGAGAATCGAAGAGCACGAAAACCGTTTTCATAATTCACCTATTTAACTGCGCCGGAAACCAGTCCGCGAACGATCAGTTTTTGAGCAAAGACCAGCAGGATTAGTGCTGGAACAATTGAAAGCGTCGAAGCTGCCGCCATTTCCGTAAAGGCGATTGTGTTCTCCTGGGCGTATTTACCGATCCCGAGCGGGACGGTCGCTGTTTGCCTCTGTGTCAGAACCAGCGCGACGGGAAACTCGTTCCAGCTGAAAACAAACGTCAGGATGCTTGTCGCAGCGATGCCGGGGCGGACGATGGGAAGAACGACGTTCCAGAGTATGTTTGGAACGTTGGCGCCATCGATTTGCGCAGCCTCGACAAGTTCCTTTGGAACGTCACGGATGAAAACACCCATCATCCAGAGAGCCATTGGCAGGTTCAAGGTCGCATGAGCCAGGATGAGGCCCGTATAGGTGTTATCCAGTCCCACGGAACGCATCATTGTATACCAGGCGCCGGCAAGCGTGATTGGCGGCACCATGTGAAAGATGACCGACCATCCGAGCAACGAATGCAATACCCAGCCGGGCCATTGCAATCGGTACAAAGAAAAGGCCGCGAGTGTCGCCACGACCAGAACCAGAATGGTGCTGCCGATGCCGACGATCATCGAATTCATGAAGTTCCTGCCGAAGTCTGACGTCTTGTCGAAGATCACATCGACAAAACCCGTCAGGTTCGGCTGGAAAAAGAACCGACCCATGAGCAGGTCGATCTGGGTCTTGAAGGCCGCCATAACGATCCACAAAAATGGGAACAGCACAATTACGGCAAAGGTGAAGAGAACCGCATGACGCAGCAGATCTGCAGATCGAAGGCGTTCGCTCATACTTTGCTCCCTCGACCAGCAGTTGCCCTCGTCGCGACGATGATCATTGCGGCGATGATCGCGATGACGGCAATGGACATAGCCGCACCGTATCCAGATTGGTCTTCGGTGAAGAAGCGGCGGTAAATCGTGAAACTGATCACCTCCGTGGCGGTCCCCGGACCGCCGCCGGTCAGAAGGTAGATCTCGTCGAAAACCTTGAAAGCGAGGATCATTCGAAAGACGAAGGTCACTATGATGGCTGGCATCATGAGTGGAAGCGTGATGTCGCGCAGGATCTGCCAACCAGTAGCGCCGTCAATGCGGGCCGCCTCAAAAATATCGTCGGGCAAAGACTCCAAACCGGCCAGCAAAAGAAGGAAACAGAATGGCGTCCAGTGCCACACGTCGACAATGATAACCGACAGGAGAGCCAAGTTCGGGCTTCCGAGCCAATCAAGCGCTGATATTCCCAAGAAACCGAGCACCTGGTTCAGAACGCCGAAATCGTAGGAATACATCAATTTCCAGATCGCTCCGATGATAATCCCAGGCACCAGAATGGGCAGGATGAAGATGGTGCGGTAGAAGCTGCGGCCGCGGGTGATCTGGGTGGTCAACAGCGCCAGAATGAAGCCGATCAACATCTGGATCGCGACAGCGGCGACCGCGAAAATCACGGTGTTCAGCAATCCTGCGCGCAGCAGATTGTCGTCGGGTAATTTCTGATAGTTAGAGACACCGACCCAGTTCCACACAGGTGTTCTGTTCACCCATTCGACATCATTGAAACTCAGTGCGAGTAGATTGGCCAATGGCAGTATCGTCAGCGCGACAAAGAGCAAAATAGCTGGCCACAGAGTTGCATGCCGCCAAAACCTGTCTGCACTCATAGGGTCGAATCCAGCAAAATCGTAAGAAAAAAGGGGCTGTCCGGTGACAAACAGCCCCGTGAGTTGGGGAGGAGTGCGACTAGTTCAGATCTTCAAGTTTCTGGTACTTGTAGCCCGCGTCCTCGAGCACTTTGGCGATCTCAGCCGCTGCTGTGTTCAAGGCTTCGTTCAATGGCATTTCTTCACCGATCGCCTGGTTGAAACGCAGCTCGGTCACCGCCAGGAGCTGACTGGCCTCGGGAATTGTGAACGTCAGCCGGGCATTTGGCAGCGCATCGGCAAGCGCTTTCATCCAACGGAACTCCTGCGTATCCGCCATCTCTGAGGTTAGGACAGCACGGCTGACAGGAGCTGATCCTGCCTCTGCATAAGCCCGCTGAGCTGCGTCGGTCTGGAACCAGGTCAGGAATGCGAGCGCAGCCTTTTTGTTGGCATCAGGAATGTTCATTGGAACCCCGGCGAGCCAATGCCCCAACGGGGTCGCAGAACCATGTTCTACAGTGCCTGGAGGAGCCGCATAATCGACCTTGCCGACAACCGCAGACTTGTCAGGATTATCGAACAGCCCCGGAGCGAGTACGGAATCAATGTGCGCGGCACGGCCGGTCGCCATGTTCTGGATGACATTTGTCTGGGTTTGTCCGGCAGTTGACGGGTGACCGACTTCTTCGGCGAGTTTCAAATACATTTCCATACCTGCCCGTGTCTCAGGACTGTTCATGGAAATGCGGTAGCTGCCGTCTTCTTGCTGATCGATGATCCCACCGCCATATGCCCAGATGTACGGAAAGACATCGTAGGTGACGTCGAAGGCTCCGCGTTGACCGCGTTGCGAGATGCCATACATGTTCTTGCTCTTCAGAACCTTTGCGTTCTCCAGCAACTCGTCCCAGGTTTTAGGCACCGACAGATTGTGTTCCTGGTACAGATCCGATCGGTAGTGAAGAATAAGAATGTTCGGGTTTACCGGGACCGACATCAATTCACCGGTTTCGCATGTTATGCGGACGGCTTTGGCATCCCAGCAGACACTGTCATCGAACGTATAGATGTCTTTGCTGAGTTTGAATTCCGGATCGATCGCGTTCAGTGGATCAAGAAATCCACCGGTATAGAATTCGGTGAAGAAGCCCGCGTTCATGATGACAAGATCAAACGGGCTTTCATCGGAGCGGACCGCCGTGCGTTGTTTCTCAAGGCTGCCGGCAAATGGGTTTACGTCGAGCTCGACGGTGTTACCTGTCTCTTGCTCATATTTTTCGACAACGGCCTGGAATCCCGCGAACCAGGGGGACTGATTGATCACGATTGTGATCGGTTCCTGGTCCGCGGCTGCAGCTGGTCCGAATGCCGTACCTGTCAATGCAGCCAGGGCCACGGTGGTTTGCAAGGCGCGTTTGGCGAAGTTATTTCGAAAAAGCATATTTTGATCCTCCCATCATCTGAACGAAGTCAGTTACTCCTTCAGATTGCTCCAAGCGTAGCGTGTCCCGATGGCATGAAAAAATGATATTATTGAGCAATTCCATAGCTAATAGCTATGGGATCAATGTTGGATTTCTGCCACTAATTAAATGGATCCTGTTTGCAGGCTTCCTTCAATCGCTCTGCCAGCAGTGCAGCCGCCGGGGAAAGCAGGCGGGGTGTTCGGTAGATAATTCCGGCTTCGCGGCTGGTGATGAGTTGCGGCACATCCATTTCGACAAGTCCTTTGCCTTCTGGTGATTTTAGCTGTGTCCTGGTCGTGTAGAGGAGCAAATCGGCAAGATGCACAACGGTCATCAGAAACGTTTGCGATGATGAGACGACTTCCGGCCGTGGCGGTGCCAAGCCAAGTGTCGTTGCGCCACCATCCAGTTTTCGTCTTGCCAGATTGTTTGCCGGTGGGAGCGCCCAGTCATGTGACAGAGCTTCCGCAGCGGAGACATTTTTTCGGCCTGCTAATGGATGTTCCGGCCGGCCGACGACAACAAGATTGTCGGTGGTCAGCTTGTCGACTTCATTTTCGTCAACACCGGCAAGAGGAAGTTCAGCTACAATAAAGTCCAGTTCGCCGGCTTCCAACCGTTCCGTAAGGCTGTCATCGAAACCGCCGACAATTTCCACTTTGATGTCGCGGCTTTCTTGCATCATCTCAGCGACGATTTCTGGCAGAAACCGCCTTACCCAGGAAGGACCTGCACCCACCCGAACCTCGCCCAGTCCACCTGTGCGGAGCTGGTCGACTTCGTCCAGCGCCTTGCCGACTTGCGCCAGGACAATGGTTGCATGTTGCTGGAGCCGTTCCCCTATGGGGGTCAGTTTGATCCCATGCACGCTGCGTTCCATCAAGGTTGTGCCTGTCTGTCGTTCCAGAAGTTTCAGGGCTTTCGACAAAGTCGGCTGAGCGATGTTCAATTCTTCAGCCGCTTTTGTGATGTTGCCGGTCGCCGCGACGGTGTGAAAATATGTCAGCAGTCGCAGGTCTATCCTGTGCTTGGCGTACATTCTTTTTTCCGAACCAAAGATCGATTGTCAGGCTGTTTGAGCATTTGCCTTCACGCGGAGTATGCAGCTGGCATCTGATGTGTCCACGCTAGTGGATGTTGCGCTCATTGATCAAAAACCACTCGAAATCCCTGATGGGCCAAAGACGTGTCGGGCGACGCGCCGCTTCGCGCTGCAATGCGGTAGCGCCAGCAATAGGTTCGATGGCACAGAAATGAACCTCCCTTGAGCAACTTGAACCCCTTCATGGAAGCGAGCTTTTGCCGAACTGCCCTTTTCAAGGAAGGAATTTTGTAAGGTTCTGCCGCCCATTCCCAGACATTTCCAACCATATTGTAGAGGCCGAAGCCATTGGGTTCGAACGACTTCGCAGGTGCCGTTGTTAGGTGTCCGTCCAAAGCAAGGTTGTCTTGCGGAAACCGGCCTTGCCATATGTTGCAGGGTTGGAAAGTTTCATCGTCGGGTTCCCGGGTTCCCCACGGATAAGGGATATCTCCCAATCCTCCTCGTGCGGCATGTTCCCATTCAGCCTCGGTGGGCAGACGTCCACCCACCCAGCTGGCAAATGCCTTGGCATCGTTCCACGAAACATGCACGACAGGATGATCAGGTTGCCAGCCTGCTTCGCTTCCCGGTCCTGCCACATGTCGCCAGTTCGCTCCTTCAACTTTTCGCCACCATTCCGTCCCGGCGACTGCCTGCGTTTCGCTTGTGCTGTCGGGAAGCTGTGCCCAGAACACGAACGACCAACCGTATCGCTCTGCGTCTGTTACATAACCGGTGCTTTGGACGAAGGCCGCATATTCTGCATTCGTGATTGTGGTTGTCGTCATTTTGAATTGACGCAACACAGGGGCCTTCCGGCTTTCCTCTCCATCATTCGGTATCAGCGGGAACCTCGTTCCGAGAATTGCGTTCCCGCCGGGGATGACCGCCGTGTCGAGATCTGGCCTTCCGTCGCTTGATGTTGGGGTCTTTTGTTCGGCACAGTCAGGACGATCGATGAGGCCCCTGTTCGGGGTGCAGCACGCCTTGTGTGATGCCTGGTTCAATTTCACTCTTCAGGCCTGTGCAACGCGAGGAGATTTCAAAGGCTCAGAACATTGGACGCCTTGCATCATCCGAAGGAGCATTTGAGTTTTCAATGACTGACTTTCTGGGTCGTGCCACAGGTTCTTGATCTCTTTCGGGTCTTCCTCCAGGTCGAACAGTTCTCCATGCTCTTCGGTTCTGTAGACGGAAATCTTGAAACGGTCTTCGATGTAGGTCGTTACATGGGGCATGACCGGATTGTGTCTGTTTTCACAGATTGCAAAACTGCGAGCGTCCGGACCTGTTCCCAGCCAGGTTTGCAACTGCGAAACTCCTTGCAATTCGGGGGCTGGACCAAGACCTGTAACTTCAAGAAAAGTTGGTGTCAGATCGAGCAGGCTTTGAATAGCCTTGCTCACATGACCTTCAGGTACTCGTCCCGGCCAACTGACAATAAAGGGAATTCGGAGCATGTCTTCATAGTGAAATGGCCCTTTGGCGACCAGTCCGTGCTGTCCCAAAAAGTGCCCGTGATCTGTGGTAAAGACGATCAGCGTGTCTTCAGTCAGGCCCTCGGCATCAAGATAATCAAGGATGCGTCCAACCTCCTGATCCAGGAAGCTCATCATACCGTAATAGGCGGCCATATCCTTCTTGAGCTCGTCCTTTGGATAAAGGTGGCTGTCACAGCCGTGAGCTTCGTGCGGGTCATGCCAGCTTGCAAAGTCTGGATCAGGCTCTTGAGTTTTCGCGAAATGCGGTGCGTTGAGATCGTGTTCTCCCGGGACGACTTCACCCGGTTCCATGTCCTGCGGATCGTACATTGAGGCCCACGGCTCGGGAACCGTGTAGGGAGGGTGAGGATCCGGAAAACTTGTCCATAGGAAGAAGGGTTTTCCTTCGGTCTTTGCTTTTTCCAGGAAGGCGACAGACCGTTCACCGATCCAGGGCGTGTAGTGCAACTCCTGAGGCAATTGCCAATTCCGGTCCTTGCGGGCCCAATAGGGAGCATCTGGTGCGCGCGCAGGCGCTTTGGAGGCATCGTCGCCAGGAAGCGGCTGAAAATAGTCAGGCCAATCAGTCAATCCCTTGTCTTCAAGCCAAGCGGCATAATGCTGACCAACGTGGCTTTCATCCGCATGGTTGCGCACAAGCTCTACGTGCTCGAAACCATAGAAAGGCCCATTGAATTCGCGCCAGAATGGGATGTCCCTCAGCAGTGGCTGTTTTTCCAGGCTGTCGCCCGCGAGCGGTTGAAAATGGGCTTTCCCGATAAGTCCTGTGGCATAGCCGTGCTGAGACAATGAATTTCCGATTGTCGGAATAGTCTCGTCCAGTTTGCAGCCAATCGTCCAGGCTCCATGCTGAGAGGGATATAAGCCTGTAATAATGCTTGATCGTGATGGTGTGCAGGTGGGCGCAGGACAATATGCCTTGTCGAAGCGCGTGCCGTTCCGGCACAACCGATCGATATTTGGCGTGTCGATTTTTGGATTGACGGCACCGAGAGCGCTGAAGTGCTGCTGATCGGTGGTGATGAGCAAGATGTTGGTACGCTTTGTCAATTTCGTCATCCTTTGACGGCGCCAGCAAGGCCGTTGATGAAGTAACGCTGAAGAAGAACGAAGAGAATAACGACGGGTACGATCGAGATCGTTGCCGCTGCCGACATGCCAGTCCAATCGATCGATTGTTCACCCTTGAACGCATAGATCCCGACGGAGAGCGTCCGGATTGCCGGGTTTGCAAGTGTGATGACGAGCGGCAATAGAAAGTCATTCCAGGCGTGCAACACCTGCATGATGACCACGGTTACGACCATTGGCCGTGCCAAAGGCAACATGACGTACCAGAAAATCTTGAAGAAGGTGACGCCTTCGACACGAGCAGCCTCCTCCAGTTCCTTGGGTAACTGGCTGAAATATCCCGCAAAAAGCACCACGAAAACGACCATCGCGTGACCGGAGGTTGCGAGCGTCAGTCCAAACAGGTTGGAGGAAAGGCCCATCATGCTCAGCAGTTCGAACACGGGAATGATCGTGAAGCCCTGTGGGATGAAGACCGTTGCAACGAATGCGATAAAGAAGGTGGTGCGTCCTGGAAACCGATAGCGTCCCAGCACGTATCCCAGCATTGCCGTGCTGACCGTGACCAGAAAAACAGACCCTACCGTTACAATCAGCGTGTTGAAGAAGTAGCGCCCCATATTCGCTTCGACCCAGGCGCGGCGGTAGTTGTCCCACATGAAGTCCTGCGGGATCAGGCCCGGATTGGCAAACATCTCCATATTGGACTTCAGGGATGTCGAAACCATCCAGAGGAAGGGGTAAATCCAGACAAGGCACAACAGCGCAAGGATTACCGACGTCAATGTGATCCGCAGGGTTGGCGCATGGTCACCAAAAACGATCCGTTTGGGGGAGAGGCGCGCAATCATGCTTTTGATCCTGCAGTTGCCATTCGGGTGCGCCGTGTTGCGAGCGCCTGAAGGGCGGTCAGGCCCAAAAGCACTGCACCGAACAGCACGCCGGCCGCGGCCGCATACCCCAACTGCGGAATGCTGCCGTCATCAGCTGCAAAGGCAGTGCGATAAATGAAAATCTCCATCACTTCGGAACCGAAAAACGGGCCGCCGTTCGTCATCGACATGATCAAAGGAAACACGTTCAAAGCGGCTACGGAGGAAATCAGCAATATTGCAAGTGCAAATGGTTTGATGATCGGAAGAACAACATAAAAAGCGAGCCGGTGACCTTTGCAGTTGTCCAGGCGAGCTGCGTCGTAGACTTCATCCGGCACCGTCTGCAAAGCGGCAAGCCAGTAAATCAGCGTTATTCCGAGCCACTTCCATACGTATACTCCAATGACGGACGGCATGACGGATTGAGTGGAGCCAAGGAAATCGATCGGCTGAGAAACCAGTCCCAGATCCAGGAGGAGGCCGTTCACAGGGCCGTTGAAAGGACTCAAAAGAAACGTCCAGACAATTCCGATAACCGCGACCGGGGTCACAACCGGCAGGAAGATCATGGTGCGGAAGAATGTTGACAGCTTCAGAAGCTGCATGTTCAACACCATTGCCAGAATGAGTGAGATTGCCATCTGTAGCGGAACGGTTCCAAGAAGGAACACGATTGAGCGTCCAAAGGCATTCCAGAAAATCGGGTCTTGAAACAGGGCTAGAAAATTACCGAACCCCACAAAGATCTTTTGTGCGGTGAACCCGGACCAGTCATGCATTGCATAGAACATGGCCGCGAAGATTGGATAAAAGACAAACATGCCTGCCAGTACGAGGCCAGGCAGCATCATAAGGTAATGGAACCGGTGTACCCGGAGAGTTCCAAGGACGCGCATGGAAAGAGTTGACCTTACAGAATTGGGTTAGGGGCCACATGCGAGAATGTGGCCCCTGAATGGAGACCTTCGTCAGTAGTCTGCCGCGCCGAAATCGACGTCCGGGTTCCAATTTGCAAAGACAAGTTCGGAGCGATCCACATTTGCGCCGTCTGCTTTTGCTTTCGCGAACGCGGCATCCAGCGCGCTATTGTAGCGATCTTTAAGTTCGGACATCTGTTCCTTGACACCGGACAGCTGACCGGCGACCAGACCCTGCACGGTCCGCGCAAAATTAACGTCCGGAGCAACATAGGCGGCAACCACCTTGGACATTTCGCCATTGCGAACCAGCGGATTGGGACCGACACGGATCTGATCGTTGAAAAGGTTCAAGATCTGTTTCGAACGCGGCGACATGTCGGCTTTGGCCACTGCTTCAGGCATGATTGGCGGATCGCCCGCACCAACCACATTTGCCCACTCGATCTGTCCTTCGAGCGTGCCAAGATAGTGGAAGATCTCTCCAGCGATCGCACCATTTTCGGAACCTGACCACAAGCTAATGGTGTTTGGTTTTGCACCACCCTGACTGATCGTCAACTTGCCCTGCTTGCCGGACTCCGGCACAGGAGCTGAGGACAGGCCAAAGTCGAAATCGGGATTCTGGCTCTCCCAGGAGGGAATGTTCCACGGTCCCTGTAGGATCATTCCTGCTGCGCCCTGAGGCATGTACGCTCTTGCCTGGGGGGCGTTCAGGTTGATGAAGCCAGGGAACATGCTCCGGTCGGACTGCATGGCAAGAAGCAATTCGATCGCGGCGATATACTCATCGCTATCGAAGACATACTCTCCCGTACGCAAGTCAATGTCAGCGTCCAGGATGCCGTCCCCGCCCGCGCTCGCGCCAGCGATGCGACCGATATTTCGCACAACGTCGGCCCAACGATTGAGCTGCGATCCACCAATGATGAAACCGAAGTATCTGCCCTGGCCTGCTTCAGTAATTTTGCGCGCCGCTTCCCGGAACTGGCTGTGGGTCAGTGGCTTGGCTTCAGGGTCAAATCCAGCTGCATCCATATAGGCTTTGTTGTAGAGCAGGTGAGATGCGTAGCGTTTGTTCGAGGTGAATGGCAGGCCATATGTCTTGCCCTCGAACTCGTTGATGCCAGGTAGAAACGCTCCGGACGGGAAGCCTTTTTTCCACTCTTCAATGTTGGGGATGAATTCGTCATAGGGCTGAACCCAGCCCTGGCTGACCGCATCTGCAAGGCTGAAGTTGCGCGGCAAAACAAACACGTCATGCGCAGTGTTGTTGCGAACACCAAGGGGAACGACTTTGGCAATTTCATTCCAGGGAAGGGGGTCATAAATAACATCGATGCCCCGGGCTTCTCCATATTTCTCAAAGAACTTCTTGAAGAAGACTGCTTTCTGGTCACCACTGTCGATCCAGCGGAATTTGGCTCCCTCGGGAACGGTATTCACCGGAGCGGGCACGGTCTGTGCAATCGAAGCTCCTGTCCCAAATGCAGTCGTTGCAACAGCAGCACTTGCGCGGGTCAAAAACGAACGACGCGAAAGTTCAAATGTACTCATTTTTTCCTCCCAGTAGGTGCGGCGCACCCAATTGAAAAAATGCTAATGTGTTTCAATTGATAACGCATTTGAATTTTTCTAAATTTTTGATTAGAAAATCTGATCAATGATCTACGAACCAGAACTCCTCCGTAGGCTGGTGGCTATTGTTGAGACAAACAACATGCGCGCGGCCGCAGAGATGATGGGGGTTACACAGCCGGCCCTTACACGTAGCCTCAAGCTTCTTGAAGCCGCGGTTGGCGGCGTGTTGTTCGAGCGGCGCGACAGAGGTCTGCATCTGACAGCGCTGGGCAAACTTGTACATGCTCAGGCGCGGCATCTTCTGCGAGAACATCAACTCGCAGAAGCTGAACTCAATGCACTTCAAAACGGAGAACAGGGTCAACTGCGCATTGCCGCGGCTCCTGTCTGGATGACCACAATACTGCCTCCTGCAATTGCAAAGATGCATCAACGGTTTCCCAAACTCTTTATCAAGCTGAAATCGACCAACTACACCGAAGGTGTGGAGGGTCTGAAAGAGGGGGAGTTTGATGCTTTTTTTGGTGGGTTTCAAAGACGCGAGTCTCTGCCCTCATATCTGGTTCGGAAAGCACTTTTTAACGCCAAGCTTGTGATCGTTGCGAATGCAGAACATCCAATTCATGACCGCAGCGCCGCCGCAGAGGATTTGCTCGCGCAAACATGGCTCTCATATCAAAGCGAAGTTGCCTATCTGGACACCATCAATGCCACTCTGGATGACACGGCGGAGATTAGTATAGGTGCAAACCTGCAGTGCGATTCCATGTTGACGGCGCTGGAACTCCTCAGACAAGGCGATTATCTGGCGGTTTTGCCAAGCAGTTTTTTGAATTCTGACAGCGGAAAAGGTTTGAAAATTGTGTCAACCGATCTCCCCGCAATCCGATTTGCTTCAGGTCCGATATACCGGAGAAGCCTGGAAGCCAATCATGCGATGACGATGATGCTTGACCTTACCAAAGCCCAGGTTGCTTCCCTCTCGAACTGGGGGGCGGAATTTTCCTGATTTTGATCGTGAGACCAGACCGCATTGTCGAAACCCGGGATCAATCACTCGGTAAACCTGGTGTCCCGTTGCGATATTGCCGGCTGTTTTCATTCAGGATCCGCTGACATTCCCTCACTGACCATTACCGGGATGTGTCTCGAATTCCCAAACGACGCACGAACATTTTTGAGAATTCTCACGAAGCCCTTAGGGTCGCCAAGTACTTGCTCAACTCAACTTGCAAAATATCTGCCTGCGTCGACAATTCGCCAACGACCTTCACAACATGACCGGCGGCATCGCTGGACTGTTGGGCGGCCGAATTGACATCGACGATATTTTCCGACACGTCCCTCGTCCCTGATGCGGTCTGTTGGATGTTTTGGGCAATGTGCTGTGTCGCCGTATTCTGTTCTTCCACGGAAGCGGACACCGCGGTCGTCATATCGCTGATTTTGGACATTGCCTCGACAACGGTTTCGATTTCCCCGACCGTCTTCTGGGTCGAATCCTGCATCGAGCTTATCTGCTGCCTGATCTCTTCGGTGGCTTTGGCCGTTTGCGAGGCAAGTTCTTTAACTTCTGCCGCAACAACGGCAAACCCTCTACCGGATTCGCCAGCGCGTGCGGCTTCGATTGTCGCGTTGAGGGCCAGAAGATTGGTCTGCTCTGCGATGTCATTGATGAGATCTACGACATCTCCGATTTTCTGAGCCCCTTCTGCAAGGCTCTGAACCGTCGCGTTTGTCGAAATGGCCTGTTGCTCACCATTCGAAACGACGTTTTTGGCGTCTTCTACCTGCCTGGAAATTTCCTGGATAGATTGCGACAACTGCTCGGCCGCAGACGCAACAGTCTGAGCCGTCACTGTTGCTTCCTCAGAAGCACTTGCCACGGTTGTTGCTTTTGATCTTGTTTGAGCCGAAGAGTCTGACATCGACTTCGCGGTGACCGTCATTTCATGTGTGGCGTTGGAAACGTGTTCAACAACACCCATGACACTCGACTCCAACTCGTCGGCCATGTTCAACGTAGCGTTTCTCTTTTCTTCCTCAATACGCCGTTCGTTCTCTACCTGCTTCTGTCTCAATGTTTCCGTTTCAATGGCATTGTCCCGGAATACCTCGACTGCCGCAGCCATTTCGCCAACCTCATCCTGTTTGCCGACTGCGGGTATCTCAACATCCAGCTTGCCGTTGGCTAGCGACTGCATGGCATTGGTCATATCCACGATCGGATGGACGACTGTTTTCCTGACGATCAACATAAGCACAGCAGAAACTGCGATCAGCAAGGCAACGGCTGCGGCGATGGCCATTTGCGCGTTGGCGACAGTCACAGCGCTTGCTTCGTCGGCACCATCACTGATCGCGTCAGCAGCGGAGGCAACTTTTTCCAACGCGGTCGCGACGGCGTCGGCATCTTCTTCCAAAATCTCCGTGGCAAGGTCCGCTTCGTATTCTTTCTTCAGCATGTCTCGATGCGTATCGAAAAGCTGCTCATCCAGCGCTGCCGTCGAGAACCATGTCTCAAATGCAGCCCGGAGCTTCGCGGCATCGTCCTTGTCTTCTTCGGACTCGGCCAATGAGTCGAGGATCTCCAGATAAGGCCATGCATTTTCAGCAAGGTCCTGGAACTCCTCAAACGGGATCTCAAGCGCATCGGGATCTTCTACCGCGAGGTATTCGCCTGCGGTGTCCTGCATCTCGATAATGATACGCTGCAATTTCAGGGCAGCCTCAACGACCGGATAGTCCCTTTCAAAAAGTTCCTTCAAGATATAGTTCACGTCCGCTGCCGACGCGTTTGATGACTTTGCTATTCGATCGCCTTCTGCCTGTGCCTTGGCCATTTCCTCTTCATTTTCCAGTGCAAATTCATCGAGCATTTTGATAAGTTGTGCACCGCTGTTGTCGAACTCGGAAAGCAACTCGACAGCAGCTTTCTCCTCGTTGAGTTCTTCTGTATGCGCCAGGATCATCTCATTCGTGTGCTTGATGAATTCGCGATGCTCTCTCCTGGCGTCTTCAATGTTCGCGAGCAAGCTCTCATCCACGACAAGAGCTTCCAGCTCTGTCATGTAGACGTGGAAGAGTTCAGACTTTTCTCTAAACTCGATGGCAAGCTGTTCAACATCTGAAATTTCTTCGTCGGCGATGATTTCCTCGGCGATCTTGTTGGTTTCCCAGATATTGGCGATCATATCGTCAGCTGTTTCAACCGAAGGTGCCGTCACATCGGTGATCTGGTTCAAAGTGCGTTCAACCGAGGAAAGAAAAGAAAGACCTGTCGCCCCGATCGCCACTCCAAGCAGGACAATGAGCCCAAGCCCAACGACGAGCCGTCCGGAAATGCCCTGGAAAATGCGCATGCGCAGTTTCTGGTTGCTGTGTTGCCTGACCGAAGTTCCTTCGAGTTCAGTTACTTTGATGTTGTCTGATGCGTGCATCAAGCCACCCCTGCGCGCTAAAGCTGGATCTGGTTCGAGCATGACCTAGAGGTTGCGAAAAACAACTGAACGTAGTTCTCAGGTTAACCGTGGGTGAGAAAACACAGGTGCTCTCTTAAGTCTTTGTTTACAAACGTGGGCAAATCACAGGACTGCTTTTTCGCTGTCATTGTCGTTTTTTTATTGCGTGAACATCTCCCAATACCAACATAAGGGTAAGCAATTCTTCCAATAAGAAGAAGAAAGCAAATGCCTGGGCAGTTCGATAGCATTGGCCCTTCGACAAGGTTCAGGCAATTGGGTCACGGCATCCGTTCAAACAAATGAACAAATCTGGATGCGGGATTTATTGAGTGGGCAATGGGCAAGACTTTATTTGTTGGGGAGTGTTACAGGCAACTCTCGCAGGTGCGAACCAACTACGATGTTTTCAAGTTTCTCAAGAAGCTTGGCGACGAGTTCTGTTTCGAGCGATTTGCCGTGCTGTTTTTGCCGGATCAAAATTCGACCGAGTTGTCGTCGCACATGATCGTCAGCAATTGGCCACCCGAGCTCATTCGCGCCTACGACGAAATGAAATTGTTGGTGAACAGTCCTATCGTCGCAGAGCTGCGGAGGTCTCTTGCACCGCTTGAATGGGAACTTGAAACCGTCAACAAAGAGCGCACTCCGGAAGAAATCCAGAACTCTGTCAGTCTTTTCAAGGACTTTAGTATGCTGGGCGGCGTATACTTTCCGACATACGATGCTTTGGGACGAAGGGGGGCGGTGTCGTTTGCAGGCCAACGCGGCAAACTCGACCCGGACGAACTGGCCACGTTACACTTGCTTGCTCTTTACACCTACAATCAGGTGTCTGAGGTTGCCGACGCGGTCTCTGAACCCAATGATCAACTGACACCGCGCGAACGCGAATGCATTTACTGGTCGTCTGAGGGAAAGACCAACAATGAGATCGGTGTCATCTTGTCGATTTCTGAAAACACCGTCTCCAGCTATATGATCTCGGCTGCCAAGAAACTCGGTGCGTTGAACCGGGCGCACGCAATTGCATTGGCAATCCGTGCGGGCATAGTGTCCTAGCGATGGTTTCCACGGGATCTGGTCTTCGTTTCCCAAGACTGGGCAACTCATTTGAAAACCGCCTTGGCCTGACGCCGCGATTGGCTTCTGTTCTGCTGCAAGAATTGCGCATCCTGATTGAACGGTATTGGAAACCGTTCAATTTCAAGCGCCCACAAAGCACCTTGGCTACCGACCACCGGCACCGGACACCATCGTCCGGACGGGCCAAACCCCAGTCGCGCACTAACAATCAAATCTGGACTACTTCAGGTGCGGCTGGTCAATCGATCCTGCCTCAAAGATAGCTGAACTTGGGGACCTTTTTCTTCCGATGATCATGCGGAACAAATTGCTGGATCCGATGATGTCGGCTTGAGCTCTAATCCTGCGCGGCTACAACCTGCTATCATGCGGCGGCGTAGACCTTTGAACACAACGAACTGTGTCAATCTTTCCGCTCGTTTATTGGAGACTATTCCTGCGCGTGAGATGGATGTGCGGGCAACCATGAAGGCGATGAGTTCTTCAGGCGTTTTGGAAGTTGCAAACCAGACCGAAAGGGAAACCCGACCAGAAAGTCGTCAGTTCGTCCTGTTCTGTCGCACGCGTGCACGTTTTTGAAACTTGGAAAAACGCTCCGGTGCTTTCAGCTGACTGCCGGGCGTACGGCATCTCGTGCAACACCGGTTGTCAAGTTTGGTTATATGACAACGCAGCGAAAACTAGTGCGCAGCCAAGAATTCAAAAGCTGTAAATTTTCGCAGCGGAGGACCGCTACCGGCACTACCCCAGCCCGACGATTTGTATTTCTGCTTGGTGGTACCTTCTCATATCTTGGATGCCCCGTTCTTCTAAGATTACCGGTGGGCCAATTCAAAGCGCAGGATCATCTCAGAGGGAGCATTGGCACTCGGCACCATGCCCTTCGTTTTCGGGATAACTTTCCCTGGTGATTTGTGCCACGCGTTCCCTTTGAAATCGTGACTGAAAGTGCCCGAGCCTATCGTGGCTTGCCTCAATGCCTGCGAAGAAGGCTTTATTAATCCGGAGCCAATTCGACAACAACTGAGTCGCGCAATTACATTTATGCGCTGTGACCAAAATAGTTAATTGGGTGTCCAAAAAAGTTAACTCAGCTCACCAATTCAACGGCAGACTGAATCTCCAGGATGGAGACTTTTTGCCATGTCATCTTTGTCGCACGTTACAGCCGGCTACGATGTGGATCCGGCGCGGTCGAATTCACTTGTTGCTTCAGCTTATACGGATGCTGAGTGGTTTCGAGCGGACATTCAGTCGATTGTTGGTCGCACCTGGCAGTGGGTGTGTCATGTCGAGAAGACACGAAAACCCG
Organism: Roseibium porphyridii; assembly: GCF_026191725.2. NCBI lineage: Bacteria > Pseudomonadati > Pseudomonadota > Alphaproteobacteria > Hyphomicrobiales > Stappiaceae > Roseibium > Roseibium porphyridii. The sequence continues at coordinate 1,755,027 of NZ_CP120863.1, forward strand.
GTTCATATGTGACCGCTGAGATTGCCGGCCATCCCATCGTGGTTGTTCGTGGACGTGATGGTATCCTTAGAGCGTTTTATAATGTCTGCAAGCATCGAGCACATGAGCTCATGTCGGGAGAAGGCACGACGACTCGGATCATGTGTCCCTACCATGCCTGGGTCTACAAGCTTGACGGCCAGCTTGCCCGCGCACCGCATACTGAAAACCTTCATGATTTTCACGTCGGTGAAATCTGCCTTGATCAGGTTAAAGTTGAAGAATTCTGCGGCTTTGTGTTCGTAAATCTTGATCCTGATGCTGCCGCACTTTCTGAACAGTCAGGAGACCTGGAAACGGAGATCCGCCATTGGGCGCCGGACGTCGATAAACTGACCTTCGGGCACCGGCTGACATACGACATCAAATCCAACTGGAAAAATGTCGTCGACAACTTTCTGGAATGTTACCACTGCCCGACGGCGCACAAGGACTTTTGCGATCTTGTGGACATGGACACCTACAAGGTGACCACGCATGGGATCTATTCAAGCCATATGGCCGATGCCGGTCAATCCTCCAACACCGCCTATAATGTTTCGAATGCCACGGTTCGCACGCATGCGGTTTGGTGGTTGTGGCCGACAACCTGCCTTATGCGTTACCCGGGACGGTCCAGCATGATTGTGCTGAATATCATTCCGGTCGGTCCGGACCGCACACTGGAAACCTATGACTTCTTCCTGGAGACCCCGGAACCAAATGAGATGGAACGAGATGCCATCCGCTATTTGGACGAAGTGCTGCAGGTTGAGGACATTGGCCTCGTTGAAAGCGTTCAAAGGGGTATGAGCACACCGGCTTTCACGCAAGGACGGATTGTGCACGATCCTGAGGGATCGGGGAAATCCGAGCATGCGGTCCACCACTTTCACGGTCTGGTCCTAGACGCTTACACACGAGGTGCTGCGTGAACCGCCCCAACATTGTGGTGGTCATGGCGGACCAGTTAGCGCCCCACTTTACCGGAGCCTACGGACATCCCGTCGCAAAGACCCCACATTTGGATGCGCTCGCTAAGCGAGGCATGCGGTTTGACGCGGCGTATTGCAATTCCCCACTATGCGCCCCGTCACGTTTTGCGTTTATGTCGGGACAATTGATCAGCCGGATCGCTGCCTATGACAACGCATCCGAATTCAAGGCCTCAATCCCGACCTTTGCCCATTACCTGAAAGCCCTTGGATATCGAACCTGTCTGTCCGGCAAGATGCATTTTGTCGGCCCGGACCAGATGCACGGGTTCGAAAACAGAGTGACGACAGATATTTATCCTGCCGACTTTGCTTGGACACCGGATTGGGAAGCACCGGATGAGCGGATCGACAAGTGGTATCACAACATGCAGACCGTCAAGGAAAGCGGTGTTGGCCTGGCGACATTCCAGATCGACTATGACGAGGAAGTCGGTTTTGCGGCCCAGCGCTGGCTGATTGATGCCGCAAGAGACAAGGCGCAGGGTCTCGATGCCCCCTTTGCGCTTGTGGCCAGCTTCATCCATCCTCATGACCCTTATGTTGCGCGGCCGGAGTGGTGGAACCTTTATGACGATGTCGATATTGCGCTTCCGCATTTCACGCCTGCCCCGGAAGACCAGGATCCGTTCTCTCGCCGCCTGATGGACGGTATCGAGGCGTCCTATGTCCCGCTGACGGAAGCGGAAATTCGCAAGGCGCGGCACGCCTATTTGGCGAATGTCAGCTACTTCGACAGCAAGTTGGGTTTGTTGGTTCAAACTCTTGAAGAGACAGGAGAACTTGAGAACACGATCATCGTCGTGACCGCGGACCATGGAGACATGCTGGGTGAACGCGGTCTTTGGTACAAGATGAATTTCTTCGAGCATTCCGCGCGCGTGCCACTGGTCATGGCAGGACCCGGCATTGTGCATGGGCACGCGGAAAATGCCTGCTCCCTGGTCGATCTGCTGCCGACATTTCTTGAAATTGGCGGCGGTGGAAAAGACATGCTCGGAATGCCTATCGATGGCCGCAGTTTGTTGCCGCTGGCGCGCGGTGAACCGGACCCGGTCGATGAGGCAATCGGAGAATACTGCGCAGAAATGACGCCCTATCCCGTCGTCATGATCCGGCGGGGCCGGCTTAAGTACATCCATTGTGACGCTGATCCGCCCCAGCTTTATGATCTGAGCAAGGATCCGTTTGAGGCGACAAATCTGGCGAACGACCCCGCTTATGCCGAGGCAGCAGCGGAGTTCGCCGCGGAGGTCGCAAGAAGATGGGACGGCGACGATCTCAGAGCAAAGGTGGTTGCCACGCAAAAGGCGCGGCGCGCCTTGCATGCGGCTATGGAAGCAGGTGCAGGTGAGACCTGGGATTATGACCCGCCATCGGATGCCAGCCGCCAGTATGTACGCAATCACATGGACTGGACCGCTGCTGCCGGACGATATCGATTTCCTCCAACCACGGACAAAGACCCATGATGCTGACTGGCAAGACGGCCCTTGTGACCGGAGGGCGCGGAGGTATTGGACGCGCGATCGTTGCACGCTTCATCAAAGAGGGCGCAACGGTTTTCGCAGCTGATTTGACGCCTGGAGGGTCGCTGTCAAGCGATGCCGATGACGGCAGCACCTTTGTGAAGCTTGACGTCACGCTGGAGCAGGACGCGATCAATGCGATGGAAACCGTTGGTGCCCATGCGGGCAAGCTTGATATTCTCGTAAACGCCGCGGGTATCGAAATTGAAAAGACCATCGAGGAAACCACGCTGGAGGACTGGAACCGCAGCTTTGCGGTTAACGCGACGGGGACGTTCCTGACGTCCAAATATGCTTTGCCGCTGATGCGTGAGGCCGCCAAAACTGGGTCGAGCGCAAGCCTGATCAATTTCGGGTCCTATGATGGCTTCATCGCCGATCCGGGTCTCGCGGCCTATTGCGCGACCAAGGGAGCCGTCCATGCTCTGACACGCGCCATGGCCTGCGATCATGGCCCCGAAGGCATTCGGGTGAATGCAATCTGTCCGGGCTACATAGATACACCGATGTTGCAGAGTTTCTTCAGCGGCGAAGGATCCGGCGGAGCTGGTGGAAACATTGAATCATTGCAGCAAGCTGTCCGGGATGTGCATCCTCTGCGCACATACGGCACACCAACCGATATCGCCAATCTGGTGACTTGGCTTGCATCGGACGAGGCACGTTACGCTTCTGGCCAGCTTTGGGTACTTGACGGAGGTCTGTCTGCACAGGTGCAGCAGATGAAGTTGTAATGCCGCGATCCGTCATCATAACCTGCGCGCCGACAGGCGGTATTCATACGCCGTCGATGTCGCCGTATCTGCCGGTCACACCTGCCGAAATTGCGACCGCTAGCATCGAGGCGGCGGAGGCCGGAGCATCAATTATCCATCTCCATGCACGCGATCCGGAAACGGGCAAGCCGGATCCGAGGCCCGAAACCTTCAAACAATTTCTGCCGGTCATCAAGCAGGCGACCGACGCGGTCGTGAACGTTTCAACAGGTGGCGGTCTCGGAATGAGCATCGATGAACGGCTGCTTGCGGCCACGGATGCCAGTCCTGAGATGGCATCGCTCAACATGGGGTCGATAAATTTCGGGATCTTCCCGATGCTTCAGAAATACCATGAGTTCCAGTTCGACTGGGAGCGCCCTTTTCTGGAAATGACCGAGGATTTCATCTTTCCGAACACCTTCCGGACCATCCGCTACGCGATAGAAAAGCTTGGTGGTGAGCATGGAACCAAATTCGAATTCGAGTGTTATGATCTCGGCCACCTCTACACCGTAAAATGGTTCGTCGATCAGGGACTGATCAAACCGCCTTTCTTTATCCAGATGGTCTTCGGAATTTTGGGTGGAATGGGCGCAGATATCGACAATCTCGTTCATCTTCACAAGAAAGCAAACGAACTGTTTGGTGCCGATTCCTACGAGTGGTCCGTTTTGGCGGCAGGCCGCCACCAAATGCCGTTCGCAACTCAAAGCGCAATACTTGGCGGCAATCTCCGCGTTGGTCTGGAAGACAGCCTTTTCATCGGCAAAGGTGAATTGGCGACGTCCAATGCACAGCAGGTAAAGCGCGTTCGTACAATCATTGAAAATCTGGGACTGACGGTGGCTGCCCCGGCCGAAGCACGCGAGCGTCTGGGTTTGAAAGGGGCTGACCGTGTCGGATTTTGAAGAGGACAGACCATGCAGACGAAACTGCTGATAAACGGCGAACTGGTGGACGGTGACGGCGAGGCGCGGAGTGTGCTCGACCCCGCGACAGGCAATGAAGTTGCCAAGGTAAAAGATGCCAGCCCCGAACAGGTCGTAGCGGCAGTTAGAGGCTCAGCGGAAGCCTTTGAAACATTCTCGTCGTCCTCGCCTGCGGAACGTTCAGCTCTTCTCCTGCAGATCGCGGATGCTATTGAAACCAATAGCCGGGATCTTGCTGAGCTTGAAAGCCTTGATGTTGGTAAGCCATGGCCATCGGCACATGACGACGAAATGCCTTTGACAATCGATGTTTTCCGTTTCTTTGCAGGCGCGGCAAGAACGATGACGGGGTCTGCGGCAGGTGAATATGTTGCCGGCCACACGTCCATGATCCGCCGAGATCCGGTGGGGCCGGTCGCGGCCATCGCGCCCTGGAACTACCCTTTGATGATGGCTGCCTGGAAACTGGCCGCACCTATCGCGGCCGGATGCTCTATCGTCCTCAAGCCGTCAGAGCTGACACCCCTATCAACCTTACGAATGGCAGAGCTTCTTAAAGACATCTTGCCGGCCGGGCTGTTGAATGTCGTTCATGGCCCAGGACCCACCGTTGGTGATCAGCTCATCAACAGTCCTCAGATGGAAGCGATCAGCGTCACGGGGTCGCCTGCAACGGGAATGGCCGCGATGCGGGCCGCTTCCAATCAGATCCGGCATGTTCACTTGGAATTGGGGGGCAAAGCGCCGGTGATCGTCTTTGACGATGCCGATCTCGAAGCTGTTGCCGAGACCATTCGCTACGGCAGCTTTTTCAATGCGGGGCAGGACTGTGCGCAGCCATGCCGGATTCTTGTTGCCGAAGCCTCTTATGAGAAACTGCTGACTGCGATTGTCAATCAGGTCGACCAGATACAAGTCGGTGCCCCCAGGACAGAGGGTACGGAGATGGGGCCCCTTGTGTCTTCAGGTCACAGGAGCCGTGTGGCCGCCTTTGTGGACCGAGCGCGGTCTTCCTGCAAAGTGGTCGCTGGGGGCGAAAGCGGTGAGGGGAGTGGTTTCTTCTATAGACCTACCATTGTTGCAGATGCAGACAACAATTCTGAGATTACGCGAAATGAAGTGTTTGGACCCGTCGTATCGGTCTCACGATTTGGCGACGCTGACGAGGCACTGAAAACGGCGAATTCCGGATCTTACGGGCTGGCATCCTCCGTCTGGACAAAAGATGTCGGACTTGCAATGCGTATGACGTCGAAGCTGCGCTACGGTTTCACCTGGGTCAACACGCACGGTGTAGCGACACCAGAGATGCCGTGGGCTGCCATGAAAGGGTCGGGTACCGGCTGCGACATGTCAGTCTATGCACTGGACGCCTACACATCGATCCGTCACGTCATGGTAGCGCACTGATGAGACTTTCAGGGAAGAAGGCTTTCGTTACCGGAGGACGTTCTGGCATTGGACGGGGTATCGTCGACGCCTTTCGCGCCGAGGGAGCGGACGTTGTCGCCTGCGGTCGCGGGGAGCAGCCTGACGGATTTGAAGCGCGCTGGATTCGCCTCGATGTTTCCGACCCGAACGCTGTTTTTGATGCGGCAAGATCTCTCGGTGCACTCGATATTGTGGTGAACAATGCAGGCGTTCAGGTAGAAAAAACGGTTGTGGACAGTTCCGATGAGGACTGGGACCGGGTTATCGGAACCAATGCACGCGGCGTCTTCAATGTTTGTCGGGCGTTCATACCGCAAATGTCTTTGGGCGGTTCAATCATAAATATCGGATCAATTTCCGGAACAGTCGCCGATCCATCCTTGGCTCTTTACAATGCTTCCAAAGCGTTTGTGCATGGGTTGACGCGTTCGGTTGCCGTCGATCATGGTCCGGCTGTCAGATGTAACGCAATCTGCCCGGGTTGGATCGAAACAGGCATGCTGGAAGCCGGATTCGACCTCGCGATGGATCCGAAGAAGGCCGAGACTGATGCGATTGCACGTCATCCAATCCGGCGTTTCGGCCAACCATCAGACATTGCAGCGATGGCAGTTTGGCTTGCTTCTGACGATGCGAGCTTTGCTACGGGGCAAATGTTCACACTCGATGGCGGTATGACTGCTGCCTCACCGCTTAACCCTGGATTGTTCTAATGAAACGGATTTCCCATGTTGCCATTCTGGGAGCGGGCGTAATCGGCGCCAGTTGGGCAGCCTTGTTCCTGGCCTCCGGACGTAGTGTTTCAGTATTCGACCCAGACACAGATTCAGAAGGGAGCGTCCGGGCATATATCGAAAAAGCCTGGCCTGCACTTGAGAAACTCGGGCTCGTAGATCGGGCTCAACCTGATGCATTGTCATTTGCAAACACGGCCGCAAAAGCCGTTGCGGAAGCCGATTTCGTCCAGGAAAACGTTCCTGAACGTCTTCCTGTCAAACATGCTACCTATCGCGAAATCGAAGCGGCTTTGAAACAGGATACGATTGTTTCGAGTTCTACGTCCGGCCTAACGTTGGAAGCTTTGCAGGATGGTTGGAAAGACCCGGCTTGTTTTCTACTCGGACATCCATTCAATCCTCCACACTTGATCCCGCTCGTGGAACTTACCGCAAACTCAAGAACCGGCGCGAACGTTTTGGAGAGGGCGGAAACATTCTATCAGGACGTAGGGAAGGTCACGATACGCATAAACAAAGGCATGCCCGGTCACGTTGCCAACCGCTTGCAGGCCGCTGTTTGGCGGGAAGCGATTTATATGGCAATCGAAGGCGTTGCGAGTGTCGAAGATATCGATAAGGCAATGTGGGCTGGTCCCGGTTTGAGGTGGGCCTCAATGGGGCCGACCATGCTGTTTCACCTTGGGGCGGGAGAAGGGGGGCTCCGGTCGTTCTGCGAGCACTTCAAGGATACGTTCAATGGTTGGTGGGACGACCTCGGTGACCCACGCTTAGACGACCAGATTGTCGAGCAACTCGTGGCTGGACTGGAAGAGCAGGCATGCGGACAAACTCCAGAAGATCTGTCGCGTGTTCGAGATAAAATGCTGGTGGCAATTCAAACTGCTACACGCGATTTACGCTAGTCGCCCAAATCTGAATTCGTCTCAGTATCACTGTGCTGGTGCGCTGTCGGACTGTGCATTGGCCAAGCCCTGAACTCAAAGGGCACACGTCCCTCGACGCGGTCCTTGTTGGGTGGCAAACCAAATTTTTGCTGATAAGAGCGACTGAAATGGACTTGGCTGTTAAATCCTGAGGCTGCCGCCACCTCACTGAGTTTCATCTCCGTTTGCGTAACCAGTCCGCGTGCACGGTCCAGTCTGATGTCGCGGTAGTACTCTACAGGCGTCTTGCGAACAAACTGAGTGAACAGACGACCCAGCTGCCGCTGCGAAATTGCTATGCGCCTGCAGATTTCTGGGATGGATATCGGGTCTTCGAGATTTGCTTCCATCAAGTCTATTGCTCTTCTGACTGTATTTGGCGTCACTTGTCCCGTAGGTTCGATCACCTTGGGATTCTGCGATCTGCCGGGTCCGCGTACGTCGTGATGAAACACATATCTTGCGGCCGCATTCGCAATACTCAATCCGCAAAATCTGTTCAGAAAGTACAACGCGGCATCGGAAGCCGCTGTCCCGCCACAGCACGTAAAAATTCTGCCATCAACAACAAAGAGGTCTTCCAAAACTGATGTGTTGGTCGCTGTTTCTTTAAGGGCATCGATATGCTCGTAGTGAACCGTTGCCCTCTTGTCGTTCAAAAGGCCGGCATTCGCCAAAACGAAAGCGCCAGTGTCAATTCCACCGATTGTCCTCCCATCGCGCGCCCACCGTTTCAGCGATGAATTAATGACATCCGCATAGCTTTGTTCGGGCGTCCAGCTCGAACTGACCACGACAAGGTCGGCTTTTAACGAGGCGGCATCTGTCAATGCCTTTGTATGTACTTCGAGGCCACTGCTGGATGGTAAAAGTCCTCCTTGAGCCGAATAAATATTCCATTGGAATTTCGAAGACCCAATCAGGTAGTTTGCAGCTCGAAAGGGATCGATAAACGACATGGTCGCAGCAAGATTGAAGTAGGGTGTCGCAAGAATGACCAATTCCAAAACATAGATCCAATCAGGAGGCCAACGCCGCGTTTCTTGAACTATCAAAGTACCAAAAAGCGCGCTTACGGTGAAGTTCAACTGGCCAGCTTACATTAACCCAGGCTCAGACCGAGACATATCTCGCCCGCTATTTCTGTTTTGCCAAATGCCCTCTCTGAGTGAGTTGTCCCGAAGAGAGTGAAGGTCGCTTTCAGGCGGAACAAAATCCACAGGACTGACCTTGTAGCGCTAGTGGGGTGCGTCGACTGTGATCAGCTCCAGAAACTGTTGCAGAACAGGTGATTGATTCCGATCACCGCGCCACACAGCGCAAATTGGCGAGGAGTAGCGGAAAATATCTGACCGTAACTCCTTGAATTCGTAGAGCGCCTGGCTCGTGCAATGAGTTGGAAAAAAACCGAGATAAACCCCGGCTCCTACCAAAGCCAGTACAGCTTCGGTTTGAAAAACGATGGTCCCAACCGGGAAATTTTGTTTGAGGTTTCGTATTTTGTTGCTTTCAAAATAGCCGCGATAGACCAGCGCGTGTTCTAGAATTTCTTCCTGGCTCAGGTCTTTCCCGGCATCAAGCGCAACCGACATCGGGTGTTCACCGGCGCAAAATAGCCCCACCTCCTCATCATACAGGTGACGATACTTCAAACTGGGATGACGCTGGTAATCCGGCACAATTCCAAAATGCAGCTTCCCGTCGATGACTGCCCGCTCCACTTCAGCCGGTGTTCCAGTCATCAGGCTGACATCGACCTCCGGCGCATCGTCTTTGAAACGCCGTATTGCTGAGACCAAAGGATTGCGTTCGTCTGACAACGTGTAATCGATCATGCCTATGTCGATTTTCCCGACAAGCTGTCGGTTGATCGAAGCGACACTGGTGGCAAACTCATCGGCCGCGGCGAGGAGCCGCTCTATATGTTCCAATGCGATTTCGCCCTGTTGGGTAAGAGAAAAACCACTTCTTCCACGATGACAAAGTCGGATACCAAGGCGCGTTTCCAGATCAGAAATCTGTCTTGAAATCGTTGAAGCCCCAACGCCAAGCTCTGTTTGGGCCGCAGAAAGACCGGAGCACTCGATAACGGTCTTGAAGACCCGCATCAGACGAATATCTGCACCGCTAACGGTTCCTGAAAAAGCATTCTTTCGTCGGGCCATGGTTCAAATACACCTCAAAAATCGCATGCATTTTTATGCAAGTATTCTTTGGATTGTTCAACTTTGTGACGATTAAAAACCGCATTATTCAGTTCCAAACATCTTGTTGAGGAGCGACATATGGTGAACCCAAAACTCGAAGCTCTCAGGGAAAAGTTCGGCAACGCCGATGGCGGGACATTGTTCACACCAAAGTATCAGAAGATCGCCTCGAAAATATTCGCCGAAGGCGGAAAGCGACCAGCCCCTTATTCCGGAATTCCGACACTTCTCGATGCTCCGCAAGCGACCTTGGAACAGGCGAGCGAGCTCCAGGTTGCCCTTTACGGTGCGCCCATGGATCTGGGCGTTACAAATCGAAACGGCGCTCGTTTCGGGCCGCGAGCTTTGCGCTCCATCGAGCGCGTAGGCCCTTACAATGATGCTCTCGAAACAGCGCCATTGCACGAAATGGCTGTCGCTGATCTTGGCGATGTGCCCTTCAGCAGCCGGTTCGACCTTGGCCTAAGTCACGAAGAAATTGAAAATTACGTGAGGCAGATTGTTCTTGCCGGGGCGATACCAATCGGTGTTGGCGGCGATCATTCCATCACGCATCCAATCTTGCGTGCGGTCGGCCAAAACGAACCTGTGGGCATGGTGCATATTGATGCGCATTGCGATACGGGCGGCGCTTATGAGAATGAGAAATTCCACCATGGCGGGCCTTTCCGTAACGCTGTACTGGATGGCGTTTTGTCGCCTGAGCGTACGATCCAGATCGGTATTCGCGGTGCCGCCGGTTATATCTGGGAGTTTTCTGAAATGTCCGGCATGACGGTGGTCGAAGCCAAAGACATAACAGATGCAAATTTTCCGGACATAATTGAGAAAACGCGTCAGGTTGTCGGAAGTGGCCCGACCTATCTGTCCTTTGATATCGACAGTCTGGATCCCGCCTTTGCCCCTGGCACCGGCACACCGGAAATAGGCGGCCTGACCACGCGGGAAGCACTGCGTCTGATCCGCGGTCTCAAGGGCCTCAATTTCGTTGGTGGCGACGTCGTTGAAGTTGCTCCTGCCTATGATCAAAGCACCAACACTGCCCATGCAGGTGCTCAGATGCTCTTCGAAATCTTGAGCCTCATGCAGTTTTCACCCTCCCTTCCCAGGACACAAGGAAAAGACGTATGACCATCGAGCGCTTTGAGAAAGGAAGCCGTATGAGCCAGGCTGTGGTTCATGGTAACACAGTCTATCTGGCAGGTCAGATTGGCGAAGGTCCGGACATGACACGTCAAACACAGTCCATGCTGGCCGAAGTGGATCGTCTCCTGGCATCTGTGGGAAGCAGCAAGTCCAGCATATTGTCCGCACAGATCTGGGTTTCCGACATGGGAGATGTTGACGCTATGAACAACGTCTGGGATGCATGGATCGATGTGCAAAATCCACCAGCGCGCGCTTGTGTGGAAAGTAAGCTCGTTTCGCCTGATTTCTTGGTCGAAGTCATGATTATCGCCGCCAAGGAATAGCGGCTCGTGGGGGCGCAAGGGTCGGAGTGTCGTTGACGCTTAGGCTTGGGGGACCCTTGTTTGTTGCGGTCGACGATTTCTTCCCGCGGCCTTTGCGGGACTACCCTTGCGACACGCGGTTGGTTGTGCCTTTCGCTGAAACGACAGAGCCTTGATTTTGGCTGGCCATTCAGGCCAGCCTCACAACGGCTCTCCATGAAAAGCGCAACAATTCCTCTGTTTCTGCGTCTCTTCAGACTAGTCGACGGGAAAGACAGCTAATCGAGCCGGATCAGCAGTCAGGTGGACGAGATCTCCTACCTGGAATTCGCTGTCATCGGAGGCCGAACCGCGCACCCGGATTTCCTGATCCTTTACACTGACGAGCCACTCTTTGAAGGCGCCGAGATCACGGGCAAACACAACACGCCCGGTTGACCCCTCATTTGCCTGCGCTGGACGCAAGGAAATGTTCTCTGCTCGCACAGCAACGTTGACAGCTGTGCCGGGTTCATAGTCAGCCGCCGCTTTGAAGCTATTCCCAAAGATTGCCAGTTGCCTGTTCTGACCAATCTCGGCTTGAACAAGGTTTGCAGCACCAATGAAATCAGCCACCAGGCTGTTGGCTGGTTGGCGGTAAACTTGAGTTGGTGTGGCTGCCTGTTGAACCTTCCCATGGTCCAGAACCACAAGTTCATCAGCCAGCATCATTGCTTCGGTTTGATCGTGCGTGACCAAAACCGTTGTAACACCGAATTTTTGCTGCAACCTACGCAGTTCAATCTGCATGTTGTCGCGAAGTTTCGCATCCAGTGCAGACAATGGTTCGTCCAGAAGAAATAGCTTTGGTTTGATTGCGAGTGCTCGGGCAATTGCCACTCTCTGTCGCTGTCCGCCTGACAGCGCCGAAACGGTGCGATCTGCAATGTGGGGAAGCTCAACAACGTTGAGAAGTTCTTCTACACGTTCACGCTGTTCCTTTGCCGTCGTCCTGCGAAGTTTCAGCCCATACGCGATGTTTTCAGCGACACTCATGTGAGGGAACAAAGCAAGCGATTGGAATACCATTCCGAACCCACGCTTGTGCGGCGGCACTTCTGAGATATCGGCGCCATCCAGCAGCAAACGCCCTTCCGTGGGTTTTTCAAAACCAGCGATAATTCTCAGCAGTGTTGTCTTGCCGCAGCCGGATGGTCCCAAAAGACAGACAAACGAACCACGTTCAATCTTCAGGTCAACTCGATTAAGCGCAGTTACGGGCCCGAACGACTTTGAAACCGCTTCAATGTTCAAATGCGTATTAGTCACGTTGAGCCTTTTGTCAGAACAGGTTGCCACGTCCGGCGATCAGCTTGTCGACAAGCAGCACCAGGAAAACATCAACCACAATTATGAAGACGGAAAGCGCCAGAGTCGCAGGATCCAGCGACGACACTGTTCGACTGTACATCCAGATGGGCAACGTGCTGACATCAATCGTGTACATGAAGAAGGTGACGGTGAATTCGTTGAAACTTATTATGAGCGCAAAGATCAAACCGGCGAGAATGCCAGCTTTCATCAGCGGGATGACAACATCCCAAATCGCCCGTAGTGGCGACGCGCCGAGTGAAATCGCGGCTTCTTCGATTTCGACGCTGATGCCGTTCATGGCGCTCAAGCAGTTGCGCAAGACAAACGGCAATACAAGCGCAATATGCGGAATCGCAATTCGCCATATGCCGAGATCCAGTTGCAGACTTTCGGCAATGAGAAGAAAGGCAATGCCCAGCATCACCAATGGAAACACCAAGGGCAAAGTGAATAGCAGTTCCATGCCTTCACGCAAGTTTCGGCCGCTGCGTGCCAGCGCATAGGCAAGCGGAACACAAACCAGTGTTGAAATGATCATCACCAAAAACGCGACCAGGAGGCTCGTAATGGTGGAATCGACGACCGATTGCGCGCTGGATGGATCCTCGTTTGTGAACAGCTGCAAGACTTCGAAATACCAGCGGAACGAAAACTCCGTGGGCGGAAAACTCGAATATTCGGATGCGGAAAACGACATGATCGTCACAACGATCACCGGCAGCGCGGAGATGAGAATTCCAATGCTTGCCAGAAAAAGGATCACGAACCGGTAGGTTCCACCACCTTCTGTTGGGAGAAGTCCGACCCGCATCAACTGGATTCCTTTGCAGTTGTCGTCAATCGAACCAGCCAGGAAGAGGCGACAAGAACGAAAAGTGTCAAAACAATGAGGATCATTCCGGCAGCGGCAGCGCCCGACCAGTTGAACAGGGGAGAGATCATGTCGCGGATGACCAAGCCCATCATCTGTACGCGGCGTCCGCCAAGAAGCAAAGGAATGGCAAAAGCGCTGGCGTTGAACGCGAAAACAATGGAAGCTGCCCCGACAAGTTCAGGTCGTAAAAGGGGGACTGTAACGTCCCTGAAGGTGCGCCAATGTCCGGCCCCCAAAGAACTTGCTGCCTCCAGGTATTCCGGTGAAATGGCTCTTACAGCTCCGACGATCGGAAAGACAGCAAGCGGTAAGGACGTTTGCACCAGCCCCAGCAAAACGCCTGTCTCGTTGAAAAGTAGAAACAACGGACGTTCGATTATCCCCATTGCCTTAAGGGTCGAGTTCAGGACACCGGATGGGCCAAGCAGCAGGATCCAGCCATAGGCTTGGACCAAGAGGTTCAAGATGAGCGGCAGAAGGATGGAAATTGTCAGCAAACGCCTGAAAAACGAGCTGCGTAACGATGTCATGACAAAGGCCAGCGGCACTGCGAGAACCATCACGATAATCGTCGCGATAAACGCCAGTTTCAGGGTCAGCCAAACGGATCTGCCGAAAAACGGAGTCATCAAATCCCGATAGGCCTGGATCGATAGTCCTTCAATTGTTCCCTGTTCAGCCGACAGCGAAAAACGCAGTATGTAGAAACACGCTCCCAGAAACGGAAGAATGGCAATAAATGCAGGCGCTGCGAACAGCAGCGCCTGTTTCTTTGGAAGAAATTCAGTCGACACGATTGAGGGTCACTTAAATCCTTGCCTTCTAAGACAAGGTTTGTTGATAGGTCGCAATCCACTTTTCCCGAACGTCAGCGACAAAGGCTTTGTCATGTACAACGGCTTTTTCGCTTAACTGTTCAGGCTTGATGATAAACGGACTTGCCTTTGCCGCTTCACTCATCACGGCCTGCTGGTTGATCGGCCCGTTTAGGACGGCCTCGGCCATCACGCCTTGAACCTTGTCGTCTAGAGTGTAGTTGATGAAAGCATGCACTACGTCGTCGTCACCTGGTTTGGATTTCGGCACGATCGTATACATCAGATCCGCGAAAAAGCCTTCGTCAAGGTCGTAGGTTGCCCCCATGTTGGACTCTGCCGGATTGGCAAGTTCTTTGGCAAAAAATGCTGGTGCGTATACGCCGCCAATGTCGAGGGCGTCGGATCGGAACAGTTCCGAGATCTGGCCCGGATTTTCTCCAAAGGTCAATATGCTGCTTCTCAGTTCAGCAAGCTTGGCGAAGGCTTCTTCGGAGTTCGTTCCATCTCCGCCAATCATCTTACCTGTTGCAAAAATCGTATCCAGCGCATCTGTCCAGGTTGCTGGTGGCAGGAACAGGCGACCAGCGTGGGCTGTATCCCACATTTCTGCATAAGACTTCGGTGGTTCCTTGAAAGTTTTCGTATTGTAGATCATGCCACCGGTCCAAAGCAGGTAACCGATGCCGTGACCTTCCGCACCTGAACGGAAGCGCGGATCCACTTTTTCAAGATTTGGCAGCATGTTGAGGTCGGGTTTTGCCAACAGACCGTCACCGGCAAGTTCAACCGCACCCACGCCGGCCAGCGTAATCACGTCGTATTGCGCCTTGCCACCAGAAGCCCTGAGTTTTGCGACCATCTCCGAGGTTGAACCGGTTCGGTCGGCAATGACTTTTGCGCCCGTCATTTCCTCAAAGGGTTTTGCTATGTTCTCAAGAATTGCCAGTCCGGTATTGTCGGACCAGGTCAAGAGCCGGATTTCCTTGCCGCTGAAATCGCTTTTACCGGCGGCTGTTACAACTGAAGGCATCGCGAGTGTTGCTGCAGTAGCAGCACTTGCCTTCAGGATGCCTCGTCGGGTTAGTTTGAAAGTCACGGTTCCACCTCTGATTTTCGGTCTTATGCGACCGCTTCGAATTATCTGAGGTAAGCTCCGGTCTTGTCGTTTGCATTAACACTTCATTGAATCGAATTTTTCTTGCAAAAAAATACAAGCTTCACGATTTGGATGAAAAAGTATGCACGACTGAACTGCTTTTCATCAGATTGGCTCAGAAGTGATCAAAGTCATGGGTGGCGAACAGCTCGTCTCACCGCGTGTTCCTGCCAAATTTATGAGGATATTTGGTCACATAGCAGGACAGGTTGAGGGCGAGGCGCTCCGGCCCGAGCAGTCCGCCTTTTTCAGAAATAGATACGTTCATATTTATCCATGTTTTGATTGATAAGTTTCCATTTGAAGGAGGCTTGCGCGAACTATGGTCGTTTTTGCGCGCTTTCAACAAGCGTGCAGGCACAAATTCACAACGCAAGCGTGGCAACTTCGAAATTGAATCTGAATCTTATCGACACAGCCACGCCTCCGATCCCGGAGGCGACAGATTGGTTGTCGGCATATGACGGACGGTTGGGTCCAGTTCTCAATTTGAGTCAAGCGGTTCCAGGTGACCCGCCGCCGTTGGTGTTTTTGGAAAAGATCGGATTGGCTGCAGGTACTACAGAGGCAACGCAGTACGGCGACATCTTCGGTGACGATCGACTTAGAACCGCTTACGCTGCAAATTGCTCCAGTCTGTTTAAAGCTCCGATTGATTTTGAAGAGGTTGCGATTACCGCAGGCTGCAACCAGGCATTCTTTGTCTCAATCATGGCGCTTGCCGCAGCTGGCGATGCCATCCTTTTGCCGGTCCCCTGGTATTTCAATCACAAGATGACCCTTGATATGCTGGGTATCGAGGCGAGACCCCTGCCGTTGCATGCTGAAAACGGCTTCTTGCCAGATGTGCAAGATGCCGCAGAGCTGATTGACAACAGTGTTAAGGCCATTGTCCTCGTGACGCCCAACAACCCCACGGGAGCCGTCTATCCATCTGGCTTGATTGAGGCTTTCTTCAATCTTGCCCATGAAAAAGGCATCAAACTGATCCTGGACGAGACTTATCGCGATTTTCTGATTGACGATGCTGCCCCTCATGGTTTGTTCAAGGATCGACGTTGGCAGGACACACTCGTAAGTCTTTACAGCTTCTCCAAAAGCTACGCCATTCCTGGGCACCGCCTCGGCGCTTTGACCGCGTCCAGGAAAGTGCTGCGTGAAGTTGGCAAGATCCTTGATTGTGTTCAGATTTGCCCGGCACGGGCGGCACAGATATCTCTACCCTGGGCCATGGCGAACTTGGGTGATTGGCGCGCTGAGATCAATGCACAAATCGCAGAGAGGGCAGCAGCCTTCCGCAAGGCACTTGCTCATCATCCTGCTTGGAAGATCGAGCAAATCGGTGCCTACTTTGCCTATGTCCGTCACCCCTTTCCTGATGTTTCAGGGGCCAGGGTCGCTGAGTGGTTGGCCGGGAGCTGTGGCGTCCTGGCCCTTCCAGGAAGTTATTTTGGACCTGGCCAGGACCAGTATTTGAGATTTGCCTTCGCAAATGTCAGTTGTCGAACCATTGAGCAACTGCCAACCAGGCTTGAGGCCTTTTCACATGCGGCATCTGCAACCTGCGCCAACTAAGTGGACCGGATCAGTCGCAAAGGGACGACTTGCTGCTACCCAACTCAAATTCCTCGATAAAATGTTGAAGTGATGGTTGCCAAACGTTTTTTGAAACGATGTGCCCGCAAACAGATACACGGTATCTGTGTGCGGAAAACTGGGCAAACGTAAGCTATTGCTGACGCACAATTATTCCCGGTTGGGCCTGCCTGAGGATGAGGGCCCGGTTGCCGCCCTGGAAATCAACTGATTGGCACATGCGGGACATCGCACCATGTCGGACGTGACATCCGCATCCTTATTATATTGAAAATCTAAATTCTGATTCTGTTTTTTATCCGTTTATTCTGAAATGAAGAGATTGTACCAAACCTGCAAATACAGAACGCAGGAGCAAACCCATGAAGTCTATGTCTCTGAACAGCTATGGTGCGGACTCGGTTTTTGAACTGGCCGAGATCGATAAACCCGTGGCGAAACCGGGCCATGTCCTCGTCAGAATTGCCGCCACCAGCGTCAATACTGTTGACACCATGATCCGAAACATGGGCACGGATCTCCCTCTATCGCCAGCCTTGCCTGCCGTTCTGGGCATGGATTTTGCCGGTACAGTTGAAGCTGTGGGCGAGGGCATCGCAGGGTTTGAAGCAGGCGATGAGGTCTATGGATGTGCAGGCGGTCTGTTGGGACTTCAGGGGACTCTTGCGCAATACATCTGTGCCGACGCGCGCTTGGTCGCGCACAAGCCAAAAGCGCTTTCGATGCGCGAGGCAGCGGCGCTGCCTCTTGTCGGGATCACCGCCTATGAGGGTTTGACCCGGGCCAATGTGTCAAAAGGGCAGAAGGTTCTGATCCAGGGAGGTGCAGGCGGTGTCGGTCATGTTGCTGTGCAATTGGCCAATCACTTGGGTGCGGACGTGACAGCCACGGGTACCGGAGCTGCGCAAATGACGCTGATCTCCGATCTGGGAGCACGTCCGGTTGACTTCATGACCGCGAAAACCGCTGATGTTGTGGCAGACAATACCGGCGGCGTTGGATTTGATGTGGTCTTTGACACCGTGGGGGGTGCCAATATGGCCAACTCCTTCGAAGCAGCGAAACTCAACGGTCACGTATCTTCAACCGTCGCACTTCTGGAGATTGACCTGACACCCGCGCATTTCAAGGGACTGTCGCTGCATGTGGTTTTCATGCTGTTGCCGATGATACACGATGTGGGCCGCGAAGTTCATGGCAACATCCTCAAATCCCTTGCTGAAGCTGTGGATGCTGGCGCGGTGAAGCCCGTACTGGACGAGAAGAAATTCGGATTTGCCGATGTCAACGAGGCCTATGCACGTCTCGAGAGTGGGCAGGCAATCGGCAAAGTTGTCATCGAACTCTAGCTTCCTGATAAGACAGTGGTGTGCTGGCCGTATCTGCGATGCGGTTGCCGGCAAAAACAACACTAGAACATACGGGCATTTCAGCACATCTGCCTGTCAACGACACAGCAGGAAGGTGCTTTTGATGGCCAAGATCATTGTTTACTACGCGCATCCTGGCCAGACATTCAGCCGGGCGAACCGCGCAATGGCGAAGCGGGCCAGCAACATCGAAGGCATTACTTTTGTAGACCTTTATGCGGAATATCCGCGTCATGATATCGATGTCGGCAAGGAACAGACGCGCCTTCTGGAGCACGATGTGATCGTGTTCCAGTTTCCACTTTATTGGTATTCCACACCAAGTCTTTTGAAGGAATGGCAGGATCTCGTGCTGCAGCACGGTTTTGCCTATGGCCACGGTGGTGACAAGCTTGCGGGTAAGACCTTGCTTCTGGCTATCACAGCCGGCGGCTCTGATGAGGCCTATACACGAGATGGCTATCAGCAGCATACGATGCGCACGTTCCTGACGCCGCTCGAGCAGACAGCTGGACTGTGCCAGATGCGTTTTCCACCGCCTTACGTGCTGTTTGGTGCACTGAAGGCAGACGAGGGCGTTGAACTGACTCATCACATCGATGGGTATGTCGAGCTCCTGACCCGGATCCGGGATGACAAATTCAAGCTAAAAGATGCAACCGCTGAAGAGCTTACTTGCGCCAGCGACATTCTTAGCCTCAGCGAGGAGTGATTCATGACCGATTTTCTGCTTCTGGCCTTTGTTTTTCTGGTCGCCGGCGTGGTTGCTGTGCCGATTGCTTCGCGGCTGGGTCTGGGCTCCGTTCTCGGATACCTGATCGCCGGCATTGTCATCAGTCCACTTTTGGCCACCCTGGGTGTTGATGTGATCTCCATTCAGCACTTCGCTGAATTCGGCGTTGTGATGATGCTGTTTCTGGTGGGGCTGGAACTGGAGCCCAGAATGCTCTGGAACATGCGCGCCAAGCTGCTTGGCCTTGGCGGCCTGCAGGTAGGGGGCACAACAGTTTTCGTCATGGGCGTGGCCATGATCCTGGGGCAACCGTGGACCATTTCGCTTGCGATAGGCCTTGTGCTTGCGCTTTCCTCGACAGCAATTGTGCTGCAGACTTTGAATGAAAAGGGTTTGATGCGTTCCAACGGTGGACAATCAAGCTTTTCGGTCCTGCTGTTCCAGGATATCGCGGTCATTCCAATGCTGGCATTTGTCCCGCTGCTCGCCATGCCGGAGCTCATGGATTTGGCAGCTGATGGGGGCCATGGAGCCGGTGCGCATGTAGCCGATGGGCATGGCGGCAGTCACGCAAGCGACCATGGGCAAGGGGACCACGGCGCGTCCATAAGCCTGGTGGATGGTTTGCCGGGCTGGCAAGCTGCGCTGATAACCATCGGCGCAATCGGAGCCGTGATCCTTGGCGGTGTTTATCTGACGCGTCCGCTATTCCGATTTATCGCCATGGCAGGTCTGCGCGAACTGTTTGTTGCCGCAGCTCTGATGTTCGTTATCGGAATTGCACTGCTGATGACACTGGTGGGGCTTTCGCCTGCTCTGGGCACCTTTCTTGCGGGCGTGGTGTTGGCCAACAGCGAATATCGTCATGAATTGGAATCCGATATTGATCCGTTCCGTGGCCTGCTTTTGGGCTTGTTCTTCATCACTGTGGGCGCAGCGATCGACTTCGAGTTACTCCTCGGCAATTTAGCTTCGATCCTGGGCATGACTTTTGGGCTTATTGCACTCAAATCTCTTGTTCTATTGGCGCTGGCTTGGATGTTTAAGCTGCAAGGGGCTGACAAATGGCTCTTCGGGCTGGGGCTTGCGCAAGCCGGTGAATTTGGTTTCGTTCTCCTGTCCTTCACGGTTGCCAATGATGTTATTCCTCAGAACCTGGCGGATCAGCTGTTGTTGATTGTGGCTCTGTCCATGCTGCTGACGCCGGGGTTGTTTATCCTCTATGAGAAGGTCATTGCGCCACGTTTTGTGAAAACGCAGGAACGTGATGCGGACCAGATCGATGAAGTGGGAGAGGTGATCATTGCAGGTCACGGCCGTTTCGGAGGGATCGTCAACCGGATGCTGCGCGCAACGGGCTACTCCACCACCGTTGTAGACTACAATGCCGGCCATTTGGATATGTTGCGCAGCTTTGGCTTCAAGGCGTTTTTCGGAGATGCAACACGCCCCGATTTGATCCACGCAGCCGGTATTGAGAAAGCGAAGCTTCTGATCGTTGCCATCGACGGCAAAGAGCAGATTAACGCACTGGTCCTTTACGTACGCGAAAACTATCCCCACGTGCCTGTCATCGCCCGCGCGGTTGATCGGCAGCATGTTTATGATCTCTTTGCTATGGGCTGCGTTGAAATCATTCGTGAAACATTTGATTCCAGCGTGCGTACAGGGCGTTCTGCGTTGGAGCGGCTTGGGATGCACCCATTTGATGCCGAACTGGCGGCGCGGAAATTTGCAGAGGACGACCGTCATATCCTTAAAGAGATGGCGCTTGTTCATGATCCCAAGATACCGGTCAGTCAAAACACCGCTTATATCGAAAAGTCCAAAACTCTCATGAAAGAGCGTGAGGAGCAGATATTCGGGAAACGCGACGTTTTTGATCTCAGCACAGACCGTGGCTGGCATCCGCCGACCGAAGAGGATCTGGAAGCGATACTTGCGGACCACGAGGCGAAGGCGCCGTAAGGTGCTCTTCGCAAACACGCCCCTATGAATGTTTCGGGACAGGCTGGAAATCCGCGTCGGCCGGGATGATCGCTAATTATGATAAAAAACAGAATTATGAATTCAATTTTGGTCCGTTTAATTATGATTTCAATAAAATAAGTATGTGGTCAGGCACAATAACCGCATACTGATAAGGACTAGCTGTCATGTCACAGACTTCCCTACACCACGCCCGCACCATTGAGCGGCCTTCGCGTGAGGCGATGTTGCAACGCGCGCCTTCCGTTCAGCGATTCTGGACCGAGAACAAAGAACTTTTCGCCAAAGCCTGGTCCGAATGGGACGGCGGCCGCAACAGCGGATCTCCGGCGCTGGATAGCTCGATCTTCGATCCGCGTCTACGCGATACCATTGAGGCAGCGTGGATCGATCCGACCAAAGAAAACAAGGTCAAAGAGCTTTGGAAAGAAGTCTTCCCGGGCGTCTATCGCACGCAGTTTTTCAATGTAGACCAACTTCACACTCTGCGCGCTTATATGGATGCGGTCGGGGAGGCTGAGATTCCCTTGCGCCCACCCTATGGCATCGTCCTCAATCGTGGCGGCGCCATGCTTGATCCTCGCTCCGAGGGCTATCTTGCCGCACCAACATTCCAAGCGTTCTATCAGGAGTTGATGAACCGTTACATGCGTCCCGTATCACGTCTGTTGTTTCCAGATGTCGTCGGCTTCGACACACAGACATTCGGATTCTCAATCCAATGGCAGGAGAATAAGGACACGTCTTTGCGGCCGCACTCGGATGCTTCGGCGGTAACGTTGAACATCAATCTGAACCTACCCGGTGAAGACTATTCCGGTTCTGCCGTCAGTTTCATTGATCCTGCCACCCGCCGGATTGAAAAACTCACGTTTGAACCCGGAACAGCATTGATCCACCACGGTAGCGTGCCCCATGCATCGGAGCCCATTACCAGCGGCGAACGCTTCAACTTCGTTCTTTGGCTTTACGGAGATCATGGGCAGCTGCCGATCGAAGGCGCGTCTGTGCCCAAAATTGAACCCTCGGAACGCTGGAGCTTGCCAGACGTCAAAAACGATGATTTTGCGCCCTTTTAAGCTCTGAATCTCGAAGAATCGCGGAGCGGCTAAATTGCTTCGCGATTTTTCGGTTGAGGCTTGCGGTTTTCCCGACCAGACGGTCCCGGTGCAGGACGTCAGGCATGGCCGGCAGAGCGGCGTTTTATATTTGATACTTCAATCAGCGCTACGCTCAGTGGCTGCCATGGTCACTGGACTTTTCGGGTAACTCACTTTCCCAGGGTGGGTTTTTACCGATCTTGGCGATGAGGAAATCCATGAATACCCGCACCTTGGGGGAAAGCACGTTGGATTTCGGATAGATCATCCATAATACATTTTCTTCAGCGGCTTCATAATCGGGCAGAACGCGCTTAAGCAGTCCCGAAGACAGTTCCTCGTGAACGCTCCAGAGCGCGTTCATCGAAATACCAGCTCCCGATATAGTCGCCTGCTTTTGGCTTAGCCCGTCATCCATGATCAGTTGGTTCTTTTTGTCTCCGTATTCGAACATCGCAATATCGCCCTGAGTGGATTTGAGGGGCCTGGGATCCAGATGCCCGAACGCAATGAGTTTGTGATGCGCCAGATCAGAAGGGGTTTCGGGTGTCCCATATACGTCGAGATAAGATGGAGACGCACAAAGAATGCGTTTGCCGTCCGCCAGCTTTCTTCTTTTGAGGCTCGTTTCGGACAATGGAGCAAAGCGAAGCGCAAGGTCAAAGCTGCCCTCGGTGAGATTGAACGGAAGGTCCGAGAGGCGTAAATCCAAAGAAACCTCAGGGTACTGGGCCAGGAACTCGTGCAAGATGGGGGCGATGTACATCTGAGCAAAGGTACTCGGTGCCGTAAAGCGCAGCGTGCCGGTCGCATTCGCCAACCCATGACCCAGGGCAGCAAGGGCTGCCTCTTCCTGAGCAATTATTTCCCGTGCAAACGGCAGGAGATCCGATCCTTCAACGGATAAAGATACCTTGCGCGTGGTTCGGTGTAGCAGTTCTGAACCCACCCTGTGTTCAAGTTTGGAAAGCTTCGCGCTGGCAACTGCAGGGGCCATGCCCAGCTTTCGACCTGCCGCGCTGATGTTCAGTAACTCGGCTGCGAGGATAAACAATCGCAGTTCATCTGTATCAATGCCCATTATATCAAATTTCCGAATTCTGAATACTTTAAGAGCCGCTTTATTTGTTAAATACCAGAAGTCATAACATAAACAAACCCGCGTCACGCTCGACACCGATAGCTCCAAATCGTTTTCAACAGTCCCCACACCTTTGGTGCAGGGCAACAAAAGAAGGAAGCCCCATGAAGTACGAGAATTTTCAGACGTTCACAGTTGACGTTCAGGACTCGATTGCGACCGTGACTTTTGACTTTGGTACTGTGAACGTACAGGGGCAGGAGATGTTGGCGGATCTCAACAGCCTTGCCATGCGTCTGGAGCGCGACCGGTCGGTGAAGGTTGTTGTTTTCCAGTCGGCCAATCCTGAGGTCTGGGTATGTCACTATGACACCGAGCTGCTGAAGGACATGTCGACCGAAGCAGTGTCTCGCGATGAGGCACAACTCCTGGATCTTCAGGCTGTGTGTGAGCGCATCAGCAAAGTTCCTCAGGCCACGATTGCGAAGATCGAAGGATTTGCGCGCGGCGGTGGCCATGAGCTGGCGCTTGCTCTCGACATGCGGTTTGTTGCGCGCGGAAAATACAAGTTCATGCAAATGGAAGTCGGGATGGGCATCCTGCCTTGCGGCGGGGGCGCGTCACGCATGGCCCGCCAGACCGGGTTGGGCAAGGCGCTTGAGATCATCCTCAGTGCGCAAGACTACGACGCGGACGATGCGGAACGTTTGGGTACAATCAACAAGGCACTCGACCCCGATGAGATCGGTCCCTATGTGGATGCCCTAGCAAAGCGTATCGCCCAGTTCCCGGCGGAGTCGATCAATGCCTGTAAACAGATGGTGTATGAATCCATCGACCGCCCGATCCAGGATGCGTTGAAGGCCGAGGCCTATTGGCTTTATCAGGCGACCAGCAAAACACCTGCGGTCAAGCGCTTTGGCATTGCTGATGAGCAGGGCCTGGAACATGACATCGAAAATCAGCGCAAATGGGGTGAGCTCGTCATGAAAGTCCAAGAAATCAATTGATCTGGAACGGAAATGTCTTGGCCACCACGTCTCGTGGTGGCCAGCGATTTATTGCTGCCTTGCAAATACCTTTGGCGAACAAAACCCAAACCTGATTGAATTAATTGTGCTTTGGGCTGAACGGGCACAAAACAATTGGAGACCGAGATGTTGGACAGGGTTTTATTCCAAATTTCTTGCGTTGCCTTCGCGGCCCTTTTGAGCCCCGCCAGCTTGCACGCCCAGGCGTGTGGAGATCCCCAGACACCCTGTACCATCGAAGGTGGAAGCTATCATGTGATCTATCCTGAAGTGCCCGAGCCTTTGGGAATTGTGATGCATTTGCATGGTGGTGGCAGCACTGGTGCTAGCGCACTCAAGTCTGGTCTTGCGGGAGAGGCGCATTCGCGCGGCTATATTTTCGTTGCTCCAAATGGCGAGCATCCCGAAGCGCGATGGACGAAGGATTGGTCGGTCCGCGCAGACAACATGGAATTTGAGCGCGACGACGCAGAGTTTCTCGCCAGGGTTCTGACCGATATCCGGTCCAACACAGATCTCTCAGAAGCGCCGGTTCTACTGTCGGGATTTTCCCGCGGAGGATCCATGGTTTGGAATATGGCATGCTGGCAACCAGAGTTTGCTGATGCCTACGCACCTCTGGCAGGTGCTTTCTGGGAGCGACTGCCAACGCGCTGTGTGCAACCTTTGTATCTCTTTCACACTCACGGCTGGACGGACAGGGTTGTTCCCCTGGAGGGCCGATCATTCTTTGACGACACGGTTGTTCAGGGAGACGTATGGGCATCCCTCAAAGTTCTGCGCGAGACCAATGGTTGCGGCAAACGCCAACCGGAAACGAGCACTTTTGATGGTGAACTCTGGCTGAGGCACTGGACCGACTGCGATGCCGGACGCATTGACTTGATGTTGCACAAGGGAGGGCACAGTGCACCTGAAGGGTGGGGACCGCGCATGTTGGACTGGTTTGAGGAATTGGAGCTTCGCTGAGGCTTCCTGATAACCTTAAGCCGTTTGACGGAATGTCAAATTGATCCTCGGTTCTTTAACGCTTTTCATTGGCGGCACTCGATGAAGCCAATAATCCTGGGTTTCCCCTTCCATGACAAGAAGATCGCCATGCGCGAGTTGGACCTCCAGAGTTTCCTTGTCAGCCTTGTTCTTGAACACAAAACGCCGCGTCGCGCCAAGCGATAAAGATGCAACGGGTGTTTTCTCTCCATCGCTGTGCCAGCCCAGGCCTTCCTCACCTGAATGGTACAGATTCAAAAGACAGCTTTGAAATTTATGGCCACAGGTCCGTTCCACGAGCTCTTTCAATTCGAGTAATGCGGGCACCCAGGGAAAAACGCGCCGTTGGTTTGAATGACTGGGCGCATCGCCATACCAGGCAATTTTTCGCGCCGTGACAATATGTTTGCCGGCAAAATTATACTCGTCATTGCGCCACTCAATATCAGACATGAGACTGGCCAGAGCTTTGTCGGCACCTTCATGCGAGAGAACAGCGCCAAAGAAATTTGCGATGCCGCTATGAGGCAGAACATTCCGTGGCCCCAAGTCCTCGTGCGCGAACAGATCCATCATCTTTCAAGTGTCTTCAAGCAGTGTAGTCGGGAGACAGGATAGCGCTGGGCGGATCAAAGGACTGCCGCGCTACCCTGCTGAAGTCTTTTGAACTTCATGCGTTGGTTTGCATGCACCAAGTTCGACTGTGTCTGCGCCTAGGCAAACGGCCCGGTACGCCTATCTTATTGCTTCAATAGACTTTCGGGCTGTAGCCACCGCCAAAATCGCCTCAGGGTGAGACTGGTATGCGGCGTTCAGACCATCGCGAAACAGGCCAGACTTCGCGTCCAGCAAACTGCGACATTGGTTGCCGAAGGCTTTCGTTTCTTCATCTGAGATGGGTTTCTCGTCCGCGAGACGCTGGTCAATTGAAACGATCGTGTCCCGAAGTGGCTTCAGCCAGGCAAAAGCGCCATCTTTTGTGACGCGATCAAACAATTGTAGCGGGCTTCCATTGAAACCGGTTTGTTCCGTTTGAAAGGTCAAGAGATGCTTATGCACTGCTTGCAGGGCTTTCGACACGTGGTCCAGCCCGGTTGATTGCGATACCTGTGTAGTCATCAACTGGATCTCCGATTAAGGGCTGAGAGTGGGGACAGATCCGGGAGCTGTCTCCACGATTTCACCTTAGATGGGATCGCTGCTGACCGAGTACCATTGCAGGGAGCGCATACCACATATTCGCGCCATATCCCTTTGAGGCTTCGGTCTTTGGCCAAAGATCGCTGTCCAGCCTCGCGGCAAAGAGATAACGCCCTTGTTTTCACGAAGAGAATTCAACGCAAAAAACGTTAGTTGTTGCGGGTGAGGGCAAGGTTGGGATCGCCGGCGCGGGTAAGGTCCTGAACGATCTTCGGGTTGCGCATGTTGAGGGTTCTGGAGAAGGAGGTTACAGCTGACAGGCGGCCAAAAATAGGCAGCACTCGACGACAGCGTTTCACCTCACGAATTTCCTTGGCTAACTGCTCGTTGCCTGCCAGGGCGGGTTGCGGCCGATGTGCTTTAGAAGGAAGTCCATGAAGACCTTCACCTTCGCGGAAAGGACGTTGGTATGAGGATACATGAGCCAAAGGACGGTTTCCTCAGCCATGCGATAGTCCGGCAACACTCTGACGAGGTTGCCTTCGGCGAGGTCGCGGGCCACGCTCCAAAGCGAGTTTGAAGATATACCGCTTCCAGCCAAAGTCGTGAGTTTCAGGGCCATTCCATCGTCGACAACAAGGCGGTTCGACGCGCTCTGCGGGTCAAAAATACCTTTTTCACCCGATTGCGACACAAGCTCACGAGGCGATGCGTCCTGGAACCCTATCAGATGATGTTTCTTTAAATCATCAGGTGTTGCAGGTGTGCCAAAGACTTCAAGATAAGCCGGCGATGCACACAGTATTCGTGTGTCATCCGCCAGCTTGCGGCCTTTCATGCTGCTGTCACACAAAACCGCGTTGCGGAGTGCGAGATCAAAACTGCCCTCAATCAGATTGAGCCGGATATCGGACAATCTCAGATCGAGTTTGACGTTCGGATGAGCTTTGAAAAACTCCGGCAGGATTGGCGCTATGTAGAGCTGGGAGAAAGTGCTGGGGGCCGTAAAGCGAAGCGTCCCTGTTGCTTCGGCGTCTCGCTGACCCAGAACGGCGCGAGCTGCATCTTCCTGGGCAACGATCTCTCGCGCATAGGGAAGAAACTCAGACCCCTCGAGCGAGAGCGAAACCTTCCGTGTCGATCGGTGAAGGAGATCTGCTCCGATGGACTGTTCCAACTTGGCAAGTTTTGCACTTGAGACAGCTGGAGCGAACCCAAGATCACGCCCGGCTGCACTGATATTCAGTTTTTCGGCAGCCAGAATGAATAGACGCAGGCCGTCTGTTTCCAAACCCATTATATTCAAATCCCGAATTCTGAAATGGGATCTTCGCAATTAATTTTGCAAATGACAATGGTTATGTTCCCCATAGAGGAAAAGGAAGCAAGAGCGCAGCAAGCAAAGCGAGATGGCGATGACCAAGACTGCCACAGTCAATTACCATGTACATAAGCCGGAACAGCAGGCCTTTCACCTGGACGCGGATGGCATTAAGGGAAATCTGATCTCTCCCGAACTGCGGTCCACGGACATTGCTGTCCTGGATGCCCGAGAAGGCGACATTTCAGTGTCATTTGACAAGGATTCGGTCACCTTCGCCGACGCACCGACCATGGTGAATTTTTCCGCAGAAAGAGCACTCTGGGAAAAAACATATGACACAGAGCTAACCGAACTTCTCAAAACCAAACTTGGGGCAAAAGAAGTCATCATATTTGACCATACAATACGAATTGACGATCCAAATGCCGTCCGTCCCCCGGCACGCAATGTTCACAGCGATTACAGCGAAGACGGTGCAAAACAGCGTCTGATCGATATCCTGGGTGGTGATCAGGCTGCCGAGTGGAGCAAAGACCACTACGCCTTTATCAATGTCTGGCGCCCTGTAGATAATCCGATCAACAGCGCGCCCCTTGGTTTCGTTCGACCTTCCAGTCTCAATGAAACTGACTGGGTGCTGCTTGATCTTATCTACCCGGACAGGAAAGGCCAGATACTCGGGCTTGTTGCCAATCCGGATCATGAATGGATTTATCAATCCAGGATGACTCCAGATGAAGTCGCAATCTTCAACATCTACGACAACTGTGGTTTGCCTTCGATTGCCCATAGCGCCCTCGATATGACCGAAGACGAAAGCGTTCACACAATCAGGAAGAGCATCGAAAGCCGAACGCTCATTCGATACTGATTGAGAGACACGAGACATGCCGGACGGAGCAAACCTTTCAGACTTTCCGATAATCAATCGGGGATACAATTCGGTGTTTTCGCCAAACCGATTGAGCATTGGCCTTGTGGTGCCAATCGAAGGCTATGCGATTGGTGCCAAGCCGACGATGGCGAAGCATATCGAGATGGCGCAACTGGCGGAATCTCTCGGCTTCTCCGCGCTTTGGTTACGCGATGTCCCGTTCGACGTGCCGTCGTTTGGAGATGTGGGGCAGATGTTCGATCCGTTTGTCTATCTCGGCACGCTTGCAGCGCTTACCAACGATATCGCTCTTGGGACTGCCAGCATCATCTTGCCGCTTCGTCATCCGGCTCATATAGCCAAAGCAGCAGCAACAGCAGATGTGTTGTCCAATGGACGTTTGATCCTGGGTGTCGCGTCGGGAGACCGCCCAGAAGAATATCCAGCTCTCAATATGAGCTTTCCTGACCGGGGAGCCCGGTTCCGCGATAGCTACCGCTACATTCGTGCCCTGGCAAATGATCGTCCGCGTCATGAGGGTCACCAGGGTGCCTTGAACGGAACCATGGACATGTTGCCCAAACCTGTCGGAGGACGCATCCCCATGCTGATCACCGGAGGCAGCCAGCAATCACCCGACTGGATTGCCGCCCACGGGGATGGATGGGTCACCTTTCCGCGTGACGTCACCTCTCAACACCGTGTCATCAGTGAGTATCGAAACCGCCTTGCCAAGGGGGAGGCGGAAAACAGACCTGTGATGCAGTCTCTCTATGTGGATCTTTTGGATGACCGCAATGCCAAACCACGTCCCATTCATCTGGGCTTCCAGTCCGGCACTGAATTTCTGAAAAAATACCTGTCAGACCTTCAGGACATTGGCGTCAATCATGTGGCCTTAAACCTTCGTTTGAATGCGAGAGACACAAAAACAACACTCAAACTCTTGGCAGAAGAGCTTCTGCCCGACTTTGGAATTAGAGGAAATCTTTCATGAGCAAAACCATTCTCATAACAGGTTCGACAGATGGTATTGGGCTTTTAACAGCCAAAAAGCTTGCAGCCATGGGTCACAAGGTTCTCTTGCATGGCCGTAGCAAACAAAAGTTGGAAATCGCATTGGCTGAGGTCGGTGGGACTGCTGAGGCTTTCGTCGCCGACCTTTCCAAAATGGAAGACGTCGAGGCACTGGCAAGGGACATCATTGCGAAATACGAAACCCTCGATGTGCTGATCAACAATGCAGGTGTGTTCAAGGTTCCCAATGCTGTGACAAAAGACGGGTTCGATCTCAGGATCATCGTAAATACCGTTGCGCCCTATCTCCTGACCAAGTTGCTTTTGCCGATCATTCCGATCGAGGGGCGCGTTGTTAACTTGTCTTCTGCTGCACAGGCCTCTGTCGACCTCAATGTATTTACCGGTAGAGCGTCCTTGAGCGACAGCGAAGCTTATGCACAAAGCAAACTAGGCCTGACCATGTGGTCAATGCATCTTGCGAAAACACTCGGCAAGGACGGACCAGCCCTTATTGCCGTGAACCCTTCTTCGTTCCTGGCCAGTAAAATGGTGAAGGAGGCTTATGGGGTGAAAGGCAATGACCTGAACGTTGGTGCGGATATCCTGATCAGTGCTGCATTGAGCAAAGAGTTCTCTGATTCTTCCGGCCGTTATTTCGACAACGATCAAGGTCGGTTCGCCAATCCGCATCACGATGCCTTGGACGCTCACAAGAACCAGCGTGTCGTCGCCGCCATTGAGTCAATGCTAACCGGGTTTCTCGCGTCACCAAGAGCATGACTTTTCTTTGCTGTGATTGATCCGTTCCGAACGCCAAGTCAGCAGCACTCTCAACCGAGTGGATCATCAGCCGTCGCAACATGTCAGAGAATTCGACGGCTGATCCTTGCAGTGAATTGTTTGCACGAGCGAAGTTTATGCCATTTCAAATACGTCGAGGCTGAACACCAAACTTCCAATTTTCAGAACGTTTCCGTTCCCGATTTTGTCCGCATGTACGGCATAAGTGAGCTCGAATTCTATTTCGGCTATAGTCTCACCATTCAGCCAGGGTAGCTTTGCTCCCTGGAACCGGATCCAGACCCGGTTTTTATTGTTTCGGAAATCAGAACAGATCTTGCACGGCCGGCGACAGGGCCGAATGCTCGAAGAGCAGACCCATATCCAGAAGATCCTGCTTGGTGTTCGCGCCGTGGAAGTTTTTCAGCACTACCTCGGCGACACCCTCAATCTTGACCGTAAGATCGATGCCGGAACGCTCTGCCGTCAGCTGGCTAATATCTTCGAAGTAGAGTTTTCCGCCCCCTCTAAGACCGTGGAGCTCGTCCAACTCTCCGTCAGGAACAAAAACAAAGCTATCAGCTGACGGGTCCCAGTCTGTGATCTTATCGAGTCCGGTTCCATCGATATGGAGGTCTACACCCGCATCTCCCTGCAAGGTATCGTTCCCAGCACCACCAAAAAGCTGGTCGTTGTCTGCGCCGCCGCGTAATTCATCATTCCCGGTGTCGCCGAATAGTTTGTCGTTGCCCGTACCACCGCTCAAAAAATCCGCGCCCCAGGAGCCTCGGATCGTGTCGTTGCCGCCGCCTCCTTGCGCCTTGTCGACATCACCGCCGCCGTAGATGGTATCGTTGCCTTCACCGCCATTGAGCTGATTTTTACCTGTTCCTCCGTGGAGGAAATCGTCACCATCTCCGCCGTTGAGCTTGTCATCAGCCCATCCGCCGTAAAGCGTGTCATTGCCGTCTTGACCATGAAGTTCATCAGCGCCAGCCTCCCCATAAAGCCGGTCATCTTGATCGCCGCCAAAGAGCAGATCGTTCCCGGTGCCGCCGTAAAGATGATCGGCGCCATCGCCGCCGTTCAGCAGGTCATCCCCCCAAGAACTCCAAATCGTATCGTTGCCACCCCCGCCATATGCTTTGTCGGCATATCCTCCGCCATAAATTGTGTCATTGCCTTCGCCGCCCTGAAGCTGGTTCTTGCCCGTGCCACCGTAAAGGCGATCGTTACCATCACCGCCGTTGAGCGTGTCGTCAGCCCATCCGCCATAGAGCGTGTCATTGCCGTCCTGGCCATAAAGAGCATCAGCACCGGCCTCACCCTTCAGCAAATCATCTCCAGCTTTTCCGTAGAGCTGGTCGTCGCCTGCTCCCCCGAGGAGGAGATCGTTGTGGTCGGTACCCTGGAAAACGTCGTCTCTGTCTCCACCGAATTGGCGGTCACCCGTGATTGCCAGGCCGTTCAGGTCCTGATCGCGCTCAGTGCCGGCGAAGGCTTCACCGTCATTGTTGTCGACGGAATGCACGACACCGGCCGCGCCGGGCTTCAGCAGATTTGCAAAATGTACGTCGTTCTTTGGGTCGTCGCCCGTCAGTGTCAGTGTGAAATCATGTTTGTGAGGCTTGTCTTCCGTGCCCACCTGGAACAGGCCACTATTGATGACAAGTATCCAATCGGCGGTCAGTGAGAGGTCCTTGGCGTCTTCGACAAGCAGCTCGCCGCCATCGATGATGATGCCTTTCACCCGCGCATTCTCATTCAGAACCAGCCGATCATCCTTGCCGATGACGACAATATCCTCCATGCGCGGTTTGCGGCCCTGCCAACTGGCGTTGCTCGACCAACGGTCATCTCCGCTGGAAATCTCTGACGTGACAGAGGTTGACTCTGGTTTTTCTGGAATTGGGAGGATGTAAGGATCGAAGACTGTTGTGTCGGCATCCTGTGGTGCGTTGTTACCGCTCGCATTGTAAGCCCCGGAATTCTTGATATGCAGTTGGAATTCGTCACCGTAATTGTCTTTGGCAACCCGCGTGTCCGGAACATTCGGCACGCTCTCCCCCACGTCGGCGACGGCTTTTACATACAGGGTGTCTCCGTTCCTAAAATAGGCCGTGCCGTCTGCGGATTTCAGCGCGCCCAGACCACCAACCTGATCTGCGCCCCGGACAGTTAACCCGGTGGGCAGGTCAACAAATTTGTAATAGACCGCGCTGCCCTTTTTCATGTCGCGTAGTTCTACGTCGATCACATTCGGCAATCCGTCAGGATAGCGTACGGTGTAGTGGTCGAAGCCGGTGCCAGACGTCTGTCCACGGTCCTCTATTGCGACAAGGTCGAGGTAGACATTGTTGCCGCCGGTATCTTCGTTGAGCAGAAGCTTTGCACCGTTGTCTGAACGTTCGATCTCCAGCTTGACGCGCTTTCCAGCACTTGTGTCGAACCGCTGGATGCCAAAATCGACGTTGCCGCTGTTGACCCACAAATTCTGCTGGCTGTCGAAACGGGCATTTCCCAGTGCGTTGAAACCCGTTGTTCCCTGTTCCAGGACATCGATCCGGTCACCTGGAAAGCGATCGATGATTTTTTGGGTGATCGACGCTCCCCGGGTTCCGGCGAGGCTGCCATCCAGATCAACCAATGCGAATGTTGCTGCATTTGTGTCTTCTGGTGATCTGTTTCCCGGCCCCAGGAACCGGTCCATCCGGTTGTGCCCGGGCGTGTCGTCTTCGAAGGTCAGGTCCTTCGTTGAATTGTTTGTCCGTCGGTGAAAGCCGCTTCCGGCCAGTAGCGCGCTGTCCTTGTCATTGGTAAACCCTGCGAAATGCACGCCGTCGAGCGCGACAGGTGAATCGTAGAATTGGTGCCCCCGCACCCCTTCACCGGAAGCCGCTCCGAACTGACTGGACCCAGAGCTTTCACTGTCGCTGTCGTTCGTCACGTTCTTGGAGCGACCGACGAACAAACTGTCTTTCACCAGATGACGACCTGCCAGGAAAGAACCGGATTTGTTATCTGCAAACACGGAATTGTCGATGATCACGCCGCTGGTGGATCGCGTCCAGATGCCCTGATCGCCTGACTTATAGGTCGTGAAATCCTCGATCAGAAAGTCGCCCTTGTAGTGGGAATCGGAGAATGTGCCGTTCGCTTCATTGATCGATTGTGCGTGGGCGAGACCGTTCACGCTGTTGCTGTGGGATGTATTGTCGTCGAAGACGCCGTGAATCCTGTGCTTGGGTGCGTATCCCTTGTGTTCATCAACGGTCGCGGACGTGCCCATCACCTTGTCCTGATGGGTGAACCAGATGCCGGAATTATCCGAACCGGCGGCGTGATTGCCCACCATATGATTCTGCGGGTTTGTCAGCCAGAACGTGGAAACGCCGGTAAAGTCTGACTTGTGTGACGCTCCGGCTGCCGTCTCCGTCTGCCGTGTCACAAAGCCCAGATTATCCTTCAGGACGTTGCCGAATTCGGACCCGTCTTCCAGGAAATAACCATGCCCGATGGTGTCAAAGACGACATTGTCTTCGATCCAGGCATTCTGGATACCGTGCAGCGTAATGCCCTTGTTGAAAGAATGATGGACTGAACTGTTCTCAACATACTCGCCTTTGACATTGCCATTCATATGCCAGTGAAGCGGGTAGCGGCCCATCAGACCCTTTTGTCCCATGAGGTAAAATTCAGCGCCTGAGATATGCATCTCCGCGCCGTTCATAACCATGGTGTGGCCACCATAGCCGTCTGCCTTACTGTCCTCATCGCCTTGAATTTTCACATTGCGGCTGAGAAGACCAACTTCAGCGCGTGTGTCGACAGTCCACTCCCTATAGTCCGCGCCTGACTTGCCGTTGTCGTAAGTCTGCTTCTCGCCGAAGTGCGTGTATTTCAGAGGTGCATCAAGCGTGAGCGTGGTCGTGCCGTTTGCATTGACGGTTACCTTTTTGATGACCGCTTCTTCGGCTTCATGCGCGTCCTGGCTTGTTGATGCCAGAGCGACCCTGTCTCCCGCTTGCCACTTGGTCTTGCCGGAAAGGGTGAGAAACGAGGATCCGGCCTCCGCCGTTTTGGCGAGCTGGACCCAACTCTCCTTCTCAGCATCCTGAGCATGGATTTCTATTCGGCTGCCCTGACCCATGGCCATAAGAAAGGCGTTGTTGTCCTTGATTGTCGGCATCATTTTCTGGCTATCCCCGCGGAAGGTGACACCAAAGAAACTCGGGATCACTCAGCCGATACGTCGCTCTTTGGTGCTTACGTAAGTCCTTAGCCGATCAGAACAAAAGCTCTGACCCTGCCTGTATCTCAGCGATAACGCTTCAAAAATAAGGGGATTTTTCGAATTTTTCTTGTTTTTATTGTGTAATCAAAATAAGCAACTTTAAATAGAAAGTATCGGCATTTTTACGTGGAAATCTCTCGTGAATTATTCCCAGAATATTTGAAAAATGGTTGTGTTTTTCCAGTAAATTAGTCAGCTAAGTTTCTTTGAAACTAAGCGCTAGTCTACCGTTATGAAGACAGTCACCTATTCTATTCTCTAAGCCGCAAAGCCGCTCTTGGTTTGGCTTTGGAGAGAGGAATGTCGCCTTTACTTCGTCTTGGTGCTCGGCAAGCCGAGTGACAATGGCCGCACATGATGATCCGTCAAAGCGTCTCGATCGAAATGCATAATCCCGGTGGAATGCCCAGGTGGTCACCGCGATATTCGTTGGATACTTCCACTTTCCAGCCCTCTAAACTTCGAGTGTAGTGTCTGCATCTGGCAGTGTTTGGGCGGAGCCTTAAGGGCGAGAATTGTTCCACCTGGGCGCTATGCTCTTCAGATCCCCCTGGAATGATAAGTGGTGGTGCGTTGGCGCGATCGAATTGAGTTCAATCACCGCAAAGCTCCGGGATCTTGTTGAGTTTGGATTCCAGAAAATCGGTGAAGGCGCGCACACGCGCCGAAGGCAATCTCGAGGGTGGGCGGACAGCAAACACTTTCCAAAAGGGTGAGACGGAATAGCTACCCAGTACAGGCCTCAATGCGCCGGCAGCCAGTTGATCAGCAATTTCCCAGGTGCATTTGCGTGCAATGCCAAGGCCGGACAACGCGGCCTCAGTAATCGCTTCTGCGCTTGTGCTAGAGAAATTGCCGCTGGTTTTTATGTCGTGAACCGTTCCGTCAGGCGCTGCAAGCGACCAGGTTCGCATGTCTTCCCTTGCGAGGCAGTTGTGGGTCTTGAGTTCGTCCAGCGAAGAAGGAGTGCCATACCTTTCAAGATAGCTTGGCGCTGCGACGAGGCGTCTCGGGCTTACGGCCAGCTTGCGCGCCTTGAGTGTTGAGGGCGCTAACGCACCGATGCGGATCGCTATATCAATTCCCTGTTCGACGATGTCTATGACAGAGTCGCTCATGGCGAGCTGTAGCGAAACACCAGGATGCCTGTCGAGGAACTCGGTCACGTGTGGCGCGATGTGCAGGCGCCCGAAAGAAGCGGAACAAGCAATCCGCAATTCTCCCTTGATATCTCGCGGATCAGGCTGAATGTCCGCAAGAGCTTCTTCAACGTCTCCCAAAATGCGCTTTGCATGCGCCAGGAAAATTTCACCATCGGTCGACAGGGACACTGCACGAGTGGTCCGGTGAAACAGCTGCGTTCCAACCGTTGCCTCAAGGGCTTGCAGACGCTGTGTTGCGGCCGTTGCAGACAGGCCGAATTCTGTGCCCGCCTTGCCGATTGCCCCCAGCGCCGCCACGCGAACAAACAATTCAAGCGATTTGAGATCGATGGACATTATTTGTTTTTTCCAAATAGTAATTTTTATTTTCGGCGGATTATTAATGGTTTCTGGAGCCTATTTAAAGGAGGAGACATCAAGACGGCGTCTTTGCCGTACAAAAATCGGGATTTTCACGATGCGCTTCTCCATCCTGGCTGTCGCCTTGGCCGTCTTCGGTGCGCTTGCTGTACCTCTGGCCGCTTCACAAGGCTCCAAATCGTCGGAGACGGTCGTGGTAGTGCCACGCGAAGCAGTCGCCTTTCAACCCTTGAACCCCGCTCGTGGTGATGCCGGTCCGCAAGCTGGGGTCTTGTGGGGCGACATCCGAGAAGACGTTCCAACCGGAACCATTATCCGGTTCCAACCAGGCTTCAGTTCTCCACCTCACATACACAACATCACGTATAGAGCCGTGGTCATCAGCGGAGCGGTGCACAATGACGATCCCTCCGCGGAGCTTATGTGGATGGGCCCGGGGTCGTTCTGGACCCAGCCTGCCGGAGCAACGCACATCACAGCCGCGCGTGAAGATGTGGGACTTTCCAGTGCATTTCTGGAGATCCAGCAAGGCCCCTATCTCGTTCAGCCAAAGGACCGGGCGTTTGCAAATGGCGAATTTCCGGTCAACGTTGAAGCAGACAACATTGTCTGGATCGATGCAGCTGATGTGTCTTGGGTCGACGTACCGGGCACTTCGTCCGGATCGGATGAAGCCAGGATCGCGTTTCTGTGGGGAGATCTTTCGGAAGTCGGTAAAAACGGATCTTTCCTAAAGCTGCCAGCCGGGTTCGAAGGAACGATCACCGGCGGGAACGCTTGGCTGCGTGCCGTCGTTATTGAAGGATCCGCGACGCATCAGGTATCCGGTGCAAGCGAGGCCACACTACTCAACCCGGGCAGTTATTTTGGCTCTCAAGCAGCAGCGGTTCATGCGGTGACTTGCACCGGAAACGACCCATGCATTTTCTACCTGAGCGTTACGGGCAAGTACCTTGTGTCGCGCTCCTGAAGAATTCTGAGCACACTCAAGCGCCGCTAAGACAAATCGCGTGTTTCTGCCGAAACATCTCGTTCAATTGGAATGCCGCCATACCAGCGCAGTGCGAAGGGATACACTTGCATTCTTCTGAACCCGCACGTCGACCGATGACCTCCCGGTCCGTGAGCGAAGCCATCGCGCGCGAGGAAGCATCCGGCCTTGCCTATGTCTTCTGGGGACGGAACGCGGTTCTTTTCCTCCTGGCCGTATGGGTATCGCTCACGCTTCCTTTTGAACGTTCGTTGCTTTATGTGAGCGCGATCCTGGCCTTTGCACTTCTTGGAATTGTGCCGTTCGCGCTACGGCATCGATACTCCGAAAACAAACTTCTGGTGCTGGGGTTCATTTTCCTTGATGCGGCGGCGCTTAGTTTTGTTCTGATCGTTCCCACTCCCTTTGAATTTGAAGGTTGGACGCAGCAGATGAACCTGCGGACGCCTGCGTTCCTCTACCTCGGTGTTTTCGTCGTCAGCATGGCACTCAGCTACAAACCCGGGCTGGTGATCTGGACAGGGTTTGCTGCTGTTGGTTCCTGGACGCTTGGATATGTCTGGGTTGCGACACGAGAAGGTGCCATCCCTTTCACATCGGGAGACGTGCTCGATGAGGGCATGGGTGCGGAGATAGCGCTCGCCAAGATACTTGATCCGAACGCCGTCGGTCTCGCCCGGCTATCGAACCAAGTGGTGTTTCTAATACTGATTTCGGTCATCCTTACGATCGTGGTGGTCCGATCGCGCGCACTTGTTCGCCGCCAGGTGGCCGCAGAAGCGCAGCGAGCGATGCTATCGCGTTACTTCTCGCCAAATATCGTCCGCGAATTTGCTGAGGGCCGTTGGGAGCCTGATGAGCCTGGCAACCGGCCCGTTGCAGTGCTTTTTGCGGACATGGTCGATTTCACGTCGATTTCAGAGAAGCTGCCGCCGCAGGACCTCATCGCGCTGTTGCGGACCTTTCACGGACGCCTGGCCAAGGTGGCCTTTGATCAAGACGGAACGATCGACAAGTTTATCGGTGATGCCGTGATGGTTCATTTCGGCACTCCACGCTCCCGGCCTGACGATGCTGTTCGGGCTCTGAGATGCGCCGCACAGATGGCAGAGACAATCAGGGACTGGAACGCGGAAAGGGAAGGGGCTGGTGACCCGCCGGTGGGTGTCGGAATTGGCGTACATTACGGTCCCGCCGTTGTTGGCAATATCGGTGATGAACACAAGCTGGAATACACGGTTCTTGGTGACACCGTGAATGTTGCCAGCCGGATGGAAAAGTTAACACGCAAGATCGGCACAGAGTTCGTCGTCAGCAATGAGTTGATTGCGGCCGTCAGGGCCAGCGCAGCGGATCCGTTTGATGTTGCACCGGGTCTTTACAGGGCGGGCCACTATGAGATCCGCGGGCGTCAAGAGGCGGTAGACGTTTGGACGTCGCGCCCAGTGAATTGAATTGTTTGCAGGTCAGCAAATGAACAGCCATCCGGCTCACTTGGAAATTACGGGCAAAGTAGGTGCGTGGTTATGCGAAATGAAAAACACTTTTAGCGCTAAGTCTACCATTGACGATCCCACCGAGATGATCAGGACTTGCACCAGGCTTGACGGGCAGACGACAGTCCTGCCGTCGAAGAAAATTGTATGTGATCCCGCATTTTTCTCACAGTTTGGGGTGTTTTCCTATTGGCCTGGCATTTCTTGTCCCAAACAGCATTCCAGCAATTTGCCCCGTTCGAAAGATGACTGCGGCAGCCATAAACGGCTGGTTTTGCGCACATAGATACACCGCCATCGAGCACGTCTCTCACACGATGCAAAATCCGCATTGACCGTATTGTGAAGCGAGATCGAAGACTGAGCATATCTCTGGAGAGTACGTAGATTATGGACTCACTAACACAATTTACGTTCGGGGCAGCAATCTCTGCCGCTTGCCTTGGATCGAAACTGGGACCCAGAAAAGCCGTTTTGATCGGGGGACTGCTGGGAACCTTGCCAGACCTGGATGTCTTGATCCCGTTTGAGACGAAGATTGATCAATTTGTCTATCATCGCGGCTGGTCGCATTCGTTCTTCATTCATGCTGTTGCAGCTCCGGTGATTGGTGAATTGATTCTCCGTTTGTTCAAATCTCTTCAGGGTAACCGGATACTCGTTTGGATGACCGTTTTCCTGTGTCTGACGACCCACGCGCTTCTCGATTCAATGAACGCCTACGGCGCACGGGTGTTCTGGCCATTCTTCCCAGATCCTGTCGGGACAGGTTCCATCTTTATTATTGATCCTGTTTTCACTGTGCCGTTGCTTGTCGCCGTCGCGTGGGCAATCGCCAGTACAAACTGGTCAGCCGGCTTGAAAAGGATACTTGTAGCGTCACTCGTTTTCAGCACCGGCTATCTGGTCTGGGGCTTGATCGTCCAACAACATGTTCACGCGCGGGGCAAATCCATTTTCGCCGAACGAGGTATCGACGTAACAAACGTGAAGACGGTCGTCACACCCTTCAACA
Organism: Roseibium porphyridii; assembly: GCF_026191725.2. Classification (NCBI taxonomy): domain Bacteria; kingdom Pseudomonadati; phylum Pseudomonadota; class Alphaproteobacteria; order Hyphomicrobiales; family Stappiaceae; genus Roseibium; species Roseibium porphyridii. Next base: position 1,794,556 of record NZ_CP120863.1, read on the forward strand.
CACTTCTTTGGCGTGTGATTGGGCAGGCGGACGGTGAATATTACAATTTATATGTGTCGCTCTTCGATGATGATCACGATGCCGTCGTTTATAAGCATGAGTTTGATTCTGCTCTCGTTTCGTGTGTTCTCGATGATCCTGAATATCAAAAGATGGTCTGGTTCAGCGATGGCTTTGTCAGGACAGATCTGATCGACGGCAGAATTATCGCCTCTGACTATCGCCTGGGTTTAACACCAAGCTACATCTTTCGGTTTGCAATTGCCGAATACGTGGATGGTCAGTTCAAAAAGATATCGCCAGAACCTATTTTACCAAGCATATCGAATGCAGGCACCGAATTTGGCTGGTTGGGGAACCGAATATCAGGCCGGCCATCGATCAGAGCATCCGAGCAAAAATTCCTCGAAAGAAACGAAGTTCAAGATATCGCCGAATGCTAGAAAATCACTGAGCGACCAGTCTATTTTGCTGAAATTGCCATGAGCAGAAGCGAGATTGACGTCAACTTGCCCAGAAATGCGCAACGTCCCATGCAGGGATAATTTGGCATCTTGGTTCGGCAGATCGTTAGACGCCATCCAAACGGCATCAAAGGGTCGGGGGATTGATGGTAGCGGAGGAGGGACTTGAACCCCCGACACGCGGATTATGATTCCGCTGCTCTAACCAGCTGAGCTACTCCGCCATACAAAGCGGCAAGACCTTGTAAGGTCCGCGCGATGTGGGGTGCTTATAGTGAGCGGGCAGGCGGGCGTCAAGCGTTGAATGAGCGCCCGCCTGCATTCTTTTTTGCAGCTTCTCAAGCAGCCGAAACCGGGGCGTTCGCTTGTGGAAAATCAATGGCCTGTTCGCCGGTGCGCTCGGTTTTATGGATCCAGCCGCCCCCAAGAACCCTTGCGGTTTCATCATCGCCGTCAAAGAAAACGCAGGCCTGACCGGGTGCAACGCCTGTTTCGCCGTTTGCAAGGTCGACAAAGGCCTTTCCGTTCAGGATCCGAACCGTTGCAGGTGCCGGCGGACGGGTTGAGCGGACCTTGGCAAAGACTTCGATTTCGTCGCCTTCATCCAATGGCTGATCGCCGATCCAGTTGGTCTCGCGCAAGAGGATGGTCCGGGTCGCCAAGGCTTCTCTTGGCCCTACCACCACGCGCCGGTCGTCCGCGTCTAGCCGGACCACATAAAGCGGCTCGCCTGTCGCCACGCCTATGCCGCGCCGCTGACCGATCGTGAAATGAATGATCCCTTCGTGCCGGCCCAAGACGCGTCCGTCCATGTGAACAATGTCGCCAGGCTCAGCCGCGTTGGGACGCAGCTTGCGGATCACAGAAGCATAGTCACCGTCGGGCACAAAACAGATGTCCTGGCTGTCAGGTTTGTTGGCAACGGACAGGCCGAACTCGGCCGCGAGTTCACGGACTTTCTCCTTCGGCATACCACCAAGGGGAAAGCGCACGAAATCAAGCTGCTCCTGTGTTGTTGCGAACAGAAAGTAGCTCTGGTCACGGTCAAGATCCGTCGGGCGGAAGAGCGCCCGCTTGTTGCCCTTCTGGGACGAGCGCACATAGTGTCCGGTGGCAAGGGCATCCGCACCGAGGTCGCGTGCGGTCTTCAGCAGATCGGTGAACTTGACCGTCTGGTTGCAGGAGACACACGGGATCGGTGTTTCGCCGGCAATGTAGCTGTCGGCGAACCGGTCCATCACCTGTTCCTTGAAGCGGCTCTCATAGTCCAGCACGTAATGCGGAATTCCGATCTTTTCCGCAGCCCTTCGCGCATCGTGAATGTCGACACCGGCGCAGCAGGATTTTGCCTTGGCCACGGCAGCGCCATGGTCGTAAAGCTGCAGCGTGACGCCAATGACGTCATATCCTTCTGCCTTCATCAGCGCCGCGACGACTGAACTGTCGACGCCACCTGACATGGCAACGACGACACGCGTGTCTTCTGGGCGGCCGGGAAGATCCAGACTGTTTCGCATAAATTCAACTTCCAGAAGTTCTGACGGATCAACCTGACCGGCACCGCTTTGTGCCGACAACAGCGGTCCCGGTCTCCACTATGGATTTTTGCCGGCCGCTCAGATCCTTTGTCTTTTCAAATTCGGCGGCACTATACAGATAAGCCCGGCGTCTGCCAATTGCATCCCCCGCATGGCAGGCACGCTTTGCCGGATCGGCAAAGCTTGCCGCCTGCTTTTTCGGTTTATAACAGAGAAGGCATATTTTAGTTTATATTTTTCAATGGTTTGTCCAGTGTTTGAAAACTGGCCCGGTGCTTGCTTTCAATCCGGTGATGAAATGTGCCTGCTGTGGCGGGTAAGCGAATTGGGGGCAAATGTGCTGCCATTTGGAATGACGAATGATGTTTCGGCCAATGCCCTGGCTGCCGGTGCAAGCAGTCTGGGTGGTTCGGTCCAAATACCTGGTGTTGGCGGCAAGGTCTCCAACTTTGCGCGCGAGCTTGGGGCGCTTGAGGTCGGCGACGTCGGGTCTGCTGGTCAATCTCTTGGTCCGGAGGGTCGGCTTTCCCTGCTCGATGCGGGTCTTGCAGGTGCGGAGGCGGAAGGCACGAAGGTTCCGTCCCTGGCTGATGCGGTATCTGTAACGCCAGCCGGAGATGGTGCGAGCCTTGTGGATGTCGCGCTGGGCGCACTTGATGAAGCTGGCGCCAGTCAATTGCCGGCTGAAGCGGTAGAGGCGCAGCCTGGGCAGGAAATATCCTCTGAGGATCTGCCGGAAAATGAAGAAGGAGCTGCCGACCCGCTGTTGGCGCTGTCAACTCTGCCGAGCGTTGAGACAGGTTTCTCTGCACTCGTGCCTGAGGGAGGTGTGTCCGGCGCAGCTTCTACTACCGGCGCGGCCGGTGTCGGTGCAAGCAATTCCGGCCAGGCGCTGGTTGCCAGTGCCGGCGTTTCGGGGGCAGCGAACGGTCTATCGGCCGGGTCAGTGCCGGCTTTTGGCACGGGCTTGCCTGAGCCAGTTCGTCCGGTGTCGAGCGCGGCCGGTCAGGCCGGGCCCGCAGCACCGCTGCAGGGAGGTCAGGCGGGAGTTGATACGGGGCAAGATGTTCCTGTCCCCGTTTCAACAAATACGCGTCGTTGGCAATCCGAGTTGCCGGAAGAATTCCGAGCGTCAACCCCTGGTGCGGGGTCAAAGCAGGTCGTACAGCAGCAGAGCATTCAATCGCCAGTGCAGCCGGTATCCGGCGCAGTGCCGAGTGAGGGTGACTTGATGCTGGCAAGTGCATCCTTGAAGGAAGGTGGGCCTGAAAAGGGTCAGGCTGTTGAATTGCTTCGCCCGGCAGGAGAGACGGCAAAGCCATCCGTCGGAGTTTCGACACCCCTTGTCTCGAATGATGATGGTGCGCAGCTGCCGCAACTTCTGAAACAGGACGGAGTAGAGCAGAAGCCGACGCTTGCGACGCAGGCGAGCCCTGCAAGTCAGGCCAAAGACGCTGGAATTCCTTCCGGAGCCGCTGATGTGGCTCCGCAGGCAGCGCCACCAAACAAAGGCTTGAAGAGCTCAGATGCCTTGGTGCAGCCGGTTACCGAAGCATCTCCTCAGGCCGACAAGGCCAATGCGAAAGTGGCTGGCAATGCAGCGCCTGATGTCAACGCAGAGACTTCAAGAGAGAGACCGGTTGCAGCAAACACGAGCGCTGACGCAGGACCACGTCCGGAGGCACGCCTGGCAAACGGAGCACTGCCGGCAGCAGCAGCTGCTGCAGTGTCCGCCGGTGTGACGACGGAAAAACCTGATCTCTCACTGGTCACAGCTGACCTGAGCTTGAGCAGTGAAATCGGTTCGGCGACCGTACGGGGTGGCGATCTTACCGGTGCGATGCGCACTGAAAGCCTTCAAACGCCTAATCAGGCTCAATCGGCACAAGTGGCCTCTCAGGTGGCTGCGGAAATTGCCCGCAATCTGAAAAACGGCCAGACCCGTTTCCAGATGCGGTTCGATCCGCCTGAACTCGGGCGGGTTGAAGTCAATATGAAGGTGGGCTCGGACGGAAGCGTGCAGGCGCACCTGATCGTTGAGAGGCCGGAAACACTCGACATGTTCCTGCGCGACCAACGTGGGCTTGAACGCGCTTTGGAAGCTGCGGGTCTGAACCCGGATTCAGACAATCTGCAGTTTTCTCTGAAGCGGGATGGCGAACAACAATTTGCGTCCGGAAATGGCCAGGGTGACCAGCCCGCTGGCAGGAACGACGCCAATGGAGCAGAGGCTGCGGAGCTGGAGCCTGAAGTCGAGGACATCGTGCGCATGACGCTTGCCCAGCAACGCGGTGGTCTTGATCTGAAAATCTAAGGTGGGGCGGGACTGCGCCCCAGGAGCTGACAATGACTGTAATTTCTTCTGCAACGTCGACGGCCGCTGAAAGCGCCAGCACGACAAGCCAGAACGGCTTGATGGCGAATTATGAGCTGTTCCTGAGCATTCTGACAACGCAGATCCAGAACCAGGATCCGCTCGATCCAATGGATTCAGCTGAGTACACAAATCAGCTGGTTCAATATTCCAACGTCGAGCAATCCATTCAGCAGAACAAGAACCTCGAAAGCATCATAGCTTCTCTGGAGTCCAACCAGAGCATGAGCTATGTCAGCTATATCGGGAACGAGATTACCGCAGATGCGTCCAGCACCTTGCTGTCCGGCAGTGCCGCCAGTTGGGGGTACGAGCTGCAAGAAGACGCTTCAGGCAGCTTTGAGATCCGCAATTCGAGTGGCGATCTTGTGTATAGCGGCGAAGTCGAGCTTAAAGCCGGATCGGGCACATTCAATTGGGCGGGACAGACCGATGCGGGAACCGATGCGGCTGATGGTGTTTATTCGATCTCGTTCGATCTGAGGGATGCCAACAGCCGTCCGGAAAAAGTCACGACCGCAGTCTCCGGCATTGTCGACAGCGTCGACTGGTCAAGCGGCTCGGCGGTACTAAGTGTCGATGGGCGAAGTGTACCTGTCTCGTCGGTGCTCTCAGTGTCCAGGCCAAGCTGAGGCCCACCATTGAGGCTGCTTGCTCAAACCTGAAATCTCGCTGTATTTCAGCCGGCCGCGTGACCGGACGTTCTTCAATGCGTTCGGTAGAGACCGTTGCTTTGCTCAAGAAAAATCTCAAACCTGGTCTCTTGGACCTGATGCCATTTGCACTGGTTAACCGGATTGCGTTGCAATTTGCACGAGATAGTAATTATGGTTAATAAAACCATATTCATTAGTTAAACAATTGAATGATTATCTTTGTAGAATCCTAAATATCATTCACTAAATTTAGATTCTATAGTTAATAAAAACACAATTTTGCTTTAGGCGTTTGTTAAGCGTCGTCATGTAGTCTCAATTGAACCTTGGTCATGGTTAGTGTGAGAGTACAATGACCGAACATATTCGTTCGCGTGTAAAATATGTCATCGGGCCCGATGGTAGTCCGCTTACTATAGCAGACTTGCCTCCGACTTCGACAAAGCGGTGGGTTATCCGCCGCAAAGCTGAAGTGGTAGCTGCCGTTCGTGGGGGCCTTCTATCCCTTGAAGAAGCCTGCCAGAGATACACTCTGACGGTAGAGGAGTTCCTCTCCTGGCAAAGCTCTATTGAGAAGCACGGTCTTGCCGGGCTGCGGGCAACGCGCATCCAGCAATATCGCGCCTGATCCTCAAGGCACAATTTAATATCCGGGCACGCGAAGGGCGTGCTTGAAGAAGGTCGGCTGCGCCGGCCTTTTTTGTTGATGATTTGATATTGCCGTTTTGTTGGAACTTATCCAAAAATTAATAAAGTAGGCAGTTTTTCCCCACTTCCGTCGCATTTTGCACACGCCGTTTCCGCAGAAAGCCGCCAATTCGTCGCTTTGGCGACATAATCGTTAACTGCTTGTTAACCATCTGGGCGGCAAATTTTGCCCATCAGGAGTGTGGTGTGTCGAACCGACTCCAACAATAACAGCTTTAGACATGCTTCAGATGCGGGCGGGCACTCGTGAACGGACTGATTGAATTCATAAAAGCGTTGGGACCAGCACGTATTGCTGCCATGGGAGCAGTTGCGGCGATCCTGATCGGCGTTTTCGCGTTCATTATCTTCCGGGTCACGTCTCCCCAGATGACGACGCTCTACAACGAGCTGACCCTGGAAGATTCAGCTGCCATCGTCACACAGCTTGAAAGCCAGGGTGTCCAATTCAAACTGACCCGTCAGGGCGCAACCATTCTGGTCGCGAAAGAACAGGTTGCACGTTTGCGGATGCAGCTTGCCGCAGAAGGTCTGCCGACAGGTGGTTCGATCGGTTACGAGATTTTTGACCGCACCGATACTCTGGGTGCAACCAGCTTTGTTCAGAACATCAACCACTTGCGTGCGATGGAAGGCGAGTTGTCACGAACCATCGGTTCGCTTGATCGTATTCGTGCAGCGCGGGTTCATCTCGTCATTCCTGAGCGGCAGTTGTTTCAGAAAGACCGCCGTCCGCCTTCAGCATCCATCGTTCTGAGTGTGCGTGGCGCGCTTGGTCCCGGCGAGATCCGCGCTGTGCAGCATCTTGTGGCAACGGCCGTCGACGGGCTTGATCCGGATCGTGTTTCCATTGTCGACGAAACAGGCCGACTGCTGGCGTCCGGTGTTGGCAATGACGAAGACGGCATGCTGACCGCCTCACTGCAAGAGCGTAACCAGGCGATCGAAGGACGTTTGCGCAATCAAGTCGAGGAGATTTTGAATTCCATCGTTGGGCCGGGTCGCGCACGTGTTCGGGTCAATGCCGAAGTCGACTACAACCGTTTGACCGAAACGACGGAAACCTTCGACCCGGAAGGGCAGGTCGTTCGGTCCACGCAAACCAAGGAAGAGGCGAGTTCGGCGATTTCTCGCAATGGACAAGTCACAGTTGGAAATCAGCTGCCGCAAGCCGAAGGCGATGTCGGTCAGGGCGGCGACCGCGATACCACAAGCGTTACCGAAGAGATTGTGAACTACGAGATTTCGCGCTCGACACGGACAGAGGTTATCGAGGCCGGTCAAATCAACCGTCTTTCCGTTGCAGTGCTTGTTGATGGCACCTATCAGCCTGACGGCAATGGTGATCCTGTCTATACACCGCGTTCGCAGGAAACGCTGGACCGGATTGCAGTGCTGGTGCGCTCCGCAATTGGCTTCGACGAAGAGCGCGGCGACCTGGTTGAAGTCGTCAATCTGCAATTCGCGCTGCCCCCGCAGGAAGATCTTCTGGCCGAAAGCGATGGTCTTTTCGACTTCACACGCGATGACATCATTCGCTTCGCAGAGCTTGGTGTTCTCTTCCTGATCGCAGTTCTTCTTCTTCTCTTTGTGGTTCGCCCACTGCTGCGTCGCATCGTAACGCCTGAGGAAAAGCAACCGCAGGAGTTGATGATCGGTCCCGATGGCACGTTGGTCGTGGAAACGGATGTGCCGCAGGAGGATGAGGCTGAGGACGAGTTTGTTATCGAGTGGCTGGAGCAGGCCAAGCAGGAAGGCGCAATGCAGGCAAGTTCGATCGCCAAAGTGGGCGACATGATCAAGGATCACCCAACCGAAGCGGTCAACATCGTCCGCGGTTGGCTGGATGAACAGGCGGCCTGAGCGTGAGCGATCAACTCCAACAACAGCTTCAGGTCAGCTTAGACGAGGAAGACCGCGACCTTAAAGGTGCGGAGCGTGCAGCTGTTCTGTTGCTGGCGCTCGGCGAGTCCCACGGTACGCCGATCTGGTCGAAGCTGGATGAGATCGAAGTTCGTCAGGTTTCGGCTGCAATGGCCAATCTCGGGCCGGTCACGCCGAATATGCTGGAAGATCTTTTCAAGGACTTTGTCCGCAGGGTCAGCTCAAAGGGAGCCTTGACGGGCAACGTCGATGCGACGGAGCGGTTGTTGGCGAACTTTCTGCCCGGCGACAAGGTCAGCGTCATCATGGAGGAGATCCGTGGTCCTGCCGGGCGCAACATGTGGGAGAAACTCTCCAATGTGCAAGAAAATGTTCTGGCCAACTATCTGAAGAACGAATACCCGCAAACTGTGGCGGTGGTTCTTTCCAAGATCAATTCAGATCATGCCGCACGGGTGCTTGGCATCCTACCCGAGGAACTGGCTCTTGAAGTGGTCAGCCGCATGCTGCGCATGGACGCCGTGCAAAAGGAAGTTCTTGAGAAGGTCGAACAGACCCTCAGGGTAGAGTTCATGTCAAACCTGACCAACACCTCCAGGCGCGACAGCCACGAGATGATGGCCGACATCTTCAATAATTTCGACAGACAAACGGAAGCCAGGTTCCTTGCGGCGCTTGAAGAAGACAACCGTGAAGCCGCCGACCGCATCAAGACGTTGATGTTCACTTTCGACGATCTCCTGAAACTGGACGCAGCAAGCTGTCAGACACTTCTGCGCCACGTAGAAAAAGATCAGCTGGCCATTGCATTGAAGGGCTCAACCGATACGGCGCGCGACTTCTTCTTCGGCAACATGTCTTCGCGCGCGGCCAAATTGCTTCAGGACGACATGGATGCACTTGGGCCCGTAAGGCTGCGTGATGTCGACGAAGCTCAGACAAGCATGGTGAACAAGGCAAAGGACCTGGCGGCGAAGGGCGAGATCTTGATCTCCAAGTCCAAGGGTGACGACGAGATTATCTACTGATGCAGCAGCCAAACCGAACTTACAACAGAATGGGAAGCATGACGAACCCGTCCAAATTTCTGTTTGACATGGACTTTTCCGCTCAGGAAGAGGAGCCGGAGATCGTTGCTCCGCCTGAGCCGGAAATCCCGAAGATCCCTGTCGCCCAGCATGAGGAAATTCTGGAGAAGGCCAAGGCTCAGGCTTTCGAGGAAGGCCGGATAAAGGCGCTTCAGGACTTGCAGACCAAACAGGAGACTCTGCTAACAGAAGAAGTGAATCGCCTCGTCGTCGCTGTCGGCGACGTCGTGCACTCTCTGGACGAACAACAGGCCGCACGAGAAAAAGATGCGATTGGCCTTGCATTTCTTGTGGCTAGACGACTGTGCGCCCACCTGATCGCGCGTCAACCGCTGGCCGAAGCCGTGGCATTGGTGTCAGAATGCCTGGGTCCGCTTCGCAAGGCGCCTCATCTTGTGATCCGCATTGCGGAAAAGGATGTTGAGGCGCTGAAGTCGAAAGTGGATCCGATTGTCCATGAAAAGGGTTTTGAAGGCCGCCTTGTCATTTTGGGGGAACCCGAAATCAGCCGAGGCGATTGCCATATCGAATGGGCGGATGGTGGCATTCGGCGCGACCGGAAGGCTCTTGAAGCAGAGATCGACACTTCCATTCGGTCTTTTTTGAGGGCCCGCGGCACCGCGAAGAAGGCACAAGTGTCCGACACGTCGGCGGAGAAAGGGACTGACGTATGAGTGACGAACAGATAGGCGAAGAGCAGGAACACAGCATTCCGCTCGACGAGTTGGAAGCGCCGCAGCGCAGTCTGGAAGAAGACGAAGTGCATGCGCCGCAATCCGCTGCCGACCTTGAAGCCGTTTTTGACGTGCCCGTTCGAATTTCTGCGGTGCTCGGACACTCGCGCATGCATGTCTCCGACCTCTTGAAACTGGCTTCCGGAACCGTTCTGGAGCTGGACCGCAAGGTTGGCGAGGCGATTGATATCTATGTGAATGACCGGCTGGTGGCGCGCGGCGAGGTTGTCCTTGTTGAGGACAAGCTCGGAGTGACCATGACGGAAATCATCAAGACGGATCGATAGGAAGAAAAGCGGATGCGTCTCTTAATTGTCGGAACACTTGGCGGACAGCTGACGACGGCATCGAAAATTGCGATGCAGGGCGGTGCGCAAGTCACCCACGCAGACGATGTGGAAGGTGCTCTGAAAGTCCTCAGATCCGGGCGCGGCGCCGATCTGATGATGGTCGAGGTCCATCTGGACATTGCCGGCCTGATCACGAAACTACAGAACGAACGGGTTCATGTTCCGGTGGTTGCCTGTGGCGTCGAAACGGACGCACAGGCAGCAGTTTCAGCCATTCGTGCCGGTGCCAAGGAATACATTCCGCTGCCGCCGGACCCGGAAATGATCGCTGCGGTTCTGGCAGCCGTCGCCCAGGAGCGCGGTGATCTTATCTACCGTGACGAAGCGATGGCCAGCGTCGTGAAGTTGGCTGAGCAGGTGGCTCCTTCCGAGGCCTCGGTGCTGATTACCGGTGAGAGCGGAACGGGCAAGGAAGTTATTGCACGACACGTCCACAAGTGCTCCAACCGCGCGTCGAAGCCATTCATTTCGATCAATTGCGCGGCGATCCCGGAACATCTTCTGGAATCGGAGCTGTTCGGGCATGAAAAGGGAGCGTTCACAGGAGCTGTTGCCCGCAGGATTGGCAAATTCGAGGAAGCCGATGGTGGTACCCTGCTTCTCGATGAGATTTCAGAAATGGATGTGCGCCTGCAGGCAAAACTGTTGCGAGCCATTCAGGAGCGGGTCATTGACCGGGTTGGCGGCACGCGTCCTGTACCGGTCAATATCAGAATTTTGGCGACATCCAACCGGGATCTTGCCGAAAGCGTCCGACAGGGGCAGTTCCGTGAGGACCTTTTGTTCCGGCTGAACGTGGTGAACCTGAAACTGCCTGCGCTGCGTGAACGTCCGGCAGATATCATGGAACTCGCGCTGTTCTTCATCAAGCACTATTCGGAAGCCAATGGAGTCCCACAGCGCAACGTTGCGGGTGAAGCGCGACAGGCGCTGATGGCCAATCCCTGGCCGGGCAATGTGCGCGAGCTTGAAAACACGATGCACCGGGCTGTCCTGTTGGCATCCGGTGCAGAGATAGGCGTTGAGGCGATCCGCATGCCGGATGGTACACCGCTCGCCATTTCCAGGAGCCCTGCGGAACGTGCCGCGCAAACAGCGGAAGCGGTAACCAGATCCTTTGTTGGCCGCACTGTTGCGGACGTTGAACGGGATCTCATTCTGGACACACTGGATCATTGCCTTGGCAACCGAACCCATGCTGCGAAAATCCTGGGCATTTCCATCCGTACGCTTCGCAACAAGCTGAACCAATATACGGACGAGGGCGTCAGTGTACCCAGCCCCGGTGAAGCACGAGCGTGAAGATTCGACAAGGCAATTGTTGACTGACGAATGGTGTTTCAAAGCTTTTGACCAGAAGCACTTTTAAGGAACCGGAATAAGAATGTCGGACACGGCAGCAGGCGGACAAGGCGGACCGGGCGGACCAGCACCGGAGCAGAAGGCGGCAGCACCTCAAGCCGGTGGCGCTTTTGCGGGTTTTCCGAGCATGCAGGAGTTGATCGACACCCTCCGCAAGGGTGACGTCGGTCTTGCGACCGGCATTCTGATCATCCTGACGCTTTTGATCCTGCCGATGCCTCCGGTCATGCTGGACATGTTCCTGGCGGTGTCGATCATCTTTTCGGTCCTGATTTTGATGACCGGGCTGTTCATTCAAAAGCCGCTGGAATTCTCCTCTTTTCCGACAGTGCTGCTCATTGCAACAATGCTGCGGCTCGGCCTGAACATTGCCTCCACCAGGTTGATCCTTTCCAATGGTCACGAAGGAACATCTGCGGCCGGGAATGTCATTCAGTCCTTCGGCAATCTTGTCATGGGTGGGAACTTTGTCATTGGGATCATCGTGTTTGCGATCCTGGTGATTGTGAACTTTGTCGTCATCACCAAAGGTTCCGGCCGTATCGCAGAAGTTGCCGCAAGGTTTACACTCGACGCAATGCCGGGCAAACAGATGGCCATCGATGCTGACCTCTCAGCAGGTCTCATCGATGAGAGCGAAGCCAAGTCACGGCGCAAGGCGCTGGAAGATGAGAGCTCGTTTTTCGGTGCCATGGACGGTGCGTCGAAATTCGTGCGCGGCGATGCGATTGCCGGACTTCTGATTACCTTCATCAATATTCTGGGCGGCATCTTCATCGGCGTGGCCCAGATGGAACTGTCATTTTCCGAGGCCGCCAACAACTATACGCTTCTGACCATCGGTGATGGCCTTGTTTCGCAAATTCCCGCACTGATCGTGTCGACTGCAGCTGGCCTTCTGGTCTCAAAAGCCGGCGTTCACGGTGCTGCAGACAAGGCCCTGACCAGCCAGTTCACCGGTTATCCGAAAGCGCTCGGAATGTCGGCAGCCGTCATGGTCATCTTGGCGCTTCTGCCCGGCATGCCGATGGTACCGTTTTTCGGTCTGGCAGGCGTCGCCGGTTACCTCGCGTTCCGTATCAGCGCTGGCAAGAAACAGGAAGCGGCCAAGGTTGCGCAGAAGAAAGCCATTGAGGCCGCACCGAAGCCACCGCCCGAACCGCCGATCACAGACGCTCTGAAAATGGACGAGCTTCGTATCGAGCTTGGCTATGCCTTGTTGCCGCTGATCAACGGCAAGGCACAGAACGATGGTGACGTGCTTACAGAGCAGATCAAGGCGCTTCGACGGCAGGTTGCCGGCGATATGGGTGTGATCATGCCGCCGGTCCGCATTCTGGACAATATCCAGCTTGGCGCGAACGACTATGTCATCAAGGTCAAGGAAGTCGAAGCCGGGCGCGGCATTCTTTATCCGAACCACTTCATGGTCATGGATCCGGCGGGCGGTCAGGTCAAGCTGCCAGGAACGCACACGACCGAACCGACTTTCGGATTGCCGGCAACCTGGGTCGAAGCGCAGTACCGTGAAGATGCGTCCTTGCGTGGTTACACGGTGGTCGATCCCGCAACCGTTTTGTCCACCCACCTGACCGAGACGATCAAGGCCAATATCAGCGAGTTGCTCACTTATGGTGATGTTCAAAAGCTGCTGAAGGAACTGCAAGGCGAACAGGCCAAGCTCGTTGAGGATCTTGTGCCCTCGCAGATCACCGTGTCCGGTCTGCAGCGGGTGCTGCAAGCGCTGCTCAATGAACGAATTTCGGTGCGCGATCTCGGCACGATCCTGGAGGGCGTGTCAGAAGCAACCGGCATGACACGCAACACGGATACAATTGCAGAGCATGTTCGCATGCGGCTCGGCAGACAGATTTGTGCAGCCAATCTTGCGCCCGGCGGATATCTGCCTCTGGTCGCCTTGTCGCCGCAATGGGAGCAGGCGTTTCTGGAATCGATTGTCGGTGAAGGCGATGATCGTCAGCTCGCCATGCAGCCAAGCAAGTTGCAGGAGTTCGTCGGCAAAGTGCGGGATGCTTTCGAAGAAGCAGCCCAGCAGGGCGAGGTGCCCGTGCTTCTGACATCGCCGCAAACCCGACCCTTCGTCCGCTCCATCGTCGAGCGCTTCCGGGCGCATACGACGATCATGAGTCAATCGGAAGTGCATCCGCGCATCAAGTTGAAGACCATCGGCTCGATCTGATCGGGCGCTCTTCAAGCGAGAGCCCGATCAAGAACTGCCTGGGTTTGATCAGGCCTGTCAGAGACAGGGAAGAAGATCCTCTTCAAAATAGGGTTTCTGATTTCTCCAGAACATATAGTCGACTTTCAGGAAATCCTTCGCGAAGGCATGGAGGACGGGAACTATGTTTTTTCGCTCATGGAGAACTTTCAGCGTATTCGTTTCGCCGATGTAGTTACCGTCCTGGACCGCAATCCCAAGAGGGGCTGAATAGGACCGTTCGTGCATCATCGCCAAGGCATGGTTCAACTGACCCTTCCGGGTGTAGATCAGATCCGGGCCACCAAGACCAACTCCCGTTTCTTCGCCAAATTCGTAAAGCCCGCTCAAGTATCCCTGGTCCTCCCATGGGCGCCACTCACCGGGCATGAAGTTGGCATAGAGCATCACGGTGGACGTTCGAAAGGCCGATTTTAAAGCGCGCATATTGGTTTTCACGCTACTCGCGTAGACAGAGGAGGAAAACGAAGGATCTGTCTCAGAACTGATGCCGATTGCGGTTTCCTGAAGATTTAGCCCCTCGATCTCGCCGTCAAACTCTTCACCGAGCGCTTTCAAGAGCGCTGCAAAACGACCCTGCACGGAATTGTTCCAGCGTTTTGCAACCCATCCTTCCAGTTCGCCGTCGTCTGTATATTGAGGTGAAACACCACCATCATATCGGGAAGACAGCAGATAGTTTGGAACAGGCTTGAAATGAGGTGAAAACGAAGCGTCCTGTAATTGTACGAAGAGTTTTTTCCCATGGGCGGCCAAATAGACGAGGTCGTCTTCTATTGCTGAGAAATCATATCGCCCCTGTGAAGGTTCCAGCTGTCTCCAGGAATACATGATTTGCGCTCCGGAAAGCCGGTCATTCTTCAAGAGGGGATGATCCCGGATCGAAGCACGGTCGCGTGCGAAATAGACGAAATGCGTGATGTTGTCGGCTTCAAGCGGACAAGAAGCGGCTGAATACTCCTTGTGGGCATTCAAATATTTTTCACTGGGATTGTCCGATGCCTGACTGATCGTGGTGCCAATGAAAAGACTCGCGATTGCAATCGCGGCTGTAGAAAACTGAGCGTTCATGAAGTTTGCCTTGCGTGGATTATCGTGCTTGGAGCGTGATTTTGACGCTTTGGACAATACCCACGATGTCTAGGACTACGGCCCTGCTGTTGCGCATGTCAGGTGCAGATTTGGTGCAGGTATGAGGTCAGGTTCAGGGTTGTCTCTCAGGCTGACTGTCAACGGGAAATGCAATCCGGAAGAGCGCGCCTTCCGGTGACGGTGCCGCCTCAATCCGAGTGCCATATCGCTCAAGAATGGCATTCACAACCGAGAGGCCGAGACCGGTCCCACCGCTATCGCGCCGGGTCGTATAAAAGGGCTCGGTTAGCCGGCTCATATCCTTGTCTTCAATTCCTTCGCCATTGTCCAGGATCTCAAGCACATTGTCCTGCCAGCCAATCCTGATCTGGCCGGCGCCATGGCCGACTGCGTTTTGTACAAGATGTGCAAAAACCGTCTGCCCGTGTCGGAGAGAAAGCGGCAGGATGGCATCATCCGGTGTCGCGATGATATGCAAATCGGATGGCGCCGGCAGCATGTCTGCCAATTTTGCAGGCGAGCCCCTCATTTGTTGACGCAGTCTTGTTATGTCCCGAAGCTGATTTAACAACCTTTCCATTCGCTGCCCCTGGGCTTTCAGGGTTTCAAGAAGTTGCCTGCGTGAGGCGTCGGGCAGGGAGCTTTCTTCGAGTAGTTCGGAAGCAGAAATTATGGCAGTCACTGGTGCCTTCAGTTCATGTGTGACATGTGTCGTGTAGGTGCTGATTTCTGTCGATCGCTCCGAAAGGGTCCTTGCCATTGAAACGACGGCGTCACCGAGCTGCGCCAGTTCGCGGGTTCCGTAGTGCTGCAAGTGGTCCAGGTTTTCCAGGTCGCCCCTTGCCAGAGCGCGTGCCCGGTTTCGTAGATCCATGATGGGCCTGGAAATCTGCCGAACAAGCAAAACACCTAGAAGGGTAGCGCCAATAGCGGTCACAGCTGCGACGACAATGACTGAGAGCCACTCCTCAGAAAGATAAGTGCCCAGCTCGTCGGGTGTTCGGGAGAGATAAACAGCCCCGATCACGCGATTTTCGCTGATCACCGGATAGGCGACAAACACCCTGAATCCGGTTCCTCGATTCAGTCGGATGAAGGAAGATGACCTTTCAGCTCCACTGCGCCACCTCAGTACTGCGCCTATTCCGCCGTTGAGAGCCTTGTTGACCTCGGGCAACTCCGCAAAACCTTCCGGAGTGCCCGCATGAAGGTCCCGGCCTTTGTGATCGAGAAACAAGACGTTTGAAAGCGTTGTGCGACCAGCTCGTTTTGACAAAAGCTCAAGATCTGGTGCTATTGCCCGGTGTCTGTGCTCAGGAGCAAGCGAAACTGGTTTTGCGCCAGGTCGAACCGGGAGGACCTTATCCTGTCGCAGGTCCAGCAACGGCCGAAATGTTCTTGCGCTCGCGTTCCAGAAAACCCGTTTTTGGGGGGGCAGATAGTAGCCGGGCATTTTTTCACCGCCGGTCTCGCGTGTCGCTGCCTCGAACGCAGCAGCGTAGGCGCTGGAGTAGATTGCCCCTTGTTGGATAAGTGATTGTTCGGTCTCATGAATGAAGCGGTTGACCCCCAGTTTCAGGATCAGGATTGCACTCACGGGCACTGCAAACATTACACAGCAGACCACCAGCACCATGAATGACACGGGCGGTTGCCATCTCTGAACTCGCCCGCTCACTGCGTGTCTTGCTCCAGTCTGCAAGTTCCAAGACGCAGCCCGGCACCGCGGACTGTCCTTATGAAATCAGGACAATCGAGCGAAGCCGCCTTAGCTCTGACATTGCGCACGTGGCTGTCGATTGTCCGACCCGACAGAGCGCTGTTGCGGCCATATATTCCTTCAATCAACGTGTTTCGGTCGAGCATCTTGTCCGGTTGATGCAAGAGCGTTGTCAGCAAGGCGAATTCCGTTGCGGTCAGCGGCAACTCTTTGGATCCGAGGTGGCACTGATGTGCCCGCGTGTCGAGTTGTAAGTCTCCGTGTTGCAGCAAGTCCTCATCCGTTCCTTTGCCGCGGCCAAGGATGGCTTTGATCCGCAAGACGAGTTCGCGTGGAGAAAAGGGTTTTGAAACATAGTCGTCGGCCCCAAGTTCGAAACCAACCACACGATCAACTTCTTCATCGCGAGCGGTCAGAAACAGGATTGGCACACGCGACAAACTTCGAATGTGCCTGCAACAATCAAAGCCGTTCATGACCGGCATGCCGACATCCAGAATGACGAGGTCCGGCATTTGTTGCTGCATGATGTCGAGCGCGTGTTGCCCGCTTGAGGCCTCGGCAGTGGACATCCCGGCGTTTTCCGCGGCGATCCGGACGATGCCACGTAAATGTGCGTCGTCATCCACGATCAGAATGTTTGGTTTCATGGCGCAACTCGTTGGTCCCTGTTCTGAAATCGAGGGACGTGGCAATTTAGTTATACACAATTTTGACTAGAATCAGGCCTGGCGGCTGGTGAGCGAATTCTCAAGATTGCAGCAATTGATTGTGGGTCAAGACAGCTTTGATGAAAAGCAGTGCACGTCCACGGGATGAAGCCTGATCGAGCCACAACGACTGTCGTCACATGCGACAGTATTAAGGTCTATCGGCAATTACGGTGGCGTCAGGTTTTGAGTCAGACAATCACGTTGATGCGGGACATGACCGCAGTGGGGCTCGCATAGGCCGTGCCCTGACCCTGGTTTTGCATCAGGAAAACAGTGTTTGCCTGGCTCGCCTGAACACCGATGTTGGTGAAGTTGCTGGCAAGGTTGCGAAGTTCCTGCATTTTTTGAGTGGATGCCTGGCGTCGTTTGGCCCAGGCCTTGTTGTAGTCAGACCAAGTCGATTTCCGTTGTGAACGGAACTTGTTGTGATAGTCGCGCTGGACGTAGTTTCCGACCTTGGGCATCTTCGCATCTTTCCTGGATACCCCGCCAAGGTCTCAAGTCTTGGTTAACAGCCGGTTAACTCGTCGCAATACGCGAATTGACCCCTTGGTGAGGGGGCTTCCAACTGCTATTTGCGAACTGAAGACACGGTTTCCTGGAGGGAAAATGACCACCAAAGTGCTCGATGTGGATGGCTATACGGATGTGCCTGATGGAAAGATCGCTTTTATCGTCACCTATCTGGAAATGCTTCGTGCACCGGAAAAGCCCATTGCGGCACCTCGAGACGATATTGCGTTGGAGCGGTGGGCTGCTCCTGATTTAGATGATTATCGCGCTCTGTTTCGGCAGGTCGGTGAAGACTGGATCTGGTTCGGACGTCTTGTTTATGACGATGCCACTTTAAGTGACATGCTCGGTGAGCCGACGCGGGAAAACTACTTGCCACTTAGAAATGGAAAGCCAATCGGCACTCTGGAGCTTGACTTTGCCAATCCCGAAGAGCCGGAAGTTGCCTATTTTGGCCTGGTGCCAGAAGCAATTGGCGGGGGGGCAGGGCGCTGGCTCATGGCGCAAGCTGTCGAAATGGCCTGGGCACGGCCGCAGACCAAACGTCTTTGGCTCCACACATGTACGGGTGACAGTCCGCAGGCGCTGAAATTTTATATGTCCTGCGGTTACAGGCCCTACAAGCGTGCTGTCGAGATTGCCGACGATCCAAGGCTTCTGGGTCTTCACGGCAAAGAAAGAGCGCCGCATATTCCGGTTATCGGTTAGCGCTTCGATTCTCGTACCTGATGGTTCTGCCACTTCGGCGCGCTCTCGAACTTGAGCGGATCACGCGCTGACCTTGACGCGTTCCGGGAAGGCATTGGCGATCGACTGGCGGTTGGCATCGAGCACACCTCTTTCCGTGATCAACCCGGTGACAAGACGTGCAGGGGTCACATCGAAAGCCGGATTGCCGACTGCAGAGCCATCGGCAACGATGTTGATCGTCTCGATCGAACCACCTTCAGTGCGGCCGGTTATCTGGCTGACTTCGTTGCCACCGCGTTCTTCGATTGGAATTTCCCGAACGCCATCGGAAAGCGAAAAATCGATGGTCGGTGAGGGAAGGGCAACAAAGAAGGGCACATTGTTGTCCTTGGCTGCGAGCGCCTTGAGATAGGTGCCGATCTTGTTGCAAACATCTCCGGTGGCTGTCGTGCGGTCTGTACCGGTGATAACAATGTCGACCTCGCCATGCTGCATCAAGTGGCCGCCTGCATTGTCGACAATCACGGTATGCGGCACGCCGTGATGGCCTAGTTCCCAAGCGGTCAAAAAAGCTCCCTGGTTTCTGGGCCGGGTCTCGTCCACCCACACATGGACCGGTATGTCGCTGTCGTGAGACATATAGACAGGGGCTGTTGCCGTTCCCCAGTCGACCGTTGCCAGCCAGCCGGCATTGCAATGCGTCAAGATGTTGACTGGCTCGCCTTCACGTTTGGTCCTTGCAATGGCCGCGATCAATTCCATGCCATGCATGCCGATTGCCATGTTGATGGCAATGTCCTCATCGCAGATGTCGTTCGCCAGCGTAAAGGCTGCCTCGGTGCGTATTTCCGGAGCGACCTGAATGAGAGTTTTGCGAGCACGGTCGAGTGCCCAATGGAGATTGACCGCGGTCGGACGTGTTTCCAGCAGGGCGAAACAGGCCGCGTGCAAGGCATCATCAGACGGATCCGCGCGCATGGCCAATGCTACGCCATAGGCAGCAGTTGCGCCGATCAGGGGAGCGCCACGCACCTGCATCACGCGGATCGCATGTGCGGCATCCTCCATCGTGTGCAGTTTCACGATTTCAAATGCGTATGGAAACTTTGTCTGGTCGATGATTTCGACCGACGCACCGTCTGCTGCAAGCCAGATGGTGCGATACTTCTTGCCGTCCACATTCATCGCAACGTCTCCTTGAACCTGGTGCGGATTGTTTTTGCATAACCCATGAACATGCCACACGCCAGCATGGGCTTGCTGGCGTCAGGGTTAAAAATCCCTTAAGCTTTGTTAACCATGTTCAGATCAATGCCGGTGGATAGCTGGTGGTAACGGCGTCAAGGCTGTTTCGCTCCGAAATGAGTCGGTTAAGACTTGATTCACCAATCGGCAGAAGCACGGAGTCAGGCGCCTCATGTCTGAAATGCAGGATAACGTTGTTCCACATACACGCATGCGCTCATTACGCGATGCTATCCGGAAAGTTCAGCTCGGTGAAGTCGAGCGGTCCGATGTGGTGGTTGAGCTGCAGGAAACCGAGCGGGCCCGGCTTGATATGCTGGCCGATGAACTCAAGGACGTCTTCAAGGAAATCCCGGAGGACGACGACCAGTTTTCGCTACAGATCATTTCAGGCTCAACACCGCGTTTGTGGATCGATGCAACAAGTCATGTCGTGGTTGGCGGTGATCGCCGTACCTATCGTTTTTTGAAAGATACCCGTCTGGGCAGGGTGGTTATTCTGGAAACGGCCAATATCGATGACATGGCGGATTGCCTGACGGAGTACATCGCCGAGCGGGTGCTTGAACGGGAAAAGGCACTTGAAGGCGACTGGCTCAACAATCGCTTGCGCCAGGTGGCGCTCGATTCAAAAGTGGTGCGCGTCAAGGAAAGCAGCACACCCTGGCTGTCCGTCATTGGAGCATTTGGAATTGGTCTTGCCGCCGGCGTGATCGGGCTGGTCGCGTTCGCCTGGTTTGCCAATCCTCTTTGAGTCCGAAACGTTTGGTCTATCGGGCAACGGGAATCGAAATGTCTCTTTGTTCGAGTAGGCTTACCGGCTCGTGGGGAACATCGAAACCATGTTCCTCCATCCGGCAAGACCAGCCTTCATTACCTTTTTCGATCGTGAACAAATTGTACCGTGCCGGTCGGCTCTTGCCTCCCGGAGCGCTGGTCGCTGAGGGAACACCGACGACCGGAACGGGCCCATGTGGGCCGTCGATCTCTTCAAAACTGTCGATATGAGTATGGCCGTGCAGGATGAGTTCAGCCCCGGCTCTCTTGACGACCGCACGCACGCGAGACGCATCTGACAGTCTTTTGTGCCAACGGGTGGCATGTTTGAAGGGCGGGTGGTGCAGCATGACGATCCGAAACAAGCGCTCGCGGCCGAGTTCTTCCAAAATGGTTCTCAGTCGCTTGCTCTGGGCGCTGCCCACTCTGCCTGTTGCAAACCAAGGTGCGCTGGCTCGTCCGGTTGTGACACCTATGAGCGCGATATCGCCACGTTTGCGAACATAGGGAAAGGTTGCCCCGGACTTTGCTGACGGATCGGGCTCTGCGGTTGCCTGATCACCGCACATATAGGGCCACCAGGCCATTCGGGCCTTGCGAAATGCACCGGGAACATAAGCGTCGTGGTTGCCGGGAACGACTGATACGTTTGTCGGCTCGCCGATCTCTTCCAGCCAGGCCCGTGCCCCGGTTATCTCCAGCGGCAGCGCGATATTGACCAGATCACCAGTGACCGCAATGTGGTCAGGTGCCTGCGCCTTCATGTCCGCAACAAGCTGTTCCAGATAATTGGCACCCATGATTTTGGACCGGTTCCGGTGCCAGTTCAGGTACCCAAGAATGCGTTTGGAAAAAAGCTGGAGCAACTTGGGATCCGGAAGAGGTCCAAGATGCGGATCCGAGATGTGGGCAAGCGTGAATTGCGACATGGGCGCGCATCTTCAAAGCAAAAGGCGCTGCGTCAAGCAAATAACGCAGCGCCTCTTTCAAAATGGCAGATTTTTCTGTCGCTGATCAGTTGCTCGCGAACGTCGTCAGAGCAGCAACAACGCGGGGGTTGCTGAGATCAACAGCCGGTTTCCACTGATAGTGGGAATGACGACGGCGGCGTTTGCTGAAAAGAGCGTTCAACATCGGAGTATCCTTCAGGGGTCAGACAGCCTGAATTGCGCTGCCTTCGAAATCATCATGTTGCCTGATATATAGGCATTCGCAGTCGCGATGAGGAGCGTTATTCTGGCTGGGCTGCCTTGCACGCAATGCATGGGTTAACAGGGGGTAACTGCATGGTTCGCAAAGCTGGATGCCGGATTCTGGCTGGCCCGGTGAGGGCCCGCATTGAATGCTGAAGGTCCTTTCCTATCTGCCTTCAAACTGGACCAAGCGAATGATCCAGGGACTGGGGCTCGTCCGAAATCCCTATACGCTCGGCGTGCGGGTACTGGTCCTTGATGCGAAGGACAGGATCTTGTTGGTCCGACACAGCTATCTGGAAGGGTGGTATTTGCCTGGCGGTGGCGTCGACCGGGGCGAAACAATGGTCGAGGCGGCCTGCCGCGAGGTGCTTGAGGAGGCCGGTATCTCGACCTCAGGTGAACCTGTCTTGATGAATGTCTATCTCAACGAAGAAGCAACAGGCAGGGACCATGTGGGACTTTTTCTTGTTTCGGAATGGACCGAGGCAGAAAACTACCTGAGCCCCAACGCTGAGATCGTTGAAGCAGCTTTTTTCGCGCCAGGGAACCTTCCGTCTGGTGTCACCTCGGCAACCGTTCGACGTGTCGAAGAATGGCTGGCCGGCGAAGGAACCGCCGGCAGCCGTTGGTGAAACCAGGTAGCGCTTTTCGCACTGCGTCAGGCCGCAGCCTTCAACCTGTCGCGATTGTGCGGCGCCAGAAAATCGAGGTCCGGGCCGACGGGGACAATTCTGGTTGGGTTCACACTCTCATGTGAACCGTAATAGTGTTGCTTGATCGTCGGCATGTCGACGGTTTCAGCAACTCCAGGCACCTGGTAGAGCTCCAGAAGATAGTTGGACAGGTTTGGATAGTCGGCAATGCGTCTGATGTTGCATTTGAAATGGCCGACATAGACGGCATCGAAACGCACCAGAGTGGTGAACAAGCGCCAATCGGCTTCCGTCAATTGTTCGCCGGCCAAGTAGCGACGTGTCGAAAGGCGGTCTTCCAGGAAGTCCAACGTATCGAACAATGCTGTTACGGCCTCTTCATAGGCTTCCTGTGTCGTGGCGAAGCCGGACTTGTAAACACCATTGTTTAGTGTGTGGTAGATCCGCTCGTTGACCTCGTCGATCTCGATGCGAAGCGCGGCGGGGTAAAAATCAAGTTTCGACCCGGTCAAATCATCGAACGCGGAGTTGAACATTCGAATGATTTCCGAAGACTCGTTGCTGACGATCGTGTTCTGGTGCTTGTCCCAAAGAATTGGCACTGTTGCGCGACCGGTATAGGAAGGGTCAGCTTTGGCATAGATGTTCCAGGCGTATTTCGCACCAGCCACCGGTTCGGTCTCGGCAAATTCCCAGCCGTTTTCCAGCATCAAGGGTTGAACGGCGGAGAGCGAGATAAGGTCTTCCAGACCCTTCAGCTTGCGGAACACCATAGCGCGATGTGCCCACGGACAGGCATAGGAAACAAACAGATGATAGCGGCCTGCTTCAGCTTTGAAGCCGCCTTTGCCCGAAGAACCGGCAGCACCGTCCGGTGTGATCCAGTTTCGAAATGAAGCATCCTTGCGAACGAACCGGCCACCGGTCGATTTCGTGTCGTACCACTGATCTGTCCAGACGCCGTCAACCAGCAAACCCATGTCCATCTCCTTTGTTTTCGCTGCTGGATTAAGTCGTGTGTCCGACCGCAAAATCAATCGGCTGAATGCTGTGTTCGGAAAGCGTGAACAATCTACTGCTTCTATGAACGGCAAAAAGCACTGGACCGGGAAGGGCTTGCGTGCTAACCGCTTTCCTCCATGAATTTGCAGCCGTCCCCGCAATGGTGGAAAGGCGCATGGCGAGACTGGGATCAATGACCACAGGTCTGACACTTCGACGACGAACCATCCGACGAGAAATCTCTCGTCCGCTTCGTCGCGTCTGACCAGATCCCGGGTTTTCCAAGAAAGATTGATAGACCGGTTTCTGGCAGCTGTGCTTTCCTGCAAGATTGCCCGCCGGGAACCAATTCATGAAACAGACACCGTGGGTCATTCGGCCCGAAGACATCACAGACAACGACGCTATTGAAGCACTGCAGGCCGAAGCCTTCGGTCCAGGTCGGTTTGCACGAACCGCGTTCCGGATTCGCGAAGGCGTGCCGCATCGGCCAGATCTCAGCTTTGTGGGGGTTGCCGGGTCGCAAGTGGCTGGATCCATCAGGTTGTCACCCGTTCTAATCGGCGACG
The DNA here is from genome assembly GCF_026191725.2 of Roseibium porphyridii. Taxonomy (NCBI): domain Bacteria; kingdom Pseudomonadati; phylum Pseudomonadota; class Alphaproteobacteria; order Hyphomicrobiales; family Stappiaceae; genus Roseibium; species Roseibium porphyridii. The sequence goes on from NZ_CP120863.1 coordinate 1,818,123, forward strand.
CCGATGCGCTCCTGCTTGGGCCGTTGACGGTCTCTCCGGATTTCAAGAACAGAGGACTGGGCAAGTCACTCATGCGCACGGCAATGGACGCTGCTGCCGCGGCGGGTGACAGAGTGGTTCTTCTTGTCGGAGACGCACCCTATTACAGCCCATTCGGATTTCAGCAGGTCCCGTTCGGTCGCGTGACACTGCCTGGACCTGTCGACCCTGCGCGGCTGTTGGTCGCGCTACTGAACGACGGCGACATGCCCAATGGCGGTGTGCGTGGTGGCCAGGAACCTTAGCGGCCCTCGCGATACCAGGTCAGTGAAATAGCGCCCAGAAGCACCGCCAGGCCCAGCAGGCCGATCAGGAGCGGATAGTGATCCACTCCATTTAGAACGCTGGCTTCTGTGGTCTTCAGGCCTATCCAGCCATTGCCGGCATAGCTGGCTGACTGCTGCATGGAGACCACACGCGGAACATCAAGATCGCCGCCAATATCCCGCAGCCTCTGCGTTGCACCACCGGTGGCTTCACTGATCGGATCAAGCAAATCGGCGGTCGACAGCACGTCGGTGTATTCGCGCGGGTTCTGCGGTCCGACATGGATGAGGGTGCTCATGTCCCCCTCAGTTACGGTGAAGAGGCCAGTTTCAGTTACCGGAAGGCTTCCAGTCCAAAGGCCGGGTTGTTGTTCCGTCAATGTGATATCGGATTGTTCACCCGTCGGGGTGACGATTGTGGCATTGCTGACGCTCTCACCCAAGGTCTGTCGCTCGACAGTCAGTTCAGAACCGCGCATGGAAACGCTAAGAGCTTCTTCCTCAAGGTCCGGTTCCTGCATCAGCCAATGGGCCAAGCGGCGCAACAGTGGCACATGCGGTCCGCCACCCTCAAAACCGCGCGCCCATAGCCAAACGTGATCGGAGAGCAGCATGGCGACACGGCCCTCGCCTTCCCGGTTCAATACCAGCAGCGGTGTGTCGCTTGGACCGGACATCAGGGTTTGGCCCTTGTCGAGTTCGGTATCGACTGCACGGAACCAGCGGCTCCAGTCCGGCGGATCCTGCTCCGAGCCTGGCAAACCGCGCGTGACCGGGTGCCGTTCGCCCAGTTCGGCCAGCGTTGCGTGATAGGGCTGCTCCAAAACGGTTCCCGTCGGACGGGCGGGCAGAATTGGCGCAAGCGGTGTGCGGTAGAGGCTTCCGCCTTCCGCATAATCCGGTCCGCCAGCCAGAAGCACCGCGCCACCATCTTGAACATAGCGGGCAATGTTGTCGAAATAGAGCATCGGCAACACGCCGCGCCGGACATAGCGGTCGAATATAATCAGATCGAACTCGTCGATCTTGACGGAGAACAGCTCTCGGGTGGGAAAGGCTATCAGCGACAACTGATTGATGGGGGTACCATCCTGTTTTTCAGGCGGCCGCAGGATGGTGAAATGAACCAGATCAACCGAGGCGTCCGACTTCAACAGGTTTCGCCATGTGCGTTCTCCAGCATGAGGCGACCCGGAGACCAACAAGACGCGCAGGTTTTCCCGAATGCCGTCAATCGTCACCACCGCCCTGTTGTTCAGCGTGGTCAATTCGTCAGTAAGTGGCTCTGCCTCGAATTCGAAGATATTGTCGCCTCCATGGGCGATCCCGACGGGGATATCGATTTTCTCGCCGGTGCGGGCTGTTCTTTCCGTAATGACGTCGCCGTCGCGTTTGACGGTGAGGCGTACAGCGTCACCTGGCCCTGTGCCTTGTCCCTGATCCACGACCGTCAAACTGACCGTTTGCTCCGATCCCACAAGACCAAATCGGGGGGCCTTGTCCAGAACGATACGGCGGTCGCGTTCATCGGCAGTGCCGGTGATCAGACCGTGGACTGGTGCGTCAAAACCGAGCGATGCTGCGCTTTCCGGCAGATCGTGGATCTGCCCGTCACTGATGATGATTGCGCCGCCGACCCTTTCAGGGGGAACGTCCGCCAACCCGTTGGAAAGTGTCTGGAACAGTTCCGTGCCATTGCCTGCCCCTGAGTTCCGGGCTTCCAGAACGCGCAGGTCAAAACCACTCAAGGCTTCGATACGGCTTTGAACTTCTGCCGCTGTCTCGTCCGTTGTTGTCTCGCGTTCGGCCAGACGTTGGCTTTGGCTTTTGTCGACGACGAGGGCGACCACGCTGGAAAGTGGCTCACGGTCTTCGCGCTCGATTGCCGGATTGGCAATCGCCAGCAGCAACAAGGCCATCGTAAGGCCCCGAAGGAACCAACCCCGCAGGCTCAAGAAGCCGGAAAGGCTTGTGAGCAACAGTGTAATGGCAGCACCGGCAATCAGGGCCCAAAGGGGCAAAAGCGGGTCGAAGGAGAGTGACCAGACCATCAGCGCTCGTGAGACCTCATTGTCCTAACCGCTCTAGAAGAGCAGGGATGTGAACCTGATCGGCTTTGTAGTTGCCGGTCAGGCTGTACATGACGATGTTCACGCCCGAACGGAACGCATAATCGCGCTGTATCGGATTGTTGGGAACCGTCGGATAGACGAACTCTCCGCTGTCCGAAATCGCCCAGGCGGCTGCGAAATCATTGCCGGTGATCAGAATGGGTGAAACGCCGTCACCCGCCCGAACAGGGCGGTCGCCACGGGTCGTGGTTTCTTCAAGACTTTCCACCCACAATGGACTGGTTGCGTAACGACCAGGGAACGTTTCCAACAGATAGAAAGCCTTGGTCAGAACATGGTCCTGTGGCACCGGCTCAAGCGGTGGTACGTCCAGATCTTCCAAGATTTCCCGCAACTTCAGCGTCGCCGGTGTCGACCCGAAGCCGGTTGTCGAAGCGTTGATGTGATCGCGGGTGTCGAACAGGATCGTGCCGCCATTGCGCATAAAAGTATCAATGCGTGCAATGGTTTGGTCGCCGGGCTTGTCCATGGCCGGATCAATGGGCCAGTAAAGCAGGGAATAAAAGGCCAGCTCGTCGCGGGCGATATCCACCGCCGCCGGTGGTCCAGGCTCCAGAGCTGTTCTTTCTGCTAGAAACTGCGTCAGTCCGGAGAGACCCGCAGCGCTGGCGTCATCAATTTCAGGATTGCCGGTCAGAACATAGGCAAGGCGGGTATCAAGCGTTGATTCAAGCGCCTGCAATTCAGATGAGGTTGACTGGGCCTGGGCGTTTTGCGGCGCAATCCCCGTCAACGGGATCGCAGCAAGGGCCACAAGGATCGCCAGGCTGGCGGTTCGGTTCCGCAAGCCAACACGAGCCAACCCACCTGCCAAAAGGAAAACTGCAATCGCATCCACGATCATGAGAAGAAAGACCAGTGTAAAGAAAAGAGATCTCAGATCGAATGGGTCGGAGGCAGGATAAGGCACGGCTTCTGCTCGTTCGCCAAGAGCCGTCAAATCAAGCGTTTCCAGGCTGTCATCGCGTTGCAGCAGATTGAGTGCTCTGAACCCATCCTCTGTGCCGTAGAGACCGGGCGGCGTGCGGCGGCTGGCCAGTGCGTCACGGAAGACCGTGCTGTTTACCGGTGTGACTTCAACCGGTGGCGGACCGAAGCGGCCAAACCCGTCCAGAAGACGCAGCGGAGGCAGAACACTCTGGCTGGGTTGTCCATCTTCTGCCGTTTCCGAGGCGGCTGCCACGTTGGACACGGCCAGGATCCGGCGCAACATGTTCAGGAAGACACCCGACAGGGGCAAGTTCGACCACGTTGAATCGGCGGTGACGTGGAAAAGGACGACACTGCCGGCTCCCATGGGAGCTGCTGTCACAAGCGGTGTGCCGTCTTCCAGCATGGCCCAGGTTCTTTCCGGAAGTTCCGACGTCGGCTCAGCAAGAACCTGCCGGGTGACGGTGACTTCTTCCGGCACCTTGAGGCCCGAGAACGGCGATCCTTCAGGGAAGGCTGCCAGGTGTTGAGGCTGTTTCCAGGAGAGTGAGCCGCCAAGCGATCTGTCACCGGCACGAAGGCGGACGGGGATCAGGTCGTCGCTGCCGCCTGCAGTGCGCGGACCAGCGAAGCGAACCAGTGTTCCACCGTTTTGAACCCAGTCGCGCAATGTGTCGGCGGTTGTGTCCGGGAGCCGGCCGACATCTGCAAGAACGAGCACGGATATGCCCTGATCGATCAATCCTGGAACGGCTTCTGCAATGTCCGCGTCACGAGGGCGGCGAATGTCCGAGAAGGGTGCGAGCGCTCGTTCCAGATAGTAGACGGGTGACAGCAACGGCTGATCAAGGTCGCCGGATTGTCCCGAGATAAGACCAACCGTCCGGCGTCGCCAGCTGTCATCTACAAGCTGGACAGCACCAGCCGCCGCTTCGCCTGAAATCTCAACACGCGCAATGTCGTTGCGCAGTTCCGTTGGGAGTTCAAACCGTGCCTCTGTTTCCGTCGCATCGGCATCGAAGGTTGCCTGAACTTCGCCAAGCACCAGTCCCTTGAGATCAAGCGCTCTAACAGTGGCGGCTCCCACTTTCTGATCTGGGTGCCTGATGACCTTGAGTGAAAGAGCTTCGGCATCGTTGGTAAGGTCTTTCAGACCCATTGGCGTGTCCAGTCCGGACATCACCGTCACGGGGGCCGCGCCGATGATCTGTGCAAGATCTGACAAGAACGCACCATTGGTGTGCGTGTTGTCGGACAGCCAGACCACCGCGCCAGGCGGTGTCTCCTGTGCGGACTTTCGCAAGCCGATGCTCAGTTCGCTGCGCCTTGGGGGGTAGGGCCGGGGCTCCAAGGCCCTTAGCCTTTCAAGTGCACTTGCAGCTGCTTCCGGCACGAAGCTCTGGCCCGGTCCTTCAGCTGTTGCCGCGAAAAGCACAGGCTGGCCGTCTTGAGATGCTGTGTTGAGGATCTGTTCTGCTGCACTCACCTGTGCATCCCAGCCGCTTGCTGAAGTCCAGCCATTGTCGACCAGCAGCCACAAGACGCCGTCTCCGGTCGCAACCGGTTCTGATGAGCGCCAGATTGGACCGGCGAGGGCGATGATCAAAAGCGCGGCCAGCAACAAACGCAGGAGTGTCAGCCACCATGGGCTGCGCTGAGGTGTTTCCTCGTGCTGATCAATATCCAAGAGGAGCCGAGTGGGCGGAAACTGGATCTCGCGCGGACGCGGAGGCGTGAGCCGCAAAAGCCACCAGATGACCGGCAGCAAGGCAAGGGCCGCCAGGATCCACGGTGCGGTAAACGTCAGGGGCAGGCCTGCAAACACGGCTCAGACGCCTCCTTTCTGCATCACATCAAGCGCACCTGAGAGCGCACTGTGCAAAACCAGCAAAGGCTCGGATGCCGGCCGGTCGGTATGATGTAGAACATAGGTCCATCCGGCCCGCCGCGCCATATCCCGAATTTCAGCCCGATGGGCTTCCAACCGGTTGTGATAGTCTTCGCGCCAGTTTTCCGCACGTCCCGCGGTCAGCCGGATGCCTTTCTCAGGATCGGTAAACTCAATCCTGCCATCGAATGGAAAGGTCTCTTCAATCGGATCGAGCACTTGAACCAGATGCCCGCGTGCGCCGGTGCTGGCGACCCTGGCTATCCATTCCGCAATCTCGTCCATGGGATCGAGGAAATCTGAGACCAGCACCACATCGGCAAATCTCTTGATCGACATGGTGTCGGGAAGTGCCACAGGTTTGGACAAGTGCGCGAGTGCATCTGCCAGGCGCTCTGCGGCCCGACGATCCGAAAAGGGCCGGGTCAATCCGGGAAGGCCAATGCGTTCGCCCGTTTCGGCCAGCATGTCGGCAAGGGCAAGCATCAAAACGATTGCCCGGTCGCGTTTGGTGACTTCAGCAAGGCGCGAGCGAAACACCATGGAAGATGAGAGGTCCGACCAGAGCCAGACAGTATGGGCTGCCTCCCATTCGCGTTCGCGCACGTAAAGATGATCGTCCCGGGCAGAACGGCGCCAATCAATCCGCTTTGCCGGTTCGCCCATGTTGAAGGGCCGAAATTGCCAGAAGCTTTCGCCCGGCCCAGCGCGGCGGCGACCATGCCAGCCGGCGATGATCGAGCTTGCAACATGGCTGGCTTCAACAAGGAGATCCGGTAACGCATCGGCTACAGACCTGGCTTCGCCGATCACGTTCGGCCATGTCGCCTGGTCTATGCCTGCCGTGTTGTTTCCGGAATCCATTCAGTCCAGCTCCCTCAAAAAGACCATGTCAGATCAGGTGATAGATTCCTTCACCCTTCTAATGACGTCCCGGACGGTGTGTCCGTCTGCCCGCGCTGCGAATGTGAGAGCCATTCGGTGTTGCAGAACCGGTTCGGCAAGAGCCAACACATCGTCAACGGAGGGAGCGAGGCGACCATCGACAAGTGCCCTTGCGCGAACTGTCAGCATGAGCGCCTGGCTGGCGCGCGGACCGGGACCCCAGGCGATCAAATCCGTAACACCGGAATTGGCTGTTCCCTCGTCCGGTCTGGCAGACCGCACCAGTTTGAGAATTGCTTCTACAACTGACTCCCCAACGGGCATGCGCCTGACGAGCTGCTGATATTCCATCAGCTCTTCCGATGTCATGGCGACCTGGGCTTCAGCCTGGTCAGCGCCTGTCGTTTCCAGAAGAATACGCCGCTCAGCATCCAGGTCCGGATAGTGCACGTCAATTTGCATCAGAAACCGGTCGAGCTGCGCTTCCGGCAGTGGGTAAGTGCCTTCCTGTTCAAGCGGGTTCTGAGTTGCCAGTACGTGGAAAGGGCGTGGCAGGTCATGCGGGTGACCAGCCACTGTGACATGATATTCCTGCATTGCCTGCAAAAGCGCGGATTGCGTTCTGGGGCTAGCGCGGTTGATTTCGTCTGCCATCAGCAGCTGAGAAAAAACAGGGCCTGGAATGAAGCGGAAGGACCTGCCACCATCACTGCTTTGTTCCATGACCTCCGCGCCGAGAATATCAGAAGGCATCAGGTCCGGGGTGAACTGGATACGCCGGGCATCAAGGCCAAGAACGGTACCAAGTGTTTCCACCAGCTTGGTTTTTGCCAAACCCGGGACACCCACCAGCAAACCATGTCCACCGGCCAGAATGGTGACGAGCGATTGCTCAACAACTGTCTCCTGGCCGAAAATGATGCGGGCGATATCAACCTTTGCATCGCTGATGCGGTTGACCGCGCGCTCCGCGCTTTCCGCGACCGCGGCGAGGTCAGCTTCTGTTGGGCTGGAGGGGGAAACAACGCTCATGAATCACCTTTCCCGTAACTTTTTAAAACTCCGGCCGATTAACATGCCGGGTATGAATGCTCATTCGTCCGGAGTTGCTGCGACTCAAGCAGTCTGACACCATATAAATGAGTAGATAAGGCGCAATTGTGCGCCATACAGTGGAAAGGTCCAAGATTCTTTCCCTGGCCTGGGGAAAAGCTTGTGACTACTTCCCCGGCTTAACCGGCTTGGATCGAATAAAGGTCATCGGGAATTGTCAAAAATCCCGGTGTGTGTCGAAGGACAGCTGCAAGGACTTTTTGCAAATGGCGGATGGAACAAAAACTGTTGGCCAGGCAATGCCTGAGGGACTGAAAGCCTTGATGAGCCGAGCCGATAAGCCTGGCCGGTCTTTACCTCCGGTCGACAAGTGGAACCCGCCGTTTTGCGGTGATCTCGATATCCGCATTGCCCGGGATGGAACGTGGTTTTACCTCGGTTCGCCCATTGGCCGGCAAGCGCTCGTCAAGCTGTTCGCCTCAGTGCTACGACGGGACGAAGACGACAAACACTACCTTGTCACACCAGTTGAGAAGATCGGTATCACGGTCGAGGATGCACCCTTCCTGGCTGTTGAGTTGGCTGTTGAAGGGACGGGTGAAAACCAGGTGTTGACGCTGCGGACAAATCTCGGTGATCTCGTCGAGGCCGGGCCCGACCATCCCTTGAGATTTGAAAAAGAACCGGACAGCGGCGGCTTAAAACCCTATGTACATGTCAGAGGCCGGCTGGAGGCGCTGTTTACACGGGCGCTGATGTATCAGCTGGCGGAAATGATGGAAGAACGGGACAGTGAAACTGAAACGGAGCTGGGGATCTGGAGCGGAGGTGTTTTTTTTGCGGTGGAGCCCGACCTCCTGCGTGAAACCGAAGAGCACTGAACCGCAGAAGGACTGTCTGACTGCATGAGCACTTCCACCTTGCACCAATTTTTGCCCGGTGCGGATGTCACCGAACTCTTGCGGCAGCGTCTTTCGCTCGCGGAGAGTGACAACGCGGACAAGGATACTGGTGACCATGTTCTGAACCCTGATCTTGGGCCTTATGCCCGCTGGGAAGGACCTCCGCGCGATGCTGCAGTACTGATCGGCATCTTGCCGCGCGAGGACGGGCCGAGCGTTGTCCTGACACAGCGTACGGGGCACCTGAAATCGCATGCAGGTCAAGTCGCCTTCCCGGGTGGAAAAATCGATCCGACCGACGCCGGACCAGTTGAAGCAGCATTGCGTGAAGCAGATGAGGAGATCGGCTTGAAACCCGATCGCGTCGCACCGATCGGGCGGCTGTCTCCCTATCTGACCGGATCCGGTTACCGCGTTGTCCCCGTGATCGGATTGATCGGCTCCGATGCTGCATTTCGTGCAAATCCGGATGAAGTCGAAGATGTCTTCGAAGTCCCATTCGGTTTTCTGATGGATCCTGACAACCACATCAAGCAAAGCCGCGTGTGGCAGGGTAAACGACGCTATTTCTACGAGATGCCTTACGGTGAACGATACATCTGGGGTGTTACCGCCGGTATCATCCGGTCCCTTTACGAAACGGTTTATGGCTAATGCTGCGTGTTTTTCTTACCCACCTTCTGTTGTTCCTGTTGCCATTCTTCGCCTATGCATTGTGGCTATGGTTGAGCAACAAAAAAGATCGACCCGGCAACTGGTCGAAAGGGCCAATTGCCTGGCTGACACTGACAGGTCTGGTTCTCGTCGTCGGCGGTCTCGTGGGCATGGCGTCCTACAATCGCGCACCGGAAGGCACCAGTTGGAGGCCGTCTGAAATGCGTGACGGTCAATTTGTTCCGGGCCGATATGAATGAAAAAATGACGGTGAATGTTGACGACATTTTCCGGCAGACAGACTGGCTTCAGTCGCAAGGCATCCAGAATGTTTTTGCAGCTGTTGAGCAGAACGGAGATCAGGCCCGGGTCGTTGGCGGCGCTATTCGTAATACGCTGCTGGATCATCCCGTGCCCGATATCGATATTGCCACGACCGCTCAGCCCCAGGATGTGATACGGCGTGCTCAGGCTGCAGGCCTCAAACCCATCGCGACAGGGATCGATCACGGAACGATTACGGTTGTCAGTGACGGAGTGCCTTATGAGGTGACCACACTTCGTGAGGATGTTGAAACGTTCGGCCGTCAGGCAAGGGTCGTCTTTGGGCGGGACTGGGTCAAGGATGCCAAGCGGCGCGATTTCACACTCAATGCGCTATATGTCGACAGGCATGGAGTGTTGCATGACCCTCTTGGCGGGCTCGACGACTGTTTGAACCGTCGCATAAGGTTCATCGGTGATCCGGATCAGCGAATTCGAGAAGACTTTCTGAGGATCTTGCGGTTCTTTCGTATCTATGCGGCGTATGGCGCCGGCGACATTGACGAGGCCGGGTTAGGGGCATGCTTACGACAGCGTGAGGGTCTGAGGCACCTGTCGGCCGAACGCATCGGTCATGAAATGCGCCGTCTTCTGCGCGCTCCCTTGGCTGCGCGCGCACTTCGTCTGATGAACGATTGCGGACTTTGGGAAATCGCGACGGGCGGTCTTGCGCGGATCAACGATTTCGATGCTTTGCGTAGCCTTGAGGATCAGGCTTCAGAAGTGCTCGATCCTGAAGTCGGTCTGGTGGTGCTTGCAGGTTTCGTGCACGAAGATCTGGAACGGATCTGCGATCGATTTCGTCTTTCGAACGCAGAGCGCAAACGCATGAAAACCGCGTGGGAGGCGATGAAATGCCTCCGGCAGGCCGACGTCTTTCCGTCCTGCTCGGCACTGTTGTATGACTTCGGTCGCCAGGGAGCCGTCGATGGACTGCTGGTCAGATGGGCGTCCTTGCTGGCGCAAAGTCAGGCGGATGGAACCGACTTTGCCACCAGACTGAAGGGATTGCGTACGGCAGAGGAGCCAAAGTTTCCGCTCAAAGGTGCCGATCTGATCGCGTGCGGTCATGCTCCGGGACCATCTCTTGGCGATCTGCTTGATCAACTTGAAATCGCATGGCGGGACAGTGGGTTTTCGCTCGGAAAGGACGAGCTGATCGGGCAATTGCCGTCCAAGCTTTAGTTTGTGCCGGTCTGGCGCTATTTAGCGCTTTTTAAAGCAAATACCGACAAGATGACCTGAGAAACTTCATCAATTTTGCGATGGCGTAACCGCATGACGCTTGTTTGCCGGTTCAAGATGAGGCCGTAATGGAAATTGTTCTGATCTCGGATGGTCCGCTCCCGATGGAGTCACCGGTCAGGCGGTTGCCACTGTTTTTTCATGCCCGTCTGATCGACATGGACAAGGTTTCACCGGCTACAGTTGGTGAGGGCAAGATCGCAATCGTGGAGCTGCTCGATGCAACAGATGCCGGCTTGATTGCGTTGAAAGCCGCATGGGGCAGCATTGCCGCGATCCCTGTCATTTGTTTTGTGGCCAAGAAAAACCGTCGAGAAGTGATCCAGGCCGGGGCCCTCGGAAAATCCGAGATGCTGGATCGGGAGACGCCTCTGGCGCTGATCTTGCGCCGACTGAATTCACTCACGCAAAAAGATGTAGCGGACACTCTACCCGCGCGGATGCCGCAAAAGACCGTCGAGGCCTACAGAAAGGGCAACGTTTTTCTGGAAAACATGTGCCTTGCCAGCGCCGAAGGTACAAAGATCCCGGTCAGTGTGTTGAAGAGCAGCGCGAGCGATATCTTCGATGCGATGTCCCAGGAAGGCTTGTCATTCTGGATGGAAGCGGTCAATTCGCATCATAGCCCAACCTATAGTCATTCCTTGAAAGTTGCCGGTTTGGCCGGAATGTTTGCCAACCATCTGGGGTGGTCGAAGGGGGAATGCGAAGAGGTGATTGCCGGTGGTCTGGTTCACGACATCGGGAAAACACGCATTCCGCTCTCCATCCTGGACAAGGCCGACAAGCTGACGGACAAGGAGCGGGCCATTATCGACAAGCATCCTCTATACGGCCGGGAAATTCTGAAGCCGCGGCTTGAATTGCCGATCGACATCAAAAAGATGGCAATCCAGCATCACGAGTATCTGGACGGGACCGGGTATCCTGATGGACTGAAGGGCGAAAGGATCTCGCCCAAGGTCCGGCTCATTACGATCTGTGACATCTTTACGGCATTGACCGAAGAACGTGCCTACAAGGAAGGCCTGCCTGTGCGAACTGCAATTTCCATGATGCAGGACATGGGGCCAAAGCTAGATCAGAAAATGGTGTCCGCTTTTGCGCGCATGCTGCTCGACAGAGGGTTTGGAGAGCTCAACCGTTCTGAACAGAAAGTACGTCGCGGTTCGGCAGCCTAGATCACGTCCTTCAAGCGATGCATCTTTTTATGGATGCGCCGTAGAGATCAGGGCCATTTCACCACGGGTGGCATGGATGAGAGTATAGAGGCGACATTGCCGCCGGTCTTGAGCCCAAAAATCGTCCCACGATCGTAGAGCAGATTGTATTCGACATATCGGCCGCGTCGGATCAGTTGTTCCTCGCGCTCTTCTTCCGTCCAGGGCTTTTCAAAGTTTCGGCGCACCAATTCTGGGTAGACTGAGAGAAAGGCAAGGCCAACGTCCTTGGTGAATGCAAAATCCGCATCCCAGTCGCCACTATGCAGATAGTCATAGAAGATGCCGCCTATGCCGCGCGGCTCATTGCGGTGTTTCAAATAGAAATAGTCATCGCACCAGGCCTTGTAGCGCTGATAGTCAGCAACGTCATGTGCTTCGCAGGCACCTTGCATGGCCTCGTGGAACGAGACGGTATCCGGATCTTCCTGCGTGCGCCGCAGATCAAGGACAGGGGTCAGATCCGCACCACCGCCGAACCACTGGCGCGTTGTCACAACCATTCGGGTGTTCATGTGCACGGCGGGCACATGCGGATTGTGCATGTGTGCGATCAGGCTGATGCCGGACGCCCAGAACCTTGGGTCTTCACTGGCGCCAGGGATCTGGCCACGAAATTCCGGTGAGAACTCTCCGTGGACAGTCGAGATGTGCACACCGACCTTTTCAAAAACCCGGCCGTGCATGATCGACATGACGCCGCCGCCGCCTTTTGCCCCCGTGCTGTCGGTGCGCTCCCAGGGTGTTTGCTCGAAGCGGCCTGCGGGTTTATCCGAAAATGGGCCGTTCTTGTCGCTGATTTCGTCTTCCAGGTCTTCAAATGCCTTGCAGATCCTGTCTCTGAGTTCCCGAAACCAGGATGGCGCGTCCGCCTTCTTCTGTTCGATGCCGTCCGGGATCGGTCCGCCGCGATTTTCCGGTGAAGGTGCGTTCATGAATTTGCCCCTGGCTGGTTGACGGCTGACTGATGCTGATTTCAGGAATTAGCTTCGGTGAGGCTTTTAGGAAATGTGCCTGTCTGTCGCAAGGCTTCACCGAGAGCCATGCCTGCTGAAACTGCGACATTCAGGGACCGCATGCCTTCGGCCATCGGAATGGTGATGCGGGCATCTGCTCCCGCATGCACATCATCGGGAACGCCGCTGCTTTCACGCCCCATCAGTAAAATGTCGTCGTCTTTGAACCCGAATGCGGTGTAAGGCGTTGCGGATTTCGTTGTCAGAAGCACCAGGCGCGCACGGCGCTCTGTACGCCAGTCCTCAAATTCAGCAAATGAAATGTGCCGCGTCATGGCTGCGCGCTCAAGATAGTCCATCCCGGCCCGTCTGAGTGCACTGTCAGAAATCGGAAAACCTGCTGGCTCGATCAGGTGGACCTTTGTGTTCAGACAGGCTGCCAGTCGCAAAATGGTGCCCGTGTTTTGCGGAATATCGGGCTGATAAAGGGCAATGTCGGGCATCGTTTCCGGGTCTTTGCGGCTGGCGGGGAAGGGTGCTTAACAGCTGAAGTCCGTTTTGTCATGCGACTGCGCGCTTTTCGTTTTCGAAATTGTCTGGGCCATGTGACAGACAGGCGCGTAGGATATCAAACAGATTCGCGCCCGGCCCATGGAGTGCCTCGTTGTCCCCGCTCTTCCGCATTTTTGAAACCTGGATCGATCCATTTCGACCCGCACCTGACAAGGATATCCCAAAGGGCGGTGTTGCTGCGCTTGGATATTTCGTCTCCCAAGTACGCTGGCCGTTTGTGGCCATGCTCGTTCTCGGCGGGACAGCTGCCTTCATCGAAGTTTCGATATTCAACTTTCTGGGCACGATCGTCGATCTTATGGAAACCGGAAACAGGGGTACCTTTTTCAGCGATCACCTTTGGACGCTGCTCGGCATGGTCTTCGTGGTGCTGGTCGTGCGGACGCTGAACAACTCCTTGATGGCGTTGCTGGAAGAACAGACCATCGTGCCAGGCTTTTTCAATCTGGTTCGTTGGCAGAGCCACAAGCGCGTGATGAGGCAGAGCCTCAGCTATTTTCAGGACGATCTGGCAGGCCGGCTGTCGCAAAAGGTCATGCAGTCGGGCCTGTCCGCCGGCGACTTCATGACCAACCTGCTGCAGGTTGCTTGGTTCATTGTCGTTTACGCACTCACCACGCTGATACTGGTTGCGGACCTCGATATCAGGCTGGGCGGCATTGTCTTGATTTGGCTTGTGTGTTTCGGGGTGACCGCGCGGTTTTTCGTACCGCGGATACGCGATGCTTCGAGAGCCGTTGCCAACAGCTATTCCGGGGTAACCGGAAGACTGGTCGACACATACACCAATATTCAGTCTGTCAAACTCTTTGGTTCCACGATCACAGAGAACCGCGGAACTCGCGGGGCGGTCGAATCCTACCTTGTGAAACTGACGACATTTACGCGGCTTTTGACCTCCATTCGGATTGTCATGAGCGTGATCAACGGTGTCATGATTGTTGCGATTACAGCAATGGCTCTGAAGATCTGGCAGGATGGCGGGATCAGCACCGGGCATGTCGCCTTCGCACTCAGTCTGATCCTGCGGCTTAATATCCTGCTGAACCGGCTGTTCAATCAGCTGAACGGTCTGTTCCGGCATTTCGGGTCCCTGCAGGACAGTATGGAAACCGTCGTCAAGCCGATTGCTCTGTCTGATCAACCGGATGCGCCCCAATTGGTCGTTTCCGATGGCAGGGTTCAGTTTGAGAGTATCCGTTTCCACTATGGCAAAAAGGGTGGGGTGATCGATCATCTCAATTTGGACATTGCTCCTGGAGAGCGGGTTGGATTGGTCGGGCCGTCTGGGGCTGGCAAGACAACTCTGGCAAGCCTCCTTCTTCGCTTTTTCGATGTGGAGGCGGGGCGCATCCTGATTGACGGTCAGGATGTCAGGGACGTCACGCAGGATTCTGTGCGGCATGCTGTTGGCATGGTGACGCAGGACCCATCATTGCTTCACAGATCGATCCGCGAAAATATTCTTTACGGTCGGCCCGGTGCCAGTGAGGCAGAACTTGCCGAAGCAACCAGGCGGGCTCACGCGTTCGATTTCATTCAATCCCTGGAAGACCAACGTGGTCGCAAGGGGTTCGATGCCTATGCAGGCGAGCGTGGTGTCAAGCTGTCAGGCGGGCAAAGACAGCGCATCGCGATTGCGCGCGTATTGTTGAAGGATGCGCCGATCCTTGTACTTGATGAGGCAACGTCTGCACTCGATTCTGAAGTGGAGGCTGCCATACAGGAAAATCTACAAGGGTTGATGGCAGGAAAAACAGTCATTGCTATTGCGCATCGCTTGTCCACGATCGCAGCAATGGACCGACTGATTGTCATGGACAAAGGCAGGGTTCTGCAGGAAGGAACGCATGAGGTGCTGTTGGCCGATGATGAAGGCCTTTATGCCAAACTTTGGCGTCGGCAATCGGGTGGATTTCTCGTCGAAGAGCCTCAAATAGCCTGAATTCATGTCGACGGGTTGTGTTGGCACCCATGAAGCACGAGCTGATCTGGTATCTGACAGAGCGCGTAGAAGGAGCTCAAAACTTCAGAGGTCTCGATGCTCCAGAACGTTATCGCCTATTTTGCAACCGCTCTTGTTTTCCTCGGGGTGGATTATGTGTGGTTGTCGCAAGTGGCGACACGGTTCTATTTTGATCGCATTGGCCATCTCCTGATGGACAAGCCGAACATGGCGGCAGCAGGCGCCTTCTACATTATCTATATTGTGGGCATTGTTATTTTCGCTGTCGCACCGGCTCTCAAGAGCGAGAGTCTTATGACCGCTATCGTCTATGGTGCATTGTTCGGTTTCTTTACTTACGCAACGTATGATGTAACCAACTATGCAACCTTGAAAAACTGGCCGGTTATTGTTGCTGTAGTTGATATTTCATGGGGAACGGTTCTGTCTGCTTTCTCTGCTGGTATGGGTTACATCCTTACACGGCTTGTGACCTGACTTTTGAAAACAAGCTGCTTACAAGCCTAAGTATTTGCCCGCATCTCCGGTCGTTACTGAATTTTTACGTGCATTCCGGTAGTGTCTCTCTCATGAGGTGATTGGACGCGATCCCGCGGTCTTCCATCGCCTGCTGATTTTCAATCGGGGAAGTAGCGTGACACTCTCAATAAAGGGCCGGTTCGTTGCAATGGTCTTCACGGCCGCTGCGATCATGATGGCCGGTACCGCATTTGCGTTCTATGTGTTTCGACAGGCGCTTTTGCAGGAAATTGGAACAAAGACCGGAGCAGAAAATTTCCTGACCGGTGATGTCGTTTCGAAAATTGATACGCTCATTCTCGACCAGATGGTCACGATCGGACTCGTAGTCTCACCTGTCGGCCTGGCATTTCTCGGCATCGCTGTGGTGCTTGCGCTCGGAATTGCGCGACCACTCCGCCGTCTTCAAAACGGTCTCGATAAATTGTCGGAAGGTGAATTGGATATCCGGATCGAAGGTGAACATCGAACGGACGAAATCGGCAAGATCGCCAGATCGGTCACGGGTTTTCGAGCCAATTTGGTTGAAAAGGCACAGGAGCAGGCACGGCAGGATCAGGCGCATCAGGATGCGATGAGCCAGGAACGCAAAGCACTGATGCAAGATGTTGCCGATGACTTTGAAAAGTCGGTTATCGGTGTGGTCGCTGGACTGACGAAAGCTGCCGGCAGCGTTGAAGACAATTCTACCCGGCTGAGCGAAGCTGTGAACTCTTCCCTTGTTGCCGTTGATGAAGTGCATCAGGCAACTTCGGAAGCAGGTGGTTCTGTCGATTGCGTGACCGTGTCTGCTGAACGTCTTTCCGGTTCATTGCTTCGTGTTCGTGAAGATGTCGATCAGGCGACGGAGATTGCAAGCGCTGCAGTTGAAGAGGCACGAAAGACCGATGAGGTCGTCGGGCGGCTTTCGGAAACAGGCCGTGCAATTGGCGAGATCGTTGAACTGATCAGCCAGATTGCAAGTCAGACCAACCTTCTGGCCCTCAACGCCACCATTGAGGCTGCGCGCGCAGGCGAGGCAGGGCGCGGGTTTGCCGTGGTCGCAAATGAAGTCAAAGCGCTGGCTGAACAAACGACAAAGGCGACAGAAGACATTTCTGCTCAAGTGACGTCTGTACAGGAAGTGGCTGAACTCTCCGAAGGAGCAATCCGGTCGATTGCAGAAACAATTGGCCGCGTGAGTGAAATTTCGGGAAAAATCCGGGATGCCGTCGAGGAACAATCCGCGGCAAGTCAGGACATAGGCGAGAATGCTTTGGCGGCTCGAAGCAGCTCAGAACTTGTCACTGCCAACGTCAACACCCTGAGTTCCGTGATGAACACCAGCCAGAGCGCCACAGAAGAGATGTTGTCGGCAGCTTCCGAACTTGGCAATTATTCCGACAGCCTTCAATCGCAAGTCGGCCAGTTCCTACAAAGCGTCAGGGCGGTCTGATTATACTTGTGATCTGTAGAAAAATTCTAGTTAAAAATGACAATATGTAAGTAAATCTGCGTTCTTTTAGAGATTGGTTCAGGATTGATACCTTAGACTAACGCGGAGCATGTTTTGAATCGAAGAAGACCATGGCAGAGATCTTGGCGTCGCCGCCAGTGCAGTATCTGATTTTCTGCTTGGGAGCGGTTGTCGTGTTCCTCGTCGCTTATCGATTGGGAACGCGGAAGACTGCGTCTCCCGAGATGGAGAGCCTGTCTGGTTTCGGAAACGATGCCGCGATCTTGCAGCTTGTTGTCGAGCATGTCCATGAAGGCCTGGTTATGCAGGACATCTATGGGCGCATCGAGTGGTCAAACCCTGCTTATTCCCGCATCACAGGCTACAGCGCAGACGAAATTCGAGGACGCCGACCTCAAGAGTTCATTTTGCCCAGCGAAAACCAGCTGCCCTCTGAGGAGATCGCCGACTTCAAATACGATCTGACCCGGTTTCGTTCAGGTGTCGAAGAGCTGATCATGAACCAGCGCAAGAATGGCGAAACATTCTGGAACCAGCTGACATTCGCTGTTGTTGAAGGGACGACGTCTGACCAGACGAAAATCATCCTGATCTGCCGGGATGTGACCACTCAGGTTGAGCATGTCAAGGAACTGGAAGATGCGCGTAACAGGCTGAAATTTCAGGCAGAACACGACGATCTAACCGGCGTCGCCAATCGCTCGAAGCTGTCGTCTTATCTGCAGGAACTCGTGCAGGAGAAAAACGGTACGGGCCGAAAACTCGGGATCATCCAGTTTGATCTCGACCACTTCAAGGACATCAACGACAACCACGGACACAGCGCTGGTGATGCCGTGTTGCGGCACGCCGCCCAGGTTCTGCAAACCGCGGTCGGCGACAAGGGACTGGTGGCGAGGATCGGCGGTGACGAATTTATTGCTGTCATACCGGAGCCGAGCGGTGCGGATGAGCTGGACAGTCTTGGCAAGAAGATCATGAGCGGTCTTGAGCGGCCGATCACCGTGGACCGGCACAAATTGCGCGTGGCCGGCAGCGTTGGACTGGTTCTGGCCGACACTGCCAAGGTCAGTGCATCGGCACTTATCAACTGGGCCGATATTGCTCTTTATGAAGCCAAGAAAACGGGCCGGGGCCGGGTCGCATGGTATTCGGATGCGGTTGGCGCGACGCATCGCCATCGGCGAATGGTTATGGCGCAACTCGACCAGGATCTGGAAAACAGCAACCTGACGCTTTTGATGGAGCCCCAATACTGTTTTCGAGAGAGCAAAATAGTCGGTTACGAAGTCTATGCGCGCTGGCTTCATCCAAGTGAAGGTCTTGTCGACCCCGTCACGCTGCTATCGGTCCAGGAAGACCAGAAGCGCATTGCAAGGATTGAAATGTTCGCCTTGCAACGTGGTCTTGCGGAGATCCGTAACCTTAGGGAAGTTTCAAATTCGCCCTTCACCATGGCGCTGAACCTTTCTCAGGCAAGCTTGAAGTCACCAGACTTTATTGAAGCGCTTCAAAAGCTGAGCAGCGACTATGGCATCCCACTCGAAGCGCTGATCGTGGAATTCGATGAGAAGATCATCCGTTTTGACGAGAAAGACGGGCTCCTTGACGCGATCGAAGCGTTGAAAGGGATTGGTTGCAAAGTCGCTATTGATCGATTTGGCGGCGGGCATGGCGGCGCCGGTCAGCTGTTGCATGTTGCGGCCAATGTGATGAAAGTCTGCCCAGACCTCGTTGCTGGTTTGGAAGCCAACTGCGAGCGGCATCAGCTTGTCCAGTCCGTGCTTCGGCTAGCAGATCAATTCGGACTGGAAACGGTTGCTGTCGGTGTGGATACGTCACGGCAGGTCGATGTCCTGAGAGCACTTGGGTGCAAGCAGATCCAGGGCAGCGCAGTTTCAGCACCTGTTTCTCCGAGGGAAGCGGAATTGCATGTGATGTCTTTCGAGCTGGAAGAGAACAATCCTCCTGATTTGGCTATTGCCAAAGGGTGATCCGTTGCTCTCGCAGCGCTTCGGCGAGGGGGCTGTTGGGTCTGTGTCTCATCCGCAACAGTTACATTGCTCATGCACGGAAGTGGCGAATTTGTCCTTCCCAAGTGATGCGAAAGCGGGTACCTAATTTTCCAGTCAGCTCCTAGAAGTTGATTCATTTCCAAGTCACAAGTGGCTTCCCCGCCACGCAACCAGGAGGGCCTACATGATAGATCGTTGCATGATCCACCCATTTGTCGCCCTTGAGGGTTGCCCAGGGATTACTGTCCGCCTTCGTTAGCGACGCGCTCAGTCCTCGTTCATAATCCTAAGATCTGCGGTGACCGGCACAAGCCGCTCATATGTGGCTGCATACCGTTTCGTTGTATGTCCGCCGTCACCAGTGACACATCCCATTTCGGAGACGATCCGATGTCAGTCCAATTCACACCGGACCTGGCCGCATTGGCGGGCCGTCCGGACTTCGAGGTGACCCCTCCCGAAGAGCCGGATCCCGGTATTTTTGTGCGTTTGAAAAGGACAGTTGCCTCCGCAGCTCTTTTTCTGGGCACTACATTTGCAGTCGCCGGGCTGTTTTTCATTCCGGTGCTCTTTTTCAACCTAAGCCGGATCGAGGCTTTGGAAATCGCAGGCCAGCAACTCACCGCGACCGCGTTCCTGGGTCAGCTGGGTGCGCTGTTCTGGGGCACTTTTGTCCTGGCTCTGGCCTTCACAAGTTTCGTTGCCAGCATGCTCATATTTGCATCTGGCCGATTGATACGCCCGTATTCGAAACCCGTGGGACAGGAAGATGCCATGGCGCATTTGACTGTGTTACGGTTGAGCGGGTCTGAGAGGTAATCATGTTTGATCGGTTCGAAAAGCTCATTGATCCGTTCGAAAACACAGAACTCGACGTTCCTCCCAAGGGTTTTTGGGCCTTCTGTTGGTACTACACCAAACCAGTCTGGCCCATTTTGCTCACTGCCTCTGTCCTGGGGGCGATTATCGCAGTGCTGGAGGTTCTGATCTTCACGTTTCTGGGCGAGCTGGTCACCTGGCTCAGCACCGAGAACGCAGAGACCTTCTTTGAAGACAATTGGCGACAATTGCTCTGGATGGGGCTGGTTGTGCTGGTACTGTTGCCGGGCGTTGCTGCCATCTGGGAGATGTTGTTCCACCAGGGCCTGATGGGAACCTATCCCATGTCGGTGCGTTGGCGGGTGCATCGATATCTGCTGCGTCAGAGCATTTCGTTCTATCAAAACGATTTTGCGGGACGGATCGCCAACAAACTGATGCAGACAGCGCTTGCCGTGAGAGAGGTTGTCACGCGGATCGCAGACATTCTGGTCTATGTGATTGTCTACTTCGTTGCAGCACTGTTCGTCGTGGCTGAGGCCAGTCCTTATTTCGCCATTCCATTCATGGCCTGGCTGGGCTGTTATCTGGTGACGATGCGGATCTTCATTCCGAGACTCAAAAACGTTTCCAGGGAACAGGCAGACGCGCGGTCAGTCATGACGGGACACGTGGTGGATGCATACACCAACATCTCGACCGTGAAGCTGTTTTCACACGCTGCGAGAGAAGAGGACTATGCAAAGACTTCGATGATGACCTTCCTCAAAACCGTATTCTTGCAAATGCGGTTGGTTACGGGAATGAACATCACGCTGACGACATTGAACATGATGCTCCTGTTCGCAGTTGCCGCGATGTCGATCAGTCTCTGGCAGGCGGGCTCTGTTTCCACGGGCGAGATTGCTGTTGCGGTTGCACTGGTTCTGAGGTTTCAGGGCATGTCGCAATGGATTCTCTGGGAAGTGTCAGGCCTCTTTGAGAACATCGGGACGGTTCAGGATGGCATCAATACGATCTCGCGTGAGCGCGATGTTGTGGATGTGCCTGAGGCGACTGCACTTGAAGTGCCTGCAGGCGAAATCCGTTTTGACGGGATCGGCTTCCACTATGGCAAAGCGTCCGGTGTGATCGAGGACCTCACCTTGAACATTCAGCCCGGTGAAAAGATCGGCCTGATCGGCCGTTCAGGTGCGGGTAAATCGACCTTGGTCAATCTGCTGCTGCGCTTTTACGATCTGGAGCGCGGCAAGATTCTGATCGACGGGCAGGATATTGCTGGTGTTCGACAGGATGACATTCGCGCAAATGTCGGGGTGGTGACGCAGGACACATCACTGCTTCATCGTTCGATCTTCGAGAACGTCGCCTACGGCAAGCCGGATGTCAGCCGCGAAGAGGTCGAAGCAGCGCTCAGCAAGGCCCATGCACTTGAGTTCGTTGGTGGTCTGACTGACCTCAACGACAGGGCTGGACTGGATGCTCATGTCGGTGAACGCGGCGTCAAGCTTTCGGGCGGACAAAGGCAGCGGATTGCGATTGCACGGGTGCTCTTGAAGGATGCGCCGATCCTTGTGCTCGATGAGGCGACTTCCGCACTTGATTCCGAAGTGGAAATCGCCATCCAGGAAAGCCTGTTTGAGTTGATGAAAGGCAAGACTGTGATCGCGATCGCCCACCGGCTTTCGACCATCGCGGCGATGGACCGGCTGATTGTCATGGACAACGGCCGAATCATCGAGGAAGGCTCACATCAGGAATTGCTTGACCGGAATGGCCTTTATGCCCAGCTCTGGCAACATCAATCAGGTGGCTTCCTGGCTCCTGTTCAGGCAGCCTAGTGGACCCATAACAAAATGCAGGGCCGGGAAATCCATTTCCGGTCTTGCACTCCGTGCCAAAATAGGGTCTGAACAAACGCGGCAGCGGTTTTGCCTGCGACATATGCGTTCTAGGGCGTTTGTTGAACTGGACAAGCGTTTCGAAGGGTGCAAAAAGACAAACCGCTTGACCGGTGCGCGTTTGAGGGTGCCCGGTCTCCGTAGAGCCCGGCATGGTTCCGAGGTCCTTCTGGGGCAGAAGGGTTTGGGCCGTGCGTGGGCTTTCGGTACAGGTTGAACATAAAAGAGGACGCGACCTTGGCACACAACACGGATGCGGAAGAACCGAACCGCCGTGACTTTCTCTACATCGCGACCGGGGCAATGGGCGTTGTAGGCGCCGGCGCGTTGGTATGGCCGTTCATAGATCAGATGAACCCGGATGCTTCCGCTTTGGCATTGGCATCTATTGAAGTTGATGTGTCTGCCGTCGAAGAGGGGCAGTCAATCACGGTTAAGTGGCGTGGTAAGCCGGTATTCATCCGCAACCGCACCGAAACGGAAGTGGACGAAGCCAAGTCCGTGCCGATCGCGGATTTGCCGGACCAATTGGCGCGTAACGCCAATCTGCCGGCTGACGCGGATGCGTCCGATCCGAACCGTGGTGTTGAGGGCAAGGAAAACTGGCTGGTGCAGATCGGTATCTGTACACACCTTGGCTGCGTTCCGATTGGTGACGCAGGTGAGTTTGGCGGTTGGTTCTGCCCATGCCATGGCTCCCACTATGACACTGCCGGCCGTATCCGTAAGGGCCCGGCTCCCGAGAATTTGCTGATTCCGCCGCTCGAGTTCGTTGGCGACTCGACGATCAAGATCGGCTAACGGCAGACATTTTTAGGAGACAGCCATGGCTGGACATTCAAACTATGTACCGCAAAGCGCTGCGGCTAAGTGGCTTGAAAGCCGCTTGCCGGTTATTTCGCTTATGCGCGGTTCCTTTGTAGATTTCCCGACCCCGAAGAACCTGAACTACTGGTGGACCTTCGGCGGTATCCTGTTTTTCGTGCTGATTGCGCAGATCCTGACCGGTATCGTTCTGGTGATGCATTATACGCCCAGCACCGGTGCAGCGTTCGACAGCGTCGAGCACATCATGCGTGATGTGAATTTCGGCTGGATGCTACGCTATCTGCACTCAAACGGCGCTTCGATGTTCTTCATCGCCGTTTACATTCACATTTTCCGCGGTCTCTACTACGGTTCCTACAAGGCACCGCGCGAGATTTCTTGGATCCTTGGCGTGATCATCTTCCTGATCATGATGGGCACAGCCTTCATGGGCTACGTCCTGCCATGGGGCCAGATGTCCTTCTGGGGTGCAACGGTTATCACCAACCTGTTCTCGGCGATCCCGTTGGTCGGCGAAGCTATCGTGACTTGGCTTTGGGGCGGCTTTGCGGTCGACAATCCGACGCTGAACCGGTTCTTCTCGCTGCACTATCTGCTGCCGTTCATGATTTTCGGCGTGGTGATCCTGCACGTATGGGCCTTCCACACGACAGGCAACAACAACCCGACCGGTGTTCAGCCGAAGACCAAACAGGACACGCTTCCGTTCCATCCGTACTACACGATGAAGGACCTGTTCGCGATTGTCGTGTTCATGATCTTCTTCTCATGGTTCGCATTCTACCTGCCGAACTATCTGGGTCACGCCGACAACTATATCGAGGCCAACCCGCTGGTTACGCCTGCGCACATCGTTCCTGAATGGTACTTCCTGCCGTTCTACGCGATCCTGCGTGCCGTTCCGGACAAGCTTGGTGGTGTTGTGTTGATGTTCGGTGCGATTGCAGTTCTGTTCATCCTGCCGTGGCTGGATACTTCAAAGGTGCGTTCCGGCGCTTACCGTCCGCTGTTCAAACAGTTCTTCTGGATCTTTGCAGCGGTCTGTGTGGCTCTTGGCTATCTGGGCGCAATGCCCGCTGAAGGCATCTACGTGACGCTTTCGCGCATCTTCACCGCCTACTACTTCGCGCACTTCCTGGTCATCTTGCCGATGCTCGGTTTCCTTGAAAAACCGAAGCCGCTTCCGGCATCGATTTCGGAATCGGTGTTGAAGGGTGGATCAGGCAAACCGGCTGCTGCAGCTGCAGCTCCGGAAACGAAGTAACGCGAACCGGATCAGGAGTTATTTGAGACAATGAGCACCATGATCAAAATGGTTCGTTCCCTAGCAGCAGTGGCAGCACTTGCCATTGCGACGCCGGCGATGGCTGCTGGCGCCAAGGTCGAAATCGACTATCAGAGCTGGTCTTTTGCCGGTCCGTTCGGTTTCTATGACAGGGCCCAGCTGCAACGCGGTTTCAAGGTCTATCGTGAAAACTGCTCGGCCTGCCACGGTCTGAGACTTGTTGCTTTCCGCAACCTTGCCGAAGATGGTGGCCCGAGCTTCACTGAAGACCAGGCCAAGGCAGTCGCGGCGGAATACACTGTTGTCGACGGACCAGACGATTTCGGCGACATGTATGACCGTCCGGCGATTTTGGCCGACCGGTTCCCCTCGCCATTCCCCAACGAGCAGGCGGCACGTGCTGCCAACAACGGCGCTTACCCGCCGGATTTTTCCCTGCTCGCAAAAGCGCGCGCTGCACAGCGCGGCTTCCCGTGGTTTGTCTTTGACATCTTCACGCAGTACCAGGAAAACGGTCCGGATTATATCTACTCACTGCTGACAGGCTATGTGGATGCTCCCGAAGGCGTGGAAGTGCCAGATGGGCAGTACTATAACCACTCGTTCCTGGCTGGCGAGTTCATCTCCATGGCTCCTCCTTTGTTTGAAGAGGCCGTGGAATATACAGATGGCACGCCCATGACGGTGGATCAGTACGCGAAGGACGTTGCGGCGTTCATGATGTGGGCAGCAGAGCCTCATCTGGAAGATCGCAAGAAAATCGGCTTCCGCGTCATGATCTTCCTGATCGTCTTTGCTGGACTGCTGTACTTCACCAAGAAGAAACTATGGCGCAATGTTGAGCATTGATTGATTGCCTGCAGAATGCATGATGAAAGCCGCCGGTTTCCGGCGGCTTTTTCTTTGGGGGAATGTTAATGCACCGCTTGTTGTTGTTACTGGGAGCGCTTGTCCTTTCCTGGAGCGCTGTGGCCGGGTCTGCGGCGACGCACCGGGTGTCGGTGCTCGACATGCAATTGGCGATGAAAGCCGCGCTTCGCGCGGTGCTGGTGTGCAATGAAGCTGGTCACCAAGTGGGTGTGTCGGTCGTCGATCGGTTCGGCCTGGAGCAAGTCACCTTGAGAAGCAACATGGGAGGGGCCCATGTGACCGACGCCGCGCGCCGCAAGGCCTGGACCGCGGCAACGTTCAATCTGCCGACATCCGAAATTGACGCTCTGGCGCAGGATGAGGCGCGTGAGGATCTTCGAACGCTCTCCGGCGTCCTTGCACTTGCCGGCGGGTTGCCGATTGTCTCGCAGTCCGGTGAGCTGCTGGGCGGAATAGGCGTGGCCGGCGGAGAGGGCACTGAAAATGAGGCCAAATGTGCTGAAGCCGGTCTTGACGCCATTGCAGAACAATTGAAATAACCCACCTCGAAGCGGCAGCCGGGCTTTGTTCGGACAAGGCTGGCAGGACTTAGATCATTTTTGGAGCGGACATGGCAGACGCAGTTTTGGGCATTATCGGCGGATCCGGCATCTACGATTTGCCGGGACTAGAGAACTCGGAATGGATCAGTGTTGAAAGCCCTTGGGGAGAGCCCTCCGACCAGGTTCGCGTCGGGTCCATTGAAGGCCTGAAGATTGTATTCCTTCCGCGCCACGGCCGTGGCCATGTCTATTCCCCAACCACTATCAATTACCGCGCCAATATCGATGTGATGAAGCGCTGCGGCGTGACCGATCTGTTGTCTGTGTCCGCCTGCGGCTCTCTCAAGGAAGAACATGCACCGGGAACCTTTGTTCTGGTGGATCAATTCATCGACCGGACAATTGCCCGCGAAAAGAGCTTTTTCGGCACGGGGTGCGTTGCGCATGTTTCCATGGCCACCCCCGTCAGTCCGAAGCTTGTCGAAGCTGTCGCAGCTGCTGCGGAGGCGGAGGATCTGGCTTATTCAAAGGGTGGAACTTACCTGGCGATGGAAGGACCGCAATTTTCATCGCTCGCGGAAAGTCACCTCTATCGGACCTGGGGCTGCGATGTAATCGGCATGACGAATATGCCGGAAGCAAAATTGGCCCGTGAAGCTGAGATCTGCTACGCCACCATTGCCATGGTGACGGATTATGACAGCTGGCACCCGGACCATGGCGAGGTTGATATTCAAGCCATCATCAAGGTGCTGCACGACAATGCCGAAAACGCACAGCGCCTGGTTGCCCGCGTCGCACGGGACTTGCCGAGGCAACACCAGTCCTGTCCTGCAGGGTCGGACACTGCGCTTGAGTTTGCGTTCATGACTGCGCCGGAAAAACGAGACCCGGCACTTGTTGCCAAACTTGATGCGGTTGCAGGACGCGTTCTGAACAGGCCATCCTGAACGAAACACCACGTTTTGATCTAATTGAATTTGCTTCGACCGGTCCGACATTCTTGTTATAAGCACCGGTCGGAGAGGAACAGCCAGCGAAAGAAAGTGAATAGATGACCGACCAGACAATCCAGGATGAACTGATCGGAGCGATCCGGACGATCAAGGATTATCCGACCGATGGAATTCTGTTTCGCGACATCACGACGCTTCTTGGGAATGCACGGGCATTTCGGCGTGCCGTCGACGCACTGGTTCAACCCTGGGCGGGATCGAAGGTCGAACAGGTTGCCGGCATTGAGGCTCGTGGCTTCATTCTTGGCGGTGCCGTTGCCCACCAGCTTTCTGCGGGTTTTGTGCCGATCCGTAAAAAAGGCAAGCTGCCGCACGAGACCGTGCGCATCGCCTACTCACTGGAATACGGCCTCGACGAAATGGAAATGCACAAAGATGCCATCAGTGCAGGTGACCGTGTGATTGTCGTCGATGATCTGATCGCAACCGGCGGAACTGCCGAAGCTGCCTGTAAGCTGTTGCGTTCGATGGGTGCCAATATCGAAGCTGCCTGTTTCATTGTGGACCTGCCGGATCTCGGTGGTCGCAAGAAACTGGAAGCCATGAATGTCCCGGTCCGGACCCTGGTGGAATTTCCAGGTCACTGACTTGCCATGTCGGGAGGTTCCGTGGGCGAAGACGAAAAACCGGACTTTTCGGAGAGGTTCCGCCAGGACTTCGAAACGCTTCTGAAATGGCGGCGCGATGTACGCCGCTTCCGAACGGACCCGTTGCCGACCGGTCTGCTGGATCATCTGCTGCATTTGGCCGATCTTGCACCCTCAGTCGGCAACAGTCAGCCCTGGCGGGTCGTGATTGTTGAAAGCCCGGACAAACGGTCTGAAGTGACTGCGTGTTTTGAGGCGGAAAACGAAACGGCAGCAAATACTTATGACGACAACAAGGCTGCGCTTTACCGTCAGCTCAAGTTGTCCGGGCTGAAAGAGGCACCTGTCCACCTGGCCGTCTTTAGTGACGAAGACCCCGCACAGGGACATGGCCTTGGCCGCATGACGATGCCGGAGACGCTTGCCTATTCCACGGTCAGCATGATCCACACCTTTTGGCTGGCGGCGCGGGCCGAAGGAGTTGGCGTGGGCTGGGTGTCTATTCTTGATCCGGCTGCAGTCTCCGAAATTCTTCAGGTTGACGAGAGCTGGCGGCTCGTGGCTTATCTATGCGTCGGTTTTCCGGAAGAAGAACACATCGATCCGGAATTGGAGCGTGTGCGATGGCAATCGCGCAGTCCGTTGGAGACACGGTTGTTTCGCCGTTAGGAGATGAATCCCAGATGCCTGTGATTATTCGTGCGACCGAAGAGAGTGACCACGCCGACGTCCACCAGTTGTTGATGGATCGCTGGACTGCTCCTGAAATCATGCTCGACAATGAAATGGTCGATGCATCACGACTGCCGGGATACGTCGCCTACGACGGTGAAGAGCTTGTCGGCATGGTGACTCTGATCAAGCGAGCTGACGAGTGGGAAATCCTGACACTCGACTCCCTCAACCGTTGGGGCGGGGTCGGTAGTCAGCTGCTGGATGCAGTGGTGACGGAAGCGCGTTCAATCGGCATGCCACGCCTGACCGTGCGCACGTCCAACGACAATCTGGATGCTTTCCGGTTTTATCAGCGACGGGGCTTTCGGCTCGAGCGGATCGGCCAGGGCGTAATTGACCGGGAGCGTGAGCAGAAGCCCGGTATTCCGCTTCGGGGCGACTACGGGATCGAAATTCACGATGAAGTGCTGTTTGCCCGCACGCTTTGATGTGGGTGCCTGCTGCGCACCTGAGCCCGTCAGATTGAGGAAAGCGTCGCGGCCTGTCGGCGTTCGACGAAAACCGTGCCTTTGAACGAAAATACCAGTTTGTCTTCCTGATTGACGGCCAGCATATCAGAATGAATCAAGCCCCATTCCGGTCGGCTGCGGCTTTCTGTTTTGCCGGTGACGATCCGCCTGTAGCGTAGCGTGTCGTCAACAAAAACCGGCTTTATCCACTTCAGATCCTCAAATCCTGGCGACGGGCCCATTCTTGCAGGCGTCACTCCATTGGCGAGCATCTCGGCCACAAGCTCTTTGTGCCTCGCGACCCAGAGTTTCATGAACACTGAAGCCGTGTGCCAGCCGGACGCGCATAGTCGGCCGAAATGGGTCCCCGCGGCTGCTTCTTCACTCAGATGAAACGGCTGGGGGTCGTATTGCTCGGCAAAACGGATGATTTCATCTCGGGTGAAGGTGTGTTGCCCAAGCTCCAGTGCTTCACCGATTTCGATTTCGTCGAAGGGTTTCGTCATCAGGCAATGTCCCGCTTGGCAAACAGGATCGGATTTTCCCAATGAATGACTTTTGTATCGTTTTGCTTGGTCGCCGTGATCCGGAAAATAGCAATGCCGAGGTCTGGTTTGGTGCGCAAGTTCTTGGTTTCCAGAATTTCTGCACGGGCTGTCAATGTATCGCCCGGAAAGACCGGTTGTTTCCATTGCAACTTGCTGATGCCCGGAGAGCCCCTGCCACTTGTCCTGTTGAGGAGGTTCGCGGCCAACAACCGCATGACCAGGGACCCTGTGTGCCAGCCTGAAGCCGCCAAACCGCCCAACAGTGAAGCTTCTCCGGCGTCGTCATCCAGATGAAATGGCTGGGGGTCGAATTCTTCGGCAAAGCCAATGATTTCTTCCCGAGTGACCGTGATTGAACCGAGATCAAACGCCTGACCTGGTTGTAAATCCTCGAAATAAAGGAGATCCGTCATAGGTGTTTTCCGGAATCATTCGGTCGAGCAGGTCAGGATGTATCCGGCTTCCTGAAGCCAGGCTGGACCAGGTTCAGTCGAAATAAATTTCATTATCATCCAAATAGACATTGCTGGCTTCACAGATATCGATTGAAATCGGCTCGTCCAGAACTTCGCTGTCATCGTTCCCGAGCCAGCCGATCTGAAGTACCTGCTCGCAGTTGCCCGTGTCAGCATAAAACTCAGCACGCACGTTCTCGCCCGGACCAAGGGCATCCGATAGCCAGTTGTCGCTCCAGCTACTGCCGTCATCAGTGTAGAACCCGACAACGATGTTGCCCTCGGTATTGTTGTATACTTGGAAATAGCCTTCCGAGCCGGTTCCTTGCGCCATGGCGGCTGTCCCGGTCAGACAAAGCATGCTGGCGCAGGCCACTATCTTCAGAAAATTCATGGGCGTTCCTTCATGCTAGCCATTCCCCTTTTCCGGCGCCATCAGACGCTATCCACCGGATTCCAGCAAGTAAACCTGTTTCCGGTAGCACCGGTTGAAGGCGTGGTCAGGTTTTCACGTATTTCCTCCAATTGTGGTTTTCCTGGAAGCCAAGCACCTCCCGGATCTTGCGGTTGGAAAACAGCGCTTCGTGGTCGCCGAGATCGCGACTCAGGGGAACGCTCGGGAAAAACCGTTCCAGGATTTCCGAGTTGGGAATATCGACCGAGTTGGAGTCGTTCCCCGCATTGAAGACCTGATACCCAAGGCCATCCTTTTCCAGGCAAAGGTCGACAATCTGACCGAGATCGCGCGCATCGATGTAGCAAAAAATATTGCGGCGCCGTTGCGCCGGATCCTTGAAGAAGCCGGGGAAACGATCATATTCATGCGGCTCGATGACATTGCCGATCCTCAGGGCATAAATGTCGTATCCGGAGCGACGCTGGAAAGCACGTGCGGTTTGTTCGTTGACGACCTTGGATAGGCCATAGCTGTCCATGGGATCGACATCATAGTCTTCTTCGACGGGTAGAATTTTCGGGTCGACAACACCGTCGGCGAAGCAGACGCCATAGGTCGTTTCCGACGAAGCGATCACGATTTTCCGGATGCCCAGCTTCACCGCTGCCTCGATGACATTGTAAGTGCCTACGGCATTGACGGCGAAAGTCTTGTTGTCCGGCTGGATCAGGATGCGCGGTACGGCGGCAAAATGTACAACGGCATCGAAGGCCGGGACACCATTGCCGGGTTCCAGCTCATCGAAATTGGCGTAGCTCGTCATGACATTGAACATTTCACCGGAGGAGGTGATATCGGCCGTCAGATTGTCGACACCGGGATAATCGAGCGGCGTCAGATCGACATTTACTACCCTGTGGCCTTGTTCAAGCAGATAGGGAATGACATGTTTGCCGGCTTTGCCGGAGCCGCCAGTAAATAGGATGCGTTTCCGTGCGTTCATTGTCGACAGCTCCAGTTTGAAAGAACGGCGCTCATCATGAGCAATTTGCTCGAAGAGACCAGTCTGTCTTTCGTCTTTCCCGGGAAAATCTACGTGACCTGAGATCCCTCGGTGGATCAAATCCGCAAGATTTATCATCTGGTGCGGTGCTAGTGTCCGATCACTTTTCCAGGACGGCCACATGACCCAGCACCAGACAACCAATCTTAGTTCGAAAGACAATGGCTATATCCGCCGCTTCACGCGAGTGATCGAATATATCTACGCCCACCTGGATGAAGATCCGGATCTTGCGACGCTCGCGAACGTGGCGGCCCTTTCACCCTGGCACTGGCACCGTGTCTGGCAGTCCACCTACGGTGAGTCCATCGTCGCCACGGTGAAACGGCTTCGGCTGCATCGTGCGGCTGCTGATCTTTCCTACACCGACCTTCCACTTTCCAAAGTCGCCAGCCGGGCCGGGTATGGCAGTCAAGAAGCCTTCTCGCGCAGCTTCAAACAATCATATGGCCAGAGCCCGTCGGTCTACCGTGCCGAAACGGTTTTGACCAAGCTGCAACCGGTCCTCGTCGATGCCCCAATCCCCAGCTTAAAAGGAACCGACCTCATGCATGATGTAACTATCAAATCCCTGCCTTCCGAAACGCTTGCCGTATTGCCTCACAAAGGATCCTATCTGCAGATTGGTCAGGCTTTTGAAAAGCTGATCGGCATGCTGGTCACACGCAACCAGATCGGACAATCGGGTGCCATGAAGGCGCTCTACTATTCCGACCCGACCCGCGTTCCGGAAGACGAACTTCGGTCAGTTGCCGGTGTTGCCGTTACAGATGGATTTGCGATGACAGCCCCGCTCGAGGCGGTGGAAACGCGCGGTGGCGACTATGCGGTTCTTCATTACAAAGGTCCCTATGCCGATATGCAAAAGGCTTATCGCTGGCTCTATGGCGAATGGCTAACGCAGTCCGGACGGGTGCCCGATGACGCGCCTTGTATGGAAGTCTATCTCAACAATCCGCGTGATACGGCCCCTGCTGATCTTCTGACCGATATCTGCCTGCCGCTCAAACCGGCCGCGTAAAATGGATCAAAGTGGCCAGAAAACCAGGATCGCCGGTATGGAAACGACCAGCACCAGCAGCTCAAGTGGCAAACCGATGCGCCAGTAGTCGCCGAAGCGATAACCGCCAGGCCCCATGATGATGGTGTTGTTCTTGTGGCCGATCGGCGTCAGGAAGGCGCAGGATGCAGCCACAGCGACCGCCATCAGGAAGGGATCCGAGTTGACACCCAAACTGCCTGCGATCTGGACAGATATCGGCGCCGCAATCAGGCAGGTGGCGACATTGTTCAGGAAATCCGACAGGGTCATGGTCACGACCATCAGCACGGCTAGCGTGATCCAGGCAGGGGCTCCCGCAGTCAGGGCAACGATGCCATCGGCAATCAGTTGAGCGTTGCCTGCATTTTCAAAGGCTTGCCCAAGAGGGATCAACGAACCAAGCAGCACAATGACCTTCCATTCAACGGCGGTATAAACCTCTGAACCGCTGATCAGCCCGGTTGCAGCATATAGAACGACGCATGCAGCCAGCGCGACGGGCAGATAGGCAAGA
Source organism: Roseibium porphyridii (assembly GCF_026191725.2). NCBI lineage: Bacteria > Pseudomonadati > Pseudomonadota > Alphaproteobacteria > Hyphomicrobiales > Stappiaceae > Roseibium > Roseibium porphyridii. Next base: position 1,850,197 of record NZ_CP120863.1, read on the forward strand.
CCGGCAACGGCAGCGGTAATAGCCAGAACAAAACCGGCGATGGCAAGCCAGGCCTTGTTGCGTTGGATCATGCCGGTCTTGCGCCCTTCCAGGGGCAAGACACCCAACCAGCTGCTGGCGTGATCGAGTCGATCTTCGGTACCGAGCATGAGGAGGACATCTCCCGGCCGGATAATCTCGTGACGCACCCTTTTCTGAATGCGGCGTCCCTGGCGGGAAATACCGAGCAGCGTGACGCTTTGTCCATAGAGCAGGCGCATGTCGAAGGCTGACCGTCCGATGATGCGCGCATTGTCGGGTACGATGGCTTCAAGCAACGACAAGGCGCTTCCGCTCAAGCCGCCTTTGTGTCGCTCGGAGCCTGCGAATTCGAGTTTCGCTGCCCCCATGAAGGCCTCGATGGCCTTGGGATCGCCTTCCACGACGAGGAAGTCACCCGATTTGATCGGTTCGCGGCGCGCAAAGCCCCTGACACGCCTGCCGTTGCGGATCAGTCCAATGATGACCACGTCCTTGTCGTCGGCAACGGGGTAGAGATCGCCGACACTAAGTGGCTTGTCATCCGGGATGTTTCCGACTTTGAGTTCCGCCGAGTACAGGCTTTCTGCAAATCCTTCCTGCTTGGGCGGCTTTCGAAAATGGGCAGGTAGCAGACGCCAGCCAAAAAGAGCGACAAAGGCGATCCCTGTCACGGCGACCACCAGTCCGACCGGAGCGAAATCAAACATCGCAAACGGTTGACCGAGTGCATCGGAGCGGTATTCGGCTATGACAATATTTGGAGGCGTACCAATCAAGGTGATCATACCGCCGAGGATTGTTGCGAAAGACAAGGGCATCAAGGTCAGGCCCGGCGACCGCTCACCCTTGCGGGCTGCCTCAAGATCCAGCGGCATTAAAAGCGCAAGTGCCGCCACGTTGTTGATGATGCCTGAAAGCCCTGCGCCGACAACCGACATCAGGCCGATATGTCCGGAAAGGCTTCGCGAGGCAGATAAGAGATGTCCGGCAATTAGCTCGACAGCACCGGAATTCATAAGCCCGCGTGAAACAATCAGTACAAGTGCGATGATGATGACGGCAGGATGACCGAAGCCGGTAAAGATTTCTCCCGACGGCACAAGACCAAGCAGCGCACCCAGAATGAGAGCTGCAAAAGCAATCAGGTCGAACCGGATGCGGCCCCAGACGAGCAGGGCAAAGACGGCACCGAACAACACAAAAAGGGCGGTTTGATCGAATGTCACGTAAGCTCCGGCGGATGCGGCCCCAATTTGCAATAGCCGGTTTTAGGACGAATTGCCGAGATTCGCCAGAAAAAGGCCGTCGATTGGATTTCGACCCTTCGGTCGCCGGCCTTTTCGCGCGTTTTTTGGAGTTTCCGGCATGACGTCTGCCCGGTGCTTTGACCGGGCCGTACGACACGTGACTTCAAAGCGCCGGGTCAGCTTGTTGCAACCTTCTTGTCCTCACCGGGTGCAAGGGCGCTGGCAGCAAGCAGGATCGACATGGCAACGGCTCCGATGCCGATGATCGCCAGTCCCAGCGTTGCAAAAGCGGAAACCAGAAGGCCGCCGACAAGGAGACCGGCAATCCCGGCGAGGGCTGCGCCACAGCGCCGAAGAGCAGTCTTGCCGGTTTCAAGGTAGGAATTCATGGTATTCATATCAGTCTCCAAAGTTAGCTTTACGGGATTGGAAATGAGCAGCGGGAAGGGACCCACTGCTCCATTTGAGGTCGAGGTCACCCCTTCTCTTGAGTGCCGGCTTTCTTGTCTTTGCCGCCGAACCACGCATGGTCGTTGTCTTTTTCCACGGATAGAACCTCACCTGTCGCTGCGTCGATCAACACTTCCACTTCATCTGCGTCGGTGTTGATTTCGACTTCAAAGACAGTCTTGCCGTCCTCGTTTTCCAGCGTGATTTCCTCAATTGCCCCGGGCTGTGCCGCAAGTGCGATTTCGGAGACCTGCGCGATGGAAAGGTCGGACTGAAGCGGGGCGTCCGATGCATTTTTCTGAGCGGCAATGGCAAGGGAGGTACCCGTCAGCCCAACTGCGATCAGGCTGGCTGCAAAAATCTTGGCGGTGGTTTTCATGTCTTCGTCCTCTTGGGTTGTCTGCGGCGGCGTCGTGCCCTCCGATGACCAAGAGATAAGCGATGGAGTTTGCCCGCCTCTGGCGCGAAATATACATTTTTGTAAAGAAGCGAAATTCGGTTTCCTCATTGAGATCGAACGTTGTACGCCTTGAAAGGAAGGGCGGCATAAGGACCGTCTAAGGCCAAGGACATTGAACTGAAGATGCGCATTTTGCTTCTTGAAGATGATAGTGGCATCGGCAAGTGGGTGCATTCCAGCCTCAGCGAGGCTGGTCATGTTGTCGACTGGGTTTCGGATGGAAGAGAAGCGCTGGCAAGTGCGACGACTGGAGATTTCGATGTCATTGTGCTCGACCGGATGACGCCAGGTATTGACGGATTGTCGGTTCTGAAGGCCATTCGAGCCTCTAAAAACAGCACACCTGTCTTGTTTCTGACAGCTATGGAAGCAGTTGAAGACAGGGTCGAAGGCCTTGAGGCAGGCGCGGACGACTACCTGACCAAGCCTTTCGCCTCTAGCGAGTTGCTGGCACGGATTGCAGCGCTTGGCCGTCGCAGGTCTTCTGTTCCAGATGCAGAGCCGGTGAAGCTCAAATCGGGCGATCTTGAATTGGATCTCTTGAAACAGACTTGCGTCCGACAGGGGCAGAAAATCGATCTCAACGCGAAAGAATTCCGTCTTCTCGAAGTGTTCATGCGCAACGAGGGCCGGGTCCTGACCCGGGCGATGCTTCTTGAGCGTGTGTGGGATATCAACTTCGACCCGACAAGCAGTGTCGTTGAAACTCATATCAGCCGATTGCGCGCAAAGATCGAAAAACCGTTCGAGGGATCTCTGATCCGGACGAAGCGAGGAGCAGGCTATGTCTTCGAAGTGTGATCCGGAAAATCGGGTATCTGACCGGAGCATCTGCTGTTGAAACTGCTTAATCAGATACGAGCCCTGATGCAGATGTCGGTCCTGCGTCAGACTGTGCAGCTCACGCTTGTCTTCCTCGTTATTGTCGCTTTTGCAGGATTCGTGTCGATCCTCTTCATCGACCGGGAGATCAATGCCCGCATAGATGCTGAACTGGAAACCCGTTTGGCCGATGTTGCTGGCAGGATCGCTGCGATCGGCCCGGATAATGCCCTTTTCTATGAAACCGAAGACCGGTTTGTTGCCTTTCAGGGACCTGGCGGCGCAACGTATGGCGCCTTGGCTAAGCTTACCGAGAACAGGCCGGGACTGAGGACCATCAAACTTGGTCGAAAGGTTGTTGGTGAGGATCTCGACGGTATCTGGCGCGTGTATATCGCACAGGCGGCAGGTGGTACTTTGGCTGTCGGGACGAACCTTGACGATCGGGATGACTATCTGGAGGTCCTGATCAATATCTTCGCTGTATCGGGCGGTTTGACACTCGTTGCCATGCTGGGGATCGGAGGCCTTTTGGGTTGGCGGGCGCAACGGCGTTTGTCCGCCATCTCAGGAGTGCTCGACAAGGTGGCTGCAGGTGACTTGACGGCGCGGATCGAACCAGGGTCCGGCAGTGATGATTTCGTTCGTCTGTCGCGATCGATCGATCAGACAACATCTCAGCTGGAAATCCTGCTGCGACAGACACGAAACCTGACGGCCAATATTGCGCATGACCTGAAGACACCCCTGACCCGTTTGCGTGGCCAGCTGGAAATGATTGAAGCGACAGCGGCCGACGAAGATGCGATCAGCGTGGCGATGGAACAGACTGACGAGATCATCGACCTGTTCGAGGCCTTGCTGCGCATTGCCAAGCTTGAATCTGGTGAACACCGGCAGAGGTTCGAGACCCTCAGTCCCGCCAGGCTTGCCGAGGAAACGGCGGACATTTACCGGGCGGTCATAGAAGACAGTGGCCGGAGCTTCGATCTTGTTGTTCAAGAAACGGAGGCCATTTCAGGGGACCGGCGCTTGATCCTGCAAGCCGTCGCCAATCTGATTGAAAACAGTTTGAAACACACGCCGGAGAGCGCGCGTCTCACACTCATTGCGCGGGGCAAAAGCCTTGTCCTTGCAGACACAGGTCCGGGAATACCGGAACATCTTTATGGCCGCGTGCTGGAGCCGATGTACCGGCTTGAGGAAAGTCGAACAACGCCCGGTGCAGGCCTTGGTCTGGCCCTTGTCAAAACCATCACAAACCTGCATCGGGCAGAGCTTTCAATGGCCTCAAGTCAACCGGACGCTCCTGAACGAAAAGGATTGAGAATAGAAATCCGGTTTCCGTGATCCAGAACTCGTGCCTCTCGGTCGGGGAAAATTGCCTATCTCTCAAAGAGGGTGACGATTGTTGATCCGGACACACGCGGTCGGAACGCAGGACGTCCCATTCGATGACGTGATCTGAATCCGATATGGGACAGGGGAGTGGCCTCATTCTGATCGCGCACTTCAAACATGACGAAACGTTAATCTCAGAACAATGGACCCGTGCGTTTTCATACCCATATTTCCAGTAGGAAACGGCGAAAGCCGTATAATGGAAAGGAAAGGAAAATGACCCGCGAGAACAATCGTTTTTACGAAGTGGACGATTTGTTGAAAAAGTATGGCGTGCCAAGAACGAATTGGGTTGCTCGCCTGCGCCGACCTGAGAACAGCGACAAATGGCGGAACCACAAAGGCCCCAATCCGCTGCTGATGCTCGGTCTGGATCGAAGCTGAGCGTAGAACCAAAACAAGGGCATCCTGCTTGCCGAAAAGTTGGCAATCCAGGATGCCGAACTGTTAGCCAACCGCGACCCGCAGCTCGGGCAATCCTTCTATGGTCGCCAGGAGCACGTCGCCTTTGGAAACGGGACCGACACCGGCAGGTGTTCCCGTCAAAATGACGTCACCAGCGCCCAGTTGGAAAAGCTCGGACAATTTTGCGATGATCTCAGGGACTTTCCAGATCAGCTGGTTAAGGTCGCCGTCCTGACGAATGTCACCATTGACGGTGAGTGAAATCTTGCCATCGCTCAGAAAACCGCAATCGGCGGCCGGAACAATCCGGCCGACTGGGGCTGAACGTTCAAATGCCTTTCCGGCTTCCCAGGGACGGCCAGCCTTTTTGGCCGCACCTTGTAAGTCTCGCCGGGTCATGTCCAGAGCAACCGCATACCCATAAACGTGTTGAAGTGCGTTTTCGGCCTTGATATTGGCGTTACCCGATTTCAACATCACCGCCAGTTCTACCTCGTGATGAACATCCTGGCTGAGTGGGGGATAAGGAAACGTTCCGGAGGGATCGAGATCGTCCGGGTTTTTCTGGAAGAAAAACGGGGGTTCCTTGTCAGGGTCATGACCCATCTCAACAGCATGCGCCGCGTAGTTCCGACCGACACAATAGACCCGTCGCACGGGAAACCCGAGTTTACTGTCGCTGATTGGCAATATGGCGGGTTGCGGGGCGGGAAACACCGTCGGCATGGTTCGACCTTCCTGAAATGGCGATGACCGTCTGTTTGCCGCATCCCATCATTTCTGTCGAGTGACACCTGCGACGCACCTCTATCAAAGGCCGACACCTACGCACTGTGGATCAGATCTGCAATCGACCGGAAACAGGCACGTTCAGATCATTTTGATGGCTTGCCAGGGCTTCTATCGCAAGGCGAAGGCCTTCTGCCGACGTCTGCGCAGACATGCTGGGTGCTCCGAGATTTCCTTCCATCGCCGCCACTTGTGGCAGGTGAGGCAGGTGCACCCAACCAGCGCGAACTTTGCTCTCAGTCTCAGCAAGGTGATGCATAACACCGTAGAAAAGGTGATTGCAGCAGAAAGTTCCGGCCGTATCGGAAATGTCAGCGGGAATACCGCCCGCGCGCATTGCCTTGACCATCGCGCGGACCGGAAGTGTGCTTTGGTAGGCGAGGGGACCGTCTTTGACGGTTGGCTGGTCCTGCAAAGCCACGCCAGCATTGTCTTTCAAACCGTAGCGGGTGGCATCGTTGAAATTCATCGCAAAGCGTTCAACGGTTATCGTGGCACGTCCGCCAAATTCTCCCATCATTACGACGGCATCAGCACCAGTTTTCTGTAGTGCATCCTTGACGGCTTCGATGCATACGAAAAACGTATTCGGGATAATTTTCGATACAATGCGGGTGTCGGCCACGACATCGCCGTCCAGAAGCCTTGCAACTTGTTCGGCCGGATTGACCGGTGTGTTGCCAAATGCCTCAAATCCCGTCAACAGCAATGACTTCATGCGACTATATCCTGTTCAGGCGGATGCGCTGTAGCATGGCACGCGCGGTCCCCATTAGCCGACCGGCGTCGCTGCAATCAGCCTGCAAAGCCAAATCGCCCGACATGCACTCCACACCGGATCCATTTTGCGCAACAGTCAGACGGTTTTCAGCTGCAGAGTGCCCTTATCAGGTGTTGAACTTGAAGAGCAGTACATCACCATCCTTGACGATATACTCCTTGCCTTCATCCCTTGCCTTGCCTGCCTCCTTGGCAGCATTTTCACCGCCAAGAGAAACATAGTCGTCATAGGCAATTGTTTGGGCACGAATGAAACCGCGTTCGAAGTCCGTGTGGATGACACCGGCGGCACCGGGGGCTTTTGTGCCTTCCGTGATTGTCCAGGCACGGGTTTCCTTGGGGCCAGCGGTAAAATAGGTGATCAGACCGAGCAGGTCGTAGCCAGCGCGGATCATGCGATCGAGGCCCGGTTCTTCCAGTCCGATGGTTTCCAGAAACTCGTCCTGTTCCTCATTGTCGAGTTGAGAAATCTCGGCTTCGATTGCGGCCGATATCACCACGGCGACAGCGCCTTCTTCCTTGGCCCTCGCCATAACCTTTTCGGTAAATGCGTTCCCGGTTGCTGCTGAAGCCTCATCAACGTTGCAGACGTAAAGAACCGGCTTTGAGGTCAGCAGGTTCAAACCCTTCAAGAGCTTTGCTTCCTCTGCGTCTGCAGTTTCCAGCATGCGCGCCGGTTTGCCGTCCTGCAACAAGGCAAGGGCTGCCTCCATGATCGGCAATACGACTTTTGCTTCCTTGTCGCCGCCCGTCGCTTTTTTCTTCAAAGGGGCGATACGGCGCTCAAGGCTTTCCATATCCGCGACCATGAGCTCGGTTTCTACCGTTTCGGCATCCGCAAGCGGATCAATCGCACCGTCGACATGGGTGATGTCATCATCTTCAAAGCACCGCAGCACATGAGCGATGGCATCGACTTCGCGAATGTTGGCCAGAAACTGGTTGCCAAGACCTTCACCCTTGGAAGCTCCGCGCACCAGACCGGCAATGTCGACGAAAGTAATTCGGGTCGGGATGACTTCCTTCGAAGCCGCAATATCGCGGATCGCATAAAGGCGCGGGTCAGGAACGGCAACTTCACCCGTATTCGGCTCGATCGTGCAGAAGGGATAGTTGGCGGCCTGGGCCGCGGCTGTTTTCGTGAGCGCGTTGAAGAGCGTGGACTTGCCGACATTCGGCAGTCCGACAATGCCGCACTGGAAACCCATGGGAGTTCGCTTTCGGTTTGGTCTGAAACTGTTGCCGGGCTACATGCCCGAGCCTTGACGGCAGGTCAAGACTTTGAGCGACGAGTTCAGACACGGAAGGCTGAACCGTTGCGTTATTGCAGACCCGTCCTGTCGATGATGCCACGGTTGCACCCCATTGCGACGGTATCGGCCGCCCGCATCAACTCACCCAGGTCGCTTTCCTGAGTTATCTTGCCTTTCATGCCGAGCCAGATCTCGTTGATCAAGGTACGGCTGCCGTCACTGGTGCACTTGATCAGAACTCTGTCTCCTGTGCCTTGGCCGAAAGATGTGTCAAAGGCTGCGCGGATATCGGCCCCTGTGATTTCGGCACCGACATTGTTGAAGAACAAGTCCCCGACAGCGGATTGATTGACGAGTTCAGTCAGGTAAAGCGTGTCATCATAATACTCATCAGCGCCACCTTCGCCCAGGAAACAGGTGCCGTGTTTTATCCATTCATGATGGTGCAGGAAACTGGCATATCCTGGCATGGCAGCTTGCAAGGCATCGGCGGTTTCGGTGTCGATCGCCGGAGCAGGGAGACGATCCCAGGTATCGGGCTTGTCCAGGTCTATGATGCTGGTCGGCACTCCGCAGTAAATGTTGTCCTTTGGCTGCGGCCACAGGCCATGGATGGAGAGCTGGCGGGTCGTGTGCGGAAGAAGGCCATCGTTCAGGTCACGGCATTCCTTCTTGCCGGGTCGGAATTCACAAAACGCTGGCTGCCAGGAGAGGGTCAGAAGGTTGTCGACGGACTCTGTGCCTTCCTGCTCGATGACATCATCGGAACCGCCTGTTCCAGTGCCACCTGTCCGGGTATCGGCCTTGACCACGTGAATGCCGCAGTCCGCACTGACCCATCGAGCGGTTGATACGGGAGCGTTGTCCATCTGAACCTGGAAATAGTCTCCACCTTCCTTGTTCAACCCGAGCATCTTATAGGCCATATTGGGTGAGGTGGTGATGCTGCCCGGATTGGTCTGCCTGTTTTTGCTGTGATAGGCTTCGCAGGTTTCGAAGGCGATGAAATAGCCTTCCAATTTCTTGAACGCCGATGCCGGTGTCGTCACCAAAAAGCTGCCTGCGATCAATGCAATAAGAAAACGCATTGCCTACCTCCCAGAACCACTGGACGGACACCGCGAACAAATGCTCCTGGTGTCTTCTCGGGGGGAACGACCTAATCCTTGCCGTGTCACCATGTCGTTCTTATGACGAGAGCTGCGGATCCTGTTTGTGCTTTGCTTGGTTCCGGCGTAACAGCAGCCAATTTACTGTATTCGCTGGAGCTGGGGTCAGTCGCCACGGAACAGTTTTTTCAGCATGTCTGCCATCGGCCCGGATTTGGGCATGGCCGTTGGCTTAGGCTGACGGGCCTGCCGAATGTGGCTTTGCCCCTTTGGTTTTGCCGCAGGCCTGCCAGGGCGCTCGCCCACTACTTCAGGTTTGCCCTTGCGCTGTGCTTTTTGCGGTTCCAGTGAAAGCGTCAGTTTGTTGGCAAATTGACTGTCCTGCCCGGTTGCGAGCAGATCGGCATGGTTCGCTATTTCCTCAAGAAGTGGTTCCAGCCAGTCCTGATCCGCCTTTGCAAAGTCACCAAGAACATAGTTCGATACCAGCTTCTTGTCGCCGGGGTGTCCGATGCCGAGACGAAGACGCCGGTAGTCCGGCCCGATATGCGCGGAGATGGAACGCAATCCATTGTGACCACCGTGACCACCGCCTTTTTTCATGCGGAATTTGGCAGGCGGCAAGTCGAGCTCATCGTAGAGAACGACGATGTCTTCGGGTTGAAGCTTATAGAAGCGCATGGCTTCACCCACCGACCGGCCGCTTTCGTTCATGTAGGTTGAAGGTTTTAACAGGAGAGCCTTGTCTGTTCCGAGGCGTCCTTCGGAAACCTGACCCTGAAACCGGGCGCGCCAGGGCTGAAAAGCCGAATGGCTGCGGTGAATTTCGTCCACGGCCATGAAACCGATGTTGTGCCGGTTTCCTGCGTATTTCGCACCTGGATTACCGAGACCGACGATCAGCTTCATAATGTGCCTTTCACGTCCGTTGTTGAAACGAAAAAGCAGCCCAACCGGCTGCTTTGAAGTCGTCCCCGAATTTGCTCCGTGATGGAGCGCCGGGGCAGAAGGCGGTGACCGCCTCCTTATTGTTGTAACAGAAGTGAAGCTTATTCGCTTGCTTCTTCTTCGCCCTCTTCAGCGCCTTCTGCTTCTTCACCTTCGTCGGTTTCTTTCATGCCGGCCGGAGCCGCAATCGTTGCGATGGTGAAGTCGCGGTCGGTGATGGTCGGCTCAGCGCCTTCCGGCAGATCAACTGCGGAGATGTGCAGGCTGTCGCCCGGCTCAGCTTTGGCAAGATCCAAAACCAGAGCTTCAGGAATGCTGTCTGCAGGCACGTTCATTTCGACCGTGTGACGGACGATGTTCAAGACGCCGCCTTTTTTCAGGCCCGGGCAGTCTTCTTCATTGATGAACTGGACCGGAATTTCGACCGTGAGGGTCGCACCTTTGGCAACACGCAGGAAGTCGACATGCAGGACGTCATCACGCACCGGGTGCAGCTGATAGTCCTTGGCGATAACCTGATGCTTTTCACCGTCGATGTTGATCGTGCCGATCTGCGCGGTAAAGCCACCCTTGTGCAGGGTAATGGTTGTTTCTTTTACCGGAATGGTGATCGGCAGTGCCGGTTTCTTGTCGCCGTAGATAACGGCGGGGAGAAGGCCTTCGCGACGCAGTGCCCGTGCGGCCCCCTTGCCCACCCGGTCCCGTGCCGACGCCTTCAGCTCATAGCTGGAAGCCATGGGAAACTCCTTGGTGTATTAAGAACGGATCGGCGAACCTTTGCGCCTTCAAAAGACTTTCAGTTGTTCGGGATCGATCCACATGCGCCTCCTCCAGGGGTGCAGGCGCGAGCGCGTACATACAGAAACACCCGCAATTACGCAAGTCTGCCGCTCCAATTTTGTTGTTTCAGGCGCCGAATTCGAGCGTTATTTCGTGTGGTCAATGTCCAGAGGCGACTGGTAGTGCTCCGTTCTATTTTGGAGGAAAGTAATTACTCAACTGAAAGGTTGACTGATTTTGGCGTCCGGACAAAACTGTCCAGAACAAAACGGGTGGAGCTGCCATGGCAATCGACGAGGACCTCAACAACAGGCTGCGTGATGCGCTTGCGGACAAAGGGGGACTTTCAGAAAAGAAGATGATGGGAGGCACGTGCTTCTTGCTCAATGGCCATATGGTGTGCGGTGCTGACCGCACAAAGGATGGAGAAAGTCGGTTTATGTTCCGGGTTGGGAAAGACAATCATGGAACAGCGGAAACGTTGCCCGGAGCGACACCAATGATGCAGGGAGGGCGTGTGATGAGTGGCCTGTTCTTTGTGGCAGAAGACGATGCGTCCGATGACATCCTTCGTGACTGGCTGGACCTTGCCGTCGCAAATGCAATGACGCTGAAACCCAAGTGATTTTTCTTTGTCTTAAGGATGTGGTTCACCCCTTAAGCCGACGGGATGTATCCTCCTGAAAAGCCGGATCGGCTTTTTTGGCAAACGCTTTTTGCCAGGGTTCGGCCAATTCAGGGAGCTCAGACAGGGCGCGTGCCATCTGCGGATCAACGCGTGGGCTGAACCTGGCATGAATTACTTCCTTCAGGTTCCATTCCGGGCAGGGGCGCTCGACCAGGATCAGCTCGTCACCCGCTTCAAATTGGCCTTCCTGCAAAACCCGGAAATACCATCCCGTCCGCGCGGTTTTCTGAAAATGGGCGGCCTGTGCCGGATTGCCGGTGTGCATGTTGAGCTTCCAGCACGGTTGGCGGGCCTGGGAGATCTGGACACGAACCGTGCCGGCGGCAAATACGTCGCCGAGGCAAAGCTCTGCTTCTGTAAATCCGTCCGACGCAATGTTCTCTCCGAAGCCTCCCGGTTTGAATATTTCCTGCCGGTCGGGAAATGTTTCCCGCCAATAAGCGTAATGCTCGGAAGGATAGATGTGCAGGGCTTTGTCTGGTCCACCGTGAACAGCACGGTCTGCCTGACTGTCCGTTAAGAGGCCTTCACGGCCGACCTGTTGCGGACCGGCGGTCAGTGTCTTTCGGATCGCGGATTGTTCCTTGTCCTGCCAAAGCTGTTCAGGCTTGCCGGTATAAATGCTGAGGATTTTCGCTTTCAAAGTCATGCACTTGCCTCATGTAGCAGCGTGTTCGTGGCAAATCTGGCCGGTTTCGACCGGCGACAGTCCAACCTCGAGCAGTTTGCAGTATCCACCTTTTTCAAGGTTCTCGTGATGTTTGCAGGTCCGGCAGAGCCCGAAGGACCGATTGCCTCTCTGAAGCAGCATTGCGCTCACGAGAGCCTTTAGTCCGGTCGCCAGCGCGGTTGATGTGTCTTTTGGCAGATCATCAATGACCTCGTCCATACCCGATGAAACATTCAGAAGGTCCAAACCGTCTTGCGCAACGTCATATCGGATGCTGCGTTTGTCGGCATCTGAACGGGTTTCATCAATCAGGTTCTTGCGTGCCAGCGCCTTGAGGGTCTGGGACGCCGTACCGCGCGTCGTCGCCAGATAGTCCGCCACATGCGAAGGCGCTCGCGAAAAGCGGTTGGCCCGAGCCAGATAGCTGAGCGCTGCAAATTGCGAAGGGTTCAACGGGCCGTTCCACTCTTCTGCCGCGCTCAAACGGGTCAGGCGATCGATCAGGTCTCGAATCTGTTGCGCTTCTGTGAAGTCAGTCATGAATCAATATGTAGCGAGTCGAAATTAAACTTGCAATAGTATCGACTCGCTATTAATTAGGTTCTGCCTTCAGAAAAGGAGATTGGCAAATGTTGAAGCAGATCCTTGGAAGTCTTTTGGTCGCTGGAATGCCGGCCGCATCTCTTGCGGGCGGGGACCACGGTCATCACGCACTCAATCAGGACGGAGCGATCCTCTCCCCGGAAAATGGGGAGACCGACCAAAACTATGACATCCTCGCCGCGCATGTGCACCGAAAGGGCCGTGTCGTCACTTTTCATATGACGCTTACGGGAAGCGCCGGGGCAACAGTACCTGAGAAGAATGGGGACTTGGCTGGTGCGCCTGTGCATTCCTACGTCTGGCCAACGTCACTTGAACCGGCGAGCGTCGGCTTTGAAGGTGGCAAAGGTATTCTGGCGTTGGCTGCAACGAGCCATCCTGATTTCGATGATACACCGCTCTTTGACGAAGATGGGGACGGTGATGTCGGCAATGACGGCGCGAAGTGGCATTCGCACTGGGTTGTACTGACTCCGAACGATGCGTGCGGGCCGGGCGCCTTGTCAGTTCAGGATATCCCGGATGGGGCCAATCCCAAAATGCCGGCAACCTGGCCGGGCCTTCCGCTTTATATCGACAGTCCCGGTTTTTCACCGGTTCTGGACGAACAGGAAATCACCATCAATGTTTCGTTCAGTGATGCATCAGTCGTCGATGGCCTGAAATATGACGGCGTGACTTCAGCGCTGAGGGTCAACCAGAGTATCCACGCACCACTGCTATGTGTTGTTGACGTGTTTGACGTTGCTTCTGGAGACTTGAGCCTGCCGGGCGAACTTGCAGATCACTAAGACCAGCTGTGCCGGAAAAAACCCGGCACAGCTCTCCAGATCAGTTCTCCGATGGTGCATAAGAGGCTGGATCGACGATGTCCGGACGACCCTTTAATGTCAGTTGCGATTGACGCGCTGGTGTTGTGGAAATGACTTTCCCGCCTTTGACCACTTTAAGCCGTGTCGCCTTGAGGCGGATTGCCTCGATTGCGTCGCGCGCCTGAAGCAATACGAAATCCGCCTTGCAGTCTTTTGCAATGCCATAGCCTTCAAGGCCCATGGCATTTGCCGGATGACTGGTAACGCAGTCGAAGCAATAGCGGATTGCTTCTCGGCTCGTCATTTGTGCGACGTGGAGCCCCATTGAAGCCACTTCGAGCATGTCGCCGGATCCCATGGAGTACCAGGGATCCATCACGCAATCATGACCGAAGGCCACATTGATGCCATAGGAGCGCATTTCCGGAACGCGGGTTTGGCCGCGGCGTTTCGGGTATGTGTCATGGCGGCCCTGGAGCGTGATGTTGATCAACGGGTTGGCAATGGCATGAACCTCAGCTTCGGCAATCAGCGGCAGAAGCTTGGAAACATAGTAGTTGTCCATCGAGTGCATCGACGTCAGGTGTGAGCCTGCGACACGTCCCTCCAGGCCAAGGCGTTGGGTTTCATAGGCAAGCGTTTCAATGTGACGAGACATGGGGTCGTCGGTCTCGTCGCAATGCATATCAACCATGAGGCCGCGTTCAGCCGCCACTTCGCAAAGCCTTCTGACAGACCGGGCGCCATCATCCATGGTGCGTTCAAAATGCGGAATACCACCGACGATGTCGACGCCCATATCAAGGGCTTTTAACAGGTTGGCCTCGGCATTCGGAGAGCGATAGAGACCGTCTTGCGGAAAAGCGACAAGCTGGAGGTCGATATAGTCCTTTACCTTGTCGCGAACCTCCAGCAACCCTTTGACGCCGGTCAGCCTGTCATCGCAGACATCGACATGTGTTCGAATGGCCAAAAGTCCTTGTGAGACGGCAAGGTCGCAGTAATTCAGGGCGCGTTCAATAACTGCGTCAACGGTCAGTATCTCCTTGAGCTCCCCCCAGAGCGCGATGCCTTCCAAGAGCGTTCCACTCTGGTTCATGCGCGGCAATCCCAGTGAGAGCGTCGCATCCATATGGAAGTGACTGTCCACGAACGGGGGTGAGACCAGTTTGCCATCAGCGTCGATGATGGTCTGGGCGTCTGCGGCAATGCCGGTTTCAACCGCTTCGATCCGACCATTGCGGCAAGCAATGTCCACGCTGGTTCGACCATCCGGCAGATTGGCGTTTTTTACGAGAAGGTCAAAGCTCATCGGGACACACCTCAGCGTTGGCCGCGGAAATAGGGAACAAGCAGCGCTCTCGGGTAGTCTGCCCGGCGGGCAACCACGATCAGCGCCGCGATCGACAGAAGATAGGGCATCATCAGGAAGACCTGACCGGGGATGAAACTGCCGACTTCCGTCTGGAGCCTGACTTGGAAGGCATCGAATGCTCCAAAGAGCAGTGCACCGATCAGCGCCTTGCCAGGGCGCCAGGAAGCGAAAACGGTGAGTGCGATACAGATCCAGCCGCGACCGTTGACCATGCCGAAGAAAAAGGCGTCAAAGGCGGACATCGTTAGGAAAGCACCTCCAAGTGCCATGATGGCGGATCCGGCGACGACTGTTCCGATGCGGATCGCATAGACAGAAAGGCCTTGAGACTCAACGGCGGAAGGATTGTCGCCAACGGCTCGGATCGCCAGTCCCAGCGGGGTCCTGTAGAGAACATATGCTGTTGCCACAACAAGAAAGAGGGCGAGAAACGTCAGCGGTGTCTGCTGAAAGAGCGCCGGACCGATGAATGGCAATTCGCTGAGGACAGGAATGTCGAGTGGCTGAAAAGCGTCGATGCGTGGCGGCGAGGAGACGTCAGGCAGGGCCGTGCGATAGATGAAATAACTGAGCGAGGTCGCAAAGAGCGTTACACCGATCCCCGATACATGCTGCGACAAGCCGAGTGGCACTGTCAGGATCGCGTGAATCAGCCCGAAGAGTGCCCCCGCGCATGCCGCAACGAAGACACCACCCCACAAGCCGGCCCCAAGCCAGACGGCCATCCAGCCTGCCATTGCGCCTGCAGTAAAGATGCCTTCGATACCTAGATTAAGAACCCCGGCACGCTCGCAAATCAGTGCCCCGATCACGCCGAAGATCAAAGGCGTAGCGATGCGCAGCGCCGCCGCCCAGAAATTGGCAGACAGTAGAATGTCCAAGATCTCTGTCATTTTGCTGTCTCCTTTGCAGACGGGGCACCAACAAAGCGGATCTTGAACCTCAAGAACAGTCCAGCCACCAGGACGCAGAGCAGAGACATTGCGACCATCAAGTCCGCCAGATAATTGGAAACACCCGTTGCGCGGGACATGGAATCCGCGCCGACGAAAATGCTGGCGATAAAGAGGGCTGCGATGATCACGCCGACGGGAGATAGGCCAGCCAGCATGGCCACGACAATTCCCGAATACCCGAAACCGGGAGACAAGTCCGCCGTCAGATACCCTTTCAGTCCTGCAACTTCACCGACGCCCGCAAGACCAGCCAGAGCACCGGAAATCAGCCCAACCCGCACGAAGGTAGCGGTGACGGGAATACCGGAATGGCGCGCTGCCGCAGCATTTTCACCAACTGCGCGGATTTCGAAACCCCAGACCGTGCGCTTTAGCAGAAAGTAGACACCGAGCGAGGCGACGAGCGCAATGATCAGGCCCCAATGGATGCGCATTCTGGCCATCAGTTTGGGCAACGCAGCTTCATCAAGGATGGGTTCCGATTGTGGCCAGCCCATTCCCATCGGGTCTTTCATCGGGCCTTCCAGCATCATCTGGACAAAAAGCAGGATGATGAAGTTCAAGAGGAGCGTGGTGACCACTTCATCGACACCAAGGCGGGTTTTCAAAAGCGTTGGGCCGAGCATGACAAGTCCGCCCGCCAGGGCCCCGGCCAGAATGACCAGGGGAATGAGAAACAACGAAGGGCCTCCAAAGACTCCCGTGCCGACAGCAACTGCGGCTAGAGCACCCGCATAGAGCTGGCCTTCAGCGCCAATGTTCCAGAGTTTTGCCCGGAAGGCGACGGCGGCTGCCAGACCGGTCAGGATCAGGGGCGTGGCGCGCGTAAGCATCTCGGTGAAGGCGAACATTGATCCGAAAGCGCCCTTGACCATCAGGCCGTAGGCACCAAAGACGGACAGGCCGGCGAACGCCATGGGTATGGCTGCCAGCAACAAGGCTGCCACTGCAGCAGCAACGGATACAAGGAGCACCCTTGAAACGGGAACCGGGCCTCTGGGTTCAAAGCGGATCATGCGGCTTCTTCTCCATCATGGCCCGCCATCCGCAAGCCGAGTGTGCTCCGGTCGAGCGTTTCAGTCCGGTCAGCTTCCGACAGCTTTCCGCGATGGATCACGGCAATGCGGTCCGAAAGACGCATCAGTTCATCCAGGTCTTCGGAGATCAGAATGACGCCAGCGCCTCTGTCGCGAGCCGCAAGAAGACGTTTGTGCACGTCAGATGTCGCTCCGACATCAAGGCCGCGGGACGGCTGAGCCGCGAGGACGACCTTTGGCACTGTTTCCAATGTGCGGGCCAGAACAATCTTCTGGATGTTTCCCCCCGAAAGCAGGCGTGCCGGACTGTCTTCGCTCTGGCACCGGATGTCATAGGCCTTGATCAGGCTGCGGGCGCGCTCGCGGATTGCGGCAAAACGCAACAGACCAAAGCGCTGGTTCTCTGGTTTGCGAATGGATTCAATTGCCAGGTTCTCCGAAACACTCATTGCGCCAACAATGCCGTCATGATGTCGATCTTCGGGAATGCGGGCGAGGCCGATATCGATCATCTTGCGCGCGTCAAGATGAGTGAGCGGCTGGTCCTCCAGAAGCATTTCGCCAGAAATCACCGGTTCCAGTCCGGAAATGACTTTGGCAAAAGTTGCCTGACCATTTCCGGATACGCCTGCAATTCCGAGGATCTCACCCGATTTCAGGTCGAGATTCACATCTTGCAGCGCATCACGACCGTGACCGGCGAAGATCCTCTTGAGTACGAACAGCGATCCTCCGGCCTCCTTTTCGGTCCGAATGGTTTCAACAATTTCGTGCCCGACCATGAGTTCGGCCAGTTTGCGCTGATCACAGCTTGCTGTCGGTAGATCGGCAACCTTGCAGCCGCCTCTCAAGACAGCGACGCGATGGGACGATGCGATCACTTCCGCAAGCTTGTGGGAAATGAAAATGATGCCGAGACCGTCTTCAGCAAGCGTCTTCAACGTTGCGAACAAGGTTTCCGATTCTTGCGGTGTCAGGACCGCCGTCGGTTCATCGAGGACAAGCACGCGCGCATCTCGGTAAAGAGCCTTCAAGATTTCAACACGCTGCTTTTCACCGACGGACAGTTGGGAAATGCGGGCATCCAGCGACACCGTCAACCCGGATCGCGTCATCAGGTCTTCGAGTTTCGCACGTGCCGGTGCACGCGCGGTGGAAAGTGTCGCGAGGCTTTGCGTTCCCAGAAGGATATTGTCGAGAGCACTCAGGTTCTCAGCCAGAGTAAAGTGCTGGTGCACCATGCCGATACCGGCCTCAAGCGCTGCGTGGGGAGAGCCTGGCTCGAGCTCTTTGAGACCGCCATCTCCGGAGCTGACCAGCACCTGTCCTTCATCGGCAACATAGTGGCCGAAGAGTATGTTCATCAGCGTGGTCTTTCCAGCGCCGTTTTCGCCCAGAAGCGCAAGAATTTCACCGCTGCGGAGATCAAGCGAAACTTCGCCGTTCGCCGTCAGCGCTCCAAACCGTTTGGTGATGCCGTCCAACCGCAGGACGAGCGCAGCCTCCTGTGCAGGTGCGGTCATGCAGAGCTCCGGAATAAGAAATGTGGGCCACCGCCATCGGGCGGGACGGGGAAGGGCCGGCGACCGAATGATCGCCGGCAATCACCATTACATGGTGGATTTCGGTTCGGTGTCGTTCACGTTCACACGGAACAGCCCGTCCAGGATTTCCTGCTCTTTTTCTTTCGCAGCTGCAACGGCATCGGCCGGTGCAAGGCTCTCGTCGACAATGAAGCTGCCGCCGCCATAAGACATGAAGCTGAAGGGACCGTAGTCCGCCGGTTCAAAGCTGTCGTCGACAACGGCTCCGATTGCGCGGTCAATGGTTGGCTCCATATGCCACAAAGCGGATGAAAGAATTGTGCCGGGGTAGTCACCGGACGTATCGATCACGTTGCCGATTGCAAGAAGGCCTTTTTCCTTGGCCGCGTCGGACACACCGAAGCGCTCTGCGTAAAGAATGTCAGCGCCCTTGTCGATCATGGCAAACGCGGATTCTTTCGCCTTTGGCGGATCGTACCAGGAGTTGATGAAGGTTACGAGAAACTTCACATCGGGATTGACCGCTGTAGCGCCATCCATGAAGGCATGCATCAACCGGTTGACCTCCGGAATTGCAAAGCCGCCGACCATACCGATGACGTTGGATTTGGTTGTGGCACCGGCAATCATGCCCGACAGATAGCTCGGCTCATGGATCCAGTTGTCGAAAACGGCAAAGTTCGGCTGCGCCGGACCGAAGGACGAGCCCATCAGAAAGGCCGTTTCCGGATATTCGGCAGCCACTTTTCGGGCCGCACGTTCAACCGCGAACGCTTCGCCAACGACAAGGTCCATGCCTTGTTCGGCATATTCGCGCATAACGCGTTCATAGTCGGTGTTGGCGACGTTTTCTGAGAACGTGTAGGTGATCTCACCGCGTTCCTGGGCAGCTTTCAGCGCCTTGTCGATGCGGCTGACCCATTGTTGTTCAACTGGAACGGTGTAGATGGCCGCGACCTTGATCGGATCTGCAGCTTCTGCCGGTGAATACAAAAAGCCTGCGGCCACTGTGACCGACAAGGCAGCCGACAGGAGGGCCCTGCGGGCCTTCGAAAATGGTTTTGAAGTGAGCATTTGAGTCCCCTGGAAGGTATTTTTGCGGAAAAAGTTGATCACAAAATATGCGTGCCCACAAGCTGTGCAGCGCGCTAGAGCGATATTTTTTGATCAATTGGGAAAATTTTTGCCGATTTGGAATTCAGACACGTCAGGAGCAACTTGAATTTCAGGCAACAAAAAACGCCGGGCAAGCCGGCGTTCTTTCAAGGTGACGATACAGTCGGACTTAGTTGAACAAACTGGATACCGATTTTTCGAGCGCCGTACGGTTGATTGCCTCGCCCATGAGGGGAGCAATCGAGATGGCCCGAATGTTGGAGGCCGCCGTGATTGCAGCTGTCGGCTCGATTGAATTGGTGATGACCAGCTCTTTGAGTTTAGAAGACGCAACACGCGCAACGGCACCACCGGACAAGACCCCGTGGGTGATATAGGCCGTCACCGACTTTGCACCTTTTGCAAGCAACGCTTCCGCAGCATTGCAAAGGGTGCCGCCACTGTCGACGATATCGTCGACAAGAATACAGTCATAACCATTCACTTCGCCGATGATGTTCATGACTTCCGATTCTCCAGGCTTGTCGCGTCTCTTGTCGACGATGGAGAGAGGAGCCTCGATACGTTTGGCGAGGGCGCGGGCACGGACCACACCGCCGACATCCGGTGACACCACCATGACGTTGTCGGTGGCATAACGTTCCTTGATGTCGCGTGTCATGACCGGAGCAGCAAACAGGTTGTCGGTCGGTATATCGAAAAAACCCTGGATCTGTCCGGCGTGCAGATCCAGGGTTAGAACGCGGTCAGCACCTGCTTCGGTGATGAGGTTTGCCACAAGCTTCGCCGAGATCGGCGTTCGGCCGGAAGCTCGGCGGTCCTGCCGGGCGTAACCGAAATATGGGATTACCGCGGTGATACGACGTGCGGAGGAACGGCGCAGCGCATCGATGATGATGAGCAGTTCCATAAGGTGGTCGTTCGCCGGGTAGCTGGTTGGCTGCAGGACGAAGACATCTTCGCCACGCACGTTCTCTTGAATTTCAACGAAGATTTCCTGGTCGGCAAATCGCCGGACCTGGCATTTGGCCAGAGGTACATCCAGGTAAGTGGAGATTTCCTCCGCCAGGGCTCGGTTCGAATTGCCCGCGACGATCTTCATGAGCCGCAAGTCCTTCTGGTGCGACACCGTGTTTCAAGAGGAAGCCCCTGAAAGGCACGGAAATGGACTAGATCTTATCGAGTTGCCGGACGCCGCAAGATCTGCTGGAGATCCTTCGGCAGGCGGCGGCGTTTTAGCAATCAACCACCTGGACCACAACCGCCGTAAGGGGCAGAACACCTGTTTTTTTTAAAATATGTGACGTACGGCGTTAATTACCCGGCTAACCGTTTCATTATCGGTTGAGCCAGGCCTTTATTTCTACCATCGAGCGATTGGCGATGCGCGATAATGTCCCCGAATTGACCGACTGCCATGGATCGCCGGATGCGCCTCCGGTGGATTCGGTGCCTGAGATTCGATTGAGTCGGCGTCCAGACCCGTCGACGATATCAAATACGTAGAATACGGTTCCCGTTGAGGGTTGTCCGGTGGCGGACAGATAGCCGTTCACGCGATAAGTTGAGCTAGCGCCAACGCGCCGTACCAGAGTGATGCCCTGTTTGCGTGCCTCCGCTCCGATGAATTCGGACAGTTCGTCAGCAATATTGCCGGGTGCTCCGGTAAAGGGTTCAAAGGCAAATGTGACGCCTTGGGCCTCGTCTGAAGGGCCAGACAGAGATGGCGCGGGTGCGGCTGACGTGATTGAGGTCGGTGGTTGCGGCGAGGCCTGGCAGGCGGCCAAAAGACCTGCGACTAGAAAGCCGGTGATCAAGCGCAGAGGAAAAACAGAAGTCTGATTTAAAAAACGGACCATGGAGATGCCTGGCTCTCTTTGTCAATTTACCGTGGATGCGGGCCCTTCACGAGAATCGCAAAGAAAGAACCGGGCCGCAGATTTGCCCTTGGTTTAGCCTGACTTGACCGGCAGGTCGAGAGGCAGCGTGGATAAGCTCTCCGGAGTGTCCTGTGTTGTCAGGTAGGTCTGACCAAGGGTCATGGCTGTTCCGGATATGGAATCCATCAAGATCATGTGCATGAAGATCACCATGTTCTCTTTGACTTCGGCCGGATTGGCCTTGTAGGCCATGGGCGTATCCATCCAGCTCGGCGTGAACCTTGCCCCCAGGGAATAGCCACAGGCATTGAGCCTGTGCGGCATCATGCCGTGGCTGTCGATCCGTTCCGCATGAGCGTCAAAGACATCACCGAAAGTCCGACCCGAAACGAGTTGCGTTTCGACCGCAGCCAACGCTTCTCGTGCGGCAAGATACATCTCTTGGTGCCGGTCGCTCGGTGTTCCGATAACCACGGTGCGCATCAGGGCAGCGTGATAGTGTCGATAGCTACCAGCCCATTCAAGCGTGATCTGATCCTGGGCTTCAAGTACACGGCGACCCGCCTTGTAGCGGCAGAGCAGGGCGTCCCGACCCGACCCGATAATGAACTCGTTGCCTGGATAGTCGCCTCCACCTTCGAAGATTGTGGCCTGCATGGCGGCCAGGACGCGGCCCTCGTCGGCGCCCGGCCGAATTTCGTCGAGGCCGGCCAGGTATGCCTTGTCGGCCAGCTCGGCGGCTTTACGGACATAGACGATCTCTTCCTGGCTCTTGACCGAACGCAATTCGGGTATCAACGGGGACGCATCACGAATGTCTGCAAAGGTGGACAGTTCTTCGTTTATCTGAAGTGCAATCTTGCCGGTCATTCCGTGCGTATCGTACTCGATACCGATGCGGCTTCCCAGAAGGTCCATGTCAAACAGCATTTCCTTCAGCTGCGACACTGGACTTGCCGAACCCCGGTCAATCCAGATCCGGATATCTGGAATGTTGGACGTGTGTTTGGCCTGCCGTTCGTCGGCTGAACGTGTCAGCAGCACCATTCGGTTGTCACTCGTAACGACGAGGCACTGGAAGAAACAATAGCCGAAGGTGTCGTAACCGGTGAGCCAGTACATGCTCTCTTGCGCGAACAAAAGCATCGCGTCGAGCTTCTCCGCCTCCATTGTCGCGTGAAGTTTCGCAAGACGTGATTTGAATTCTTCGTCGGAAAAATGAAGTGCCATGAGCCTTTGTCCAATTTATCGCGTCAGAACGATTGCACTGATCTGGCGGCCGTAGTCCGGTTCCCCACGATGTGTTGTGCGGCGGTAGGAATAAAATCTGTCTTCGTCGGCATAGGTGCAAAGGCCCATATTGGCCACCTTTGCAAGGCCGAGCCCATGGAGCGTGTCGCCGATATAGGCCTGCAGGTCGAACATGAAGTGACCGGCTTTCTCAGATGGTAAGAAATAGATTTCGTTCGCCGGATTTGCTTCAAGGAAGCGCTGTTGGAACTCCGGTCCGACTTCATATGCCGATTGTGAAATGGCAGGTCCGAGTACGGCGGTGATGCCGGACGGCGAAGCGCCGAGATCCACCATGGCAGACACAGTGTTTTGCAGAACGCCGGTAACAGCTCCCTTCCAGCCCGAGTGGGCAGCGCCAACAACCCGGGCCTTCGGGTCGGCGAAAAGGATTGGGCCACAGTCAGCCGTCGATATGCCGATTGCCAAGCCAGGCGTGCTTGTGACCAAGGCATCCGCCCTGCGGTCCGTGCCGTCTTGCCACGGTGTTGTTACTGCAATCACGTCCGGGGAGTGGATTTGATAGGGAGCGAGCAAGTTGGCGGTATCGACGTTCATTTCCGCTGCTACACGACGTCGGTTTTCAAGAACGCTGTCACGGTCGTCATCAGAGCCGAGGCCGATGTTGAGACTATCATAAATGCCGCCTGAAACACCGCCTTGCCGCGTGAAGAACCCGTGGTTCAACCCTTCCAGCTGCAATTCCGCTGCCTCAAGTCTCATGCTTTGCTCCGGTGTGGGAAAGATTCGAATTCCAAATCCTTGGTATCTTCACGCAGCTCTGTCAAATGGTGGAAACGAAATTTCCTGTCCTGTGATTGCAAGCACCTTGAACAAGTCCCCCATTTGATCGGGTGCTGCCAGGCGTTCCACGTCGTCGCGAATATGCTCTTGCTCAGTGTGTGATTTGCCGGCTCCCAATGCGCCAGCGCGCTCCAAAAGTCCTGCACTGACCAGAAAATCGCCCTGTTTCTTGGCCGGGAGAGCAATCGCGCCGCCCCTGATAGCACTTGCGGCAAGCGCCTCGAAATTGACGTGTGCCGTAAGGTCGGCTTCGCCAGGGTGATTCAATACGTTATCGAAGGCATGTCGGTAGACCGCTTGCAGCGTGTCCCCCGCCGCGGTCTTCAGATAGCCATAGTCTATTATCAGGGCAACGCCGCCGTGATCTGTGAGATGCTTGCCGATTTCTTCGGCAATCGCGTTTGCAGCCGGTTGAGTTTCAACGATCGTTCCTTCGGGCGCTGCAATCAATTCATGAGGCACTGCGCTCTCTGGAAGACGGGCAGTTCCCGCCCCGAACATGAGCTCACCAACCTTCGACAGACCAATCTGACGCTCTCGCCAGCCATCAGCGGTTTTAATGAACTGGTGAATGGGCAGCGCATCAAAGAACTCATTGGCGATCAGCAGAAGAGGGCCGCCCGGCAACTCCTGAAAGGCGGACCTGAAAGTGGGTTGAAGCGGACTGTCGCGGAGTGTCTTCTCTTGCGTCTTGCGAAGCCGAAGGCTTGTTTCGACCAGGTTCAGGCGGGCAGCATTCAGAAAATCCGGTCGAAGTGAGGCCATGCGAAGAACATCAGCCATCAACGTGCCGCGGCCTGGGCCTATTTCTGCCAACTGGACTTCGGCAGGCGATCCCATCGCATCAAATGCGGCAAGGCAGACGGCACCGATCAGTTCGCCAAACATCTGGCTGACTTCCGGAGCGGTTATGAAGTCTCCGTCGCGGCCAAATGGATCTCGGGTCGTGTAGTAGCCGGCTTCAGGATCGCTCAGACATACCCGCATGTATTCGGCAACGGTGATCGGACCATCTGCCGCAATGCGCGCTTTTAATCTCTCTTTCAGATCCGTCACGAAACGGCGGCCCCGGTCTTGTTGCGAGATGCCCAGATCATGGCGATGATGCCTGCCAGGATCATTGGCAGCGACAACACGATCCCCATTGTCAGGAACCCACCGAAATAGCCGATATGGGCATCTGGAACCCTGTAAAATTCAACGATTGAACGACCGATGCCGTAGCCGCATGCGAATGCTCCAGCCAGGAAGCCAGGTCTCTTTAACAGCGCAAACCGATGGCTCAAGACGCGCAGGACCAGAAACAGGACGACACCTTCCAGCGCAGCTTCGTAAAGCTGGCTGGGGTGTCGCGGTTCCGGCCCTGCGCCTGGAAATACGAAGGCCCACGGCACGTCGGTTGGTCGTCCCCAGAGCTCTGCATTGATGAAATTGGCTATCCGTCCGAAAAACAGGCCGATTGGTGCTGCGCAGGCTGCCAGATCGAAGAGCGTCCATATGGACAGCCCCCGGCGCCAGGCGAACAGGATCATGGCGATAACAGTCCCGGCAAACCCGCCGTGAAAGGACATGCCGCCACTCCAGATGGCAATCGCTTCGGCTGGATTGGCAAGGTAATAGGCGGGATTGTAGAAAAAGACATACCCCAGTCGGCCACCGATAATGATCCCGAGCGTTCCCCACAAAACGAAGTCATCTAGATCGACCGGGCTCGGTCGCTTCTGGTTGCCCCAAAGTCGCTCGTTTTGAGCGAGAATGCGCATATATCGCCAGGCCAGAACGATGCCGACAATATAGGCCAAAGCGTACCAACGCAGGGCGAAAGGGCCGACCTCGAAGATCACTGGGTCGATTGCGGGAAACGGCAGAACCAATAATGGCGGCACGGCAAATCCTTAAGGCGAGATCCGGAACGGGCAAAACCAGGCGCAACGCTTGGCGGATCTTGGCGTCTTCGTCAAGACACAGGGTGCGGCGCAATTGGTTCTTGAAGTTGCGCGCATTCCCTCATACGTGTCACCTATTCGCTTCTACCGCAAATAGGAGGGTCCGATGACCCAAGGCCCAAACCGAGTTCTCGACGATTTTGCCAAGCTGATGACAGACGCAGCCGGTGTTGCCCAGGGTGCGCGCCGCGAAGTTGAAACAGCGTTTCGTGCACAGGCCGAGCGGTTTCTTTCGGAAATGGACGTCGTCTCTCGCGAAGAACATGAAGCAGTCAAGGAAATGGCGACCCGGGCACTCGACAAGGTCGAAGAGCTCGAATCGCGCCTCGCAAAGCTTGAAAACCCGGGTTCGGACCCGTCTGCCGACGCCTGAACTGAGTTCTAACGTTGATGTGAGCGATTTCTGTTAATTGTGAATGACAGAAATACGACGCTCACACGCGGCAGAATTGCAGTGTTTTTGAGCAGTATGATCAAAATTCTTGCGGCGTCGTCCACAAGTTTCGGCTTTTCCGGATCAGTTGGTATGTATCGCTTAAATCATTCCTGATCCTATACTCAAAGATAACAGGGATTCGTCGGAGCAAGACGGAACCGGTTCGATCTAAAGGGCCATCAAGGACGCGTTTTGCTCCTCCGGCATGGGACATTTCCCGGCGGCCCGCCCGGTTGTTGTAATCGGGTATTCGGCCCCGGCTCGAAAGGGGAGAAGGCACATGAGCCTCATCGAGATCGAATTCGAGCGACCTGGCAATCCCGTCGATACCATCGAGACTGTCGCCGCCTTGAACGACTGGACGTTTGAACGGTCGGACGAGGACGAAATAACCATCTCCCTTGGCGGGAGCTGGTGCGACTACCATGTGTCCTTTTCCTGGATGGAAGAGGTCGAGGCTCTGCATCTGGCTTGTGCGTTCGACCTCAAGGTCACCGAACCACGCAAAACCGAAGTTCTCCGGTTGCTGGCTATGGTGAACGAGCAACTCTGGATGGGACATTTCGATCTCTGGCACAAAGAGAACGTCATCATGTTCCGCCAGTCGCTGCTTTTGTCCGGAGGGGCTGAGGCCTCCTCAGCGCAAATTGAAGCAATGCTCACAAATGCACTTGAAAACTGCGAACGTTTCTATCAAGCCTTCCAGTTCGTTGTCTGGGCCGGGTATTCGGCTTCCGAGGCAATGAACTCGGCCTTGTTTGAAACCGCAGGAGAAGCATGAGTTTTTCCAAAGATCGCCCTTTGCTTCTCGTCGGAGCCGGCAAGATGGGCGGGGCAATGTTGTCGGGATGGCTGGCAGAGGGTGTCGACCCCGCCGCGATTGTTGTCGCCGATCCAAACCTTTCCACTGAAATGGGCGCGCTGCTTGCCAAGCATGGCGTGCGCCATTTAACCGCTGCTCCGCCAGATTTGACGGCTGGGATTGTGCTTGTTGCCGTCAAACCTCAAATGATGGATCAGGTACTGCCGCAGCTTAAAACGGTCGTTGGCGCCGATACGCTTGTGCTTTCCATCGCAGCCGGCACACCAGTCTCCAAATTTCAACAGCATTTCGGCAAGGTTCCTGTCTGCCGGTGCATGCCGAACACGCCTGCGATGGTCCAACGCGGGATCACTGCAGTGTTTCCAACACAGGAAGTCACTGATACGCAAAGAGCGGATGTGACCAAGTTGTTGTCGTCTGTCGGCAAGGTGGTCTGGCTCGATACGGAAGATCAGATAGACCTGGTGACCGGGGTCAGCGGTTCGGGGCCCGCATATGTGTTTTTCCTGGCGGAAGCGCTTTGTGAAGCGGGAAAGGCCGCAGGACTGCCTGATGAAATTGCCCAGGAACTGGCCGTTGCCACGGTCAGCGGCGCCGGTGAACTGATGCACCAGACGGGTGACCACCCTTCGCAACTTCGTCGAAATGTCACCAGCCCAAATGGCACAACAGCGGCGGCTCTTGACGTGCTGATGCACGCAGAAGGGCTACAGCCTGTCATGACAGACGCTGTTGCTGCTGCAATCAGGCGCGCCAAGGAATTGGCCGAATAGTCCTTGCTCAAATGGGCCTGCGGCGCGGGGTCACCCTTTTCGCGGGCGCCTTTGCTTCCTATCTTTGACCTACGAAGGAAACTGGAGGCCCGTTCATGGCGACCGCAAAGACCAAACAGAAGATCCTTAAGACTTTTCTGAAGCTGCTTGAGACACACCCTTATGACGAGGTGTCGCTCCCATTGCTTGCTGAAGAGGCAAAGGTCAAATTGTCGGATATGCGAAGCGCATATGCATCTAAGCTTAAGCTGGTTGCTGCGTTCTATGAGCAAATCGATACAAGCGTCCTGGAAGAACGGGATGAGGACATGGGCGATCAGCCGGCCCGCGACCGCTTGTTCGACGTCCTGATGACACGGATCGACACACTGGCCGAATGCAAGGAAACCGTTCGGGCCTTGCGGGCTGCCGCCCAAAAGGATCCAGCGCTTGCTCTGGATTTCAATGCGATTGAAGTGCGATCCCAAAAGTGGATGCTGATTGCCGCTGGCATCGATGTGTCAGGGGTAAAGGCAACAGTGGTCTCGCAGGGACTTTCAATTGCTTTTGGCCGTGTCCTTGATGTGTGGTTGGACGAAGCAGACGAAGGCATGCCGCGGACAATGGCGAAGCTGGACAAGGAACTCGACAAGGGAACTTCGTTCATGAAGCGCCTCAAGGGCGTTGAAAGTGCCGCCAAGAGGATGCGTTCGTTCTTGAAAAAGGCTGCCCAAGGCCGCAACCATCGGCGGAGGCGCGGCGACGAAACGGACGATGACAGCGCCGACTTTGCTGATGAAGCACCAGCCGGGGCTTGAAACCGCACCAGCAAGGCGGAAACCGACTTGCAATAGCGGAATTGACCGGACAAGGTCGCTTGCGGAATGAAAGGATCCTTTCGTGAGCGACCAGATCAGTTTTGATGATTTCCTGAAAGTGGATATACGCGTCGGACGTATCGTAGAAGCCGAGGAATTTCCCGAAGCCCGAAAGCCGGCTTACAAAATGAAGATCGATTTCGGGCCTGAAATCGGCGTCAAAAAGACCTCTGCACAAATTACCAAGCACTACACACCCGAGACACTTATTGGAAAACTGGTGATGGCGGTGGTCAACTTTCCACCGCGCCAGATCGGACCGGTCATGTCGGAGGTGCTGACACTGGGCGTGCCGGACGATGAAGGTGAGGTTGTGCTTCTCACGCCGGACAAGGACGTTCCCATCGGTGGTCGTCTCTATTAGGATTTGGTCTTCGGCCTACAAAACCGTGC
The DNA here is from genome assembly GCF_026191725.2 of Roseibium porphyridii. NCBI lineage: Bacteria > Pseudomonadati > Pseudomonadota > Alphaproteobacteria > Hyphomicrobiales > Stappiaceae > Roseibium > Roseibium porphyridii. The sequence continues at coordinate 1,878,665 of NZ_CP120863.1, forward strand.
CCCAGATCCAGAGAAAGGCCCTCCGACGGCTCCATGTTCCATCTGACCAGGAAAGCTGCCTGCGACGTGCCGGGATTATTTCCGGCTCAATCGGCACTGCGGCAAATGGCCTTGCTAGTCTTGCTGTTGTTTCCTGCCTCAGCCGCCAAGGCCTGTTCGCTAGCCCTGGTCCTGGCAGTAGATGTTTCGGCAAGCATCACCGAGGAAGAATACGAGCTGCAGCAATCCGGAATCGCCGCTGCTCTCAAGCATCCAGATGTGATAAAGGCCATCGAGACAGTCGATGGCATTTGGTTGCACGGTTTTGAATGGAGCGGGCGCTACCAGCAGAACACGCTGCTTGACTGGAGATTTCTTTACGACGAAGCAAGTGTTTCTGCAGCGGGAGATGCGATACTGGCCACAGAGCGCGATCATAGAGAATTCATGACATCGCTCGGATCAGCGCTCGTTCATGCAACTGATGTTCTCTCGACAGCTCCTGAGCACTGCGATCGACAAGTCATCGACGTGTCTGCGGATGGCATCAACAACGAGGGGGACGATCCGTTGGTCGCCTATGCGACCCACGATTTTGCTGATGTTACCGTCAATGCGCTGGTCATCCGAAAAGAAGAGAGAACCTTCGGGTATTTCGTCAACAAGGTCATTACGGGCCCAGGCGCTTTTGCCCAACCGATCAACACCTATGAAGACTACACGGAAGGTATGGTTCGCAAACTTGTGCGCGAAATCATGGGACTTGGTTTTGCCGATCTGCAGTCAGGAGACTTAGGTCACGCGGGGACGCGCAGTTTTGCCCGCAAACCGCCCAGTGGGGACTCTTCCAGGTAAATGTCCCCACCGTGCGAGCGGGCAATGTCCCTTGCAATGGCAAGACCTAGACCGCTGCCGGTTTCATCCATGTTTCTGGCGAGATCCAGTCGATGGAAGGCGCGGAAGGCGAGTTCACGTTGATCCGGTGGAATTCCGGGTCCATCGTCATCAACGACAATTGTCAGCCAACCATTGGCAATGCGGCCTTCAACCTCGACGCGGGAGCCATATTTGCATCCGTTGGTCACCAGGTTGGCCAGAGATCGCTTCATGGCCAGTCGCCTGATTTCAACATCCGACGGGCCGTTAAAGCGGATCGTCACGGATTGCCCGGAAATCTCGGCTTCCTCTTCGAGCTCTTCCAGCAAGATCGCAATGTCGGTGACCTGGATATCCTCGTCGCCATCCCCTCTGGCAAAGGCAAGGTAGTCTTCCAGCATATTGCTCATCTCGTCGACGTCCTTGCGCATGGCGTCGCTTTCCGGTGTGTCACCGAGAAAGGCCAATTGAAGGCGCAGGCGGGTCAGGATCGTGCGAAGATCGTGGCTGACACCGGCGAGCATTGTCGTTCGCTGCTCGATTTGTCTCTCAATCCGGCGGCGCATATCGATAAAGGCAACGCTCGCGCGCCGGACTTCACGCGCACCGCTGGCGCGGAAGTTTTCAACCGGACGGCCCTTGCCGAACGCCTCGGCCGCATTCGCCAGGCGAATGATCGGTCTGATCTGATTGCGCAGAAACAAAAGTGCGATGAACACCAGAACCAGCGAGGTTGAGAACATCCAGACCAGGAAAATGTGTGAATTGGACGCGTAGGTCTGGCTGCGGCGGGTGAAAATGCGAAGGATCGAGTCCTCCAGCTGAATGCGGATTTCGACGAAACGGGATCGTCCAACGGTATCAATCCAGAACGGTTTGCCGATCCGTTGGCTGATCGCAAGACTGAGTTCCTGATCGATAACATCGAAGAAGGGTTTGGAAGTTGGCGGCGGCAGGGGCTCCAGCGGCAGGATCGTGATTGACATGCCAAGTGCCCGCGCGGACATTTCCTCGATCTTGAGGTGGTCGGGATCCTGCGGGTAGTTTTCCAGAACATAGACAACAGCTGCGATTTCTCGCACGACCGCCTCAGACATGCGTCGTGACACCAGCTGATAGTGGCGTTCCATGAAGACGAAGACCAGAACCGACTGCAGTATTACGATCGGTGCGACGATGATCAGGAATGTCCGTGTAAACAGCCCCTTGGGCATCACCCGGTACATGAACCTGGAAACCGTGCCGTAGAGGTGTAGAAATGGTTTGAGCGGCGCGATCATTGGCTTCAATCGTTCAGCTGAGGGCAGGCGACGCAGTAGGGAGGTAAATACCATCTGGAGGCGTTTCAGTCGCATGCCAATCGGTAGCCAATTCCTCGCACCGTCTGCAGATAGATCGGGTTGCCCGGATCGGTCTCTATTTTGCGCCGGAGGCGATTGATCTGCACATCGACCGTGCGCTCGCCTAGACCGCTTTCATCGCCGACGATCTTGTGACGTGGTACGGTCGCTCCTGGTTGTTCGGCAAAGATAGACAGGATCTGTTTTTCGCGATCCGTCAGGCGAACCATGGCATCGCCGTTTTTCAATTCGCCGCGCGATGCATTGTAAGAAAACGGACCGAAACGGATTTCTTCCTGAGCGATCACCGGTTGCTGGCTGCCTCGACGCAGAATTGCAGCAATCCGCAGCATCAGCTCGCGAGGTTCAAAGGGTTTAGAGAGATAGTCGTCAACGCCGGCTTCAAGGCCGGCAATACGATCATTCGCTTCTGAACGGGCCGTCAGCATGAGGATTGGAACTTCCGAGTCTTCCCTCAATGCACCTGCAAGTTCCAATCCTGTTTCGCCGGGCATCATGACATCAAGTATGATCAGGTCGAACTCCAGTCCCGACAGGCATTGGCGTGCTTCAGCGGAATTAGCTGCAGCAGAAACCCGATAGCCGTTCTCCTTCAGCAATCGGGACAAGAGATCCCTGATGCGACTGTCGTCATCGACCAGAAGGATGTGGTTGGCGTTGTCGTCCGGGACCTGAACATTCATTGCGGTTGTCTTCGCTCCGATTGGCTGTTGGTCTCAATTAGTCCAGCAAGTCGTGAGGCGTCCGGACGAGCTTCAGGATGTCTGCACGCGCTTCTGGATCGATCATTTGCAACAGGAACTTGCGGATAACTTCGTCGCTTCCATCTGGCAATCCAATTAGGGCGCGTTCAAGGCGCTGCTGTTGCAGCCGGGTCAGTTCAACAGCAAGTGCATGGCCCTGATCGGTCGTGAACAAAAGACGTTGGCGACGATCATGATGACCTTCACGTTGCTCGATGATGTCGGCGTCAACCAGTTGCTTCAGAACACGCCCGAGGCTCTGCTTTGTGATCTTCAATATTCCAAGCAGGTCGGTGACCATGATGCCGGGATTACGCTCCACAAAATGCAGAACCCTGTGGTGGGCGCGGCCGAACTCGAACTTCGCCAGAACGTCATCCGGATCGCCGGTAAATTCCCGATAGGCAAAGAACAGAAGTTCGATGAGATCGTAAGGAAGGTTTTCGTCGCCCTCCCGATCCCGGTCACCGGATTTGGCCCCGTGTTCCCCGCCGGAAACGGGAGAAAGTGTCGATTTGAAATTTACGTCAGCCATATTGACTTAATTCTGGTCGATTGTTACTTGTTAGCCACCGCGAACGAAATGATCGGTCTTTTAGATGCTTTTTTACGCATCAGATGCTAAACGAATCCGATCAAGATCGCAGCGGACATCAGGATACCGATAGTAGGCGTGCTGTGCAAAAAATACAGCGGTAAAAAGAGCGCAAGTCATTGGCGTTATTTACCTCTGCACAAGGACAACAATATTCGCTCAAAGAGCGGGCGGGAGATGGAAGATGGCTGGGAAGCCTTTTGATCAGCTCAGTGGTGATATCTGGTACGACGGCACCTTCGTGCCCTGGTCGGACGCAAAGCTCCATGTCCTGAGCCATGGGCTGCACTATGGCAGCAGTGTTTTTGAGGGCGAGCGTGCCTATGGCGGCCGGATCTTCAAGTCTGAAGAACATACTGAACGCCTGTTGGCCTCCGCCGGAATGCTGGGTTTCGACATTCCCTGGACCGCAGAGCAGATCAATGCGGCCAAGGAAGAGACCCTTGCCCGCATGAACCTGGTCGACGCCTATATCCGACCGGTCGCATGGCGCGGTAGCGAAATGATGGGCATTTCCGCGCAGAAAAACACCATTCACCTGGCCATAGCGGCCTGGGAATGGCCCAGTTACTTTGCACCGGAAGAGCGATTGAAGGGCATTCGTCTTGATATGGCGGACTATCGTCGGCCAGATCCGCAGACCGCGCCTTACAAGGCCAAGGCCGCTGGCCTTTACATGATCTGCACCATTTCAAAGCATGCCGCCGAATCCAAAGGGTATGCAGACGCGCTGATGCTGGACTGGCGGGGACAGATTGCCGAGGCGACCGGCGCCAACGTCTTTTTCATCAAGGATGGCAAGATCCACACCCCGACGCCGGACTGCTTTCTTGACGGCATCACGCGTCGCACGGTGATCGGCCTTGCAAGAGACCGGGGTATAGAAGTGATTGAACGGTCGATCCTTCCGGACGAATTGTCTGACTTCGAACAGTGCTTTGTCACGGGAACAGCTGCCGAAGTCACGCCGGTGTCGGAAATTGCCGGTCACCAGTTCCAGGTCGGCGATATCATCAAGAACCTGATGGAAGACTACGATACCGCAGTGCGCCCGGAAGCGCCCTCGCTGAAGGCCGTTGCCGGCTGATCGCATCGCGCGGGGATCTTATGAACGAGGCGGGCTTCAGGCCCGCCTTATTTGTGTCCCGACTTTGATCTTGAGCATTTTCTTTCGTGGCAAACTGCCGTCATTGCCATCAATGCTGTGTGCTTTTCAGCCCTTCGCCAAGTTTCTTGGCATTTTCGACTGCCTGAGCACCATAAAGCGGCCAGGACTGTGTCAGGCCTTCCATGATGAGGGACAATTCAATTTCCTTGCCTTCCAGCTTAACGGCTTGTGCAGTTTTTTGGGCAACTTCAACCTTGTGATCATTAAGCAGTTGAATGAGGCGCTGGTCCTGAGGAGCGGTTGCAACGGCTGCATGGAAAAGGCAGCCACGGGTTGATTCCGTCTGCATCCAGAGCCCGATCCGATCGAAGATTGTTCCCAGTGCTTCCGCAGGTTCCTCCGGTAGCTCTCCGAAGATTAGCTCCATGTAGCGCTGATGCCGGTGCTCAAGAGCGGCATAGACCATTTCTTCCCTGGAGGGTGTGTATTTATAGAGTGTGCGAAGGCTGACACCAGCTGCGTCCCGCAATTCGCCGACACTGGGTGCGGCAAAGCCGTTTTCGGCGAAAACCCGTTCCAGTCCTGCCGCTATCTTGGTGAATGTGGACGCCATGGTTGACTATGTAGAATGATCGTTCTACATGAGCAAGTAGAACGATCATTCTACATGAGGTGACAGCGTGAAAATTCCGCAGAAGATGCGCGGTATCGTCCTGACCGGTCACGGTGGACCGGAAAAGCTGGAGTGGCGGGAAGACCTGACGGTCCCGGTTCCTGAAAAGGGCGAAGTGCTGATCCGGGTTGGAGCGTCGTCAGTTAACAACACCGACGTGAACACCCGCACCGGCTGGTATTCCAAAAGCGTTCGTGGCGACACCGCTTCCGGTGCGACCGGAGGTTACGGCACGGACGCGGACGCCGATGGCAGCTGGTCCGGAACGCCGCTTTCCTTTCCGCGTGTTCAAGGAGCCGATTGTTGCGGCGAAATCGTCGCTGTTGGGGAGGGTGTTTCTGGAGATCGCATCGGTCAGCGGGTTCTCGTTCGGTCGATGCAGGCGGTTGACGCCGAAAGCGATGAGCCGGCGGTCCAGACCTTTGGCTCCGAGCATGACGGCGGCTTCGCCGAATATGCCAAGACCCGGTCACTGGATGCGATCACTGTCGTTTCCGACCTGAGCGATATCGAGCTGGCGACGTTTCCTTGCGCATTTTCAACGGCAGAAGGCATGATCCAGCGCTGTGGCCTTGGGGCTGAAAGAGTGTTGATCACCGGCGGGTCCGGCGGCGTCGGGTCAGCTGCGATCCAGCTCGCAAAACGTCGCGGGGCTCATGTGACCGCACTTACGAGTGCCTCCAAGGCAGCTGCGCTTAGAGAAATTGGCGCAGATGAGACGCTTGACCGGGATGCTGAATTGCCGGACCGGGCATTTGATGTGGTTCTTGACCTCGTGGGTGGTCCGCGTTGGGATGATCTCGTCGCGTCGCTTTGTAATGGCGGGCGATATGTCACCTCAGGTGCGATCGCGGGACCAATCGTCGAGCTGGATCTGAGGACGCTTTATTTGCGCGACCTGGCTCTCCTCGGCAGCACCTTTCAGCCAGCAAACGTGTTCACGGATCTGGTCGGTTACATAGAAGCCGGTGAAATTCGTCCCGTTGTCGCTGAAACGTTTGTCCTGAAAGATCTGAGCAAGGCACAAGAGAGCTTTCAAGCAAAGTCGTTTGTCGGCAAGATCGGGATCAAAGTCAGGTCGTGAGCCGGCTCTAAGGCATGGACGGCGGTGCGGCTATGCTTTGCGTTCCAGCGCGTGAAACATCCGTCCGCGTTCAGCGTAAAGGATGCAGCCGATCGCACACAGCCCGTAAACCATATAGGCCAGTCCGAGAGGTTGAGTTGTCCCGTCGAACAGCTGGCCCATTATGTATCCGAGAATTGCGCCCCCCAGGGTGCTGATGAAGCCGATGACAGACGATGCCGTTCCGGCTATCGCGCCGAGAGGCTCCATCGCCATCGCGTTGAAATTTGCCCCAAGAAAACCGAAGGACATCATCACAAGGCTTGCGCAGATCAGGAACAGCCACAGGTTTTCAAAACCCAAAGCGGACATGAGAAAGATCACCATCCCGAGCGAGGTATAGATCACTGCTGCACCGTGAGACAGCCGGCGCATGCCGATCGCCTCGACAAGCTGGGCATTTGTGAAGGAAGCCACCGCCATGGCAATCGCAATGGCGGCAAAGACTATCGGAAACAGCTTTCCGAGGCCGAATACGTCGACGAAAATCTGCTGCGACATTGCCAGGAAAGCAAAAAGACCGCCGAAAATGAACGCCAATCCAACGGTGTAGCCCAAGCAGACCCGTGTTTTCAGCGCCAGACCATATGCATCGACAATGTGCGAGAGCACCATGGGCCGACGTTTTTCACCTGGCAGTGTTTCCGGCAAGCGGAGCCCCGTCCAAACCAGCATGGCAAGGCCTGCCAGAAGCAGAAGGATAAAAATCCAGCGCCATCCCGCCGTCAATAAGATGGCTTGCCCAATGGAAGGTGCGACAACCGGCACAGCCATGAAAACCATCATGACAAGCGACATGACCTTTCCCATGCGCCGGCCGGTATAGCAATCACGCACGACGGAGAGGGCGGCGACCCTTGCGGCAGCGCAGCCAAGCCCCTGGAGCACACGCGCCAGCAGGAGCTGATCGAGGTTCTGTGCGAAAATGGCGGCGATGCTGGCTGCGCTATAAACGGCAAGCCCGCTGACCAGCACTTTGCGTCGCCCGAGGGAATCTGTGACCGGACCAAAAAACAGCTGACCGCCACCGAAGCCGATCAGATAGGACAGCAGGATCAGTTGGCGATTGTTTTCCTCAACGATCTGCAGGGCATCGCCAATGGCAGGCAGGGCAGGCAGCATGACGTCAATCGCCATGGCATTCAGCGCCATGATCATCGCGATGATGGTGACGAATTCGATGAACGGTATGCCTGGATCCCGGACGACCTCGCACGAACCGTCCTTCGATTCCGAAGCCGGATTGCCGCCAATTGCGGCGTCTGATGGATCACTGTGCTGTTTCACGGGTGTCGGAACCAATATGGAGGCAGGAGGCCAATGGCCTGAATTGTATAGCGGGAATTGTCAGCCGGTGGTAGCGATAGAACGAAAGCAGGGCTTTGTTACGAAGACCAGCGTGCAGCGTCGTCCTCATCTCCCGATTTTGCTTCAACCCAGGAACCACTGTCCCCGTCCACCAAGTGTTCCTTTTTCCAGAAGGGCGCGCGGGTCTTCAGATAATCCATCAAGAAATCGGCGGCCTCGAAGGCGGCGCGCCGATGGGCCGAGGCGGCGACAACGAGAACAATGTTCTCCCCTGGCGGTATCTTTCCAAATCGGTGAACCACAGTCAGTCCCGTCAATGGCCAGCGTTGCACCGCTTGCTCAGCGATGCGCATAAGCTCCGCTTCGGCCATCCCGGGATAGTGTTCCAGTTCGAGGGCGCTCAGCGTCCCCGCTTCATCTCGGCACAATCCGGTAAACGTCACCAGTGCGCCGACATCCTTGCGTCCTTCGGCAAGAGCGCGGGATTCCAATTGCACATCAAAATCTTCTGACTGAACGCGGGCGACCGGTGTGACCTTCATTCTTCAACCGCCTGTCATCGGCGGGAAAAAAGCAGCTTCCCGTGCGTCGCCGAGTTCTGCATCGGCTTCCACATGAAGCTGATCGAGGGCGACACGGATCGCGTCTTCTTCTTCAAACGCTGCGGCATGATTTTCGTCCAGCGATTTCAGGTGCCCGATCAGGTCTGCCACTGTCTTGACGGAGGCAGGCACTTCGATGGTTTCTTCTTCAAGGCCGACCCGTTCGCGAACCCATGCGAAATAGCGGATGTTCATTAGTTCCTCGACAAAGTGGCTGTTTTTACAATTCCGGATCTGACCTGTCGGTCACTCCGTAATGAGGTGGCCGATCCCGGCTCGAAAATAGTCATACCCCGTATATAGGGTGAGTGTGGCAGCCAGCCAAAGCGCAATCAAGCCGACAAACGTTGTTCCCGGCAATACGGAATCGCCTGCTGGTCCAGCAAGCAAGAATGCAACGGCGACCAGTTGGACCGTGGTCTTCCATTTCGCGAGCTGGGTGACTGGAACGCTGACTTGCAGCTCCGCAAGAAACTCCCTCAGCCCGGAAACCAGAATTTCTCTGCACAGGATTATGATGGCTGCAACCAGTGACCATCCACCGATGGTTCCATCTGCAGCAAGCATAAGCAGGCAAACGGATACCAGCAATTTATCGGCGATCGGATCAAGCATGCGGCCGAGCGCAGACTGCTGTTGCCAAGCTCTTGCAAGATAGCCGTCAAAGAAATCGGTAATCGCCGCAACCACAAAAAGAGCCAGGGCAATCCAGCGAGACGTGTTGCCTTCAAAATAGAAGCAGGCCGCGACCGCCGGTACCGCCAGAATGCGACCATAGGTCAATAGATTGGGCAGGCTCAGAACAACGTTTCGTTTCATATCGGCTTTCAGATGCGGGCGCCTGAAGTCAGGATCGGAAAACGCTTGCCATTTTCCTTGTCCGGAGTTTCAGCCCAACGCCCCAAAAATTACTCTAACGCGAGTGCCTCGTGGAACCGTCTACCGGTTTCAATCGAATATGCTATCGCCTAGTTGGTCAATCATCATTTTGGCTTTACGCACCATCTCTCTGGCGGCAGCTTCTTCGTCGGGCATCGTGTCTGCCCGGATAAAGGTGTGCACCTTGGTGGTCTCGCCGAAGTCTTTTTCAATCCGACCGGACACCTGCCATTGACCGTTGTTCGATTGCGGCTCAGCGATGATCCGAAAGGCATCGTGCTGCACGGTGGTGGCTTTTGAACTGCTTTTCGCTTTTCCTTCGCCAGACGACGAGAACAGCGATTTGAACATTTTGCCAAGCATCTTGGGCCCACTCCTGACTTGCTTTCCTCCCTTTTACGAGGCGCTGGAATGGGGTGCAAGGGCTCTATGAAGTCGTTGGTCGGTCTGATGAGGCACAGCTTCAGAAGGCTCTGCGTAAACTAGCCAAGTGCCCTTTGCGTCCAATGGTGCCGGCAAAGGGACACATAGGTTTCGTTTCCGCCAATGACGACCTGATCACCTTCTTCAAGAATCGCGCCATTTTCATCAAGGCGCGCAACCATTGTCGCCTTGCGACCGCACCAGCAGATTGTTTTGATTTCCTTCAAATTGTCCGCCAGAGCCAAAAGCGCGGCACTGCCTGGAAAGAGTTTGCCTTGAAAATCCGTGCGTAGACCGAAACACATGACGGGAATGCGGAGCTGATCTGCGACCCTGGCAAGTTGCCAGACCTGTTCTTCGGTTAGAAACTGCGCTTCATCTACCAGAACTGCATCCAGATTGCCGGCCTCCCGCGCCTTGGAAATGTGGACGAATACATCATCAGCCGAAGAGAAAATGTCAGCTTCAGCTGCAAGTCCGATGCGAGAGGCTATTTTTCCTTTGCCGCCCCGGTCGTCGAAGGCAGCGATCAGAAGCAGCGTGTTCATGCCGCGTTCCTCGTAATTGTAGGCAGCCTGCAGCAGCACTGTCGACTTGCCAGCGTTCATCGAGGAATAATTGAAATAGAGTTTTGCCATGAGCCAAGGATCGGGAATCGGGTTGATTGTCGTTCGCAGTGTTCCCAATCGGAGGCCAAGCCTCAAACACTTTCAGGCAAAGGCCACAGCTTATCGCTCAATCGGCGGCAGGCTCGACAAGACCAAGTTCGACAATCAGGGGAAGGTGGTCAGATCCGATGTCTGGCCCAAGCGTCACGTCGACAATCTGAAGATCTGAAGATGCACCAAACTGATCGACCGGAGCCCCCAGGATCTGGTGAAGGCGATAGTCGAAAAAGAAGCGGGTGTTTCGTGGCCAGCCGCCTGGATAAGCTGTCGCCAAGTCATTGGTGCTGAGCGTTTCCTGAAAACGGCCCGACCAGGGCGAACTGTTCCAGTCGCCGATTGCCAGGATCTGTCCGGAGTTTTCATTGCGCAGGCGCTCAATGACCTTGTCCAGCTCATCGAGATAGTCCCGCTTGTTCTGCCACCGTGGTTCGGTCCGTGGGCTGTCAGGATGTATGACCACCAGCTGCAGAGGGGGGCCGCCAGTATCCAGCGTCAACGAAAGCAGCTCGCGGTCCGCGTCGTAATAAACATTTGCACCAGCCGGCAGTTTGCCTTGAATGACTTTCGTTTCGGCCTTCACTATGGGGAAGCGGGAATAGACTGCCAATCCGCCAAGTTCTCCGATCTGCAGGTGTTCCGGAAATCCGTTTTGGCCCGTGCTGCCTATCGGAAGGCCGAGCCGCTCCCATCTGCGCTCCTGCAGCCACCAGAGCACTTCCTGCATTACGACAATGTCGGCTTTTTCCCTTTCAAGAAACGTGGTGAGAACCTCGTCACCCAAAAAGAGATGTTCGATATTTATCGAGATTATCTTGAGCGGCTGTCTGCCATCAGCCAGGGCCGTTGGTGAGATCGTGTTTGTCTGGGTGCGAGAGGAGGTCTGAGCCACCAGGGCTGCGAAGGCTGCCAATGAGAGGAGCCAGAAAAACCTGTAGAGCAGCTTGAAGCGATGGCTGACAAACAATCCAAGCAGCCCGCCGATCACGCCTGCCAGCGCAGCCATCAGATATTGCGTGAGGAAAAAGCTCATATTGTCCGCCAACCAGAAATCAGGCGCGACGAATGTAGACAGCCCCATGAGGCAGACGGTCAATGCTCCAAGCAAGCCGCACCAACCGATCAGCGATATTCCCGCTCGTGTCAGTGATCTGCGCATTTCTGGTTTTTGTTGTTGCATCAGGGGAATTTTCCAGCGCTCATCCGGCGATATTAGAGACCGCAGACGATCTGTCTATGCACTGCTGATTGCCGCCCTTCATGCTGAAGAATGTTCAAGCGCCTTCAGCAATGGCTGAATTTGAGATCCATAGTCTTTCCATGTGCCCGGCGTAGACAGCTTGTTCTGGCTGGTGGTCACAGAACCTTTCTGACTTTCTTTGTCGAAAGGAACGAGGCAACTGTCATTCCACGTCAGGCCCAGATGATCGATGAGCGTCCGGCTTTCGGCTTCCGGATCTGCAACAAGAGTTTCAAAAGACTGATCCAGAAGCGTCACTGGCAGGACGTTTTGCCAATGATCCATCAATTCAAGATACTGGCCATGATAGTGCCCGAGGGAGCTCTGGTCTGCATTGTAAGTGTGCTCTGCAGGTAACGGCGTCCTATAGAGATCGAAGCAGGTGTCTGCTGCCGATCTTGTTGCGTGAATGAAGGACGCATTGGGAAAGAGCAGGGCAAGCAGCCAAAGATACTCAAAGCTGAGCAGTGTGGCATCGATGATCAGTTTGGACCTTTTGTCCAGTTTGTCCAGACTGCCCAGATACTTCCGTCCGATGCGCTGCGCGGTTCTCTTGTCGAGAGCGAGAGCCTGATCGAACAGTGCGGGGCCGTGAGGTTGCCCCTTGGTGAATTCTCCAATGGTCTGCAGGAAAACCTGAACTTCTTCGGCAGCTGTTACATCAGGATGGCTGGAAACCAGCATTTCTATCAAAGACGCGCCGGACTGCGGCATGCCGACGACAAAGACAGGTCGTCTGCTGGAAAGTGCAAAGTCTTTGCGGCTATTGAAGAACTCTTCGGTGAAAACCGTTTTGCAGGTTTTGACGAACCATTCGTAGTGTTCCGGCTGATAACCTCGGTAAAGACCTGCTCGGTAATTGTCGAAATAGTGAAATGCCTTTTCGACGTCCTGGCGGTCGTTCAGGATATTACCGGCAGCAAAGGACAGCTTTGCGATCTCCGGGTGAGCAGCACCTTCCGGTACAGTGCTCAAGATGCGTTCAATCCTGGTCAGGACGTTTTCCTTTAGGCCTTCGTCCGAAGAATTGGCAGCAGCGACAAGCACAAGCGCGTCGTCGGGTGACAACTCGAAGGCAGCATGAATACACTCTTCCGCAGCATCCGTGTGACCGAGGCTTCTTTCAACGTCGTAGAGGCCGAGTTGTGATCTGGCTGATCCTGGTTCCGCGATCAAAGCCCGTTCGAATGCCTGTTTGGCCATGACCGGTTTGCGCAGGTCGGCGTAGATCTGGCCGAGGACCCGTTGTGTGTATTCTGACTTGCCATCCAGGGCGACGCCCTTGCGGGCTGGAGCCAAGGCTTCCTCACTTTGCGCGTTCAGGTTCAGTGCACTGGCAAGGGTCGTGTGAACCGCAGCTTCTTTTTTTGCGGCTTTGGCGGCGGACGCCAGATGCGGCACTGCGCGTCCTGGCTGCCCGAAGAACAGGTAAGCCAGGCCAAGACCATAGTTGACCCTGGCATTTGCGGGATCCTGATCGTGAAGATCGATCAACAAGGGAATCGCTTCAGCGAATTTTTGGCTGTCTATCAGCTTGAAGGCGCGGTCGATCGTATATTGAGACATCTTCGTTTCTGGGCTTGGCGCGGATAGCTGCGCAGTTTTGGAAATACGTGGGAACCCGAGTATCGCGGGTTTGGAAGTCAGCCGCTTCTAGCAGCTAGGTTGACGGAATAAAATGCCGGAAACGCGCTGGGCGAAAACGAGGCAAGACCAAACCGACCTCTTTGACGCCGCTATTCGTGAAAGTGGTCGTAGACCAGACGAGCCATGGCTTCGGAAATTCCCGGCACGGCTGCCAGATCATCAAGTCCGGCCTTGGAGACGGCCTTGGCGGTTCCAAAGTGGGTCAGAAGGGCTTTCTTTCGGGTCGGGCCGATCCCGGCGATTTCGTCAAGCGGGTTCTTCACGATATCTTTCTTGCGACGTGCCCGGTGACTGCCGATCGCAAAGCGGTGCGCTTCGTCTCGCAAACGCTGAACGAAGTAAAGCACCGGATCCCGCTCCGGCAGCATGAACGACTGCCTTCCTGGGATGAAAAACTTCTCTCGTCCTGCGTCCCGGTCGGGTCCCTTTGCGATGCCGACAAGCGGAACGTCGGTAAGGCCGAGTTCTTCCAGCGTTTCCCGTGCGGCCGTCAGTTGACCCTGACCACCATCAATCAAAACCAGATCTGGCCAGGCTGGCATTTCAGAAGCAATGGGAACATCGCTGTCTTCGTCGTTGGCATCACCGTTCTGCGCCGTGTTTTGCTCGTCTTTGGCGCTTTCGCGGGCATGTTCCTTGAGGAGACGCGAAAAGCGGCGCATCAGAACTTCACGCATCATCCCATAGTCATCGCCTGGAACCAGGTCTTCGGACTTGATGTTGAATTTGCGGTATTGGCCTTTCGTGAAACCTTCAATACCGGCAACGATCATACCACCAACCGCATTTGTGCCCATGATGTGAGAGTTGTCGTAGACTTCAATACGGCGAGGTGGCGCTTTCAGGTCAAATGCTTCCGCTACGCCCTTCAGCAGCCGTGCCTGGCTTGAGGTTTCAGCAAGGCGCCGTCCGAGCGCCTCGCGTGCATTTGTCAAAGCATGGTCTACAAGTTCTTTCTTTTCGCCGCGCTGGGGCGTTGCGACCTCTACCTTGCGTCCAGTGCGCTCCGTCAGGGCTTCAGACAGGAGTTCCTGCTCCGTCAGCTTGTGTGACAGGAGGATCTGTTTTGGTGCCGGCTTGTCGTCATAGAACTGCGCAAGAAAGCTTTCCAGGATGTCGGCTTCCTCCAGCGACTTGTCCGCTTTTGGGAAATAGGCTCTGTTGCCCCAGTTCTGGCCGGTGCGAAAGAAGAAAACCTGGACGCAATTCTGCCCGCCCTCCTGGTGGATGGCAAAGACATCAGCTTCCTCAACGGATTGTGGATTGATGCCTTGATGCGCCTGGATATGGGACAGCGCTGACAGACGATCCCTATAGATGGCAGCTCTTTCAAATTCCAGGTCCGCCGACGCGGTTTCCATCTGTTCGGCAAGCTGTTTCTTGATGAGCTGGCTGCGACCGGACAGGAAGGCCTTGGCTTCAGAAACCAGACCCGCATAGTCTTCTCGATCGATTTCGCCGGTGCAGGGACCAGCGCAGCGCTTGATCTGATACTGCAGGCAGGGTCTGGTCCGGTTCTCATAGTAGCTGTCGGAACAGGTCCGGATCAGAAAGGCTTTCTGGAGCGCATTGATGGTCCGGTCGACAGCACCGGCGGAGGCGAAAGGGCCGAAATAGTCGCCCTTGCGTTTGCGTGCACCGCGGTGCTTGACGATAGCCGCGGATTCGTGGTCACCGGTCACCAGAATATAGGGAAAGGATTTGTCGTCGCGCAGCAGCACGTTGAAGCGCGGCCGAAGGCGTTTGATAAGATTGGCTTCCAGCAGCAGGGCTTCAGGTTCTGTCTGCGTCACGACGAATTCCATCGATGCTGTCGACAGTATCATGCGCATGATCCGGTTGGATTGACCCTGCAGGCGCGTATAGCTGGTGACACGCTTCTTCAGACTGCGTGCCTTGCCGACATAAAGAACCTCGCCATTCTCATCCAGCATGCGATAGACGCCAGGGCCGTTTGGCAGACGCTTTACCTCATCCGCGATGACGTCGACCCCCTTCTTCAAAGGTTCGGTCTCGCCTTCGGTCTTCTCATCCGGCAATTGAGAATCAGGTTCTTGCTGCATGTCAGATATTTATGCGTCTTGCCGCCCCGGGGAAAGGGGCACAGCGCGGTGTGCAGAGGGAAAACCAGCCGTTTGATGATCAGGCGCTGTGGCCCAGCATATAGACAGTCGCAATATAGAGGACATAGGCAGCTGTCATGGCGAGGCCGGATATTCTCCCAAGACAAATCCGAAATCCGGCCAGAGCGGTCAAAAGTATCGCGCAAGCCAGCATGACCCAGATGTCGAGCTTCAGAACTTCAGGCGGAACGTCAATAGGCACGACGACCGCAGTGATACCGATGATGGCAAGCAGGTTGAAAATGTTCGAGCCGATGACGTTGCCGATGGCGACCGCGCCATGCTGCCGGATGGCGGCCATGACAGTCGTGGCCAGTTCGGGCAAAGAGGTGCCTAGAGCGATGATCGTCAGACCAATAACGGCTTCGCTGACGCCCCACGCGCTTGCGATGCTGGTTGCTCCGCTGATGGTGAAATGTGCCCCCAGTGGCAGTCCAACCAGGCCAAGGACAATATAGATGACGGCGATCCAGACCGAGTCCGGCACATCGTCAACATCGTCGAGGGCATCGTCTTCTTCTTCGGGTTGATCCGTCGCAACAGCAGCACCGGCCGCAGCTGCTGCGATGGCTTTCTGTTCTTTCCGGTGTCGCTGGGCGACCATTGTCGAGGCTGCCAGAAACGCACCGAGCAGAATGAGAAGGATGAAACCTTCCGGCAGGCCGATCGGTGTGAAGAAGCAGAACGTGATGAAGACTATGGTCACGGCGACCATGAAAAGCGCGTTTCTGGTGGCCCCCGACTCGCCACATGGGGTGGCTGCAATCAGGGCAGGCATGCCGAGCACCAGCAGCACATTGGCGATATTGGAGCCGACGACGTTACCAATGGATATGCCACCGGCACCTTCCAGCGCAGCCTTGAGCGAAATAACCAACTCGGGAGCCGAGGTGCCGAAAGCCACAATCGTCAGACCGATGACCAGATTTGGGATGCCGAGCCGCTGGGCAATGCCCACCGACCCCCTGACCAGGACATCGCCGGCGATAATCAGCACAACAAGTCCGCCTGCAAGGCTTATGTAGTCAAACAGCATCTAAAGGTTCCGGTTCGGGTCGGTCGTGCCATCAGAGAGCGGCAAATGGGAAGGAGCGCTCAATTACAGTTGGGCGCCTTATACGCAATAGATTGGGGCGGGGAAAGCCGTGGACAAGGATCTTTGAACAGAGTGATAGGTCATTTTTACCGGCACCCTCTTGCAATTTGCGAGTCGGTTAACCGTACTTTCATTGTGCCAGATTGTTGCCTCCATTTGTCATCAAAACTCCCAATTCTCAATCCCGATCCGCCACAAACGCTCTCCATATCTCACCGCAGGGGGCGAGTGAGGACGCGGTAATACCTCGTTCTGTTCCGTGTGGTCGACTGTTTTTGGCCACCAAACATGGATATGTGGATCTGGAGTACCATCAATGAAACGTCTTGCAATTGCAGGCTTGGCCCTGACTGCCGCAACGGCTGGAACCGCCCCGGTTTGGGCTGCGGATCTGCCGCAATCGCCGGCACCAGCCTACGAGGCGGTTCCTGCCCCACAGCAGAGCATCGACTGGACCGGGCTTTATGTCGGCGGCAATCTCGGCTGGGCTTTCGGAAACTTCGACAACAACACCAGCGGTAGTGCCAGCCTGGACACCAGTGCAAATGGCATAAGCGGTGGTCTTTACACCGGCTACAATTATCAGATCACGCCCAATGTGGTCCTCGGTGCCGAAGCGGACTTCAGTCTCACAAGCCTTGAAGATTCACGTACAAACGGCGGTCTGACGCTGGAATCCAAGTCCAGCTGGAATTCCAACATCCGCGGCCGTGTCGGTTATGCCTTTGATCGTTATCTGGTCTATGGTGCCGGCGGTCTGGCAATCGCCGATCTGGAGCTTTCCGGGAATGGCGACAGCGACAACAAAACGGCTCTTGGCTGGACCCTGGGTGCGGGCGGCGAAGCAGCCATTACCAACAATGTCAGCGCGCGCCTCGACTATTCTTATCAGGATTTCGGCAGCCAGGATTTCAATCTGAATGGCACCGGCGTCAGCTCGGAATTCAGCAATTCTCAGGTCCGACTCGGACTGGGCTACAAGTTTTAAGCCCAGCTTCAGAATTGACAGCATTCAACCCGGCGCCGGAAGGTGCCGGGTTCTTTGTTACAAGCGGTTACAAGCTTTTCAGAATTTAGCCCCACAACCATGGTATTAGACTGATATTGTACTAAGTGCTGCGGCAATGTCCGTGCCTGCATTCATGGCAGGGACGATGTTTTTGGTGGAGAGATGAATGCGGTTTTTGATGCGCGGGCTTATTGGTCTGGCATTGATGGCGATTATGGTCGGGTTTGCCGGATACGGCGCCTATCAGTTTTATGATGCCCTTACGGCGGAAGAAACCACCCGTCAGAGACCGGCTCGAGAGCGCATCTATTCAGTCAATGTAAGTGAACTCGCACCACAAACCGTCACGCCGTTGACGACTGCATTTGGCCAGGTTGAAAGCTGGCGCAGCCTGCAGCTAAGGGCGAGTTCTGAAGGCCGCCTGGTAAATGTTGCGAGCAAGTTCCGCGATGGCGCTGCTGTTGCCGAAGGTGAGTTGCTTCTCAAGATTGATCCGGCAAATGCGGAATTTCTGTTCCTGGACGCTGAAGCCGCGCTGGCTGACGCAGAGGCGCAGAAGGCCGAGGCTGAGGAAGCAATTGTCGGCGCTGAACAGGAGCTGGAAGCAGCACGCCGCCAGCTTGCACTGCGCAGACAGGCACTGGAGCGTCAACAGCAGCTCAAGGACAAGGGCTATTCGACGGCCGTTCAGGTTGAGACCGAAGAGCTGGGTGTTGCCTCTCTTGAACAGTCGCTGAGCAACCGTCTGCAGTCCGTTATTACCGCGCGCAAACGCATCGAGCGCATGGATCTGACTGTGAAACGGGCTCAGATTGCGCTGAATGATGCGCAGCGTGTTCTGGATGAAACGACCCTCACTGCGCCTTTCTATGGCTATCTGTCGGAAGTCGATGCGACCCTGGGGCGTCGTGTCAGCCCGTCGGAAACTCTTGCTGTGCTGATCGATCCAACTGCCCTGGAAGTGAAGTTTTCCGTTTCCACCAGCGAATTTGCCAGACTTCTGGATGAACGCGGCAAACTGATCAAAGCGCCCGTGTCAGTGACGTTGCAGCTCGGTGGGCGCTCAATCGTCGTTCCGGGCAATATCGACCGTGCGGCTGCGGTTGTTTCTGAAGGGGAAGCTGGCCGGACGTTGTTTGCAACACTTGAAATTGAGCCGGGTGCCGTGCTGCGTCCGGGTGATTTTGTGAAAGTCGAGATCCAGGAACCAGAACTGAACCGCGTAGCGGTGGTGCCGGCAGGTGCGGTGACCGAAGATGGCAGACTGTTGATAATCGGCGAAGGCGACAGGATTGAAGAGATTCAGGCCAAAGTTCTTCGTCGCATGCGTGAAGATGTTGTGTTGGCAAATGTTCCGTTTGGCGAAAAATATGTAACAGAGCGCCTTCCACAATTGGGCACCGGATTGAAGGTCTCCCCAAGAGACACCGATGGAAGCACAAACCAGCCGGAAGGCCCTGCTGTCGCCAAGGCGTCGCCGTCAAATGATGAGCGCAACTCGGACGATCTGGTCGCCCTGGATCCGGAACGGCGCGCAGCGCTGATTGCTCAACTGAACGAATCCAACATACCGGAGAACCGCAAGGCCCGTCTGTTGGCGCTTTTGAACCAACCGATGGTGCCAAAGGACCTTGTCGACCGATTGGAGCAAAGGCGCGGTCGCAGCGGATAAAGGCGTGTCTTCGGAGCTGATGACTTGAGTGGAGTGACCTGAAATGCGTTCACCCGGTGGACCGAGATTTGCGTCGTTTCTGGATTACATGGTGCGTCACCGGACGGCAGCAAACCTGTTGCTTCTCCTCATGCTTTTGGCCGGGATAGCAGCCAGCACGCAGATCAGAACCCAGTTCTTTCCAGATTTTGTGCGCGAAGAAGTCGACGTGGAGATCAACTGGCCTGGTGCCGGGCCGGAAGATCTCGATCAATCCGTCGTGGAAATACTCGGCCCTCAGCTTCTTGCCATCAACGGCGTGGACGAAGCAACGTCCGTTGCCCGTGAGGGCACAGTCAGCATCGAGTTGGAATTCGAAGACGACTGGAACATGGGGCAGGCGACCGACGATGTTAAGGCCGCCGTCGACCAGGCCCGTTCCAGCTTGCCCGAAGGAATCGAGGAGCCGGTGGTGACTCGTGGCGTTTATCGCGACAGGGTGACCGACGTTGTGATTTTCGGACCGGTTGATATCGACCAGCTGGCACGGTTCGCAGAGGATTTGCAGACGACTCTCTTTCGCCAGGGTGTAACGCGGGTCTCCATTCAGGGGCTGGCCAATCCAATTATCAGGGTCAATGTCGGCGAGGACATGCTGGTCCGCCACGATATGACCCTTCGTGAGATCGCCGATGTTGTTGAGGCGGAAATGGAAACGACGCCAGCCGGTGACGTCAGTGGCGGTGGTGCCCGGCTCAGGACAGGCCAGACACGGCGAAGCGAACAGGACCTCGGTGAAATTGTCCTGAAAGCGCCCTCGCAGGGTGAAAAACTACAGCTGCGTTCCGTTGCGGAGATCGTTACAGAAGGCGTGGAAAGTGGCCGTGCCTACTATCACAAGGGCATGCCGGCAGTAGTGCTGCGTGTCGACAGAAGCGCACAGGGTGACACCATCTCCATTCAGCGGGATGTTGAGAGAATAACCGCGGAGTTTCAGGAGACCTTGCCGAATGGTGTCGAGGTGCAACTGACCCGGACCCGTTCGCAAAACATTATCGACCGGATGAATATTCTGGTCGAGAACGGCATCTTTGGCTTGTCCCTGGTGCTTGCGTTCCTGTTTCTATTTCTGTCTTCGCGAACCGCGTTCTGGGTGGCGGCGGGCATACCGGTTGCCATGGCGGCAACCATCGGGCTGATGTATGCGTTCGGCCTGACACTCAATATGGTGTCCGTTTTTGCGCTGATCATCTGTCTCGGCATTGTCGTGGACGATGCAATTGTGGTCGGTGAACACGCAGATTCACTGCACAGACGCGGTTATCCGCCTGCGGAAGCAGCCAGTCTTGCAGCTCGCCGGATGACAGCCCCGGTATTCAGCGCGTCAATCACCACCCTGATTGCATTTGTCGGGCTGACCGCGATCGGTGGCCGGTTCGGTACCTTGATTGCGGACATTCCGTTTACGGTCGCAGTTGTTCTGGTTGCCAGCCTTGTCGAGAGCTTTCTGATCCTGCCGGCTCATATGAACCATGCCTTGTCGGCCAGCAAAAAGACCCATTGGTACGATCTGCCGAACCGGTGGTTCAACCGCGGCTTTGTCTGGTTTCGCGAGAACCTGTTCCGCCGATTTGTCGATTGGTTGATCACGGTCCGCTACCCAGCTATCGGGTTTGCTGTGATGGTTCTGTTGTTGTCCCTGACGTTGTTTGTTGATGGAAGCGTCAGGTGGCGCTTCTTCAATGCGCCGGAACGGGCTGTGGTGTCTGCAAGCATTGCCATGATGCCCGGAACGGAACGGGAAGACACCAAGGCGATGATCGCTGAATTGGAGCGAGCACTTGATGTCGTAAATACGCGATATCAGGAAGAATACGGCACGGAACCGGTTGTCTTCGCACTTTCCACGGTCGGAGGGACTGCCGGGCGTGGTTTGAGCGGCGCAGATTCCAAAGACGTCGATCAGCTCGGCGGGATCTCCATCGAACTTCTGGATCCGGATCTACGGCCGTACTCCGCGTTTCAGTTTATTGGAGACTGGCGTGAAGAAATCCAGCGACCGCCGCTTCTGGAAACGCTGGCCTTGCGAGGGGAGCGGTCCGGACCGGGTGGAGACGCGATTGACGTCAAGCTCTATGGATCTTCCACGGAAAACCTAAAGGCGGCAGCAGAGTTCCTGAAGCAGGCGCTTGCCCCCATGGAAGGGGTCAGTGCACTTGAAGATACGCTCGCCTATGACAAGCCCGAACTTAGCCTGACACTGACGCCGCGCGGAGAAGCGCTGGGGTTCACCACGGATGATGTTGCCCAGATGCTGCGCAATAGGCTGGAAGGCATTGAAGTTGCAGAATTTCCTATCGGTCGCCGAACTGCCAAGGTCAAGGTACTGATGCCCGATGACGAGACCGATGCGTCGTTTCTATACAATACACGCATTCGCACCAATTCCGGCACCTATGTCTCGCTCAGTGAAATCGTCAATGTGGACAGCAGCTACGGATTTGCATCTGTCCGGCGGAGCGACGGTCTGCGCACTCTAAGAGTGACCGGCGATGTTTCTGAGGACGATCCGGAGGCTGCGGCTCGGGTCACAAGCATTCTGGAAAGCGAATTGTTGCCTCAACTCGCATCGGATTTTGATGTCGAAAGCGAGATGAGCGGTTTGGCTGAACAGGAACGGTCTTTCCTGTCAGATGCCGTGCTGGGGTTTGCGCTCTGTCTGGCCGGGATTTATCTGACGCTTTGCTGGATTTTTGAGAGCTGGACACGACCGCTGATGATCATGATCATCATCCCGTTCGGCGCAATCGGTATGCTTTGGGGGCACTATTTGCACGGGTTGCCGCTGTCGATGTTCTCCGTTGTCGGGTTCATCGGCATGTCCGGCATCATCATCAACGACAGTATCGTGCTTGTCACGACAATCGATGAATACGCCAAGAACCATCCGTTCCGGCAGGCTCTGGTGCAAGGGGTGTGCGATCGATTGCGGGCAGTCGTGTTGACGACCGCAACCACCGTTTTCGGACTTGCGCCACTGCTGTTCGAAACGAGTCGTCAGGCCCTGTTCCTGAAGCCGACCGTCATTACCCTGGCTTATGGGCTCGGTGTCGGCCTTTTCCTCGTGATCCTGCTGGTGCCAACGCTTTTGGCTTTGCAGAACGATTTCGGCAAGTCTGTTTCAAGCGGACGCCGGCTTTTGAAAATCCGTGGCCGACGTCCATTGTCCGGCGGAGGAACATAGGTCTGTCTCTGTGTAATAGGGCAGTGTTCGACAGCCTAACCGGCCTCGGGTCCCGTGGGTGGAAAAGCATCTGGAAACAAACTTTTTTTGTTTCCAGTCCAGCAACTCTTATTGCAGGAGGGCCGGTGCGTTGTCGGGAACAGGCGAGGCGGGTTGCTTCGTGTCTGCGAATGCAGGGACAGCCTTTTCAAAAGCGCTTAGCCAGGCAACCAGGTTCGGACAGCTTGACCGCCAGTCGCCGTTGAAACGCATATCGAGATATCCGAGCGCACAGGCGAGCGTCAGGTCAGCAACTGTGACATGGTTTGCGGAAGATGGGGCGGGTGGTGTTTTGGTTTCAAAATGTGCCAGGCCACGCTCGACCTTTGCTCCCTGATAGGCGTCCCAGGCAGGGTCCCGGTACTTTGGATCCTTAAAGCGCTTTTCGTAAACCCTCAGCAACGCGGCATCCATAATGCCGTCAGCCAGTGTCTGGTCGCGGAGAACGGTGAACCGGGTATCGCCTTGAGGCAGCAGTTTGCCGCCTCCTGCCAGGTGGTCGAGATATTCCACGATAACAGCGCTGTCATAGAGCACATCGCCATTGTCCAGGATCAGTGCCGGGATCTTGCCGAGTGGGTTCTGGCTGCGAAGACTGTCGGATGGATCCGCGGTGTTTGCGTCTTCCATCTGGATCTTGTCCTTCAATCCAAGGAGTGCCGCAGCCAGTTTCACCTTCCGGCCAAACGGTGAAGGCGGTGAAGAACGCAATTTCATGACGGTGTTTCCTCAGAATTGGACAGGTAAAGCGTTTTCGGATGCGGTTAGCGCGGTGCCGGAACAGCGAGTTTTCCGTTGCGACAGCCTCTGCGGTCGACAGCTGCACAGGATCTGAAAGCGAGATCTTTGGTCAGGCAGATGCGGATTTCTTCAAATTCGCCCCTTGAACAGGTGACGGCCATACCGTCTTCCTTGAGACCAGGATTGGCAAGTCTGAAAGCCTTCTCGACAGTTGCCGGTGCCGCCTTGCCGCGCTTGTTCAGGTTTTCAAACGCCCCGGGAATGGTGATTTTTTCATATGCATCGCGGGTCAGGTCGAAGTACTCATCAGGCTCCAGACCTGAGCATGTACCGTGCTTGCGCCACTGGTGAAAAACAAGTCCATGGCTGGGCATGATGTCTTCCATATCAACTGCGATTTGTCGATCGATCCTTTGGCGTACGCCCGGGCAGGAAGATGGATAGCCGTTTTCATATTGGGGCCAAAGGCCATGCACGACGAACCGGAAAGGGTTGCGGACATCACATTGATGGGGGTTCGCGTCTTCGCCTTCCTGTTTGCAGTAGGTGGGCGACCAGGACAGCGCCAGGACATAGAAATCGAACTCACCCGCCTGGTCGGCGAGCGACGAAAACGACTGTAGGCTGGCTGCCATCAGACATGCACAAAAGCCCAATGCGCGGCTGATCAGCGCCATGAATTGTCCTTTGCCGCAGGTGATCGCGTCAGTGTGGACGCGCGGTGCTGCAATATGCTCCGTAGACGCGCCATTTGTCCAACGGTGCAAGGCAGGCTTCCACGTTCCAGCTCACGCCGACGAAACCGGCGTGTTCTTCAACCATGTAATGAACGGATTGATAGCTGCCGTCGGAAAGGCTTGCCTTGCCGCGACAGAAGCGGCGTGCAAGGGGACTGACGTCGTTGGCCCGATAGGCGACTTCCGTGATCTCATCGATGCTGAGGATCGTGCGGCCGCCGTAGTAATCTTTCCTTGCCTTTGCAACGGAACCGGCAACTGCGCTTTGAACGGAACCTGCTGTGCAGTCTGGAAGCCGAGGCTCACCGCCAAAGGAAAAATAGGCGCGGTGCTCGTCGGCAACCACGGGGGTGGCCAGGCTTGCGCAGGCGGTCATGACAGACAGGATCAAACGGGCGGAACGGGCAATACGCACGGCAATAACTCCGAAGGCAAACTGAGTGGAGACGATGGGCGAGCAGAGGTGCAACGTCAAGCGCCGATAGGAGCAAAAGTGCCCTATGGCGCAATTATTCGGCGATCACCTGTTTGACTTGCCAGCTTGTTCCAGGCCCTTGACGCAGAATGTCACACAGCCACGGCAGCAGAACCCGCATTTCATCCGCAAGAGTGAATGGCGGGTTGATCAACGTCATCCCGGATCCGAGCATTCGTGTATCAGGGCCGCTTTTCCCGACATTCAGTTCTATTGCGAGCACGTCGCTGATACCGGATGCTTCAAAAGCTTCGTGCATTCGGTTGATCGCTTTTGCATCCTTCATTGGATACCAGAGCGCATAGGTTCCACTCGCCCACTTCCGATAAGCCTTGCTTACTGCCTGTGTCATGCGATCAAATTCATCGGTTGCTTCATATGCCGGATCGACCAGAACAAAGCCCCGTTTCTCTTTTGGCGGCAGAAAACTTCCCATGGCCATCCAACCATCGAGATGAATTGTCTTGACCTGAAAGTCTCCTTCAAAGTGGGCGGACAGTGTTTTGAAGTCAGCCGGATGCAGTTCAGTCAGGCTCAACCGGTCAGTCTTTCGCAACAATTGCCGCGTGAGGCCGGGTGACCCTGGATAGATCGTCAGGTCACCACTCGGATTGAGATCGCGGACCACGTCGAGCCAGGGGGCTATAAGAGTTTCAACTGAAGCAGGTGCATCTGCCGCAAGGACTTTCCCGATCCCTTGCTTCCATTCACCCGTTTTCTGGGTCTCTTTCGAGTTCAGATCGTACTGGCCAATCCCGGCGTGGGTGTCCAGGACCCTGAACGGCTTGTCCTTGCGTTGAAAATAGACGATCAACCTGGTCAATACGATGTGTTTGAGCACATCGCCAATGTTTCCAGCATGGTAGGCGTGACGGTAGTTCATTGAGCACCTTCTCCTGGAGAAGGCTCCGGATCCCGTTTCATGTAGATAACGGCAGTGTTTGTGTGATCCGCTTTGCCGACTTCCTGAAAACCGAGGCGTCCGTGAAACCGCAAGGAACCCGGGTTCGGTGGGCGCTCATTGACCTCGCACAGGAATGAACGTCCCGTCCCGGCGAAATGCCGGAAAAGTTCCGCATAGAGCGCGTCTCCAATTTTTCGGCCTCGCAGTGTTTCGTCAACGAAGATGCGGTCGATATAGGCAAAACTGGAAAAGCGTTCGCTTACCCAGACATAGTTTGGGCTGCTGTAGTCGGCACCATCGCCCATGCACAGGAGAAGGCCTACTGGTGCGTTGTCGATTTCCGCCACAAGATTGATCAACGCGCTGTTGATCAAGTCCAGCATCGCTTCTGCGCTCAGTGCGCTCACACCTGGCGCTGCAGCATTGTTCAGTGGAAGCAGAGTTCCAAGGTCCCCGGGTAGAAATGGGCGGACCCGGACTGGCGTGATTTCATTGTCCATTGGTGGTTCTTGTCAGATAAGTTAACGAGGGTATTCGGCCGAAAGGCCGTACCTATGGTTATTGAAGAAGTCCATTCTGAGGCCGGAAAACGACAAGGGCGCAGCAACGCTGCGCCCTTAGATTGTTCATGTCTGTGCAGTTAAACCGTGATCGGAAGTCTATTCCTCGACAGGTGCGCTGTCGTCTTCCGAGGGTCCGCCGTCCTCTTCCACGACCTGCAGGTTCACCGCTTTCGGTCCTTTGCCACGACGGTCGGGTTCGGTTTCAAACGAAATCCGTTGCCCGCTGTCCAGCGAAGCCATACCGGAGCGTTCCACCGCTGAAATATGGACGAACACATCCGCGTCGCCTTCATCAGGTGTGATAAAGCCGAAGCCTTTGTCCGTCTTGAAGAATTTTACGGTGCCAGATTGGCGTGGGCCGCGTTCAACCGGTGGGCCATCTCCGCGAGGGCGCTGTTGACGGAAGCCGTCGCCATCACCACCTTCACGATTGCCGTATCCGCCACGACCACCGCCATAGCCGCCGTCCCGGCCACCACCGCCGTAACCACCGCCATCACGACCACCACCGCCGTAGCCGCCGCCTTCACGACCGCCGCCGCCGTATCCGCCACGGCCGCCGCCGCCGCCATAGCCACCACGACCACCGCCGCCGCCATAGCCACCACGACCACCGCCGCCATCACGGTCACCGTAACCGCCGCGTCCGCCGCCGCCTTCGCGATCACCACCGCCGCCGTAGCCACCGCGGCCCCCACCGCCGTAACCACCGTCTCGGTCACCGCCGCCGCCGTATCCGCCACGGCCGCCGCCATATCCGCCATCCCTATTGTCGCGGCCGTAGCCGCCACCAAAATCATTGTCACGTCCGCCCCGGTAACCTCCGCTGCGGCCACCGCCATAATCGCCACCGAAGTCGCTTCCGCCAAAATCACTGCCGAAGTCTTGCGGACCGCCAAACTCGCGTTTGCCGCCGCGTCGACCACGCGACCGCCGGTCCGAATCGCCATCGTGCATTACTAAATCACCTTAATTTCTGTGCCGCACCGACACATCACACCCAATCTCACCCGCCTTCACAGTCGAGTCACTTCGCCAAGACGCACCCGGTACGTCTGTTCAACATTCTGGGATAGGGCTGAAACACACCTGCCGCATCCCTCTCCAGCCGCTGCGTCATCATCATAAGGGCGAGAGAGGCAAAATCGCAAGAAATTCCTTGGTCCACGGCCTAATTGGAGGCGTTTTTGGTCGGCCAGGTGTTTGACCAATTGGACAAGTCCGGGGGTGTACCGTCACAGGTTTTTCGTGTCGCTTCTTCCAGCAGCACCAGTCCTGTTCCGTTCCAGCTCCACCGGTTCCAGAGCCCGCATTCGCCGACGCCGGAGCCCTTAAAGTAGCTTATAAGTTGCTGATCTGCCGGGATCCATCTTGCGTTGTAGATCAGATCCGATGCAATCGGCCCCTTTTCAGACATGCGAGCGACATGCACCTGACGCGCGGCTCCGTCCTTGCCAGAGAGCACGGCAACATAGGGACTGTTTATGGCGGTGGGTGCGCCGCACGGAATAATATAAAGCGATGACGTGTCTTCAAGAGGCACGCGGACGGCGTTGAGGCTCGCGAAAATTGTCGGGTCAATTTCGGAGCACAGCCTGTTGGCGGACCAAACGGCGGCGACTTCCGGCGGCAATTGATCTGCGCTGACGACCGGGACTGCATGCGGAGCATCTTTGGCAGGCTCATCGCCCTTTGAGATGATTGCGGCAACGGTGCCGGTACGATCCTGCCGATTGTCGAGCCAGAGCAAGCTGGCCTTCAGGCCTTGCAAGGGAACAGGGACAGCAACGGGATCTGCATCTCCCACGGGGGGCAATTGAATTGTCAGTTCCCGGCCGGAACGCATGGCCTCCAGCAATGTCACTGTGGCAGGGCCCGTCGGATACCAGAAACCTTCACCGCCGAGCGGGCGGAAGCCTGCAGGAGGTGTCACTGCGGTCTGCATCTCGCGCAGTTGCTCGATCGGCAGCGCCTCAATAACGCCTCCATCAACTTCAAACTGTAGTGTTCCGTCCTGAGGCAGCTCCGTGTTGGTCGTCAGACGCACCAGAGGTTGGGCCTCTGCTTGCCAATCACGAACGATCCGAACATCCACCCAGACGGATTGGGACCTGGTAAAGGAGGACGCAAAACACACACCCGTATTGCCGCAGTCAACGGTCCAGCCTTCAAAACTGGGAGCCGTTCTGCCGGGCTGCGCCATTCCCGCCGAGGCGGGGACAAGGGCTGCCGCCGTTGTTATCAGCAGTGTTAATAGTCTTCGCTTCATATGGTTCGGATACCCGATTGTGGCTGCCGTCTTCTCAGCGGTCTTGTCTTCTTGTACGAAATGCTTGCGGCAAGGTGAAGCCGCTTATGATCATATTCCTAATAACGGCCTGTGTTGTCCCGTATTACTTATAATGCCGGAACTTGGGTTTCACGAGAGGAGGCGGTTTTGTCGCAAGAAGAAAATGGACCCGACGGCCAGGACGGTGACGAGATGCCGCCGATCCAGGTCATGGTTATTGTCGTCACACAGTTTCAGCAAAACTGCTCGCTGATCTGGGATCCGGCGACGATGAAAGGTGCTGTGGTGGACCCTGGTGGCGATGTCGAGCGCATTCAGGCTGCAATTGAAAAGCAGGGTGTCAGCGTCGAAAAAATTGTGCTCACTCACGGTCACATAGACCATGTGGGCGGCGCAGCTGACCTTGCTGCTGCGCTGAGTGTGCCTGTCGAGGGCCCTCACGAAGCCGACCAGCCGCTGATAGACAGGATCTCCGACCAGGCTGTGCAATTCGGTGTGGATGGCGTCAAACCGGTTATGCCGGATCGATGGATGGTGGAAGGTGATCAGATCGAAATTGCCGGAAGGACATTCGATGTTCTGCATTGCCCGGGTCATTCGCCCGGTCATCTGGTTTTCTTCGACAAGGAACTGCGGTTCGCCATCTCCGGCGATGTGCTCTTTGCAGGTTCGATCGGCAGAACCGATCTGCCTGGAGGCGATCATGCGACCTTGATCAAATCCATTCAGGAAAAACTGCTGCCGCTCGGTGACGATGTCTCGTTCTTGCCCGGCCACGGCCAGGCATCGACACTGGGACAGGAACGGGAAACAAATCCGTTTCTGACCTAGTTCGACACACTGTCTAAGATTGGGTTGTCAGAGCAAAGCCCGAAGGTCATCGATGCGATCGTTGACCAGCCAGCCATAATAGTTCTCGCGGGGCCAGGATCTTCCGGTTCTGCGGAACTTGGCAGCCCGGCTCCAGGGGTCGCCGAGATTGTAGAGGGTCGCCGTCAGGCCCGGATTGTTCGAGATGTCGACTTTGCCAACGGATTTATAAGCTGCAATCGCGTCCTGAATGATCGCCGCCATGTAGTGGAGCGAGATATTCGGATCCATGGTGGCCTTATAGACTTCCTTCGGCTTGGAAGCTTCGAGCTTGCGATAGTTGCTCTGACGGGCAACTCGGTCGGTCATCTTGAGAACGGTGAGTGGGCTCAATTGACCCAGCCCGAAACTCTGACCTGAAAACAGCGGCTGAAAAAACGCTTCGTTGAAGTTCTTCTTCGGATACCGAACGCCATCAACCCTGCGGCCACGAAACTTGCTGTTCCAGACATTCTCATAGCAGGACCAGCGCCTGTCGCTGCTCTTTTGAATGTGGTCCTTGCTGCAGCGCTCAAACTGTGGCCGTTCGACAAATGTGTCGACATGCTCGCCATTCAATTCGAACTCGAACCTGATGCCGGCATAGGCGAGCGCCTTGACGTAGTACGATTGAGCGCTGTCGAGTGTGTCGTAATTGTAGGTGTGTTCGCCGACAATCGCGCCGATGAGATGGATTGGGTCTATGCCGTAGCGCTTGGACACGCGCTTGATGGAACCTAACAGCCGGCGGTCGCGCTTGAGAACCGACAAGACCTTGTTGAACTTGGCATCGTAGCTGGATTTGGACGCATTGGTGCGGCGGGAGGAAGCAAACGGGATCTTGGGTTGGGACTTGTATCTGTTTCCCTCGGGGACCGCGCGCACGGATTGGGCCTGCGCTTCGACCACCGGCATCAGGTGTGTCGACACCGGGTTAAATAGCAACGCCAATGCAAGGCATCCTGTCGCCAGTCTGGATGTGAACCTTAGCGGGCCGGTCTTCCTGCACATTGTGATCGCTCTGCGATTGACGTTGTTGTTAATGTTTCGCCGAACAGAACCCGGCAGCGCCTCGAACCATAACGGTTTCACATAGTTCGCTGAGCGCGACTGTAAATAACTCATTTTTCAGATTGCCCCCAGAAAAAAGCACCGCCACATACAAGATGCAAGCGGTACGCTTTTCTAAGTCGGGGACATCAACAAAGAAGTGATGACTATCACAAGGTTTCGGAATCCTGCGATCAGTCCGATCACCCCCCCATCAACGACACTAGTGCACCTCCATGGAGAGGTGGGATCACAGGTGAGTTATGAACACGCCTCTTAGTGAAATAGACCAAGCCGTTTTCAGAGCTGTACTTAGCCTAGGCCTTGCCTAGACCAGCCGCTGTCTTCGGTTTCTGTTGGTCCGTCACGAAGGTTGATTTGAATGTCTTGTCTGCATGATCTGTCACCACTTCGAACGATCGTCTGCATTCGTTGGCTTGTCAGTCGAAAATGTAACCAACGCCTCGAACTGTTCGAATGATTTCCGGCTTATCCGGATTGGGTTCGATTTTTCGCCGGATGCGCGAAATTCGCAGGTCGATGGATCTGTCGAAAGGCTCCCAAGCCTTGTCATGTGCCTGTTCAAGCAGCTGGTCCCGATTGAGTATCCGTCCACGGTTGGCCGCAAATACACGTAACAGACGGAACTCCATGGCAGTAATGGTTACTTCATTGCCATCAGGCCCAAACAGACGAGCGCTATCAACATCAAGTCGACAGGGCCCGAATTGCACCGCTCCTTCAGGTGCTTTGGACTTGTCCTTCGCTCCTTGGCCGATTTCATTTCGACGAATTGTCGCCTTGATCCGCGCTTGAAGCTCACGAAGATCGACCGGCTTTACAAGATAATCATCGGCGCCGAATTCCAAGCCGAGGATCTTGTCGACCAGTTCACCTGCGGCCGTCAGCATGAGAACAGGGACAACAGACGTTTTTCTCAATTCGCGCAGAGCTGTCAGCCCGTCCTTGCCTGGCATTTTGACATCGAGCAACACGAGATCCGGTTCCCGCTCATTCATCAGAACGAACAAGGACGCGGCGTCCTCAGCTTGTCGGATAAGATAGCCACACTCACTTAGATGATCGCTCAGCATTCTTCTCAGCGGTGCCTCGTCATCACAGATTATGATCTCGCGACAGTCCTCGCTCATGTAGTTTTCTTTCTTTGTTCAACAATCTGTTTCAACAGCAGAAGGAGATCTTCCTTTGCGATGGGCTTTTCGATATGTGGACATCCGGTCGAGCTGAAAAAGCGCTGAATTTTGTCACTCATAGTGTCTCCTGTGACAAAACCCACCCGTTGGGCCGCTTCCGGTGCGATGACTTCCAACGCGTAGAAAAATTCCGCGCCGTTAATGCCGGGCATTTTATAATCGCACAGAATGGCATCGTAAGACTGAGCCTCTGCCTTCCGTAGTGCTTCTCTTGGAGAGACACCCTTCGTTGTGTTGTACCCCTCTTCTTTCAGAATATCGTAGAGAAGTTGAGCAACGCCAACATCGTCCTCAACAATGAGAACCGAGAAATTCCCAGGGGCAACTTCCTCTTTGACACGCGCCTTGTTGGCTTCCGTTTGGTCCGTCACGGCGGGCAATTTGACGGAAAATCGTGTTCCTTTTCCCGGAGCTGATTTCAACACAAGTTTTCCGTCATGGTTGGCGACGATGCGATGACTAAACGCGAGGCCGACCCCCGTGCCCTTGCCGACATCCTTGGTCGTGAAGAAGGGCTCAAAAATGCGCTTTTGAAGATGCGGAGGGATACCTGGCCCATTGTCTTCAACGTCGACGACCACCCGCTTCGATCCTGCCTCGAAACGTGTCCGGACGGAGAGCTTGCCCGCATGTCCAAGAGGTTGAACGGCTTGCTTTGCGTTCGTGATGAGATTGCTGAAGACCTGTGCCAGCTGATCGAAATCGCCAGAAACCGGCGGCACGCTCTGGTCGAGTGTGCTTGTTAGGATCGTACCGCTGGACGTTAGTCCGTAGCTTGAGACTTCGAGGACGATGGCCAGCACGTCGTTGACGGAACAGAGCTCGACCCTCGCTGGCCTGCGACGCGCCATGGACAAGAACGTTCGAACGATTTTTGTCGCCCGTTCTGCGGACTGGCAGATCAGGTCAACGCGACCTGCCTGAATTGGGTCGGAGATCTTGCCCTGAAGCATCTGGGCGTAGCCGGAAATTACAGAAAGTGGATTGTTGAGTTCATGTGCAACACCTGCAAGAAGTTCACCGAGTGCGGAGAGTTTCTCGTTTTGGTGGACAAGTTCGCGTTGACGCTCAAGCTCAGCCTGCATGGCAAGTTGATCGGAAATATCCCGGGTGGAGGAGACGATGACATCCTCGCCCTTGTAATCGGTGACCCTGGCAGCTGTCAGACCTTCCATGATGGATCCGTCAGCTCTGCGGAACTGGACGCGATAGTCGTCAAGTTGACCCGTTGGCAGCAGGGCTCTTAGATACGCCTCGCGATCTTCCGGCTTCAAGAAGAAGCTGAGGGTCGTCTGGATATTGCCGAAGCGTTCCCTGGAAGCAGGTGGACAATAGATGATCTTCCCGTCGTCGACCCGGGAGACTAGAAAATTCGCCGGACAGGCTTCAACGATCTTTCGCAGCAGCATATCGGCTTCGCGTTGTTCTTCTTCCGCGCGGAGCTGCTCCGTGACATCCATAAAGGAGACCAGATAGCCGTTCAGTTCGGTCTTGTGCGCAGAAGCAAGCAGTGTTGCTCCGTTTGCGAGTTTCAGGGTTATCTTTTTCTCATAGGTGCGGATGGTGTTTTCGAGCTCTTCCATATAGGCGGCCTCTTCAAGGCCTTCTGGAATGCACATCACATCGGCTTTGAACAGCCGCCGCATGATACTGACGACATTCTCGCCAATTTCGGGTGCGGGTATGTTGCTGAAAAACATGCGATGCCATTCGCGGTTTGCCATCGAGAAGTTGAGGTCAGCGTCGTAGAGCACCAAGCCCTCATCCAGAGACTGGATGGCATCGTTTAGAACAGAGAGACTAAGCTCCTCCGCTTCGATCAAGGCAGTCGTGTCGGTTACTACGATCACTCTGCCATCGTCCTGAGTGACGGCCCGTTCCACAAAAAAATGGCGGCCATCTTTAAAACTGACCTCCATGGACGCGAGCGTTTGACGCTGTTCCTGAGCGGCCCTGCTGAAGTGTGCAGCAGCATCGTTTCCAACTGGCTGTCCCTTAACGGTGGCGATGTGGTGGGCGAGAATTTCTATTCGTTGCTCATCCGACAGCGCGAGAATTTCGTCGACACTTAGTTGGAAAGGGGCGGCGAAGGCCTCGTTGCAATGTGTGAAGCGGCCATCTGCGCTTTCAATGGCAACCCCGACCGGCAGGCGAGCGACCACGTCGGTAAACAGACGTTCGGCTTTGAAGCGCTCAGTGATATCGAGCACGGTTGCGACGACGCCGCCGCCCTTGAGGCGGGTAAGCGTGATAACTCTGTACGTGCCGTCAGCTACCTTAATGTCGATTTTGAGGGTGCCGAGTTCATCGAGGGTCCGAAAAATTTGCGCTGGTCCGCCGGCTGGCCCTCGAATGATGGTGACGTGGCCGTCGCTCATGGCGCGCTGGATGACTTCCGACATGGGAGTGCCTGGTTTCAAAACATCCTTGTGTGGTCCAAGCATGTTCGCATACTGGCTGTTTGCGTATACCAAGCGCCGGTCACTGTCATAAAGCACAAAGCCTTCATCGAAAGCCTCAATTGCTTCGAGCAAAACATGTTCGCCGATTTTGTCCTGTGAATGAGGTCGGGTAACTTCCCGCAATTCGGTCAGGAAATTGCCCTGCTTGGTTTCGCTGGAGGTTGCTTGCAGTACGCGGCCGTCGCGGTGACGCAGGTAGGCATTTCCATCACTTGCCATTTTTTCTTGCAGATCATTGGCAAACTGACCTGGATCAGTGTCGGCTAGAATGTCGAAGCAATCATGATCGACTAGGTCTGTGAAAATCTCTTGGAAACCTCTGTGGACCGAAAACAGTCTTGTGTCGTTTTCAAAGACGCGTTCGCGAAAAACTGCATTGGAGGAAATCAGACGCCAGGTGCGGTCCCAGAGCGCGACACCTTCTGAAAGGGCCTCGAAACCGTCCAAAAGAATGCTGGACGACGGCTGGTCGCCACCCGTCCCTTGGAGGGAGGCGGCAGGTGACCCCAGATCCGAAACAGGTTCATTTTCAACGATATCGTTTGAACTGTCTGCAGTCATATCCCGCACCTTGTTTCATTTCGTCTGGCATTTGATGCAGCCATCATGGTGCTGCTTGAAGCTTCGGTGCACTCTAGGACATTGTTTTTGTTTGCATAGGTTTCACCCCGATAAAGCAAGAAAGGCGGCGGGTTTTCCCGCCACCTGACATCTTGCAGTACCGAAAGTTAAATGATGAACACGTCCGACTGGGCATCAAGGTCAAGATGTCCAAGCAAGATGACGGAGACATCTGCGTTTTGGCCGGCATCGTCCCGAATGTGAACCACCGTTGCATCTCCGATACCGTCAACGTCGAAAAACGTGTGCTCAAAATAAGCTTCAGCACCTAGGCCGTTTGAGAAACTCGACTGTTCTCCGAGGAAGTTCGCGCCGCCAAAACCCTCGAAAAAGAGCATGTCACCGCCATCACCGAAATCGAAGATGATGTCCATCGGATTGCCGCCAGCACCACCGCTGTCACCGGACTGGAAATGGAATGTGTCCCAGCCTGAGCCTCCGAAAAGGCCATCGCCAAAGTTGAAACCCTGGCTGTTGGTTCCGCCACTGATGAAGTCGTTGCCTTCACCGCCATTTATGAGGTCAATGCCGGCACCTCCGTAAAGACTGTCAGCTCCATCCTCGCCATAAACCAGGTCGTTGCCGTCGCCGCCATATTGCGTATCGTTGCCGATCCCGCCATACAATTTGTCCCGGTCTTCACCGCCGAACATCTGATCGGCTCCTGACCCGCCATTTATTGTATCTTCTCCTTGCTGCCCATAGAGGAAGTCGTTGCCGCCGTCGCCATTGACTTCGTCGTCGCCTTCGCCGCCGTAAAGGGAGTCATTGCCCCAACCGCCGTTCAGGACGTCGGCACCATTCTGACCCCACAGGATGTCGTTGCCGTTGGCGCCCGACATAACGTCATCGCCATTCCCGCCCTGCATGGCATCAGCGCCAATTCCGCCATACATGGTGTCGGCGCCGTCGCCGCCCCACATCAGATCGTTGCCGGAACCACCGTTCAGATTGTCATCGCCGTCTTCACCATAAAGCCGGTCGATACCGCTGCCGCCGAAAAGGGTGTCGTTTCCTTCTTCGCCGAAAAGGGTGTCGTTTCCGGATTCGCCGTAGAGAGTGTCGTCGTCCCGGCCACCGCGGAGAGTGTCGTTGTCGCTACCGCCGTAGAGAATGTCGTCTCCAAAGTCGCCATAGATCAGATCCTCACCGTTGCCGCCGTAAAGTCTGTCGTCACCAGTGCCACCACTGATCACGTCATCGCCGTCCTGACCATAGACGCGGTCATTGTGCCGGTTTCCGTAGAGGCGATCGTTTCCATGACCGCCATAGAGGAGATCATCGTCATTTCCGCCATAAAGATAATCGTCACCGTGGCCACCGTTCAGCAGGTCGTTTCCGCCGTCGCCTTCCAGAGTGTCGTTGCCGGTTCCGCCGAGAAGTTCATCATCGCCGCGCCAGCCTGACAGGTAGTCATCACCGGTGCCGCCATTGAGGGTGTCGTTACCATCATGACCGTAAAGTTTGTCGTCGCCGCTATCGCCGTTAAGTCGGTCTGCGCCGTCTCCGCCATAAATGTAGTCGTTGTCGCTGCCACCGTAAGCAACATCGTTGCCGCCGTTGAGCCAGAGATTGTCGACGCCACCGAGACCGTAGGCAATGTCGATGCCATCGCCACCGGCATAAAAATCGTCACTATACCAGTCGATCCAAATGGTTTGATCCAGCGGCTGGAAATCTCCAGCCTCAAAACTGGGTTTCGACGGAAAAGGTTCAAACTGGTTGGCTGCGCCCAGTTTTTTCAGGTTTGAACTTAAATTTGACTGAAGGCGAGACATCGCGCTGGCAAAGTCCGATTCCAGTTCGGCAATGACGTTCCAGTTTGCAGACTCTTGATCGTCAGCTTGAGAATTGGCCAATCCAAGTTGCTTGAGATTGTTTTGCAAGCGGCCACGCATTGCGATTGGTTCCTGACCACCTTCGCTCTCGAACTCGACATCGATGCTTTGGCTTTCACGCCCGGTGCGTTGGCCATTATCGTCGCTGAAAATGGTGTCACGTCCTTGCGTTTCTGAGATGAATTCCTCAGTTTCGCTGGCTTTGGCACCCTCTCTGAGGTTCTCAGAAGGTCGCAATAGTTCAAATTTACCGGTATTGGCAGGAGATGTGTTTGCTCGGCCAGTTAGCCTGGTAGACATTTCAATATTCCTTCAAATGTATGCAGATCTTTTGCTGCTTTGGGTTCAAACTGTCCTGCCCAGTTCCGCTTTGAATTCGATAGCGGAGCAGCCATCTTCAGCGCTGGATGTATCTGCTGGATGTTTGAATGAAGGAAGAAACGTCTTAATTGTAAGCCACGTATCAGCAGCTGTTTCACATTTGATACAAATGATACTTTTCGACAGGCGTAGATTTGAGATGGCTTCGCGAGCTCAACTCGTCGGACAACCTGTGTCCGGATTAGACCTGCGTTCAATCAGCGATCTAAATCAGTCTTATCTTGTCGCTCTGGTTTCAATGCTCTGATGCTGCTGGCTGGGCCCATGTGCAGCCGCACGGCCTTTGGAACGCCGAGAAAATCATAGAATGCGCGATGCTGCCGAAGGCCACAAAGTTCTCTCTGAATGGTGACGTGCCAGAGCGCTTCACTTGCCTCAGCAAGTTTTGCATGCCGGTCTTCCGGTGAACGGTCAAGGTCTGTTTCGGCCTTCTTCAACAATTCGAGGGCGGCCTCCAGCTTCTTGTTCAAGCGGGAGAGGGTTGAAGCCTTTTCGTTCAGAATCTCTTGCTCAAGTGCCGCCGCCAACGGGTCCTTGTCGGACATCAATGTCTGTCTCGGCGGTCGAACACTCATCTTGCTGGTTCCATCTGCAGGCTTCTTCCAGGAAAGTCACACAGGGGATTTGTTCAGGGCAAGGTCTTTTTCGAACCAGAGAAGCCCGATGAGGGCAAGAAGTTTCAAAACGCAAGGAACACCGGCATAGGTGACACTGAGGAGGAAACCGAGTTCAGGTGTCATGGTGCCGCCCGGCTGGTATCCCGCCAGTCCAAGAAGAGGCAGCGCCAGGCCGGTCGCGACCGCAAGTGCGCCCTTTGACTGAAACGCCATGACCGAGAACAGTCTGGAGGCATCGGCCTGCCGGCTGTCTTCGTCGATATGATCAGCCAGGATTGCTGGTGGTAGAGCAAGATCGGCGCCGAGCGCCAATCCTGACAATGCGCATACGAGGGCGTAAGCTGTGATGTCACCCGGCTGCAAAAGAGCTGCCCAGCAGAAAGTCAGGATTGCCGCCCCGAGTGAACACTGCCAGGCGCGCATTTTTCCAAGACGGGCTGCGAACCATGTCCAGATCGGCATGGACAGCGCTCCAGCAAGGAAATAAATCAGCAAAAACAAACCTGTAAAGGACTCTGCTTCCAGACGGTCCCGGATGAAAAATAGCACCAGAACAGCTGGAATAGCGCTGGCGAATGTGTTGAGGAAGACCATGCCAAAAAACAGCGCCCGCCAACGATCGCCGATCAATTTCAGCCATCCGGTTCCACGAACATTTGGCGGCGGCTCGTTAACGGGCGTCTGCCGCATCCAGCGTAAAAGGAGCCAAAGGGCGATTGCCAGGAATGGCAGATAGACCAGCGACAGCCAGTGAAAGGCGGCCTCCTTGCCGCTGAGACCTGCCAAAAGCGGCGGGGCAACGGACGCGGCCAGCAAACCGAGCAGCCCGACAGCTTCCCGGCTGGCAGTTACTCTGGTGCGGTCCCGGCTATGGGTTCGCCACAGGCCGCCAAGCGTCTGGAAATTGATCGACACAACAGAAAAACCGGTGGTGCACAGCAAGACTGAAACGGCAAACCACAGCAAGGGGATCTGTTCCATGGGATGAAACAGCATCCAGAAACCGGCACCCAGCAGTACCGCACCTGCACCAAGGATCACTCCGCGGCGATGATGGAACCTGTCGCTGAGGCTGCCGATCAAGGGGTCCTGAATGGCATCGAACAAACGAAGACCGAGTAGAACAGCACCAAGCGCGGCGATAGGCTGTCCAAGCGTTACCGCGTAAAAGTCCGGAGCATGCAGGTAGATTGGCAACCCGGCGAAGGCCAGGGGAAAGGCCATCGCGCTGTAGATAGCCAGTCCTGAGATTGTTACAGGTGCAGTTCCGGCCTGAAAAGAAGACCCTTGAGTGCCTTGCGCGCCTTCAGCTTGAAGATCTGCTCCAGGCGAAGCTGCGGTATCCATGGATGCGTGCTGTGAGTGATCAGTGTCTGCCGTCACGAACCGCTGCCGACAAGCTTGGCGCGCAATTGCGGATTGCGTGTGCTGTTACCGAGCCAAATCGAGAAGAACTTGTTTGTGAAGGCCGCGTCGTTGATCGAGCCCAGTTTGCGGTTGCCAAGGTAAAAGATAGTACTTCCTTTTGCCGTGCGTACCCCAATGATTGATTGACCGGAGGAAACATTCGGGAAGATCGATTTCATCTGCTTGGTCCAGCTGTCCAATTGCTGCTTTGACACGCCGCCCTGACGTTTGATTTCCTTGACAGAGCTTGACGTGATGTCTTTGCCTTTGAAATTCCGAAGGTAGGTGAGTTTCAGAGCGAAGGGAGTTGACGGTCGGTAACTGCCGCCAGGGGCGTAAAGTTCCGCATCGAAGACCTTGAACCCCAGATAAGTCATTCGTCCCTTGCCCACCAGCTCGGCAGATGGAACAGATCTGGCTGCAGCCCCGAGGTCGGCCCGCGCGGTATCCGGCATAACAAGAGCAAAGGCGAGCAGCAGGCCGAACAGAGCCGTTGCCGGCCAGCGAGATACTTTTGTGGTGAGACGCCGGGTCATGTTCTTTCCTCCAGACGGCAGTTCTGCCTTGAGTGACTGGACTGCCTACGAGTGAGAACGGTTGCTAGATTTGCAAAAATGAACTGCCGACTTCACGCGTTCGTGAATTTAGCGCTCAAGAGCCCGTTGAACTGTTACGCATTTAGCGAATCCGGAACAATTATTTGCCTCTCATGTTTTCTTCGATTTCGCGATGCACTATACTGTCGTCCAGAGACAGGCTGCTTCCTTTTGGGAACCTGCGGCAGGAGCTGCGGTTATCAGCAAGGAAATATTAGCAAGTCGACGATACGCCGATATGAATATTTTGGCGGTACTTCCAAAGAGACAGTCAAAACAATGCGTCCGGAGAATACGGCGGCAGCTTAGGCCAGTGCGATGAGTGAGATTGACCTAAAACCGAAACAAAAGACCAAGGTTCAGCGGCCAAAGCTTTATAAGGTCGTGCTGGTGAATGACGATTACACCCCGCGTGAATTTGTGGTGCTGATTTTGAAGGCCGAATTTCGGTTGGATATGGCGCAGGCTGAGGTGGTGATGATGACGGCCCATCAAAAAGGGGCCTGTGTTGTTTCGGTCTATCCGAAAGATGTAGCGGAGACGAAGGCGACGCGTGCGATTGATGCAGCAGGGCAACTTGGTTATCCGCTGCAGTTCACGGTCGAACCAGAATAGTTTTTTGCTTTCTCAGTCTCTGGTGTCTCACGACGCAATACGCGATTTCCACCGAACCGACTGGAATGCGAGTGAGGTCATCGGAGACAGGTCTGGTCGTCAGTTGCCCGACGCCGGCGGATCAAGCATGTCCTCAAAGAACCAGGCTGTGAGTTCGTTTCGACTGGAAACACCCGCCTTCCGGTAAACAGACGAGGCCTGTTGGCGAACGGTCTTTTCTCGCGTCTGACGAAGTCCTGCTATTTCCCGGAAGGACAATCCCTTCAACATGCCGATGACAACATCCTGTTCGCTGCCGGTCAGGTTCCAGGCGTCAAACTGTTTCTGCATCACGGCGCGGTATTGCCCTGCAAGTTCAGGGGATCTTGAATCAAGCCGGGCAAGTTGACCGCGCGCCTTTTGGAGTTGTCCACCAAGATCCTTCAAAGCGTTTTGCTGTGCGCGGCGATCAATAACAAATCCCGCCAGCACCAATGCGCTCACGGCCAGCCTTGCAATGTCGTCAGCCATTGAGTGCAAGGTTTCTCCACTCATGAATTCTGAGACAATTTCAATAATGCTGGTGCCAAAAACAATGAGCACGAAGACAGCAAACAGTGTTTGCCAGTGGCGAAATGGCCCTGACGGGTCGATCATGTATCGTTCCTTTTCGTTTCCCGAATAGCCATGCACCAGTCGGTCGAAGCGTTAAATTGACCATATGCCGGATGTTTCAGACTGAAAATCGGGCATTTGTCCGATGGATCTTGGTCCGCTTGTCAATCAGAGATCTGAACAGCTGCTTCCGCATTTGCGATCATCTGCAATGTCGACTTGGCGGCAATCAACGAAGTCTCATGTGATCTGAGGACAAGCATGCCATTTTCTCTGTCTCGGCGACATTTTATTGCCGGAAGCGTTTCCGCATTCAGCGTCGGTTTTACTTGCCCTGCCTGGTCAAACATGCAGCCGACGCGATTGCCGATACCTGAACTTGTCGACGGCACCAACGGCGACCCTGTCGATCTGCAAATTCGCACTGGCAAGCGCGCTTTTTTGCCGGGGTTGGAAACCTCAACGCTCGGGATCAGCCAGGACTATCTGGGTCCGACACTTCGAACGCGCCGGAACAGTGAACTCAATTTGAGTTACACCAATTCCTTGAGCGAAGGCGTCGCCATTCATGGCCACGGATTGCATGTGCCTGGAATTGTCGATGGAGGGCCGCAGCTTGAAATCGCGCCGGGAGATCAGTGGCAGCCTAGGCTGTCGATCCTGCAGCCGGCCGCGACCTGCTGGTACCACTCTCATACGCACGGTAAGTCCGGTGAGCAGGTTTATCGTGGCCTGGCTGGCATGATTATCATCGATGATGAGGAGAGCGATGCAATCGATTTGCCCTCTCGCTATGGCGTCGATGATTTGCCCGTCATTATCCAGGACCGAACGTTCGATGCGCAGGGTCAGTTCGTATATTCCCTGAACGAGGCCGGGGAAGATGGGTGGTTCGGAGAAACCGTGCTGATCAACGGGGCCATCGCACCATTGGTTGCTGCCGTGCCCGCCGGTAAGGTGAGGCTTCGGGTGTTGAATGGAGCTAATGCCCGGTTCTACGTCCTTGCATTTGCGGACAACCGAACCTTTTTCAAGATCGGCAGCGACGGTGGTTTGTTGGCGGAACCGGTCCCCATGACAACAATGGAAATGTCGCCGGGCGAGCGCTGCGAGGTTGTCGTTGATCTATCAGACGGGGCTTCAGCTGAATTGCTTGTCTTTTTCGAAGATGAGATTGACGCCGAAGAAGAAGGGCTGATCAGCGGCTTGCAAAACATTTTCAGTGAAACCAATGCGCCTTCAACAAATTGGTCTTTGAAGCTGAATGTCGATCAGGCTCTTGTCGCTCACAAGGCTCCGTTACCCGACGTCCTTGCATCAATTGTCCGGCCCGAAGAGGCCGAGATAGCGAATGTCCGCGACTTTGTCCTCGATATGGAGGATGGCGGTGATCATGGAGCGCATGCAGGTCACGCTGCAATGGATATGACCATCAATGGCGCAGCGATGGATATGTCCGTCATCAATGAGCGGGTCAAACGAGGTGTCTGGGAACGGTGGCGGGTCCGTTCCAATCAGGGCGCCCACCCGTTTCATGTCCATGGATGTTCGTTCCTGATCGAGCAGATGGAAGGCTCTGTCACGCCTCCAGATCAGCAAGGTTGGAAGGATACGGTGGTGCTTGATGATGACGACTGGTCCGAGTTTGTCGTGCGGTTTGATCATTCGGCAACGGAGCAACACCCGTACATGTATCACTGCCACATTCTGGAACATGAAGACCGCGGCATGATGGGCCAATTCACGGTCACCTGATCAAACGGCCAAGATAATATGCGGCATGTTACGTTCCGTGTGTCCCATTCAGTCTGAAATTCATTCGGCGAATGTTGTGAGCAGCGCGACACTTTTGAAAACGCCGGTCGAACCGCCGTTGTTTGATCCGGCGTTGGTCCTTGCTGCCAACAACGGCACACCGATCGCCGGGCTTTTCCCAAAGGGTCGTTGGAGTTGATGTTGTATGCTGAAACTTTCTAGAAAACGGGAGGTTTCTCGCTCCTCGAATGCGCTTCTGTTTTGCCGAGAGTGGTTGAATGCCCCTTTGCTGGTCGGCGCTGTCGCACCTTCCAGTCTGGCCCTTGGTACTGCAATAACCAAAGGAATTGACGTTGCATCCGCGCCAGTTATTGAGCTTGGGCCAGGGACGGGTGTGTTTACCTCAGCATTGCTTGCTTCCGGAATTCCGCAAGATCGCTTGGCACTGGTGGAAACAAGCGAAAAATTCAGCAGCATTTTGGCCGCCCGGTATCCCGGAGTAGCCATCATCAGATCGGATGCGGATCGACTTCGGCACATCACGCCATTCGGAGGCAACGGAGCAGGAGCGATCGTATGCGGGCTGCCGCTCATGTCCATGACGCGCGCCAAAGTCATGCGAATTGTCAGCAACGGATTTTCAGCGTTGCGGCCGGGCGGGGTCTTTCGTCTCTTTTCCTATATGCCCGTGTGTCCCGTATCGGGCAATACACTTGACCGTCTTGGCCTTGCCGCAAACAAGGAGGCGTTCGTCCCAGCAAATGTGCCGCCTGCTTGCGTTTATACGTTGCAGCGCAAAGACGAACTCCTCTGAGGATGGGGGCGAAAAAGCTTTGAGCCAAACAGGGAGCTGTTGAGACTGGTCACTGGCACGAAAACTGCTGTTCCAAGCAAATAGACAAGCCTAGGAACAGGATCCGTCCCACTATGAAACGCGATGCGAAAACGGTTGCACCGGAACAGAACACTTCCTATCGCAAAATTGTCGTCACGGGTGGGTTGGGCTTTGTCGGGGCCCGGGTGGTGTCTCAATTGGCATCAATGAATAATGTCGGAGAACTCGTTATCTTTGACCGTGTGACCTATGCGGCGGATTTCCGGCGGCTCGGTTATCCCTTTTCGGGAAAAAATCTTCCAATTCTGCGCGGCGATATCCGCTCGACTTCGGACGTTTACAAGGCACTGGAGGGTAGTGACGCAGTCATTCACCTTGCTGCTGAAACGCATGTGCCTCGATCGATTGCAAATCCCGAACTCTTTTTCGAAGTCAATGTGGTTGGAACAGAGACATTGTTGAATGCGGCCTGCGATCTTGGGGTCAAAAAATTCATCCATGTCAGCACACATCAGGTCTATGGCTCGGGCAGGGATCTGGTCAGGGAAACCGCGCCACTTAGACCCGAAACGCCCTACGCAACGTCGAAGGCAACGGCTGAGGAAGCGGTTATGCTTGCAGCGCAAGCCGGGCTAACAGCAACAATCCTGCGGCCGGTCACGACGGTTGGGGCAGGTCAGCATGCGGAAAAGAGAATTCCGCGCCTGGTGATAGAGGCCCTCAAACGGCAGCGGCTCTCACTT
Organism: Roseibium porphyridii; assembly: GCF_026191725.2. NCBI lineage: Bacteria > Pseudomonadati > Pseudomonadota > Alphaproteobacteria > Hyphomicrobiales > Stappiaceae > Roseibium > Roseibium porphyridii. The sequence goes on from NZ_CP120863.1 coordinate 1,922,336, forward strand.
GAATCAGATGGCCGGACTGAACGTTCCTACCTGCCTGTCAGTGATCTGTCAGATGCCATCTGCCAGGCTCTTTCTTGGCCATCTGCAGAAAACCTTTCGGTCTATAATCTTGGTGGCGAAGAGCGTTTGTCCGACCTGCGGGTGGCAAAGAAGATTTTTGACCTTGTGGGCACCCAAACAGGTTTGCGATTTGCGAAGGAACAGGGACGCGGTGAAACGGCCGGTCGTTTGAATGACAAAGCCATCCGGGCGCTGGGATATCGGCAAAACGGCAGTTTTGATGATGAACTCAAGGCTCTTTGCGGCGCTTACCTTTCACGGGCAGACCGGCTGTTGCAGGCCAGCTGATTTCCCACCCGCCATTTCCTGCGAGCGCAAACAAAAGCGGCCTAGAAAACTTCAAGACCGCTTTGATTTTCATATAGCCGCGCTGGTAATTTCGATGATCTAGTCGCGGAGCTTGACGATCTTGTCGTTGCCACCGCCCGGCGTGTCATCATCGGGGTCGGTCAGGTCGCCAGCCGCGTCGCTCGCATTGTCCAAATCCATTGGCTTCAGATCGTCTGAGGCCGGTTCGGTGATGCCGAGTTCGGCCGCCGGATCAAAGCCCTCTGTGATGCCGAGTTCTTCCGCCGGTCCTTTGCCTTCCATCGCCATCTGGTAGTTGGCGATCACGGATTTAAGCTGAACAATCTGTTCGTTGGCCGTATCCACCTGGATCTTGTAGCGCTGCAGGCGTTTGTTCTCTTCGACGAGATCTTCCAGATTGTCGGCGAATTTCTGGTTCTGATTCCGCTGGTGGTTCAGGTCCGTCAGCGCGGAATTGTAGCGCAGATTGAGTTCGCGCAGCTTCGCGGTGGTTGCCATCAGCTCGTTGCGGTCTTTTTCGTGGTTCTTCTGCGCACTGTCGAGCAGGTGTTCGATTTCCTGCATGCGCTTGAGAAGGTCACGGCTGCGGTCCTTCAGCTGGGTGTTCTCGCGTGCCATTTCCTGCAAGGACTGGGCGCCGATCCGCCGCTGAGACGACAGGTTCTCAATTTCAGCGTTGAGGGCATAAACCTCGTTGTCGTGTTTGCGCTGTTCTTCCTCAAGCCGCGATTTGGCATAGACCAGTTCCTGATTTGCGACGTCGAGATGAGATTTCAGGTCGATGTTGTCGTTGCGGAACTCAACAAGCTCACGCTTGGCCGATTCCAGTTCGCTTGAGGCCTGGTTGTTCTTGCGGATCTCGTCTTCCAGCAGCTTTGCGCTTTCAGACAGGTTCTGCTGTAGTTCCTTTTCGCGCAGTTTGAACGCTTCAAGATCGTTTCCAAGGCTCTCTGCGTGCTTTTCAAGCGTGTCGTGCTTGGCTTGAAGATCGTTAAGCTGACCCGACAGGTCTGCGACTTGCGCATTGGCGTCCACCAGCTTTGCGCTTTGCTGGCGGTGGTCTTCATTGACCTTCTTGTTGTTGTCGCGAATGGACACAATATCATTGCGCGCGGTTTCCAGGGCCGTGCGGGTTTCTGTTGCGCGTTTCCGGAGAGAATGCACTTCCGCCTGGGCGTCTTCCAACTGCGTTGTCAGCGTCTTGATCTTGTGCTCGGCGTCCAGAAGATCGGTCGAGATCTTGGCGTTTTCGGACTTCAGTCGAACCTCGGTCTCAACACTTGCGCGTGAGGCCTCCAGATATTCCGCCATCATACGGATCGAGGTCTGGCTTTCCGCCGCAAAGGCCGCCATCTGATCGAAGGTCTGGTTAAGGCCGCCAACCCGCGACTTCAGACCGTCGAGCTGGTTCATTTTCTCCTGCATCTTGAGCGCAAAAGGTGAAAGCTGCTCAACATTGCCGCCTTGACCTGGAGCCGGTGTTGCCTCTTCTACCTGCTGGCTTGCTGTTGATGTCTCGACCCGCTGCTCCTGGTCACTCCCAGGGCGCGTGGTTTTCGAGAAAATGCCCATTCCTGTCTCCTGACTTCCGCGCCGGCGCCGCACCGGCGAGATACGTAAACTTTAACTCTTTATTAACTCATTTGTCGTGGGCGTTTCAACGACTCACGAGTGCTGAACGCCACAATACCTTGCAAAGTGTTACCCCTAAAAGACAGATATCCCCGGCATTTTAACGGAGTTTACGTTTTGGTTAACAAATGGGTTGCTGCCGGCAGCGTCGAACCTGTCATGTTTACCAGTCATGGATCAGGGCGGGTCGACTGCTTTCGAAGGCAATTTTGTTGACGCGTCGCTTGTTGCATGGCGTCTTTTGGCGACCGTTTTTGGGGGAGTTAGACTGATGACCCGATTGCTGAACCGAGTTTTCCTTGCTGTTGCTATGTCTTGTGCAGGGGCGTTGCCGGGGGTGCCCGCTGCCGCATATCAGCAGCTCCTGACATACCGGATCGCCGGACTGGACATTCTGGCGATCGCGGAAGGCGACCATGTCGACGAAGACCCCTGGGCACTAGCGTTGACCGTCGTTCCTTCCGGAGGCATGGGCAATGAGATCATCATCGAGTCCGATGGCGGCCTCGACGAGTGCAAGCAGCAGCTTGAGTATGTGAAAGGGTCAAAAAGCGACTACATCGAGATTGTCATCGACATGAATGCTTCCACCATGAACGGTGTTCTGGTGATCCAATGCGCAACCTTTCAAGGTCTCTTCACGTCGGGCCAATGAGACCGCAGCCCATTGCAGCCTCCGGAGTGGTTCCCAATAGAGTGGCCTCCTAGCCACCCATTTCGTCGATCGTCCAGCTAAGCGGCCAGCCTTCCGGGGGCCCCGTGACGCCGTCGCAATTGGACTTTTCCTGATATTCCATCAGCGTGAAGTTGCCCGACTCGGCTTCCATCTCATGGCGCTCGAACGCGCCGCAATCATAGTTCGGCGAATAATATGTGGTGCCTGTCACCTGGCCGCTATCCGGGTCGAAGAACAGGTTGTTGACGAGCGCATGATTGGGCTGGTTGAAGTCCGGTGGTGTTTCAAACTCCTTAAGCTCGTCAAGAGACGGGTTAAAGGGAATGTGGACCATCATGTAGAAGGGCACATTGGCATCGGCCATGGTGCAGGGGACAACCCAGGTTTCGACATCGCCCTCGGCGTAGTATTGCGCACCGAAGGCCGGCACGGTTTCTTCAAGCGCGCAGTCAAGTACCCTATAACCGGTCATCTGGACCGAATCCGGCACTTCACTCAGGTTATACACCTGACCGACAGGTCCGCTCAGGCCCGCAGTTTGATCCTGCGATGGCATCACCGGAGGCGGCAGGTCGTTGGCAGGGGCAGCAGACGCTGCGTCCGATGACGAGGCCGTGTCTGTTGCCGCGGCAGCATTGTCGCGGGCAACAGGCTGGCTCGCGGTCGAAGGCGCCGCTGCGATGCCGGTGGCTTTGTCCGACGACAGGCCGCCCCGGGCAACTATGGCGTCCAGACGGCCGATACGGCCCTGAACCTCATCCATTTTCAGGAGGGAATGAGTGATGCCATTCATCGAAACCCAATAGGTGAGTGTTCCGGTGGATCCGCCGAATTCGATCTGGACGGCCGCATCTTCACCCATTCGCAGCTTCTCGATGAGGTCCCGATCGGATGCGCCGCCAAAGGTCATTTCATTGCCCTTGTAGACTTTGTCGACCTTGCCGAAATAGCCGTAATTGTCTTCTTCAAGGCTTTCGATCTCGATGCGCGCCGGCAGGCCGACCTGCAGCTCCGTCGTCGGATCAAAGGTGACATAGACCTGGCTGGCGGGTTTTGCACCGCGCTCGATCTTCAGGCGGAACGCTTCGCCATTCGAACTCTCGCCGCTGGTCACGGCAATGCAGTAATTGTTCTCATCACAGGAAACCGACCACGTGCCGAAGTCGGTCTTGGCCAGCTCCGCAGAGGCGCTGCTCGCGCCCATGAGCAATACACTCAGAGAAAGAAAAATTCGATACGCCATGTCAGCCCCCTCTGACCCAGATCATGCCTTGAAGATGACGACGTTGCGTGCGTTGTCAATCGATCATTCGGGCTGCCGCGTGTGGGAAAGCCACTCGACAACCAATGCATCTCGCGGTTCTTGGGGCGTGCAACCAACTCTCCGGTGTTTCGTGTATAAGGGACTGTATCGTCATTGGGAGCCTTACATTTTTTGCGGCCGGTCCTATGTCTTCGCCGATGGAGCGCGCAAAATGATCCAAACCTCTGCCGGCGAGTTGCCAGACACTTCCCGTCTTTTGCGGGCCGAGCAGCGTGGTCTGAGGCTTGCCATCATTTGCCGGACGCTTGTCGTCGGCGCAGCGTTCCTGTGGGTTGGTTCTTCCTGGGTTGCCTTCGGCTTTTATCCCAATCCGCTGGTCTTCGGTGTGCTGGGTGCATTCACCGCCGTCGGCATCGCGCATGCCGCAGTGATAGGAACGCGGTTCGACCGCTGGTGGATGAAATTCGCGATCTATACGGTCGATATTCTCGGGATATGTGCCGTCTTTGCATTTTTGCCCCTGGTCCAGGGAGAGGCGGTGCCGCAGATCCTCGCCTTCAGGGCCTATGGCATCTACTATCTGTTTCCGCTTGTTGCCATGGCGACACTGTCCTTGTCACCGAGACTGGTTCTGTGGTCCGGCGGTGTTGCGGTGGCCGGTTGGTTCGCAGCTTTTTTTGTCGCGATCTCGGACTTGGAAACCACGCTTTCCTGGTCGGATCTGACCCCCGGGGCTTCCAGGGCAGACTATGAGGCGCTGTTTCTGTCTGCCAATTTTATCGGGCGCGGCAACCGGATCGAAGAGACCGGTTTCCTGATGATTGCAACGCTCATCCTGGCGCTTGCCGTGCTGCGTGCCCGCCGGGTTTTCATGGCTCAGGTCGCTGCCCAGGCAGAGCGCGAGCAGATTGCGGCGACACTCGGTCGTTATGTGCCTGAAGCCATTGCCCGTCGTTTGATCGACGATCCGTCCGCACTTGTCCCGCAAGAACGTCATGCGGCAATCCTTGTCATGGATATTGCGGGCTTTACGGCCTATTCGGCTGGTCGCATGCCGACCGAAGTGATCGAAAACCTGAACGACTTCCTGTCCGGCTGTGCAGAAGAGGTCAGTCGGCACGATGGGGTCGTCATTCAGTTCACCGGTGACGGACTGATGGCCTCCTTCGGTACGCCGATTGACAGCGCGCGACCGGAGCAGGCTGCGGTTGCCGCCAGCAACGCGCTGATCGCTGAAGCGGGCGAGGCCGGTTTTTCAATCCGCATCGGACTGGCAGCCGGTCAAGTTGCTGCCGGCAGCATCGGTTCATCAGATCGGCAGGCCTTTACTGTCTACGGTGACACGGTCAACCGCGCTGCCCGCCTGGAAGCACAGGCCAAGGCTCTCGGGCGGTCTGTCCTCATGGATGCCAACGTTGCCGACCGGCTCTCGAAGGACAACCTTGTTTCACTCGGGCCCCAGCACCTGCGCGGACTTGCCGATCCAATCCCGGTTTTCGCACTGCCTATGCAGATGCCAGATTAAATTCCGCAGCGTCAATATGTGCAACGAACCGGCCAGGGCTGGTATAGTCCGCAAGCGTGTGTGCGTTCGGAATTTGAGGAGCCTGTAGTCAACATGCTGGTCCGGCCATACCAATGGGGGAAGCAATTGATGAGAAAAGCCGCCGCAGCACTTGTCGGAACTGTTCTGTTTCTGCTGCCATTTTCGGCTGTGGCAGATGGCAAACTGGCTCTGATCATCGGCAACGCCGCCTATGACAATGTCTTGCCGCTGGACAATCCGCCGCGTGATGCAGATCTTGCATCCAGAACCTTTGCCGCGCTCGGGTTCGAAACCCGACTGGTGCTCAATGCCGATGCCTCGGAGATGCGAACAGCACTTGCCGCGTTCCGGCAGGATGCTGTCGATGTCGATGTAGCGGCCATCTTCTTTGCCGGTCACGGCGTTCAGGCAGACAATGTCAATTATCTGCTCGCGACTGATACAGGCGCTGCCACGCGCGCTGTCTTTGAGGAAACCGCCGTCAGGATGGAAGAGTTTCTAGAAGCGCTTGGGGCATCGTCCGGTGTCAAACTGCTGATCGTGGACGCCTGTCGGGACAATCCCTTTGCTGCAACCCGGTCCCTGGAAAAACTCTTCAATCCGGACGCTTCCGGTCTGTCCAGGGTCAATCATCAGCTCTCCGACCTGATGGTGATCTACTCCGCCCAACCCAACCATCTGGCCTATGACGGCGATGGGCAGAACAGCCCGTTCATGGAAGCCTTCTCTTCTGTTCTGACAGCACAGGAAGAAGTAAAGCTGACCGAAGCCTTGATCGACATCACCAATTTTGTGCGCACGCGAACCGGTGACAAGCAGCTGCCCTATACCGAAGGCACGCTGTCGGTTCATCTGCAGCTGACTCTCGAGCACCCCCTGCAAACGGCGATGCCCGTGGACGAGGGGTCCTGCCCCGCGGACGGAGAGATCCTCTCGCTCGAGGCGCCGGACCGCTACCTGGAATATGACGATGACCTGCAAGCCCTGGTGCTGACTGACCGCGGCAACACCTTTCTGGAAGTCTGTGTTCTGAACGGTGCGCTTCTGGTATCCGGCGGCTTTGGCCAGACCTACTCCCCGGCAGACCTTCGAAATCCAGACGACGGAGGCGCCGGTTACTATTTCAAGACCGGTGGCGGTCACGACGCGCATTTGTGGTTCTACGCCGACCCGGCAAACCCCGATGCGACTGTCGAGATCGGTCTCTACGTTAACGGCAAGGAACGGTCGTGGATCACGACTGGGTGGGTGCTGTGAGAGGGCGGCGTAACCGTTGCGTCCTTAGCCGACCACGTTTAGGAAACGACAGGTGGATTGGATCCCCGATCAAGTCGGGGATGACGCTGAAGGCAGGGCAAATTTTGCGTCAGACAATGGGTTTCGCTTACCGCGCGATCCGTGGTTCAATCATTTCCAGAACATTTTGTAGAGGCAACGTTTTGCCGAACTATTGCCGTTTCGCTGACAATCAAGTTCTCGCAAGATTTAAAGCGTGTACCGGTTCAGCAACGTGACACCGCTAAGCTATAAGCTCGGTAGTCCCTCAGACAACAGCAGTCATCCCCGACTTGATCGGGGATCCAATCCCCTTATCAGCCAGACTGGTTCCTAACGGTTTAGCTCCTCATAAAGGTCTCGCCAGTCCGGATTGAACTCTTCGATCGCCTGGATTTTCCATTCACGTGGCCAGCGCTTGAGGTGTTTCTCCCGCGTTATCGCCGTGTTCGGATCTTCAAAGACTTCGTAATAAACTAGCCGCGTCACACCATATCGCCGTGTGAACTTGCTTCCGGTCTTCTGCCGGTGCTCATGGACCCGCCGCCCGAGGTCATTTGTAATTCCCGTATAGAGCGTGCCACGCTGGCGGCTGGCCAGGATATAGACGAAGAAGGCCATGCCGTTATGTGACGCGCATTGGATCCCCGATCAAGTCGGGGATGACGTTAGTGGGTGGGAACGGCATTGTGTTGGATACGGTGTCACCCCGGACCTCGTCCATGGTCCAACTAAATCCCAAACGTTGACCGAGACCTACTGCCCCGGCCGTCCGCTCTTCTTCGGTCGTCCGCGTCTTTTCTTCTCGTCCACCGGGTCTTCGTAAGACCCGGCGCCGATCTTGCCGCGTACCACGGGTTTCGGGTCGTCGGAGCCGAGCGGCACTTCGGTGCGGCCGACTGTCAACTAACCGAGCGTGTTAAAGCGCGCCTTTGCGCTCACATTTCAAGCTGTCCGACCCGGAAGTCGGTCGCAAATGTAATTGTACCCCAAGCCGATCAATTGTTCTCTGTCGGAGGAAAAAATGGTTTGGCAGAGTTCTTCTGTGCAACAAATCTAACTATTTCAGAGGTCTTCTTAAATTCAACAACTTTTATCTCAAATCCAGCAAGCTCTTTTCTTATGTATCTGTAGGTTTTATTCAGCTCTTCTGTTGCGGTAAAGTCTGGGCCTTCCACTGGTACCAATATATCGTTGTTGTTCAATGCTCCTGTATCCAAGAGCGCACGAAACCGAGCGTTCCAATGTTCTCCATGATCGAACATCTTAGACGCAGTGTTTTGGTCGAAGGCAAGAGGCTTTATCACAGACACCTTTCCGACCGATCTGTGTACCAACGGCAAATCGATAGGAAACAAAGGCGTCACAATTTTTTGCCGAGTGAAATCCGGCAACTGGTGTTGTTTTAAAGTTTCTTGAATATTTTTTTCCATCCACCGTTCGCGGTACTCTTTAGTTACAAAGCTACGCCCGACAAATCTTTCATATAGGTGGTCGCAAGTGATATTAATTTCTTTTTTTATTCGGATACTTCTCAATTCACTAAATTTGAATATTGTTTCTCTCGGTCTCGTGAAGTGGATAATTGCCGAGTTGAATTTCTTTTCGCTTAACCCGCTCAAATCTGTCTTTAGGCGAGAAAGTTCTTTTTCGAAGCTCGCAAGTGTTTCCTTCAAAATGCTTGTTTCGAGTTCTTGGAAGAAGTTTCTGACACGCGGAAAATTCTTGGGTACGACTTTGTAAGCCAGCTCCCTAGTCGTTGGAGCCCATACAACGATGCCAACATTGGCGAATTCACCGGTTTCGGGATATGGGCGAAAACGCAAAATTGCGTACTGTCCTATACCGCCCATGTTATTGGCTCCCAAAACTCGTCTTTGTCGTAGCGTTTCAGAGTTTTGTCTACAAACTCTAAAAAATCGGGTTCAGCGTCAATCCATTCCTCAGGTAAGGCGTTGAGATAGCCGTCTAGTTTCTTGAGCGCAGCTGCCATTTGAGGCTCGAAAATGCTTCTAAGTAGCACATCTTGAGGATCGCTGAACCAGTATTCTCGGCAGATATGTAGTTCTTTTTGAGACACGATGTTGAAATTTTTGTCAAAGGCCAAATTGTGATCAATCACAACCAGTTCGTCGCTTGGAGCGGAAAAGAACAAATTGGGGTTTCCACCAAGTGTTGTGCCTGTTCTATCTTCGTTGCAAATCCAAGTGTCAAAAAGGAAAACTTTTTTAAGCAAATCTTGGTTAAACTTGTTTAAATCAGATATTTTTACTTCTGTTAAACTGTTGACGAGTTGAGACGCAAAACCTATCCCTGTCCCCATTGCTGATGCAGCCTCGGGATCATATTTTGTGACTTCGTCGTCAATGTCTACGAAAGCAAAGTCTGGTATAGGTAAATCAAAGCTCTTTCCAAGTTCGGCACAAACAGCTTCACAAATACATCCCTTTTTGGTCGCCGACCGACCTTTCACGTAGTACTTTTTTTCGTCTGACAAGCCGCACAGATAGGGCTGTGACATTCCAGTGTCTGATTTTCTTATAATCTCATCTACAGTCAGATATGGCTTGTCGTGCATCTGCAGTCTGTGAGCCCCCTAGAAAACCTCACTTAAATTTCTAGGGTAAGAATTGTTGTTTTGTCCATTGTTATCAGCCTACTGCCCCGGCCGTCCGCTCTTCTTCGGTCGTCCGCGTCTTTTCTTTTCCTCCACCGGGTCTTCGTAAGACCCGGCGCCGATCTTGCCGCGTACCACGGGTTTCGGGTCGTCGGAGCCGAGCGGCACTTCGGTGCGGCCAACCGTCATTTCGTCGAGTGTGTTTTTGCGGACTTTGGCGCTCGGGGAGGGCAGAGCGTTCTTTGCTTTTGCAGCTCTTGCCTTGTCGCGGGCCGTTTCCTTTTTCTTGCCGCTGGCACCTTCCTTGGTTCCACCGGCACCGAATTTCTTGTCACCCTTGTAACCGCCGGTCTTGTCGTTGACGTCGGATTGACGGGCCATGGCATCGTCGGCGACGGCCAGCTCGGTTTCCTGTAGTCGCTTGATCTCGTCGCGCAGGCGCGCAGCGGTTTCGAAGTCGAGATCGGCGGCGGCGTCGCGCATCTGTTTTTCCAGATCCTCGATATGGGCCGCCAGATTGTGGCCGACGAGGGAGCCTTCCTCGGCGAAGCCGGCGTCGACCGTGACGTGGTCCTGTTCATAAACGCTGTCGAGAATGTCGGCGATGTTGCGTTTGACGCTCTCAGGCGTGATGCCGTGTTCTTCGTTATAGGCGAGCTGCTTTTCCCGGCGGCGATTGGTTTCGGCGATGGCCCTGTCCATGGAGCCTGTCATGTGATCGGCATAAAGAATGACCTTGCCGTCGACGTTTCGGGCCGCGCGGCCAATGGTCTGGATCAGAGAGGTTTCGGAGCGCAGGAAGCCTTCCTTGTCGGCGTCGAGAATGGCAACCAAGGCACATTCCGGAATGTCGAGGCCTTCGCGCAGCAGGTTGATGCCCACCAGAACATCGAACGCGCCAAGGCGCAGGTCGCGCAGGATCTCAATGCGCTCCAGCGTGTCGATGTCAGAATGCATGTAACGCACGCGCACACCGTTCTCGTGCAGATATTCCGTCAGGTCCTCTGCCATGCGCTTGGTCAACGTCGTCACCAGCGTGCGGTAACCCTTCTGAGCGACCTCGCGCACCTCGCCAAGAAGGTCGTCGACCTGGCTGGTTGCCGGGCGAATCTCCACCGGCGGATCGATCAGGCCGGTTGGGCGGATCACCTGTTCGGCGAAGACACCGCCGGCCTGTTCCATCTCCCAGGACCCGGGCGTTGCGGATACTGCGATGGATTGGGGGCGCATTGCGTCCCATTCCTCGAACCGCAGGGGCCGGTTGTCCATGCAGGAGGGTAGGCGGAAGCCATATTCTGCAAGGGTTGCCTTGCGGCGGAAGTCGCCCCGGTACATGGCGCCGATCTGCGGAATGGTGACGTGGCTTTCGTCGGTGAAGACGATGGCATCGTCCGGCAGATATTCGAACAGGGTGGGAGGTGGCTCACCGGGCTTGCGGCCGGTCAGGTAGCGCGAATAGTTCTCGATGCCCTGGCACGAGCCGGTTGCCTCCAGCATTTCCAGGTCGAACATTGTGCGCTGTTCCAGACGCTGCGCTTCCAGAAGCCTGCCATGGGCATTCAGCTCTTCCAGCCGCTGCTTCAGTTCCGCCTTGATCGATTTTACTGCCTGGTTCAGCGTTGGCTTGGGCGTGACATAGTGCGAATTGGCGTAAATCTTGACGCTTTTCAGTTCGCCCGACTTCTTGCCTGTAAGCGGGTCGAATTCAACGATCGATTCAATCTCGTCTCCAAAGAGAGAAATCCGCCAAGCCCGATCCTCATAGTGGGCCGGGAACAGCTCGATCGTGTCGCCGCGCACACGGAAGGTGCCGCGCTGAAAGGCGGCATCATTGCGCTTGTATTGCAGGGCCACCAGGTCGGCGATCAGCTGGCGCTGATCAAGACGTTCGCCGACCTCGATGGCGAAGGTCATGGCCGTATAGGTTTCTACCGAACCGATACCGTAAATGCAGGAGACCGAGGCGACGATGATAACGTCGTCACGTTCCAGCAGGGCGCGCGTTGCGGAGTGGCGCATCCGGTCGATCTGCTCATTGATTGAGCTTTCCTTCTCGATATACGTATCGGTGCGCGGCACATAGGCTTCGGGCTGGTAATAATCGTAGTAGGAAACGAAATACTCGACGGCATTGTCGGGAAAGAAAGATTTGAACTCGCCGTAAAGCTGAGCGGCAAGCGTCTTGTTCGGTGCCAGGATCAGGGCGGGACGCTGGGTGCGGGAAATCACCTGGGCCATCGTGTAGGTTTTGCCCGAACCTGTGACGCCAAGCAGAACCTGGGTCTGGTCGCCACCTTCCATGCCGCCGACCAATTCGGCAATCGCCGTCGGCTGGTCACCTTTGGGCTCATAGTCCGACTTCAGGACAATGGGAACACCACCTTCGGACTTGGCCGGCCGGTCGGGCCGGTGCGGCACCCATAATTCACCATTCTTGTGCAGCGGGTTGCCGCTCTCGATGAGCGCGGACAGGGCCTCCACGGTTGCGGTGGCACCCTGGTTGCCGGTCAGTTCTCCGAACTTGCTTTCTTTCTTTTTCTTCTTGTTGTCTTTCTGATGTTCCTTGAGCTTCTGCTCAAGCTGTTCAGCCTCTTCCAGCGTCATGTCGAGGCCGGCCACCGGGTTCAGGCCACCGGCCGCACGTTCTCTGACGCTGTCCGCCTTGCCGATGGACGTGCCGCGCGCAGACTTGGTCGGTTTTTCGATCTTGCCCTTGGCCTTGGCCCCTTTGGGGGACAGCTTCGCCTTGCGTCCTTCCGCGACATTGCGTGCGACAGCGCCGTCGCCGCCAGCCCGTTCCCGCTCGCGCGATGAGGTCCGCGCAGTGCGGCTGATGGTGCCTGGAGCGCCTGGTGCGAGATCCGCGAGGTCAGCAGGGTTCCTGATCTTCGACTTTGCGCTAGGCGCTGGCTTTTCGGCCTCTTCGGCGATTTCCGCAGCCCAGCTTTCGATTGACCCACTGAGCGGTGCACCGCCCAAGGGCTTCTGCGGCGCTTCGCCGAAGCCTTCCGGTGTTGTTTTTTCGTCTGGGGCGGATTTCGTGGGGCGCTTGCTCATACCGGCCAATATGGTCCGGTTGCGCGCGCGAGGGAAGAGGGCTGTTGCGGTTTTGTTCCGCAAATTCAAACTTCCTGCCATTCTCCTGACAGAACGGTGTCAGGAGGTTTTCTAAGACCCATCCGAAGCAGCCCAGGATTTTGAAGGCAAGTGCAAGTTCGGGCAGCATTTTCAGCTCCACAACCTTGTTACCACAGGTGGTTGTATTTATCTGCCGCTTCTTATGGTTGCTAACTGTATCTGCCTGTAGTTTACTTTCGTCGCGGATAAGTGCCGTAGGTGCAATCCGGTTTGGGGGAGTTATTGAGCATTTCCGGCGAAGTGAAACCACTGCTTCTGGCAAGGCAGTCCTTGTACTGGCTTTGGACAACACTTTTTCTTTTTCTCACTGGGTGTACAGGAATACCTGTCGAGACTCTGACAACTTATGCAGACGCTTTCGCGCAGGCGAGAGATGCAGGCGACCTGCTGCTGGACGAGATTTCGCCCATTGTCTCGGCCAAAACGTCAACGGCAGGCAATGCCCGATGCGGAACATCCCGTCTCGGATATCCCTTGTGTTTCGATCCGGACACGGCCCGTAGTCAGGACAATGCCCGTATCAACGAGGATCCCTCGATCATCGCCCGTCGTGATGCCCTGGAAGCGATCACACTTTATAACAGCATGCTGGTGGATATCGCCGAGGGCAAACGCTCGGAGGAATTCGGCAACCGGATCGACGAGCTTGTGCGGCTGGCAAATTCGGTTGCGGCGATCGGTGTGGTGCCAAGCGGCGGCATGTCGGCGCTGATCCCGCCTTCTGCCGCGTACGCAAAGGATCTTGCCAACCGGCTTGGACAGGCACGCGCGAACGCAACCGTCCGGCAATCTATCCTCAGAAGCAAGGATGACATTCAGGAGCTGATCCAGGCACTCGCGGACGACACGACACCCATCTACAACATATTCCGCAAGGCTCGAGAGATTGATCTCTTCAATATACGGGCAGACCGCCGGATCGCGGAACTGTCCGGCGATACCAAGGCTGTCGCTGCAGCCAACAAGCGCTTCAGTGCCATCTCGCTCAGCATAAAACGCTTTCACGAAAGCCTGACAGCTTACGTGAACCTGCTTGACCAGACTTCGGAGGCACTGGATGTCCTGGTCGCGGCTGCTGAAACACCACAGGTAACCGTCGCCAACCTTACCGAGGTTGCGGTTGAGGCCGAGGAGATCCGGCGACGGTCAAATGCATTCTGGGTGTCCATCCGAAAAGTTCGTCTCGCTGCCGCCGGCAGCCAATAGGGCGCTGGTCTCAAGGAGGGTGTTGTGGATTCGTCTGAAGAAGTACTTGCTCAGCTCAACGACGAACTGTCTTTGGCCAATCTGTTCGATCTGCTCGACAAGGCCCAAACGATTGAAGAAGTGAACGCGATCCGCACCTTCGGCAACGAGCTGCTAGAGCGTCGCCTTTTGGAAAGCGTGGAAGGCTTTCGTGCCGGTACCCGACGCTTTTTGAACGTTACTGAGAAAATGCTGGAGGCCATGGCGGATCTGGACCGAACGTTTGTTGCAATTTCTCCGGTTCGCAATCCCATTCAAGCGCCCGCATTGTCATCGATTATCGGACGTCTGGGCGAAGCGCTTCGCCTTTTTCATGATGATGAAGGTATGCGCAAGACACACAATTCCGACCAGGAAGTGGAGGATCTGAACAACGACGAGGACATGATCGCGCCAGTCCTTGATCCTGTGAAGATACCCGATGATATCGTCAATACCGGCATCCTGACCGGACCCAAGACCTCGACAAGCCGCAAATATGAGGAAATTGCGGACGAATACATCCGGTTCTTTGTATCCTCCGGTTTCAAGAATGACCGTGAAGCGCTGGTCAAGAAATATGCTCTGAAGGCAGTGGCGGAGAAAGCGCGCTATGAAGCTGTCGGTACCCCGCTCGGGATCCCCTGGTGGTTCGTCGCAGCGATCCACCTGCTTGAATCGTCCTATAATTTTTCAACGCATCTTCATAACGGCGACCCGCTGTCGAACCGCACCTTTCGCGTGCCGTCAGGGCGTCCTGCCGCCTGGCTGCCTCCGAACTCCTGGGAGGAGAGCGCCCGGGACGCGCTCACTCACCAAAAGCTTGCGGGTCTCTCCGACTGGTCTTTGCCCAGAGCACTTTGGCGATGGGAGCGGTACAACGGCTGGGGCTATCGCAAGAAGAGGCTGCCGTCGCCTTATCTTTGGAGCTTTTCATCCATCTACACGAAGGGAAAATATGTCGGAGACGGCGTTTTCAACAAATCGGCAGTTTCCAAACAATGCGGTTGCGCGACCTTTCTGAAATTTCTTCATGACCATGGGCATGTGGACCTGAAGCTGGATGTAGTCAGCGAGAACGAACAGGGACAACCGGATTCAGATGCAAATGCGGATGCGGTCGTCGACGACAACAAGCCCAACATCGATGGTGTCGTGCCCCCAGCGCATGCTTTTCAGGCATTCTTTGAAGAACGCCTGCCAGGTATTCGCCATTTCAAGTGGCATGAATTTCTGATCAAGGGCGGCTCCCATGGCACAAACGGCCTCAACACTGATCCACCCCGTGAACTCTGGGAAAATGTTCTGCCTCTTGCCAGGGCTCTGGATGAGTTTCGTGAACAGGTTGGTGTCCCGGTGGTTCTGACCAGCGTCTATCGGAGCCCGAAATACAATGCCAGCATTGGCGGGGCGACGCGCAGCCAGCACATGGCCTTCACCGCTGCAGACTTTAAGGTTGTCGGGGTCGGTGCCGGTGTTACCGGCGACTGGGCCAGCCGCATGAAAACACTTCGCTCAAGTGGTCTGTTTGAAGGCGGGGTTGGAATATACCGAAGCTTTGTGCATATCGATGTGCGCGGAACGCGCGCCAATTGGGACCAACGCTGATTCAGTCTCCCGATGTGTGTCGCATCGAACGCAGACTTTCTAGAGAATTTGTAATGGAGCTGGATCTGGTCAAAGCTCTTTCTGTGCGTATTCTGAAGACAAGTGTGTGGCCTGGAACAAATGGATCAGGCGGTCAAACGAGTGTTTCAGGATAGACCCGGCGAGAGCGATTGAGCGAGATGACGAAAAGCGAGACCAAGCAGATTTCCCGTAGAACCGTTCTGGAGCTGTCGCTTGCCGGAGCTGCCGGCCTGACGGCCGGAACAGGATTTGCCTTCGGTGCCACAGAAGCGGCTGTTTCGCTTGAAACGGAGTTTCGGTCACATTTCGGCCAGTTGGGCTACAAAACGACGGAGCCACTCGGGCTGCTGACAGGCGATAGCTTCAATGGCGGTCTGCGATATGACGAGACTTTGGAAGTTCCTGTTTCCGGCAACAGCCTGTTTGTCCAGCCAGCCTCGAGATTGGAAGATATTGCGCGTCGCAATGAAACCGGTGTTCTTGCCCTTTTTACAATCTGCGGCATCCGCCAATCGGCCCCTTTAGAGCAAGGCAGTCTGTTTGCCGCCTTGTTGTCTTTCCTGGTTGAAAACGCCAAGCTTGATCCTGCCCGGATGGTGTTTGTTTCGACAGATGTTTTTGCTCCCTTCGCGGAAACAAACGACTTGGTCCGGGCCGGTCGAACCTTCCTGAGGCCAATGGACGAGGCTCGCGCCGAAGGTGACGGGTCCGGCTACTTTGCCCCAAAGGGGCATCCAGCGAGCCCCGGATACCCGACGGTGAGTATCCATTATCCATTGAGTGCGGGCATGGAAGATGGACTTGCCTATCCTCCGGTAGGGCACCTTGAGATTGCGGAAATCGGGATCACACCGTCCGGGCAGTCGAAATCGGCAGCTGAAGTTGGCGGCATCGGTCTGGAACGGATGGCTTTTGCTGCAACCGGTGTCATGCCCAGTTTTGAGGACAGCCGGCAGGACCTGCTCGACCGCCTGAAAGCCGAAGCCGAACGCGCCGGCAAACCATTGCCTGCCGGGTATGAGATTTTTGCCGAGCAGTAGGACCGAACGTTAGAAACCTGAAAAATTCATCACTCTCCGCGCGGATACCTTTGGGATTCTTCCACGTCGTTGAGGTCCATATGGTTGCGCATGTAGCGCTCCGAAGCTTTTTGGAGTGGCTGGTAGTCCCAGGGGAAATAGGCGCCGTTCCGCAGAGCTTCATAGACGATCCAGCGCCTGGCCTGGGATTGTCGTATCTCCGCATCAAAGGCAGCCATGTTCCAGCCCGTTCTGATGGATTGAGCGAAACGGGCACTGATATCCGCATGGTCCGGATCTGTTGCGAGATTGTTGAGTTCGTGCGGATCGTTCGACAGGTTGAAAAGCTGCGGCGGATCGAGTTCGCAATGGATGTATTTCCACTCGCCTTCACGAATGCCGACAAGCGGTGCATAGGAGGCTTCTGCAGCGTACTCCATCAACACCGGTGACGTACGTTCTGTGCCACTTGCCAGTGGCACCAGGCTCTCGCCGTCGGTCCACGGCATGATCTCGTCCATGTCGATGCCGCCGAGGTCACAGACAGTGGGCAGCACATCCAACGTGCTGACAGGTGTTTTGATATGTGCAGCGGCCAGGTCCTTGTCGGCGATCATCAGTGGAACGCGTGAAGACCCCTCAAAGAAGGACATCTTGAACCAGAGCCCTCGTTCGCCAAGCATGTCGCCGTGGTCGGACACGAAGAGAATGGTCGTGTCTTCGGTTAGATCCATCGCTTCCAGTGCATGCAGGATTTCGCCGATCTTGTCGTCTAAATAGGAAATATTTGCAAAATAGGCGCGCCGCGATCTGCGGATATTGTCCTCGGTGATGGTGAAACTGCGCCAGTCATTGGCATCGAAGATACGTTTGGAATGCGGGTCGTGATCCTCGTAGTCCATCGCCGGAACCGGGGGCAGAAGATGCTCGCAGTCTTCGTAGAGATCCCAGTATTTCTTGCGAGCGACATAAGGATCGTGCGGGTGTGTGAAGCTCGCTGTCAGGCAAAAGGGCCGGTCATATTTTCCACGGCCATAGTCGTAGATCTTGCGAACGGCCTGAAACGCGACATCATCGTCATATTCCATCTGGTTCGAGATTTCAGCTACGCCTGCACCGGTGACCGAACCCATATTGTGGTACCACCAGTCGATACGTTCTCCAGGCTTGCGGTAGTCCGGTGTCCAACCGAAATCCGCCGGATAAATGTCTGTGGTCAAGCGTTCTTCAAAACCATGCATCTGGTCCGGTCCGACGAAGTGCATCTTGCCCGAGAGACAGGTTGTGTATCCGGCCCGGCGCAGATGATGGGCGTAAGTCGGGATGTCGGACGCGAATTCGGCCGCATTGTCATAGACCCTTGTTCGGCGCGGCAACTGACCAGACATGAAACTTGCGCGACCCGGAGCACATAGTGGTGAGGCCGTGTAGGCGTTTTCAAACCTGACGGATTTTTCTGCCAGCTTTTTAAGATTTGGAGCATGAAGGAAATCGGCAGGCCCGTCGGGGAACAGCGTTCCATTCAGCTGATCAACCATCAGGATGAGAATGTTTTTGCCGCTCATGCCCGTTTCCTCTTCATTCGCCGCTGCCCGGGAGTGTGTCGCTCGAATTGATGATGCGCTTTTTTTGATTGGTCGATCAATTAAAATCGACATGAAACTCAACGGGGCCGACACTGCGCTACAGGGCGCAGGGGCAATGGTTCAAAAAATGCTTGACCTGGAGTGCACTCCAACCGGTAGGTGAAGGAAATCGTTCCGTTCGGAGACAGACATGCGGATTGGTGACTTGGCAGCAAAATCGGGACTTTCGACCGACACTTTGCGCTATTACGAAAAGATCGGTTTGTTGCCGCGTGCCCTGAGGGATGCCGGCGGCCGGAGGGTTTATGACGAGGCCATCCTCAGATGGATCGACTTTCTCGACCGGCTCAAGGCGACCGGCATGGGGATCAGGGACCGATTGCGATATGCGGAGTTGCGCACGAAAGGCGGAGCGTCGTTGACCGAGCGCCGTGAAATGTTGGAAGCACATCGCTGCAAGGTGGCCCGTGATATCGCCAGGTTGACTGAGATGCTGGATGTTCTGGACGATAAAGTTGAACTTTACCGAAAAATGGAGGCGGGCGAGACCGTCGATCCGGCTTTCGAAAGCTGTGCCCGGACCGAACACGGCTCGCAGCCAGTAGTGAAGGACCAGTCTTGTGACCACAGCACTTCAACGCGGGCGTCAGCTGACGCAAAATCTCAACCCTGACCTGGAAGAGGTCCTGCGCGACCGGTATGACGACCTGTTGCCGGACTTTGCAGAAAGTCTGATCGAATGGGCCTATGGGCGTCACTATGCGCGCCCCGGACTTGATCTGAAAACCCGCCAGCTTTGTACAATTGCTGCGCTGACAGTGCTCGGCGGGCAGACTGGACCACAGTTGAAAGTCAATATCGAACACACTTTGGCAACTGGTGCGGAGCGCGGTGAAATCCTGGAAGCGATTTGGCAGATGGCTGTCTATGGCGGTCTGCCGGCTGCAATCAACGGGCTGAATGCTGCCCGTGAGGTGTTTGACGCGCAAGACGGGATCAGCGCAACCCAGGCGTAGCAGCGTTCTGAAAACCACTCGTTACCTGAAAGCCGTTGGCCCTTTGGTTCGTTGCTTTCGGCGAGTTCTGACCAATGGCGGCTCCATCTGGAGTCGCCAATCGGCCAGGCAGATGGTGTTTGCCGGAAGCTCAGAGGATTGCAATTGAAGTGAAAGCATCAAGTTGAGCAAATAATTCCGACAAGGTGAGGTTGCTTAAATCGCTTAATGCCCAAGAATTGTCCCGGATATCACATTGTAGCATTGCAAGAGCCCAGTATCTGTCTATGTAGGAAGGGAAATCATAAGAAGCAGGTATATGTTCGAAAAACCCGATGCTGCTGGCGCTGAGCCGGAAATGCGAGCGCCAAAGGATTGGGTGACCATTCTTGCGTCTTACCGTGAACCCAGCACTTTGCGCAGTTCCTTTGAAATTGCCGTTACGTTTGGTGCTTTTGTGCTCCTGTGGGCGCTGGCCTGGTGGGCCATGGGGGTCAGTTACTGGCTCACTGTGGCGATCGCCCTGGTCAATTCGGCATTTCTCGTGCGCCTTTTCGCGATCCAGCACGATTGTGGCCACGGATCGTTCTTCAAAAGCCGTTTCATGAGCGATTGGCTTGGCAGGATCCTTGGTGTCCTGACACTGACGCCCTACGACGTCTGGCGGCGGGCACATGCCATACACCACAGTTCGTCTGGAAACCTAGGCCGACGCGGTATGGGCGACATTCATACGCTGACCGTGGCTGAATACAGAGCCATGACGCCAGGCAATCAGCTGAAATACAAGATCTATCGCTCACCGCTGGTGTTGTTCGGGCTCGGGCCTGCCTACACGTTTTATCTGGAAAACCGGCTGCCCTTCGGCTTCATGACGAATACCAAGTTCTGGGTCAGCGCCATGGCGACAAATGTCGCTATTTTTGCAGGTCTTGCGATTGTCTTTGCGATTGGCGGTTGGGCACCGCTCCTGCTGATCTTCCTTCCGACGACCTTGCTTGCCGCAACGGTCGGTGTCTGGCTGTTCTATGTTCAGCACCAGTTCGAAACAACACACTGGGACGCCGAGGCTGACTGGCAGTTGCACGAGGCTGCGCTATTCGGCAGCTCCTACTATGTGTTGCCGTCGGTTCTGCAATGGGCCGTCGCCAATCTCGGCATTCATCATGTCCACCACCTCAATAGCCGGATTCCCTTTTACCGGTTGCCTGAAGTGCTTCGAGATCATGACTATTTCGCCGAGGGAAACCGCATGACGATCCGGCAAAGCCTGAGCAGCTTGCGGCTTCGGCTTTGGGACGAGGACTCCAGGCGCTTGTTGTCATTTTCGCAGGCACGTGCTCTGCCGTAACAGGATCCAAGAGGCACAAATTCCGGTCCGGTGAGTTCACGATCCGCCTTCTTCGAGGTTTCGCAGTCTAGGCTTTGGTCGTCTTCGCAACTCCGTTCATGGGAAGGGATTGCGGGCCGATTTCTGATCAACGTTTGCCTTGGACGTCTTTGGATTTCTGTGTGGCGACCAGTTTGATCAAGAGTGCGCGCAGTCTTTCGAGGTCATCCGTTCCCACGGCTTCCTCCAACTCGCTTTCCATCTGCTTCAACAAACCAGCCACTTTGACACGTGCTTCCTGACCAAGTTCCGTCGGAACCGGCAGCTTGTCGCGTTTGCTGCCCGGGACAGGCTCCAGTCTGAGCGCGCCCAGATCCACCAGTCTGGATACTGCGGAATGAACGGCCTGGCGGCTGATGCCTTTATCCCGCGCCAATTCAGAGATTGTCCGAGGGTTGCGGCAGATCATCATGAATAAATTGGCATCTGCGGGGCGGGCGGCATCCAAACCCGTCCCCTGACGCAACTCAATCATGCGTTTGTCCAGCTGTTCGGCCAGGTCGAAGACCAAGCCGCGAATGCTGGCAAATGGAGGTTGAGTCGGCTTTTTGTCATTCATGCTTGACAGCTTCCGCAGCCATCACCACATTGTCAATTGTCAACTAAGATTGACAATAAGGAGGCAATGATGCGTTTTGGCTATGAGATTTGTGGTGCGCTCTTTTGTGCAGCGGTGTTTTTGGGCAGTGGTCAGGCTGGGGCACAGGAGATTGACGGCACACGCTTTCGAGCGCCCGAAGAAGGCAACTGGTATCATCCGGTTGAACCCGACAGTTGGGTGCACATCGGGGGAGACAGAGGGGAAATCGAAGCAGTGCTGAGCCGTATCGCGGCAGCAAGTGCTGACCGAGACCTTCCCGATGATCCGGCCTATCAGGGGGAAGGAAGTTGGATTGTCGAGTGGCGCGCAGCAGGCGAACAGGCAATGCGCGAGGGGGAGGCGTTTGCGCAAAACGGCAACTCAGCCGATGCGGTCGCAAGGTACAGAGCAGCTGTTACCTATTTTTTGAGAGCATCTTCACCTCACACCGATGACCCGCTGCAACGTGCTGCGCTGGATCTTGCGCATGTGGGCTACAGGGCACTTGCAGAACACCACGAGCTCCTCATTCGGGAAATCGAGGTTCCCTACGAAGAAGGCTCTTTCAAAGCCTGGCTGCATTTACCGGCCACCGATGGACCAGCTCCTGCAGTGGTGGTTTCCATGGGATCGGATGTCGCAAAGGAAGAGCTTCTGCCATATTTCGAAAAGCAGCTTTCCATTCGTGGAATTGCAATGTTGTCGCTGGACTTGCCGGGCATGGGCGAATCTGCGGAATGGCGGTTCAGTCCCGATCTCGACAAACTGCACGTCGCTGCTGTCGAGCATCTCAAGACATTGCCGGAAATTGATGCCCAGAACCTCTTCGTTCAAGGAGCTTCTTTTGGTGGTCACCCGGCCGCACGTGCGTGGATTGCCCGCCCGGAACTGAATCTGGCTGGTGTCATCTACATGTGTGGCCCGATACACAGCCCTCTCATGGCACCACCTCAGGCGTATGCGCATTTTCCGAAATACACCATGGATGGGGTGCGTACCCGTTTCGGACTGGAACCTGGGGCAGGATTTGAGGACATTTCCGCAATTGCAAGGACTCTGTCCCTAAAGCAGCAGGGTCTCTATGAGGTGCCCCAGGTGGAGACGCCAATCTTTGCGATTTTGACAAATGATGATCCCGTCGCACCGCTCTCAGATGTTGATGAGCTTCTGTCACGCGGAACGCATGTCAAACGTGTTGTCTACGATACGCCCGGCCATTGCCCCGAACGTGACTCCCGAGAAGCAATGGCTGCAAGTTGGATCCAGGATAATCTGCGCTGACCGGGTCCTCATATCAGCTGCCTGGCATGAGAAGACCTGTGCCAGGCTTGCCGTGTTTGGAGACCCTATTTGCCGGCGACTATTCGTTTCATTTGGGCTTGTCGGAATGACCGAGGTCTCTTTCAGGCCAGAGCTGGTCCCGCAATCGTTGTTTCAGGATCTTGGCCTCTGGAAATCCGCCATCAGTTGTTCGATCCCATATGGTTTGTCCTTCACAGGTGATCGTAAAGGTTCCGCCAGTGTCCGGCACCAGTGAGACAGTGCCCGTTTCTTCGGAGAATGTTGTCAGAATTTCCTGCGCCATCCAGGCTGAGCGCAACAGCCAATTGCATTGGCGGCAATAGGTGATGATGATATGGGGCGAAGGGACGTTGGCCATAGCGTCCTGATACCTCTCTCAGAATGATCTATTCAAGCTTGTGCCACAGTCCTCCTCTCGAACACCAGATGCCGTTGCGCCCGACCTCCTGTTGCTTTCGGCCCGGGATGCTGACCTGCGAGCGGTGCTGGGAGAAATCATCTCATCCATGCCGGCAGCAGGGCTGACGAACAGGGTCTTTCGGACAGAAACTTCAAATGGGTGGTTTTTCGTAAGAGTGCCTGGTCCGTCGGTGGTCGGAACCGTGGACCGGATCGCAGAAGCGCACAATATGGAGCTTGCGGCGAAGATCGGTCTCGCCTTGCCCGCCGTCTATTGTGATCCTGAAAACGGTGTGCTTGTCACACGTGCCCAGGAAGAAGAAGACCTTGCTCCAACAGCGTTTGTCGAAGAACTGGGAACGAAACTTGCCGCGCTGCACGGTTCGAAGCTCACCTTTCAGGGCGTTCTGGATCCAGACAGAGTGCTTGCCGCACAGATCAGGAGCCCAGGAAGCATTGACGATGTCACGGCGAAGGTTCCTGAACTTTCAAACGTGCTGAGGTTTGTGCAAAGGTCAATCGACCCGTTGAACACCGACATTTTGGTACCCAGTCATGGGGATGTTTCGCCCGGTAACTGTCTAAGCAGCTCCGGGAGCCTCCTTTTCATTGATTGGGAGTTTTCCGCGATGGCGCACCCCCTTTGGGATATCGCCTATGCTGCGTTGGAAATGAACTTTACGCCTCCCCAGGAGCAGGCCTTCCTCACGGCATATCGGAACGGCACTTCACTGATAGCATCCTGGACAGAGCGCGACCTTCTTTTCATGAAAGTTCGCTGTGACGTCATATCGGCACTTTGGGCACTCGAAAACCCGCGTAACCTTTGCGATTTTGCAAGCCGACGTTGCGCACGTGCCTTGCGGCACATCGACCAGCTGAGTTGAGCTATTGCTTGAAACAGTTGGATTGCCCAGCGTGGAGATAGTGCTACCATTCCAGTGCCACAGACTTGCCGGGGGCCGGAGGAAAATGGTCGATGCGAATTCTAGATCTGCCCAATCAGACGACAGATACGCAGGCTGACGTCGTCATTGTCGGATCCGGCCCGATCGGCGTTTCTTGTGCGATCCGTTTTGCAAGAAAGGGGCTAAGTGTCGCTGTGCTTGAACAGGGGGAGGCGGTTACGGAGCCGCCCGGTTTTCATCTTCGCAATAAACCCAAGTTCCAACAGGATCCCGATGCCTTTTTTGGAGCCGTAGATCCCTTCTTGCAACCGATCATGGCGCTGGATCAGGACGCTGTCCTGCCGGGAATTGCCGACACAGCCGCGATTGGCGGCCAAGGCGTCTTGTGGACCAACAATTGCCCGCGAGCTTCGGTGTTTGAACGTTTTGACGCCCTTAGTGACGCTCAGTGGAATGACTATTACAGTGAAGCGGAAACGGCTCTTCAGGTCACGATTGATGCCGCTACTGGCTCTCGGGTCGGTGCAAACATCAAGGAGCGCCTGTTGCCCGGACTTCGAGAGGAGGGGCGTACGCTTCAAAGCCTGCCGTTCTCGGGCCACCGCGCAGGAGGTGGCGGACTGCATTTCGCCGGCACGGCAGATCTGTTGACCGCAGTCGACCGCGAAGTTCTTGAACGGATTAGGATTTATGCGCCAGCGCTTGCGCAAAAGTTACTGACCAAAAACGGCAAGGTGACCGGTGTGGCAGTCCGGACGGGCGATGCCAGTGACCGGGTCTTGAGCGCAGGTATTATCCTGATTGCAGGCGGTGCACTCGGAACTCCGCGATTGCTCCACAAGTCTGGCATCAGACCCGATGCCCTTGGACGTGGTTTTTCCTTCCATGCGCTCCATTTCGCGCAACTTGTGTTGTCTCCCGAATTGGCATCCACGCCTGCTCGCGATGATGTTCCACCCAGATATTGGGTTGCCCCGACCGAGAACGCGCCCTGGCATATTCAGGTGTTACGGGATACGTGTCCGCTGCCCGTTGTGGAAGAGGTCGACAATCCGAACCGATTGCTGGAATTCCAAGCTTTTTTGCCTGTCGAGTTCAATGAAGGGAATTCCCTTTCCTTCCATGATGACGGCAACGTCTCGGTGACGTATTCGTATTCGAAAGATGACCGCAAACAGATGCAGCGGTTGGAAGAAGATATTCGTCACCTTGGTGAAAAGCTTGGCCCGTGGCGGAAGGGGGGAGAACCCGTCTGGGTGCCGGCAGGCACATCGCATCTTGTCGGGACGTGTCGGATGGACTGTGAAGGCGCGTCAGGTGTCACCGACCGCAACGCGAAGGTTCACGGTTTCGACAATCTCTATCTGGCTGGTGCAGGCCTCATTCCGGCACCTGTCGCCGTGAACCCCACATTGACTGCCCTCGCGCTTGCCTTCAGGGCGTGCGATCACGCGCTTCAGTCGTCCTGAGGAGCAAGCTCGGCATCGGCAAGGCATTGGGCGTAGCTTGTGTTCATTCGGCTGCGCAAAGACTGGTTCTGCGGATCCTCCTGGAGGGCGTCCCATATGTTGTCCGATTTCATTTGCTCAAGCGTACAGCTGCATGCGGACCGGCAGATGCCAGGTGTTCCAAGACTGTCTTCGCATGCCAGTGAGCAATTACGGACGAATGCTTTACCTGACCGATCCATATCGGGTCCGATTGCAGCCGCTGACCACACAAGCCCGTAAAGCACCGGTTGATGCAGCAGGTAAATTGCCAATGAATGGCGTCCCATTAAACGAATGATACCTGCCGAGGAGCTGTTCAGGCGAAACTCAGACAATCTGGTCCAGAGTTTGAGTGCACGAAAAGTTCTTGAAACGGCAAGGCCGGCGAGCGTGATCCCTGTCCAGGGCGCCATAGGAACGTAGTCAACGCTTGGGTAGCCAGCCGTGCCGAGCCCGGTCCATAGCCAGAGCGAGCCATCGAAGGTCGGAGATTTTGCCCACAAAGGCAGCGTCAGAAACACGATGGACGCGCCGGCACCAAGTATGAGTGGAGCCCTGGTAAAGGGCAGGGCTATGAGACTGGCCAATGCGATCGAGTGCAGGATACCGAAACGCACAAAACTATCGCCAAAGGTGAAATAGGTCACAAGTGAAACAGCCGCAGCAGCTACCACAATCATCGCAAGCCGCCGCCCGAATGCCTGCCAGCGAATGCGGTCATTGTGCGCCAGATCGAGGCTGACCCCAGCAAGAAAGAGAAAGCTGCCGGCAATGGAAGCTGCGAATATTCGCCAGCCTGTTCCCTGAGACACAGGCCAGTCGACGAACGCGAACCAGGAAAGATCCCAGGAAAAGTGATAAATCGCCATGGCGACCACAGCGAGGCCACGGGCGAGATCAAGCACGGCCAATCGCTTCGTGGTCATAAGTACTTTCCGGACAGAAACCTGGTCATCCGGTTCTAGAAACCGGGACCGCCTGACAACAAAGTTCGGATTTTGTTGGGTTGTCTAGCTGCTGAATGCGATGACCAATGTCGTGATCAAAGCAGTTGCTGCCATCATGCCTCCGACATATGGCCACGGAGACGGTCGATGAACTGTAAATGCATCACGGTTCGTCGGGTCTTGTAGCATTGCACTCAGCTCCCTGCTCCCATCACCACTGACGACACTGCGACAATCGAGCGCCTGGGGAAAGACAAGAAATGCTTCTTCAACCGGTTTTCCCAAGGAAACCGTTTAATTGTGGAGTAGGCGCTAAAATCACAGCTCGGCTATTGACCCTAGGGAAGTTTTTGAAGGCCGCTGGCAGGCTCAAAGATCAAGTGCGTCCAGGCCTGCTTCCATGTAGTCGGCAAGAAGTGGCATGCCAAGGAGATACTTGGCAGTGGATCCGACAGCCCGGTCTTTGGCTTCCGCAACGGCCTGATCGAAATCCTCAGCTTCAAAGTCACCGCGACCAATCCAGGTGATGGCCACAAGGTTCGCTGCCTCGTCGACGTTGAGGTCCTCTATCAGTTCACGAAGTTCCTCGTCTGAAAGGTCGTCGCTTTCTTCTTCGGCCAAACCATCATGGCTGTGGCTTTCTTCAAGGGTGTCAGCGTCGAATTCCACGTCGCCTTCATGCCCGTCCTCAAACGTGTCCTGAATCGAGGACGCGACCGCGCGCGCTTTCTGTGCGAACAGGCGGACCGTATCCGCGGAAATTGTGAGGTCGATATCCATGGCTGCCTCCGACAAACCCGATGTTTCTTTATCGATCCACTTTTCATCGTTGGCAATGGTCATGTTCCGAATTCCTGTATTTGCCGTCACCCGGTCTGAGATGGTCTCTGCCCGAGGTTATCCCCGGCAACCAAATCCTCTTGAATGGGATTTGAATTATTTTTGGTCTCCTCCGCGCCAGCAAACCCAATCCGTCTTGCAGACACTTCGGCCTATTGGTTAATTTGCACGACGAGCAAAATTCTGTCCTTGACCGGGATCAACGCCAATGCGGCGAGGTGCGTTTCCTGCTTGGATTTGACGTCAAGCTTGTTAAGCTGGGCGAGAACCTTTTTCCGGAGGCGGACCGGGCGCTCGGGGTCCGGCATTCATGCAGAGGGGTGCATGCGTGTCGGACCCCAGCTTCTCCAAAGCCAGAGACTTGTCGACCAAGTTTAGCGCGACCTCGTCGAGCGCCGTCACGCCAGACGCGTGCCTGCTCACGGGAGTGTGAAGTGGGTTGTATAGGTTTTGTCAGGAATCGCCGGTAACTTCCTGTCATGTTTCGGATTCTGCTCATTGTCGGCCTTCTCTTGGCTGGCGCGCAACAAAGTCTTGCGCGCGGCAATGTCGATCTTTATCAGGCGGCGCCCGAAGCAATCGCGGTTTATGTCGTTGATGAAGCTGATCTGCTTGATGACGAATGCTGCGAGGACAAGGCTGTAACGGACACCAAACCAACCTATTGCAAGTCTTCGGACTGCAAGGCGGTTATTGGCTCCGGTCTGCTGGAAACATTTGAGACGCGTGAGCGTCTCGATACGACGCGGCCGCTCAGGCGGAGTTCCGTTTCGGGACGTCTCGAGCCCCGTCCGCCAAATACCTGAAAGTCTGTCTTGATCACCTGACCGGTTTTCCGGTCGGCACATTCAGATTTTTCAGGAGACTTCAGATGTTCAATCGAAGAGAGCTGCTGCTCGGCGGTGCGGCTGCACTGGTCGTTGCAAATGCAGATGTGGCCAGTGCCCATCACACGGCCAAATTCAAGAAGACTTTCAAACTCAATCCGGAATATGCACCCCAAAGGGTATTTTATTCCCTGAACTACACACCCGGCACCATTGTCGTGGATCCGCGAAACCACTTTTTGTACCTGATGGAACGGTGGGGTCGCGCGCGGCGCTATGGCGTCGGCGTCGGCAAGGCAGGCCTTGCCTTCCAGGGATCGGCAATCATCCAGCGCAAAGCTGAATGGCCGAGCTGGACGCCCACCCGGAACATGATCCGTCGTGAGCCGCAAAAATATGCGCGTTACGCCAATGGTGTACCTGGCGGTGTCAACAATCCTCTCGGTGCCCGGGCACTGTATCTCTACAAGAACGGTCGGGATACCTACTACCGGATCCATGGAACCACCCAGCCATCCTCAATAGGCAGGTCCGTCTCGAACGGCTGTATTCGCATGATCAATGATCATGTGGTTGACCTCTACAACCGTGTCCCTGTGGGAACTCGTGTTGTGGTTCTCTAAGAGACGTTCGGACGAAAATACATGAATAGATTTTTGACACGGCGTCAGGTGTTGTCGGGCGGGCTGGGTCTTGCCGGACTGTCGCTGGCAGCTTGCGCACCCACGGCCAAGGCTCCCATACCAACCCCCGTTCAACCGCGCGTCGATCCTGAATTCGTCTTGAATTACGGATCGCGTCCCAACGAGGAGTTCCCGCTTCCTGCGGTCGACCCGAAGGTCTTGAAGCCCCAGTACAGGCGACAAAGGGTGCCTTATCAATCCCAGGAGAAGCCCGGCACCGTGGTGGTCGATACCAGCCGTTTCTACCTTTACCTTGTTGAGCCGGATGGGACGGCCATGCGGTATGGTGTCGGGCTTGGCCGGCAGGGGTTTGAATGGTCGGGCCGGGCAAGGATCGCATGGAAGCGCCCATGGCCGACCTGGACTCCACCGGATGAGATGATCGCACGCCAGCCGGAACTTGAAAAATACAGTGCCAGAAACGGTGGCATGGCGCCAAGTCTTGAAAATCCGCTGGGAGCGAGAGCGCTCTACATTTTCCAGGGCAATGTCGACACGCTTTATCGGCTGCATGGCACGAATGAAACGGCCTCGATCGGCCGAGCCGTGTCATCGGGCTGCGTGCGGCTGGTCAATCAGGATGTGATCGATCTCTACGACCGCGTGCGCTCGGGCGCGGGCATCCTCGTGATCTGACACCAAAGACATTTTTCAGACAGGTGACCGATGAAGAAACAACGGAAAAGCACCAATCGCAAGGCCAAGCGCGCGTCAGCTGTGGCCTCCACTCAATCTGCTTCAGGCGCCGACATGGACAGACGCGGCATGTTCCGGCTTATTCGCAACGTTGCCATAGGCGCGGCAGTCCTGGGGGGAACGGGTTACGTTTTCGCCGACAACGTCATGACGACCATGCACGAGCATGATCTCGAGCGTGTTGGGAACGGGGTCTCGACAATTGTGCAGATACATGATCCGCAGTGTTCCATGTGCCTTGCCCTTCAGCGCGAGACACGCAAGGCGCTTGACATGCTTGAGGGCCAGGAGATCGACTATGTGGTTGCAAATATCAGGACCCAGAAGGGCCGGGAATTTGCCAACCGGTATGGTGCACAGCATGTCACGCTTCTGCTCTTTGACGAGGCAGGTGACCTGCAGGACATCGTTCAGGGTCAGCAGGGTTCCTATCAACTGAAAGTCGCCTTTGAGAGGCTTCTGGCGGGTTAGGCAGGGCATAGCAGCCACAATTCAATCTGTTCAACGTTTGCTTTGCAGTCGGGGGATTTGCCGGGCTATTCTGGTCGTTCAAATTTGTTTCATCTGAATCGGTTTCTTCCAGTCCATGCCCGGCCCGTCTTCCAGCAAGAATGTCACATTAAAGATGATTGCCGAACGGCTGGGTGTGTCGGTGACGACGGTTGCGCGCGCCGTGAACGGGTCGCCGAAGACCAGCGTTGAAATGACCGAGAAGGTCAACCGTGTTGCGGAAGAACTCGGATATGTCCGTAATATGGAAGGCGTGAAGCTTCGCACCGGCAGGACCTTCGTGCTGACCGCGTTGCTCAATTTTCCAACCGACACGGAAATAGGCGATCCGACACTCCTTGGCATATTGCAGGGAATTCACCAGCGATGTGCAAACTCGGACTACTCCATCCAGACCATCATCGCGCCAGATGGTGGCGAAGACATCCGAGAGCTGGAAAAACTCGTCAGGGGACGTGCCACCGACGGGGTCATCATGGACCATACGACGCCGCAGGATACGCGCGCCAAGTATCTTCTGGAAATGGAGCTGCCCTTCGTCACCTTCGGGCGAACCGAACTCTTTTCGCAGCATGCCTATTTCGATGTCGATAATGAATTTGCGGCCTGGCAGGGAACGAAGGAATTGATACGGCTCGGTCACAAGAACATCGCCCTGCTCGATGGTCCGGCCGAATTCACCTACGTCTTGCAACGTATGGCGGGCTACAAGAGAGCTCTTGCCGAAGAAGGACTGTCATATCGGGAGACGCTTGTGCGCAATCTCGACCCGCAGGCCAATGTTGCCCGGGAAGCAGCTGCTGAACTCGTCAGGACAACCGATACGGACAGTTTCGTCTGTGTCAACGATATCGTGCTGATGGGCGCACGCAGAGGCGTTCGCGACGCTGCGGCAAATCGAATTGAAGAGTTCAACTTTTCCGTACGCAGCGGCACCAATCTCGGCGATTATCTCGCCAAGCGGCCGATCACCTCCTATTTTTCAAGGCTGGATGCAGGCTGGAACCTGGCGGACATGTTGATCCGCCAGATTGAGGGTGAGGCTCCGGCTGTCTTGCAGCAAATCGTGAAAACAGAGCTGCTCTAGGACGCCAGCAATGTATTCGCGGTTCGGATAACGCCTGGATGACTAAGGTCCTCAAGCGAGAGATCTTGGGCGTTTTCCAATTCAAGGGTCAGCGTATCACCCGGCAAAAGCGTATCCAGCATCCGATCAACAGTAACGTCCGGACCAATGCGATCGGCAAAGAGGCAGAGATCCTTCACAAAGGTTTCTGCTGTGACGACGATCCTGGTGATGGATGCGGTGACCTCGATGTCGAACCTGAGGCGCGGTTCCGGCAGTTTGAGGCCGATGTCCTCCTGGAAATAATAGTACGTTTTGCAACCGTCCGCAGTGACGACAATCAGCTCGTTTGATTTGTCGTTTGGTGTCGTGATGCTTTCCGGCAACTGCACGCTGATTGGTTTGTTCCGCTCCACGCAAACGCGCCAGATGGTGTGCTCGGCAAGCTCTTTTCCGTCGAAGCTGACGCGCTTGATCGACACCGGTGTTCGCCATTCCAGGTTGGCGTCATTGACGATGTGGAGTGTAAGACCGCTATCGGATGGCTGGACTGTGAGAAAATGCGGTTCATAGGCTTTTTTGAGCGCGTACCAAAGCGGCTTTTTCCGGCCATAGCCATCAATCGCAGCCCAGGAGGTGACCGGCCAGCAGTCGTTCAACTGCCAGACGATTGACCCCATGCAGTGTGGCTGGAGCGCACGGAAATGGGAGATACCAAAATGTATGGCCCGCGCCTGATTGAGCTGTGTCGTGAAGTGCCAGTCCTCAAAACTGTCCGGTTCAGGCAGATGACCTTTCAGGCCACGCAGAAGCTTTTCGTTTCCCTCGCTTGCCTTCTGGTGATGCATGACGCCGGGCGAGGTCGGTGTCAGCGGATTATCTGAGATCGATTGCGTGAGCGTTGCCATGGTCGGAGGGGCCTGCCACCCGAACTCGGAAACGAAACGCGGTGCGTAATTGGCGTAAACTTCATAGCCGACCTCGTTCCAGACATCCCAGATATGGCGGCAACCATGTTCGTCCGCGTTTGCGAAGCGTTCCATTGAACCGGAATAGGGGCTGCCCGGATAGTATGTGCCGCTTGGATGCAGCTCATCGACAAGGCGTGGAAGCAGATCCAGATAGTAGCCTTCACCCCAGGTTTTGCCGGCCAACGGTTTTTGCCAACCCCAGGCCTGAAAGCCCCAAATGTTTTCGTTGTTGCCGTTCCAGATCGCCAGTGATGCATGCGACATCAAACGCGAAATATTGTCTTTGGCCTCTGCTTCGATTTCTGCCGGAAGCGTGCCTTCTTCCGGGTAAGCGGCACAGGCAAAGAGAAAGTCCTGCCAGACCATGATGCCGGCTTCGTCACACAGGTCGTAAAAGTCGTCACTCTCGTAAATGCCGCCGCCCCAGATGCGCAACATATTCATGTTGGCATCTTTTGCCTGGGTGATGCGTTCGGCCAGCCGGTCACGCGTGATGCGCGCGGGAAAGCAATCATCGGGGATCCAGTTTGCACCAAAGACGAAGACAGGCTTGCCATTGACGATGAATGTAAAGGCCGATTGGTCGTCGTCACCGGACAGATCCAGTTCGATTGTTCTGAACCCAATGCGTCTGGTTTGCCTCTCCAGCAGTTCGCCGTCTTTTTTCAACGAGACTTCGAGATCGTAAAGTGGCTGGCCGCCCATTCCATGTGGCCACCACAGGTGCGGTGCAGGATAATTGAGTTCAAGAAAGCCAACATTGCCTGAGAGGAACGTCGAAGCGGACTGATCGCCAATACGGGCTTCAAGTTCAAGGCCCTCGGACATCCCATCGATCCCGGCATGAATGCAGACCTGGCCATCGGCACCGGTCATCGACACGTCCGTTCGAAGATTGTCGATTTTGGCCGTCGACCAGCTGACCAGGTCCACATTCCGCCAGATCCCGGCTGTGACGAGTGTGGGACCCCAGTCCCAGCCGAAATTACAGGCCATTTTGCGCATCAGATTGCCTGGCCCCGGATAGCAATTGGGGCGCGGTTCCAACTCCTCACGCAGTTTCTTTTCGTGCTGATAGGGCGACAGGAAATCTACCTTGAGTGCATTGCCTTCAGCTTTCAGCTTGTCGGTAACATCGACCCGATAGGTCCGATGCATGTTTTCACTTTCAAGGATGATGTCGCCGTTCAATGAGACTGTCGCAACCGTATCCAGACCGTGGAATACAAGTGTGTGCCGTTGACCGACTGCAAGATCAGCATTGAACTCCGTTTCGTAGGTCCAGTCGCAATCTCCGACCCATTGGACCGCCAATTCGTTGCAGTCCAAATATGGATCCGGAATGGTACGTGCCGCCATGAGGTCGGTGTGCACGCAGCCCGGAACGGTTGCTTCCCAGCTCATGTCCGGCGTGATCGAGGCGGCGGCAACCGTTCGTGCACAGCGCAACGTCCAGCCGTTGTTCAAGGATTGAGTTGCGGTTTTCTGCGAGGAGAGACCGTCTGCTGATTGGGCGTTGGCGTGATAGTTCACTATAGAAACTCCGAGCGGCTCAGATTCTGATTTCGTTATTTTTGCTGAATATGTTTGCGCGTTTGGGATCGAACCCGATGTTGATTGTGTCGCCATTTTTGATGTTTGCCTGTCCGTCCATTCGCACCCACAGGGTATGGTCCAGTGCATTGACGCGTGCGAGGGTGTCGGATCCGAGGGGTTCGACGAGTTCGACGGATGCGTTCATGCGCACGGGGGCGTTTTGTGCGGCATCGCCTGAGCTCATGTGTTCGGGTCGAATGCCGAACCATGCAGGTTCCGGGGCGGGGCTGGTTTCCTTGAACTGATAGTCGTTCAAGGGGACGGTGAGTGTGCCGTTTGTGAAGCTGTAAGCTCCGCCCTCGGCTTTGAGTTCACCCTTGAAGAAGTTCATGGTGGGCGATCCGATGAACTCGGCCACGTATTTGCTGGCCGGGCGATTGTAGATCTCGTTGGGCGATGCCAGCTGCAGAATGCGTCCGCCGCGCATGATGGCGATCCGGTCGGCCAGGGTCATGGCTTCGATCTGGTCATGGGTAACGTAGATCATGGTGTTCTTCAGCTTCTGGTGCAGCTGCTTGATCTCGACCCTGAGGTCGGCCCTGAGCTTTGCGTCCAGGTTTGAGAGCGGTTCGTCGAAGAGGAAGACATCGGCATCGCGCACCAGGGCCCGGCCGATGGCCGCCCGCTGTCGCTGGCCGCCGGACAGGGCCGCGGGCTTGCGGTTGAGCAGGGGCTCGATCTGCAGCACCTTGGCGGCGCGGTTGACCCGTTCCTCGATTTCCGCCTTCGGCAGGCCTGCATTCTTCAGGCCGAAGCTGAGATTGCCGGCAACGGTCATCTGGGGGTAGAGGGCATAGGACTGGAACACCATGCCGATGCCGCGCTTTGAGGGCTCTTCCCAGGTGACGTTCTTGTCGCCGATGAAGATCTGGCCGCCGGTGACATCGAGCAGGCCTGCGATGCAGTTGAGCAAGGTGGACTTGCCGCAGCCCGAGGACCCGAGCAGGACCAGGAATTCGCCCTTGCCGATCTCCAGGTTGAGATCCTTCAGCACGTCCAGGTGTCCGAAGCTTAAGGCGAGGTTCTTGACGGAGATACTTGTTTCCATTGTTTTCTCGTTAGCCTTTGACCGCTCCGGCGGCGATGCCGCGGACGAAGAGTTTGCCGGAGATGAAGTAGATGGTGAGGGGAACAAGGCCTGTGAGAATGGTGGCGGCCATGTTGACGTTGTATTCCTTCACCCCCTGGGTCGAGTTGACGATGTTGTTGAGCTGCACCGTCATCGGATAAAGGTCCGGCTTTGTGTAGATGACGCCGAACAGGAAGTCGTTCCAGATGCCGGTGACCTGCAGGATCATGGCGACGACGAAGATGGGCAGGCTCATGGGGACCATGATGCGGAAATAGATGCCCCAGAAGCCAGCGCCGTCGACGCGGGCGGCCTTGAAGAGTTCCTGCGGTACGGAGGCAAAATAGTTGCGGAAGAGCAGGGTCAGGATCGGCATGCCGAAGATGGTGTGCACGATGACCAGGCCTGTGAGACTGCCGTAAAGACCGACCTCGCGCAGCATGATGACGATCGGATAGATCATGACCTGATAGGGAATGAAGGCCCCGACGATCAGGATGGTGAAGAAGGTCTCCGAGCCCTTGAAGCGCCAGTTGGCGAGCGCATAGCCGTTGATCGAGGCGATGATGATCGACAGGATCACGGACGGAATGAGAATGCGCACGGAGTTGAAGAAGCCGCGCGACAGGCCGTCACAATTGAGGCCGGTACAGGCTTCGGCCCAGGCCTTGACCCAGGGCTGGAAGGTAACCTCGACCGGGGGCGAGAAGATGTTGCCGAGACGGATCTCGGGCATGCCCTTGAGGGAGGTGACGACCATCACGTAAAGGGGCAGCAGATAGTAGAGCGAGACGACGATCAGCGTGCCGTAGATCATGATGTTGCGGCGGGACAGGACGCGCCGGGGTTTTGGACCTGAGGGGCCGGAAAGATATGCAGTATCAGCCACGGCGCTTGCCTCCGAATTCGAGATAGGCCCAGGGAATGACGATGATGGCAACGGTGAGCAGCATCATGGTGGAGGCGGCAAAGCCCTGTCCGAGGTTCTGGGACAGGAACATGGCGTCATAGACGTATTTGGCCGGCACTTCTGAGGAGATGCCGGGTCCGCCGCCGGTCTGGGCGACGACCAGGTCATAGACCTTGATGATGCCGGAGGCGACCAGCACGATGGCGGTGATGAAGATGCCGCGCATCATCGGGATGACGATGAAGATATAGGTCTTCCACATGGGGATGCCGTCAATCTTGGCGGCCTTCCAGATGTCCTCGTCAATGCCGCGCAACCCGGCCAGCATGAGGCACATGATGAGGCCGGTACCCTGCCACAGTCCGGCAATCAGAATGCCGTAGATGACGATGTCGGGATTGTAGAGCGGGTCGAAGGCAAAGCTCTCCCAGCCCAGGCTGCGCACGACATGCTGGATGCCGAAATCCGGATTGAGGATCCACTGCCAGGCAAGACCCGTGACGATGAAGCTGAGCGCGAAGGGATAGAGCAGGATGGTGCGGAAGGTGTCCTCAAAGCGGATCTTCTGATCGAGCAGGGCGGCCAGAATGAAGCCGATGAGGAGGGAGAAGACGAGGGAGAAGCCGCCATAGATGGCCAGGTTCTCGATCGAGATCAGCCACTTGTTGCTGCTCCACAGGCGTTCATACTGGCCAAAGCCGATAAACTTCTCCCGTGGCAGCAGCTTGGAATTGGTGAAGGAGTAGAGAACCGTCCAGGCGGTTCCGCCGATAAAGACCACCAGGGCGGTGACAATCATCGGAATTGCCGCCACCTTGGCACTCAAGTTGCGGTGCCATCTGGCTGGGCCTGAGGGTGCGGCCATGCCTGTCTTCCTTGTCCCGTAAAAGCCTGCTTGCAGTGTTCCAGAATTCCCTGCGCGCAGAAACTGCGCGCAGGGCTGGAGGACGCCGGTTCCGTCAAGCCCTGTTGAGGGAACCGGCGGAGCCCGTTGTGCGGATCAGTCGGCGTTGGCGACGATCGAGGCGAACAGCTTCTGAGCGTCTTCAGCCGACATGGACGGGTTGTTGAAGAACTCGACGAACAGGTCGTTGACCTGCTGGTTGCTGTCAGCAGACATCAACTGGTCGGTGCCCGGAATGATGTTGCCCTTGGCCAGGATCTCCAGGCCCTTGCGCATGCAGTCATTGGCAGCCGACAGATCGACATCGCCGCGCACCGGCAGGGAACCCTTCTTCAGGTTGAAGGCAACCTGTGTCTCCGGGGAGATCATGACCTTGGCGAGTTCAGCCTGGGCCGCGGAGATCTCCGGATCGTCCACCTGCGGGAAGTAGAAGGCATCGCCGCCGGTCTGGATCACTTCATTGACGCCAAGGCCCGGCAGGCAGGTGTAGTCCTTGCCGGCGACCTGGTTGGCCACCTGGAACTCACCCTGGGCCCAGTCGCCCATGATCTGGCCGCCGGCCTTGCCGGTGATGACCATGTTCGTGGCATCGTTCCAGTTTTGAACGTTGGAATCCTTGGCCATGTCGCGGGCTGTTGCCGCGGCCTCAAAGACCTTGGCCAGTTCCGGACCGCCAGCAAGGTCGGCATCCTTGTCGCCGAACACCTTGGTGTAGGTCTCCGGACCTGCGAGCGCAGTCAGAAGGGTCTGGAAGGCGAGGGTGGTCTGCCAGGGCTGCTGGCCCATGGCGAGCGGCACGACGCCGGCTTCCTGCAGCTTGGGCGCAGCGGCGACAAACTCGTCCCAGTTGGTCGGCACGGCCAGGCCGTTGTCTTCAAAAACGGCATTGTTGATCCACAGCCATTGCGGCGAGTGAATGTTGACCGGCACGCAGTAGATCTTGCCGTCAAGCGTGCAGCTGTCGAGCAGGCTGGAAGGACGCACGATCTCCGCCCAGTTGCCTTCCGCCGCCACATCGCTGAGGTCGCGCATCAGGCCGGCTTCCACAAGCTCTTCTGCCTGACGGCCGTGGTTGAACTGCGTCGCGCCCATCGGATCGCCGCCCGTGATGCGGCTGATCATGATCGGACGCGCCGTGCCGCCGGATCCGGCAATCGCACCATCAACCCACTTGTTGCCCGTCGCGTCAAACGCCTTCGCAAACTCTGCAACAGCTGCAGCCTCACCACCTGATGTCCACCAGTGCGTAACTTCCAAATCCGTCGCGTGGACGGCAGTCGCCGCGCACAGTGCGGTGGTTGCTGCAAATACAGCGTGTAGTGCTTTCATAGTCTCCTCCCAGATTTCTGATTGTTTATCGATAAACCTAAAGTCAGTTGGGAGTCAAATTCTGATATTGAAACCTTTTAAGTGTCAGAAAAATATATTGAAAAAGAATAATTTGTATTTTTCTTGTCAAGAATGACAAAAATGATAAGACAATTAGGGACAACGTTACCATTCGGAGTTTCGAGTGACTGTGTCCGTCAAAAAATGCCCGGCAAGTGCAATCGATGCATATGGATACCAGCACGCAGTTCCAATTCGGCGTGTATCTGATCCGTTCGGCAAACGGCCTTGCAGAAACTAGAGTCCAGTTTCAAACAGAAAGATCAAGCAATGCAATATCTGCATACGATGCTCAGAGTTAGCGACCTTGAAAAGTCCATGGCGTTCTTTGAGCTTCTTGGTTTCAAGGAAACCGCCCGATACGACGAGCCTGAAGCACGCTTCACGATTGTCATGATGGCACCTCCTGGAGGGGAGGACACGCCTGTTGAACTGACCTGGAATTATGACCCAGAGGATTTGGGGGAAGCGCGGTTCTTCGGTCACCTCGCCTATCAGGTCGATGACATCTATAGAACTTGCGAAGACCTTCAGGCAGCAGGTGTCACCATCAACCGTCCGCCGCGCGATGGCCGAATGGCCTTTGTGCGCACACCGGACAACCAATCGATCGAGTTCCTGCAAAAAGGTGACCCGCTTGAGGCGCGAGAACCCTGGGCGTCCATGGAAAACACAGGAAAGTGGTGATAACCAGGAAACCAAGGCTGGGTTTCCAACGCGTCGAGGCTACGCTATTGCAGTAGCCTCGAGCATGATTAGGGTGTCAACTCTCCAGTGCTTTTCAGTGCACCAGCCATGGTCGGTGTTTACTCCGACCTGGCTTGGAGAGGTGCTGAAATCTGATGAACCTGCCCCTGTTTCAGGTTCTGGTTCTTGCTGCCCTGGCCATCCGTCCAGTCGTCTGGATTTGCCATTGCCGCTGCCGCAATCAATGCGGTCGCCAGGACGATGCCCAGGAGAATAGCCTGGAGGAGTGGGCGGGCTTCACTCAGTTCGTGTTTGTGCGAAGCAACTCTGCGTTTGCTCTGGTTCTGAACGCGAGACATGATCAACCAGTTTTCTTGGTGATGGGATAGTGTTGGTTTTACCGGCTCTGCTCAGCCCGGTTCGAGGCTTCCGTCAATTCGTCGAAGACACGTCTGCCGAGCAGTTGCGTCAAGGTGACCATGGCGAGAAACGCCGCAAACGGAAGACCGATACCTGGCTCAAGCAGCAAGGTTGTCCCGAGCAAAAGGACCGTTGCCAAGAGAAACAGTAAGGCGAGCGGTAAACCCGCTCCCGACAGTCTCTTTGTTTGTGTTTTTTGAACCGGCATCACGGCCTCCATCACTTTGGATGGTCGCAATCTGATTGAAAATTGCGCCGCGACGCAGTCCTGAATCGGACTGAGGCCGTATGATTTCATGACAATTTTGCGGCAAATTCGAACGGTTTAAAACTCCGTTCAACGACCCGTTGTGCAGAGCGGCTGGATAATCGGTTTCGTTGCAAATCTCTATTTGCTGCCAGCCAGAAGAGCACCTGATTCTGGTGCTCGACTGGAGAACTTGTGCGAACGATCAGTTCTTGTTTTGCAAGCTTACCGTCAGCTCCAGCTCTACTTGAAACTCTGGTGCGGCAAGCGCGGCAACGCCGATGCCGGTCAGGCTGGGCTTGGCCCCGTTGAAGAAATCAAGGATTGGCGGAAACACCTCATCCAATCGTTCAGGCGTCAAGTCGGTCACATAACAGCGCGCCATGGCAATGTCCGTTGCTTCGGCGCCAAGCGCCTGCAAGGCGGCTCCAGCATTTTCTGCAACGATGGCCGCTTGCTCCCGCAGGTTTTCGGGAACAGGTGACCCATCTGCCGGCAGCGCAACCTGACCGGAAACGAATGCCAGCTTTCCGGTTTCAACAATGGAGATCTGGGAGTAGCCGATGGCCGTTGCGTCCGGCAATGAGGGCGGGTTCATTCTTTTGATCGTT
This sequence comes from Roseibium porphyridii, assembly GCF_026191725.2. Lineage (NCBI taxonomy): Bacteria > Pseudomonadati > Pseudomonadota > Alphaproteobacteria > Hyphomicrobiales > Stappiaceae > Roseibium > Roseibium porphyridii. Next base: position 1,961,748 of record NZ_CP120863.1, read on the forward strand.
TGTGTCATGGTTCACTTCATTCGTCTGATTTAACAATTCGATGATTTAGAAAAACACTACAAATGTAGAGATTTTGTGGCAATGAAAAAAACGGACCGCCGAATGCTGATTTTGGATGCTGTCATTACGCTCCTCGCGGAAAGGGGCTTGGATGGCGTTACCCATCGTGCAGTCGACGAAGTTGCGAAGATTCCCCAAGGATCAACATCCTATTACTATCGAAGGAAGCCGGACCTTCTGAACGCGGCTTGCGAATACCTTGCGGAATTGCTCGAAAAGGACTGCGATGAGCTTCAAGTCGGTTTTTCCGAAAGGGCCGCAAGCGAAGGCGTCGATGCGGCGGTTGAATATGTGGCTGAGGAACTCGCAGATTATACCGATGGCGCCAGGCATTTGTTCCTGGCGCGCCTGGAATTGACTCTCGCAGCTGCGCGACAGGATTACCTTGCAGGTGCAGGCGAAAAGCTGGCTCAAGCGGCAAGAAGACCCATCGCATTTTTTCTGAAACTCATCTCAGGCGGCAGGACGGATGTACCGATCGAGACATGTGCGGGGCTTATCGATGGCATCTCTCTCATGTACGCCACCAACCAGGGCCCGAAACCGTCCAAGGAGCAAATAGCCTCCATATTCCGGACAGTCCTCGGTGAAAAGTGAACCTCAGCACGATCAAAGACCAGTCTGAATTCAATCGTCGGGCAGTTCTTTGATCGGGAAGTTTCAACAAGTGAAACCAGTGTTCTTGGTAAACAACTTGTTTATTTCAATTTTAGAAATAGATATATTTGTAAATAGTATCCCTAATTCTACTTATCTTTTTGGATTTTATGGCAAGGTTTTAGTCTTTGTTTGTATTTGTCACACATACTCATCGTCACGGGAGAGCTTGCTAAAAACAGGTCAAGAGTGAAATGACGATGAATGCGGCACAGGGCGCACTCGCAGAGACTTCGACAGCTTCAAAAGCTGAACCGGTAAAGGCTCCGGCGCTTGATGCAGACGGTCCGGCGCTCGCGCTTGCAGGCCTTCAGTTTTTCATAGCGGACATCAGCAAAAAGACACTGATTTGGCATGAAATCGGTTCCCAGAGCTTCAACAGTGAAGTGATGGACCTCCAGGAAGCGCCATCGAACCAGGCGTTGCGGCATTTGTCGCCGGAAGATCGGAAGACCATCTTGCATCTTGTACAAGGTGCGATCAGAGACGGACAGGCAGGTCCGTTTGATGTGGGCGGTGGTCCCGACCATCGCATTCCAGGCATTCCAATCGTTGCGTATCGCTATGAGTTGCCGGATGGAAAGATCCTGGCAATCTGTTTTCCTTCAATCGGACAAAGCGACGACAATCCCGGCCGGATCGCACTTGGCTTGGCGCCAATACTCCAGCACTTCGTTGCATCATCCACGCGTGTGGTGCTGCTGGTCGACAATTTCGGCTATGTGCGATTTGCCAGCGATGGCTTTTTGAAGAGTTTTCAAATTGACGATGCTCGACTGATCCTCGGACGCAATATCGCCCACATACAAAACAGGGTCGGCAGGACGATCGTTTCACTGTCACTCGCTTCACTGACGCGGCGTGCGAGCGCGACAGGCCGGGGCAAGTTTCTGCTTGCCAGCAACGAGAGCCTGGAGCTGAAATACGATGCCATGTATTTTCGGGTCGGCGGAACTGTGGGTGGAGTGCTCTTTTCAGCCGGTCATGCCGGTGGCGATGTCGATTTCACAAAAGTCTTTGAAATCTGTAGTGCTCCAATGCTGGTGATCAACACCAAGACCCGTATGATCATTGCAGCGAACAACGCGGCCATGAAAATCTACCATCTGACGTCAGATGCCATCGACAATCGACCGATTACCGAGACTCTGCTTCATGCCAATGATTACCAGGCATTGATCGGATCCGCCAAACAGGGCTCGGACGTACCTCTGTCGGTTTCGGTGAATATCCTCAACGGCCAAACCAAGAAGAAACGCTTCAAGTGTGCGCTGATTGATGAGACCACAAATGAGCCAAAACTGATCCTGGAAACGAGAAGCTGAGGATCGTTTAGTTCGTCTTCTCAGGCGGTTTCCGTTTCAGCTCAACGCGAACCCACATTTCATCCTTGGGCCCATTGCGTTCAAGGCGTGGGCCGGTGAACCCCAAAGTAGACCCATAAGCGACAAACTCAGGCAGTGTCCCGCGGATCTCTACGGTTCTGACCTTTCGTTTACCGAACAGATAGTCTGCTTCCAATCGCAAGGTGAGTTTCTTGTCTTGCGAGACGACGCCGCGAAAATTCGCAAAGGGATTGCGATCGTCCTGACGGGAAGCACCGGCAAGGTTGGTCCAATCCAGCAGAAAAAACTGGCCATCGCGAAACCGGAGATCGGCCGAAGACAAGTGAGTTCTCGCATTGACCTGATAGGGGTCTTCCGGGTGAGGGTTGAAGCGATGCACCTGGAGCTGCCATAGGCCATCCAGCACCTTCGGCGTTTCCTCAAATACCTTGATCAGCTGCAAAAGTGCTGTCTGGTCAACGTAGCCGGTTTCCTCGATTTTCGTCGCAATCTGAAACTCGCGCAGGGCTGATCGCGACTTTGCACCAAAGACGCCGTCTTCGGTGCCAGCGTCGTGACCGAGCATGTTCAGGGCTGTTTGAATTTTCTTATATCCCTCAACGCCCAAGCTCAGGCTCTGCTCGATCACGTCCGGTGCTGTACTGGCGACTGTCAGGGGCGCGCCCGTTCGGCTTGCCTCGCTCATGCGATCCAAAAGCGTCTGTGCTGATACGGTCAGTTCCGTCTGCTCTTGTGAGGCTCTGCTCGAACCGGATGTTTTCTCCTGCTGCAATTCCTTCAAAAGGCTGTCTGCGACATCTGAAGCGGCGGTTTTCGGGAACTGCTCAAGAATAGTCCGGTAGCCGATAACCGTATTGTTCCTGACGGCCTCCTTGAGTGCGAGGGTGGCTGCAGCTTCCCGCTCAACATCGTTGTCATAGGTAACCACAGGGGCGACCAAAGCGCTGTTGTGAAAGAAGTAGAACTCTGATGACATGGAAGCGACGACTTCGGGCCGCTGTTGATGCCCGGTGGCCTCAAGCACATCACGCGTGACCCGTTTCAGCATCGTCGAGACTTCAATATTCGGAGTGACAATGTGCTTTGCGAGCGCTGTCGTGAAGGGAGAATTGTGGGTGTCGCCATCCAGCGCGACTTCATTCGGTTTCGTCGCAAACGCAACGAGAGAATTGGCAGTTTGCTCTGGGACCGCCAGGCCACGGCTTAGGCCAAGCGCACGCGCTCGCCCGGCAAGCTTCTGTCTCAGATTGTCGGCAAACGGATTGTTTCTGCAGGCATCGATGAATACAAGGCTCAATGGCACGTGTGTTTCCATCATGCCAATGATCTCGTTGAGGTTCTTGCCGCTCGTGACAACATCCTGCTGGTCTATGATGGCTGCGTCCGTCGCAAGCAGGAAGTTCTCTTCGCGAAACTGCATTCCGTGGCCTGCATAATAGAACATGCCAGTCGAGGCGGATTGCAGATCCGTTTCGAATTTTCTCAAAGCAGCAGTGAATTTTTCAAAGCCTGCGTCTCTGACCAGATGCACACGAAATCCGAGATCCGTCAGTTTGTCCGCGATCAGGGTTGCATCGTTGATGGGGTTGCTCAATTGAGTTGCGTGGCGATAGCTGGCATTTCCGATCACGAGCGCGACACGGTCGCTTGCTGCCAAAGACGCGACAGGCTGCCAGAGCATGCCCAGGACCAATAGGAAAAGCAGTGTTGGTTTTTGCATTGAGCCCCCGTTCGATGCACCGGACCGGAAGATGCCATTTCTTCGTCCTCAAAGAGATCATGGGACGGTGCGGCGTGACCCGTCAAGGCATGGCAGACGCTGCGTCAGCGGCACGGCGTTTCGTTATCTTGGGAACGACAGGCAAAGACTGCCAAAAACCGCAGCTTGAAACGCAAGGGCTTTTCCTTGGTCAGCGTCAGAGAATTGGCTCATGGGTCTTGTCATCCTCGGTCAGCGGTTTTAGGGTCCGCGCGCTGTTATTCCCGTTTCCCCCTGGAGGACATTATGGGCTTTCTTGCTGACGCATTGGCGCGTGTTCAACCTTCTGCGACCATCGCCGTCACCAACAAGGCGCGCGAGCTTAAAGCCGCAGGCCGCGATGTGATCGGTCTCGGTGCTGGCGAGCCGGATTTCGACACGCCGGAAAACATCAAGGCGGCGGCCATCACGGCAATCAACGAAGGCAAGACCAAATACACGGCTGTGGACGGTATTCCGGAGTTGAAGGCGGCTATTGTCGACAAATTCAAGCGGGAAAACGGCCTTGACTATGAGACCAACCAGATCACCGTCGGAACCGGCGGCAAGCAGGTACTCTATAATGCCCTGATTGCGACCTTGAACCCTGGTGACGAGGTCGTCATTCCGACGCCTTACTGGGTCAGTTATCCTGATATGGTGCTTTTGGCAGGTGGTGAGCCGGTGATCGTGGAGGCTGATAAATCAACCTTCAAGATCACACCTGAAGCTCTCGATGCCGCAATCACTTCGCGCACGAAATGGCTTATCTTCAACTCTCCGTCCAACCCGTCAGGCGCTGCCTATACGAAGGCTGAGTTGCAGGCGCTTTGCGATGTGCTGGTCAAGCATCCTCAAGTGTGGATCATGACCGACGACATGTATGAGCACCTGGTCTATGACGATTTCCAGTTCACCACGCCGGCACAAGTAGAGCCTTCACTTTATGATCGCACCCTGACGGTCAATGGTGTCTCCAAGGCCTATGCCATGACCGGTTGGCGCATCGGCTATGCCGGCGGCCCGGCCGAGCTCATCAAGGCAATGGCAAAGGTGCAGTCGCAATCGACATCAAACCCCTGCTCGATCGCCCAGTGGGCTGCGGTGGAAGCACTGAGCGGTACACAGGATTTCATTCCGAAAAACAATGAAGTCTTCAAGGCTCGGCGTGATCTTGTCGTTTCCATGCTCAATCAGGCCAACGGCATCAACTGTCCGGTTCCGGAAGGCGCATTTTACGTATTCCCGTCTTGCGCGGGAACAATCGGGCGTACGGCTCCGTCCGGCAAAGTCATTGAGACGGATGCAGACTTCGTCACTGAACTCCTGGAGAGCGAAGGTGTTGCAGTTGTTCATGGCTCGGCGTTTGGTCTTGGTCCGAACTTCAGAATTTCCTATGCAACGTCTACGGAAGCGCTTGAAGAAGCCTGTACGCGTATTCAGCGGTTCTGTGGCAACCTGAAATAGTCATGTTGCCGATAGGCGCATGACGGATAAAGGAGCGGCTTTTGCCGCTCTTTTTTTTGATTGGATCAGGTCCCGCCTTTGTCGGTGTTTCGGAACAACAACCAGCCGGCCAGAAACGCGATGAGATCACCAAGAACGGTCACAAGCCGAAACAGAGCGGCTGCCAAAAGTGCGGTGTCTTGCATTTGCAGGCTGCTGAGAAGTGCAAAGAGGGTTGCTTCGCGCGTTCCCAGACCTCCCGGGGAGCCGGGTGTCAGATACCCAACAAGCCAAGCGAGGATTGCACTGCCGGCGAGGGCAGCCACCGGTGCAGGGGAGAGCATTAAAAAAATTGCCGCAAATACTGTGCCGAGAAGTCCCATGAACAAGACAGACAGACCAAGACTGAAGGACAGATCCAACAGGACGGGCCGCAACTTCAGGCCTAAACGGTCTGAGAGGCCGACCGCAATCGCACTTGAGGCAAGAATTGCAAAACTTCCCAACCACCAAAGCCAAATTGGAATGAAGGGAAGGACCGCGCCAAGCTGGCCTGCACAACCCAGGATCATGATTGCCACGATGGCACCTGAGGGAATGATCGCCATTTCAAGCAAGGTTGCCTGAACGATATGACCGTCTTTCAGACCGTTGCCGCGAACATAGAGCCCGCGACCGATCAGATGAGCAACATTGCCTGGGAGATATTTGGCAACCTGTGTGATCAGAAATGAAGCGTAGGCCAGCTTCCGGTGAAGTGTACCGAATAGCTTCAAGATCCAATGCCAGCATTCTGCCAGAAGCAGCAGGCCAAGCGCGTAAATGAGAGCAAGGCTGAACAGGAGCGCTACATCTTGGCCTGTTGGGCGCCACCCGGAAATTCCGGACCAATGCTTGCGCAACTCGAATGCAAGAAAAATCAATGCTGCCAGAAGTACAAAGCGTCCCACCCAAACAGCGAGCTTCTTCATATTTGCTCGTTTGGCCAAGGCAGTCATTTCTTGCTCCGGCAGCGTCCTCACGGATTTAGACCTCTATGTCTTTGCCGTGCGTTTCGGTGAAAATGTCAACAAGGTGGTCTCGTCCGGATAGGGGAGCGAAGGCGTCAAACCTGCAAGATGCCGAGCAACCAGACCGGAGGCGGCAATCGACTGCCGGTAACGTTTGCGCTTCGAGTTGTCGAAGACAATCAAACCATCTGGTTTCAGGCGAGAGACTGCATGTTCCAGACATGCGCCGCGTGCACGACCGTCAATGACGATGAGGTCAAAGGCTTCGTCCTGATCGAGGATCGATTTGGCATAGTCCTCGAATGACAATCCATTGTGACCGGGTTTGACCGAAAGGTACCGTGAGTCCGTTTTTGCTTGCACTTTCAAGGGCTCAATGAGGATGTGCGAAAGGTTTGTTGCGCTGTTGGCCATGGCAAGCCGTGTTTGGACCAGAGAGTGCCAGCCGGCGTCGTGTTCTACACTGACCACGGTTCCAGCTCGCTTGGCCAGCCAAACGGTACTGGCGCCGGATCCATATTCAAAAACCCTTGCTTTTGGCCTCGAAGCGAGGAAAGCCTCGGTTTCGTCGATTGCCCTGTAGGTCCACCAAGGCACATCGAGGTCGATCAGGCCGTCGATATCGTGAATGGCAAACAGACTTCTGAGCCAGTGGGCGAACCGATGTTTCTTTGCCGAAGACTGCAGCCAGGACAGCAGCCCGGTGGCTCGGGCAAGTGGGTGCACAGCGCGGACGGCGCCGACATAGAGTTGTTTGGCACTAGGCATTGGTGTGATGGCCTTGGATAACGTCAATGTCCGATCCTCGGCGGACGGCAGATCCGCTCAGTGTCAGCGTCTGAAAAGTCTTTCTGGCCAGTCAGGTGCCGGCATTCTTCCATGCTCCAGAAGGGTTTGCTCTGAGGTGCCATCTGGAAGCCGCGAAGCTGGGCGACGGTGCTGGCGGACACGGCAATTCCGATCAGGAAGGCGGCAATCAGTGCGCCCTTCAAAAACACTCCGGACTTGCCTTGGGCGAACAGTTTTGCAATCGCAGATGCTCCCAGGAGCGCCAGAAGCGCGAGCAAAGGCCAAAGATCGACCCGATAGCGCAGCGTTATGGTTCCGTAGGCCAGGGTCAGTCCGGCGATTGCGAACCCGCCAGCCAATGGTATGGCCATGCGACGCCAGACCTGTCCGCCGGCCGCAGGTGCACTCACGGCAAACAGTATCCAGAGCGGCCAAAGAAACACCATGCCGACATAAGGACTTTCAACGCGAATAAAGCCGAGGTTTTGCGCCAGCGTCGATCTGACCGATGCGTGAAACGCTTTGCTGACTGCCTGGAGCTGACCCGTTACGGCGGGAATGTCGAACAGATAGATCGTCGCGTTGTGCGGAATACGCTTGATATTGAACTTGCCGTGGTCTTTGAACGCCTGCGCTCTTTCGCTGTCGGTGTCCTCAGCACCCCAGTAGACAAATCCGTATTGAACGTCGCTTTGGGAGAAGCTGCCATGGGTCTCGGTGGGAGATCCGAAGCGGGCCGCGTTCAGGCCGAGGTAACCTGCACCGCCTGCACCCATAATTGCCAGAGCGATCACAATCCGCAGAATATGCATGCGCAGCGACATCCAGGCGAGCAAGCCAAGGGAAAGTATTGTTGCGAAATAGAGCCCGATTGCAACGTTTGGCCTGGCGTGTAGTGCCAGCGCCGCAAGTGCTGCGCAGGGTAGGGCTGTTTTCCAGAGAGGCCATTCGCCAAAGGCGACGTTGGCCCAAATCAATATGAAGAGGCTTGTTGCTGCAAACGCCAAGGCAATGGGTTCGTGATAAAAGGACGTGCTTGCGCACAGCAAAAATCCCGGTGACCCGAACCAGATCGCTATGCCGAGCATTCGGCTGAGCGTGAGGCCTCGACTGCCGAGTTGTTCCAATGCTCCTGACGTTGCCTTGTGGAACGCCGCGTGAAGACCGAGTGTTCCGAGGCAGGACCATAACCAGATTGCCAGCGGTGCGAGAGAATAGGTCTCAAACGGCCAGATCCAACCAAAGACAAAACGGGGTATCAGCGGACCGACGCCATGGTAGAGATAGGCAATCCCGTCCGGGGTATAGTGTCCTTCAAATTGTGCCACGCGCGCAGGCAGGTCCATTCGCCCGTCCAAAAGCGCAAGAAAGTATTCGTCGTAGAGGTTTTGCCCGAGCGGAAAACCGTCAACGCTTTTCAGCAAACCAGTCGCCAGCAATGCGTAAAGGACCATGCCGATGGCGATCAGGTCCCATGACTTTCTTAGCGGCATTGGGTTGGCAGACCCGGTGATTTCACTGGATATCGTCATCGCGCTGGCCACTGGATTGAAGTTGCGGGTTGGCCGGCGGCGGCTGGGTATCTTGTTCCAGACGGCGGAGGCGCTGAAGAACAGATTCCGTCAATCGACGATTTGTTGCCAACGCATCGCTCAGGAACGCGATGACGACCGTGATATAGCCCGCCAGGAGAAACATGCTGCCCAGAACGAGCGACTGAATTCTGCCGTCACCATCGCCAATAGCGTAAAAATAGAGAAACCTCACAACCGGCAGAAGACCGATTGTAATCATCAAGATGCCTGCCCAGAGAAAAGCACTGAGCGAACGGTACATGAAATAGCTGCGCAGGATCGTTACGAGCTGCTTTTGCAAGAACCGAATGGTGGATTTTGCCAGCCGCGATGGGCGGGTTGTCGGGTTTGTCGACACTGGAACGGACACCACTTTCAGTCCGTGCTGGCCGGCGTGGATCAGCGTCTCGGTGGTATAGCTGAATCTGGTCATGACATTGATCGTAAGGGCCGCATCGCGTGAATAGGCTCTGAAGCCTGAGACCGCATCGCTTACATCAACTTGAGCGAGACTGCGTACCACATGCGTCCCGAACTTTTGCAGTTGTCGTTTCGCCCAGGAGAATTCACGATTTTCACCGGGGTTGCGGTCGCCAATCGCGATATCTGCTCGATTTTCGACGATGGGTCTTACCAGGTCGGGGATGGATGCGCCTGAATACTGATTGTCACCGTCCGTGTTGACGATGATATCTGCTCCGAGATTGAGGGCGGATTCGATGCCGGACTGGAAGCTTCTCGCCAACCCCTTGTTGTGACCGTTTTGTATGATGTGGTCGACACCGCAGGCGATCGCTGTATCGACTGTGTTGTCGGTGGAGCCGTCGTCAATGACCTGGATTTCGACTTTGTCGATACCTGGAATGGATCTGGGTATTTCCGCAACAACAAGTGGAAGCGTTTTTTCTTCGTTGAAGCACGGAATTTGAACGATCAGTTTCATGAACGACACTATGCAAACATCTGACAAACGGTCTTGAGTTTCCCTGCTAATGTTCCAAGCCAGAAAAACCCCCTCCTAAGCATCGTTACAATTAGATATTACAGTTTAAGAAATGGATAACTTTGGTAATTTTAAATAATCGATAGTCTTCTGATTTTTTCTTCGTGTTTTATAAATAAATTTCAAATTTATATTTCGAAAATTCTTGCCTATCGCCTGTTTTGACGATGTCGGATCACGTCCTTCAAGCTTCTTTCAAGTGTAGGTCAAGAATTGAAGGCTACAGGTGACAGCCCAGCAGGCAGCATCGACCAAGTTTGACCACTTGGGATGCTGGCGGTGCATTGTACTGCCCAGCAATTGTCCTGCGGTTGAAAGGCAGGAAAGCAGGCTATTCCACTTGTGATGGGGTACGACTTTTGCGTGTTTAAAATTTTGCCGCGATTTTGACTTGATGCCGACCCATATGGTGACGATGGCCAGGCTTCTCTTCCTGAGAGCCTGCCGGCATTCAATACCAGGAGTTTCAGAATGCGTTTTTCTAGATTTGGTTTTGCTGTGGCCGCTGTTCTTTGTGCAGGAACGGCTCTGGCCTCCGAGAACACGCCAACTGTCGAAATTGGGACACTTAATTGTCTGGTGGAGGGAGAGCACAATTTCATCGTTGGTTCTTCAGCTACGCTCGGCTGTAGCTTCAAACCTGCCGATGGCGGAACGGTCGAATACTACAAGGGTAAAGTGCGGGACTATGGCCTCGATATCGGAACTACCAAGGAAGCCAACCTTGTTTGGGGCGTCCTAGCACCCTCTGCGGATCGCAAGCCGGGCTTGTTGGCGGGGACCTATGGCGGTTTGACCGCAGGCGCGAGCCTGGGGGCAGGCATCAAAGCCAATGCTCTTATCGGGGGGCTTGACCGGTCAATTGCGCTGAATCCCTTCAGCCTGGAAAGTCAAACGGGCACCAATTTGACCATCGGTGTCAGCAAGATGACGCTCGAACCCATAAACTGAACCGAAAGGCGAAGCCCGTTTCCGACTGGAACGGGCTTTGCGCTCACTTGTCTTACCAATTTTCGTTTGGCCGGTTACCTGTTCTGGCAGCTCTCGTTTGCCCCTGCGCAAGGGTTCGATGAGACATCCGGACGGGTGTTGGCGCGGTTGATCTGATCCGTTCTGTTCAGCCGGTTTGCACCTTCGATCTGTTGACGGGTCGAGAACCCCGACTGCTGCCTGTTCCTGTTTTGGTTCAGCTGTTGCTGCGCTGAAGGCAGCAGGGACGAACCGGACTGTGGCAAGCCGCGAAGCTGGTTGTTCTGTGCGTTCGCTGTTCCCGCGAGAAGCGTGGCAACTAGCACTACCGTTGCTGCAGTCATCCGGGTCATGATGCTTGTTCCTGATTGTGACCAAGGTAAGGGCTTACCGAGTGTATCGCTTGTCAGCCGACGTCTGATGAATGAACACGGTCTCGCTTGTCAGCCTGGTCATTGGCATCCGCCCAGCAGACACAGCCGACGGGCATAATATTTGCACAGTTCCGAAGTTCATAGTCCTGCTGTTAGCGCCAGACTAATGCATATGTGGGGACCTGATTGTGCGTTTTCCAGTAGAATGGCGGACCGAGAACCATCCGAATTGTTGCGCTGCGTCAATAATTCTCCTTGCGTTCAGCTCCTTTTCGGCGCGACGATGAATGACCGCCCCCGGTCGATGTGCCTTTCAGTTGGGGCTTGGTGCTTAAGAGTACCGGGTTTTTGGGCCTTCGATCCCATCCGGGCGAGACGCGGCGGGCCCGCGTCCAACCGAACCGGCCTTGCCGCGTAGTTTTAGGGGCTCCCCCCTCAAACACGAGAGGCATATTATGGCAATCGGAACAAACGGAAGAGGAAACGCCGCCGGCACTACGCCGCGCTGTATTGCACTAGTTGGTCCGTTCGGCAGTGGCAAAACCAGCTTGCTGGAAGCCCTTCTCGCGCGAACCGACAAGGTTGCGCGTCAAGGGTCAATCACGGATGGCAACACGGTCGGCGACGCTTCGCCGGAAGCACGTGCGCATGGGATGAGCGTTGAAATAAATGTCGCCGATGCAGACTATCTGGGCGACCGCTTCGTCTTTGTTGACTGTCCGGGGTCAGTTGAATTCCTGAGCGAGATGGACGGAGCCCTAAGCGGAGCCGATATGGCCATCGTCGTCGCGGAGGATGACGAACGCAAGGTTCCGGCCTTGCAACTCATCCTGAAAGCTCTTGAAGCCCGCGCCATTCCGCGGGTTTTGTTTTTGAATAAGATCGACAAAAGTACCCGTCGGGTGAGAGATGTGCTCAACGTGTTGCAGCCGGCCTCGGCAGTTCCGCTGGTGCTTCGACAGATACCTATCTGGGAAGACGGGCACGCGACAGGGTTTATCGATCTGGCGCTTGAAAGGGCCCATGTCTATCACGAGAAGGAACCAAGTACGCAGATCGACATGTCCGATGAGGATCTGGCGCGTGAACATGAAGCGCGTTTCACGATGTTGGAGCATCTGGCAGACCACGATGACGACCTCATGGAAGCCCTGCTGGAAGACATTGCACCGGATCGCGAGCAGATTTTTGCCGATCTCGTCAATGAAATGCAGGATGGTCTTATCTGTCCTGTCTTCTTCGGGTCAGCCGAACATGGAAATGGTGTCAGCAAGCTGCTGAAGGCGCTTCGTCATGAAGTTCCGGTTGTCGATCGGCTGAGGGAACGCGTTCTGGACGGCGACAAAAAAGCGGCCCTGCAGGTGATCAAAACGCTGCACACACAACATGGCGGGAAACTCTCCATAGCGCGCATTCTGGACGGTCAGCTTTCCGACGGCGACAGCCTGTTTCTCAATGGTGAAACAGAAATCAAGGTGTCTGGTCTTTTCAACGTTTTCGGCCAACATGCCGCCAAGATCGCAACCGCTGGCAAAGGAGATCTGGTTGCCCTTGGCCGGCTTGAACATGTCCAGACGGGCGACCTTATTGCCTTCGAGGCAGGCAAAATCGCAGCCAAGCCGGCTGATGAGAGACGCAGTCCGGTACTTGCAACAGCAATTGCAGCGGCGCAGCGCAAAGATGAGGTTAGATTGTCGACCGCACTGACAAAGCTTGCCGAGGAAGATCCGTCGCTCACGATCAGTCAGAACCAGACAACAGCAGAAACACTGTTGGCAGGACAGGGTGAGATGCATTTACGGGTTGCCCAGGAAAGGTTGGCCGGAAAATACGGCTTGGACATAGCTGCCCATGCGCCGCATGTACCTTACGCCGAGACGATCCGGACCAGCACAAAGGTGCGTGGCCGGCACAAGAAGCAATCTGGAGGGCACGGCCAGTTCGGTGATGTCGTGCTCGAGATCGCACCTTTGCCAAGGGGCGAGGGTCTTCAATTCAGCGATACGATCACCGGTGGCGTTGTTCCCAAACAGTATATTCCTTCAGTGCGGGACGGTGTCATGGATGCGCTCGGACAAGGTCCGCTTGGCTTCCCGGTGGTTGATGTTTCCATCTGCCTGACGGATGGGTCCTATCATTCCGTCGACAGTTCGGACCAGGCATTCAAGATGGCGGGTATCCTTGCCATTCGTGAAGGACTTAAAGACTGCAAACCGGTGTTGCTCGAGCCGATCCACAAAGTGACGATTGCCTGTCCGAACGACGCGACTGCCCGAGTGAATGCGATTGTCTCGGCCAGACGCGGTCAACTGCTCGGGTTCGACGCCAGGCCGGACTGGCCAGGCTGGGACGAGGTTCAGGCCCTGATGCCCGAAGCAGAGATCAGCGATCTGATCGTCGAGCTGCGGTCTGCAACGGCAGGGGTTGCCAGCTATATGTCGGCGTTCGACCATCTGGCGGAACTTTCCGGCAAGGCGGCAGATCAGGCTCTGCAGCGGTCAGGCAAGCAGGCTGCCTGATGCGGGAATAGCGACTGAGTGAGAGGGCAACTTTCCCTCTCATTCTTTTCAACTGGTTGTCGGGAGAATGCAGCTACCACTTTGCTGTAAATTGGACGTCGTTCACATTCGTATTGCTAATGGTCACCAGGGCGTTATTTGCCATTGAACACCGATTTCGGTTCTCTTCAGGGCAAACAGGAGCCTGAGAATGAATATATTGAAAAAGCGCAGCTGGGCGATTCCCGAGCGCGAAGCGACGCCGGAACATGTCTTCCTGAACCGTCGGCAGATCCTTGCAGGTCTGGCCGGTAGCGGCGCTCTGCTGGGCACAGGTCTCGGACTACGTCCGGCCTTTGCTGAAGAAGACCCAAGTGCGGGCCTCTATCCAGTGAAGCGTAACCCAGCCTTCACACTTGATCGCGACCTGACTGATGAGGAAGACGCGTCCACTTACAACAACTTTTACGAATTCGGCTCACACAAGCAGATCTGGCAGGCCGCGCAGGAACTCCAGATCCGGCCGTGGACGGTCACGCTAGATGGTCTTGTCGACAATCCGCAGATCGTGGATATCGACAAGCTCCTGAGTCAGATGCCACTCGAAGAGCGGCTTTACCGTCATCGTTGCGTGGAAGCCTGGTCGATGGCCGTGCCTTGGTCGGGATTTGAGCTTTCCGAACTGGTGAAGCTGGCCAGTCCCAAATCAAATGCGAAATACCTTCGATTTGAAACCTTCCTTGATCCCTCGGTCGCGAGTGGACAAAAACAGTCCTGGTATCCGTGGCCTTATGTTGAAGGCCTGACGCTGGAAGAGGCCACCAATGAACTGGCCTTCATGGCGACGGGCGTTTACGGCAAACCGCTCGCGAAACAATTCGGAGCGCCGATCCGTCTGGTCACACCATGGAAATACGGTTTCAAGTGTATCAAGTCCGTCGTGCGCATCACCTTCACGGAAGAGCGGCCTGTCAGTTTCTGGGAAGAAATTCAGCCCAAAGAATACGGCTTCTGGGCCAATGTGAATCCTTCGGTTCCGCACCGCCGTTGGCCACAGGACTCCGAGCGTTTGCTTGGGACGGATCAACGCCGACAGACACTTCTTTACAACGGCTATGAAGAACAGGTTGCCGGGATCTACAAGAACATGACGGGCGAATTGCTGTTCATGTAAATGCAGATCGGTGCATTGTGCGCTGCAATATAGTATAGGCAAAAAAAGAGCCGGGTCTTTAAGGACCCGGCAGTTTGTTTTGATTCACTGAAAACAGTAGAATCACCTTCCAGAGGGGAACAGCTGGTCTGGACATCACTGGGAGGAGGACGTGACGCCCGCGTGACCAACAGTACTGCTTATATGCAGTGCACAAGCTGCATAAACAAGAGGCAGCCGCGCAGATCTGCTATGCATTTTTCGCAGGGCTGATGTCCGGAAAATTCGTTTCCGATTTAAACTCAGTAAATTCAACGCTTTAGAAGGCCTGTTTTGAACCCGAATACTGCATTCAAGTTCGAATTTTGTATAAAATTATTTTTGGACAAAGCGGATTTTTATGGCCATTTCCTCAGAGAGCCCTGAACGAGGTGCTCAAATTCTGCACCCTTGTAGCCTGAATTACGAGCAGTTCAGGGGCGAGCTGACAGAGGCGAGGGGGCCAGCAGGACGCTTGCCAGGTCAATAAACCCAATTCTCGGCGTTGGTCAGCAAGAATTCACGAAACGCTGTGACACGCGCCGTGTTCTTGAGTTCCGAAGGATAAACGAAATACGTGTCGAATGACGGCACCTTGTCTTCTTCTTCCGTGATCACCGGAACCATGTTGGACGCATGATCGATGATATAGTCCGGCAGCATTGCGATGCCGACGCCTGATTGAACGGCTCGCTTGATGGCAACCAGATTGTTCACCTTGAGCGCTGAGCGACGCGGATCAGTCGAGCTTCGACCGGCGGTCTCCAGCCAATTCATGGATCGCAAATAGGCTGGTGCCTGTTCGCCAAACGTGATGATACGGTGGTTGTCGATGTCTTCGATCGTGGACGGTGCGCCAAAGCGGTGCAGATATTCCGGCGCGGCGAAAACGTGAAAGTGCACGGTGAAGAGTTTGCGCTGGATCAGATCCGGCTGAGTGGGCTGGCGCAGCCGGATAGCGACATCTGCCTCACGCATACCAAGATCAAGCTCGTCATCGTCAAAAATCAGATGCAGGTCAACGTCTGGGTATAGATCGATGAAGTTCTTGATGCGTGACGTGAGCCAGGTGGACCCCAGACCTACCGTCGTGGTGACGCGCAGTGCTCCTGAAGGTTTTTCCTTGCTGTCGGTCAGGCTTGTCTGAACCGCTTCGAGTTTCATCAACACATCTGATGCGGTCCGGTAGAGCAGCTCCCCTTGTTCCGTCAGCAAAAGACCGCGTGCGTGGCGATGAAAGAGCGGGACGCCGAGATCCTGCTCAAGCGCACTGACTTGCCGGCTGACGGCGGACTGGCTCATGTGCAGGCTGTCGCCGGCATGAGTGAAGCTGCCAGCCTGAGCGGCCGCATGAAAAATTCGCAGTTTGTCCCAATCCATGCGTGCCCCTCCACAGGACGTAGCGGGCCCGGCAGTTTCGGGCCCGACGGCGGGCTATTCAGCCGCCTGTTGGGTGGTTTCGATCTCGTGTTCGGCCAAAAATTTCTCCGCTTCAAGCGCTGCCATGCAGCCCATACCGGCGGCGGTTACGGCCTGGCGATAGATGTCGTCCGTTACATCACCGGCTGCATAGACACCCGGGATAGAGGTCTTTGTCGAGTCCGGTGCCGTTTCCAGGTAGCCGTTGGGCTTCAGCCCAAGCTGATCCTTGAAGAGTTCCACGGAAGGTGCATGACCGATGGCAATGAAAACACCGTCAGCGGAGATTTCCTGAGTGCTGCCGCTCTGGGTGTTCTTGAGACGCACGCCGGTTACGGCCTTCGGTTCGCCTCCACCCAGTATTTCATCAACCTGATGGTCCCAAATCACTTCGATTTTCGGGTTCTTGAACAGACGATCCTGAAGGATCTTTTCCGCGCGCAGATTGTCTCTGCGGTGAACAAGGGTCACCTTGGACGCAAGATTTGCCAGGTAGAGCGCTTCTTCAACTGCCGTGTTGCCACCGCCAACAACCACGACTTCCTTGTTGCGGTAGAAGAAGCCGTCGCATGTCGCACATGCCGAAACGCCAGCCCCCATATAGTCCTGTTCCGACGGCAGCCCGAGCCAGCGTGCTTGCGCCCCGGTGGCGATAACAAGCGTATCGGCGGTGAAGACAGTACCGCTGTCGGCCTCCAGGCGGAAAGGACGCTGGGACAGGTCAGCCTTGGTGATTGTGTCGTAGACAATCTTCGTGCCGACATTTTCAGCTTGCTTTTGCATCTGTTCCATCAGCCAAGGGCCCATCACGGGATCGGCAAAACCAGGGTAGTTTTCAACGTCCGTTGTGATGGTCAGCTGTCCGCCTGGCTGAATGCCAGCGACAAGCGTCGGCTCGATCATTGCGCGCGCGGCATAAATGGCAGCCGTATATCCGGCCGGCCCGGAGCCGATGATCAGAAGTTTGCTGTGTTCTGTGCTCATGGTCGCCCCTTTGTCCTGTTCAAGTGTTCTTGCCTGGCGGCGAAAAATCAGTCTGCCGGCTCGTTGTTGTCATTCCGTCGCAGTGCCGCGTAATCGGCAAGGATGCGTTCGGCAATAACGGGCGTGGCATCTATCGGCTCGTAGGTAGTGGTTTTCAGCGCACCTGGAAAGGGGTGAATCGCACCCAGTCGCTGCAAAGTCCCCAAAAACCGGGTGATTTTTGCGTGACCACCGCCTGGATGAAAGACATGGATGGGTTTGCCGGTGGCGGTTGCTTCACCGATCATGTTGGTGGAGTCGGCTGTGGCAACGATCGCATCGGCCTTCGCCAGAAAAGTCCCATAGGGGTTCGGAGGTTCGCCCGTCCAATAAAGATGTCCCCCGGACTTGGCGAGACTGGCAAGCCCATAGGCCAGACCCGGTGGCGTACGCCGGGAGGCGGTGATCATCAGACTGGCGCCCTGATGGGCAATTTCCCGCAAACCGGTCAGGAGGACGTTCTGGTCGTCTTCGCTGAAGGTGTGATGTCGGCTGTCGCCACCGATCAGCACTGCGACTCGCGGCGTGGCGAGTTTGTCTATTTCCGGCGACTTTTGCGCTCTCAATTCATCCAGTTTGGATACAGAAAAGCGGTGTGGAGACGTCGGTGTTACGAGAACATTGCGACCACGTAGCGCGTCATGCTCCGGGACCCAGATCAAGTCTGCGCTGTCAGGTCCGGTCCGAGGGTCCTTCAAGAAAACCGTGAATGTGTGTCCTTTGGAGCGCCGCTTGATACGCCGAAGGTAAGCCACAGCCCTGCGGCCGGACGCAATAGCCAAATCCGGATAGGGAGGCGCGATCGGGCTCCCTGGCCTCTTCTCCCACTCACGAGGATCAGTCGGACCAAATGGCAGCCACCAGGAAAAGGGCGGACGTGGACAAATTGTGCGGGTTTCGAAGGGAACGCAAAGGGCTTCGGCAACACCTGCACATTGCGCAAGATCACCGGCCTTGCCGTCGGTGAGAACCCAAATCGAGGATGGGGAAATCTCCGGCATGGTTCGCATTGTCGGGAGGGGTTCCCCTATCGTAATCTTTCGAAATCGTGCGCAATTTTGTTATAGTCTTGCACAAACGCGCAAAAAATCATACTCCGGCACAAGGACAGATACGTTAGCGCGGGACGGTTCGCGCCCGCAAGACGCCAACGCGCCCCGGGTGAATCATCCACATCTTGGTCCATCCCGGACGACCCAAGGCGGAGCTAAAAGGAGACGGATTTGAAAGCGCGGCTCGATGCCATTGACTGGCAGATCCTGAAAGAATTGCAAGCGGACGGGCGAATGACCAACGTGGAGTTGGCGCGGCGCGTCGGCATATCCGCTCCACCGTGTTTACGCCGGGTGAGGGCGCTCGAAGAGGCCGGACTGATTCTCGGATATAGGACGCTGCTGGATGAAAAGCAGCTAGGCTACGACGTCACCGCTTTTGCCATGGTGGGTTTGCATAGCCAGACTGAGGCCGATCTGATCGCATTTGAGGAAACAGTCCAGAAGTGGCCGCTCGTGCGAGAGAGCTACATGTTGTCCGGCGAGGTTGATTTCCTGTTGAAATGTGTCGCGCCAGACCTGCAGACGTTCCAGAATTTCGTCATCCGGGAACTGACGGCAGCTCCAAATGTCGACAGCGTGCGTACGGCCCTGACAATCCGTCGGACCAAAGATGAGCCTGTCGTACCAATCGATTGAATTTTACCTGAGGCCGGTCAGTCCTGCCGGTCACCGATGTTGCTGAGGCGCTTGCGCAAGCGGCCCATGACCGAAATATCCCTGAGAGCGGTTGCCACCAGCGTGAAGGCAACGCTGAGAAGTGCACAGGTGGTCAGGATGGCGATCGGCAGCCATTGATCGTAGTGGAATGTGTTCAATGCCTGGTCAACCGGCTCCAGGCCGGAATAAAGACGCCCGCGCATGGTGTCGCGGAAGGTGCCAAGTTCCAGGGATCCTTGCTTGAAATAGCGAAGGCCGAGGACCAGAAGTATCACCGACATGGCAAGCGCTACCAGAAAGCCGAAAACACGCAGGGCAAATCCAAACGAATTCTCGTGCCTGCGCTTGATCAAGCGTTTGAATGCCAGTCTCTCGCGACCAGTCAGCTTGGAGAACGCAAACCAGCGATAGGCCCACAATGGAACCGAGATCACCAGCAACCATACGCCAATTGCATGAAAGACCATCACTTGCTCTCCGACACGTGCCGGTTGCTACTTTAGCGATAGACCGGCAGGCGTCAAAGGGTAAAGCGGTAGAAAAGTTGCTTGAAAATGAGTTGCTTGCGAAGCTCTGGTCTACATGAACCTGACTTCGACGATCTCATAGGAGCGAGCACCGCCGGGAGCTGCGACTTCAACACTGTCGCCAACCGACTTGCCGATCAAAGCGCGCGCGATGGGAGACGAAATCGAGACCTTGTTGTGCTTCACGTCGGATTCGACGTCGCCAACGATCATGTATTTCTTTTCTTCTTCCGTGTCCTCGTCGATCAGGGAAACGGTCGCACCGAATTTGACGATCTCGCCGTCAAGTTTGGTCACGTCGATAACCTCGGCACGGGACAGCTTGTCTTCCAGTTCCGCAATGCGGCCTTCGTTCAGGCTCTGTGCTTCTTTGGCTGCATGGTATTCTGCGTTTTCCGACAGGTCGCCATGTGCGCGTGCTTCAGCAATGGCATCAACGATGCGCGGACGCTCAACCGTGGTACGTTCCTTCAGCTCATCCTGAAGCATTTTGTAACCGGCAGAGGTCATCGGAACTTTTTCCATGGGTCTCAGACCTTCAGCTTATTGGGTCCTCTTCTCATCTCTTCTTAAAGGACCGCGCTTCTACAAAAACAAACCAAGCCGGGAAAGGCGCGCTTTCCCGGCCGGTCAACGAGTATAATAGCCTCAGCCGAAGTAGGATTGTAAAGGTCTTACTTCAAGGCTCCCCGCCTTGTGGGCGGTTATTCCCTTGGCGGCAGCAACGGAACCCGAAAGCGTCGTGTAATACGGCACTTTATTCAGGAGAGCTGCGCGGCGCATCGACCGGCTGTCGGCAATCGCCTGCGCACCTTCCGTGGTGTTAAAGACGAGTTGAACTTCACCGTTCTTGATAGCATCGACGATATGTGGTCGGCCTTCAAGCACCTTGTTGATCTTCTTCACCGCAATGCCATTTGCTTCGAGATATTTCTGTGTGCCACCTGTGGCAATGATGTTGAAGCCAGCAGCTTCGAGGCTGCGGACAGCATCCACGACACCAGCTTTGTCGTCGTCGCGCATGGAGATGAAGACGGTGCCATTTCCCGGCACGCCTGTGCCGCTGCCAAGCTGTGCTTTGGCAAATGCCTGTCCGAAGGCCGTGTCGAGGCCCATGACCTCACCGGTGGAGCGCATTTCCGGACCAAGAATGGTGTCGACACCCGGGAAACGCGCGAACGGGAACACAGCTTCCTTGACCGCGATGTGATCGAGTTTTGCCTCGGAGAGGCCGAATGATGCCAGGCTCTCACCAGCCATGACCCGGCTGGCGATCTTGGCAATGGGCTCACCGATGGTCTTGGCGACAAAGGGTACCGTTCGCGATGCGCGAGGGTTCACTTCAAGGACGTAGATTTCATCGCCTCTGATCGCGAACTGCACATTCATCAATCCACCGACTTCAAGCGCCAGGGCCAATGCCGTTGTCTGGCGCTTCAGCTCGTCGATGAGCTCTTGTTTCAAGGAGAAAGCAGGAAGAGAGCAGGCGCTGTCACCAGAGTGAATGCCGGCTTCCTCGATGTGTTCCATGATGCCGCAAACAAAGACGTCCTTGCCGTCGCAAAGCGCGTCGACATCAACCTCGATCGCACCGTCCAGATAGCGGTCGAACAAGAGGGGGTTGGTGCCCAGCACCGTATTGATCTGACCGGTCTTGTCGTTCGGATACTTGGCCCGAACTTCAGCCGGAACCAGTTCGGGCAAGGTGCCGAGCAGGTATGAATTGAGCGCTTCTTCGTCGCGAATGATCTGCATGGCGCGGCCACCAAGAACATAGGATGGGCGTACGACCAATGGCAGACCGAGCTGCCCTGCAATCAGACGGCCCTGTTCGACCGAGTAGGCAATACCGTTTTCCGGCTGTTTCAGGTCCAATTTGATCAAGAGCTTCTGGAAGCGGTCCCGATCTTCGGCCAGATCGATCATATCGGGAGAGGTACCGAGGATCGGCACGTTGGCCTTAACCAGCGACTGAGCCAGCTTGAGTGGTGTCTGACCACCGAACTGAACAATAACGCCGTGTAGCGTACCGTTCTCCTGCTCGCGGCGTATGATCTCCAAGACATCTTCTGACGTCAGCGGCTCGAAATAGAGCCTGTCGGAGGTATCATAGTCCGTGGACACGGTCTCCGGATTGCAATTGACCATGATGGTCTCATACCCGGCGTCATCAAGCGCAAAGGCGGCATGACAGCAGCAATAGTCAAATTCAATGCCCTGTCCGATCCGGTTCGGTCCGCCACCCAAAATGACGACTTTCTTCCGATCGGACGGGTCGGATTCACAGGCCGGTTTGCCCATGAAAGGGGTTTCATAGGTCGAATACATGTAAGCGGTCGGGGAAGCGAATTCGGCTGCGCAAGTGTCGATGCGCTTATAGACCGGATGCACGTTCAGTTGCTGCCGCAACTTAACGATATCGTCTGCCTCAAGCCCTGCAAGGCTCGCCAGTCTTGCGTCCGAAAAGCCCATTGATTTGAGCTTGCGCAAGTTTGCCGCATCTTTCGGCAGACCGATGTTGCGCACTTTTGCTTCCATCGCCAGGATGTCGGCCATCTGTTCCAGGAACCAGGTGCTGATCCCGCTTGCCTGATGTGCTTCTTCCACGCTCATACCAAGACGCATGGCTTGAGCGACGTTCAAAAGGCGTGTCGGGGTCGCGGTTGAAACCGCGGCCCGAAGTGCATTGCGGTCGTCGCCCTGGTCAAGACCGGGGATTTCGGTTTCGTCGAGACCATTCAGGCCGGTTTCCAGACCACGAAGAGCTTTCTGAAGACTTTCATTGAAGGTCCGGCCGATGGCCATCACTTCGCCGACCGACTTCATTGCAGTGGTCAAGGTCGGGACAGACCCGGGGAATTTTTCGAAAGCAAAACGCGGGATCTTGGTGACGACATAGTCGATCGTCGGCTCGAAGGATGCAGGCGTGGCACCACCTGTAATGTCGTTTTCAAGTTCATCCAGGGTATAGCCGACCGCCAGCTTGGCGGCGATTTTCGCAATCGGGAAACCTGTTGCCTTGGAGGCAAGTGCAGACGAACGTGAAACCCTCGGGTTCATCTCGATCACCACCAGACGGCCGTTTTCGGGATTGACGGCGAACTGCACGTTCGACCCCCCCGTTTCCACACCGATCTCGCGCAGAACTGCGATCGAGGCATCGCGCATGATCTGGTATTCTTTGTCCGTCAGCGTCAGTGCCGGTGCAACGGTGATTGAATCTCCAGTGTGAACTCCCATTGGATCGACGTTTTCAATCGAGCAAATGATGATGCAGTTATCCGCTTTGTCGCGGACCACTTCCATCTCATATTCCTTCCAACCGAGCAGGCTTTCATCGATCAGGACCTGGCCAACAGGCGAGGCGTCGATGCCCGAGCGAACGATTGTCTCGTATTCTTCCCGGTTATAGGCAACGCCGCCACCGGTGCCGCCGAGTGTGAATGCCGGACGAATGATGGCTGGCAAACCGATTTCGTCTAGCGCACGCATGGCTTCCAGATATCCGGCGTTGCGGTCATATCCGGTGATCTTGCCGTCTTCTCCTCGAATGGCGGGTGACGATGCGATGGATGCACGCGGGTTTTCAAGACCGATCACATCCATGGCGGCCCTGAACTTTTCTCGGTCTTCGGCCTTTTCAATGACATCGGCACGGGCGCCGATCATCTCCACCCCGAATTTTTCAAGGACCCCCATTTCCTCAAGATCCAGCGCACAGTTGAGTGCGGTTTGCCCACCCATGGTTGGCAGGAGTGCGTCCGGGCGCTCTTTTTCGATGATCTTGGCCACAAGGTCTGGTGTGATCGGCTCAATATATGTGGCGTCGGCAAGATCGGGATCAGTCATGATCGTCGCCGGGTTCGAGTTCACCAGAATAATGCGATACCCTTCCTCTCGCAGCGCCTTGCAGGCCTGCGTGCCGGAATAGTCGAATTCGCAGGCCTGACCGATAACAATCGGACCGGCACCTATGATCAGTATGGAAGAGATATCAGTGCGTTTGGGCATCTCGGCTCGCAGCTCGCAGCGGCCAGTCCGGATAACGTCGCCGTTATTCGGTCGGGCTCTATCATGAGGTGAATGACAATGTTGGCTGAGCGCGTCTTATAGGGAAAAGAACGACGGTATGGAACCCCGGCAGGGTATCATTCAGACGTTTTCTGCGTCCAAATTGCAGGTTTAATCGGTCTCTTTGCTTTCAGCGGGCAAGGGAGCGGTGCTTTGACCGTCAAAGTCACCAATTCCTTCGGACAAGGCATAGCAAGCGAGTCGGATTGATTTCGGGATTTCTACCGGACGGCCGTCCCGGTTACCCTTTTCATAGTACTGGATCATGCGCTTCTTCAGACCGAGCCTGTCGGCAGCGTCCTTTTGCTTCAGTCCCAGGGTGCGCCGCCAGATGCGAAACTGCTGGGGGGTCATGCCTTGCACAGGATTTTTTGATTTTGATTCGGCCATATTACCAATGTTCCGGAATATCTTCGTTCCGTACGGGCTTCGTCAGCAGCCAGCGTGCTGACAAAT
This sequence comes from Roseibium porphyridii, assembly GCF_026191725.2. Classification (NCBI taxonomy): domain Bacteria; kingdom Pseudomonadati; phylum Pseudomonadota; class Alphaproteobacteria; order Hyphomicrobiales; family Stappiaceae; genus Roseibium; species Roseibium porphyridii. The sequence continues at coordinate 1,985,612 of NZ_CP120863.1, forward strand.
AAGACAAAAATAACCTGGACGCGTTCTTGTCAATCGGGAAGTGCACAATGTGCTCTTTTTTGTGCGACGAATGCGCCATCACCACTTGAAATTTGAACAGACGGACAAATATTAGCGGCGCGAAGGGTTAGATTCGTACGCTAGACAAGAACGGAATTCCGCTCAGTTTGTGTGTATGACTTTCAGTTTCGTTGAGATATGCACGTTAAGCGTGCAATGTGGGTGTGAAAGATTGCCTCACAGCAGGCGGTTAGAATTCAGATTGATCGCGAGTTTTCTAGATAATATTTAAAGACTAGCGACGTCATGTAATAATTGTCAGGGTTAAGGTAAAGAAAACAAAGTATTTTTTGACCTCAATCTGCCGTGGGGTTAGGGAAAATCGTTGTGGAAATCGCGACTGAAGATTACTCTATTTATTAGTGCCAGATTATCGATAATTAATATTTATACCCTGAAATCAAATTCCATCAGGAACTATTTATTCAAAGTTGTATGTCCTTTCTGCATTTATTGAAGTTTTAGTTTTCAAAAAGCTGAAACTTGCGCGGAAAGTAGTCAATAATTCCAATTTTACTGTAGATTTTATCTGTCATTCTGTTGTATTAGACTAGTGCTTAGTCTCCTAGGAGTCTGATGTTGGGAGCTTCTGAACCGGTAAGCCACGCTTTCCGGCAACAGGAGCTTTAAGTGTAGTGTCAGTGGGACCTGGCGGACCGATGGTGGGACCGGAAAACCAGGGGCGTTACATGACCCAATCAGGCCTGGAACAAAAAGGACAAGATCGGGCTTAATAGAATGAACAATGTAGCTACCAAGATGGTCGTTGTTCCGGACATCGCTGGTCCGGGGCAGGACGTGGTAATTGAAGATCGCTCACTTGCGATCTCCGAAATGTCAGAACGCTTCAATGTCACGCTGCGCACACTGCGTTTTTATGAAGAAAAAGGTCTGCTGAACCCCGTGCGCAAAGGTGCGCGCCGGTTTTACGGGCCGCGTGATGTGTCACGCATGCGTGTCATTCTTCAGGCGAAGAAAATCGGATTGACCCTCGCTGAAATCCGCAGGGTGATCAAGCTGGTTGAAGGAAACTCCAAACGCGAAGATCAGTTCAAGGAACTTCAAGAGATCTGTAAAGGCCAGCAGGAAATTCTGCTGGAACAGAAGCAGATGCTTGATGATCAGATCGCAGAGGTTGACCAGATCCTCACGGTGTTCGACGAACTCGTTCACTAACTGGTTTCGATTCAAAAAAAACCCGGCAAGCTTGCTTGCCGGGTTTTTTCGTTTTGAGTGTCGGTTCTTGTGTCTCTTTTCGACACCTGACTAAGCCGGTTCGGTTTCTCTTGCCTTCATCAGATCCGTAAACCGCTTGAACAAATAGTGGCTGTCGCGGGGCCCCGGAGAGGCTTCCGGGTGATACTGCACGGAAAAGACCGGCTTGTCCTTCATTGCCAACCCGCAATTCGAGCCATCGAATAGCGAGACATGCGTCTGCTGGACATTGTCAGGCAGGCTTTCAGCGTCGACTGCAAAGCCGTGGTTCATAGATGTTATCTCGACCTTTCCGGTTGTGTGATCGAAGACCGGATGGTTGGCGCCGTGATGGCCCTGGTGCATTTTCAGGGTTTGCCCGCCAAGCGCCAGCGCAAGCATCTGGTGTCCCAGGCAAATGCCAAAAGTCGGGACACCCGTGTCGACGACTTTCTTGATCGTCTTGACGGCATACGTACCCGTTGCGGCCGGATCACCCGGACCATTTGACAGGAAAACACCATCCGGTCGATGTGCGAGCACATCTTCTGCCGATGCTGTTGCCGGCAAAACAGTCACTTCGCATCCGGCATCGGTCAACAACCGCAAAATATTGCGCTTAATTCCGAAATCAATCGCAACGACCTTGAATTTGCCTTCGGTTGTTTCGCCAAATCCTTCATCCCAGTGCCAGGTGGTTTGCGACCAGGGGTGCGACTGGGTTGTCGAAGCGTCCTTTGCGAGATCCATACCGACAAGGCCGGGCCAGTTCGACGCAGCTGTTTTCAGCGCGTCTCTGTCGAATTTGCCGTCCGGGGAATGAGCGATAACCCCGTTGGGCACACCCTTTTCCCGAATGAGAGCGGTCAGTGCACGTGTGTCCACACCGCATATCCCGATCATGTTGCGGCTTTTCAGCCAAGCATCCAGATGGCGCGCAGCCCGATAATTGTTTGGGTCGGTGACCTCTGCCGCAAGTACCACGCCACGGATACCGCTGTCGGCAGCCATGTTGACGGTCTCGATATCCTCGTCATTCGTCCCGACGTTACCTATATGAGGGAACGTGAAGGTTATGATCTGTCCGGAGTAGGACGGGTCGGTCAGGATTTCCTGGTAGCCGGTCATGGCGGTGTTGAAGCAGATTTCACCAACGGCCTGTCCCGTGGCGCCAAGGCCTACACCCTCGATGATGCTGCCGTCGGCGAGCACAAGAAGGGCGGTCGCCGGGGTCTCGGACCATGCGTCTGCAGTCGTCATGTCTTGTTTCCAGGTCTTGTTGGTGACATCATGCGCTGCAGGAAAGGCGTCTGAAGCGGGAAAAAGGACCCGCGCTAGGCCGTCTGCATTAAGCGCGGGACTCTATGGGAAGCGGCTTGGATCGTCAATATTGATCCGTTGAAAAAAGATCTTTAAAATTCAATGACTTGGCTGAGTGGTTCGCGTGGGCGCCGAACGGCATCGAGCCTCAGCATGGCAGGGGTAGAGTAATCCATGGGCGAAGCGATGCGTGACAGAATCAGCGCGGCCCTCAAAGCTGCGCAGGATGACGGCAACAAACGCCGATGTGCGACCTTGCGTCTGGTTCAGACCGCGGTAAAGGACCGTGAGGCTGCGGCCCGAGAGAACGGCAAGGACGGCGTCAGCGAGCATGACGTTATTGAAATTCTTCAGAAAATGATCCACCAGCGGGAAAGCTCCGCTGTTGAATTTGAAAGCGGTGGGCAGCTCGATCTGGCCGAACAGGAACGTGTTGAACAGGAAATTATTCGCGAATTTCTGCCCGCTCAATTGAGTGACGAGGAAGTGCGGGCGATCTGTGAAGAGACCGTCAAGGACATCGATGCCCATGGGCTGAGAGACATCGGCCGCTGCATGAGTGAACTCAAAACCCGATATCCGGGGAAAATGGACTTTGTTCAAGCCTCTTGCGTCGTCAAGGATATGCTGCGAACCAACGGAAACGGCGCTGCAACAGCTGAAGCCAGTGGCACCGAAGCGGAGTAACGGCAGTTAGAAATCCCATCGCGGTCTAGCTTCATTCGCATTTACCCACTATTTTTGTCCGTCCGTTTGGCCGTCCGTGTGGCAGCCACGGATCGATTGCTATTTCTGAACTCCAGGCAGCCATAACTCCATGCGCTTTGATCAGCGTCTTCTTGATGAAATTCGTGCCCGGCTGACGCTGTCAGATCTGGTTGGGCGACGGGTCACATGGGACCAGCGCAAGACACAGCCCGGCAAGGGCGACTATTGGGCGTGCTGTCCGTTTCACCAGGAAAAAAGCCCGAGTTTCCATGTCGATGACCGGCGCAATCGGTACAAGTGTTTTGGCTGTGGCGCGTCTGGCGATCACTTCACCTTCGTCTGTGAAACAGAGGGCCTCAGCTTTCCGGAGACAGTTGAGCGGCTCGCTGAACAAGCTGGCGTTGCCTTGCCTGCACCCGACCCGCAGGCTGCGAGACGGGAAAAGAAACGGGCCGGGCTTGCAGATGTTTGCGAGATGGCCGCGCAGTTTTTTCAGGCCGAGTTTGCCGGCGGTCGTGGCGAGACCGCACGCAAGTATGCGCTTGGGCGTGGCCTTAGCCGTGAAACGCTTGCCGAATTCCGTTTCGGTTTTGCACCAGACAGCCGGGATGCGTTGAAAAGCCATCTGGCGGCGAAGGATGTTCCGGAAGCTGTCATGGTTGAAGCGGGGCTGGTAATCAAGCCGGAGGACGGTCGGCCTGGATACGACCGCTTTCGCGGTCGACTAATGATACCTATCCAGGATGATCGCGGACGTGTGGTCGCCTTCGGCGGGCGAACGCTCTTGCCCGACGGACAGCCGAAATACCTGAATTCTCCAGAAACGCCGCTCTTTCACAAAGGTGTCATGCTGTTCAATGCGCACCGGGCACGTGAACCCGCCTTCAAGTCCGGCGAAGCTGTGGTGGTGGAAGGCTATCTTGATGCGATTGCGTTATCGCAAGCAGGTGTTCGGCATGTCGTTGCTTCTTTGGGCACGGCCTTTACCGAGGATCAGGTCGTGCGGCTTTGGAAATTCGCCCCGGAACCTGTGATTTGCTTTGACGGGGATGTTGCCGGTGTTTCAGCGGCTCATCGCGCGATCGACAGGATCTTTCCGGTTCTCAAAAGTGGCTATTCATTCCAGTTCTGCTTCCTGCCGGACGGCATGGACCCTGATGATCTCGTCAAAAAACGAGGGCTGGAAGGGTTCCATACCGAGGTTGGCCGGGCCCAGTCGCTGTTCGACGTTGTTTGGGACAGGGAGATCTCGGTTTCACGCCTGGACACACCGGAACGCAAGGCAGCTCTTGAGAAGCGGTTTGACGATCTGATTGGTACGATCAGGGATGAACGTGTCCGTCGTCGCTATCAGCTCGACCTGAAATTCAAGCTGTCCAACCTGTTTTTCGAACAAGCCCGACAAAATCGCGGCGATGGGAAGAAATCCGCCGATATTCCCTCACTCGGCAAGGTGCGTGAAAGCGTGGCCGCAAGTGATGATTTCGGCACCGAACGCCTGGTGTTGGGTCTTTGCATGCGGTTCCCGCACCTGCTGGACCGGAATTTCGAGCGGTTTTCCAGACTGCCGTTTGTCAATGAACTGCATGTGCAACTGCGCGATATTCTGTGCCGCATCGTGGACGATCTGGAAGAGACGCCGATTGCGGATCTGACGAGTGCCTTTGACGAACCGCTAAAGGACATCATGTATGAGATGATGTTGGAGACGATCGGACTTCAGCAGCAAAAGCGAGCGGAGTTTTCCGCGCTCAATCACCGTTTCCCCTTGTTGAAATCAAATCCACCGGAGGATTTTGTCGAAGCGGCCTACCTCCATTTCATCGACGTCCTGGAGCTAAACGCCCTGGAAGACGAATTGGCAACGGAACTCAAAAGTACCGATGAAGAAATCGACGAACATTCCTGGGCGCGCATTCAGGCGTTGACGCAGGATCTCAGTCGGCGGCGTGAGGAGTGCGCGCGCGAGGAACAGGATCTTGCGGAACGGGCCAAAAAAATCAGACAGGCAGGACCACAGGCACCGGCTGAAACAGTTGCTGCTGGATAGACCAGATCGGTGCCGTCGTGAACTTCTTGAGTGATTGCCGGCAAAGACGGCGGAAAAGTTGAGCTCTCTTTCTTGAATGTCGAATGCCGCGCGGGCTTGAAAGAAGCCATAAAAACCCGCTTGTTGCCCCGCAAAAGGCCAAAAAACGCATTTTCCCATTGACCTGTGACGAATCACACTTGCGAATCGTGAGCGTCGAGCTAAATAGGGGTTTTGCAGCCATTGCGCGCCGCAGCCACCAAGCCAGCTCGCGGCAATAGTCTGAAGAAACGCTGCAACCCGTTTGAACACCACACCCGCGCTCGATTGTCGAGTGTGAGACAAGAAGGTCGTGCGCTTCGTCGATGCTGATTTTTCACAATGTCGAAAAGTGTACGGTTAATTGGGACTTAAGGGACACGGCTTACAAACAACCCAGACTGATTCTTTGGATCGACGCCGCAAGTAAAAGCAGGCGCGCCGAAACCGGATTGGGTTGAAGCTAAACAAAGGGCGCTGCGTGGCCGCATCGGCCACGAACTGGAGCACGATATGGTAGCCAAAGCGACACAGGCAGACGAAAATCAGGAGCAGAGCACGGACGGTCCGGACGGCCCGCTGCTGGACCTGTCGGATGCCGCCGTCAAGAAGATGATCAAAGCAGCCAAGAAGCGCGGCTATGTCACTTACGATGAGCTGAACGAAGTCCTGCCTTCAGAGCAGGTGTCCTCCGAAAAGATCGAAGACACCATGTCGATGCTTTCCGACATGGGCATCAATGTGATCGATTCCGAAGAAGCTGATGACGGCCCGGACGAAGTCGATGGCGGCGAGTTGGTGACGGCCACGACGACGGCGGTTGCCAAGACGACCACGACCAAGGAACCGGCAGACCGCACTGACGATCCTGTTCGCATGTACTTGCGTGAAATGGGGTCGGTGGAGCTGCTTTCCCGCGAAGGCGAAATCGCTATCGCAAAGCGCATCGAGGCCGGCCGCGAGGCCATGATCGCAGGCTTGTGTGAAAGCCCGCTGACGTTCCAGGCCATCATCATCTGGCGCGACGAGCTGAATGAAGCCCAGGTCCTGCTGCGTGATATTATCGATCTTGAAGCGACATATGCTGGCCCGGACGCCAAAGCGGGCCCGGCCGTTGCAAACGATGACGTTGCACCCGGTGAAAAACCAGCTGAATCCACTGGCGGCGTTTCGGAAGAAACCGAAGGTGAAGAGGGTGAAGGCGACAGCGACGAGGACGATGACGACGAGTTTGAATCCAACGTCTCTCTCTCGGCCATGGAAGCCGAGCTGAAGCCGGGAGTGCTGGAAACTTTCGACAACATCGCAGACAACTACAAGAAGCTGCGCCGTCTTCAGGACCAACTGGTTGAAAACAAGCTGGCCAACAAGACCTTGTCGCCGAGCCAGGAGCGCCGCTACAAGAAGTTGAAAGAAGACATCATTGTCGATGTGAAGAGCCTGTCTCTCAACCAGAACCGTATCGACGCCCTGGTTGCTCAGCTTTACGACATCAACAAGCGTCTGATGGGTTATGAAGGCCGGCTTTTGCGTCTTGCAGACAGCTACAACGTCGACCGTACCGACTTCCTGAAACAGTATCAGGGTGCCGAACTCGACCCGAACTGGTTGCGCAAGGTGGCAAATCTTTCCACCCGTGGCTGGAAGAACTTCATCGCCAAGGAAAAAGAAACCGTTCGCGAGCTGCGTCAGGAAATCCAGACACTGGCAACCGAAACGGGTCTGGAGATCACCGAATTCCGCCGGATCGTAGCAATGGTCCAGAAGGGCGAGCGTGAAGCACGCATCGCCAAAAAGGAAATGGTCGAAGCCAACCTGCGCCTCGTGATCTCTATTGCAAAGAAATACACAAACCGCGGTCTTCAGTTCCTGGATCTCATCCAGGAAGGCAACATTGGCCTCATGAAGGCGGTGGACAAATTTGAATACCGGCGCGGTTACAAGTTCTCCACATATGCAACGTGGTGGATCCGTCAGGCGATTACCCGGTCGATTGCGGACCAGGCGAGGACGATCCGAATTCCGGTGCACATGATCGAGACGATCAACAAGATCGTGCGAACATCGCGTCAGATGTTGCACGAGATTGGACGCGAACCGACACCAGAAGAGCTGGCTGAAAAGCTGCAGATGCCGCTTGAAAAGGTCCGCAAGGTCCTCAAGATCGCCAAGGAACCGATCTCGCTTGAAACGCCGATCGGGGATGAAGAAGATTCGCATCTGGGCGATTTCATCGAAGACAAGAACGCCGTTCTGCCGATCGATGCCGCCATCCAGTCGAACCTGCGTGAAACCACCACACGTGTTCTGGCTTCGCTTACACCGCGTGAAGAGCGCGTTCTCAGAATGCGCTTCGGCATCGGCATGAACACCGACCATACTCTGGAAGAGGTTGGTCAGCAGTTCTCCGTGACGCGTGAACGTATTCGCCAGATCGAGGCAAAGGCACTTCGCAAGTTGAAACACCCCAGCCGGTCTCGCAAGCTGCGCTCGTTCCTCGACAGCTAAGGCTGCTTTCAGAACACTAATGCGGAAACCCGGCAGTGATGCCGGGTTTTTGTTTGCTCAATGGCACGGTGTGACAGAACATCGACACCATTTTCAGAAAATGTGACACTGGATTGACGGCGGGTTTTCGCTCAGGAGCGCTTTTTTGGCCCTAATCGCAGATACAGACAGACCTATGGAGGACGTAAACTCCGAGGAAAAACGGTATCTTGCACTCGGTCTGACGGCGTCTTTGCTGTTGCACGGGCTGGCCGCTCTTCTGTTAACCGGTGTGATATCCGGTTATGAGCCGACGCCGGTGCAAACACCCATTGAAGTTGAGCTGATCACACCGCCAGAGCCGGAAGTCGCAGAGATCCCGGAAGAACCCGAGGCAGAAGAGCCGCCACCGGAATCGGAAGAGCCTGAAGCAGAAGAACCCGAGCAATCCGCGCCTGCGCCAGAAGAACTTGCACAAGCAGAGCAGCCGCAGGAGACGCCGGTACTGCCGTCGGTGGAAGAGTTTAGCGACGAAGACGAAGAGGGCACCTCCACTCCGGACGCAGAGGATAGCGAGACAGACGAGGTTTCAGAAGAGCTTCCGGAAGAAACGACTGAAGACACTTCTGAGATAGTAGAGGAAGAGACTGACCTGCCGCAGGAAGAGATTGAAGAGACCGAGACGGTAGACAATTCTGCTCCAGAGCCAGAGCCAGAGCCAGAGCCAGAGCCAGAGCCAGAGCCAGAGCCAGAGCCAGAGCCAGAGCCAGAGCCAGAGCCAGAGCCAGAGCCAGAGCCAGAGCCAGAGCCAGAGCCAGAGCCAGAGCCAGAGCCAGAGCCAGAGCCAGAGCAGGAAGTGGAGACGGATGTCGTCGAGGAGCCGGGCGTTGAACGGCTTCTTGGCGATGACGATGCTGCGCCTGTTGAGGACTTTGGAACGGTTGGCCGGATCGCGACGTCTCAAACGCCAACGCCCAAGCCCGACAGGCCTCAGGCAAGTGTGCGCCCTGCCGCATCAGCTCCTCAACGTCAGGATTTATTGCAGGCACGCGAACTCTATTCTGAGCGGATATTGGACGATACACGCAGCCGGACAGCCATGCGGGGAATGCCAGCCGGGCAACGGCTGAACCTTTTGTGTATGACAGAGTTGCGTGCGCAGCTGACGATTGCCAGCCCGGTTCCACCTGAACTTTTGCCCAGCTTCAGGCCTCAGCCCGGCACGGTGCTGGAACCCAGGCGGGCCGCGTTTCGAAGTCTGGGGCGTTGGTTCGATGTCGCTTTCCGGTGCGAGACGGATGGCGAGGTGACACGCGTTGAAAAATTCGCTTTCAAGATCGGACCGGAAATTCCTCAAAGCCAATGGGCTGAGAGGGGGCTGACAGGCTTTTAGGAGGCGCTGATTGCCTCAGCCAAGGTCATAGACCCGGACTGTGCCAAGTGGTCCGGTCATGAGGTACTTCTGGGACTCTATGGGGAACGGGTCGAAATACGGGTGAGACCCGTTGTCGGTCTCCGCCACACGGGCGAGTTCGCTTGTACCCTGTGCTTCCATAAAGTAGCCGATACGAAAATAGGCGTTCATGTCGAGAACACCTTGCGCCGGTGGGAAGTCATCCCGGTCGATATAGGCGGTCCAGGGGTAAACCGGTTGTGGCTGCAAGATTGACTTTTTGATAGTACGGCCTGGCCTGACCGGTGTGACAAAGGGAATATTGAACCCTTCAAGAAGCATTCCCTCGGGTACGTCGACAATCTGACGGCTGAACACCAGTTGGCCTTGCTCGATTGTTGCGTAAGAAGCCTCTACCAGCGGAAAAACAGAGCCGTTGAACTCGTCATGAAGGACATCGAATAGATATGCGGTTCGATCGCTCAGATTGCTTACCTGGTAGTTGAGACGGAGCGTCGGACCGTCTTGCTGCAATTGAACCGCCAAGGATATGTCATTGTTTTGATTGCTGGACGATGACATTGCGGATGCCTTTTTCTGGAAACTGAAATTGAAGCCTGAGGACAACAGCCCGAGCAGCAGAAAGCGTCGATTAATAGAATAATCGTTCGGGTTGCTTGGGGTCCCATTCCTCACGGATTTTGTTTTCACTGTAGGGTTCGTTGTCATGTGGCGGTATTCCAACGGTCTTGGCTTCTTCCTTGATGACCTTGGCCTTTTTGGTCGGATCTGCAGGATCTGGCTTGCTGTCATTGTCCACCTTCGAGAAATCCAGCTCACCATCGGCGGCATGTTGAGCGTGTATCAGCTCATGGGCGAGACCGATTTCGGGCGGGCGTGTCTGCCAGGGCTGTGCAGTTCCATAGCTCGTCCGGTTGGGATTGTAGTGCACGGTCGTATCACAGCCTGAACCCGGATTGCCGCTGGAATCGAGTTTGCCGTCATTGGTAAAGCCAGTGACCTTATTCCCGCCAGTGGTCTCTTTTATCGTTATCGTTTTGCCTGAGTTGTGCAGATCGGTCAAAAGCTTGGCGCCGGACGGCGTCTGCGCGATTTTGGCCAGTGCCTGAACGGTTTGCTCTCGGAACTGTTCAGTTCCTTCAATTTCAATTGACGGTCCAACTTTGGTGGTGCCGACCGGGCCGGGGCCGGCTGCGCCGCCACCACCTCCAGCTCCGCCGCCACCTCCTGCGCCTGCTGTGCCTATCAGAACGGTTGGGTATCCGGTAACGATGGAGCCTGCTTTCAGGGTCAGGTCGGTCATGCGTGCAGCCGGCAAGCCCTCGACCAGAACCGTCCAGGCTCCGGTTACAATCGGATCGCCACCTATGGGCGGCGGCGGGCCAACGCAGATGCAAAGATCAGTGACGCGCGCCTGGGGCATCATGCCGGTGAGTACCGTCCAGGCACATTTCCAGACAATCGGCAACGGCACACCAAAACACATCGGGCAGATGTGCTGGTCAATGAGGAGCCGGGCGGCGGGAAATTTCATGTAACTACCGTTTTTCGAGCAATAATGATGAAATTTTCCGCCTTGGGCCCTTTTTAGTCAATGCCGCTACGTCACACTTTTCGTCTTTCAGCACATTCAGGTTTTGCGTTCACTGGCCAGGTTTAGTGCATCCGGGATTGCCTGCGAGATCGGGGCTTAGGCTCGATCAGGTTTAACGTCTCGGCTTTCCACGAGAATGAGACGCCGCCGCAATATCATCATTGCGCTTGCCGGTACCAACATCAGGAATGCGTTGGTGTAGAATACCGAAGCACCTGACTGCGCGATGGCGGCCTTGGTCAACAAGGTCTCGGCGCCGGGCGTAATCAGTCCGGTCTGGATTGCAATCAGACCTGTCAGGCCGCCACCGATCGCAATGCCGGCTGAGGAGATGGTTGGCAGAATGCTGGAAACAAGGTTCTGCTCCTGACCTTTCGCTGTGTACATCAGTGAGCGCATCAGGATCTGGCTGGACAGCCCGTGTCCGGCACCGGCGACAATGGCGGCCAGGGCAAAGAGGATGAGCGAGCGCGTTTCCAGGGAATAGCCGGTCATCGCCATGCCAATGGCGATCAATACGGGACCTGTGACCAGATAGGTCAACTCGCGTTTGCGGGATGGTGCGCGTGCGGACACCCAGGAAAAGGCTGTCCACGAAAAAGCAAGACCAGCCGCAACATAGCTCGCTTCGGTCACGCTCATGTCCCAATAGACTTGTCCGAAGGTGGTCACAAAGATTGCGCGGACTGCCGCAACCACTGAGGTCAGAAAAACAATCCAGGTGCCCAGTCCGATCAACGTTTCAAGCCGGAAGGCCTGTCTCGGGAAGAGCCTGCGGATGCTGTTTGCATCGATCTTCAACAAAATAGTGGCCGCAAGAAGCCCGGCCAAAATGGTCAGTGCCAACCGGACAGGCGTCTGTGCCTCGCCGATTACGGTCAGCAGGTAAATGCTCGTGATCAGCAGAAGGAGGCGCAGGGCAATTCGATTGCTTCCCGTTGACTGTTCCGGTTTGTGACCAGAGCGGGCCACAGCGGACCCTGCCGGCAGCGCCGTGTTCATAAGGACAAATAGCAACAGGACCAGTGGAATATTCACCAGGAATGCAGCGCGCCAGGACCAAAGCTCTGACAAAAGACCTGCGGAAACGGGGCCGATGCCAGCTGCGAGAGCCCAAACACCCGACAGCAAAGCGAAAACTCGGGGTGCGACATGGTTTGGAAAAAGGTCGGGTATAAGCCCATAGCAAAGGGCGATGATCATGCCTTCCCCGAAACCCTGGAAGGCGCGCCCGGCAATTAGACCTTCCAGAGTACCGCTGAGACCTGCCAGCGTGGAACCGAATGCAAGCAGGCTGGTCGCCAAGAGAAACGGCAGACGTGCGCCGAAACGCACTTTGACTGCACCGGTCAGACAGCCTGCCAGGATGGCCATCATTTCAAAGGAGCTGAAAACCCAAAAGGCCCGGTCTTGTCCACCGAGATCGCGAATGATGTCCGGGAGAACCGCTGTCGTGACAAACCCGTTGATGGCATGAGACCCAACCCCGAGCATCAGGGCCAGAGTTCCTGCAGCGCGGTCACGGGAAAACAGATGTGGAGGGCAATCCTGAGCAGGCGAGCTGACGGCCATGGGAACCTCAATAAAAAAAGATTTACCTTTCTATATAGGAGGAAAAGTAATAAAAAAAGAAAAACTTATTTAATCAGCTGAATGATATAGCTGCTGATTGATGGATTGAGAGGAATCTTTCAGGAACACTTTCTGTGAGCCAGACGCCATTTTCGGTCTGCAAAAAGATGAAGCCAACATGATGCATCGTCTGGGCATCAACTTCGAGAACGACAGGGTTTCCGTGCCTTGCACCAACGGTAACCGCTAGTTTGGCATCGGATGAAAGATGTACATGGTGCCGTTTCATTGGCTTGAGCCCTCCCTTTTGGATTGAGGGAAGGAAACCCGTCGCGGTGCCGTGAAAGAGCACATTCGGCGGCTTAGTTGGAGCTAGTCCGAGGTCTATCGGTATGGAATGACCTTGCCTGGCCCTTATGCGCCGACCATCTTTTGAAAACTCGAAACGATTTTTGTCGTTCGAAGTGACGATCTGTTCTAGCAGCTCGTAGCTGCAATAGATTTTCTTTTTCTCAAAGGCCTTTAGAACGTCACCTACCTCTACCCATCCCTCGGGCGACGGAGAAATATCTGCATCATCTGGCTTGTGACGGAGCCAGAATGACAAGGTTTTGGAAATCTTTACTTCACGTTTCAATATTTGCTTTCTTTAGTTTGCGAGCCCTTTGGGCTGTTCGGTTGAAAAACAATTTGCAAACCATCCTTAACCGCAAACGGCGCAGGTTTCCCTGCGCCGTTCAATGTCGTAGTCACGCTGCAGTGTCGTCACGCAGCTTGACGAGGTCGTTCATGAGGCCTCCAGTCCCGTTGTGGACCGTCAAACGATCCACCTTGCCTGCGATGGCCTCGAGAGCTTCCAACTCTTTCAGGCGCAACATGACCGGATTTTCGGCCATGACCTTTGCGGTGTTCAAAAGCGAACGTGTTGCGTTCGTTTCTTCCCTGCGGCGGATGACATTGGCTTCAGCTTCTTTTTCAGCCGTCACCACCTTGTTGAGAATCTCACGCATTTCGCCAGGCAGAATGACATCTTTCAGAACGATATCGGAAACCTCGATACCGATCTTCGCCATGTCAGTCTTGATCTGCGCCTCGGCTTCTTCGTTCACTTCTCCCTTGCGTTCAAGGATCTGGTCAAGCTTCAGCGCACCAAGCTGCTTACGAAACACCAACTGGAGCGCCCTATAGAGCGTGTCCGTGAAGTCCTTCACGTCCTGCGTGGCTTTTACCGGGTCAACCACGCGGTATTCCGCAGACAGGTTGATCCGGATCGTGACACGGTCGAGCGTCAAGACTTCCTGACCGGTGACATCCAGGCTCTGACGCTTCAGATCAATCAGCTTTTGAGACACCTTTCGTCCAGTGCTCCAGTAAGCATGCAGACCTGACTGCAGAACCTTTGTGAGAACTCCATCAACGAACAGAAGCGCGACGCTACCGTCAGTCACCGGGATCACCACATGGTGCTGGGCCTTTTGGGCTTCGCTCAAACGACGCTGCAGCTTTGCAGGCAATTCAGGTTCTGCAACCGTGTCGACTACCTGCCAGGTCCAGGGGCCGGCTTCGTTCCAGAGAACCAGCCTTTCGTCAGGTCCAACCACGGCATGAATGAGCTTGTCGCGCTCGACAATCGCGATTTCACCCGGTCCGGTTCGAACTACCGTGAGGTGCTTTTCGACAACGTCAGGAAACTTATCGAAAAGTGCCTTCTCATAGACAGAACGAAACTGAGGTATCGCCAGATTGTGTCGCTCGATCACGAGTGATCCGCGGCCGTTTTTCAGGCTGTGGTCCCCTGGTCCAAGGATACCCTTAAGTTCACCCTTCAACAGGTGAAGAGCACGTTCGTTTTCAGAAATCAGTACGCGGGTTCGCCCGCGGATCTTGTTGAGAAAGTTCATCATTTCGATATTCCTTCCATTGCACTAAGGCACGTGGTTGTCCTTTCTTCGGGTTGAAGCTGGTTAGAGGTTGTTGAAATCCGGCAGACCGACTGTCGGCTTCCGGGACGAAATATTGAGACCTGAAGAAAGCACAAAGGCTTTCGGCGGGGCACGAGACAGCGGATCTTGCGGCAGCAGGGCAGGGCACACCCGTTCGAAAACCGGTATTTCCAGCAAGGCTGCGGCGCGACCTTGAAACGCGACCGGACGAAGGCTTCCGACATCTGCAACTTGCACATTCAGGCCGAAGGACAGATGTACAAACCGCGTCCGCAAGCTCTCTTCAGATCCCGCATTGTTAACAGCTTGACTAGCTGCTGGCTTGGAAGGCCAGTCCGGTTTTCACGACCGGGTTTTGGAGCAGGAGTTGAACCCGCGACATTCGGAATCTGGATCCGATGCTCTACCAACTGAGCTATCCATGGAGCACAAGACAGGAGTCGAACCTGTTGCTTCCGGGTAACATTCCCGGTGTTCTACCGTTGAACTACATGCGCTTGTGCCGGAATGTTCAAAACAACGTCCGTACGTGATTGCGACAGTGTCGGATCACGCGAGTGGCAAAAATAGCCTAACCGCTGACATTTGGTCCGAAAATCTGACCGGCGAAAGGGTGATAATACAAAACAGGCGACGAGCTCAAGTGTGAAAAGGCTTACTATTCCTGAATGATGCAAATGGGCAACTATTAGTGGTAATTTTGTCACATCCGCATTTCGCGCTGCTGTTCTTCCTTCAGAGCGTAACGAGTTTAGTGTTTCCTGTGACAATCTGCACTGCGACGATAATCAGCAACGGCACGCTGGTGTGCAGCAGGCGCGAACTGTTTCATGGTTGTTGCAGCAATCCTCAAGGAGATACCGGATCAATGCGCCCATCGCCGTAAAATCCACCTTGTAACAAATCTGTCTTGATCTCCGGTTCGCTGTGATCAGGCCTGCATCGGCCATGTTCGACAAATGAAAAGATGTTCGCGACGGTGTTCCCTCGGATGCCTCCGCAATCTCTCCGGCGGTCATGCCGTCCGGGCCCGCCGCAACCAGTCTCTTCAAGATCCGCAACCGTGTCGCGCTGGAAATCGCGGAAAGGGCGGAAAGTGCTTCGGCTTCATCCATATTTCAAACTTTCTTGAAATTTCAATTGATCCATGAAAATATATTTCAATAAAATTTGAAATGAAAGGAGACGATATGTCGTTAAGTGATCTTGTGGAAACACTTCAGGCACTGCCGAGTGAAGCGCCGGTCGTATTTCTGACAGATGAGGGCGAAATTGGAGCGGGTTATCATGTCACTGAACTCAAGCTGTCTCATGTAACCAGCATCGACTGCGGCACACGCATTGCCAATTGGTCCGAGGCAGCGCTCCAGTTGCTCGATGGCGCGAATGGCCGCCATATGACGGTTGGAAAACTGAGCGCCATCCTCGGACAAAGCATGTCCAGGGTCAGCGGCCTGGCGACCGTGCCTCTGAAAGCGGAGTTCGCGCACGGAAACGAGGGAATGCAACTCTATGGGATCGATACACCCGAATTGACGGGTGCGAAGGTCATTGTTCGGCTGACGCAGCTTCGCGCGCAGTGCAAACCGGCACCGGAGATGCCTGCAAACCAGAACCTGTCCAGCTGTTGTGGGGCCTCGCCACAGTCTCAATGCTGCGGGTGATGAGGTCTGCGCTGTAACCAAGGCTTCCCTGGCACAGTCATTTTCAGACTCTGCCAGGGGTGACGTTAAAGGGTCTTGATATACTCCAGGAGCGCGTCGAGCTGTTCCGGATTGTCCCTGAAAAACCGGGTGCTGTATTCGTGACCCGTGTTGCTGTTGCCCGGCAGCGAGGTGTCGACCACAAAGCCACCGGCGTCGATGAAGCCGAGCGTATCTGGATCGTATGTTCTGCTGCCGACTTCAAACGTCTTCTGGCGGCACAGTCGTTGGCCTGTTTCAGCATCGATTTCTTCGCCTGTCTCCGGGCATTCCGCCGGCAACATGAGCTGACGCATCGTTCTGATTGATCCATTGTGCAGATAGGGTGCAGTTGCCCATATGCCGTTCAAGGGTCTGGCCTTGTACACAAACAGCCGTTGTCGTGCCGCCTCCGCGTCCGCGGCGGACGTGTCGCCATCCGTCGACGGTTCGTTCCGTCTTAGGATCTCGCGGATTTTCGACCGCAAAATACCGTCACGGGAAATGTCGAGACCCTGTACCCAGTCGATCAGATCATCGCGTTCCGCCTCTTCTATGGCGTCTATCAGTATGCGAATACGCTTCAGATTGCTTGCATCCTGCGCTTCAACAAGGCGGGCCTGTACCCGCTCAAGAAATGCCCGCCGCTCTTCCGGTTGGCCCAGCATGATGGCATCAAGCGTGTTTTGGGGATCGTTGAGAACCTTGTTCACGATCACGCCGCGCACTGCGTAACTGACAAGCTCTGCACCGCCGCCCTGAGACGAAAAGCGGTGTTTGTCAGTTAGTGGAAACGTCAGTGGGAGAAAGGCTTTGACCTGTCCGTTGATTTCTTCAGAGATGGGATAGACCTGACCCAAAAAATTTCCGGCCATCTGGGCATCTGTCCCGAGTTTCTCAACTGAAACACGTTCTGCTTCTATGCGCCGGTTTGGGTCGTCGCGTTTGAAGGCTGTGGTCAGTTCGGTGTTGTCCAGCCGGCCATCATGGCATTCAAGACAGCGTTGCTCATAAAGTGCCTTGCCGCGCTCCACCATGGAGGGGCCGTTGTCGGTTGCCGGCTGAGAATTGATCTTGCCCAGAACGTCTTCCGGCCATTCGGGCGACTGCAAGTTCCAGAGCAAGGCCTCCAGCTTAAAAAGACCGTCAGCCTTGATCGAAGAGGCGTGTCCGATACAAATCGTGTTGTCGAGGCCGCCCCAGATGCTCTTCCAAACCTGAGCCAACCGGCCCAGGAAACCAGTATCTTCAGCGAGGCACTCAGACAGTTTGCCGTCGATCGGGTTATAGTTGAGGCCTCCAAATACACCGAGAACTTCGCCGACATTCCGGCCCAACGCACCCGCCCCTTCGTTGGCCACGCTCGCGTTCCACTGGACGAAATCGTGCTGCGGCGTGTCCCAAATGAACGGGTAACTAACCGGTGCATTGGCGCGCTTGCCGTTCTCATCGTCCAGGCCTTGTGCGGAAACCGAGACGGCATTGAAGATGGCGCCGATGGCGTCAAGCCGTGAAAATCCGTACTCATGATCTCCCTTGTTCAGCTCATTCCAGGCTGAACGTGTTTGGGCCAGTTCGGTGAGCTGCTTCTTCAGTGTCGTCTTGTCGCCAGCTGTTGTTGTCGGTTGACCGAGGATCTTTTCGGCGAAGCGTTCGAACCTGGCTTCATCTTCAACGGTTGCCGTGAGCGCGTCCTCTAGAGACCACATGAAGCCTTCGAAGTCGGCCATTGCCGGCGCGCCGTCTATCAGGAGCTTCTTGTCGTTGAACTCGATCTGCCCGGTGTGGCAGGCGGAGCATGTCAGTCCGAGCCACTCGGTTGAAACCGGTGCAAGCGGATCATCATCGGCAATCTTGTCACGGGTGAAGCCGATGGGCAGCCCATCAGGATTGAGGGGTGTCGGCTTTTGCGGCAAGTACCGGAAAGTGTCCAGGTGATTGCTGTCGGAAAAGGGCGCTTGTGAGCCTGCCTGTTCAAGTGCCAGGAACCAGGCATAGGGCATGACCCTGGACCCTTGCGGTGTAAACCAGAATTCCTGTTGCGCTTGTGCATCCCAGTTCTGGCAAAGGGTGATCTCACCATCGAAGGCTCCATCAAAACTTGCGGGGACACATTCTTCTGCTGATGCTGTTACTGAAAGGCTGGTTGTGGCAATTGCTAAGATCAATAAGCTGAAAATCTTGAGTATTTTCATTGTATCTTCCTCAATTCAACTTGGAAATACAATTAAAAGGTGTATCGGGTTGTATAATAGAAATACTTCTTTACGTTAGGTTAGCTCGTATTTTGTGTCAATGAAATGAGACTTGTTCATTTCCTTCTGAAGTTTATTTGAATGCGAGGTTGCCTTGGCTGCTGCGGCCTTTCGCAAATAAGCCAGAGGTTGTTTTTCCCTGTGCTCGTGGTTGCCTTGGCAGCAAAATCAGGTCAGCCGTCCCACGGCGGCATTTGCCGATTTTTCCAAGAGGCAAGTCGATGAAAATTCTGACCTTTGGAGTGAGGACGTTGGATTTGGAAGCATTGACACTGCAATAAAAACTATATAACTAGAAATATAGTTATATTAATGAGGTCGACATGGAACCGGAAGTGGCTGCACAAGGCTTTGCCGCGCTGGGCTCTGAAGCCCGGCTCCAGGTGGTTTTGACGCTGGTGAAAGCAGGGCAGAGTGGTTTGAGTGTGGGGGATATTCAATCCCGCACAGGAATGGCTGCATCAACCCTTGCGCATCACTTGAAGTTTCTGTCTTCCGCCGGATTGGTGTTGCAGGAAAAGGACGGGCGCACGGTGATCAATCGTGCCGCCTTTGCTCATTTGGAGAACCTTGCCGGCTATATCCTGAAGGAATGCTGTGCTGACGAAGCCGATTGCGGTGAACCGAAAATGGCGAGGCGGGCGGCAAATGACTGACGCGGCAAACAATCTTCGGACACCCCAAAGCGTGGCAGAAGCAAGCTGCTGCCCGCCAAAACCCGACAACAGCAAGGCGCTGAAACCTCGCTGGACATGGAAGACCTTCCCCGGTCGAAACCATATTCTGTCGACCTGGGCGATTGTGATCGCCGGTCCGCTTCTGGTCCTGGTTTTTGACAGCGGGCAGTTCGTTCCATTTGTCAGTTTTGCGATCTCTGCCTTTGGCGGCACGTTGCCATATATTGCCTTTGCCGTTGCGCTGATCGCGTGGCTCAAGGCTGCCGGGGCCGAAGCCTATGTTGGGCGGGCATTTGAGGGTCGTGAAGCGCAGGCAATTGTCCTTGCGGCTCTTTTCGGAGGGCTCGCGCCGTTTTGCTCCTGCGAAGTCATTCCATTTATCGCCGGTTTGCTGGCGGTTGGAGCGCCGCTTTCCGCAATCATGGCGTTCTGGTTGTCATCGCCGCTGATTGACCCGCCAACACTGCTGATCACGGCCGGTGCGCTCGGATGGTCGTTCGCCATCGGAAAGGCGGTGTTTGCAGTCTCACTCGGTCTCTTTGGTGGATTTCTCGTTTCGGTGCTGTTGAAATTGGGCGTCTTTTCCAGCCCGGTGAAATCCGGTTCCATGGCGGGTGGGTGCGGTTGCGGCGCATCACCTTTGACAGGCCGTCCGGTTTGGCGGTTCTGGGGGGAGGCGGAGCGTCGGCAAAAATTTTCAGATGAGCTCAAGAACAATGCCCTTTTCCTGATCAAATGGCTTGCACTTGCCTACGTGCTTGAAGCTGCGTTGGTCACCTATGTACCGGCCGATCTGATTGCAGGTGTCGTAGGAGGGACTGGGCTAGGCTCCATCGTGATTTCAGCGCTTGTCGGCATGCCCGCCTACCTGAACAGCTACGTTGCACCGCCATTGCTTGCCGGGTTGATGGACCAGGGTATGAGTGCGGGCGCTGCAATGGCTTTCATGATCGCAGGCGCTGTCAGTTCCATTCCGGCGATGGCGGCGGTCTGGTCGCTGGTCAAGCCGCCGGTCTTTGCAATGTATCTCGGGCTAGGATTTGTCGGAGCGGTCCTCTCGGGGCTTGTCTTTCAACTGGTTTGAGGTTGCTATGCGAACGCATGTTTCCGTTGTTGTTGAGCCGCATCAGAACGCCGCCAGGCAATTGCTTGTTCCTACCGGACTGCCAACCCCGCACCAGATGCCATTGCACTTCGACGTATCCGGTGGTTCCTTCGCTCTGACAGGTGAAAGCACAACCGGACAGATGGCGGCTTTGGTGACACCTGATGCCGGCCAAGCAATCGAAATTCGCTATGTTTATTCTGAGGTAGGCCCGGGTTATCCGGACACGATTTTTATCCCGCATCGAAATCGCTTCACGTTGGCCGCAGAAGCGCTGGTGTTTGATGCGATCAACATCACCGAGGCACAACCGGACGGGCATGCAGCGATCCAGGCGTTGGTCAATGCAGCGGCGGAGAAATTTCGCTATGCGCACCCTAAAGTGCGGTTCAATGATGGCTGCGATGAGGTTCCCTATCTGGCATGCGGCACGACCGAGGGCTCTTGCGTTGACATCAACACCTACTTGATTGCCTCCCTGAGAGCCGCAGGTTTTGAAGCAGCCTATGTCACTGGCTATTTCTTTCCGGAAGAAAAGAACGGATGCTGCAGCGACATGCATTGTTGGGTTGTGACGCGGCATGACGGTGTTGTTTTGGAATGGGATATTGCGCATCACCTGAAGATGGAGACCCGGGACATCTGTTGTGGTCTCAATCCAAAACCAGGCGACCGGGTCGCGGTTGCCCATTCCATGGGTCTCTCATTTCCCGAACTCGGTATAAAATGCGAAAAACTGATCGGCGAGCCTGCCTGGGTTAACCAGGAGGGGTATCTGGAAGCCGCTGAGGTAACGATCCGGCGCGAAATTGTCGGCATGCAAGACGCCTTTGCATGATCGTCGCATTATTCGCGCGCCAAAGCCTGACCAAGATCGTGTTGAGATTGTTCCCGTTTGTTTGCAGCAGAAGACTTCTTGCGCCCCAGGCTTCACCCGTTAGTCTGGCCAAACAGATTGCAGGATTCTCTCATGAATATTCTTATTGTCGGGGCCGGAATTTCCGGTCTTTCCACCGCCTGGGCATTAACGAAGCGCGGCGTGTCCGTGACCCTGCTGGAGCAGGGACCCATTCCCAATCCTTTGTCCGCTTCCGGTGACCAACACCGCATCATTCGGCGTGCATACGGCGGGCAGGGCGGTTATCAGCGCAGGATAGACGATGCCTATGCTGCCTGGGATGAGATGTGGCTCGATCTTGATGCCAAACACCTCATAGAAACAGGCTTCATGCTGCTCTCGCAGGAGCCGGGCGATGGCGGTGATGTTTATCGGCAAGGGCTAATCGACGGAGGGTATCCCTTTGAAGATTTGAGCCCAGAAGAAACGGCAGAGCGCTTTCCTTTTGTCGATCCGACAACGATCCGCTTTGGCGCCGTGAGCGCGGAAGGTGGCGTATTGCTATGCCAGAAAATCGCCGCCGATCTCAGAGACTGGTTGCGGGCGGCAGGTGCCGACTTGCGGGAGAATACCGAGGTTCATGCTGTCGACACAGAGGCAGGATCCGTGACGCTGTCTGACGGCAATGTGCTCGCCGCCGACCACATCATCGTCACGGCAGGTGCCTGGACGCTGCGCCTGTTTCCAAAGCTCGCGGCCAAATTGACCACATATCGGACGGCCGTCGTTTACCTGACGCCCCCGGACGACCTGGTGCAGGCATGGTCCAAAGCGCCAACAATTCTTGATCCTGGCGGCCCGATTGATGGCTATGTTCTGCCACCAGTGCCCGGTACAGGTCTGAAATTCGGTGCGGGAATTCACAAATACAAAGCGGGCCCTGACCAGGACCGGGTTGCCTTGGCGGGTGAAGGCGAGATTTTGCGCAATCACTTTTCGCCGCCGTTTGCGCGCATTGAGGAATACCGTGTCGACGATGTCGTCACCTGCGCCTATACCTTTACGGCAGATGAGCATTTCTTCGTGGCTTCTCAAGACAGGGCGACCG
Source organism: Roseibium porphyridii (assembly GCF_026191725.2). NCBI lineage: Bacteria > Pseudomonadati > Pseudomonadota > Alphaproteobacteria > Hyphomicrobiales > Stappiaceae > Roseibium > Roseibium porphyridii. The sequence goes on from NZ_CP120863.1 coordinate 2,007,637, forward strand.
TTGTCTCAGCGTGTTCGGGGCACGGCTATAAATTTGGTGCCGTCGTTGGGCAAAAACTGGCAGAAGGTGTTACTGAGGGCAACCTTGAGAGCGCACGGGAGTGGCTGGAAGCGCGTGATTGACGGCATCGCTATGCGGCGCGACGGACGACGCAATGACACCGCAGCACAGGCGTCGCATTGAGCAAAAAACTTTCGTGTGCCTGCCGAGTTTCACGTTCTCCTGAATGCACTTTCAATGATCGCGCAAGCGTTTTCTCGTCGTTTCCATTGTCTGGATGTCGTAGATGAAGAGTGGCGACTGAATAGCTTTGCTGGTCACATCTTTAAGTTGTTTAAAATAAAGCTTCTCGCGAAATCCAGTTTTTTCAGACGCCCTATTTGCCAGGCCATGATCCTCGACAGATTTGCCGTCTAAATAGGCTGGCGTTTGATCAGATAACACAACCGTGTTCTGGCGATTATTAAGCGTTTTAGTAAAATTTAACTAATGTAAGTATTATTTAAAGCAGTTATCGGGGAAGTAGTGGTCCTCGGTTGGAATACTCTTCTATTCAGATTTGTGGACTTGGCTCAGGGGGGAGCTCATGAAACCATCAGGTCAATCTAAATTTTCATGGAACGGCGCCAAGAGTTTTGGATTGCTAGGCCGGTTGCGCATCGCAATGCGGATCAATCTGCTGGTGTTGCTCACCATTCTCGCGACTGGAGCATTCGGCATCACGTATTTGGTCGGACGGACGCAGACCACGCAGTCCCTGGACACCAAGGATCAATACGCAAAGCTCTATGAACTTGTTCAAGCTGTCGAGATCGGCGCACTTCAGATGCGACGGAGTGAAAAGGACTTCTTGCTGAGGCGCGATACCAAATATATCGGTAAATACGATGCCGCTGTTGCGAAGGTCAATTCAGCACTTACGGACATGGCTCAAATTGATGCCTCAGCTGCTGCAAAGGAAAGTGTCGCAAACCTCAAGAAAGACGTGGCCCGACACAACGCACAATTCCACAAGGTCGCAGATCTTCATCAGACCATCGGACTGAATGAAAAGGAAGGTCTAGAGGGAGAATTGAGACAGGCCGTTCATCAGGTCGAGGAAAGGCTGAAGTCTGCTGAAATGGATGCGCTGACCGTCAAGATGTTGATGATGCGCCGTCACGAAAAGGATTTCATGCTTCGCGGCACGGAGAAATACATCGGTCGCATCGACAAGAGGCGGGAAGAGTATGACGCTTTAATTCAGGAAGCCGCGTTGCCCGCTGACCTTACGGGCGAGCTCTCAAGCCTGATGGATGCTTATCAGAGCGGTTTCAAGGCCTATGCCGAAATTGCAATGCTGCTCCAGCTGGAGACGAAGCAGCTTAGCCAGATCTTTGCTGACATGCAGCCGGACTTTGCAAAGATCCGGGAAGTTTCTGAAAATGGTCAGCTTGCGGCGAACGACCACTTTGCCGCGACCATGCTCAATATGGATCGGACATTTTTGATCACCGGTGCAGGCATCCTGGCTGTAGTGATTTTTCTGGGTGTTTTGATCGGTCGCAGCATCACTGCCCCCATCAATCAGTTGAACAATTCGATGAAGGCGTTGGCAGCTGGCGATGTTGAGGCGGAAGTTCCCTTAACCGGCTCAAAGACGGAAATCGGCGAAATGGCCGATACCGTGCAGATATTCAAGACGACGTCCGTTGAACGGTTCGCGCTCATGAGCGAAAGCGAAGCCGAGCAGCAGGCGAGGGCCGAGCGACAGGGGAAAGTCGACGACCTCATCGCTGACTTCCGACATACGGTTCTGGGTGTGCTTGATGCCGTCAACGCAGAAAACAGAGAAATGGAAATCTCTGCCGGCACCCTGTCGTCCATTGCGACCCAGACAACATCGCAGGCAGACAGCGTTGCCAACGCCTCGAAAGATGCCTCAACCAATGTTCAGGCGGTTGCAGTGGCGGCAGAAACCTTGTCGGAATCCATCGGTGAAATCGCACGGCAGGTCAGCCAGACCAAGAACATCGTGGTCAAGGCGACCGATGCCACGATCGAGACTGACACAAAGATCGCTGGACTTGCAGATTCTGCGGTCAAGATCGGTGAGGTTATCCTGCTGATCCAGGGGATCGCCGAACAAACCAACCTGCTTGCACTCAACGCGACCATTGAAGCTGCACGTGCTGGCGAGGCCGGTAAGGGGTTTGCCGTGGTTGCTTCGGAAGTCAAGGAACTGGCAACCCAGACAGCCAAGGCGACGGAGGCAATCTCCACGCAGATCACCGACATTCAGCGGGAGACCGAAAGTTCCGTTGACGCCATTCGCGGAATTGCCGAGACCATGCGTGAAGTGTCCTCAGCAACTGAGGCAATTTCAGCTGCTGTTGAAGAGCAAGGAGCGTCAACCTCCGAGATCACCAACAACGTGCACTCGGCCGCCGCCGGCTCCAGCGAAGTTTCGGAGAACATTGTCGGGGTTAGACAGGCCGCTGACGAAAGTCAGGCCTCGGTAGAACGGGTGCTTTCGGCAGCCAATGGCGTGTCGGACAATTCCGAACAGCTGCGTCATGTGATCGATGAATTCCTTGGAGACGTTGCTGCGGCCTAGTCGCAACGGTTCGCTCAAGAAGAGCGCGATGACTTCCAGACCTTACCTTCGGGGGCGTGTCCAAGCCGGGATGCGCCCCCGAAGTCATTTCCGCAGTCGGGTCAGGCCCTCGCGCGTCCGTTTGCAAACGGCATTTTTCGCGATTTCCGTGGCTGAATTCGTCATGCAGATCCTGGGTGATTAGAAGGAGTGTTTTCGATCGCGCTCATCCGATCCAGCAGGACTGCCGAGAGACGTTGCGGACCACGCACTTCAATGAAAGGCTGTTTGAACTCACAGGCGTGCTTTTTTGGAAAGCTCAGTTTCAGCTATGATTTGATCGCGAGTCGGACTTAGCCGCCGCAATTCTTATCGTCACAAGAGAGGCTTGGCCGTGACCTTGGAAATTCGAAGCCTGACGGGTAGTGATCTGAAAGACGCCCTTGAAGCACTTGCGGATTTGCGGATTTCGGTCTTTCGGGACTGGCCTTATCTTTATGACGGCTCGCTGGAATATGAAGCTCGGTACTTGCGCCGCTATGGTGAGACTGACGGTGCTGTTATCGTCGGTGCTTATGACGGTGGTAAACTTGTTGGAGCTGCAACGGGCGAACCGCTTGGCGACGAACTCAAAGACTTCCGCGCGCCTTTGGAAGAGCGCGGCTACGATGTTTCCCGGATCTTTTATCTGGCTGAATCGGTTCTTGACCCGCACTATCGAGGTCGGGGGATCGGGCATCGCTTCTTTGATGAACGTGAAGCACATGCGCGCCGGCTCGGTTACGCAAAGGCCGTCTTCTGTGCCGTGATCCGCCCGGACGACCATCCCCTGAAACCGGCAGATTATCGCCCGCTCGATCCGTTCTGGCGTAAGCGGGGATATCAAAAACTCGATGGTATCCAGGTGACCTTTCCTTGGAAGGACCTCGGCGAAGATGGGGAAACGGAAAAACCGATGCAGGTCTGGTTCCGCACGCTCTAGGTGCCGATGCCAAACAGCGGTCCGTCAGAGCGCAGGTATCCGGATTTCAAGGACGATACCGCTGCGGCAGAGTGCCTGAGGTGCAGCGGTGCTCGCTCGGCTCAAACTGTCGTGGGAACCGCTTGCAAACTGGTCTGTCGTTGCGTGCTGAGCACCGGGAGGCAGTTACATGATCGAGCGGGATGCGTCGCGAACGTTTTGGGTCGCGGCATTGATCTGTGCCGTCGCTGCGGAAATGCTCTGCATGTTGTTCGTGATGAGCTCGACGCCCTGAGCAGCTGAATGCATGTTCGACGATATGTCATTGGTGACGGTGTTCTGCTCTTCTACCGCTGTTGAGATGCTTGTTGCGATCTCACCAATCTTCCGGATCACCGACATGATTGCTTCAATGGCATCAACTGCCTGTCCTGTCGTTTGCTGGACAGAGTTGACTTGTGCGGAAATTTCTTCCGTCGCCTTGCTGGTCTGCGATGCAAGGCTTTTCACCTCCGATGCCACAACGGCAAACCCCTTGCCGGCTTCACCGGCCCTGGCAGCTTCGATTGTTGCATTGAGAGCCAGAAGATTGGTCTGGTCGGCAATGCCATCGATCAGTTCGATCACCGAGCCAATGGTCTTGGCATCTTCAGATAGCCCCGACATGATTTCACTGGACTGCTCCGCCTGATTGACCGCACTTTCGGAAACCTCAAGGGCGGTTTGCACCTGGCGACTGATTTCCTGGATAGATGCAACCAGTTCTTCGGCGGCTGCTGCGACAGTCTGAACGCTGGAGGACGTCTGCTGAGACGCGGAAGCCGAGTTCGTTGCCTGCTCGGCGGCTTCCGAAATTGAGTTGCCGATCTCCGAAAGATCAATATCGATTTTCTGTTGGATTTCGGCGCGACGCTCGCGTTCCTGCACCTGTGCAGTAATGTCAGTTGCAAACTTCACCACCTTGAATGGACGCCCAGCCGCATCAAGGATCGGATTGTAAGTGGCCTGTATCCAGATTTCACGGCCGCCCTTGGCAAAACGTTTGAATTCACCCGCCTTGAACTGACCCGCGCCCAATTCTTCCCAGAAGGTCGCGTATTCGGAACTCCGGCGATAGTCCGGGTCGACGAAGATGGAATGATGCTGGCCAACAATTTCATCCAGGGTGTATCCGACAGCGCCTATGAAGTTGTCATTTGCATCGGTGATGGTGCCGTCGAGTTCGAAGTGAATGACAGCCTGGGAGCGATTGATCGCGTCAACCTGGCCTTCAAAATCTGCACTGCGAACCTTCCGCATCGTAATGTCGGATGCGATCTTGACGACTTTCACAACCTTGCCAGCACGATTGAAGACCGGGTTGTAAGAGGCCTGTATCCAGACCTCATTGCCACCTTTGTCGTAGCGCAGAAACTCTTCTGACTTGAATTCACCCCTTGCAAGGTCTTGCCAGAAGTCGTGGTATTCCTGACTATCGGCATAGTCTGGATCAACAAACAGTCGATGGTGTTGGCCCTGAACTTCAGTCAGGGCGTATCCCATTGCGCCGAGGAAGTTCTGGTTCGCCGTCAAGATAGTGCCGTCGGGCCGGAATTCGATCATGGCCTGTGAGCGACTGAACGCGTTCAGAACAGGCTGAGCTGAGCTCCAATTGACGATCGACATGCGAATCCCCTTACGCAGATGACGTTTCAACAATTTCATTAAGACTGGAGGAAAAAAAATAAAAACAAGTTAATACGCAGACTATCTTTCGCTAGATCACATGAAGCAAAATAAATTTTAGATATATAAGCGATTTTACCTAATGCAACCTTAGATTTAGTCTTTAGATATATTCATTTGCTGTCATGATGACTGGCTGTTTCAAAGTGAGAATAGCCTTTACGGGTGCCGGCGACTAAGTAAAAGTGCGATAATTTCAGAATTTTTCTCTGCATCCATGATATGATACTGGGTTGCTCGGTGTTGGGGTAAGCAGTGTCACAGAAATACACTCTTGGAACTACCGACAAAATGCAGCACGACTTTCACATTCTTGAAAAATTGACGTCATTTTTCAATGCTTCAGCAAGATCTCTTAAAGGACGATCTGCTGAATACATGTGTTTCCCAACGCGTTGAACATGTTGTTTGTTCACGTCCATCACCGCAGGTTTGGCCCCTGACGTTCACTCAAGACCGAAACCGCGGTGATAGATGTTCGCCTCAGCCTGGTCTCAATCGCCAGACTTCGTTTCAATCTCCCAGCGAATTGTAACATCTGCGCTGATTGTGGTTTCGCCTGCTTCGATCGGAACAGCAGATGAGGCCATCATACTCTCAGCCCGCATCATCAAAGGCTGGGGCATCTGGGTAGAGGTTTCGGTGATGAACAGAATGTTGCCAAGTCCAACGCCGGCAGCAGCTGCAAAAACCTCCGCCTTGTGGCGCGCATTTTCAACAGCCTTTTTGCGGGCTTCATCGAGCTTCTCATTCGGGTCGCTCACTTCGAACCGAATGCTGTCGACTGAATTCGCTCCGTTTTCAACGACAAGCGTCAGCAGGCCGCCCAGTTTGGCCAGATCGCGAACGTTGACCTCCACACCATTGCGGATTTCATATCCGATGATATTTGGCTGGCGTCCCGAGCTGCTGTTGGACTGCTCGTAACGCGGATAGATTCCAAAGCCGCGGGTCTGGATGTCCTTTGCCTCTATGCCCTGGTTTTTGATGGCATCAATAACCTTGCCGATGGCGGAAGAATTTTCAGACAGAGCGTCTTCGGCCGTCTTTGCGGTTGTCACCACATTGGCGGTGATGACCGCCATGTCCGGTGCCACTGCAACGGACCCACGGCCCTGCATGGTGATGTTGCCGGGCTGAACGGCATGAGCTTCTTCAGCAGAAACGGGGCCGGAGGCGAGCGGCGCGACAACGAGCAATGTTGCGAGCGTCAGTTGACGGAAGAATGAGACTGACCGGAGTGGGGCCTGCAAAAAATGGGAGGTCATGAAAAAGGGTCCTTTCTGAAACATCCGATTTGGCGGCGATATCGCTCTTTATTGCGGCCTGGGTATGGCTAGCCGGTTCATGTTCCATTCATTCTCAAAACGGGCGCAGTCAGCTTCGCACACTTTAGGCTTTGCTTTCCGCAAAGCCGACCTCGCCTGTTTCAGACAAAAGCACGGCAATCGGTCGGGACGCTTCGAACCTCGCACACACAATGACGATCATGACGGTGAGTGGAACACACAGAACCATCCCGACAACGCCCCAGATGGCACCCCAGAAGGCGAGGGAGAGCATGATGACCAGTCCGGACAGGTTGAGGTTGGAACCCATCAGCTTCGGTTCAACCAGATTGCCGACGGCGAACTGGATCAGCCCAAGACCAGTCGCAATGGCGAAGAATGGTGCCAGAGTGTCGTAGTAGACGACTGCGAGCAAACTGGGAAAAATCACTCCGATCAGTGACCCGATGGTTGGAATATAATTCAACAGGAAGGCAATGAAGCCGAACAGAGCTGCATAGGGCAGACCAATGGCCAGCAGCACCAGGCTGGTCAGGACGCCGGTTGCGACTGATACGGCCGTTTTGATCGAAAAATAATGCATGATCGAGCGGTTGATCTCTGCCCGAATAGCAAACGCCGCCTGAGCTTTTTCAGGATCTGAAAAGAGCCTCTCGAACTTGCGGTCGAAGGTCGATTGCTCCAGCACAAGAAACAGTACGTAGATGAAAACCAGGCTGGCTGAACCGGCTATGGTCGTCACCAAGCTGGCCCCTGCCGTTACCATGCGAGGAACGACGGACTCCGGCAGAAGGTCTTTCAGCTCGATCGGATCATTGAGGTGAAACAACGAGGAAGCCTGATCAAACAATTCCTCAAGGCGCCTTTGATAGGTCGGTGCGTCCTGAGCCAACTGGGTCAGGTTGACCGTGACAATGTCGAGAACAAACGTGCTGACAGCGAAGATCGACAGAAGGGACAGGGTAAAGGTGACAAACCCGGGCAAGCGCCAACGGCCAATCGGTATCAGCTGAAAGACATGAGACAACGAGTTGATCATGTACCAGACGATCAGTGCTATGACGAATGGCAGCACCAGCGACCGGCCGACGACAAGGAGCCAGCCAATCATCAGGACCAGGAAAACACTTAAGGTAACGGACAGGAGCGGGGATCGCATGGCAGCTCCGCGAAAGGGATTCGAACAGGCATTGTTTGGATGTCATTTAGACCCGAAGCAGCTCGTGAACGGAACCTGTTTTTGCTTGAGGGCTGTGTGTTGTTAAAAATCCGCGACCGCAAAACCTGATTTCCAAGAGCTTTTGCATCATGTCTGCGCAAAGCACTTGCCCGACAAAATTGCCGTGGTATAGGGAAGATCCGCATCGGCCGCCGCAGTCGCGAACCGGCAGGTGCCGTGGGCCTGTAGCTCAACTGGTTAGAGCCGTCCGCTCATAACGGATTGGTTGGGGGTTCGAGTCCCTCCGGGCCCACCATTTTATATTTCCCGCGACTGAAACGAGGATTTCGCTGCAGTTGGGGTTTCTCGACCACAATGTTTGTTCGAAGTCGGGAAACTTCCGAAGTTGAGCGCCTCTGCATCAGAACAGCAGACTAGTCTGTCGAATACTTTTTCTCCAAGTCATCATAATAACTCTTTCTGACCGCGTCCTGGCGGACTTCAAAGCTTGCGACCGGGCCGGTCTCGTCCATCCGGCCGTCAACTTTCAGCATTGAGAGAGCGTCATGCATGCCTTTGAGGGCACCTTGCAGCGCGACGTTTGCATAAAGGACCAGCCCAAACCCCATTTGGTCCAACTCGTTGAAATCGATAATCGGGGTCTTGCCACCCACAACCAGATTGATCAGTTGCGGTGTTCCGGGCAGACGACGGGGAATGTCCCGAATGTTCTGAAGATCCTTGGGGGCCTCGATAAAGGTCACGTCAGCGCCATCTTCAATGAAGGCTTCAGCTCGTTCAATAGCAGCGTCAAAGCCATGGGTCGCACAGGCATCCGTTCGTGCGACGATCAAAAAATTCGGATCCTGCCGTGCGTCGGCGGCAGCCTTGATCCTGCTGCGTGCTTCGCTCAAATCGACGACGTCCTTGCCTGAAAAATGACCGCATCGTTTTGGATTGACCTGGTCCTCAAGCTGGATCGCACTGGCCCCGGCGCGTTCCAGCGTGCGAACGGTGTGGCTTACATTGAGAGCATTGCCGAAGCCGGTGTCCGCATCGACGACAATCGGCAATTCAGTCGTGTTGCGGATGGTGGCCGTGTGCTGAGCAATTTCCGGGAGGGAGATGAAACCGAGATCCGGCATGCCGAGATACGTGTTGGTGAGACCGGCGCCTGATATATAGACCGCTTCAAAACCGAGACGGTCGATCACGCTTGCAGCCAGCGCATTTGCTGCACCGGGCATCAATATCGCGCCGCCCTTGTTCAGGCGTTGCCGAAACGCTTTGTTGATCTCATGGTTCATCATTGCAGCGATCTCCGGTCAATGGAACATAGGCTTTGGCGTACTGTGCGCGCCAAGACAAAGCAAGCTGTGCTCTAGTGCGTTCTGTCAGGTAAAACTGTCAGGATCAATTTGCTGTCAGACTTTTGGCGAGACTTTCCAGAAGCGGAATTGCCTTGGCACGCGCTTCCTCATCAAACCGTGTGGCGAGACCGGAGACGGTGAGCGCTCCGGCGAGTTCACTGGTCCCAGTAAAGACGGGCGTCGATATCGAGGAAATATTGGGGTTGGTCTGTCCGACGGCACTCACCGTTCCGTTTTCGTTGAAGAGGGAAAGATCACCAACATCTTCTCCCGAATATCGGCGGAGCACGAGACCGGACGCTCCCGTCGAAAGCCGCAGCCGCATGCCTTCCTCAACATGAAAGCGTAACAGGTTTGGGGAATTTTCCCTGTACAAACAGACACGTTCATTGCCTGCGCGCACGTAAAAAGATGCGGTTTCTCCGGTCGCTTCTGCAAGGATCTTTAGAGACGGGGCCACATGCTCTCGCCGGGTGAAGTCACGTCGGAAAATCAGACCTAGTCGCCACACGCTCGGTCCGACGCTGAAACTGCCGTTTTCGTCGCGCTGAATAAAGCCATATATGCGCATTGAATTGGTGAGACGCAGGATCGTGCTCTTGTGAAGACCGGTTTCCTCGGCGATTTCCGCAAGTGTCATGATTGGCTTTTGCGTTGAGAATGCGCTCAGGATCGACAGCGCGCGTTCAACGGATTCAGTGCGATTGGCAGTCATGGCCGTTCTGTCTGGTGAAACGCAGTCCGGTTCAACTTGCAGCATCCGGGCAAGCCTGTCTAGCCTAGCGCCAATTCAGGAGAGGTATAGTGCGCTACCATCAGGTCCCCCACACACAGTTTCGCGCCGCCGATTATTGCGGTCTTCTCGGAGAAGGCTTTCGCAGCCTGCCTTATTCTCTGCGCCTCTTGGCCGAGAATGCGGCCCGCCATTCGAAAGACGGTGCTGCAGCACTGGACGTTCTGGCGCGCAAAGGAGACGCCGTCCCGTTCCGGCCCGCACGTCTTTTGCTGCATGATATGCTCGGTATCCCGGCGCTTATCGACATCATGGCGATGCGCAATCTGCTGGAAGAACAGGGTGGTGATCCGGGCACGGTCGACATGAGCCTGCCCGTTGATCTCGTGATCGATCATTCCATGTCGATCAATCACTGGGCTGACAGGTTTGCTCTCCAGAAAAACATGGACCGTGAATTTGAAGTCAATCGTGAACGATTTGCCTTTCTGAAGGCCTGTGAAACACGATTTCCCCGCTTGCGGGTCATTCCGCCGGGAGGTGGTATCTGCCATCAGGTCAATCTTGAGTATCTCGGCCAAACCGTTTTGCCGTCTCAGGATGATGCCGATCTTCTGGTACCCGACTCCAGTCTTGGCACCGACAGCCATACGCCAATGATCAATGCTCTGGGTATCATGGGGTGGGGAATTGGTGGACTGGAGGCGGAAGCCATTCTTTTCGGCGAGACATCTCCGGTCAACGTGCCGCGTGTTATCGGGCTGGAAGTATCCGGTGCGCCCTCGGACGACATCACCGCGACCGATATTGCTCTTGTCGTTGCCGAAAAACTCCGGGCACTTGGCGTTGTCGACACATTTGTTGAACTCTTCGGCTCAGGGTACCGCGCCTTGAGCGTTGCCGACAGGGCAACGATCGCGAACATGGCACCCGAATATGGATCGACCATGGTCTTTTGTCCGGTTGACGAGCGCACCATCGGGTATCTGAACGACACGGGGCGCAATGAAAGCGCTGCGCGCTCGGAAGCTTATTGCAGGGCGCAGAACCTTTGGCTGGAAGGAGTTGATAGCGCTGTTGACTATGACGAAGTCGTCGAAATTGACCTCAGCCGGATCGGGCGTTCGGTTTCAGGCCCGTCGCGCCCTGAACAGAGGATTGATTTGTCGGATGCGACCGAGCGACTGAAATTGAAAGGTGAAACCGAGCGCCGGGTTCAGGTCGAAGGGGAAGCGCATGATATCGGCGATGGCGATGTGATCATCGCGGCAATTACCAGCTGCACCAACACGGCGAATCCGCGGAACATGGTCACAGCCGGCCTGATGGCCCGAAATGCGGTTGCCAGAGGGCTGCAGGTCCCGCCGCATGTCAAAACCTCTCTGGCACCTGGATCCCGGGTGGTTGCGAAGTACCTAAAGGAGAGCGGACTGCAAAGCTCGCTGGACACACTTGGCTTCGAGGTCGCCGCGTTTTCGTGTTCGACCTGCAACGGCATGTCCGGGCCGCTGCATCCTGCGCATGAAGCGACGATCAAGGCGCATGATGTGAAGGGCATCGCCGTTTTGTCGGGAAACCGCAATTTTGCCGGGCGGATCCACCCGCTTGCGTCGCGCAACATGATCGCGTCTCCGCCCCTGGTCGTGGCTTACGCCTTGATGGGCACAATCTTGAAGGACATCACTCTAGAGCCGCTTGGCAGCGACCAGAACGGCGATCCGGTCATGTTGACCGACCTCTGGCCCAGCGCTGACGAAGTTACAAAGATCGTCGAGACGTTTGTCACGCCGGATGAATTCAACAAAAACTACGCTGCAATCAACGACGTGAATGCCGAGTGGAACGCACTTGAGACGGATGCCGGCACCTATGACTGGGTTCCGTCGACCTATGTTTCCTTCCCGCCGTTCGTTCGCGAAATCGAGCGTGACGCTTCACCGGTTGCGCCTATTTTGGGCCTTCGGCCTCTGGTTATTCTGGGTGACAGTGTGACGACGGATCACATATCGCCGTCGGGTATCATCACTCCGGAATCTGAAGCTGGCCAGTTCCTTCAGAAACAAGGTGTCGCTCCCCGCGATTTCAACTCCTTCGGAACCCGGCGCGGGTGTTCCGACGTCGTCGTGCGTTCGACCTTTGCCAATTACAGGCTGCGCAATGAAATGACACCGGACAAGGAAGGCTCATGGGCAAGGATCGAGCCAGAGGCCGAAGTCACCTCGGTGTTCAAGGCCATCCAGACCTATCTCGAGCGAGACCAGAAACTTGTTGTGGTCGGCGGCAAGGAATATGGTTGTGGCTCTTCAAGAGACACGGCTGCAAAAGCGCCTTGGCTTGCCGGTGTCCGAGCCGTGATCGTTGAGAGTTTCGAGAGGATCCACCGTTCAAACCTGGTCAATATGGGCATCGCTCCACTGTGTTTTCCAGATGGTGTCACGCGCAAGACCTTAAGCCTCGATGGTAGCGAGACATTTGATATTGCGTTCGACAAGGACCTCACCGGGGCAACGCTGACCATCAATCGCAAGGATGGCAGTGTCGAAACAACACCTCTGGATTTGCGGCTCTACAATGACGGCGAGCGTGCAACGTTTGCCGCCGGCGGACTATTGCCACGTGCATTCCGGTCATTCCTTGCAGGAGCAGCGTGATGCAGAACCGGTTGCGAGCTGCCTTTTACCGGGGCGGAACTTCCAAGGCAGTGGTGTTCAACGGTGCGGATCTGCCGACTGATCGTGCCCTTTGTGACCGGATTTTTCTGCATGTACTTGGCAGTCCGGACGCGTATGGCCGCCAGCTCAACGGCATGGGCGGTGGTCTGTCATCGCTCTCCAAAGTTGTCATTGTCCGCCCTTCGGATCGCGACGATGCGGATGTCGACTATACCTTCGTTCAGATCGCCGTTGACGAAGCTCTGGCCGACTACGGATCGGCTTGCGGGAACATGGCGTCGTGTGTTGGCCCATTCGCCGTCGATGAGGGCATGGTCGAACTTGCGCCCGGGCAATCCGATGCTCTTGTACGCATCTACGACACCAACACCGATCGGTTGTATCATGCCCGTTTTCCCGTAGGGGACGGTAAGGCTGTCGAAGAGGGCGATGTTTCCATACCGGGTGTTTCAGGAACGGGAGCGCCGGTGGTGCTTGAGTTCTTGACGCCGGGAGGGGCGGCCACCGGAAAACTGCTTCCGAGCGGTCATGTCGTTGATCAGATCGAAGTGGCGGATATTGGTCCGGTCACGGTGTCTCTGATCGATGCAGCCAATGCAGTGGTCTATGTCCGCGCGGCGGATCTAGGCACATCTGCCTCAAAGTTGCCTGAACAACTTGATGCAGATGCCGGTCTGATGGCGCGCCTGGAGAATGTGCGTTGCGCGGGCGCTGTCGCCATGGGCATGGAAGGGTCTGTCAGCGAGGTCAAACGATCGACGCCGAAGGTGGCGATCCTCGGCGGCTCTTCTGAATTTACGTCTCTGGATGGCGCGAGGCATGGACCGGAAACGCATGACATCAACGTCCGGCTGATCTCGATGGGCAATTTCCATCGCGCGATTACACTGACGGGCGGCATGTGCACGGCTGTTGCCGCTCAGGTGCCGGGCTCGCTGGTTCAGGAACTTGCACAGATTGAGGGAAAAGATCTGAGAATAGGGACGCCATCCGGAGTTCTGACCGTGACAGCGGATGTGCGGACAGGTGCCTTCGGGCCCGAAGCGGTCACGGCCGGAACGTTTCGCACTCAAAGGCGTATCATGGAAGGTGCGGTCCTTTACCCCGCAGCCTTGCTCGGGCAAGAGCCGTGAGCGAGGCCCTGGCTTTTTTCGCAACGTGCGATCTGAACGATGCCTATCCGGAGAAGGTAACTTTCGTTCAGTTGCCGTTCCGCGATTTCGCACGCAAACGCAGGTTTTCTGGCCGTATCAGGACGGCGGTCATGGTCGATGATACAAAGCTGGTTCAGGAGGCGTTGTTTTCTCAACCAGGCAACGGCGCCATCATCGTTCTGGATGGTGGCGGTTCCAACCGCACTGCGCTGCTTGGTGATCGGATGGCGGAGCGGCTTATCCAAAATGACTGGGCGGGCATTATCGTAAACGGTGCGGTGAGAGACAGCCATCGTTTGGCCGATCTTGAGATCGGCGTCAAAGCCTTGGGAACAAGCCCTGTTCGTTCGGGAAAGACCGGCAAGGGCGCAATCGATGTACCTGTCGCGTTCGGCGGTGCTTTCTTTGAACCGGGGAAGTGCCTTTACTGCGACGAAGACGGAGTTCTGATCTCTGACGAACCGCTTCAACTTTGAGATCCGAAGCAGGTCCGGATTTTATCTGGAGGGTGTCTTTCGCCGAAGAGCGGTTCAAATTTTTCTATTGTCGATTTCAGGGCTGCACCATGGCGTTCAGCCAGGCGCGGATGAATGTGCGACGCTTGAGCTGGTCAAGATAAACGAGCAGGCCCGGACCGAGACGGATGGGGCGGAAGGCAGCCTCACGCTGTAAGACCCCTGGATCAATCGCAGGCAAACCGGTCAATTCCTCGATCAGCTCACGGTTGGAACCCGATACCAGGAAATCTATGAACTGGCCGGACAGGTCCACATCCTGGGTGGTCTTTGGAATGAGTACCGTCCGTAACATGACGGTGGTAAAATCGTTGAACTGCAGGACATCGAGATCCGGGTTGTCTGGAAGGTGTGCCGCCGCGTAGCTACCAAGAACGTTATAGGCGAGCGCCAGTCGTCCGTCGGCAACGTCCCGGATCATCTGGTTTGAACAGCAATAAAGCTGCGCGTTCAATCTGCCCATCACCTCGGCCATTCGCCAGAGGGATTCAGACTGTCGGGAGTCTTGCGTGGCAAAAAGGTACCCAGCCCCGCTTTCCCTTATGTCATAAGTCCCGACCTTGCCGTTGAAGCGGTCCGGGTTCTCGCGCAGCAGCGCAATCAGTTCGTCCCGGTTGGTCGGCGTCGGCAATCCCTCAAATGCAGATTTGGAAAAGGCCAAGACTGCTGGTTCCTGGGTGAAGGCGAACAGACGATCTCGCCACTTGGCCCAGTCGGGCAGGGTGCTGGTTTCCGCTGACACGTGGCGTAAGGCAAAGCCGTCGTTGACGAGTTTAGTCTGCAGGTCCATTGCCGATGACATCGCAATGTCGAATTCCGCATTCTCTTCAAAAAGTGCCTTCATCAACTCGCTGCTGGAAGCGGTGACATAACGGATTTCAATGCCCGGGTTGCGTGCCTGATAAGCCTCGATGAGCGGTGCGAAGATACTGAGGTCGCCCGTCGACAGAATGTTGAGTGTTGCCGTTCGGTTTTCGACCTCAAACAGGCGCTCCTCTTCGGCAACGAATGCGCTTGCCGTCGTGATCAGGGCGCAGAACGATGCGATCAGGCCAATGGTAAGGATATGGACGCGCATGTGCCTCTCTTTTCCGGGTTGTCAGACAGTTCCAGCGTGCCGCCATGAGCGCGCATGACTTCCTCGACAATGGTGAGCCCGAGGCCGGAGCCAATAATGTCGCGGACATTGTCACCTCTGCCGAAGCGCTCGGTCAGGTGTTTCCGGTCGCCGTCACCGAGACCACGGCCCTCGTCGATGACATCGACCCTGACACTTGATCCCGATTGCAGGATTTCCACCTTGATGACGCTGTCCTCCGGCGAGTATTTCACAGCGTTGTCCAGGAGATTTTGCAGCGCGTTCTGCAACAGGATCGGGTCACCTTCAACCGAGCCGATTGTGTCCGAACCAGAGCAGGTGATCCTTATATCCTTCAAGTCCGCAGTCGGACTGATTGACCTGATCACATCCTGAGCGAGCTCCTTCACATTGAGGCGTTCCTTCTCAAGATTGTCGGACCGCAGCGCGACCATCGCATGATCAAGCAGCTGACCTGCAGAGCGCGAACTCTCGTCTGCAGCGCGTATGACTTCTCGCAGGATCTGTTTGTTTTCCGGTTTTCGGACGCTGCGCATGGCGATCTCTGATTGTGTTCTGACCGTTGCGAGCGGTGTGCGCACGTGATGTGCTGCTTCGGCGATGAAGTCTTCGGTTCTCGCCAGTGAGGCGCTGAGTCGGCCCATGAACGTATTGAGGGACTGTAGCAAGGGTACGAGCTCGGTCGGGGCCGACGTTTCGACCGGGCTCAAATCCTGCGGGCCGCGGCGCGCAACCGACTGGGCAAGCCTGTTCAATGGCCGCATGGCATTGTTGGTCGCAAACCAGCTAAGTGCCCCTGAGAGAACGAAAAATCCAATACCAGCCGCAGCCGCAGCAATCGAGATCTGCAGAGAAACAGCAGCAAGTCCCAGCCGGGTTTGAGCGACAAGCACCGTCAAAATGACTGTTTCATCGCCCACGGTCAAACGTCTTGGCAGCGCTGCGATGCGCACTTCGTCCTCGCGGTAGATGGCTGTTGCAAAAACCGGATTGCCAGCGTCAAAAGTGGCAGAAGGTGCCGGCAAGTCATCGTATCCCGTGACGGTCAGATCGTCTGCGGTGATGCGGTAGAACACCCGTTCTTCAGCTATAGATCCAAGCATCGACAAGGCTGAATAAGGTACGTCGACCAGGATCTGGCCGCGTTCGGCGCGAACGGCCTCCGAAATTGCAGTTGCCGAGGCAATCAGGATGTTGTCCTGGGTGGTTTCAGCCGCCTGCTGGGCGAGCGCACGTACCGTGAAATAGAGCGCAACCGACAGAATGGCCGCAACAAGCAGCAATTGAAGGAGAAGCCGCCGTCTGAGCGAGCCTTTAGTACGGACGGCTGTCATGAGGCCGTCATCCTGTAGCCAACACCGCGCACAGTTTCGATCTTGACGCGCCCTCCCTGAAGCTTCTTGCGGACGCGCCCCACATAGACCTCAATCGCATTTTCAGAAACGTCTTCGTCGTAGGAGAACAGGCGGTCGACCAGGTGTGACTTTGAAAAGATCATGTCGGGTGCCGAGAAAAAGACTTCGAGCAGCCGCAGTTCCCGGTTCCTGAGGTCGGAGACGTTTCCGGCAACCGCAACGGTTCCTGCAAGCGGATCAAACACAACATCCTGGAAGGTTTTCTGGTTGCGCGATGCGCCTTGTCTTCGACGAAGCACGGCCCTGCAACGGGCCTCGAGTTCGGAAAAGTCGAAGGGTTTGGTGATGTAGTCGTCGGCACCCAGGTCGAGCATCCGGACGCGGTCCGATACTTCAGAACGCGCCGTCAGAACGATAACAGGAGTGTCATTGTCGCCTGTGCGATGCCTTTCCAGGAACGTGCGTCCATCCCCGTCGGGCAGCATGATATCAAGCAGAATGAGCTCATAACCGGTGCTGGCCAAACAGGCGGCGGCCGTTTCCAGATCAGGTGCATGATCAACGACATGACCGTCGAGGCTCAGCCGTTCGACAATGGCCTTAGCCAGTTTCTCATTGTCCTCGATCAGTAGGAAGCGCATGCCAATTTAGCCGTTTGTCGTTGTTTTTTGGTAGCGTGACAGGTTCCTGTCAGCTTTCCCAATACTTTTAATGTTTGCAAGGGGCTCGTTAAGCCCCAGCGTGTCTGGGAGGAAAATATGACACTTTTGAAAATGACCCGTCGGGTCGTTCTGGCTGCTGCTGCAGTCTCTTTTTCATTTGCAACCCCGTCCTTTGCAGAACCGGCTGTCGATAGCATCCACTTCCTGATTCCAGGCGGTGCAGGTGGTGGCTGGGATGGCACAGCACGCGGCACCGGTGAAGCGCTAACGAAGGCAGGCCTAGTCGGCACGGCATCTTACGAGAACATGTCCGGCGGCGGTGGCGGCAAGGCCATCGGCTTCCTGATTGAAAACGCGGACAGCAACCATGGCACGCTCATGGTCAACTCCACGCCGATCGTGATCCGCTCGCTGACCGGTGTGTTCCCGCAGAACTTCCGTGATCTGACTCTGGTTGCCGGCACAATCGGTGACTATGCGGCTCTCGTGGTGCCTGCCGACGGCGATATCAAGGACGTCAACGGTCTGATCGAAGCCTTCAAGGCGGATCCTGCCGGGACCGCGATTGGTGGAGGTTCTGTGCCGGGCGGCATGGACCATCTGGTTGCGGCAATGGTGTTCCAGGCAGCCGGTGCTGATCCAGTCGCGATGAAATACGTGCCTTATGACGGTGGCGGCAAGACCATGGCTGGTCTGCTTTCCGGTGAAGTTCAGGCCGTTTCCACCGGCTTCTCAGAAGCCGTTGAATTGGCCAAGGCAGGTGAAGTGCGCATCATCGGTGTAACTGCACCTGAACGCGTCGACGCCTATGCAGATGCCCCGACCATGGTCGAGCAGGGCAATGACACGACCTTCGTCAACTGGCGCGGTTTCTTCGCTGCACCTGGTCTTCCGGCGGACAAACTGGCCGCTTACCAGGATGCCATTGCGAAGATGTACGAAACCGATGAGTGGGAAGAAGTTCGGGCTCGCAACGGTTGGGTGAACATCCACAATCCGGGCGACGACTTCCGCTCTTTCCTTGAAGAGCAGGAAAAGTCCATCGGCGATCTGATGAAGAAGCTCGGCTTCCTCTGATCGACGTTCAGCAGAGCTGAAACGCAAGGCACGTCCGGGACTTCCCGGACGTGCCGCCCAATCCAAAAAATGTGGGGGGAACGATGGCGCTTGATCGCTGGCTAGCACTGGTCATCTTGTTGATCTGTCTGGCTTATGGCTATGCAGCTTATTTCACCATGGACGCGCTTTTGCCGCCGATCATGCAACGCAGCCCAATTTGGCCCTCAAGCTTTCCCAAAGTCTTGGCCATTGGCGGAATTCTTCTGTCGCTGAGCATCTTGCTCGGTCTGGAAAAATCCCCCGACAAGAAGGACGCTGCAGACATCAATCTGTCGCGTCTACATGAATACAAGGTCGGCCAGGCGCTTCTCCTGTTGGGCTTGATGGTTGCCTATGCGTTGCTGCTGCGGCCGCTTGGGTTCCTAACCTCCACTTTTCTTTTTCTCACGGTTGGCAGCTTCATTCTCGGTGAGCGCCGCTATGTCATGATGATCGTTGTCGCGGCTATTGCTGCCGGTACGGTCTGGTACCTTGTGGACGTGGTGCTGGGCATCTTCTTAAGTCCATTCCCGTCTTTTCTGATTGGAGGCTGAGATGCTCGAAGGACTTCTGACGGGCCTCGCAACGGCCTTCACATTCACAAACATCATGATGGTTGTAGGCGGCTGTCTGATCGGTACGTTCATCGGCATGCTGCCCGGGCTTGGCCCGATGTCGATCATTGCCATCATGATCCCGGTCGCGATCACAATCGGTGACCCGTCAGCTGCACTGATTCTGCTTGCTGGCGTTTATTATGGTGCGGTTTTTGGTGGTTCGACGTCTTCGATCCTGATCAATGCTCCAGGCGTCGCTTCGACTGTTGCTACTTCCTTCGACGGCTATCCGCTGGCACGTAAGGGGCAGGCCGGGAAGGCCTTGACGGTTGCCGCGATCTCCTCGTTTGCGGGGGGCACCATCGGTGCGATCCTGCTGATGGTGTTTGCTCCGGCGCTGGCCTCCGTCGCGCTGCTGTTTCATTCGTCTGAATATTTTGCACTGATGGTTGTCGGGTTGTCAGCGATTGCCGCATTTGCCGGCACCGGACAAGTCGGCAAGGCGCTGCTGATGACGTTCCTTGGACTGATGATGGCAACGGTTGGCGAAGGCGTTCTTTTCAATATGCCGCGCTTCACCATGGGCGTCATGGATCTCCAGTCCGGCTTTGGCTTCATCACGCTTGCCATGGCGATGTTCGCGCTCCCTGAAGCCATTTTCCTTGTGCTTGACCCTGCGCGCTCAAAAACCGGCGACGGCAGTGATGGTGGCAAGATCAAGAACTTGCGGATTACCAAGGACGAAGCGCGCAAGATCACACCGGTGATCGGCCGGCAGTCGCTCCAGGGTTTCTTTATCGGTGTTCTGCCCGGCGCAGGGGCGACGATTGCCTCTTTCCTTGGGTATGCGGTTGAGCGCAACATCGCGAACAAGGAAGAGCAGGAAGAGTTCGGCAAAGGTTCAGTGAAAGGCATTGCTGCTCCTGAAAGCGCCAACAATGCCGCCTGCACCGGTTCATTTGTTCCTCTGCTGACACTGGGCATCCCCGGTTCAGGAACAACTGCAATTCTGCTGGGGGCGTTGATCGCGCTTAATGTCAGTCCAGGTCCGCGCCTGATGGTTGATGAGCCTCAGATTTTCTGGGCCGTCATCATCTCAATGTATCTTGGCAATCTGGTTCTTCTGATCCTCAATCTGCCGCTGATCCCTTACATCGCAAAGGTTCTGGCGGTTCCGCGCAACTATCTCATCCCGTTCATCCTGTTCTTCACATTGATGGGCGCCTATATCGGCCAGAACAACGCCACGGAGCTTCTTCTCCTTGTCGGTTTCGGGATTTGTGCAACGCTGTTCCGCTTTGCAGACTATCCATTGGCTCCCTTGCTGATCGGGTTCATTCTTGGGCCTTTGCTTGAGAATAACTTCTCCCGTGCCATGCAGCTTTACGACGGTGTCGGATTTATCTGGGAACGGCCGATGACGCTCGGGTTGCTGATCCTTGCCGTTGTTCTTGTTGTTCTGCCCGGCTACAGAGCCCGTCGTGCACGCCTGCGTGCGGAAGGTGTCGCTGACGGCGATTGATAACGGCAGCACGAAGGGACACATCAGGTGTCGAAACCGCTTGAAGGGATTAGGGTCCTCGACCTGACCAATGTTCTTGCCGGCCCATTTTGCTGCCACCATCTGGCGCATCTTGGGGCGGAAGTAATCAAGGTCGAGGCCGCGGGCCGAGGCGATCTGGCCCGCAATCTTGGCGCTGATCCCGATCTGAACGAGAAAGGCATGGGTGTTTCTTTTCTTGCGCAGAATGCGGGCAAGAAATCCGTCACTGTCAATCTGAAACACCCGAAGGGAAGAGCGCTTTTCATCAAGCTCGTCAGGTCCGCAGATGTGCTGGTCGAAAACTTTCGTCCCGGTGTTATGGACCGATTGCAGGTTGGTTACGATGCACTGAAGAAAGAGCGACCTGAACTGATCTATTGCGCCATTTCCGGCTTCGGACAGGACGGACCCTGGGTCCATCGCCCGGCGTATGACCAGATCATTCAGGGAGCTTCCGGTGTCATGTCGATCACCGGTGACAGCGAAAGCGCGCCATTACGCGTTGGATACCCGGTCGCCGACACTGTCGGCGGAATTACCGCTGCATTTGCGGTCGCTTCAGCGTTGAATGCTTCGCCGAGGGGCAGCTTCATCGATGTCTCCATGCTTGAATCGGTGCTCGCGACCATGGGGTGGGTGGTATCCAACTACCTGAATGCTGGTGTTGAACCCGCAGCGAACGGCAATGAGAACGTCACGTCAGCTCCCTCAGGAGCCTTCCAGGCAGGCAGCGGTCTTTTGAACATTGCAGCCAACAAGGATGAGCAGTGGGTGTTGCTTACCGATCATCTGGGCTTGAGTGCACTGCGCGAGCGCCCTGATTACGCGACGCGCGAAAACAGGAAGAAAAACCGTCTGGCGCTGAAAGCGGAGCTTGAGACTGTTCTGAAAACCCGCCCAGCGCGTGATTGGGCGAAGGAACTCAATCGTATCGGTGTGCCGTCCGGGGCTGTCCTGACGGTTCCGGAAGTGCTGCAAATGCCGCAAATCGCGGATCGAGGCTTCCTGCACACCTTTCAGCAGGTGCCTGGTGTTGGTCGGGACATCGCCGTGACGACGACCGGGATAAAGCTGGATGGTGATGCACCCAAGGTGTCCGCACCGCCGCCGCTTCTTGGCGAGCACAATCATGAAATCTGGAGCGAGCTTGGTCTCAGCAGCCAGGAGCTGGAAGACCTTCGAAGCGACGGTGCACTATGAGCAACGCAGGCAAAGATGTATCCGATTGGTGGGCGACAGACATCATAGACATGGCGCCCGGGCAGATACGGCTACGCGGCCACCCGATCGAAGAGCTGATCGGCAACGTCACCTTTCCTCAAATGATCTGGCTGATGACGAGAGGCGGCTTGCCCACGCCCGAACAGGCAAAGCTTTTGGAGTGCGCTCTCGTTGCGGCGGTTGATCACGGTCCGCAGGCACCGTCGATTGCCGCGGCGCGCATGGCGGTTACCTGCGGCCTTGGTCTTAACGGTGCAATGGCATCTGCAGTCAATATGCTCGACGACGTTCACGGGGGGGCGGGTGAACAGGCTGTAGAACTTTATGGCTGGATTGATGATGTCATGAAAGACGGCGTTGGCCTTGATCAGGCCGCTGCGAAGATGATTGACCGTTGGCAGGCCGAGCGGACCGTTTTCGTGCCAGGTTTTGGCCACAGGTTTCACAAGCCAGAAGATCCGCGAGCGCCACGCCTGCTTGGTCTTGTGGACGCGGCCGCTGCGGACGGTGTTGTGAGCGGACGGTTTGCCGAAATCGGACGGGCAATCCAGAAGATCCTGAACACCCGGAAGGGCAAACCCGTTCCCATGAACATCGATGGAGCGACCGCTGTTGTCTATGCGGAGCTCGGTTTCGCCGGGCAGCTCGCGCGCGGGCTTTTTTGCCTGTCCAGGTCCGTCGGTGTGATCGCGCATTCCTGGGAGCAAATGAACCAGGGTGGCCGGAACAAGGGGCCGACGCCGCCAGCTTATCGCTGGTCCTATACTGGGCCGAATCCGATTGACGGCCAGACCTGACCTACCGGTGCCGGTGAAACAATGTGATGCCGGCATGATCGTCAAGCTGTTTCGATCAGAGAAGCTGCAGGATTGATTTTCTTGCCTGGAGGAGGAGCTCCGCCAGAGCGCCTTTGAGACGCGTGAACCTGTGAGACGGCACAGGTATCGATACTGCATAGATCTGATCCATTGGATCCTTGAAGGCGAAACCGGCTGCTGAAATGCCGTCTGTGTGCTCGTTCAGGTCCCAACCGATGCCGGTTTGCCGGATGTCTTCGATCTCCCGCATGAACTCCGACAATGGTTTGGCGTCATCCTCGGTCGCTTTCAATTCCGGTGTTGCGATTGCAACGAGTGCATCGTCCTCGAACAAGGAGAGTGCAGCCTTGCCGTTGGCTGTTGTTGTCATGGGAAAGACTTCGCCAACGGCAGAGACGGTTCTAAGGCGATGGGAACCAATCACCTGATCAACGAAGACCATGTGATCTTCCCTAAATGCGGCCAGGTCAACGGTCTCTTCTGTCTTTGAAGAGAGGTCGACCAAGACAGGCCGAATGAGCTCGGCCATATTGATCCGGCCAGCTGCGGCCAGCGACTGGATTTCCGGCCCGAGCCTTAGCCCCCCTTCGGCAGAACTTGCCATGACCAGACGTTCGGCGATGAGCGCATTCACGATACGCTGTACCGTAGAGCGGGGCAGGTGTACGCGCTCAGCTATGCCGCCAAGGCTTAGTCCGGAGTTGTCTTTTTTCAGAATCCGCAGAATCTCGGCTGCTCGAGAAATAACTTGAACGCCTTGATTTGTTTGCGCTTTCCTTTCGATATTCATGACTTTTTCCGCCCGTGTTCCTAGTCCAGCTCCGGTCTGGAATCGCATGCTAATGCAGCGTGATACTGTCTGCATATAGCAAATATACGCGTCGTGTCGAGAAAACACTTGACCACATTATGATACACTCGTACCGTAAAGCAATACAGATTGGCGCTGGCCTTCGGGAGGATCAAAAATGTCAGTGATGATTCGCGGGATCGAGTTTCAGGAAAACCTGAACAACGATATGGGCGTCGAGTTCTATAACCTGTCGCACCGCTATGGATTTCAGTGCCCGAACTGGCCGTATTTCAAAGATGTCCAGATTGAGCGGAAGCACTACATGGCCAAGTCCGGTGTGCTGTCCCAGACAATCACCACCACGATGCATGTGACGACGCACATCGATGCACCGGCTCATGTCGTTCCCGGAACACCGTTCATCGACGAAGTGCCGTTGCCTCATTTTTTCGGGTCCGGGCTGGTTGTCTCGGTGCCGAAGGAAAAGTGGGAGCCGATCACGGGCGACGACCTGGAGAAGGCTTGTGGCCATGCAATCCGCAAGAACGATGTCCTGATCATCAACACGGGCTGGCACAAGCAATATGAGGATGGTGACTACTTTGCCTACTGTCCCGGCCTCGTGCCTTCCGCCGCCGACTGGATCGTGGAGAAAGGCATTAAGGTTGTTGGTCACGATACCCAGGCAAATGACCACCCGCTTGCGACGGCCATCGGTCCGCAGCGCAACGGGCCAATCCTGCCGCATTTGGAGCAGGAGTATCTTGAGTGGTCCGGCGGCCGCGATTGGAAAGACGATTTTCCCGAGTGGGAACCGGTTCACAACAAGCTGTTCAGCAACGGTATTCTTGGCATCGAAAATGTCGGCGGCGATCTTGATGCAGTCACTGGAAAACGCTGCACGTTTGCATTTTTCCCATGGAACTGGGACCGGGGCGATGGGTGCATCATCCGCCTTGTGGCGATGATCGACCGCGGCCAACAGTATCGCATCGAGGCAGGCGAAACCTTCTGATCCTTCATCACGGGCCCCCCGTTGTGGGCGACCTTCATGCACAAGGTTCGGGAGGGTGACAATGCATGTGAAACGCTTTGAAGACGCTGCCCCTTATGAAGCGCCAAATCACCGGGATGTGGTCGGTTTGCGGTTGCAGGGGTTCGAAGAAGGTGGTCCGGAGAACCAGTGGGTCGGGCTAAGCCAGTTCCTGCCCGGTGGGGGGGCGGGGCCTGACTCAACTCCCTTCGAAAAGGTCTACGTGGTCCTGGAGGGCGAGATGACCGTGATGACCGAAGGCGCAGAGACTGTTTTGCGAAAGTACGACAGCTGCACCATCGCACCGAATGAAGTGCGTACCATCGAGAACCGCTCAAACCTGGTGTGCACGATGCTTGTCGTGATCCCGTATCCGTCGGAGGCAAAGACATGAGTAATGCCTGGAAGAACCCGCTGGGATTGTTTGATGTCTCGGGCAAGGTTGCGCTGATTACCGGCGCTTCGGGAGCCTTTGGCGCAGTCGCTGCAAGAGCCCTTGCGGGGGCGGGCTGCAAATTGGTCCTGGCAGCAGCCAACGAGAAGGCATTGGGCGAAGTGGCTGCCGAATGTGAAAAACTTGGCGCTGATGTCGTCACAAAGGCCGTGCGTCCGACTGATGAGACAGTTTGCGACGGTCTTGCCGACCTTGCGGTCGAGCGCTTTGGGTCGCTGGATATACTTGTTGTTGCTTCAGGCATGAACAAGGTCGCGAAGATCGATACGCTCACTCCAAAGGATTTCGACGGCGTGATGGAAGCCAACGTGACTCAGTCTTGGCTTCTGACACGGGCTGCCACCAAAAAGATGAAGCAACAGCCTACCGGCGGAAAGATCGTGCTGGTCTCATCCGCGCGCGGCCTGCTTGGTCATCCGGCCGGATACACAGCCTATTGCGCGTCAAAGGCTGCTGTTGACGGCATTACCAAAGCTCTTGGGTGCGAACTTGGCGAAGAGAACATCACCGTCAACGCCATTGCTCCAACTGTTTTCCGCTCTCCGCTGACAGCATGGATGTTCGAGGAAGACGATACGGCCAAGGGTTTCCGCAAAGGTTTTATCGCCCGCGTACCGAAGGGGCGCCTGGGTGAACCGGAAGATCTGATCGGGCCATTGTTGTTTCTGGTATCGCATGCATCCGACTTCTACACCGGTCACATACTTTACGCCGATGGCGGCTACACGGCGGGCTGAACGATGGCGCGATCCTTCACAATAGCCGTACTTGGCGCTGGGCTGATGGGGCATGGTATTGCGCTGACCTTTGCCCGAGCAGGACACAAGGTCAATGTCTTCGATGCCTTTCAGGCCGGTCTTGACGCTTTGCCTGAACGTGTTTCCAAAAGCCTTGATGCCATGGGTGTCGAGAACGCCGAGAATGCCGAAGTCCTTGACCGTATTTCGGCCCACAAAGAGATCAACGCGTGCGTATGCGACGCAGACTTCGTGTTCGAGGCGGCCCCTGAGAAACCTGAGCTTAAGCGAGCCTTGTTCCAGGAAGTGGAGCAGTATGCATCCGCAAATACCGTTTTTGCATCCAATACCTCGGTCATACCGATCACTACGATCATGGCGGACCTGGAACATCAAGACCGTTCACTGGGCACCCATTGGTGGAACCCGCCTCACTTGATACCGCTTGTTGAAGTCATCAAGACGCAATGGACGGATGAAACAACCATCGAACAAACCGTCGAGCTGCTGACCTCTGTCGGCAAGACGCCGGTGCGAGTTGAAAAGGATGTTGCCGGGTTTATCGGCAACCGCCTTCAGCATGCGATGTGGCGTGAAGCCATTTATCTGGTGGAAAGTGGCGTCTGCACTGCCGAGGCCGTCGACAAAGTTGTCAATGCCAGTTTTGGGCGCCGACTTTCGGTTCTCGGTCCGCTCGCAAATGCCGATCTCGTGGGCACGGACCTGACACTCGATATTCATGAAAATGTTCTGGCCGACCTCGACAATCGGCCAGCCCCTTCACCCTATCTGCGTGATCTGGTTGAGACCGGAAAGCTCGGCATGAAGAGCGGTGAAGGATTTATGAGCTGGACGCCGGAGGACATGGAGGATGTCCGAACGCGTGTCGCAACTCACCTTAGGAAGCTCGAAACGATCCTGACGTGACAGCCGCTTAAATCTTGAGCGCATCTGGGAGGAAAGATGATGACGCTGATTGGGAAGAAAAAAGGTATCACCCGCCGCGGATTTCTGGCCGGAGCATCGGCCGGGCTAGCCGCGCCCGCGATCTTGACGCGCACTCGCGCCTATGCTGCGGATCCTGTGGTCAAAATCGGTCATGTCAGTCCGCGGACCGGTCCCCTGGCGGGATTTGCCGAGGCTGACGACTACGTTCTTGAGGGTATCCGCAAGGTGCTCGCAGCCGGTGTTGAGAACAATGGTAAGACCTATCAGGTTGAAATCATTTCCAAGGACAGCCAATCCAATCCGAACCGTGCGGCTGAAGTGGCATCCGAACTGATCCTGGGTGATGAAGTCGACATCATTGTTGCGGCCTCCACGCCGGACACCACAAATCCGGTATCTGACCAGG
The DNA here is from genome assembly GCF_026191725.2 of Roseibium porphyridii. Lineage (NCBI taxonomy): Bacteria > Pseudomonadati > Pseudomonadota > Alphaproteobacteria > Hyphomicrobiales > Stappiaceae > Roseibium > Roseibium porphyridii. The sequence continues at coordinate 2,034,514 of NZ_CP120863.1, forward strand.
CCGAACTGAACGAAGTGCCCTGCGTCACGACGGATTGTCCGTGGCAACCGTACTTTTTTGGAAGAAACGGCGACCCGGCAACCGGGTTTGACTACACCTATCATTTCTTCTGGGGCCTGGAAGACGTCATCAAGGCTTTCCTGGCGCTGTGGGAGGAAAGCGGCGTTGAGCGCAAGGTTGGCGGGCTTTTCCCCAATGATGCGGATGGCAATGCCTGGGGCGACGAGATCCACGGCTTTCCGCCGGCCTTGATCGGCAGTGGATTCGAGCTGACAGATCCTGGCCGCTATCAGCCTCTAACGGATGATTTCTCCAGTCAGATCTCGGCGTTCAAGGAAGCGGGATGCGATATCATTACCGGCAATATGATACCGCCCGATTTCGGAACTTTCTGGTCGCAGTCCGCGCAACAAGGCTTCAATCCGAAGGTGGTGACCATCGGCAAGGCTCTTCTTTTCCCCTCTGTTATTGAGTCTCTTGGGGAGCGTGGCAACGGTCTGACATCTGAAATCTGGTGGACACCGAACCATCCATTCAGCTCTTCCCTGACCGGCGTATCAGCGAAGCAGCTCGCGGAAGGGTATACAGCATCGTCCGGCCGGCCATGGACACAGCCCATCGGCTTCAAACATGCACTCTTTGAAGTGACGACAGACGTTATTCGGCGCAGTGCTGATCTGGATGATCCGAATGCGATCCTGGAAGCCATCTCCAAAACCGATCTGGCTACGGTCGTTGGTCACGTGAACTGGGACTTTGGCCCGGTCAAGAACGTGTCCAAGACGCCGCTGGTTGCAGGACAGTGGCAGAAGGGGGCAAATGGGATGGAGCTGGTGATCACCTCCAATCACAGCGCACCCGAGATTCCGACAACAGGGACCTTGCAGTTGCTTTCCTGATGCCTGGACGGCGCGTGGCTTCCAGGCCGCGCGCCAGCCCCTCCAAGACACCAGCTCTGAAGGTCTGCATGAAACCGGTCCTAGAACTACAATCCGTTTCCAAAGCGTATGGCGCGATCACCGTGGCCGATGACCTGAGCTATCAACTCGGGAGCGGTGAGGCACTGGGTGTGATTGGCCCCAATGGCGCCGGAAAAACATCCATGTTCAATCTGATCACAGGAACGGTTCGCTCCGACCGGGGAACGATCTACCTCAACGGACAGGATGTGACACGACATTCGGCAGCCAAACGCTGCCGGGCTGGTGTCGCACGTTCGTTCCAGATCCCGCAGCCCTTTTCCAGGATGACGGTCTTTGAGAACACGCTGGTCGCGGCCACACACGGAACCCAGAACACGCTAGCTGCAGCCAATGCGCATTGCCTTGAAGTTCTGGAGCTGACTGGTTTGATCGACCGTGCGAATGATCCGGCTGGCAAGTTGACATTGCTTGGCCGCAAGCGGCTGGAATTGGCACGCGCCCTGTGCGCCCGGCCACAAGTTCTGCTTCTGGACGAGATTGCCGGCGGCCTGACGGAAAAGGAGTGCCAGGATCTCGTCACGACGATCAACACGATCCGCCAGACCGGTCTGTCGATCATCTGGATCGAACATATCGTTCACGCGCTTCTCTCCGTTGTCGACCGCCTGATCGTCATCGATTTCGGCAGGAAGATCGCTGACGGCGATCCGAAGGAAACCATGGCGAGCCAAGCCGTGCAGGAGATTTACATGGGGGTGGATGCAGATGGCTGATGCATTGCTGTCCACACAGGCTCTTGAAGCCTATTACGGCGATTTCCAAGCACTTTTTGGAATTTCGATTGATGTCTTTCCCGGGGAAGTTATCGCCATCATCGGCGCCAACGGTGCTGGCAAAACCACGCTGATGCGGTCTATTACCGGACTGATCAGGAACCAACCCGACATGGTGTTATGGAATGGCGAGGCCATCGGTTCGCGTCGCGCAGATCAGGTCGCTGCGGCAGGCATTGCCATGGTTCCGGAAGGGCGCCAGCTTTTTCAGTCATTATCGGTCGAAGAGAACCTCATCATCGGCGGGCAGATGGGTCGCAAGGGGCCCTGGTCGCTCGAGAAGGTTTTTGAGTTGTTCCCGATCCTGAAGGAGCGGAGGAACGTTCCTTCAACGGCACTCTCAGGTGGTCAGCAACAGATGGTCGCCATCGGACGCGCCCTGATGTCGAACCCGCAAATACTGCTTTTCGATGAAATCAGCCTTGGTCTCGCACCCATTATCATCAAATCGATCTACGAAGCGCTGCCAAACATTATCGGTGAGGGCATGAGTGCCATCATCGTTGAGCAGGACATAGCCAAAGCCCTGAGTGTTTCCAGCCGTGTTTACTGCCTACAGGAAGGCCGAATTTCCCTGGAAGGGCGTCCTGAGACGCTGAACCGCGACGACATCAGCGCCGCTTACTTCGGAGTTTGAGATGGATTGGATCAACGCCATCATTCAAGGGATCCTGCTCGGCGGGCTTTATGCGCTTTTCGCTGCGGGTCTCTCACTCATTTTCGGTGTGATGCGCCTGGTGAATATTGCACACGGCGACTTCATCGTTCTGGCGGCTTTTCTGGGGCTTTCGGTGACGTCAGTGCTCGGGATTTCTCCTTTACTTGCGCTATTGCTGGTGGTCCCGGCAATGGCCGCGCTGGGATATGTGCTGCAGCGCGGCATCCTCAATCAAACGCTTGGAGACGACATCCTGCCTCCCTTGCTGGTGACCTTCGGGCTTTCGGTTATCATCCAGAACGGTCTCCTTGAGATCTATAGCGCCGACCCTCAGAAGATGAGTGCCGGACCGATAGAGACAGCCAGCATTGCACTGCCCGGTGACCTCAACGTCGGTGTCTTGCCGCTCATCATGTTCCTGGTGGCTGTCGTGGTGATCGCCGGTCTGCAATGGGTATTCTACCGCTCCGCATTGGGCAGAGCATTCCGGGCCGTCTCCGACAAACAGGATATTGCTGAACTCATGGGTCTGAACAAGGCACATGTCTTCGGGCTTGCGATGGCTTTGTCTCTTGCTGTGGTCGCCATTGCCGGGGTTTTTCTGGGCATTCGAACCAGTTTCGATCCGTCGATCGGTCCTGGCCGTCTCATATTTGGGTTTGAAGCCGTGATTATCGGCGGGCTCGGAAATCTCTGGGGCACATTGATTGGTGGCATCATCCTGGGGGTCAGCCAGAACATCGGCGCGCAGATCAATCCGGGGTGGCAGCTTCTTGCCGGCCACATCGCCTTCCTCTTCGTGCTTGCCGTCAGGCCCCGCGGACTGTTTCCGAGGATCGACTGATGACTACGACAACTTATTCGATATCCCGATCCTCGACGGTGACCCGGACGGCTGCGGTCGTCGGTATTCTGGTCGTTGCCGGTTTGATTGCAGCACCCTGGTGGGCAGGCCGAGCAGACATGAGACTGTTGAGCGAGATGTTTCTCTATCTCTCTCTTGCATGCCTTTGGAACCTGCTCGCCGGGTATGCAGGGCTGGTCTCTGTCGGTCAGCAGGCGTTTGTCGGCTTTGGTGGCTACATGCTCTTCGCTCTTGCGATCTTTGCCGGTGTCTCGCCGATCGTGGCCATACCTCTGGCCGGGATACTTGGAGCCCTTGTCGCTGTGCCCGTGGCCTTGCTTATCTTCAGGCTGCGCGGCGCTTATTTTGCGATTGGAACCTGGGTGATCGCCGAGGTGTTCCGACTGTCATTTGCGCAGATTTCCGCACTCGGCGGTGGGTCCGGCACCAGCCTGCCTGTGGCCATCGTGCGTGGCATGGCCTCCAACCGCTCAATGCGTGAAGCAACGACATACTGGCTAGCGCTTGGAATGGCCGTCCTGGTGCTCGTGGTGATCTACATGTTGCTGCGATCCCGCAACGGTCTGGCGCTGACCGCGATACGCGACAGCGAGGTGGCGTCGGAGAGTTTTGGCATCGATATCTGGCGGCACAAATTCGTTGTCTACATCATTGCTGCGGGTCTGACGGCGATGACCGGTGCATTGATCTTCCTGCAAAAACTCCGGATTTCCCCGGATGCAGCCTTCAATGTCAATGACTGGACTGCCTTTGTCATTTTCATTGTCGTTATCGGCGGCATTGGAACACTGGAGGGGCCGATTATTGGTGTGATCGTGTTCTTCCTGCTGAGAGAGACGCTCTCGGATCTTGGTACGACTTACCTGCTCATTCTTGGTGTCGTGGCCATCGTTGTCATGCTGAAAGCCCCCAAAGGCCTGTGGGGAACCCTGAAGGAACGCACGGGGCTGGAGCTTTTCCCGCTGTCGCGCCGGGTCGTGAAAAACAAATCGGACAAATGAGGAGGCGGTCTTGGCCGGTAAACGCAACAAAACCATCATCACATGCGCGGTGACCGGGGCCATCCACACGCCCACAATGTCTGACGCTCTGCCATATACCTATGATGCTATTGCCGAGCAGGCGATTGAAGCGGCTGAAGCAGGGGCATCCATTCTGCATCTTCATGCGCGCAACAACGAAACGGGCGCACCATCCGTTGATCCGGCCGACTTTGCGCCGTTCCTGCCGCGCATCAAGCAGGCAACCGATGCTGTCATCAACATTTCAACGGGCGGATCCCTAACCCTGTCCATTCAGGACCGGATCAGACCGGCTGCGACTTTCAGCGCCGAAATGTGTTCGATGAATATGGGAAGCATGAACTTTTCTTTTCATCCTCTTGCCAAACGATACGACAGTTGGAAGTTCGACTGGGAGCGGGACTATGTCGCGAATTCGGACGGCAATATCTTTCGCAATACCTTCAAGGATATCCGCGAAGCGGCCGAGACACTTGCCCCGCATGACATCAAATTCGAGCATGAGTGCTATGATGTCGGCCACCTCTACAATCTGAAATTCTGTATGGATACCGGATTGTTCAAGGCTCCGATCTTCATTCAGTTCGTCATGGGTATTCTGGGGGGCATAGGAGCGGATATCGACAATCTCGTGTTCATGAAGAAGACTGCCGACAAGCTGTTTGGAGATGACTATCGCTGGTCGATCCTGGCAGCCGGCAACGCCCAGATCCCTATGGCCACTACGGCCAGCCAGATGGGTGGGAACGTGCGTGTCGGCCTTGAAGACAGCCTATTTATAGCGCGGGGAGAACTGGCACGCTCGAATGCGGAACAGGTCGCCAAGATCCGCCGCATTGTCGAAGAGCTGGGGAGTGAGGTGGCTACACCTGAAGAAGCAAGGGAAATCCTCGATCTGAAGGGTGGGGACCGGGTTGCATTCTGAGGGTCGCAACCTTGAGCCAATCGGCGGCGGCAAAGACACCGCCACCAGTTCTGATTTGTCAGTCAACGGATATGCTGAAAGCTCAGGCGGCCTTGTCCAAATGATCCTCGACTGACCATTTCCCTCCAGGCTGATAGCGGCTCACAGCTGTGCCCTCTTTCATTGCGAAGAGATGCAGCCAACCATTGTCGAAAAGGGCCGCGACCTCAGGATGCGCCTCAAGGACAGCAGATATTGCATCCTGAGGGGCTTCGATCAGCACAGACAAACGCAGCGGTTTGTGAACCAGTTTCTTGCCGTCATGGAGGGTCTGCCAAGGCAGGCCGGGTTTCAAGGCGCCGCCATTTCCTTCGACCACCCCAATTCCGCCAACCGCGTTGTGGATCAGTTTGTTGCCGCCGCCGAAGACTTCCGGTGCAACCGAAGACCCGTAATATTGCAGGCTGATCCAACTCGCCACGACCACCGGCGCCGTCAGGATTAGTTCCAGGGTTTTGAAGTCTTCGTCTGATTGCCAATCGTAACTGTGAAGGAAGGCGCGACCCTCCAAATCCGCCGTTGCGGTGACATACCGTGGGGCGGCAACAAATGCGGCGCATCCAGCAAGACCCCATTCCGGTCGGACCTGCGACCAGTCCATGGCCCTGGAGGCGATGGAGGAGGCTCTGGCGCCCGGCAGTCGAAGCGCTCGTTCGGCGCGCGCTGCGGCACCTGCTTGTGCCAGCCACTTTTCCAGAGAAAGGACTTCCGTTCCGCTTTGGCCGCAATCCTCCGGATAGAGGGTAACATTGTCCGTTGTAGTGTCGTGAAGGCCCGCAATGAAGTGCGTATCTGAAGGGATTTCGATGCCTTTGGTGGGAAATCCGTCGCGGGTTTCTGGGTCGTTGAGCAGTGATGCCAGCAGCCGCGCGGACACTTCTCCTGAATATCCGCCGCAAGCGCCACAATGGTAGGCACTCTTGTGAGGATTGTTTGTCATCTGCGCTCCATGGCCAACGAGAAGGACCGTCGGGGCATGACCCTTTGTCAGGCTCATGGCCTTCAACACGGTGGCCGCAATTTCAATCTTTGTTTTGGTGTCCAGATCCGGATCTAGGTACGGGGCTGGTGAATGCCCAGACTTGTTACCAGCAATGCCGATGGCGTTTCGGACCAACTTGAGCCCATAGAGCGGACCGGCGGCCTCGACAAATGCAAACGAGGAAACGGCAGCCTGGCGAAACCGATCAAAGGCCCGCAGCACACGGCGTCCGACCCGTTCGTTGTGTTCAGTTTTTTTGTCACCTTGACTTGATGATGCCAGAGCGGGTTTCAACAGGACCGGCAGGTGGTTTTCAACGACGTCCGACCCATGGTCTGTGTGCGCAAGTGGCAGGCCGAAGAAACCGGCAAATCCAATGGTCTCTATGCCCGTGTTCTGGCTTTCAAGCGCGCGCCGGAAGACCTCGGAGCGAACATCAATACAAAAGGCAGCTTGAACCGTAGGGCGCTTGAGCCCAGCGTTGGATGATCCAAGCTTAGATTTGATTTCGCGCTGGTAGGCGCGCTCGGCAGCTTCCTGCAGAATTCCGTCAACTACCTGATCGCATGACGCTGCAAGCGGCTCCTCGTGCGCCGAGATTTCATCCTTCCACTGGTCGTTGATCTCGGGAAACTGCATGAGCAGGGCGTCCTCCCAGATCAGCCGAATGGCCAAAAGATCGGCAAGCGTTGTGTCTGTTCCGCCAGTCAATTCGGCTTGCCAGAGCTGCCAGCGGGCGTGTTGTGCCCAGCCGCCAAGGTCGAGCAGAAGACGATGAAATGCTGTTTCAGCAGCAGCGATGCTGAGACCAAGACTTTCCGTTGTCTTCAAGACAGCTTGTTCAGAGGTGTCAGGGGACGCCGAAACACGCGAGCAAAATCCACCAAGACCAGCAATTTCTGGCGTAAGGTCCCGGCTGGCCCAGGCGCGCCAGGCCACAAGGGCTCCTTCGTCTGGTGCCGGTGTCCAGAGAGCTTGACCCCTGTCAAAATGACCTGAAGCCCAAAGCCCGAATGTTCTTGAGATGACGGATGGCCAGTCGATACCGGTGGCGGTTGCAGCAAGGTCTGCGATTGTGCTGGCAGTCCTTGGCTTCCGTGCGGGCCGTGACGCAAGGCCTTTCAATGCTTCGAGATTGCCCGGTTTCAAGGGCGACGAGCTCGCGCCCAGAGCCGCGATCAAATCTTCATCGCCGATGCGTCCGGTTTGGATGTCTTCAAAGAGAACATTTCTTGGTTGTGTTGCGTTGACACCGGCAACACGGGCAAGACGTGCCGAGGCAGCTGCAATGTTTTCATTCACCTGACCGAGAAACGGATTGACCGCGACCGTGGCGTCAAGCGGGAATGCGGGAGGGATAGCGCGGATGGCGGCTTCCCCTGCCTGCAAGATGCCTGATTTCCGGGCCGACGTGAATTGAGCGTGTTTGATGAACATGTGTCGTTCTCCCGGCTTACTTGAACTTCGTGACCTGATAACCGCCAACGAAGCGATCAAGAAGTGCGTTGAGGTAAAGGCCGTTTGCGACATGGACGCGCAGGCCAGCCGTTGATGGATGGTGCGTCCAGAGTGGAAAAAGCGCCTGCGCGAAGGCAACGAGGCCGAACGACAGGACTGCCAACGTGATCAGTGCCCATTCCAGCGTTCCGGGGTCTGGTGCTGCCGGCAAAAGCGAGCCCCAAACCAGGTAAGAGGTTTGCTGAAAGGCGAAGTAGGCAAGTGCGACGATCGTGGCCAGGACTGATGTCCGATAGGTCAGTTCCGCTGGTGCCTCGTCGGCGAGCCCCTGGGCGACAAGGTAGGAGACACCAAAGATCAGGATTGTGCCAATGGCCAGAACTTGTGGCGACTTGGGACCAGCAATCAATGCGAAGACCAGGGAAAGAGCGCCATAAAGAACTAGAGCTATCGCAAATGATTTTGCGACATTTGTCATACTCGGCACGGCAATTGGGCCAGGCTTGCGCAGACCGGCAACAGCGACGATTGCCTCACCCGATGACAGGAATGCATGTGCCTTGTAGAGCGAATGCGCCACGATGTGCAGGAGTGCGAGTGGCCACAAGCCGAGACCGCACTGAAGCAACATGAACCCCATTTGCGAAATCGTCGACCATGCAAGAGCCGTTTTGACGGCGCTTTGGGTTAGCATGACCACTGCGCCGAACAGGGCCGTCAGACCACCGAGGGCAACGAGCACACTCATGGAACCCGGGCTGGCCTGTACAAGTTCGGCGGTCCGGATCAACAAGAACCCGCCAGCATTGATGATGCCCGCATGAAGAAGTGCAGAAACCGGCGTGGGTGCTTCCATGACTTCCGTCAGCCAACCGTGGAGCGGGAAAGTTGCAGTCTTTAAAACTGCGGCAACTACAAGAAAGACGATGGCAAGGTGCTGCGTGAAAGTGAGCTCCGGTTTTACAGCCTGGGCAAGCGCTCCAAGATCTGTGGTCCCATAGGCGGTTATGAACAGGATACTGCTCAGGATCAGCGCCGCATCTCCAGCATGCCAGACAATGGCAAATTTGGTCGCCGCCCTGCGTGCTTCCGCCCGTTCAGGATAAAAAAGCAACAGTCTTCGCAGGCCAAATCCAAGGCCGATAAATCCGATCACAAGCACCGGAAGACTTCCAGCCTGCACAAGGAACAGCACCGCGGCAAGCGTTGCGAGCATCAATCCGTGAAATGAACTTTCGCGTGGCTCACCTTCCAAATAGGTGCGAGAATACCGCAGGACGATCCAGCCGATGAATGCCACAAGCATTGTCATCGTCGCACTGAGGGCATCCAGTCGAATTGCCAGAGCAAAAGGGCCGCCGGATAGCGCAAATTGCCATGACCCGAAAGTGAGTAACTGCGCAAGGCCGCCGACAGAAAGAAATAGCGCAGCAAGCGCTGCGTATTCCGAAAGCCTTCCCGAAAAACCCGGCTGACCGCCAAATCGAACTTTTGCGAACAATGCTGTTGCAAGCAAAAGTACCGGGGCCAGTAGGGCCAATGGAATGAGCTGCGACATGGGGTGCCTCGCGATCGTTGCATGTGTCGCAGTGCATATAGCGGCTGGTATTAATTTTAAAAAATAGATATATTATCATAATTCGTTCTATTTTCTGGAACTAATTATGTTGAACCTTCATCACCTGAGATTGTTTCGGGCCGTTGCAAGGGAAGGAACACTGACGGGTGCTGCACGTGTCTTGAACCTTTCACAATCTGCGCTGTCGTCTCAGATCAAAACGCTCGAAGCTGCTCTTGGACATGATCTTTTTGAGCGGCGCGGGCGCGGCCTCCTGCTGACCGAGGCCGGAAGGATCGCGCTGGACCATGCGGACGCGATTTTTCGGACGGCTGAAGACCTGACGGCAACGCTTCGACATTCCGGTACGGAGCGCAAAGTCCTGAGGGTCGGTTCGCTGGCGACACTTTCGCGGAATTTCCAGATCGGGTTTCTGAAGCCGATGATCCGGCGGCCGGATGTCGAAGTCGTCCTGAGGTCTGGCCCGCAAGGAGACCTCTTGAGGGCGCTTGAAGCGCTTTCGGCAGATGTTGTGCTGACCAATCTCGTTCCGGCCCGCGATGCCTCGAGCCCGTATCTTGTTCACACTCTGTCTGAACAGCCGGTCAGTCTGGTTGGCCCAATTGGCCTGCCGGAGCTGGCGGAACGCCCTTGGACCGAGTTGCTTGCAACAGAACCCCTGATCCTGCCGACACCGGAGTCGGCTCTCAGGGCGTCGTTTGATGCGCTACTGGTGCAGCTTGGGATCGTGCCAAAGATCGCAGCAGAAGCTGATGACATGGCGATGTTGCGTTTGCTTGCACGTGAGAATGCCGGTCTTGCTGTGATTCCGCCAATTGTTGTGAGGGATGAACTGGCAGCTGGCACCTTGATGGAACTTGGACGACTTGAGGGCATCAAGGAAGAGTTTTTTGCCGTGACGCTGCAAAGGCGGTTTCCAAACCCTCTCGTCGCTGATTTGTTGAAAACATTCAAGAATACCAATTCATGACAACGCTTGATCTGCCAAAGAATGTTGGAAGGGCATCTGAAGCACAGGCGAGATCATCGCGCGGAAGGATAAAAAATGCCCATGAAGGATGTTGCTTGGCGCCGGGTCACGTCTCGGAAAGAGTTTGTGGAGGCTTATGCGGACAAGGTGCTCGTCGGGGAAGAGCTGCGATTTACGATCCATTCGACTGGCAATATCTCCGGCCACGTGGATGGTCTTGAGCTGAACGGTGAGTGGTATTGGGAAGACGGATATTTTTGCAGGACCGCGACGCTGAATGGAGAAGCGCTGGAACTGGACTGTGAAATTATCGAGGGCTGTGGCAACCAAATGCGTTACACGAGGGAGAAGGGGCAGGGAGCGTCCTCTGTTGTTTCTCTTGAGCAGGATTTGGCTGAGTAGTTTCGTGGACGTGGACCAATAGACCGGAAGCCAAAGCCGGACAAAGCAGACTGTCGCACCTTGGATCAAATTGATTCCGAATGGGAGGGTGTTCACCTTACCGTCAAAGTAATTACGGCCAGAGTAGTTCAGGAACATTCGGAGCCCTTTTCGAGCGGATCAACCGAACCGACTTAGCCAAATCGTGCAACGCTCGGCATCCCTCGCTTCATATGTTGCCAGAGCTTCTGCCGGAGTTTGATCGAAATGATCTTCCCTATCTTCTCCCAAGGCTGTCAAAAGCATTGAGTACCACGCGGTGATACCTCCGCGCGGCGGTTTGTCGAACACCGGAAACTCAGGATCGCCAGCTGTATCGCTTAACCATTCATTCGCAAGCGACGGGTTCAGCGCCATTGCACGAGCCAAGCTGACTGCATCGGCCGAGCCATCCTGTAAGGCTTGCCGAGCCTGATCCCGGGTCTCAAATCCTCCTGTCAAAATGAGCGGCTTGGACGTGATTTTTTTGGCGCGTTTGGCGAAGTCTGTGAAATAGGGTCCAGATGACGAGGTGCCATCAGAACTCGATTTAGCGCCTGGGAAATAAGTGCCGCCACTGATATCGATCAAATCGACCGACGTTTCGTCCAGTAGTCGCACAACTTCCAGCGCATCAACCGCAGAGATTCCACCTTCGAGCTTGTCGGTCGCGTTGATCCTTATGCCAATCGGAAAAGCCGGTCCAACAGCATCTCGAACAGCGTCTATTACCTCACCGATGATGCGAAAACGTTTCTTGACGGAGCCGCCATAGGCGTCTGACCGATGGTTGAAAAGAGGGGAGAGAAACTGACTGAATAAAAACCCATGACCGGCATGGATCATGACACCGTCAAACCCAGCATTTTGCGCAAGCTTGGCTGCTTGTGCGTAGGACATGGGAAGGTCACGGATTTCTGCCAAGGACATGCCCTCGCATTTCAAACCTTCGACATCCAAGGGAGAGGGCCCTTTGGGGGTGCTGATCGGTTCATGAGCCAGCGCGCCTGCGTGACCAAGCTGTGGCCAGATATGTGCACCATTGGTTGATCCGCGTTTGGCCAGTGCCTTCATGGCGGTCAAGTCCACGCCTGCTGCCATAACGAGGTTGCCCGGCTTCTCCGGATAGTGCGGGCTCGTTTGGACTTCTCCGATCAGCGACAGAGCAGCACCGCCTTCCGCCCATCTTTCATACAGTCGGATTTGCGCTTTCGTTGGGTTTCCAGCCCCATCTCCTAGGGAGTCAGACATAGCTGACTTGATCAATCTGTTTTTCAATCGCACGCCACAGGGGAGGTCTAGTGGCAGCGCCAGCAGATTTGTTGCAGGTTGGATTTTCATCTTATCTTTCCATCGAAATATTTCGATATACCGACTCGATTGAAGACGAGTCTGATTGGATCAAGATCGGCCTCTGTGCTTCAAGGCTTCGAAAGTTCGTCTTTGACTGCGGAGATGAATGCTTGAATATTTTCTTCGTTGCGCCGGTAGAACGTCCATTGTCCGTGGCGTTCTGCGACCACGAAACCCGCTTGTTTCAGCAGCCCCATATAATTTGAGATTGTGGACTGAGAGAGTTTTGCTTTCTCCTGAATATAGGCGACGCACACACCTTCCAGGTCTTCATGGCCCGGCAAAGCAGGCGGAAAGTTTGAGCGGTCCTTCAACCACTCTAGAATCCTGCGACGAACCGGATTGTTCAGGGCCGATATCGATTTTTCAATGTCCATAAATCGAAATATCTCGATGTATATATGTTGTCAAGACTCTAAAAATGACCAGGGTGGGCATTGGCGTTTTGAATTTAGACGGCAAGTTCGGCTGCGTTGCTGCCCAACACCGTCAATCGATTGGCTTTGGCAACTTTTCCGAAAAGTGGCAAACGATGTATATCGTTCATAGGGCGCGCTTTAGTTCTTTGAACTACATCAAATTTACTCTCTAATATTTTGATTGTAAGTAAATTTCAGACTGTCAAATAATGGTCAGCATTCGAAAGAAAGTCATTTAAATAATTGTTTTATATAACTAAAGTTCTTCAAAAGTTGATTTCGTGCTGTGGTTAGTTTCTTCGAATTTACAGTCATTGCGGGTATTTTTACAATTTTTCAAGGTGATATTTTCGACCTATCAGGGAAAATACGTACTCGTCAGCCAAAGTGATTATATACCTAAGTATTGATATACGTAAGTAGGCCATACGTAAGTAGTCTTGTCTGACAGGTTCGTGCTGTTACTACACTGCGTTGCAGCAATCAGACACTTGCGCCGGCGAGGGTGCTACTTCGACCACAGCAACCGGACCCAGTCCGATGCTGAGGTGCCGACCGCTCCGTCAGCGACAGGCTATTCCGGACGCCAAGTTTCTGAAATTGCAAACCGGCCGCGGCACCACGGGGTGCTCGCCGCAGCTGGGTGCCCGCTCATGGAAGTCGGGCGGGAGGATGGACCGCGACGGCAAAGCACTCTGCCGCGGGACAAGCGGAGCAGGTTGTGGCTGCAGCCACACCTCAAGGGACAACACGGGTTTAGGCGGAGGAGACATCATGTCCGACAACTCATCCAAAAACGGATATTGGGCAGCCAATATGCGTATCATTTCGATCAGCCTCGTTATCTGGGCGCTGGTCTCCTTCGGGTTCGGCATCTTGCTGCGGCCGCTCCTGAGCGGAATATCAGTAGGCGGCACCGATCTCGGCTTCTGGTTCGCTCAACAGGGCTCCATCCTCGTCTTTCTGGCGATCATCTTCTTCTACGCATTCTGGATGAACAAGGTCGACCGTGAACACGGTGTGGACGAAGAATAAGGGCGCCCGTACAAATGGATCAGTTTACAATCAACTTGCTGTTTGTGGGCGGCTCTTTCGCGCTCTACATCGGCATCGCAGTTTGGGCCCGCGCGGGTTCGACGTCCGAGTTTTACGCCGCAGGCCGCGGTGTTCATCCTGTCACCAACGGTATGGCGACTGCCGCCGACTGGATGTCGGCCGCCTCGTTCATTTCGATGGCCGGCCTGATTGCCTTCACCGGTTATGACAATTCCACTTTTCTGATGGGTTGGACAGGTGGCTATGTGCTGCTGGCATTGCTGCTTGCGCCTTACTTGCGCAAATTCGGCAAGTTCACGGTGTCTGAATTCATTGGAGACCGGTTCTACAGCCAGACAGCTCGCATCGTCGCAGTTATCTGTCTGATCGTTGCCTCGACCACTTATGTTATCGGTCAGATGACCGGAGTAGGCGTTGCCTTTGGCCGATTCCTGGAAGTGGACAACACGACCGGTCTTTTGATCGGTGCCTGCGTCGTCTTCGCCTATGCGGTTTTCGGTGGCATGAAAGGCGTGACCTACACGCAGGTGGCGCAATATGTGGTTCTGATCACTGCCTATACCATTCCGGCGGTCTTCATTTCATTGCAGCTGACAGGCAATCCGATCCCGGGTCTCGGCCTTTTTGGAGATGATGTTGCCAGCGGTGTACCGCTTCTGACGAAGCTGGATCAGGTGGTGACGGATCTCGGTTTCAATTCCTATACGGCGCACCACTCCGATACGTTGAACATGGTGCTCTTCACCCTGTCGCTGATGATCGGTACTGCCGGGTTGCCGCATGTGATCATGCGCTTCTTCACCGTGCCGAAGGTCTCCGACGCACGCTGGTCCGCCGGTTGGACGCTTGTGTTCATCGCGCTTCTTTATCTGACTGCTCCGGCTGTCGGTGCCATGGCGCGGCTCAACATCACGGAAATGATGTGGCCAAATGGCGGGATCAACGGGGGTGCTGTTGCGGTCGAAACGATTGCCGAGGATCCGAAGTACGACTGGATGGACACGTGGCAGAAAACCGGTCTTCTTGATTGGGAAGACAAGAACGGCGACGGCAAGATCCAGTATTACAACGACCAGAATGCCGAAATGCAGGTGGTTGCGGAAGAAAAAGGCTGGGTTGGAAACGAGTTGACCAAGTTCAACCGTGATATCCTGGTTCTGGCGAACCCGGAGATCGCAAACCTACCCAGCTGGGTGATCGGTCTGGTGGCCGCAGGTGGTCTGGCAGCAGCGCTCTCGACAGCGGCGGGGCTCTTGCTAGCGATATCGTCGGCGGTCAGTCATGATCTCATCAAGGGGGCGATCAACCCGCAGATCTCGGAGCGGAAGGAACTGTTGTCTGCCCGAATTGCCATGGCGGTTGCGATTGTCGTCGCAACATATCTCGGGCTCAATCCGCCCGGCTTCGCAGCTCAGACGGTGGCGCTTGCCTTCGGACTGGCGGCGGCTTCCATCTTCCCTGCCTTGATGATGGGTATCTTCTCGACCCGCATCAACAACACCGGTGCTGTGGCGGGCATGCTGGCAGGCCTTGTTGTGACCCTGGTCTATATCTTCCTGCACAAGGGTTGGTTGTTCATCCCCGACACCAATTCCTTCTCGGACGCCGATCCGCTCCTTGGGCCGATCAAGTCAACGTCCTTTGGTGCAATCGGCGCGCTGGTCAACTTTGCAGTGGCATATGTTGTTTCCGGCATGTCCAAGGAAACGCCTCAGGAGATAAAAGATCTCGTCGAGAGCGTACGCGTGCCGCGGGGTGCGGGCGAAGCCCAGGCGCACTAAGGCAGCCACAGAGGAGCCGAAATTCGGCTCCTCCTTTCTCCCAGACCTGTCCTGTCCGTTCTTGAACGGGCAGGAACCTTGCGTTTCTCAGACAAGGCCGACTCACATGCCCCTGAAACCGGATCAGATCCTGCGGTTCCTGAAATCGGTCCATCCGTATGATGTGCTGCCGGAAACCGTGCTGGAGCAATTGTCCGGTCAGATCGACGTGTGGAATTTGACTGCCAACAGCGTTGTTTACGATCTTGGCGACACACTGCGCGGCCTCTTCCTGATTTATGACGGGTCCGTTGAGGTTCGCGACGAAAACGACGAACTCATAAGCCAACTGGGGTTACGCAACTCCTTCGGTGAACGGGGATTGCTGCTTGATGGTGTGGCCGTAACTTCTGCACGAACGAGCGAGGATACTCTCTTGCTGGTGTTGCCGCCGGCAGTGTTTAACGGCCTTATGGCGACCCATCCGCCTGTCTCGAAGTTCTTTGACAGGGCGCACAAGAAACAGACACGCGGCAATGAGTTGGCGACAACTCGAGCGGAAACGCTCATGACGAAAGACCCTCTCACGTGTCGACCTTCTGACAGCGCACGACTTGCAGCCAGAGAAATGCGCGACAACAGGGTGTCGTCCCTTTGCGTCACTGACACGGGCGAAACGCTTGTCGGTATCGTCACCATTCGTGACCTTGCTGGAAAAGTGCTCGCGGAAGGGTTGGATCCCGAGACGCCCGTCAGAAATATCATGACGGCCAACCCGGTGACGCTTCCAAAATCTGCAATCGGTTCGGACCTTTTGCATCTGATGATGGAGCGAAAGATTGGTCATGTGCCGATTGTCGAGGGTGGGCGCCTTGCCGGAATTGTCACGCAGACGGATTTGACGACCTTTCAGGCGATAAGTTCCGCTGAGCTGGTCGGAGAGATTTCCCGCTGTGCCAATGCTGAAGAGATCTCCAGCGTTACGGCGCGCATACCGGCCTTACTGGTTCAGCTTGTCGCGGGCGGCAGTCGGCACGAGATTGTCACACGGCTCATTACAGATATAGCCGACACGGCAACGCGTCGGTTGTTGGCTCTAGCGGAAGACGAACTCGGCCCGCCGCCGGTACCATATCTTTGGCTTGCCTGCGGGTCGCAGGGACGCCAGGAGCAGACAGGCGTCAGCGACCAGGACAATTGCCTGTTTTTGTCCGATGACGTGAGCGACGATGACCGCAACGGCTATTTTGCTGATTTGGCGCGTCTGGTCTCAGACGGCCTCAACACTTGCGGATACGTCTACTGTCCGGGCGACATGATGGCGACCAACCCGCGATGGTGTCAGCCTGTGCGTGTATGGAAGTCCTACTACGAGGGATGGATCGCCAAGCCCGACCCTGAAGCGCAGATGTTGAGTTCTGTCATGTTCGATCTGCGACCGATTGGCGGAGACGCTTCCCTGTTTGAGGATTTGCAGGAAACGACTCTCAAAGTCGCGAGCGAAAATTCGATTTTTGTCGCTCACATGATCAGCAATTCCCTGAAACACATGCCGCCTTTAAATCTTCTGCGTGGGCTTGCAACGATCCGCTCAGGTGAGCACAAAAATGCGCTCGACCTGAAGCTCAACGGGGTTGTGCCGATCGTCGACCTTGCACGAATTTATGCATTGCGGGGACAAATCGGTGCTGTCAATACGAGGGCGCGGCTTGAAGAAGCGCGGCAAACGGGGCAGCTCAGTCAATCGGGTGCAGGGGATCTGTTGGATGCTTATGACCTGATCGCAGAGACCCGGTTGGAGCATCAATCCAACCTGATCAAGCAGGGACAAGCGCCGGACAACTTCTTACAACCGTCCAGCCTGTCCGATTTCGAACGGAGCCATCTCCGGGACGCCTTTGTCGTGGTGAAGACGATGCAGTCCGCCGTGGGGCACGGAAGAGGCATGCTAAGCTGACAGATTACAAAGAGGCCGCTACAGCCAAGAACGCAGTGGCCCACGGGAGGAAGCCATGTTTGTGGAACTGATCGCGACGATCGTTGCAGGGGTAGCTGCCGCCGGTCTCGTGATGCTGCTGAACAGATTGCTAAAGGGACGTCTTCCACGCTGGTTTGCGCCTGTCGCTGCCGGTTTTGCGATGTTGGCAACAACCATTGCGAATGAATATGGTTGGTATCCTAGGGTCAAGGACTCGTTGCCGAAAGATGTCGTGGTTGCACAGACCGTTGAGAACACAGCGTTTTATCGACCATGGACATTTGTCTTTCCGTTTGTTGAGCGGTTCGTTGCCATAGACATGGCATCGGTTCGCACCCATCCGGCGCAACCAGCAGTCAGGCTGGCAGAAACCTATTTTTTCGGTCGATGGTCTCCAGTTAGCAAATTGCCTGTCGTTGCCGATTGCGTTGCCCTCAAGCGGGCCGCTCTGATGGATGGCGTGAGCTTTGAAGATGACGGGGCGATAAACGGCATCACCTGGACGCAAGTTGCAGCCGAAGACCCGATCGTTTCCACAGTCTGCAGGACAGAGTGATGTTTACCTCGCTCAGCCTTCGCTTCCGTATTTTCTTGCTGTTTGCCGGGGTCACCGCCGGTAGCATTCTAGTAGTTGGGTTTTCGCTCTATTTCGGATTTTTGAGAACAACGGAAACCAGCCCGGCCTCTGGATTTGTGTTTGCAGCTATCCTTTCCGGATTTGGGCTGCTGGCGATTAGTGCTGGCGTCTGGTTGCTGTTTGATGAAAACGTCGCCAAGCCAATTGAACATATGGCATCTGCGATGCGTACGCGTATTCATGCCAACACGGACGCTCCATTCGATCTGGATCAGGCACGTTATCTTGGTGATCTTGCGCCGGCTCTTCGGGCCGTATCGGGCAGATTGTCTGAAGTATCAGAAGATGCTGACCAGCTGGTTGCCGAGGAAACCAGCCGGCTGACAGCTGAGCGAGCGCATCTGGCTTTGCTGCTGACCGAAATTCCGGTGGCGATCGTTCTCGTCAGTCCCGCAAACCGCATCATGCTTTATGACGGTCAGGCGGCGGATGTGTTGGGGCAGGTTCAGGTGCCGCGCTTAAGCGCGTCCATCTTCGACTATTTTGAGGAAGCCGATCTGACATCGGGACTTGAACAGCTCGATGAAGCCCGACAGGAGGTTGAGGCAAGTGTGCGCGGCACACGTGGCAACTTGAAATTCAGGTTGCGCCTGAAAAAGCTTTCCGCAGCCACCGGGTACATGATCCTGATCGATGGCACAGACGCCTCCATCGCACCGGATGCGGCACGGCCCTTGATCTATGATTTTGATTTGTCGGCGCGCGAGACGGAGCGCGAGATTGAGAATATCCCGCTAAAAGATATCAGTTTCGTTGTGTTCGATACCGAGACGACGGGATTGATGCCCAACAAAGACGAGATCGTGCAGATTGGCGCAGTCAGGGTTGTGAATGGGCGCATTGTTGAAGGTGAAACGCTTGATCAGCTCGTCAATCCGGGGCGTCCTATACCGCCGGCATCAACCAAGGTTCACGGGGTTAGTGACGACATGGTTGCGGATGCGCCGGGCGCAGAGCAAGCTGTTTCGCTCTTTCACGATTTTGCCCGGGATGCCGTGATTGTTGCGCATAATGCGCCATTCGATATGGCATTTCTCCGGCGGCATGGCAGGCTGTCAGGGCTTGCGTGGGAGCACCCGATCCTGGATACAGTGCTGCTTTCGGCCGTTGTATTCGGGACAGGTGAAGATCATTCCCTCGACGGATTATGCGACAGGCTTGGTGTCGAAATTCCTGATAACCTTCGCCACACCGCGCTGGGCGATGCGCGGGCAACCGCCGAGGCGTTATGCAAGTTGTTGCCGGTCCTGATCTCGCTTGGATTTGAAACATTCGGGCAAGTTGTTCAGCAAACCAGGCGGCATGGCAGGCTTTTGAAGGATCTGAACTAAACGTTGCCATTGCTTGCAACAGTTTCGTGTTTCATGCGGCTGCAAGGAGTTGGACGCCAGCGCGCTTTCCATCGATCAGCTCGTCTGAATAGTCGGACCAGGTAGCGCCTTGTCCGGTCTTTTGTCCAGGTTCCGGGCAGGCATCTGACAGCACGGCATCTGTGATGTCGTTGCACCAACCTTCTTCCGGATTGAATTCGAAGATTGCAATGATGTTTTCCAATTGGCCGCCTCGAACGTCTTCAACGAGCTTCGTGAGGCTCATTTCCTCAAGCTCTCGTTCGGGCGTATAGAGACAATTGCCGAGATCGCAGACGATGGAAAAGTATGATCGATCCAAGTTCAGCGCCATTCAAAAACCTCCAGTATGTTAATACGCAATCAACTTATACGCATATTGCGTACATTTCAAGCGAATTGAATCTGGATGTATGCCTGATGCGTAGAAAGATAAGGAGCTTCGTTCGACCGCGATACCTAAAGTATTGCGCCAAATCGAAGCGCATAATTCAGCACGTTTTCATGCGTCGATACAGCGACGTGATTTAAGATCGTTAGACGATTTGACGGATTACGCTCAGTATCTTTGCAATGATGCGGACTTCTGTGGCTTCCTCATCATGCTCGTTATAAACCACCGGTTCCTGGAACCGAGGATCGTCCGATTCAGGATGGAGTTCAATCTGACCATTGTGACGCAAGATACGTTTTGCGGTGCGTTCGATCGTGTGTCCGCCATCACGAGAGCGTTCCACCACGACAAGATCACCAGACTTGATTTCGATGCCGGCTTCCATGAAGTCCAGACACAGAATGAAATCGCCATTGCGCGCAATTCGATTGAGGCTTTCGCCATTGATTTCTAGGAGATATTGGCTTTCTGAAGGAAATCTCAGATCACCGGAAAGTGTCGCCCTTTTTGTTGCGTCCGTTTCAAAAAGGCCAGCCTCCATCCAAAGACCGGCAGCAACCTGCCCCTTGATTTCCAGGGCCTGAGCAGCTCTTGCTGGCGTGCTTGCCGCCTCCAGATCGGTTATGGAATCGGGGGCAAGAGTCAGTACATCTTCGCGTGTGATCGGATGCTCACCCTTTCCGACGAGAACGGGCAGCAGCTTTGCAACAAAGTCCGAAGGCAGGGCAGGTTTTGAAAAGTCCTGACTGAAATAGCGCTGAATGGACGAAGCGTTCTGATAGCCCATTTCGCGAGCGATCGCGCGAATGGATAAGCCGCTTCGGTCCTTCAGGTCGACAAGCTGTTTTGAGACAGCGGATTGTTCAATTTCACTCATGCTCGCTGATGCCGTTTGTTCGTGATGACGTACGCAATAACATACAAATTTGCTGAAATCCATCTTGACGTGTATACGCAATACGCGTACGAATTGCTCGTGTAAAGAGTATGTTCAGGGAAGCACAATGAAAACTGCAATGAAATCGACCCGGCTTTCAGCCGATCCGGAGGCGCAGGCGACAAGTGCCCTATGTGCCGAGGTGATTGGGGGGGGCGGCGATGAGCGAGCTTAGGGATCAAATCGATGCAGCCCGTGCGAAAGTCGCGCATTTGAGGATCAGGGCGGAGCGGCCGGACGCAAGGCTTGAGGATGAGTTTGCACTTGAAAAGGCGCGAACGAGGCTGCTGACGCTTGAGCTGCGGCATCTCAAGCAACGCAGCACAAGTGTTTCATCGGTCACGCGTGGCGAAAGCCATCGGCAAAGCGAAAGGCGCAGCAAACTTGTAGGAACAAATAGAGAACAATTTAGGCGGCGTCCTTCGTCAGCGCGCGAGCGGGCGGAAGCTGCATTCAGCGCGTTGGGGCAAAAGAACGGACCAAAGAAGGAAACCACTTGATGGCATCAGGCGGAATAGTGGACAGGATCGCTGCGGAATATGGGGTGCATTTTGTCACGCACACCAAGCGGATCTCAGGACGGCACCAATCCAAGGCCAGACGAACCTGTCAGACGCTGCTGAATAAACACGGTGCGGAGCACTTGAGGCTTGTGTTCGGGCTGATCAACACGGCTGAAAACCGGGGCAATTGGTCGGCCCCTTGTGTCACTGCGGTCTCCTGGCTGGTGTTGAACAAGCCGGAATGGATTGAGAGACGGAATTTCCTGGACTGCTTTGATCAGCTCGATCTTGAGGACCTGATGACAAAGGCCAAGGAGATCAACCCAGGCGCGCCGACGATCACTTTGGCCGTGCTGCTTTCTTATGAGCTGGAGAAACGGATGGCTTCAACAGACAGCTCGCCGTTTAAGGCAGCGGCCTAGTTTTTCCCTCCGACGAATGAATGCTTCGGCGCGCTCTGGCATTTCAGCCGCGCCGGATCAGTCGTGTCGATGACGTGAACAAGCACACAATTCATTGGAAAGGATATCAAATGCTGCCGAACACGCCGGAAGAAATTCTCGATCGTTTGATCGAGGCGACCGAGATTATTGCAGTGACCGGTAAAGGTGATGGCCCACGGAACCTGTTCAGCGCCTGGCCGGATTATCGACGCAAGATTGCCAAAAGGGGCAGGGTCTTTCCGCCATCAGCGATCAGCCGAGCTGAAGAAGCAATCACCTGGTTCTCGCTAGTGGAAGACCCCGACAGCCGCCGTGCCTTGCAGTTTGAAGTCATGTGTAAGGCAGGCGGCGGAAAATTCAGTCGGATCTGCGAAAAATATGGCTGGAAGCGAACGACGGTGGCGAGCCGTAACCGGGCGATTTTGAAGAAGCTGGCCGAGAAAGGGGCCGCCTGGCCATATGCTGAAGTCTCACAGGAAAGGAGCGAAGCCGCCCGGCCAGAAGTTAGGAGTTGTGGCGCTTAACGTCAGATCGACAACAGCACCTTGTGCATCCAGTCGAAATTGAAAGCACGTGTCTAAACAGGGTGTTCAAGACAGACTTGCAATTGGACAGTATCGTCAAAACAGAGTTATTTTTTTAGTTGAAGTTCTAAAGGGGGCAGTTGCGACTGCCCTTCTTGTCAGATTTTCGTCTGACGCTCGATACGTTTGTGGTCGCTGGTACGTGTTCAAGCTGAACACGTTGGCGCTGACGATCCAACCTCAACAATCAATCCAATCAAACGGAAAACAGGCATGGGTGACATGACTGATGAAGAGCGTGCCTTGAAATGGCCGACGGCGGAGATGCGGAGGCGGGTTTGCGAGGCGTTTTGCGGGCATCTGGCGGCGGGGTTTTCGATCGAGAGTTTCCCGGACGCCGACCGCAAGACCATTCGCTACTACGCAGAGCAGTTTCCGGAGGACTTTCCGCCGGAAAAACTGGATGAGGCGGCACGGCGCGGGCTGCTGGAATGGGAAAAGATCGGCAAGGAGGGAGCTCGAGGAGACCTTGCCAAATTCAATGCCAGCGCCTGGAGCTTCAATATGAAGAACCGGGCCGGTTGGCGGGATCGATCCGAGGTGGAGGCCTGGGGAATTTGGGGCGGGCCGGAGGAGGCTGGGCAAATCGACAAGTTCAAGCCGCGCAGTTCAGAGGAAATTGCCCTGGGTGTGATGGCGCTTCTAACCGAAAAGGACAGCAGGCGGGATGACAACGGCGCTTGATACGCTGATTGACCACATTGACCAGATGGCAGCGAATGACCGCGTTGCCCTGCAAAAACAACTGGATGAAGCGGGTGTTTTGGACCAGTTCAAGGTTTGGCGGCCCCAGGCAGGGCCGCAAACGGAGGGCTATTTTTCCGAAGCCGACCTGACGCTTTATGGCGGTGCGGCCGGGGGTGGGAAGACGGATCTGATTGCCGGGCTTGCCCTTTTTGCACATCACAAGGCGGCCGTTTTCCGTCAATCGCTGAAGTCGCTCAAAGGTTTGATCGAGCGCATGAATGCGCTGATGCGGACGTCCGGCATGGGCAAGATATCGGGCAATCCACCGCGTTGGGTCGGGCCGGAGGAGCGGATGATCGAGTTCGGGCATCTGGGTCTGCCGGGCTCTGAAGAAGATTGGCAGGGGCGGGACCATGATCTGAAAGCCTTTGATGAAGGCGCACAGATGGATCCACGCAAGATCATCTTCGTTCTTGGGTGGCTTCGGTCGACACGGCCGGGGCAACGCTGCCGGGGGTTGATCGCCACCAACCCGCCTTTGGGCGGACAAGGCGACTACCTGATGGAGTGGTTTGCGCCCTGGCTTGATCCGCTGCATCCGCTTTATGGAACGGTGCAGCCGGGCGCTCTGCTATGGGCGGTCTTTATCGACGATGGCGACGCTGTGCGCACCGTCTGGGTGGATGGACCGGAGCCGGTCGAGATCGAGGGCGAGGTTCGCACGCCGAAGAGCCGGACGTTCATTCCGGCAAAACGGCAGGACAACCAGTATCTGGGTGAGAGTTACGATGCACAGCTTGACCAGATGCCCGAGCCGATGCGCACCGCGCTGAAGACCGGGGACTTTCAGGCAGCGCGCCAGGACCATGACTGGCAGGTGATCCCATCGGACTGGGTGGATCTGGCTTTCCAGCGCTATGAAGAGGGTGTGGACGCGGACAAGCCGATGGATGTGCTGGCCGTCGACGTGGCGCAGGGCGGCAAGGACAAGACCGTGCTGCAGCCGCTCCATGGCAGACGGTTTGGCGAAAGCATCGTGCGCAAAGGCGCCGACACCAAGGACGGATCGGATGTCGGCGCATTGATCATCAAGGAACGGCGCGACAATGCGCTGATTGTTGTCGATTGCACCGGCGGCTGGGGCGGGGACACGGTCGGGTTTCTCAGCCGTGAAAACAATATCCCGGTCGAAAAATGCGTCTTCTCGGCCCAGTCGGGGGAAACGGCCAAGGACAGCCGCATGCCGTTTTACAACTTGCGTGCTCAGCTCTACTGGCGGCTGCGGGAGGCCCTGCATCCAAAGAGCGGATCGGGGCTGGCAATCAAGCGCTCAGCGACCATCAAGGCGCAGCTGACGGCACATCGCTGGAAAATCAGAAACGGCAAGATCCTGATTGAAAGCAAGGAAGACATCAAAGACCGGCTTGGAGCGTCCCCGGACGAGGCCGATGCAATCGTCGAGGCACTTGGATGGAAAGACAAAGCGGACGCGAAGAAAATCGTACGGCAGCAGAACACCGCCCGCGCCCGCCCGCTGGACGACCCTCTGGACGGCTTCTGATCAAGGATCTCTGCGTGCGCGACGCGAGTTTCATCGCGGCCAACATGCGCCCGGAAGACTATCGTGAAATTGCCTGTCTCTGGCAAAACTGGGATACGCGCGCGCTCGGGATCTGCGCGATGGAAACCGCGGTGCCCGGTTGGGTCTGGTCCGTGTGGTACCAAGGGCAGCCCGCGGCGGCGTTCGGTTTCAGCCGGGCGTCTGCTTTCGACCCGGATTTCTGGCAGGCCTGGGCATTCGGCACCGACAGGTTCCGGCGTTGTGTGCCCCTCATGACACGCCATATCCTGAATTTGCGGCCAGAGATCGAAAAGCACTGCCGGCGGTTGCAGGTGATCAGCTATAAGAACCACGATCTCGCGCATGGCTGGATCGAAGCGCTTGGCGCGGAGCGGGAGGGACTGCTTAAAAGCTATGGGCGAGGCGGCGAAGACTTTTACATGTACGCCTGGACGAGACGCGGGAAGGACCTTCATGCCGGACCAGCAGGATGAGTTGCCGTCCGATGACGGGCTCTTGAGACAGCTCCTCGATGAGCATGCCCCGCAGTGGAGCGGTCTGAAAGTCCGGCCTGTGGCATCAGGCGGCACGGACAATGCGCTCTACCGGATCGGCGAGGAGCGGGTGGCGCGGTTGCCGAAGCGCGCTTCTGCCGTTGGTCTTCTGCAAAAGGAAGCCGATTGGCTGCCCCGTTTGTCTGGCCTTGCGCTGAACGTGCCTGTTGTGCGCTTTCGCAAACGCCCGGGCGCGGGCTGCGAACATGGATTTGCAATCTATGACTGGATCGAAGGGGTGCAGGCAACGCCTGATGCCCTTGTGGACCAGGAGCAGGCGGCACGGGATTTAGCTGTGTTCCTGAAGGGCCTGCAGGGTGTGCTGACTGACGGCGCGCCGCATGCCGGGGAGAGCAATCATAAACGGGGTGCCGCCCTGGAAGAGCTGACCGATTTCGTGCTGTCTTGTATCGATGTCTTGGCCGATGAGATCGATGCCGGCAAGGCCAGGAGCTTTTGGCAAATGGCTTTGCAAACCCCGTTTGAGGGACCGGCCAAATGGCTGCACGGTGACCTGAAGGCCGACAACCTGATTGCAAGTGAGGGCAGACTGACGGCTGTCATCGACTGGGGGCTGACCGCTGTCGGCGACCCGGCTGCCGATTTTGCCGCAGCTTGGTCGTGGGTGCTTCCCGCATCACGCGAAACCTTCCGGGAAACAGCGGGTGTTTCGGACCCCGACTGGTGCCGCGCGCGTGCCTGGGCTCTGCATAACGCGGTGATCGCATTGAGCTACTATCGCGGTAGGAGCCATGAGGGTCTCTGCCGCCAGTCGCGTCAGACGCTCAGCCGGTTGGGGCTGCTTCGTGTTGCTTCCAACTAAATGTTTCCGGGTCAGGCGCTTGCGACGGTCTTGCTGCGGGCTTTCCGTTTGATGCCTTCCATCTTGCGATGGCTTGCAACGGCCTGCCGCCCGCCCCGGGTGGCGGTATAAAGGTCGAGAGTTTCAAAGTCGCCATGTCCGGCCGGCGCGATGGCCTGGTCGGTATAGTCAAAGCGTTTGGGGTCCGACCACAGTTTCCTGATGAAACGCAGGTATTGCCAGCGCCGGGCAGCCAGAAGTGACATGTTGCGGACCGTGCTGAGATAGTATTTCGGATAAAAAACAAGTGGGTTTTCAAGTTTCAGGCCGGGGCGCCGGTCTTTCCGGTATTTCAGCCTGAGGTAACCGCCATCGAGAGAAAAGACATTGTGGAGCCGTGATCCGGTTCCATAGATCAGGAGGCGGTTCATGGTGGAGATCTTTTTATTGCTGCCAAGGGCTGCCGCCCGGCGCAAGATTGTGCGGCAATGTTCAGGTTCATAGAATGAGGCCCAGGCGTCCAGATAGAGCCTGTCCAGCTCTCCGTCCGGAAAATTCGGGTGGCGAATGACGCTGTGGGTGAGATCGTATTTGTTGAGATCCGGATCAATCCAGGTACCAGCGGCAACCGCATTGCGGTGGTCTTCTGAACCGGGCAGGGGAGTGAGGATCGACAGAGACAGAATGTCGACAGCGAGCTCCCTTTTGATGACGCCGATATCGTTCAGGACGGATTCCCGGGTGTCGTTCGGGAAGCCGATGATGTACCCGGCAGTCAGAACAACGGGATACTGCTTCCAGGCCAGGAACATGTCCCGGTAGTCGGTGATCTTGTTCTGACGTTTCTTCGATCCGGCAAGGTTGTCAGGATTGATGTTTTCAAGACCGATGAAGACCTGATCGACCCCGGCGCGCACGCATTTTTCGATGAAGTTCGGGATCTTGTGACAAAGCGTATCCACCTGAATGATCAGAGTGAATTTCAGGCCGTCCCGCTCCCGCAGATCAATAAGGGTGTCCAGAAAGGCTTCCCAGTTCCGGTTGCGGGCAAAATTGTCATCTGTGACGAAGAATTTGGTCACGCCGATCCGGGCATGATCCCGGATGATGGTTTCCAGGTCCCCGGTGGAGCGAAACCGGCTGCCCCGGCCCTGGACATTGATGATGCAGCAGAAACTGCATTCAAACGGGCACCCACGGCCCAGGTCGAAACTGCCGTAGCCGAGTGTCGATTTTTCAATCTGCTCCCTTTCAACCACGGGAACCGGCATGCCGGGCAAGGAGGGCAGGTCCTTCAGGTGGTCATAGACCGGTTTCAAAGTACCCTGATGGGCATCCTTCAGGATCTGATCGAAGCGGCCGCCTTCGGCTTCGCCAAGAAAAAAGGTGATGCCAAGTTCAGAGGCCTGCCGCATATCTTCCGGCATATTGGGGAGCATGGCTATCGAACCGGTGATGTGAAACCCGCCGATGGCAACCGGCATACCCGCTTTGAGGAAGGGCCTGGACAGATCGACTGCCCTCGGGAACTGGTTGCTTTGCACGCCTGTAAAACAAATGAGGGCCCTGCCGCCGTCTGCCCGGATTTCTTCGATGAGCGTGTCCGGACGAATGCGGGTGTTGCCCTCATCAATCATCCGGATGGTGATTTTCACTTCCCGGCCAAGCACTTGCCGCTTCTTGCAGTCAAGCGCAATTCCATGCAGGCAAGACAAGGAGTTTGCCGGTATCGAGGTCTTGTGCCAATGTATCGGATAGCCGTCGTCGTCATATTTGGTCGGACGGATCAGTATTATATGAAAGCAATTCTTAGTCATGCTGTCCTCCCGGATGGGTTCTTACAGGCCGACTAAATCGAATTTCTGTGTGAATACGTAAGCAGGCAGTATAGCAGTGATCTCGAGATCCGTAAAATCTGCCGAAGTAGTTCTAGGGAGGGTTCGGCTCGTGCCGCCTTGCTTTATTGTCACGGACGGATATCCGGTTTCGCTTAGACGAAGCTTTGCGTGCAAGTCATCTCACTCGGGTTGCATTTTTTCTTGCGTACTCCTGAGGTTGCTTTAGAACATTGCGGGAACAAAAACGGGTGCGGCAGATGCCATCTGACCCGGTTTTCGGCCCAGCTAGGGTCAAGCATCCACTTTCGAGCCACAGAGATAACCAATGGCAGATATTGAAGACATTGCCGGTTGGCGGGACGAGTATCGTGACCTTGAGGCACGCTGGGACGACGAATGGGTGGCCTATCTGGATCAGTTTGTGAACCAGATCAGACCTAAGGTGCACGTGTCCCAGGTTCTTCATTTTATAAAAGTTCTTCTTGAAAATGAGGACACACTTGCGGCGATGAAGGAGGTTGCCGAGTGGGAAAAGCTGATGGATGCGCGCGGGCCGTTTAGAGATGATGCACCTGAAATGGAGCTCTATCCTAAAGACGCCGTTGTGATGATGAACGAGTTCTGGCCCTGGTTCTGCTTTAAGGCAGGCTATCCTCCTGTCTATGCGGCGTTTCGATTGGCTGGAGTCGATGTGGCGAGTGACATTCTTCGAGGGGATCTTCCCGGGGTTCAATCTCCCGAAACCAGAGCCTTTTTGCTTAAAAGATATGCATTCATACTCAGGGCTGGTGAAG
Organism: Roseibium porphyridii; assembly: GCF_026191725.2. NCBI lineage: Bacteria > Pseudomonadati > Pseudomonadota > Alphaproteobacteria > Hyphomicrobiales > Stappiaceae > Roseibium > Roseibium porphyridii. The sequence goes on from NZ_CP120863.1 coordinate 2,062,837, forward strand.
AAGGAGACCTTGCATGAGCCGGAAAAAGGTCATCCTTCTGGATCAGGCACAGCTTGGGACAATTCTCAAATTTGGTGGCTTCAAAGTACTGGAGGCGATTGTTGCGCGGGGCGACAGGCTTTTATAGCGATGATTTTTGAAGCGGGCTGACATTGCTTGATCTTCGGAACAATTCATGAACATTTTGGGTAAGAAATTCAGGACTAAGCGAATGGCAGATATTGAAGACATTACCGGTTGGCGGGACGAGTATCGTGACCTTGAGGCACGCTGGGACGACGAATGGGTGGCCTATCTGGATCAGTTTGTGAACCAGATCAGACCTAAGGTGCACGTGTCCCAGGTTCTTCATTTTATAAAAGTTCTTCTTGAAAATGAGGACACACTTGCGGCGATGAAGGAGGTTGCCGAGTGGGAAAAGCTGATGGATGCGCGCGGGCCGTTTAGAGATGATGCACCTGAAATGGAACTCTACCCCAAAGACGCCGTTGTGATGATGAACGAGTTCTGGCCTTGGTTCTGCTTTAAGGCAAGCTATCCTCCTGTCTATGCCGCGTTTGGATTGGCTGGAGTCGATGTGGCGAGCGACATTCTTCGGGGAGACCTTCCCGGGGTTCAATCTCCCGAAACCAAAGCTTTTTTGCTTAAAAGATACGCTTTCATACTCACGGCTGGTGAAGAAGGAGACCTTGCATGAGCCGGAAAAAGGTCATCCTTCTGGATCAGGCACAGCTTGGGACAATTCTCAAATTTGGCGGTTTCAAAGCACTGGATGCGATCGTCGCGCGGGGCGACAGGTTTTTATATGTTCATCAATCTTTCACGGGCGATGAGGATGTAAAGAAGATCAGTCGTGATCAGCGAGAATTGTTTGAGAGCTGGTTAGAAAAAAAACGGTATCATGGCAACAAAGTCCTGGATGCGGTGCGAATAAATCGTGCTTCGAGACAAGAACAAAAGAGGTACGATCCGCTCCGCAAGGCGGGGACTCAAGGCAACAATAAGGAACTTTGGGACATGGGAGCCCGAAAGTTCATGCTTGACCATGCTCACGAATACGACTTTGAGGTGATCAGCGCGGACCAGGACTTCCTCGATAACAGGGTTGGCAAACACCATCCCCTAAAGAAAGTTCCCTTTGAGCGTCTAAGCATGAAATCCGCGCTAAGCTGGCTGATGACGCATCCTGATGTTGAGCTGTCTAAGGCGCAATTCACCGAATTGCGGGCTGACTTGCTTTCCGGGAATTACGGTAAGAGCCACAATCTGGAACAACACGTCTATGACGTTCCCGAAAGTTATGAAGCAGCCAGGAGGATTAGGGAAGAGACGCGGCAGGCGATCCAATTGGAGGATCGAAAAAAGCGCAAGACCAACAGAAAGCGGGCGGCAGGAAAAGCCAGGAAACTGTTCGGCGCTGGAGCGCCGGCTATCATCACGGCTGCGGCTGCTGCTGCCTTGCATGAGTTGATCACACGGGAAGCGGATGAAAGCGGTGCGGGATATCTGGAATCCGCACAGGCGCTCGGAATTGACTTTACCCGTGAGCAACTGGCGGATCTTGCAGCGGAAGCTGGGATAGATCTGGCAATTACGCTGACGCCTGTCGGGCCAATAAAGAAAGCCTGGGATGTGCTGGGCAATATCGATGATATCATTGCCGTGACACAGCTTTATGGGGCGGCCTATCCGGAGAATGAGACCATCCAGCAGATGGCCGGAATTGCAACGGCCATCGAAGGGTCCGAAGCATTCGGGCTTTATGTGGATGGGCGCGATGCGTTGACGGGCGCCGTCGGTGGTGCAATCGACTGGGTGTTCGGCACCAGCGGGGACGAAGCCGAGCTGGACGAAAGGCTGGGCAGCGTGCGCACGGCCGTTGAAGAGGATGCAGGCACACTGGTGCAGGCCGCCGGGGATGGGGCCTCCACGGAGCAGTTGGCCGGTGAGATTATCTCTAGAGCCGAGGCGCACCGGGCGGCTATCGCCACAGCCCAGCCCGGCGGTGAAGTGGTGTCCGGTTTGGCCGGATCGCAGATTGCCGCTGAAACCGGGAAGCAGGTTTTTGACGATGGAGCTGCGGTGCCGCGCGAAAAGCCTTCAGGTTTGGGATCTGACGCGGTTACGGCCGGTCCGGATGGTCCGGTCATTGAAGGCGATCGCGCCGTGCCGCTTGCCAAGCCCGGTGCGGAAAGGCGCGGTCTTGATGCGCCTGTCCGCAAATCGTCCTACGACCGCTATCAGCGCCTTGGCAGATCGCCGGAAGAAGAGGCCGAGGCGGTTGCCGAATATTGGGAAATGCTGCGCGAAAGCTATCTTGAGATGGATGGCCACAAGGAAGCCGCAGAAGAGTTTGCTCTTTGGAAGTTCAAGCAGAAATGGGCCTTGTCAGCCTTTGCTCCGGAAGCCGAAGGCACGGTGTTGAAATACCCGGTTGAAACGGCCTATCCGGACTTTGAAGAAGACGGCCACGGCTATGTGCGCCAGGAGGCGGAGGCCATTTTGCGGGACAACGGCATTCGTGCGGCCAGATGGTATCTGACGCCGAATGAAAGAACCGGCCGGGACAAGGCACAGGCCAATGAAGATGAGGATGGTTACGGGCCGCGCATGACCTTGAGCTATGAGGACGAGACAGGCCAGCAGCACCATGTGAGCGATCATTTTCAGGCCAATGCCGGGGCGGCCCGTGAGCGGCGGTGGCAAGCGCGGTATGGGGCCGGGCGCCTGCAGACCAGCGGCAAGAGAGATGAGAGCGGATCATCTGCCGCGCCCGAAAGCCCGCGGCTGGAAAACGCCCCTGTTCCTGCCCCGAAACCAGCTTTCCAAACAGCTCAAAGACCAGGTCAAAAACCAGTTCCCGGGCCAGTTTCAAAGCCTGTCCGGGAACCCTTGATGCCCGGTGTGGCCAAGCCAAGGGCCAAGCCGGACCCGGCGCAGCTTTGACAGCGGGGCGGCGCTTGAAAGATTGGGCCGTCCTGCGCTTAACCGGGGCTGGTGGGCAAGTGCCTCGACTGCAAGGCATTTTTGAATTCCCGCGTCTAAACAGGGACTTGAGAGCATCAGCCTTGCTGGACGGTTCGTCAAAACAGGGCTAAAACAAGCCTCATCACGTTACTTTGGAAGAGTGCACGCAGCGGCCGGTTGGACCCGGACGTAAGGTGGTGCCTGCCTGCCGGCGGCGCGTGACCGCTTTGCGGCAAACACCGGCCACTCTTTTCTTCCAGTGACGTTTTCCAAGCATTCAGAAAGGAAGCACTCATGTGTCTTTTTGGTGGGGGCGGCTCCAAGCAGCCGGACCCGGAACCGACACCGCCGCCGCCGCGCGAACCCGATCCGCAGCGGCAGGCGCGCAACCTTCAGGAAAACAGCCGCCGCCGCAGGGCCGCAGCTTACGGAACCAGGGCAACCAACCTGACCAGCCCGCTGGGCGTGCCGGACTATGGCAGTGCCTCGCGCCCGGGTGTGACGCTTTTGGGACGGGCCTGACCATATGAACATTGTTGACGATCTGAAATCCGAGCTGCAATCGGCCAGGGCCGAGCGGCAATGGTATGAGGCCGACTGGCAGGACTATGTCACCTATACCGCGCCCGACATGGAGCGGGCGTTCAACCGGCCGGGCGGCATTACCGCCGCCGACGGAATGAGCGCGTTTCAAAGCTCAGCAGCGCGGGAGCGCTCGCGCAAGCTTTATGATCCGACGGCGGTTTGGCTGCTGGACAGGCTGGCATCGGGCGTCGGGTCGCTGACCATGCCGGAAGGCTTCAACTGGCACGGCGTCGGTTTCGGCGATCCGTTCGCGCCTCCGCCGACACAGGAAGACGAAGAGTTTTTCGAAGCCGTGCGTGATCATCTGTTCCGCGTGCGGGCGTCCGGCCGGTCTGGATTTGCGCTGGCCAACCGGTCACGGCTTCTGTCCACCGTCAAGCTGGGCACGGGGGTTCTGTTTCCGGCGGAAAACGAGACGAGCCTTGCCGACATCCGCACGCCTGTTCACTACCGCTATGTGCCGCTTTACGAGGTCTACCTGCTTGTGGATGCACAGGGCAGTGATTGCGGGTTCTTCCGTGTCAGAACGCTGAAGGCCTGGCAGGCGGCCAAGGAATATGGCGGCAATCTTTCCGACAAGATCCGGGAGGAGGCGGGCGACCCGAAGCGCAAGAATGCCGAGCACCGGTTCGTGCATGCCTGTTTTCTGCGTGAGGGCGGACAGGACGATGCGGCCGACATCCGCAAGTCGCGCTACGAGAGCATTCACTTTGAAGAAGACAGCAAGCACATTTGCCGAAGGGGAGGCTTCTTTGAATATCCGCTCGTGATCAGCCGGTGGGACCGGGACGGCCTGTCGCCCTATGGTTCGCCGCCGCAGGCCAAGCTGATGAGCGACATCAAGAGCCTGCAAAGCCTTGCCAAGGATGCGCTGATCGCAAGCTCTCAGGCCGTGCGCCCGCCCATCGCAACCCATGCCCAGGAACGGCAGCTCGACCTTAACCCAGGGCGCATCAACCCGGGGCTGATCGACGAGCAGGGGCGGCCCTTGTTCCGGCCGATGATCGATACGGTCAGTCCGGGAGCGGCGGATGCGCAGATCGAGAATATCCGTGAAAAGCTGAGGGTCGGCCTTTACGGCGACCTGTGGCAGACGCTGCTGGAGGGCAGCGGCCGGACGGCAACGGAAGCCAATATCCGCCGCAAGGAAATGGCCGACATGATCGGTCCGTTTTCGACCAACATCATGGCCGGCAATGAGGCCCTTTTTGAACGCGAAGTCGGCATTTTGGGCCGGCGGGGTGCGTTTGCCCCAGGATCGCCATTGGCGCCGCCCGAGACGATTGCAGGCAGCGATGTGACCTTGAAGCCGACAGCGCCCATCGATCAGATGCGCGAGGCAGGTCATTTCGAGGCGATCATGGGCTTCCAGGAATATCTCGGTGTTGCTGCGGCGAGCGACCCGACCCTTATGGATCTGCATGACCGGGAAGAGGAATACGACCTGACCCGCCGGGCACTGGGGCTGCCAGCCAAGCTGAAGCGGCGCCCGGAAGAGGTGGAGGCGCTGCGGCAAAAGCGCGAGGCCGAAACCCAGCAGCAACAGCAACTGGCGGCCGGGGAAAGCATGGCCAAAATGGCCAGGGACGGCGCTCCGCTGATCAAGACCCTGAGCGAAGACGGGACGCTGGATGGCAGTACCCTGCCGCAAGACCTGGGACTTTGATCAGTCCCGGAAGCGGTCTTCCCCGCGTTTCATCGCTTTCTCGCGTGCGATCATCTGGTCAAGCTCGCGTCCGTGGCGCACGCCTGAACTGATGGAGCGTATGAGAAGGAAAATGAACACAACCGTTGCCACGCGGAACGCCCAGAGCGCGGCGGTTTCCAGGGAGTCCTGAAAATCTCCGGCGTTTAGATGGTTGAGCGGAATTTCGTCGACCTTGTAAAGCGCGGCGGCACCGAGCAAAACGCCGCCCCACTTCATGCGGGCCAGGTCGTAGTTGGGCATGTGGTGCTTCTGTCCCAATCGGATTGTGATAGGCGAATGTTCGTCTGAATACAATTTAAGCGTGCTTATAGGGTGGTGCAAGAGGGCCGTTAGGCTTTTCGGATCTGTGCAAACCATTCAAGGAAAACAATTTCTGAACTCGTGGGGCGTGAAAACCGGGCGGCGCTTGTCTGGTCCGGTCAGCTATTGGAGAAACGAATGTGGCATTGCCTCAAACGGCGGGCGCGGCGGCGCAAAGACAGGGCCGCAGAGCTGGAACGGGCCTATAGGTCCGTCTTTTCAAGTACAGACGGCGAGACTGTGCTGGCGGATCTTGCAGCAGATTGCGGGATCTATCAGGCACCGCCGGTTGATCTGGACGCGCGCGCAGGCGGTTATCTGGACGGGCGCAAGGCGCTGTTTGCGCGGATCCTGTCGATGCTGCGCATACCGCCGGAAGAACATGCCGCCCTGCAGGCGGCAGCCCGCCTGGAAACGCTTCCCGAATTTGAGCATGACGAGGAGTTTTAAGTTGGACGATCAAAATGACGCCGCATATGCGGGCGAGGACGCAGCGCCGGGACCGGATGCTTTCCTGTCCGGCCTGACGGAAGACCAGAGAGCCTTTGCCGCTGACAACGGCTGGCGCAACGCGGAAAGTGTCTTTAGTGATTTTCATGCGTTGCAGGACCAGCTTTCAAGCGCCGTGATGCTGCCGGGCGAGAGTGCCAGCAGCGATGAAAAGGCAGCCTTTTATCAGGACGTTTCGAAAAGCTGGACACCTGAAAACGGCTATCGGTTCGATCTTCCGGAAGGGCTGGCAGAAGACTTTCCCTATGATCAGGCCTTTGCCGAAGAGGCAAGCGGGTGGTTTCAGGAAGCCGGGCTTCACCCGGAAGCCGCGCAGAAGCTGCATGACCGCTGGGTTGGCAAGATGGCGGACCACTTTGCGGCCAACACCGAAGCCGCGCATGTAACGGCCCAAAAACAGGCCGAGACAACCCAAGCGGCCCACCAGGCCCTGATCAAGGAATATGGCGCACCGGAAAGCGACGGGTATCAGAATGTGGTCGCCAAGGCCGACAGGGCGATGACAGGACTGAAAGCCAATGGCATCGACCTGAGCGGCTGGTTTTCCGAGAAGGGGGCGCTGACGACAGCCGGTGCCGATGGCTTGCAACAGGTGGCGGACCCGACGGCGGTCAAACTGCTGGCTTTTATCCATGACAGCGCTCTTGCCGAAGATGGCCTGCCCGGGCTGAACACCGGCGGCAACGGCACAAACCCCTTTGCAAGCGACAGCCTCAGCCTGAAGGAACAGTCCGAGATGCTGGAGCGGAACCCGGCCAAAGCGCGGCAGATGATCCTTGCGGCGGGACGCGACCCGGCTTTGTTCAGGCTTTGAGCATCCGTTCCGAGCTTCCATCGGGCGAGCGTCATCTGGCTGTGAGGGTGTTTTTCAACTTTTAATTGATCGGAACAAATAATGAACATATGATCCAGGCAAGGAACAGACAGGATCTGGAAAAGGGTGCATGTGATGAAGGCGTTTCTTGCGAACTTGAAAAAGTCCAGCCGGGTGTATCCGGTTGTTTTGGCGGCCTTGATATCCGGACTGACGGTTTTGGCGTCCGGTGCCATCGCAGATCAGGTTATCCCCTGGCCTGAGCAGCCAAAAGTGCTTCAGAGCGAAATTCAGAGCTATGTCGATGGCTCTATTGGACCACTGTCATCCAAGGTGCGGCCTGGCAGCACTGTTGGGGTTCTGTTTTTGGGGTATTCGCAGGAAGCCATATCCAGGAATGCCGGTGAACTCTCAGAGATTGATGGATATTCTCAGTATTTTACACCCTATGGCAGAACCGAATATTACACCTATCCATTCGATTTTTTACAGTACCAGCAACCTGACACGATCACGGTGTTGAACGTGGACTTGACCAAGGAAACCTATGTTCCAGAGTTCACTGCAGAGACAGACATCAAATCTTATCTTGATCCTGACGGGCTCTTCATTCAGGACCTTGGAAAACAACTTTACGGTATTATGAACATCATGGCCGGTTCCGGCACGGTCACCGAACTTGGAACGCCGATGAAGAAGTTCACCGATGAGGAATTCACGGTCAGGCATCAGCTCTTCGACACGACATGCACGTCCGTCACCGAGTTCGTTCAGAAGAAGACGGGCAAACAGCACCACTCAATGTTTGTCTACACGGACTATGAACCGGGCTCCGATGAGCAGATCGAGTGTCTGAAATTCCAAACGCTGATTTTCTTACGACCTGCGAGTGTGCCCTTCCGATCCATCGCACCGGAGCAATGAGCGATGCACTGGACTTGACGTCAGCCGAGTTGTGAGAGCTATTGCTTTTCTGGAGCAGTCAATCCAGCGCAACAAGATCAAAAGGTGGCAATGGTCAAAGACTGGAGCCACTTTTGAGTGGGGCATCTGCGGCGCACCGCAAATACCGAACGGCTCTGAGCCGGTTTGAAATGGAATGACTTGGGACGGTTGAATGCTTGCGAAACGCATGTTGTTTTTGATTGCGAATCTGTCGTGGCCGTTTTTCGCGAATGTGGTTTTCTTCAACCGGTGCAGACTCTGGTTTGCGGTTTCAACTTTTGTTCTTTTACTGATGCTGTTCGGGGCAAATGACGTCTTCTTTGCCGCTTACTATATTCAAGAGTATTCGATCACGTTGGCTTTGATCGCACTGGCTCTGGCTTGCTATTCCAGTGTTCTTGCCTGGAAACAGGTGGAGGAGGCAAGGCTGAGCCGGCCAACGGTATATGCGGCCTTTGCGGTGATCATTCTCTTTGGTGCCAGTTCCTTTTGGCTCTTTGATTACCCGGACAGTGACCGCATTCATTTTACTGGCCTGATGCCGGTTATGGCACCTGGTGATGTTGCCATAACCGGGCGACCTGAGGACATTCACAGCGGTCAATTCGTGCGGTTTACCGGACGAGATGACCGGAACAAGCTTGGCTTTGTCGTCGCCAAAAATGTCACGGTGTTTGGGGTTGCTGATAATCTGCCTTCTTTTTGCGACGACACAGGCTGTTTTCGACTGAACAGCATTTGCCCACTTGAAAAGGCGAGGATCGATGAAAGTGCCATTGCCCGGTTCAACACGGGACGTGGCGTGTTCGCTGTTTCCAGTTTCGAGCTTGATGCGCTCGATGAGGAAAGCGGTCTTGAAGTCTTCCGGCATTTCTTTGTCGAAGATGCTGTGACCGGAGTTGTGACGGGCGTTGCCAAAGCTGCAGGCTTCATCACCCGGATCACCCCAATTAATGAACTTATAGATTCACATTGTGAAACAGGAGCATAAGTTGCTAACTCAACCGATAACCAACTTTGTAGCCAAACGGATTGGGAGCGCGCTAGGTAAGGCGCCTTTCAACACAACAGTAAATCATCATGAGCCGTTTATAGAAAAAATTTCGGAAGAATTCGAAATTGATTACTACGATGCCATGGAACTGTACTTCGACAACGAAGATCATTGGGAGGATTATTACGCGGGTAAGCGTGTGTCCGGCTTCCATCCCAGTTGGGAGCGAACCTTCGGTAAAACCGAGCCACCAGTATTCACGCCGGAACAAAGGGACTTTTTGAAGCAACGGGATTCTGTAACAACGGAAAAACGGAATGTGCGTACGAAACAGAGTAGTGATAAACGAACAAATCCTTTTGAACTTGACACTCAAGACTTACGGTTGCAGGCGGCACTATTGGAACGTACGCCTATATTGGCGGAGCAGTTGATCGTCTCAGCAGGACGGGACCCGAGATTGTTCGGCTTATAATTTTTTACTTGGTTAGATCTATAATATCCAAGTGTATCTATGTTTCTTCAGTTTCGACCTAGGTCGATTTTACTTTTTTGATGACTTAGCATTTTCAGTGATGGCATGAATTTGTCTAGATTATTTTGAGTATTCAAGCTTAATTGGTTAAAAATATTGCAAATATGCGATTTCGGCCATTAGAACGGCTCTGCATTTACTGAGATTACTCAAATACACTTGAAATGGAATTTCAGTCTTAAGGGACTGCGCGGCACAAGGTGCTTCGCGGATTGTTTCTGCCTGGCCGTTTTCCGTTTCCCAACCTGCCAGCGGTGTCGCTTCAGGCGGCCGTTCATGCTGGCCAAATTCGTTCATATCTACAACCATAGGATAATCAATGACGTCTCAAATTTCAGACATCGTGGTACCGCGTGTCTTCACGCCCTACATGGCGGAAAACAAACCCGCCAAACTGATCATGCTGGAAAAGTCGGGCATTCTGGCCGCACCGGCTCCCGATATCGCCAAGCGCTTCAAGGCGGGTGGCAATCAGATCGAAGTGCCGTACTGGGAGGATCTCGACGACGCCGAACCGACCGTGATCGATGACAGCGACAACAAGATCACCACAAGCAAGATCACCGCAAGCGACATGAAGGCGTATAAGCACCGTCTCGCCAAGAAGTATGGCGCCAAGACGGTGGCAAGCTATGCCGCGACTGGCCGGGGTGACAGTGCCATGAACCGGGTGGCCGAGCGTATCGGCGCTTATTGGGGACGGCGCAAGGAAGAGCGGATCATCGCCACGGCGGAAGGCGTGGTTGCCGATAACGTGGCCAATGATGCCGGTGACATGGTCTATTCAATTTATGCCGATGTCGGTTCTCCAACCGCTGCCAGCCGGATCAGCTATCAGGCCATCAACCGGGCGCGGCTGACCATGGGCGAGAACCTGGATGATTTGCGTGTTATCGCAATGCACAGCTTTGTCTATGGCACGTTGCTGGACGATGAAAAGATCGAGTTCAAGAAACCGTCCGAAGCCCCTTTCGAGGTGCCCTATTACGCGGGCATGATGGTGGTGCATTCGGAAATGATGCCCGTGTCGAGTGGAACGAACTCGGATGAGTATTCGTGCTTCCTGTTCGCACCCGGTGCTTTCATGCATATCGATGAGGTGCCGAACCGGACAACGATCTATGGCAACGAGGGAACGGAGATCACGCGGGATCCGGATATCGGCGATGGCGGCGGTGCGGATTATCTGACAACGCGCAGGTTCGAGCTGATCCATCCGGCGGGCATGGATTTCACAGGGGCGTCCCTAGCCAAGAGCCAGGGCGCAACTCTTGCCGAGCTGCGCAATGCCTTGAACTGGGACCGGAAATACACCCGCAAGAATGTGAAGCTTGCCTGCCTGAAGGTGAATATCTAAAGGCTTTGCGACGGTTGTGGCTCAACCGCCCGGGATGAACATCAGCCCTCTTCCGCGATGGTGGAAGAGGGTTTCAATCGACTTGCCAGGGCGCATAATGAGCCGCTCATCATAACCGGATGAAACTCTTTACCTTTTTCAAAAGCTCTGTCTAAACAGGCCGTTGGGACATTTAAAGTCTCTGTACGGTTCGTCAAAACACCGCTAGAAAGAACCTCATCAAAGCAAGATGGCGGCATGCGACTTCAGGGCAAGCTGGCATTCTACTCCACTACAATCAAAGATTGATTTTCGGAACATTTCATGAACATATTGTTGAAAATGGAGTATCCGGCAGATGGCTGATTTTGATGACATCACCGGTTGGCGGGACGAGTTGAAAGCTTTCCGGCAATCCGATGAGGGCAAAGCCTATTTTGAAGAATATGAAATAGGCAGTGGGAAGATTGCGCCCAAGATGCCGTTTGAAAACGCGCTTGAACTGGCCGGGCTGATGCTGCGTCATCAGGAGATTTATCAAGCGCTTCTCAAAGGCATTGAATGGAACCGGATTCTTGAGGAGCGGCCGAATTTTTTTCACGACCATCCAGACTATTGGGATCTGAATCCGGTGGAATCGCACGAAACCCGAAACGATTTCATGGACTGGTATGCGTTCAAATCCGGGCTTCCATATGACGATGGCGCTCTGCATATGGCTGAAATCCTGGCAAAAATGGTTGAGCGCAAGGAGCTGCCAGCACTGAGATCTCCCCAAGCTGAAGCATACGCGCGAAGCGACTTCGAAATATTCTTTGAATTCGACGGGAAACAGTCGGAATGAGCAGGCTTCGAGTTTTCTTCGAAGAGTAAGTCTCTTTTGGGCAAAAGGATTTGGGGTCGGTTGCGGGTTCGCGCTGCTTATGGATGTTTTGCGCGATCCGAGTGGACCACCGTAGCCATTCACGAACATAGTGTTGAAAACGGAGTATCCGGCAGATGGCCGATTTTGATGACATCACCGGTTGGCGGGACGAGTTGAAAGCTTTCCGGCAATCCGATGAGGGCAAAGCCTATTTTGAAGAATATGCAATAGGCAGTGGGAAGATTGCGCCCAAGATGCCGTTTGAAAACGCGCTTGAACTGGCCGGGCTGATGCTGCGTCATCAGGAGATTTATCAAGCGCTTCTCAAAGGCATCGAGTGGGGTCGGTTGCTAGAAAGTCGACCGAATTTTTTCCCTGACAACCCTGATTATTGGGATCTGAATCCGCTTGAGTCTCACGAAACCCGAAACGATTTCATGGACTGGTATGCTTTTAAGGCGGAAGTTCCATATAGCCTTGGTGCTCTCAATTCGGCTGAATTTTTGGCGGAACTGGTTGAGAGCAAGGAGCTCCCAGGTCTTAGATCCTCTGAAACCGAAGCTTATGTGCGAGAAAACCTAGCTACATTTCTTGAATTCGCAGGGAAGCAGCCGGAATGAATGATACCGTTGTTTTGATCGATGTTTCTGAAATCAGTCGCATCATGAGCCTCGCGGGCATCGAAGGGCTTAACGTTCTCGCGGAGCGAGGCGACTACTTTTTCCTTAGTGAGGATGCTCACGCTGAAATGCGGGCTTCAAAACATCTACGAGGCAAAAAGCTCCTTGATTTCGAGAGTTGGGTCGAGGGTTTGAAAAGTGAAATGAAAATTCTCGACGTCTCCTCACTAACGGACAAAGAAAAGGAAATATACGACCCCAAAGGCAAGAGACACAGCCGGCGCGGGGGGAAAGAGATCTGGGACATGACGGCACGCAAGTTCATGGATCTCAATCCCGATTTCGATTTTGAGGTTATTACTCAGGATATCGATTTCGCGAAGAACAGATACCGCGATGAAAACGGCAAGCAACGAATGATTGTCGACAGGCCTTTCAGGTTCTGGACCGTGAAACGGGCGATGCTGGAGCTGGTAACGCATCCAGATCTTGATTTGACCAAAGAACAATACATGAACATTGTCCGTCACAACTATGGAAAGCGCGCAAATTACAAGCAGGGTGTGCTTGTTTTTCCGGGGAGTTATGAAGAGGCACGGCGTGAGCGGGCAGACAGAATAAGACGGCTGGAACTCGGCAGCGGACCGGACGGGGATCGCGGTAAGAAGTTTAGCCCAGGCTTTGGCCATGGCGAGCCTAATACGTTGAGACTTGGTGTTGACACTAAGTTGCCTGTCACGGGCGCGCTGCAGGAAGGCCTCCGAAACCCGCACGATCTGGCTAGACCCGTTCCGTTCGGTCAGAAGGCCGGCTTGCCGTTGTTGGAGGGCAGCAGTGGTAAGCTGATCAGCGAGGCTTCCAGAGTTGCCGGAAGGATCGATTTCAGGAAAGGGTCAGTGATTGCAGGCACGGCGACTGGTCTTTTATTGGCAACGACCGTCGTTGCCATTGCGCTGGAACACGATCTGCCGCCTTCCGAAGTGGCAGCTGCTATGGGAATTGATCTCAAGTCGATTGCCGAAGGATTGGCGCAAAGCGCGGCCGAGGATGCAGCCGTGTCGGTTCTTGTTGGAGCTCTTGCGTCGTCAACCGGGCCAGGAGCGCCAGTGGCGGCGGCCGTCGCACAGGTGATCCGGCAGGGCTACAAGCTTTATCAGTCGGGCGAAGACCTTGCCGATACTTATCAGTTGCTGCATCTGCTCGTTACCGAAATCGATCACGGCAAAGTGCTGGGCAAACTTGGTGACAGCGCGGCTGAACAACTGGGCATTGCCACAGAAGATCTGAATGATTTCCTTTACGGCGAGAGCCCGGAAATCGACTGGCGGGCGACGGAAAAAGCGGCAAGAGCCGCTTTAGGAAACGACCGGCAGAAGCAGATTGAATTCGGCCAAGATCTGGCCTTGTCGCGCGATGCCAACAAGGACCGCGAGCTTTTTGTCGACAAATATCTGCCTTTTGTCGTGTTTGAGGGCCGATCCGATGAAGAGCGCGGACATCAGCAGTTGGCGCCTGGTTCGGATGTTTCGGTGGAGCCCGAAGCCATCGTGGCCCCGCAAGGTGATGTTGATGATGGTGCACTGCAGCCGGTTCCGGCCAATCCTTTGGACGTGAACAGGGAAGGTTCCAGGAAGATCGACAAAGAGGATCCGTTCGCGCGAAAGACATCCTATGACCGCTATCAGCGGCTCGGCACCAGTCCTGAGGAAGAAGCCGAGGCGCTGAAAGACTACCATGACATGCTTCTGGAAAGTTATCTGGAGATGGACGGTCACCGGGAGGCCGCCCATGAATTCGCGCTTTGGAAGTTCCGGCAGAAATGGTCTCTTTCCAATTATTCGCCAGAGACAGAGGGAACGGTTCTGAAATATCCGGTCGAGACCGCCTATCCGGATATCGATGGCGAGGACCGCCACTATGTGCGTGAAAACGTAGAGACCGTTCTGGCCAGTGAGGGTATCAAAGCGAGCAAGTGGTACCTGACTCCCAACGAACACACCGGACACGACAGGGCCCGAGGCGTGGCGGATGAAGATGGCTATGGCCCGCGTATGACGCTGCTCTACGATGATGAGACGGGTGTTCGGCACAAGGTGACAGATCGCTTTCAGGTGAATGTTCTGGCAGCCGAAGAACAGGTCAGGGCGCGGCGGCTGGCTGCAGGCGAAGCTGCTGCAAAGCAGCGCGAACCGCATTCACCACCAGCGGGCTTGCTACCGCAGACCCGGGGCGGGCCACCTGCCGCAAATTGAACGCTGAGACACTACCAACACAACTTGATCACAATGGGTGGCTTTGGCCGCCCTTTTCTTTTTCACGAAAGGGTCTGGAATGGACGAGATCATTATGCGCCGGCTCAAGCATCTGCAGCGGCTTGAAGAAAACCATGCCAGGGATTTTGAAGATCGGTTCGGGACTGAGCCGAGCCGAAAGGACCAGCAGCGCGATGCCTTGAACAATGTGATTTCCGCCGATTGGAACCGCAAGCAAAAGAGCGCCGCCGGAGGAGCCTTTGGCCGCCCGCTGCCGGCGGGCTGGCGCAAGGAACACTGGAAGACCCAACAGGCCATGGCAGCGGATTATGCCGGTGTCAAAGCCGACAACAAGGAAGAAGCGGTGCGGGCTCTTGAAGGCTATGAAGCCGAGATGACCCTGCCACCTGCCGCCTGACATCAACAGAAAGCAGAGCTGAATGACTGGAACCGTTCACACGTCCGTGGAGATGGCGAACCTGGCACTTGCGCATTTGAAAGAAGCACCGATACGGGATTTCGACTTTTCATCCGTTGCCTCACGCTGGTTCCGGAACCACTACGCCGCGCATCGCGATGCCTATCTTGCCATGCATGACTGGGATTTTGCGACCACGCTGACACATCTACCCGTTGAGACCGGGAAGCCGCCATTTCGATGGGCCTATCAATACAAGAAACCGTCGGATGCCCTGCGTCTGCCACAGCAAACCGCCAATGGTGCTCCGGGTGGCGAGATCCTCAAGTTTGAGGTGATCGGACAGCGGATCATGACCGACAAGCCGCCGCCGTTTCCCCTTCGATACGTGCGGCGTGTCACGCGCGAAACCGAATTTGCACCGCTCTTCGTGCACGGCTTTGCGCTGTTTCTGGCTGCCGGATGCGCTCATGTGATTACGGGCAAGAACAGCCGCGCTGAGGCCCTGCGTCAGGCGGCCACCGAAGCCTTTGACAAGGCCGGGAGCTACGACACAGGGCAGGGCACACCGCTTCCTGCAATCGATCTGGAAATCATTACGAACCGATGAGCTATCATCTGCAAGCCACGTTTAGCCGCGGTGAACTGGACCCGGAGCTGATTTACCGCTCCGATCTGGAATTGTTCCGCTCGTCACTTGAGCGCTGCGAAAACTTCATCACCTTGAAACGCGGCGGCTTGCGCCGCAGAGGTGGAACCAAATTCATCGGGGAGATGAAAAACAGCAGCCAGGGCGGCTGGCTGATCCCGTTCGAGTTCGGTAACGGCCAGTACTACATGCTGGAATTCGGCCACCTGTATTTTCGGGTCTATACCAGCGCAGGCCGCGTTGGCAGTGTTGAGGTTTCAACGCCTTATACTCTGTCGGACCTGCCCGGTCTGAAGTTTGTTCAATCCACGGACACATTGTTCATCACCGGCGGAGGCATCGCACCTCAGGCGCTGAAACGTCAGTCCGAGACGTCCTGGTCCATCGGTCCGATTGCATTCAAGGACGGGCCGTATCTGGATGTGAACATCACCCCGACCAGTCTGAAGCCATCCGGGCTGGGCAATCCGGTTCCGGACATGACATCCAACACGGCGCCGAGCGGTACTGTGAGCGCATCCAATAACAGCACGGCGGCCTGGCAAGTGTTCAATCGCTCGGAAGGCAAGGTGGTCTTGTCCGGTGGGGCATCGGGTTGGGTGCAATACCGTTTTACGGGGCCTGTTGTTATTGATGCCTACATGCTGCAGGCGCCGAATGACAACAGCCAAAACGACGACATGCCCTGGCAATGGAACATCGAGGCGTCGAATGATGGTTCGAGCTGGACGATCCTGGATACGCAAGATGGGCAGGATACCTGGGCCTCAAATGAATGGCGGCAATATGCCTTTCACAACGAAACGGCGTTCAGTTACTACAGATTGAGCTTCAAGCAAGGGGGCGGGTCAAATGGCGACAACTCAGCCATTGGTCAGATCGTCTTTCACCAGGCAGGCCAGAACCAGACGGCCTTCAACCTGACGGCATCGAGTGCCGCCGGTTTGAATGGCGGTTCCGGGTTTCAATCCTCCGATGTCGGCCGGCACATCCGGTTTCGCGGCTCCGACGGCTTCTGGCGATGGTTCAAGATCGTCAGTCGAAGCTCCAGCACAGTAGTGAAAGTGCAGCTCTATGGGCAGGCATTGCTTGATACAAAGGCGCAAACGGCCTGGCGGCTGGGTGCCTGGAGCGGCACGACGGGCTGGCCGGAAACTGTCGGTTGGCACAAGAGCCGGCTTGCCTTTGCCGGAACTCTGGAAGAACCGCAAAAGGTCTGGGAAAGCCAGACCGAGGATTTTACCAATTTCGGTGTGTCGCATGTTCTTGAGGCTTCGGATGCCGTTACCGCTGGTATCCTGTCCGGCCAGGTGAACCGCATTCAGTGGCTGGTCGATGACAATGATCTGATTGTCGGGACTTCAAAGGCTGTGCGTGCCGTTGGTAAGGCAACCGATCAGGACCCGTTCGGCCCGGAAAATGTCGAGCAACGGCCGGAGACCAATTTTGGCGCCAATAGTGTCAGCCCGATAAAGGTTGGGTCTGTTCTTCTCTATTTCGGGCCTTATGGCACCGATATGCGGGAGATGGCCTATGACTTTGGCGCCGATGGCCGGGTGTCGCAATCGGTCAGCGAGGTGCAGTCTCATCTTTTCCGTCCCGGAATTTCAGGTGCCTGTTATCAGCAATACCCTGACAGCATTATCTGGGCCTGGGACAAACAGGGCAGCGTCGTCGGCTTTACCTATGAACGTCAGCAGCAGGTCTATGGCATGCACCGTCATGACTTTGGCGGCCCGGTGGAATGCCTGGCCGATCTCACCGGTAGCGGTTCTGATGAGGTTTGGCTGATAGTCCGGCGAACCATCAACGGTGCGACCCGGCGCTATATCGAAATCATGCAGAGGCCGTTTCAAGACGGCGCAGCCGAGAAGGCGTGGCATCTTGACTGTGCGGCGCTTTATAGCGGCGTCCCGGCAAACACGGTGACAGGGTTGAGCCATCTGGAAGGCGAAGAGGTTGTGCTTTTTGCCGATGGAACGGACTACCCAGCAACCGTGGACGGAGGGGAAGTCAGTCTCCCCAATGGCCAGACGGCGGAAGATATCCTGATCGGCCTGAATGTCACGGCACAAGCCAAGACCTTGCCCTATCCGATTGCGGCGCAAGACGGGTCGGCCCTTGGCCGCAAGATGCGCGTTGATAGCTGCCAGATTGCCGTTCAGCAGACCGGATCGCTCCGGGCCGGGTCGGAAGACGGTTATCTGGACGAGCTGGTTTATTACCGCGCGGGCGACCCTTCCGGCGAGCCAGCGCCATTGCGGTCAGGCGTTCTCAACCAGTGCGTTGAGACGCGCTGGCAGGACGGCGGGCAACTGGCACTTGAAGTCAGTGGCGGAAAACCATCAACAATTCTGGCCATCAACTTTGGCCGAGACGTGGAGCCATAATATATGTGCCATCCAGCAGTATTGGCAGCGGTTTCCATTGCGGGATCGCTGGCGGGCGGCGTTGTGCAAGCCCAAGGCATTCGCCAGCAAGCGGATGCGGAAGCCAAGGCAGAAGAACGCAGGGCCGAACTGGCCGACCGGCAAAAAGGTGTCAATCAAACGCAAGCCTCCTTTGAGCGTCGGCGCACCCTGGAACAGTTTACCCGAGCCGGTGGATACAACAGAGCCGCCGGGGCAGAACGGGGCCTGTCTGAGACAGGGTCTCTCACGGATGTTGCCGATGACAACGCTTATGAAGCGGCGCAAAACATTGAGGCCATCCGGTATCGGGCTGAAGGGCAACGGGACAATCTGACCTTCGAGGCCAGGACCGCCCGGGAGCGGGCGCAGTCACGCCGTAAAGCCGGCCAGATTGGCGCTGCGGGCGCGATACTTGGCGGAGCGACAAGCGCTTTCACCACCCTCGGCAAAACCGTTTACAGCCTGTCCAGCGGCTGATCAAAGCCTTCGGACAGTCAATTTTCATCTATTGGATTTTTCAATGGCGAGATTGCAAAGATTTTCCGGCACACAAAGCCTTCCCGGTGTTGGCAGCCCGCAAGTGGTCGCCGATACGGCTGTCGGCGTGGCAACGCAAGGCTTTGGCCGACAAATACGCAGCTCTGCTCAGGACTTTGCAAGCCTTGCAGGCACTGCGGTCCAAACGGCCCAAGTGGCCCAGGATGCGAAGAAACGTCAGCATCAGATTGACGAAGCCGAGGAGCGAAACCGGCAGAAAAAAATCCGGAGCCGGGTGACAGAGCGTTCCATTGCCGAACGCGCCAGGAACAGGCCTGGCGGCGCTGGTTACACCGAAGACATGGTTGCCTTTCTCGAAAAGGAACATGCTGAGAGCCTGAGGGGGCTTTCTGAGGAAGGCAAGACGCGCGCCGAGCAGAATTTCAGGGTAGACCGGGACCGGTATGTGAGCGGTTTTGCGACGATTGAGGCTGCCGAAAACGAGAAGTACTTCCAGAATGGACTGGCGGATGACGAAGAGCTTCTCATTGAGGAGGTGAGCAGGGACCCGGCGCAGGCCGCTGGTGCGCTGAAAAGAGCAGAAACGCTTTTAAGGTCGGTGCCCTTGCCTGCCCGCGTCAAAGACGCAGCGTTTCAGCGGATCAAGGAAAGAGTAGCCGAAACCTGGATAGGAGCGCGCCCTCTCGACGAACGCCTCGGTGTTCTGGAAGCAGAACTTGGAGTTCGCGGCAACGAAACTGCCGATGTCTTATCAGTCAATGGGGCGCGGAAAGACGCCTCAGACAACAAGCGTGAAGATCTAGATCCTGAATGGTCTGAGCAGCTTCAAGGCCTGTCCGACGCCACTCTGCAGCGGATCTATATGGGCACTCTTGCTGAGAAATCCGGCGCGTCGGCCGCTGAAGCCGAACGTATCGAAAGGCGCATTGAAGAGACCCACGGGCTTTTTGATCCGCGCGAAATCGACGCAAACACCGCTCTGACACCCCGCCAAAAAGTGCAGTTGAATGATCTTAAAACTTTTGCTAGAGAAGAACAAAGCATAAACATTTCTGCTTTGAAGTGGCTTAATTCCGATGGAAGCGCTGAGATCGAGGCGCTGGGTCGACAAACGCTGAGCGACCGTGCGTTTGCGTTTCTTGATGACGGCAAAGCCGACAAGGGCGCAGTGGTTCGCCTGATCGCGCGAGAAAAAGGAGTGTTGCCAAGGCCATATGCCGCCTCTTTGAAGAAGGATCTGGAAAGCGATGCCGATGACAAGGTGAAAACGGCATATGAGAGCCTCGGGTCTCTAGCCGATCTGGGCATCAGTTCAATTGCAGAGGAACCCTATCAACAGAGCTTTCGGGCATCTCGTGTCAAATGGCACCTTTTGAGAGACCGGTTTGGCCTTTCTCCTGAAGAGGCCGCCTCACGATTGGCGCGTGCGAATGGAGGAAAACGAGAAAAGGAAATACGCACAAGGTTTGATCTTGATTACCCGCAGCGTGGCTCATCCATAGCGCTAACTTCCCGGGATTTGCTGGGGCGAGTGTCTCTACCGGGTTACCTTGGTGTTGACGCGTCTCCAAGCGAGTTGCTGAATGGTGTCGATCTTATCGGGCAGTCATCTCACTACAAGTATACTGGGGCGCAGTATGCTCAAAGGGTGTCACCGCGACCGGGTATCTCTCTTTTACCTCCCTTGGGGCCGCTGGAAAGAGATGAGCCGACCGGGTTCTACTTCGAAGCAACGCCAGATGAAGCTGCCAGTGGCTTCGAGGGCGTCATTAAGCGTCTGATGTTTCCAGGACTTAGGCAGGGGCGGTCCCCTGGAACTGAGACCCACGAGGATCCTAGTTTTCTTGAAAACAGAAGACCGGATGAAGGAAAGGGGGCAGAAACAAAGCAACGAAGAAAGAACGGGAATGGTGGAAAGAAAGCCACGGATAGCGGCAAAAACGGGCCGCATGGCGATCGCGGCAGAGCGATAAACAAAGCAGAGAAGCAGACAAAAGATTTGGAAGCGGCTTTGAAAGAATCGACGTCGCGGCGGGAAAAAAAGAAGCTGTACAACAAGATAGATCGCATCAGAGATGCCGCACGCCGGGCAAAATCGGGGGAAACACATAGCCGCCGAGGAAAGGGGTCGAGATGACCGATTGGAAATGGGAATGGACCCCTGGTGTTGGTGTCGGTCCAATAAAATTTGGCACACCGATCGAAGAATATATCGAACGTTTCGATTTGAAGCTTAGGGTCTCGGAAGGTACAACATCCACGGGGTTAGGATCCTACACTATCCAAGATTTTGCGAAGTCGGTGGCAACTGACCTTGGCAAGGTTGAGAGTGTTGAATGTGAAGACTATTTTGGGTTTCGTGGCAAAAACCTGATTGGAATGTCCGAAGAGGAACTCATCACGCATATGGGAAGCGACCCTGACAAGATCGGCGTGGGCGTCCTTTATGAAAATGGTTCGGTTCAGACCCCATTCGAATACGATGGGCTCGGTTTGATAGTATGGTTCGAAGATGAAAAGCTGATCAGCGCCGCGGCAATGGAGATCATAGACGACTGAGATGATCTGAATAGGTATGAGCAACAAAGTCAGCTTATCCTGAGTATTCATTGGCGTTTTGAAATTGGGGTTGAATTAGATGTTAGCTGACAAGCTTTTGGAAAATATTGATCTGTACCATTTCTTTTTTCTGGACCAGCTTACGGATGATCTGGAATACCTAACCCTCAGAGTGGATCTCAATGAAGGGAGATTCCTGAAAATCAGGTTTGGGAGACATGATTGCTACCGTGTCATGGATGAAGGTGATGCCTATCGAACTCTTCATGACCTCTATGCGTTGGATGTGGGTTATTCGCATATTTAGAAGGTCATGGACGGTGATTTTTTCAATGAATATCACAAGATGACTGAAGGTATCAGGAAAGATCTTGAGCTAAATCACTACATAGTTTTGTTAGATGATCATGTAATTGATATCATAGGGTTTGATGATCCGATTGTGGAGCATGAGTAATTTTTGTACTTTTTTTGTCGAAAAAATAGTAATTAGGAATATTTGTCAAATATGAAATCGCTATTTTATGTATTTAATTTGAATAGATTCAATTGAGTAAACAAATTTTTTCCATCGAAAACACATGCTGAGTTGTTCAACTGATTTTGTACCAAAGCTTGCCGTTGATAGCTGGAGCACGGAAAGCAAGCAGTTACAACGTAAGCTAGGACTGTAAGGCGAGAGCGGCAGAGCGATCGGTAAACCATGGATTTGGAAGCGGCTTTAAAGCATTCGACGTCGCGGCGAGAAAAGACACTGCTGAGAGATAGGATTCGGCGTGTCAAAGATGCAGCTCAAAAGGCGAAGTCCGGGGAAGCTCACAGTCGACGTGGAAAGGGCGCGAGATGACCGATTTGAAATGGGAATGGATCCCTGGAATTGGCGTGGGACCAATGAAGTTTGGTGCACCGATCAAAAACTTTATCGAACGATTTGAATTGAAGCTCCATGTGCCGGAAGGGACAACGCCGGAGGAATGGGGGAGCTATATTATTCAGGACTTTGTAAAATCGGTGACAACCGAACATGGACTGATTCAAACTGTTGAATGTGAAGACTATTTTGGGTTTCGCGGCAAAAACCTGATTGGAATGTCCGAGGAGGAACTCATCGCGCATATGGGAAGCGACCCTGACAAGATCGGCGTGGGCGTCCTTTATGAAAATGGTTCGGTTCAGACGCCCTTCGATTACGACGCTCTCGGTTTGATAGTGTGGTTCGAAGATGAAAAGCTGATCAGTGCGGCGGCAATGGAGATCATAGACGACTGATGTGTTTTGATCTTAAATAATACTCTAGCTTCAATATTGGTTTTTAGAAATTAGATAGTATTTTTTGGTAAAATTATATTCTTTCTATCTTTTTTAAAATATATTATGAATTAAATTTTGATGTTATAATAAATTTTTGCACTTTACTCATAAGTAAACTCACGTCCCACTCGATTTTTCTGTCGGTGGGTTGCGTTTGGTGAAGCTTTGCTTCACGTGAGCACTCTCTAGGAAAATCAAATATGACAATAGCAGCTTTGGAAGAAGGCCGCGTCCAGGTGATGGGCGACGGTGTGACGGATCGTGCCGATCTGCCGTTCCAGTTTGTCGATGAACGCAATCTTCAGGTCACCCATACGGATGCTCAAGGGTCAACCACCCTTTGGGAATATCAGCAGTCACCGGGCAACTGGTATTTTACAGGCGGTGATTTCTCTACCGGTACGGTCCATTTTACAGCGGCTGATCTTCAAATTGACGAAAAGCTGACAGTGATCCTGGTCAGCGACTACGATCAGCCTTACAGCCTTGCTGGCGGCGAGATTGACCCGGCCGTCATGGAAAGGGCGATGGATCGCACAGCGATCAACATGCAGTCGGTTGCTGCCCGTGCTTTGATTGAGAAAAACGGCGGTTATGATCTGGCAAACCGCCGGTTGATCAATGCGCTTGAGGCAAATGAAAATTCTGATGTGCCAACATTGCAGCAGGTGTTGGAAATCGCTCAATTGCCAGGAGAGCAGGGACCTAAAGGACCGGTTGGCAATCAGGGGCCTTCCGGCCCGCAAGGAGCTGAGGGGCCGCAAGGGGCGCAAGGCCCGCAAGGCGAGCGTGGGCCACTTGGCTATGAAGGTCCGCGCGGTCCAACCGGATTTCAGGGGCCGGAAGGTCCAAGAGGCCCGGAAGGGCCAGCCGGTCCGACAGGGTCACAAGGCCTCATTGGTCCACAAGGCCCGCAAGGGCCGGAAGGACCGGTGGGAAAAGCATTTGAGCCTGATGCTTCCGGTTTGACCGCTGATCGAGCCGCCTACAATGCGGAGCCGGCGAATTTCTCGTTTCTCGATGTGGAAGTTGGCGAGGTATACTGGAAGCTTTCAAACGCGGTCGGTGCCTGGTCTGTTGGCGTTCCTTTCGGCCGTGGCCCGCAAGGGTTGCAAGGCACACAGGGGCCGCAGGGTAATCCCGGCCCGGTTGGCATGAACCACCGGGGAGTATGGTCAAATCTGGTTGCCTATGATCCGAACGACACGGTTTCCTATGACGGGTCTTACTTTCTGTGTGTGGCAGGTCATACCAATGTGACGCCCGATGATGCTTCGGCCGAATGGGATCTGGTCGCGGCCAAGGGCGAGCGGGGTTTACAAGGTCAACAGGGTATTCAGGGGCCGGAGGGTCAACAGGGGGCCCAGGGGCCGGAAGGCATTCAGGGAATTCAAGGCGATCAAGGCTTGCAAGGTCCGCAAGGAGCGCAAGGCCCTCAAGGCGCAACGGGCGATCCGGGCTTGACCTACATGGGCCTTTGGTCTTCGGGCGTTACCTATAACGCAGATGAAACGGTGACCTATAACGGCTCATCCTACATTTCGTTGCGGGTCAACGTTGGCCAGAACCCTAGTATCTCGCCTGATGATTGGGGTTTGATTGCGGCGAAGGGGGATATTGGACCGCAGGGACCGCAAGGAGATCCGGGGCCGACAGGGGACATTTCGGCAAATACCGAATGGCAGGACAGCTATGAAGCCCGGTTCGGCAACAGTGCTGACATGCGGCTACAGCACGACGGCAACAACTCATTCATCAACAATTACACTGGCCGACTGTACATTATTAGCCGTCGTCATGGTGGCGATGTAGAGATTGGCACCGAGAAAACTGACGGCACCTATCGATCAGCTATGTATGTCGCCAACGGCGGTAACATCGACTTCCGGTACGATGGTTCGCACAAGATGCGGATCGATGGTTCGGGCTCAACAGTCTATGGTCGACTCCATGCTACGGACATGATGTATGTCGGTAACAATGGTGGCGGTGACAGTTGGCTTCAGTTCTATGACGATAACTCCAACACTTGGCGATATCTCGGTTGGGACGATAGTGCAAACAGCTTTGTGCTTGAAGAAAATGATGGTGGTACGCACAAGATTGCGTCGGTCTATGATGGATCGAGCCACAGCAATACAAACTTTCCGATTGGTACCTGCCTTATTGTCGCTTCTGGTTCCCATTTAAACCGAAATGCAAACCGGCCGCTCTACGTCTACACCGGACATAACTACGCTTGGGTAGATAGTTCATGGAACTCCAGTGAGCGTGGGAGTCAACTCACGGGCACTTGGCGCCAAAAAGGGAATTTCGCCGGCGGCAGCATCCTGCACCTTATGCAAAGGATATCATGATGAACGCGAACATCATCGAATTTTATGGTTTCGATGCCCATTGGGAAACGGACCATTCTGAAACCGTAATGGCAAAAGTTATCGGAGCAGCGCACTATTGTGTCCAATACCCTGATGGGTCTAAAGAAGAACTTGTCACGGGTTTGCGACCGGGCGAGAATAACGCTTGGAATGTCAAAGTAATCGAATCCGCCCAAGCGTGGAAAGACAACGGCGGAATGATTCCAGAGTATGTGCCGTCTACGCCAGAAGAACTTCGTAAGTTTATGCAACCATTAACTGCATGCCAACTCCGGCTGGGTTTGATCAATGCGGATCTTACTTTCGCGCAGGTAGACAGCGCAATTGCTGCCATTGCCGATGAAACAGAGCGAACTGCGGCACAAATCGAATGGGAGTTTTCAAATGAGTTTCAGCGCACACAGCCATTAATCGTCTCAATTTTAACGACCATTGGTTTAACACCAGAAGAAGTTGACGATCTCTGGGCAGGGGCTCTGAATTCCTGAGGCCTTCTAGAGGGCTTAAAAAAAGGTTCTCACGATTTGCATGAAGTGATATCTCGCCCCTTACGACTGGAGATAGAAAGAGATCTAAATGGCATTCGGTATCGGACGGGCAATAAAAAAGAGATTCAAGGGGCAGGAGACACAGCCTTACGAATACGCCGCAGACAATTTTGCAGTTCGAAAGAAAAACCTGTCATTTATGGAAGATGACGCTTTTGCGTTCGCTTGGGACAAGGCTGTCGAAGGTAATCAAGCAGCGTGGGATGGTCGCTACAAAGATGTTCGATGGAGAGCACACACTGCGGTTTGGGCAGCGAAACACGGGCTTACACTTGAGGGTGATTTTGTCGAATGCGGCGTTTTTCTGGGTTCTCTTTCTTTAACAATCTGCCATTTTCTAAAGTTTTATCAAATTCCTAGAAACTTCTACCTCTTTGATACTTTCGAAGGGATCCCAGACGACGGGCAAGAGAAGACTAGGAAGCAGAACAAGCCCTATTTTGATTATTTTGATATCGCCAAGAATAACTTCTCTCAGTTTCCCAATGCTAAGCTAGTAAAAGGGGTTTTGCCTGAAACACTGAGCCAAGCTCCAATAGAAAAGATCGCTTATCTATCTGTTGACCTCAATCACGCTAAATATGAAAAAGAAGTCATGGCGGAGCTTTGGGATAGGATTGCTCGTTCTGCCATCGTTTTGATCGACGACTATGCTTTCAAGAACCACGAAGAGCAGTACGAAATGTGGAATGAGTTTGCTGCATCAAAGGGATGTTCGATACTTACGATGCCAACTGGTTCTGGAGTTTTGATAAAGCCCTAGGAGAACACGACTAATACTTAGTTTTTTTTTGAACAATAACCGCCTTTAGGGCGGTTTTTTTGTGCCTAAAGGATTCCGTATGAAATTGATAATCGGCTGGCGCCGTGTCCTGGCAAGGGCATGGAGCGTTCGCCTGATGCTGCTTGCTGCGCTTTTGTCTGGTGCAGAGGTGGCGTTGCCCTTCCTGGGCGACATCATCGAGCCGGGACGCCTGGCGCTTCTCTCAGCTCTTGCTACCGCCGGCGCATTCGTTGCCCGCATACTCGTTCAAAAGGACATGAAAGATGGGACGTAAATCCCGCCTGGCTGGAACTGTCGGCGTGGCCGCAATTGCTCTTGTGGGTGCTTGGGAAGGCCTGCGCCTGGTTGCCTATAAGGATGTCGTTGGAGTGCCAACCGTCTGTTACGGCGAAACTTACGGCGTGAAGATGGGGGACAGGCACACAAAGGCCGAATGTGACGCAATGTTGCTGGCCTCGCTCAAGAAACACGAGCGCGGCATGCGCAAGTGTCTGAAAAACCCTGACGCCATTCCTCCCAAGTCCTATGTCACGTTCGTGAGCTTGACCTACAACATTGGGGTAGGGGCCTTTTGCAGGTCAACAGCGCGCAAGCGTCTGAACAGTGGCGATTACAAAGGCGCTTGCAATGCGGCCACCTGGTTCAACAAGGCAGGCGGCCGAACGATCAAGGGCCTGGTCAACCGCCGCACGGCAGAGCACAGGATGTGCCTGGAAGGCCTTAAATAATGGGTCTGGCCACCTGGATCCTTCAGAGCCGCGCCGCTTGTTCAGCCCTTGCCATTGCCGCCGTTCTGGGCGGCATTTTCATTTGGCATCAGGTCGACAAGTCGAGCGCGGTTCGAAAGGCCATTGTTGAATACGTGGCAGAGGCGGAATTGACCGCAGCACGTGTTCAGCTTGAAGAATTGAAACGCCGCAAGGTCGTTACCGATCGAGCCAATCGGCGCTTTCTCTCCCTAATTGAAAAGGCCAACGTGGAAGCGGAAGCCGCATCACAGGAGTTGGAGCATTATGTTTCGACTGTGGAGGACAGTTGCGTTGTGCAGCCTGATCTTATTGAGCGGTTGCGCAACCGTTGACGATCGATTGCGAGCGGCCGCAACGCAAACCGCAGAGACACAGGCAACCAGAGAGTTGCCCGACTATCCCGCAGACTGCCGGAAGAAAGAACGCTCTGGCGTTCGAGAAGGCGAGCCGCTGGACCTTGCCTTGCTCCGCACCGATCAGGCGCTAGAACGAGCAAATGCCCGCGTTCAGCGATGTCGTCAATGGTACCAAACAGTTCAAATAGGATTTCGAGGAGAGGAAATTGACTGAAGATCAGTTGCGAGAGGTTGCGCGTGAAAGTGGGGCTGAAGGGGCACGAGAAGTTTTACGGACTCTAGGCGTGGACGTCGATCAACCGTTGGAAGCCCAGAAAGATATGCATTTTCTCCGCGATCTTCGGAAAGGAACGTCGAGCGTCAAAGGGAAAATTATCAATACAGTTATTGGCGCTTTGGCCCTTGCGGGATTGTATAGAATCCTAACCGGGTTGAGATAGCGAACCCATTTCTGTTCAAAGTTCCAGCGCCAAACTCTTGGTGTTCTGCCGAGTTTAGGGGGCTATGCGTAGTGCGCAAGAATGCCACCAGATTACGGGAAATAGATTTTCTTAGAGGTAGGTGACAATTTTGAAGATACAAAAGTCCGTTGTTCGACCCACCAATTCACCTCGTTTCACCTCAGCGTCCAACGAACAGGGGTTGGTGCACATCAGAATTCTGATCTGATTTCAGGTTTACAAGAATTCGACATCAGTCGAGTCAACACACTGTTCAATAAAACAGACCTAGTTTTCAAAAAATACGGATATTATCTCAAATTTTGAAACGACCCTTTCGATAACAGCGGTCGTAACTGGAGATTGAGATGCAAAACTTGGGAAAAACGATCCTTCATATCGATGCCTCAGCACGTGCCGAGGGCTCCGTGTCTCGGGAACTTACAGAGGCGCTGGTAAAGAGCATGCTCGAAAAGTTCAAAGACACCAAGATGTTGCGGCGAGATGTCTCGCAAGGCCTGCCGTTTTTGGACGAAGCGTGGGTGGAAGCTAACTTCACAGATACAGCATCGCGCACTTCGGACCAGCGTATGAAGTTGGCACTGTCAGATACGCTTGTGAATGAGCTAAAGTCAGCTGACACGATCGTAATAGGCACTCCGATTTACAATTTTTCCATACCAGCGGCCTTGAAGGCCTGGATCGATCTTGTCGCGCGTGCTCGAGAGACCTTTAAATACACCGACAATGGTCCCATTGGCCTGTTGGAGGGTAAGAAAGCAATCGTTGTTGTGGCGTCGGGTGGTACAAAGGTTGGATCTGAAATTGATTTTGCCTCTAACTATTTGAAACATGTTCTGGGATTTCTCGGTATCACCGATGTTGAAGTAATCGCAGCCGACCAGCTTATGATCGATCCAACACGACGTCAGGCTGCTTTGACCGCATCGTTGCAGTCGGCTGCGTAACGGTGGACTGTTCGCCACGAGTGCTTCTGCTGAATTTCAGGGAATGCAACCTATAAGAGTGCGCAATGTGCTTTTGGAATTTAGGCAAAGTGATCAGCTTAACCTGTTCAAGGCTCGTTACCGCTTGCCGATGCAGTTGAAAGATAATTTAACCAATTCGCACAACTGACCGGCCGACACCTTCTGGTGCGGCTGGCAGCTAAGTCGCGATTAACACGTTGGATTGGCTCTTGTTCAGGTCGTCAATGATATAACGGCCTATGTTCTCTCTCTTTTTTGGTTGAAGCTAAATTAGCCCAACCACGATTGCAGCCAAAAAGGCGAAAGCTGCAAGGAAGGCAATCACATTCAGGTTTCGTACTAGGGTCATCTGCCCGCTCCCGATTACCTCTGTCTGACTTATCAATATTAAGTCAGCGATTTGTGGAAGCGAAGCAAAAAAGATGCTGCAATGCAATGAAGTAATGCTCGTACGGGTTGTTTCGGATGTCGAAAAAATAAGTAACTTATTGAAAGAAAAAGATACATTGCGTGAATGCAAAGATGCTCGCTTTTTCTGACTATTGACGTTGATAATTTACGCTCTCGCTTGAATTTCGCCACACTTCGAGACTGCTTCGACACCCCGCATTCCATTCGACATCGGTAGCGGAGTGTTAACGAGAGATTGGTAATCTGCTCTTACGCGAGATGCGCGTTGGAGCTTTGATGTTCAGTCTTACAAAATTATCAGAACTGGCTAGAGACCCCAGTGCGTCAGGGCGCAAGAGCTTGATAACGACGTTGACCGATTTGTTCGTCAGCAGCCGTGATGATCGCGACGAACAGATCAGCCTGCTCTTTGGTGACATCGTTCTGAAAGTCCTCGGCCAACTTGAAGAAGAAACGCGGATTATATTGGCAAAGCGTGTCTGTCGTGAAAAAGATGCACCAAATGAGCTGATGGTCAAACTGGCAAGCGACAAAATCGACGTCGCCGAGCCGGTTCTGGAACACTCACCCGTTCTGACGTCTGAGGACCTTGTTACGATAGCGTCTTCTGCTTCTATGGATCATCTTGGAGCGATCGCCGGACGAAAATCTGTCGACAAGTCGGTCACGGAGGTTTTGGTTGATCGAGGGGACTCCAAGGTTCTCAGCAAAGTTGCCAACAACCAGGGTGCCGAGTTTGCAGATGCTTCATTTTTAAAGCTGGTCGAGAAAGCTCGGTCTGATGAGGCCATCCAAGCAGCGCTCATAGATCGGAGTGACCTTCCAGACGAGGCCGGACGCGCGCTGTTACCGTTTTTGACTTCAGAACTGAAGAACCGTGTCAGTGCGCTTGGCGCTGACAGCACACTTGTTCAGCTTATGGCGGAGAGGGCAGCGACTGAAGTTGCTGCACGCACTCAAAAGTTGGACGAAGCACGTGAGCAATCAAACGCGATGATAAAAGACGTCATCGCAAAAAAAACAAAGGTGGATGACGCTGTTACTGCCTTCGCTCGCGCGGATAGAACGGCTGAGCTTGGGATGTTGCTTGCAAAGTTGAGTGGTCTCCCATCCGCAGCGGTCTCGCAGCTTCTCTTCAGTACAAGCGATAAGCCGCTCATCATTGTCTGCAAAGCCAATGGCGTGACCACCGAAGCCTTCAAAGATATTCTCACGATGCGTGCGCGGCGTTTGCGACTGGGGGGATCCGAACTCAATTCGGCAATCCAAAGATACGCGGCTCTGAGCGAAGCTGGTGCGATGAGGTCCTTGCAGGCGATCAAGCAGGGTGGGTCATCATTCGGTCTGACGAGTTCCTAAAGCGGAACACTTACAATTCACTGACATGTCCGACCACACATACGATTGTGCCCGGAGGATTTCTCAGTAAGAGGTCAACCGGAAGATCTTTGAATTGTCGCAGTCATTGCAGCTGCGGATATCAGGAAACCACCACCTATACGGTTGACCAGACGCATGAGTGTAGGGCTTCGAAGCTTGGTGCCAATTGCAGCTGCTGCCAATGCATAGATTGCGGCATTGAGAATACCAAGAATAACAAAAGTGGATCCCAATAGGATCAATTGAGGTGTTACAGCCGCTTGCGGAGCGATAAAGTGCGGCAGGAACGCCATAAAGAATACGATCCCCTTTGGATTCAATGCGGTTACGACATACGCGTGCCAAAAAATCTTCTTGGCTGGAACGTCTTCGACCTCGTGGGGGCCCAATGCCGCTGGCCGGCTGCGCCACATCTTGATGCCCAACCAAACGAGATATGCAGCGCCGATCCACTTGAGAATCGCAAAGGCAGTCGCGGAGGTGGCCAGAATAGCTCCTAGTCCCATCAACGAGACTATTGCAGCAGTTGCATCACCCAATCCGACGCCCATCACACTGGCCGCAGCTGACTTACGTCCTTGCGAGAGCGCGTAGCTTACCACAAGCATGATTGTTGGTCCGGGGACGGCAAGTACAATTAGCGTGGCGGCCACATAAGCTACATAAAGTTCCAGTGTCATAGGATCTGCCTTGTTGAATGGATACCGAGTCTATGCTCGGGGCAAGGCGAATGCAATTGGTGGCGCTTGCCGGACAGGGATTGAGGATAGACGTGAATCACAAAGTTTCGGTTCTGGTTATTTGGACTTTACTGGGTCACTTCTCTGCTGCTGTCTTGCCAGGTCAGGCAACGCCTGTTCCTGAAACAAAACCACTTTTCGACCTCAACAGTATTGGGTTTATTGAGGGAGTTGACGTTCCATCCGCGAAACCGAAACTGGAAGAGATAGTGCCAACACCAGAACCACAACAGACCACTCCGGAAAGAGTTCCGTGTATCATCCCCAATGTCACATTTATGGAATTGAAACCGATTTCTGGCGCAATGCGTGAAGGCCAACTGGACGACTTGGCGTGCGGAATATCGGACCCCGTCAGGATTGAGAGTGTTTCGACAATCAAGCATAAGGTTGAGTTTTCTGTTCCTGTTACGATTTCTTGTGAGTTCGCGAAGGTTGTTGCCGTGTGGTTACAGGAAGACGTTGTCCCTATGGCCGTGGACAGCCTGGGCACTTCTGTTTCGGTCTTACAAAGTGGACCAGGATACCAGTGTCGCCGGCGCAACAACCTGCCGGATGGAAAGTTGTCCGAACACGCTCTTGGGAATGCGCTCGACATTTCTCATTTCAAATTCGGTAACGGAACGATCATCTCGGTTGAAGACGACTGGGGAAAACGCACAAAGGAAAGCAATTTCCTAGACCGCATTCATGCTTCAGCCTGCAAGAGATTTACAACAGTTCTTGGACCTGAAGCAGATCCAAACCACAAGTCCCATATTCACCTTGACGCCGGCTGTCACGGTCAGGACTGCACCTATATTATTTGTCAGTAGTATCGCGATGCCTTGCAAATCCGGCTCAAGCTTGTTCCCTTTGGCAACTGTTACCGTGTTTTGGGGACGTTTATGGACCGATATTCAACCGCAGTCGATGCCGCGCTCGATCTTCGCCCAGATCAGCCGATTTATTGTTTCCGGCCCAGTGTTTTGCGCCAAGACGCTCAAAATTTTCAGTCATTGTTTCCGGGAAAAACCGCTTATGCGGTCAAAACCAACGGTGAACCGTTTGTTCTAAATGCACTTTCAGATGCTGGCATAGACTGTTTTGACGTGGCATCTCCTGCAGAGTTCGCGGCGGTTCGGGCTGCAGCACCGGAGGCCGAGTTGCTCTACATGCATCCGATCAAAGCTCAATCGGATATTCGGCTAGCGCTCGAAGGCTATTGTATTCGTACGCTTTCTCTGGATCACGAAGATGAAGTTGCCAAAATACTTCGTATTGTCCGGGGATTGGACATCGATCCTCAGAAGATAACCCTGTATGTGCGTATCGCCACAAAGGGGCATGCAGCATACGAATTGTCGAAGAAATTTGGAGCCGCTCCCGGGCACGCTGTTGAGCTTTTGAAGCGGATTGATCGGATCGGCTTCAAATGCGGGTTGTGCTTTCACGTC
Source organism: Roseibium porphyridii (assembly GCF_026191725.2). Classification (NCBI taxonomy): domain Bacteria; kingdom Pseudomonadati; phylum Pseudomonadota; class Alphaproteobacteria; order Hyphomicrobiales; family Stappiaceae; genus Roseibium; species Roseibium porphyridii. The sequence goes on from NZ_CP120863.1 coordinate 2,095,325, forward strand.
GGTAGCCAAATTGAGGAACCGGAGACATACGAACGCGCATTGGCTTCTGCGGATTGGATCAGATCGAGAGCCAACGTGCCAAACGTTGGATTGGACATAGGTGGTGGGTTTCCGGCCGTTTATGGAAATGACCCGCGCAAAAAAGCACGAGAGATGCCTTCTTTGGAGGAGCTCATGGGTCAGCTCAACAATGACATTGTTGAATGGCAGTTTGGAGGAGTTCCGCTTGTGGCAGAGCCTGGTAGAGTGATTGTCGCCAGATCGATTTCACTCATCGTTCGTGTTTTGCTGAGAAAGGGACGACGTCTTTATATAAATGACGGAATTTGGGCTTCTCTTTCAGATAGCTGGACTGGAAAGATTACCTTGCCGGCACGTTTCATCCCGGATCCCGCACGGCGCACAAGGTCAGGGCGTGCGGATAAAATCGTACCCTACAAGGTTTGCGGTGCGACCTGTGACAGTGTCGACATCCTTTCCAGACCCTTTTGGCTCCCTGAGACCGTTGACACAGGTGACTGGATCGAAATCGGGCACATTGGTGCTTACAGCCTGTCGCTTCGTACGAAATTCAACGGTTTTTATCCTGACAAGGTCATAGAGGTTTCAGAACCTTTCGACGCCGGTGAAGCTCCAGAGGGTTTTGCGTCCATCGAAACCATGGCTGACTGATCAGTGCAAAAAAGGAAGCAACGAGCAGTGGTCAGTTCGGCTGACCGGTAACCCGTTGCCCTGAGTTGACGGGGCTTCATTCTTCAAAGTCTGACTGCTATTGGCAGAAGCGCTGGACACCGCGATATGTCATGTAAGTGCCGGTCGACGGGTTGAATGACCGATATTTAGATGAACAATACTGGTACCAGGCTGGGCTCCAAGGTTGATAGCCCACATTGCCGTGAACATGACCCGGGTATGGTGCCGGCGGATAGTAGTTCCTCTGAGGAGGTGCCGCGTAACTTGGCTGACTTGTTGCTCCGAGGAGAATGGCGCCCGCAGCAAGGCCGATTACGCCAGCCGCAACTGCTGCTCCGAGATTGTCATTGTTCTTGTGACGCTTGTGCTTGCGGTGCTTTCTGTGGTGGTGATGGTGGCCGCCACCATGGTCTCGCCAGCCATGCCGAGATCCTGCTTCGGCAGTCACGACAGTTGGTACGAGGAGGACCCCGGTCAGCGCTGTTGCAATAAGGCGTTTGCTCATCTTGTTCATCGGTTCTTTCTCCAATGGCCTGCGCCTTTTCAATTGGCGCCGTAGCTGATGTTCGCAAAATCGCACAAGTGCTCTGAACCACTTCTGAGAAGTCCGTTCATCTGAGGTTCAGGTTTCTGCTATGGAGTGGCATTGTGAGCAGCACATGCCTAATGGGTTTTGATGAAACTGGATAGCAATCGTGACGAATTCAGAAAGTTCAGGCCAAATCCAGAAATCTGTTATTCGAGAGACAACAAATGAGGCTCTCAGACATGCAAAGACTTTAATTCGAACCGCGCGCTTTGGAGCATTGGCGGCGAATGAAGCTGATACGGGTCATCCACTTGCGAGCCGAGTCGCAGTCGCGACTGACCTTGATGGTACACCAGTGATCTTGACCAGCGCATTGTCGGGACACAGCGCTGCTATATTACAAAATCCATCATGTTCTTTGCTGCTCGGTGAGCCTGGCAAGGGCGATCCGCTGGCCCACCCCAGAATTTCACTGTTCTGCAAAGCTGTCCGTATTGAGCGCACATCAGACATTCATGAACGTTTGCGTAGCCGCTATCTCGCTCGTCATCCAAAGGCAGAGCTTTACATTGACTTTGGCGACTTCTGTTTTTTTCGATTGGAGATGCTGCGTGCCAGTCTCAACGGCGGCTTCGGAAAGGCCTACGAGTTGGGTTCCGAAGATCTTTTGACAGAAGTGGTGGACTTGGAGGCTTGGGCCGCAATGGAAAGCAGCGCGATCGAGCATATGAATTCCGACCACGGAGACGCTGTCAAGCTTTACGCAGAAGTTCTATGCAAGGCCCAATCTGCGAGTTGGAGACTTGCTTGTCTTGATCCTGAAGGCCTGGATCTGGTCGCAGGCGACAAAGTTGAAAGGCTTTTCTTTCTCAGCCGCTTAGAGCGTTCTGAAGAACTGCGGCCAACGTTAGTGGATTTAGCGAAGCAGGCGCGAAGCGCCTAACAAATTGATCCTAAGTGTTGTTTCTGCGCCTGATTGCACTTGAATCTATCACTCTGGATGGATATCGAATTGATGGCTTTCAATCAGGACGTCTAAATTGCCTACGATTTAACCGGTCTTCGATCCCGCACCTGCGCTTCTAGCGCGCACTACGACTTGTTCGTCAATGTGGCGGATCGGGACCGGTATGGCTTGTCCAGACCGTATCTGAGCCTTTTGATACGCCACCGATATCTCCAAATAGCCAGACCGTGGGTCTGCAAAATCGGGTGAACCCGTTTGCACGACCGTCCCGTACGTCTGTTGGCGGACTTCCTTCAGGAAGACCAACGGAATGTCATCGGATACAGAAATCGAATGGACCATTCGAGGTTCGCAAACACTTGAAATCAACCGTCACTGCAGTCGCTGCACCACAGAAAGATCTTTTACCTCAACACAAAAATTCCGTCTGAATGCAAACGGAAGTCGATTGGATGCGTGGCTCATCTATAGATGCCAAATTTGCGGCAAGAGATGGAAATGCAGCGTCTTTGAAAGAAGGCCTGTTTCAAGTGTGGGACAGCGCGACTTACACGCGCTACAAAGCAATGATCCTGCATATGCTGAGCAACAAGCCAAGGTCATTGCTTCAGTATCAAAATCGAAGCTCGGGAAGGCGACCTGCTGCTTTCAACTTGAGAGAAGGCTCGTTCTCATCTCAGACACTGCGCGCTCCAAGGTACGGCTTGTCATTTTCAACCCCGAAATGCTTCGGGTCAGACTGGACACCGTTCTGGCAAGAGGGCTTTGCCTGTCACGCAAACAGATAGTCAAACACGCGGCCGCGGGTCTTTTTCGCATTCGAGGCCACGAGGTGAACACAGCGAAATGCCTTAAGAAACCAGTCGCCCGCGAAGTCTGGATTGAGTTTGAAAGCGCAGCAAAATTGCAACTCTTCAGATTGTCTGAACCGTAAGGGACGTTTTTGCGTGCGTTGGCAAAAAGGCACTGGATCTTGCAATGCAATCAAATGCAACAGTCGTGTTGTTTTTCCAAACGCCCTAAAGCAGGTGTTCCCTTTCGAAGCATTTCATGAACAAAGCCACCAAGCGGCGGCTTTGTTCTTTGAGAATAGACTGGGTCAGGCAGTACCCCAACCTCCCGCTGTAGGGGTAATGACCGTGACAGCTTCACCGGCATCCAGTTCAGTCTGGTCACAACCTTCCAGTATCTCGATACTTCCGTCCTTTCGGCGAACTTCGGTTCTACCAACTTCGCCATCGCTGCCACCGTCGAGCCCTTTCGGGGTGATAGTCCGGTGAGACGCCAGAATTGAACAGTCCATTTTCTCAAGGAAACGAAGCGTACGGCGCGTGCCGTCACCTGCATTCCATTTTCCCCTCCCTCCCGAGGCTTTGCGAATGTGAAAGTCTTCAAGCAAGACCGGGAAGCGAAATTCGAGAACTTCAGGATCCGTGAGACGAGAATTTGTCATGTGGGTATGAACACCATCGGTGCCTTTGAAACCCGGACCAGCCGGTGAACCGGAGCAGATGGTTTCATAGTACTGGTAAGTGTCATTGCCGAAAGTCAGATTGTTCATGGTCCCCTGGGCATTGGCCATTGCCCCAAGTGCCGCAAATACAGCGTTGGTGACATGCTGGGATGTTTCAACATTTCCCGCTACGACCGCGGCTGGATAGGAAGGTCTCAACATGCACCCGTCAGGAATGACGATGTTGATCGGCTTCAGACAACCGGCATTCATCGGAATGTCACCCTCAACCATCACTCGGAAGCAATAGAGGATTGCCGCGCGTGTGACTGGTTCCGGTGCATTGAAGTTGTTTGGTTTCACCGCTGAGGTGCCTGTGAAATCCACCGTCGCTTCGCGCTTATTCTTGTCGACCGAGATTTTGACCTTGATCACCGCACCCTGGTCTGTCGGGTACTCATATTCGGAGTCCTTGAGCGCTTCGATCACGCGCCGGACGCTTTCTTCGGCATTGTCCTGAACATGTCCCATATAGGCCTGAACCACATCCAGGCCAAAGTGGTTGACCATCTTGTTCAGTTCCTGAATGCCTTTTTCGTTGGCGGCGATTTGTGCCGACAAGTCTGCGACGTTCTGGTGCGGGTTTCTTGCCGGATAGGTGTGATCGGTCAAAAGGTCAATGAGTTCCGCCTCGCAAAAACGCCCCTCATCGACAATCTTGAAGTTGTCGAACAGGACGCCTTCCTCGTCGACACTTGTCGCGCGCGGTGTCATTGAACCAGGGGCAGAGCCGCCAACATCGGCATGATGGCCTCTCGACGCAGACCAGAACAGAATCTCCTTTCCTTCATCGTCGAACACTGGGGACACGACGGTTATATCAGGCAAATGAGTGCCACCGTTGTAAGGTGCGTTTAGAGCGAAGACATCACCCGGCTTGATCTTACCTTTGTTCAATTTGATGACCGTTTCGACAGAACGGTCCATGGAACCCAAGTGCACAGGCATATGCGGTGCATTGGCAACAAGCGCCCCGTCGGCATCAAAGACTGCGCAGGAAAAGTCGAGGCGTTCCTTGATGTTGACCGAATAGGCCGTGTTCTGGAGCGTCACGCCCATCTGTTCGGCAATTGACATGAAGAGATTGTTGAAGACTTCCAGCATCACCGGGTCTGCATGGGTGCCAATTGCATCGGCCCTGACCAGAGGAACAACCCGCCGTAATATGACATGATCCTTGGTGTTGATTTCAGCCTGCCAGCCGTCTTCAACGGCGATCGTTGCATGCGCTTCAATAATCATGGCCGGCCCGGAAACACTCATGCCGGGTTTCAGCTCTTCACGTTTGAAAATGCCTGCCTTGTGCCAGCCGCTTTCTGAATAAATGTAAGTTGATGTCGCTGGTTTCGGCGTATCTGTTGAGAGATGGATGTCGGGTTCGACCAACCCTGCGCCGCCGCCTGCTGTTTCAACCTCCAACGCTTCGACCACAATCGGCTTGTTTTCGTAAGCAAAACCGAATTGCTTCTTGTGAGCGTCTTCAAACGCTGCACGCATTTCATCCACGCCGCCAAGTGGTACGGGCAAAGGTGTATCAGTACCGTCATATCGCAAGTGTGCCGTTGCGACCGTGCGCCGAGTGTCGGCAGGAATGGCCTGTTTATCTAGTTCTGCTTCGGTCTGGCTAGCCAATAGGTTTCGCAAACCAGCCAACTCGTGCAGGAGATCCTCGTTGAGCGTTTTCACGACAGCTTGCTGGCGATCTGCTCTGATATCCGCAAGGCCCATACCATAAGCCGATAGGATGCCGGAAAACGGGTGCAGTATCACCGTCTTCATGCCGAGGCTATCGGCCACTTTACAACCTGTCTGGCCACCGGCGCCGCCAAAGCAGGTCAGTGCATATTCGGTTACATCGTAACCTCTTTGAACCGAGATTTTCTTGATTGCATTGGCCATATTTTCGACGGCGATCTTCAGAAAGCCATCGGCAACTTCCTCGGGCGTACGGCCATCGCCGATACGCATCGCCAAGTCCGTGAACCTCTTTCTAACGATGTCGGCATCCAGCGCTTCGTCCTGGTTGGGGCCAAAGATCTTAGGGAAGAAATCTGGAGCCAGTTTGCCGGTCATGAGATTGGCATCGGTCACCGTGAGAGGTCCTCCACGGCGGTAACAGGCAGGGCCTGGATTGGCTCCGGCAGAATCCGGGCCAACCTGAAAACGGCCATCGGTATAGTGAAGGATGGACCCGCCACCAGCAGCAACCGTGTGGATCATCATCATGGGTGCGCGCATCCGCACCCCAGCGACTTCGGTTTCAAATGCCCGTTCGTAGTCGCCCTCAAAGTGGCAGACGTCGGTGGATGTGCCTCCCATGTCGAAGCCAATAATTTTCTCAAATCCTGCCATTCGAGAGGTTTCCACGGCGCCGACAACTCCACCGGCCGGGCCAGATAAGATGGCATCTTTGCCTTGGAAAAGGTCAGCTGCTGTCAATCCACCTGACGATTGCATAAACATCAGGCGAGGGCCGGTCCCTAGCTCTTCCTGGACCTGGTTCACGTAGCGGCGCAAAATCGGTGACAAGTACGCATCTACTACTGTGGTGTCCCCGCGCCCGACGAGTTTCATCAGTGGTGAAACTTCGTGCGAAATCGAAATCTGAGGAAAGCCGATGTCCTCAGCAATTTTTTTCAAAGACTTTTCGTGCGCTGGAAACGCGTAAGCATGCATCAAAACAATTGCGACAGAACGAATTCCTGCGTCCCAGGCCGATTGCATCTCGCGCCTTGCCTGGTTTTCATCCAGTGCGATTTCAACGACACCATCAGCTTGAACACGTTCAGAAATTTCATGAACCAGCTCATAGAGCAATTCGGGTTTGATGATTTCCTTCGCAAAGATCTGAGGTCGGGCTTGATAACCAATTTCCAAGGCATCTCGGAAGCCCTTGGTAATAAAGAGAGCGGTCCGTTCGCCTTTGCGCTCCAGGAGTGCATTTGTGGCAACGGTTGTGCCCATCTTCACCGTTGCGACTTTATCTGAAGGAATCGGTTGTCCCTGTTCGACGCCGAGCAGATCGCGAATGCCCTGAATGGCGGCGTCACGGTAGGCTTCCGGGTTTTCGGACAAGACCTTGTGAGGGTGAAGAGTTCCGTCCGGAGCCCGACCAACAATGTCAGTAAACGTGCCACCCCGGTCGATCCAAAAATCCCACTTGCCTGTCATTTTCTTCCCTCTAATTCTGCCGCTTTTATGCATCTGCGAGGCCTACTGTCAGAGCTCGCACCTTTCTAGAATGAGTTTATGTAGACATTTTATCGATAAAATGTCGATAAAAAAATCTCAATGACATCCCATTGATTGTTTTTATTGGTCTGTTGGCACCTTGAGCAATCTTAATCCGCTGGCGCCCCAGCCAAAGCGCTGGGCCGCGGGAGGCTGCGTATCGTTGGTGACTGCCTGGGTTGCTGCCTCGGTTTCTTCAGCATTGCTGTGAACGATAAGCAGCCAGCGTTCTCCACCTTTCTTGTCCAGTGACAATGCCGCAGGTTGCAAAGACTTGTCTTCTGCTCTGAAAGCATTCGGTTCTCGCAAGTAGTACTCAAGTGCAGGGGCTGCAAAGCCTTTGTATAGTGCCAGCTTGTCGTTCGGCATTCGCAGCTCTCGATAGTCCTGAACGATCTCCCGCCATTCAGGTCGGATTTTTTCCGTCAAAGTGAATCTCAGTTCAGAATAGGACAGCATCAAAGACGCAGTGATTAGCGCTGGCGGCAACAAACGGGGTTGAAGCGAACAAGCGCCAGCTGACGCGAGTAAAAGTAATCCGGGCCAGGCTGCTATCAGGTAGCGATCAAAGAGAATGGGCTGGACCAGCACGGAATACAGGTAAGCGAGGACAAGCGGCCCAAAGGTGTAAGCCAGCAACACAATCAGGTTCTGATTTGAGCGGGCAGTTTTCCCAGAACGCGTGGCCATTTCATAGATCGGCTTGACTGCGAAAACTCCTGCGAAGCCCAATAGTAGTGTGAAAAGCCCGAGTGATCCGGAGATCGCAAATGCTGTGTTCTTCAGGAATGTCAGGTCCGGGAATGCGATCCAGAAGCCGTCTGCCGCAACCGATTTCGCACGGCCTGCCAGGATCAGCAGCCACGGAAAAAAGGCAATTGTGCTTGCACTCATCGCAATACAGGCCGCAACGGCAGGAGATCCAGTCAGGGACCGGTTCCTGACGACATCGCGTAACGCATAAGCTGCACAGATCAAACCAACCGGTGCGAACGCCAAGAGCGCATAGATATGGCTGTAGAGAAAAAGAACACCAAAAACGGTGAGCAATGCGAGCCATTTGCGAGAAGGTTGCTTCAGCACGTTCAGCACCGAAAGCAAAAAGCCCAGTCCGCAGGTGGCCAACAGGGCATACATCCTGGCTTCCGTCGAATACCAGATGTGGAACGGCGAGAAACACAGCAAAGCAGCGGCCAAGAGGCCTAGCCGTTGGCTGCCAATGGACTTGCCAACCAGATAAGTGAGCCAGACAGCAATTGTTCCGAGGATTGCCGACGGAAGGCGCAGGGCGATTTCACTGTCGCCCAAAATCGGCATGGTCAGCCAAAGGATGATGTTGTGCAATGGCGGGTAGTTGTCGGCGGAAACGGCTGTGAGAAGCTCGGAGAAGCTCCCGTTGGATTGGCTCCAACTGACAGCTTCATCATACCAGAGACTGGTCCTGTCGAGATTAACAAAACGCAATGCCGCTGAAATCAGCAGCAATGCGGCCAGGGAGAGTGAATTGAAAACATTGCCTGTTTCCCCCCGCTTGTCTGTCTGCAGCACTTACACCTTCCTCGCCATCCAATTGCACGCGCGAACGCTAGCCAATCCTTTGGAGTTAGCAAAGCCAGAACACCGAAAAAGAGATACGATAATAATTTATCGATAAAATGTTGATGTTTTGTATTTTTGAGTCTAGCCTCAAAGAAGATGCGCTTTTGAAGGTGTTCAAAGAATGCACCTGAGCGTCATCCCGTCAGGGTGAGCCCTGCTTCCAAGAGGAGACTGTTTTGTTGAATTCACGTTTTTTACCCAAGGCCGGGCTTTGTCTGGCTGCCGCTGCCGCCTTCGGTCTCGCAGGTATCTCTGTAGCCACCGCCGAAACCGAATGGAACATGCCCACTCCCTATGGAGACGGAAACTTTCACACTCAAAACATCACCGCATTCGCTGAGGATGTGAAAGAAAAGACCGGAGGTTCGCTGAACATCCAGGTGCATTCCGCTGGTTCATTGTTCAAACATCCAGAAATCAAAAATGCTGTTCGCAAAGGCATTGCACCTATTGGCGAAGTTCTGGTGTCGCGTCTTTCCAATGAAGATGCGGTCTTTGGGGTTGATTCAGTGCCGTTTCTTGCGCCTTCCTATGACGATGCATGGAAGCTTTATCAAGCCTCCAAGTCTGCGCTTGAAGAAAAGCTCGGTGAACAGGGGCTACAGTTGCTTTACGCTGTGCCATGGCCGCCCCAGGGCATCTACGCCAAAAAAGAAGTTGCCAAGCTTGACGACATGAAGGGGCTCAAAATACGAGCCTACAATGCTGCAACTGAGCGATTTGCCATTCTGGCAGGGGGCATTACGGCGCAGATCGAAGTTCCGGATATTCCCACGGCGTTCTCAACTGGCCGGGTGGATGCAATGATCACATCCCCGTCGACCGGTGCCAATTCAAAAGCCTGGGATTTCCTGACGCACTATCATGATACACAGGCCTGGCTGCCGAAAAACATGGTCATCGTCAACAAGCGTGCCTTCGATGGATTGAGCGACGCAGAGAAGACTGCGGTTCTTGAGGCTGCAGAAGTCGCAGAAACACGCGGATGGGAAGCCTCAAAAACTGAGACCAAAAGCAAGACTAACGTCCTTGCTGAGAACGGCATTACGGTGGTGCAGCCGAGCACGCAGTTGATTGAAGAGCTCGCGGCAATCGGAGAAACCATGGCCAGCGAGTGGCAGGAACAAGCCGGTGAGACCGGTGCAGCTGTACTTGAAGCTTATAAAAGATAGACAAGCTTCTAGCGCCGGGCCCACAGGCCCGGCGTTTTTCATTTTAGCGTCTTATCCGACGGGGGAAGCGGATGCGAAATGCATTGAACGCGCTTTATCAAGCGTCAACGGTTCTGGCTGCCAGCTGCCTTGTGGCCATTTCATCACTCGTAGTCCTTCAAGTGATTGGACGAATGTTCGATTGGGCCAGGACCGTACTCGGTCTGGAACCATTGGGGTTGCAAATCCCTTCTCTTGCAGAATTTGCAGGTTTCTTGCTTGTGGGTGCTTCCTTCTTGGCCTTGGCCGGAACGTTGCGCAATGGTGACCACATTCGCGTTTCGATCCTGTTGCAGGCCGTGAAGCCTCCTGCGGCGCGTCTGCTGAATATCTGGGCGCTCATGCTTGCTCTTGCACTGGCCTCATTCTTCACATGGCACGCAGGCATGCTGGCCTATGACAGTTTTCAGTTCGATGAGACTTCGGTGGGCATTATCCCAGTGCCGCTGGTCTACCCGCAGCTTGTTATGACATTTGGTTTGCTTGTCTATTCGATATCGCTTGCCGACGATTTGATTGTTGCCGTTACCGGTGGTGCTCCGAGCTTTGAAACAGCTGTGAGATCCGACCCAATCGAGGGGAGCGAATAATGGACCTTTCCTGGATAGCTGCGTTTTTGGGCTTGGGAATGCTGGCTGCGCTTGCAACCGGTATTTGGGTCGCGGTCGCTCTTTTTGCTGTTGCTCTGGCAGCGATGATGGCGCTGGTACCAGTTCCTGCCGGCCCGGTCATGTCCACGACTGTTTGGGGTGCGGCAAACTCTTGGGACCTGACCGCATTGCCAATGTTCATTTGGATGGGCGAAATTCTGTTTCGTTCCAGGTTGTCGGAGGACATGTTTGCCGGGTTGTCGCCCTGGATGCGAAGCTTGCCCGGTCGCTTGCTGCATGTGAACATTCTCGGGTGCGGGATTTTCGCGGCGGTCTCTGGGTCTTCGGCTGCTACGACTGCCACCGTGGGCCGCATGTCATTGCCGGAGCTGAAACAGAGGGGATATGACGAACGGATGGCCATTGGTACGCTGGCTGGATCCGGCACGCTCGGCCTCTTGATCCCGCCGTCGATCATATTGATTGTTTACGGTGCTGCCACTGAGCAGTCTATTGCGCGTCTTTTCATGGCAGGGGTTCTCCCGGGCGCGATGCTTTGCCTGCTTTTCATGGGCTATGTCGCTATCTGGGCGATGATGAACAAGAGCAAGATGCCACCGCAAGAGATGGCTGTTCCTATTCTTCAGCGTCTTTACGCGACCAGGCGCCTCTTTCCGGTGATCGCATTGATTGTCGGTGTGATCGGCTCGATTTACGCAGGCCTGGCGTCTCCTACTGAGGCGGCTGCAATTGGCGTCATGCTGTCACTTTTGCTGTCCTGGATTTCCGGCACCTTGTCGCGTGAGAGCTTTGCAAAGGCTTTGATGGGAGCGACACGAACCTCTTGCATGATTGCCTTTATTCTGGCTGGGGCCGCGTTTTTGACGGTTGCTATGGCCTTCACTGGCATCCCCCGTGAGCTCGCTACGTGGATCGGTGCCATGGAATTGTCGCCTTATGCGCTCTTGATTGCTCTTACGTTGTTTTTTGTCGTGCTGGGGTGCTTTCTGGACGGAATTTCCGTTGTTGTCCTGACCACATCCGTGATCCTTCCAATGGTCGAGCAGGCGGGATTGGACCTCATATGGTTCGGCATCTATCTGGTTCTGGTCGTTGAAATGAGCCAGATTACTCCGCCGGTCGGTTTCAATCTCTTTGTGCTTCAAGGCATGACAGGACGCAACATTTTTACAGTGGCACGCATGGCGCTGCCATTCTTCTTGTTGATGATCGTGGCCGTTGCCCTGATTGTTGCATTTCCGGGCTTGGCTCTTTGGTTGCCGCAGACAATGCTAAGCAACTGACGAAATCCTGCCCGGAGGTCCCTGAAATTGACGGATAAACCCGACGCTAAACCAGTCCAGAAAAAAGATGCCAATATCGGGCCTGTTGTGTCGGCCGCCCATCTGGCTTCCGGGGCAATGCCTGCGCTCTCCGAAATCGAGTTTGCAGTGACGATGATGGTGAACGCCTACCACCGCTGGATGGTGCGTTGCATGTCCGCGAGTGGATCTGAGGGCCTAGGTCCTCTCGATGTTCTGGTGCTGCATTCCGTCAATCACAGGGGGAGGGCGAAAACACTCTCGGATATCTGTCTTGTTCTCAATATCGAGGACACGCACACGGTGACATATGCTCTCAAGAAGCTGGAAAAAGCGAAGCTGATAGCGTCGGGTAGACGAGGCAAGGAAAAAACAGCCGAGATTACTGCGGCAGGCGAAACGGCCTGCTTGGAATACAGGCGTTTGCGTGAGGCCTTGCTGGTAGAGCCCATGAAGTCACTTGGGCTTGATGAAACCGAACTGTCTCGCCTGGCTGCGACGCTGCGGCTTGTATCTGGCAACTATGATCAGGCAGCCCGTGCTGCAGCGGCAATGTAGATCTTCGCTCGAAACTTTTAAGAAGATTTTTGTTGTATATTCCAAAATTTCTTGTAGTGCCGAATTATGAATGATCAAGACGCTGTATCGGCGCTGGGTGCACTCGCTCAAGACAACAGATTGGCTGCCTTTCGATTGTTGATGCAGCAAGGTCCGAACGGCTTGCCGTCCGGAGACGTCGCCATGCAATTGAACATACCTCCGACCCGTATGTCGTTTCACCTGACGACGCTTGAGAGGGCGGGACTGCTTATTGCACGCCGTGATGGCAGGCATATCCACTACTCGGTAGACATAGAAGCCATGAGGGCCTTGCTGGCTTTTCTCGTAGAGGATTGCTGTGGCAACGATCCGAGCGTTTGCGGTTTTTCATCCAGCATTGTCTCCAAGCCTGAAAACGCTGTCTAGGACAGGGAAAACATGACAATCACCATCTATCACAACCCCAAATGCGGGACGTCGCGTAACACGCTTGAAATGATCCGAAAGTCAGGTATCGAGCCACAGATCATCGAATATCTGAAAACGCCGCCAAGCAGAGAAGAGCTTCTCGAACTGATTGCCCAGATGGGCATTCCTGTGCGGGACCTCATTCGTCAAAAGGGAACTCCCTATGACGAACTCGGGCTTTCCAATGACAAATGGACCGACGATCAACTGGTCGATTTTATGATGGAACATCCAATACTGATCAATCGGCCGATTGTCGTCTCCGACAAAGGGGCTCTTCTGTGTCGCCCCTCGGAAAAGGTGATGGTCCTGCTTCCAACTGAAATCGGATCTTTTACCAAGGAAGACGGTGAGATTGTGAACTCTGGAACAACGGATGCCTGATCTCGACCTGGCTGGAAACGGCCTGCGTAATGTCACCGAAGCCGATATTGCGCCGATTGAGGGCGATCGGCTCATGACGTTAAATGAAGAGCTGCATGCACCGCGTGTTCTGTTGCTTTACGGATCTTTGAGAGAACGGTCCTACAGCCGGTTTCTGGTTCAAGAGGCTGAAAGAATTTTGAACGCTTTCGGAGCAGAAACCCGGATCTTTGACCCTACCGGCCTGCCATTGCCGGATGATGCTGAATGTGACCATCCAAAAGTGGCTGAGCTCAGGGACATGTGCAACTGGTCGGAAGCTCAGGTCTGGTGCTCTCCAGAGCGACATGGCGCAATGACTGGAGTATTGAAATCCCAGATTGACTGGATCCCACTCAGTACCGGCGCTATTCGACCTACACAGGGCAAGACCCTTGCGCTCATGCAGGTATCGGGTGGATCTCAGTCCTTCAACGCGCTCAATCAAATGCGCATTCTCGGACGTTGGATGCGCATGGTTACAATTCCCAACCAGTCGTCGGTGCCAAAGGCTTATCAGGAATTTGACGAAGACGGGCGCATGAAGCCGTCACCTCTTTACGATCGAGTTGTTGACGTGATGGAAGAGTTGATGAAATTCACGCTGCTGGTTCGAGGCAGATCCGCTTATCTCGTGGACAGGTACTCAGAACGCAAGGCAGATCGAGTAAAACGCTCTGCATCATCTGAAGCCGCAGCAGGTGTTGTTCTTTAGGCGAACCCTTGTATTTACCCAGCCGATTTCAATTCCGCGTTTGCGTCTGTCTCTGCGTCTTCCATCGGTTTTGAACTTTGAGCGAGTTTCGGAGCAAGACGGATTTTCGGTGAATTCGTACGCCGAGCCATATTTTGCGGGAACCACAAACCGCCTTCTTCGTTTAGAGGAAAGATGGGGTATTCGGCTTCATGCCGGGTTACTTCGTCGGGCTTGCCGAACATGTATCCCTGCACCAAATCACACCCGGCAGCGCTCAGCAGCACGGCCTGTTCTTCTGTTTCAACACCTTCTGCGGTGATGATAACATCGAGTGAACGGCCAAGACCCACGATGGATGTGACAATGGCATCCGTGCTGGCATCTTTTCCGAGATTTTGAACAAAGGCCTTGTCGATCTTGATTTTATCGAACGGAAAAAGGCTGAGATAGCTGAGCGATGAGTAGCCTGTACCGAAATCATCCATGGCAATCGACACACCCATGTCGCGGATCTGTCGCAGTGTTTCAATAACGGCATCTGTGTTTGAAATCAGTAGACTTTCTGTGACCTCGATCTCAAGTCGATGCGGATCTAGTCCAGAATTCCGAAGTGCAGTTGCAACGCGGTGTTGCGTTTCACCCGCGATGAACTGTGCAGCTGAGACGTTGACAGCAATACGACGGCTCTTGTCTTCCCAGAGCGCTGCTTCCAGGCAGGCATGGTTCAAAACCCAAGTGCCAATCTCTTCGATAAGCCCCGTATCTTCAGCGATAGGGATGAATATGTCAGGACGAATGGTTCCTTTGGCCGGATGGTCCCAGCGGATCAGCGCCTCATAACCCTTCAACTCTCCGTCGCGCAAAGAGTATTGTGGTTGGTAAAGCAGTTTGAACTGATCGAACTTGAGGGCCTTGGTCAGGCCTTCCTCGACTTCCTTCCGTTTCTGAGCTTCGGCGTCGAGTTCAGCCGTGTACCAGGCAAATGTCGAGCGCCCGCTGTGTTTTGCCCGGTATAGAGCAAGGTCGGCGCAATGAAGCAAACGCGAAGCTCGCCAGGATCCGTCTGTCGCACGTGCAATCCCGATTGAGAGTGAGATCTTGATGTCCTTGCCATCGATTGTGCAAGGAGCCTCGATGGCCGCGTTCATGTCCGCTGCAAGGCGGGTCATGCGAGCCGGATCTGAAATCGAGGTCAACATGACTGCGAATTCGTCGCCAGACAGACGGGCAACAAGATGGTTGTTGAAGACGGACTTTAAGCGTTCGCCGACAATCTGCAAAAACACGTCACCGGTGCCATGGCCGTATGTGTCGTTGATTTCCTTGAATTTGTCGACGTCGATCAACATGACGCCAATGTTTGAGGCTTTGGCCTGTGACAGACGCAGGGCCTCCGTCAAACGCGCATTGAACACGGCGCGGTTCGGCAACCCGGTTAGCGTGTCATGGTGCGCCAGGTACTGGATATCGCGGTTTGTGCGTACCTGATCATAGAACCGCATCCACAAGAGAAAGCCTGCAAACACGATGGACGCAAGGCAGAGGCCGCCGATGGCTGCGCTGATCGACCAAATCAGAGGCGTCAAGCTTGCAAGCAGTTCCGACTGGGTCACTAATATGAGCAAGCCAGGCACATCTGGACCGATATTTTCCGGTCTGTATGCAAGCACTGCATTTGGCCCGAATTTTCCGAACAGTGTCATATCCGGAACGGCCGTCAAAAGCTTTGACGAATTCAGTGCGGTGCGTGCGCTGGCCAGCGTGTCAGCAGAAATCAGCGTGTTGGCCTTGTACCATTCAATCTTGCTGAAGTCGGTGTCGAGATGTTTTGTGCTCGCTGCCGAGTTCGGAAGGACCACAGCTGCGTCCAGAACTTCCGACCTTCCCATTTTGAGCTGCAACATGTCTCCGACGGTGTTCAAAGTGCTTGTCGGAAGCAGGGATGTCGGCTCCTGTGCCTTGGACAATCGCAGTTGGCTGACTTTCGGCAATTCAGGCTGGCGACCTTGCTGCAAGGATACAAGCATATCCTGTATGGACTTCTCATAGGGAATGAAGGCCTGCTCCAAACCGCGCACAACCAGCCAATGAGTCAGAAGTCGATTGCTCGCATAAACCCCCAGCGCCAATGTCAGAACCAATGACATCGATATGAAAAATATAACAATGTTTCTTCTGACCAGGGGGGCAGCCATTCGGCGTATTACCAATATCTCAACACAAGTGCGAAAATTTTAGGCGCAATTCCTTTCACCAACATGAATCTTCGCGAGGAATCAGGACCATATTTGCGGGGCCTATTTGTTTTCGATCCTGGTGGAGCCGCCGCTCGTGTCCGGTTGAAGCCATGATCGCTGGTCAAACATCCCTCTGGTCGATATGAGTGTGGAAAGCAAATGATTCAGATGGATTGGGCTGGCCAGAACATTCTGGCGCAATTCCGAATAGGAGCGCATGGGTGAGCGTCTGGAGCAGCCTGGGCAGTATTGTAAGTTCTATTGGTACTGGTGGAGCCCAGTTCGTTGACCGGCTCGTGCAGCTTGTTCTGGCGCGCCCGGAAGGCACCAGCAGTGTTGGTTTTACCGTTGCAATGATCGCCTTGTCGGCCAAGATGGCAAAGGCTGATGGGGTTGTAACCACCGACGAGATCATTGCGTTTCGCGAACTTTTCGAAGTTCCCCCCAAAGAAGAGCGCAACGTTGCCCGTCTTTTCAACCTGGCGCAGGAGGACGTTGCCGGGTTTGAAGTCTATGCCAAGAAGCTGGCCGATCTGTTCCCCTACGATCACAAGACTTTGCTCGACATTCTTGACGGTCTGTTTCATATCGCCAAGGCCGACGGTGTCGTACACGAAAGCGAAGTCGGCTACCTTTCGAAAGTGGCCGAAGTCTTTGGATTGGACGAACGAGAGTTCTCAAAAGTCCTTGCCCGCCATGTGCGCAAGGACGGAAATCCCTATGATGTCCTGGGGCTTGGTCCCGATGCCAGCAACGCCGACCTCAAGGCTCACTACCGCCGCGAAGTTCAGGAAACCCATCCGGACCGTTTGATTGCCAGGGGTGTTCCGGAAGAATTCGTCCGTATAGCGAATGACCGGCTTGCCGCGTTGAACAACGCCTGGGCACAGATAAGTGCGGAACGGGGTATATGAGCGTCGCAACAGATACCGGAGTTCCGGCAAGGGTTCATCCGTCTCCAAATCACGGCCCAAGGGCCAATGGTGCCAAAATCGATATGGTCGTTTTGCACTATACCGGCATGCAATCCGCGGAAATTGCCCTTCAAAGGCTTTGCGACCCTCGAGCAGAAGTCTCTGCTCACTACTTTGTCGATGAAGATGGATCGATCCTCCAGTGCGTTCCAGAGGCGCGGCGAGCATGGCATGCAGGGCAAGGCTTTTGGAAAGGTGAAGCGGACACGAACTCCCGCTCAATCGGTGTTGAAATCGTCAATCCGGGACATGAATTCGGGTACCGCTCTTTCCCTCCGGCACAGGTCGACGCCGTCATCGAGCTTGTCAGCGACATCTGCAAAAGGCATGGAATTCAGCCCTGGATGGTTTTGGGACATTCCGATATCGCTCCGGAACGAAAAGTCGACCCTGGTGAGCTGTTCCCGTGGGGCCGCCTGGCAGAGTGTGGGGTTGGCCACTTCGTCGATCCGAGCCCTATTAGTAGCGGTTTGATGATGCAGGAGGGCGATAGCGGCCAGCCTGTGGAAGCTCTTCAGTCCATGCTTGCGCTTTATGGCTACGAGGTCGCAGTGAGTGGTGATTTCAGCTCCCAGACAACGCATGCTGTTTCCGCGTTCCAACGGCATTTCCGACCTGAAAGGGTTGATGGCGTGGTTGACAGATCAACGATCGAAACGCTGCACAGCCTTCTGAAGAAATTGCCGTCACTTGCGGACTGAACCGGACCGGCTTCGGACAAAGACTTTTCTCCGGCAGGTCGTTCCTGGAACTGCTGAGTTTTTGTTGCGCTGCGGTAGAAAAAAATTTTGAGTCGTAAGATGGCGTCACAGTCTTTCTCCAGATCGCCAACCAAACGCCCTCTTGCTTGCCCAATTTCGTCAAAATTTGCAGTTTCTGACGAATTTTTGCACTGAATCTCCGAGAGAATTCGAAATAAATTGAAATAATTCGTGATTGGGAAGCGCCCAATTTTGTCCCATAGCTCCGTCATTTCTCCGCCTCGAAATCAACAACACCAAAAACCAAAAGGGCTGGACTGAATGTTACGGTCATTAACGAAAGTTACTGGGGCGCTTTGCCTTTTCGCCTATGCTACTTCCTCTTTCTCACCTGCTGCCATGGCGGTCGGATCAGGATCGGACCCGATCCTGCATGTGATTGACACGAAGAAGAAGGACAAGGATGACAAATCCAAAGATGTGAAGCAGGCCAAGAATGTCGGCTCAGGATCAAAGCCGATCCTTCACATCATCGAAACGGACAAGTCGGAGAAGACGACGAAGAAATCCAAGGCGTCGACGGCGAAAGCAAAATCGACCGCAAAAAGCACAAAAAACGCCAAGGCGAAGACATCCAAGAAATCAGCCAGTCGCAGCAGCTACACGTCGCTGATACGCAAGGCTGCCGCCAAACACGGTGTTCCGGTCAAAATAGCCAAGGCTGTTGTCGAAGTTGAAAGCAATTTCAATCCGCGCGCCCGGGGCAGGGCCGGTGAGGTGGGTCTGATGCAGATCAAGCCGGCAACGGCCCGTGGCATCGGATATCGTGGTTCGACCAAAGCGCTCTATGATCCGGCGACCAATCTCGAATGGGGCATGAAGTATCTTGCCGGTGCGCACCAGAAAGCGGGCGGCGATTTGTGTGGCACGATCCTGCGCTACAACGCTGGTCATTACGCAAAGCGCATGAACCCGGTGAGCCGTCGCTACTGCTCCAAGGTCAAACGCCTTATTGGTTCCATCTGATTTGGTTGGGGAAACAGCACACTAGACTGCAGGGCGGTCAGTCGTGGACAAGAACCCGTCGGGAAATCCCGGCGGGTTTTTTTGCGCTCGCCAAACCTACGCAAACTTCCGTTGTGCCGCCGGTACCGAAGCGGGAATTGGCGTCTCGTCCGGAACATCTGCGGCGGCAAAGGGCGGACCAAGGGAGGTGACGACAGGGATGACGCCTGCCCACAGGTCTGTTCCGAGGTCCTCTTCATCATCGACCGGACCCCCGGTTCTGACTTTTGAACTTGCATGCTCGATCTCAAGTGCGAGTACGCCCGTCGCTTTGTGCTCGATTGCTGTCATATCGCGGCATTCATCCCAACGACCGGGCATCAGATGATCGGTGATCGCTTTCAAGGCCTCGATTTGCTCGGCATGATCTTCGACAAGTCGCGCGGTCCCATGAACGATTGCACAGCGATAGTTCATTGAATGATGAAAGGCGGAACGGGCGGCTACGATACCGTCGACCAGAGTTACGGTCAGACTAGCGGGGACACCGTCTGCATTCTCCTTGATGATGCGGGTTTTGCTCG
This sequence comes from Roseibium porphyridii, assembly GCF_026191725.2. Lineage (NCBI taxonomy): Bacteria > Pseudomonadati > Pseudomonadota > Alphaproteobacteria > Hyphomicrobiales > Stappiaceae > Roseibium > Roseibium porphyridii. Next base: position 2,114,588 of record NZ_CP120863.1, read on the forward strand.
CACCGTGAATGTAGATTTTGTTGCCTGAGCGCGCGTAGGCCATCGGGATGACCATGGGTCTTTGTTCATGGATGAAGGCGCAATGCGCCAAAAGACCGGCATCCAATATCTCGTTGACGAGATCCCGATCGTAGCTGCCTCTGTTCATCTGCCGGATTTTCGCGTAGCGCGGCAAATCAGTTGCCTGTCGCTTTTCCAAGGAGGACATCAAACTCTCCACTTGACTGTCAGTTGTGTGATGTTCTTTGCTCAAGAAATTGGCTCCAAAAAAGATCCGGTTTTTTAAAAATGACAGAACCAGTTTTACCCGAAGGCATTTTGACGCTTAAAAGGCGGTCTGATGTTCCACTTGCTGAGCAGATTTATCGATCAATCAGGAAAGCGGTTCAGTCTGGTCTGTTGCACTCAGGAAGTGCCTTGCCGTCAACTCGTCGTCTTGCCGCCTCCTTGCAGGTTGGCCGAAATACGGTGAACACGGCATACGAACTGCTTCGGGCTGAAGGGATTACCAGGGTCAAGTCAGGAGCTGCGCCGCGCATTGCAAGTGTCATGCGCCTGGAAGGTAGCTCTTCATCCTCCGAACCTGGTGCAACGTCGCCGCGCCTTTCCGGACGTGGAGAGCTCATGGCTGCAAACATTCGTGGAAACGGGTGGGCCTTCAGGCATGGAGCGCTGCAGCCTGGAACACCCGCGTTAGACTGTTTCCCTTACGAAGAGTGGGCAAGATCGCTTCGCCGTGCGGCCAGACTGGAGCGTAGTCCGGATCTCCAATACCGCAATTTTTCCGGCCTGCCGGCATTGAAGAAACGTTTGGCGCGCTACCTGGCCACTGAACGTGGGGTACGAGCAGAACCGGAGCAGGTCCTGATCACCAGTTCCATGCAAGCTTGTCTGTCCTTGCTGTCTCTTGCATTGGCTGATCCCGGAGATGAAGCCTGGCTCGAAGAGCCGGGTTATCTCGGTGCTCGTACCGCGTTTCATGTGGCAGGGCTTAAGGTACGTCCGCTGCCGGTGGACGAAGAAGGGGCGGATCCCGGCAAACTCGCTCAGTTGGAGAAACCTCCAAGGCTGATCTACGTCACACCCTCGCATCAATATCCGCTTGGCACACGCATGCCGCTCGCACGTCGTCTTGCGCTGTTGGACGCTGCCCGGGAGGCCGGAGCGGCAATCCTTGAGGATGACTACGACAGCGAGTTCCTGTTTTCAGGCCGCCCGGTTGCAGCTTTGCAGGGGTTGGCGGGTGAAGGTCAGGTGATTTATCTCGGCACCTTCTCAAAAAGTCTGATGCCGGGTTTGCGCATTGCCTATTGCGTGGTTCCACAGGGTCTGGTGGCATCATTGGAGCAGTTCATGCGCAACATGGGATGTGCGGCCAACGTTCAGGCCCAGGCCGCGCTTGAGCATTTCATGGACTGCGGTGCATATCAAAAACATCTGAAGCAGATCCGACGGATCTACGAAGCGCGTGGAATTGCGTTGGTCGAAACCTTGCAGGCCCGTTTGGGCAATCGTGTCGATGTCAAGCTGCCAACGGGCAATGTGCAAGTTGCGCTCCTCTTTCGGGAGCCGATAGACGACGTCTCTCTTGCTGTTGCCATGCAATCCAAAGGTTTTGCGGTTTCGCCAATGAGCAACTGCTATCTCGGTAGAGATGCAAAAGCGGGACTCATCATCGGTTTCGCCGGTGCTCAGGAAAAGGAGATGGTAGCCGGTATCGATACACTTAGCAGCTTACTGGAGAATGGAGATTTCAGTACGTGAATATCAGCGACTGTTTCTCTATTTGGACGCGATGCTTGTTGCAGCATAATCCGCCGCCGCCATAATCCTTGAGGGACCACAGTCAGCCTTTGCCATTGCGTTGAGTCCAAGGATAACGGCGAGAACGAAATTGGCCTGGTCGCGAGCGCAGATCGCAGACGTTTCGTCATCGTCTTTTTTCAGCGTCCGCAACAGGCGGTTTTCCAGCTCGGTCATCTTTGCGCATACAAGTGGCTTCTCGCCGTTGTTTGCGCCTGTTGTTTCGCTCGATGACGACAGAAGTAGGCAGCCACGCGGCGTATTGAGGGACATGAACGACCCGATGTGCCTGATGAATTCCGCCACCGCCTGCTTTGGCGGCTTGTCTTCGTCGAGGATCTTGAGGCCGGCCTCGGTTGCTTCACTCCAGTATTTTTCGAGAACTATCTCAAACACGTCGTCCTTGCAGCCGAAGGCGGCATAGAAACTGCCGCGCTTGATGCCTGCAGCGTCTTGAAGATCGTCAACAGAAGTGCCTCTGTAGCCCTTGGTCCAGAATACATCGACAAAGGCACCAATCGCCTCATCGACATCAAAGGATTTTGGTCTTCCGGCCATGAAACCTCATTGCATTTCAGTCTCCGGCAGTTGGTTCGCCGGAGACTGAAAGTCGTCATTCAGCTGCGATCGCCGCCGGGGTCCAAGCGAACTTTTGAAACGGTGGATCAACAGGCGTGTCAGCCAGGTGGTTGACGTAATTAGACATTACTTTCTGTGCGACGCCAAGAATGACGTCAAGAACATGTTGTTTGCTGTAGCCCGCGGCCAGAAAGCTCTCCACATCTTGGGTTGAGACATTGCCGCGTTGACGCACGACCTGAAGCGTGAACCGACGAAGGGCTTCGAGTTTCGCGTCTTCAAGCGGTGTCGCGTTTCGAAGGGCTTCGATGAGGCCGCTGTTGATTTTCTGCATATGTGCGATGGCGGTATGGGCAGGTACGCAATAGTGACAGGCGTGCTCCACATTGATTGTCATCCACACGACAGTTTGCTGAGCTGCCGTCAGGCTGGTCTGCTGAAAGAGTTCATGAAGCTTCTGGTAGGCCTCTAGGTGCTGAGGAGATTCTGCCATGACGGCATGCAGGTTCGGTATCATCCCAAACGCTTGAAGTGAGTTGTTGAGAAGCGGCTTGCTTTGCTCGGGCGCAGTCTCAAGTGTGTGGCGTGAAAATTCAGTCATCTGGCTGTCTCTCTTTCATTTCAGAGCGCGACTTGCACTCATGGTAGCGGGAGACATATGGGAATTCTGTACTATATAGTCAAAAATAAACTAGCTCGGATTTTTGGCAGAAAATATAGGTTTTTCAACTGGCTCAAGGAAACGTGAAACCGGTGTTTTCAGTTGCTCTCCTGAAGCGTCAAACAAATACGGTGACCTGCAATGATTGACAGGATACTGGACGCGGTTTGTGCAGTTGCTTGACCTTGTCGGCAAAGCCACTTAAGTCCGCAAGCGCCAGTCGGCCGGACAGCCGCTGCCGCAAACGCCGAAAGGTTGCGGGGGAGGAAAGTCCGGGCTCCAAGGAAACACGGTGCCGGGTAACGCCCGGCGAGGGCGACCTTAGGGAAAGTGCCACAGAAAGCAAACCGCTCCGGTCCGATCGCAAGATTGTATCGGAGTAAGGGTGAAAGGGTGGAGTAAGAGCCCACCGCGCTGCTGGCAACAGCAGCGGCATGGTAAACCCCACCGGGAGCAAGACCGAATAGGGACAGTATTGGGCCATGGAGCGATCCTGGCCCGGGTCGGTTTCCAGACCAACTGTCCGGGTTGGTTGCGTGAGGTGCCTGGCAACAGGTGCCCCAGACGAATGGCTGTCACGTCCGCGGATGCGGGCCATACAGAACCCGGCTTACAGGCCGGCTGGCACTTCTTTTTTGACGATTTTCAGTTCGCTGTGTATTGCGGCGTGCTCTTCAAGAATTCTCCATATGCATCCGCGTTCGGGTATGAGAACTGTTCGGCCACCGGATTGGTGCGCTTGCGCCTGGTTGCGCCCATATCGGCCAGCAACTCGTCGAAATGGCGGAAATGGAATGGCGCAGAACACAAACCGCCATAAACCTTGGCAGCAGGCCGTTCGTGTCGTCTCCATTCCAGCATTTCATCAATGTTTTTGCGCATTTCGTCCGCGTCCGGTTGATTGGCAAGCTTGCCGTCGGCATATCGCACCAGCCAATTGGCGATCATTTCAGCGGACAAGATCGTGCAGAAACTGGAATTGAACCCGACAAACCCCATGTCGGGAAGATCGGGATTAACGGCAAGTCTGTAGACCCGATATTGCCCATCCTGCTCAATCAGCTTTTCTTGATACGTTTGCGCCAGGTAGGGGACACCCAGTTTCCAGCCAACAGCGAGAACTGCAAGATCGCAAGGCAACCTGTCGCCGTTCGCAAGAACCACATGGCCTTCCTCATAGCGTTCAAACGTGCTTTTTATCGGCTTTATGGATCCGTCCTCAAAACCTTCGAACAAGCCTGGCGTCACGATCGGCAATGAGCAAGATGCGTCCTTTTCAATTGGGACATCGGGAACCATGTCCCATTTTTTGAGTTTCAGTTGAAGTTTGAGAAGTGTTTCAAGTCCTCGGAAATTGGCCCAAATCAAAGGCGTGAACGCGGCGAATACAGCTTTATGTATGGGTGACCGCCCCCAGCTGTTGAACTGCTGCTCCTGTGCGCGCATGTACAAAAGCCGTTTGAAGTTGATGCCTCCCACAAAGTAGGGAACGCGCCAAACCGGTTCCCGGTAGACCATTGTGACGGATTTCGCACCGTTTCGGGATGCATTGACGACAATGTCCGTGGCTGATTTCGACCCGCCTAGCACGACCACTCTTTTGCCGTCTGCCAGATTGCTGTCGGTGTATTCGGAGCTGTGCATGACGCTGCCCCCGGCAGCTTCGAATTCATCCTGTCCTGGGTGGCGGATAATGTTCTTGTCGGAAAACTGACCGGTACATACAGCAACGAAATCGAATTCTTCTGACCATGTCTTTCCGGCGGCTTCCAAGGTGAGCGTCCAGCCTTTCCCGCCATCGGCGCGCCTTTCCATGGACTGAACGCGGGTATTGAGACGAAAAAGTCTGCCAAGATTATGCTTGTCGGCATAAGCATGCAGGTATGCGTGCACCTGAGGCCCTTTTGGCCATTCCGGGTAGCTTTCCGGCATCGGCATATCTGTGAAACGGTAAAGGTCTTTCGGCGATTGAGTCTGGACATCCGGGTATGACCTTGATGGTTCCCATACCCCGCCAAGATCGTGACTGCGTTCAAACCCGAGAACGCGGTGGCCACGTTCGTCAAAGGCTTTGGCAGCCGCAAGTCCACTCACGCCGCCGCCGATGACGGCGACAGTCTTGCGTTTCGTCATTGAATTAATCCTCTGTCTTAACCTATGAGACGGCCCGTTTGATCAGGCCTCATCTGGCGGGGGAAGAAAATCGACCTCGTGCAACGCAGAAAGCCGCACAAGTTCTGCAGGATCGGTAATGCCGTTCAGAGCGCCGAAAAGGTCGAACAACTTTCGGGTCGGTGCGACACCGAAGACGCAGGTTGCCGTCTTTCCGGACCGGTTGAAAATACCGTGAGCTTCGCCCATGGGCATGCGAACCGTGTCTCCGGGGCCGGCCTTGTGAACGCTGCCGCCCATTTCGACTTCCAATTCACCCTCAAGCATGACGATCCACTCGTCCTGTGTGGGATGAATATGAGGGGGCACGAAGGTTTCCGCCGGAATCTCGGCATGCCAGATAAAGGCATTGTTGCTCACCAACTTGGGCGTATAGGTGTGGCCAACAACATTCCAGCTGACGTTGTCCAACCCCTTTTCGGCAGAGGTGACGCCTGCTCCGTTCTGCATGATGCTTGTCTCGCTTGTCGTTGCGTTAATGGGCACAAAAGCTAAGCGCGGCCTGCGTAGAAATTTTATCCGATTTGCGAAAAAACCTGATCTGCTGCTGTGAAATGCCGCATTGCAGAACGCGTTCTTCTTGAACGACGAAGGCTTCGGCGGCATGCTCTCATGCATGATATCGCAGCTGTCAGGCAAAACTCCGCTGGATCGCTATCGGTGCTTCGAAACGTTGGATGTCGATGAAGCACGGGACATTGTTGCGCGTCATTTTTGCAATCATCGACTGGAGTTGGCTTCGGCAGAAACTCCTTTTGACGCATGCCAGAACAGGGTGGCCGGTCGACACCTGTCCCTGAATTACCTTCGATACGGTGCCGATGTGACCATCGACCCAGGCGAGTTGGCGGATTTCTATCTGATACAGATACCAATTGCCGGTACCGCAGAGGTTACGAATGGTCGTCAGTTTGTCTCGTCCAATACCGGCACTGCGACCCTGCTGAACCCGGATCGCCATACCAAGATGCGGTGGCACGCGGGGTGCGAACAGGTTCTCTTGCAAATCGAACGGACCTTTGTACGACAGGTGGCGGTCCGCATGGCTGGGACCGAGCTTGGCCCTATTCGGTTCAACGCAAAGCTGGATTTAACGCATCCGGATCTTGCCCGATGGGCAAAGAGGCTTCGCGGGCTTTTCAGAGGAGCTGAAGCCGGGGAGGTCTTTGGCAAGAAGAATGATCGTTGCCAGGACCTTATGGAAGAAACGCTGGTAACATCCCTGTTGGACAGCCAGCCAAATACGGTGTCACCAATGCTGAGCAGGACCAGCGGGAGGGCAACACCGGCGATCGTTAAGCGCGCTACTGAAATGATCTGTGACCGTTTTCACGAAGATATCGGCCTTTTGGACATCAGTTCCCATGCCGGAACAACTCCGCGCAATCTCCAGCTGCTTTTCAAACGAGAGTTTGGTCGCAGCCCGATCCAGTATTTGCAGGGCATGCGTCTGGCATATGCGCGCCATCTTCTGATCAGTGGATCCGACGGTCTTTCGATTGCGGAGGTAGCTGATTTGTCGGGGCATCGGCATTTTGGCCGTTTTAGCGTTGCTTACAAACGATGTTTCGGCGAAACGCCAAGGCAGACTAGGGGCTACCAGACACTCGGTTGAGTTTCGTTCATAGGGATGAAAACACTTTTTCAGGCCTAATGTGCAATGCGCGGGTATTTTTTAGCTGCGGACGTCTGACCCGGATCTATGGATTTTTCGAGACCTGGCTGAATTTTGCCGAAGCCATCGCACGGTTGCCCGACGTTTTTCATTCTCCACAAGTCTTTGTGCGCTAGGCAATTATTGCCGGAGTTTGCAGCGCCGATTTGGAAAACCTCCGTATTCCTGCGAATCCGATTCTTGGTTTCTGTCAAGGCTTCATTAAGCATGTTCGTCATAACATCGCTCGACGGGGTCGTGTGCGATCAAATCGAGCTGGAATCCATGAGATTCCATTGACCGCCCATGAATTCCCATGGTATCCCATAAGAACCCAGAATGGGGAGTGCGGGCCCATATTTGTCGGGCTCAGGGCATCTGTTTTAACGGCTTATCAGGAGCCGCTTTCGCAAATTGCATGTCCTGGCGGGTATCTGGCCTTCCTTCATTCCAGGGTGACTAGGGGATTTCTGCGGGTGGGGACCCGCTTCGAGGGGATTTATGGCCGGATTTGTTTCTCACTTCACCAACCGGCTGGATGCCAAGGGTCGCGTGTCGATCCCGGCACCTTTCCGTTCGGTGCTTGCGAGAGATGGTTTTGAAGGTCTTTATTGTATCAAATCCTCCCATTGCGACGCGGTCGATGCTGGTGGCAACGAACTGCTGGCGCAGATCGAGGCGACATCCGAGGCTTTTGCCAAACTTTCACCCGATCACGATGCACTTGCCGTTGCTCTTTTCGGAGCCAGCGAAAACCCGAAAATTGACGGAGATGGGCGTATGACCATCTCCGACATGATACGCGATCACACGGGCATTTCCGATCAAGTCACATTCGTAGGCTTGAAATACAAATTTCAGATCTGGGAACCAACCAAGTTTCGTGAGTACAGCGCGGAGGCCCAAAAGCGCGCGCTCGCGATGCTGTCGGGGCAGAGCCCCGTCTCCTCTCAAGGAGGACCGGCATGATGGCGCTTGGCGTAAGAGATGAAAATCTCGCCGCAGGCGGACCTGAGCGTCATGTGCCGGTTCTTCTGGATGAGGTGCTGGAGTGGTTGGATCCGAAGCCTGATGACGTCGTGATCGATGGCACATTCGGAGCTGGTGGTTACTCTCGCGCAATACTTGAGCGTGGCGCAAAGGTTGTCGGCATCGACCGGGATCCGGATGCGATTGCCGGCGGGCAGGCATTGGTCCAGGAAGCGGAAGGTCGCCTGATGCTTGTTGCCGGACAGTTTGCAGGTCTGGAAGGTCATGCCCGTCAGTCTGGATTTGATGGCGTTGACGGGGTCGTTCTGGATCTTGGCGTTTCGTCCATGCAGCTCGATGAGGCCGAGCGTGGTTTTTCCTTCATGAAAGACGGTCCGCTCGACATGCGTATGGAGCAGTCCGGACCGTCTGCGGCAGACGTAGTCAACGAGGTGCCTGTGAAGGACCTCATTCGCATCATCGGTCTGTTGGGCGAAGAAAAGCGAGCCACGACTGTTGCGCACGCGATTGCTAATGCACGCAAGGAAAAAGCTTTTTCCCGGACGCTGGAATTGGCGCGCCTTATCGAGAAGGTGCTTGGCCGCTCACCGAAGAAAGCACAGATCCATCCGGCGACACGCACTTTCCAGGCGCTGCGGATCTACGTGAATGGCGAGCTGCACCAGGCGGCTGAAGCGCTAGGTGCCGCTGAGCGAATTCTGAAACCCGGCGGGCGTCTTGTGCTGGTGAGCTTTCACTCGCTGGAAGACCGTATCGTGAAGCGGTTCTTCCAGGACAGGACACGAACTCGTGGCGGCGGTTCGCGTCATATGCCGGAGCAGGAAGTGCCACCGGCGACATTTGAGCTTTTGACGCGCAAGGCTGTGGAAGCGGCTGCTGATGAAACAGGCGTCAACCCGCGGGCTCGTTCCGCAAAGCTCAGGGCCGGTCGCCGCACGGATGCGCTGGCACGGGAACTGGATATCCATGCGGCGGGTGTTCCACGCCTGGCGGAATATCATGGGCTAGGGGGCTGAAGGTGGTTCGTACGCTGAACATATTGTTCATTCTGGCGGTCGTTATAGGCGCGGCGACCGTTTACGACATGAAGCTCGCGGCAACGAAATCGGCGGAGAAAGTTGCCGATCTTCAGCGACAGATCGATGAAGAGCGAAATGCTATCCGGCATTTGAAAGCCGAATGGAGTCTCTTGAACAAGCCGGACCGGCTGCAGGCCCTGGTCGAGCGTTACAACGATTATCTCCAACTGAAGCCGCTTGATGTGAAGCAGATCGTGGCGCCGGAAGACCTTCCTGCGCGTCCGGTTATGCTGGAGCCGATCGGCGGCAACCAGATGGGCGGCTATGCCGGCTCATCGGCAACGATCCGGTGAGGGTGGCATTATGACCTTGGTAAGCGAACCGGAAAGTTTCCTTCAAGTGCGGCGCTCCCAGCCAAGGGCTGCCCGGGGATCAGTGTCTTCAAGCGCGGTCAAATCACGTGTCTATGTCGCCATGCTTGCTTTTGCATGTGTTTATGTCGCCATCGCTGGGCGTCTTGTCATGCTTGCGCAGATGGAGGAAGCGCCGTCGCGTGCCTTTATCTCCGCACAGGATTCCGTTTCGGCATCGCGGCCTGATCTCATTGATCGTAATGGAGAAATCCTCGCAACGGATATCAAGACCGCGTCTCTTTATGCCGAACCGCGCCGCGTCATTGACGTCGATGAGGCCGTCGAGGGCCTGATCCGCGTTCTGCCGGAGCTCGATGAGGCCTTGGTGCGCCGCCGCTTGGAAAGCGGCACCGGCTTTGTCTGGCTGAAGCGTGAAATGACGCCGCAACAGGCCAAGAAGATTCACAATCTCGGTCTGCCTGGCGTCGGGTTCCTGTCTGAGAACCAGAGATTTTATCCTGGCGGTCCAACAGCAGGTCACATTGTCGGTTCGGTCAACGTCGACAATCAGGGTCTGGCGGGTATCGAAAAATACATTGATGGCGAGTGGCTTGCCGACCTGCAGTCTCTCGGCTTCACGTCCGACCGCTCGATGGAACCTGTACGTTTGTCCGTAGACTTGCGGGTTCAGCACGTGGTGCGCGACGAACTGGTCAAGGCGATGGAGCGCTACAAGGCAATTGCCGCTGCCGGAATTGTCTTGGACGCAAAAACCGGCGAAGTCGTTGCGATGTCGTCCTTGCCGGACTACGACCCGAATGACCGTTCGCAGGCGCTTGAGAAAGACCGTCTGAACAGAGCGACGGGCGGCGTCTTTGAAATGGGCTCCGTTTTCAAAACCTTCACGACTGCGATGGCACTGGATTCTGGTGCCGTTTCAATCAACGATAGTTTTGATGCCACGCGTCCGATTCGGGCCGGAGGTCGGACGATTTCCGATTTCCACGGGAAAAACCGCATTCTGTCTGTCCCGGAAATTTTCATTTATTCCTCCAACATCGGCACAGCCAAGATGATGTTGGCAACCGGTATCTCCAGGCAACGTGAATTTTTCGAGCGCCTTCATCTGACGAAGCGTTTGAAGACTGAGTTGCCGGAAAATGCTGCGCCATTGCTGCCGCCGAAATGGAATGAGCTGGCAGCCATGACGATTTCATTTGGTCACGGTATTTCAGTCACTCCGATGCAGACCGCAGTTGCTGCCGCAGCACTCGTCAATGGAGGCAAGCTCCTGCCTCCAACCTTTGTTCCGCGCAGCCCGGCTGATGTCCAAGCCGTTGAGAGGCAAGTTATTTCGCCTGAGGTTAGCCGGATCATGCGGTATCTTTTCCGCTTGAATGTTCTTTCCGGATCAGGGCGCAAGGCAGATGTTCCTGGCTATGTTGTTGGTGGCAAAACGGGAACCGCGGAGAAGATTGAAAATGGCCGATATGTCGACAACAAGCGGCGCAACTCGTTCCTGTCTGCGTTTCCCATGGACGACCCGCGATATGTGGTGCTTGTCGTGATCGACGAGCCTAAGCGCGAACGTGAGGGAACAGGTGTAACTGCTGGTTGGAACGCAGCGCCTATGGTTGGCGCTATCGTGCGCCGTGCCGCACCGATGCTGGGTGTAATGCCGCGTTTCGGCAAAGGGGATGAACCAATCGAGATTTCCTATTAAGGAGACACTCTAACCAACTTCGGGAGCTGGCGGGGTCGCAGCCGGTACCGGTTCTCGAAATGACGACGCACAGATGATGATCGGGTGAGATGGATCTTGAATATCTAGCCGCCGGCCTTGATGTGCCGGGCGAGGCGAAGAACGTGCAGATTTCTGGGTTGACGGCGGACAGTCGAAACGTCGGTCCCGGCTTTCTTTTCGCGGCTCTGAAGGGCGCCACAGTCGACGGCACAAAGTTTGCCCCGGATGCGGTCGCTTCCGGGGCTCTTGTCATCTTGTGCGCATTGGATGCGGTCGAGAGGGTCAGAAACAGCTGTTCGCCCGACACGATTGTCCTCGGTGCGGAAGAGCCGCGCCAGGTTCTGGCACGCATGGCGGCTAGGTTCTACGGTGCGCAGCCGGACACGATTGTCGCCGTCACCGGAACTGCAGGTAAAACATCCGTTGCGCAATTCGTCCGGCAGATCTTTCAATCGGCAGGCCATCCGGCCGCAAGCCTTGGAACTCTTGGAACAATCAAGCCTGATGGCGAGAGTTACGGCGGACTGACGACGCCTGACCCGGTGGCTTTGCAGAAGGATCTTGCAGAGCTTCATGCTGAAGGGATTGACCATGCGGCCCTGGAGGCCTCTTCCCATGGACTGGACCAATACAGGCTGGACGGAGTGCGGCTGACAGCGGCTGGCTTCACCAATCTTGGCCGCGATCATATGGACTATCACTCCACTCTTGAGGACTATCTTCAAGCCAAGCTCCGCCTGTTCTCTGAACTCCTGCCAAACGGTGGAACGGTGGTTCTGGATCCGGGTGAAAAGTATGCCGACAGGGTCGCAGATGTTGCTCGTGAACGTGGTCTTGCCCTCTTCACGGTTGGTGAGACCGGCAAGGATCTCACTCTTACCGGCCTGAGGCCGCAAGGCGCGGGGCAGGAGCTGACCCTCCAGACCGTACGCGGTGAATACAGGGTTACGCTGCCTCTGATTGGCCGGTTTCAGGTTTCCAACGCGTTGATCGCGGCGGGATTGGCCATTTCGGCCGGTATCGATACAGGTACGGCGCTTCGGTCTCTTGAGAACCTGAAGGGGGCTCCTGGACGATTGGAACTCGCCGGCAAGACAGGTTCAGGTGGCCTTGTATTTGTCGACTACGCCCACAAGCCGGATGCGCTGGACAATGCTTTGGCGGCGCTGAAGCCATTCGCACGTGGAAAATTGTATGTCGTGATTGGCGCTGGAGGCGATCGGGATCCCGGCAAGCGTGAATTGATGGGGGCTGCGGCTTCCCGACAAGCGGATCTGGTCATTGTCACCGACGATAATCCGCGGTCTGAAGATCCGGCCGAAATCCGCAAGGCCGTTCTTGCGGGTGCACAAGGAGCGATTGAGATTGGGGATCGGGATAAGGCGATCTCCGAAGGTGTGCGCCGCCTCGAAGCCGGCGATATCTTGTGTGTTGCGGGAAAAGGACACGAAACGGGCCAGATTGTTGGCGACACAGTGATTCCCTTTTCCGACCACGAAGCTGTGCAACGCGCCATCAGCAATGAAGGAAACTCATGAGCGAGCCGCTTTGGACTCTGGATGCCTTTGCTGAGGCTGCAGCAGGCAGCACCAGAGGTGATGTTGGTGCTGACATCACCGGAATATCCATCGACAGCCGGTCTCTTGAGCCGGGGGATGCTTTCATAGCGATCAAAGGTGATCGCCTGGACGGTCACGACTACGTTGCCGCAGCGCTTGAAGCTGGCGCATCCTTGGCGCTCGTTTCAGAAGACAAGCTTTCAGAATTGCCGGAAAACGGCCGCTATGTGGTCGTCAGTGATACGCTTGAAGCGATGCGCAAGTTGGGGATTGCTGCGCGCGCGCGGTCAAAGGCCAGAATTGTTGCGGTGACGGGGTCTGTTGGCAAGACCGGAACAAAGGAAGCGCTTCGCCTGACGCTGGAACAATCCGGCAAGGTTCATGCCTCGGCAGCATCTTTTAACAATCATTGGGGAGTACCTCTGACGCTTGCACGTATGCCGGCGGATGCCGACTTTGGAGTGTTTGAGATCGGAATGAACCATGCGGGTGAGATTATCCCGCTGGTCAAGATGGTTCGCCCGCATGTTGCGATCATAACCACGGTTCAGCCGGTTCACCTTGAGTATTTCGATTCAGTTGAAAAGATTGCTCAGGCGAAAGCGGAGATCTTCAGTGGTTTGGAGCCGGGTGGCATCGCGATCTTAAACAGGGACAACCATCAATACGATCTGTTGAAGTTCCTGGCCGTCAATGCCGGCGTATCGGTCGTTCAAACCTTTGGTGAGGCTGCGTCAGCCGACAGCCATATCGAAAATCACGCAAGCTATCCGGCCGGCTCAAGTGTCGATGCAAACATCCTGGGACAGGAAATCACTTACAAGATCGGTGCACCCGGCAAACACTTCATCAAAAACAGCCTGGCGGTGTTGACCGCGGTGGTTGATCTTGGTGCGGACCTTGCCAAAGCCGGTCTGGCACTTGATGCCATGCGCGCGCCGAAGGGCCGAGGCGAGGTGAGCCGACTGCCGATGCCGGATGGTGAACTGAACCTTATTGACGAAAGCTATAACGCCAACCCGGCTTCAATGCGCGCTGCGCTTGCCGTGCTGGGCGAGGCGCCGGTCACGCGACCTGGAAGACGTGTGGCAGTGCTGGGTGACATGCTGGAACTTGGCGCGGAAGCCGATCGGCTGCACGGGGAGTTGCACGTGCCGATCAGCGAAGCCGGCATAGATGCGGTCTACTGCGTTGGACCGCACATGCATGCGCTTTGGCAAAATCTGCCGAGGGAAATACGGGCTCACTACAGCGAAAATGCAAAAGATCTGGAAGACCTTCTTTTGGGCGAGGTCAGGTCCGGCGATGTTGTTATGATCAAGGGATCGCTCGGTACCCGAATGGGTCCGCTTGTCGAGGCCCTCAAAAAGGAATATCCGCCCGCGGACGACATCGCGGCGGCATAAGGGATAGCTGATGTTTTATTTCTTGGGGGAATTTGCGGATCAGATATCGGCACTGAATGTGTTCCGGTACATCACGTTCCGCACAGGCGGTGCGATTATGACCGCCCTGTTTTTTGTCTTTCTGTTTGGTCCCAAAATCATCGCCAGCCTGCGTATTCGCCAGGGCCATGGCCAGCCTATCCGGTCCGACGGACCGGAGAGCCATCTCCTGACCAAAAAAGGTACGCCGACGATGGGAGGACTGATGATCCTCTCCGGGGCAATGGTTGCAACCCTTTTGTGGACGGATCTCTCCAATCCCTATGTCTGGGTGGTGATCTTCGTGACGCTTGGTTTCGGCAGTATCGGCTTTTACGACGACTATCTCAAAGTGACGAAGTCATCTCACAAGGGCTTTGGCAGCAAAGCGCGCCTCGGTCTTGAATTTTTGATTGCCGGAATTGCTGCCTATGCGGTTACTGTGCTCGACACCTCGGAGTTTTCCGAGGCGATCACCTTTCCATTTCTGAAAGATTTCACGCTCAATCTCGGGCTGATTTTTATCCCCTTTGCCGCCTTTGTCATGGTCGGTGCAGGCAATGCGGTCAACCTGACGGACGGGCTCGACGGGCTCGCGATCGTGCCGGTGATGATCGCCTGTGCTTCCTTTGGTTTGATCGCTTATCTGTCCGGGAACGCAGTTTTTGCAAACTATCTGCAAATCCATCATGTTTCGGGAACCGGTGAACTCGCGGTCATTTGTGGCGCTGTCATTGGCGCTGGCCTTGGGTTCTTGTGGTTCAATGCGCCTCCGGCAGCGATTTTCATGGGCGATACGGGATCGCTTGCTCTGGGCGGCATGATTGGAGCTATTGCGGTCGCGACCAAGCACGAGATCGTTCTGGCAATCATCGGCGGTTTGTTCGTGCTTGAGGCCGTTTCCGTGATTGTTCAGGTCATTTCGTTCAAATTGACGGGCAAGCGGGTTTTCCGAATGGCCCCGATCCATCATCATTTTGAGATCATGGGCTGGACGGAAAGCCAGGTTGTGATCCGCTTCTGGATCATTGCCGTTGTGCTTGCTCTGGTTGGCCTTGCCACGCTGAAGCTGAGGTAGGCCGCATGATCCCAGTCACCACTTTCGCAAATGAGAAGGTTGCCCTGTTCGGATTGGGCGGATCCGGACTTGCAACTGCGCGTGCTCTCAAGGCGGGCGGCGCGGATGTGGTGTGTTTCGACGACAGTGAAGGCAGGGTTCAACAGGCTACAGGCGAAGGCTTGCAAACAAGTAACCTGAGGCAGATCGACTGGTCGGATGTCAGCGCGCTGGTGCTTGCGCCAGGGGTCCCGCTGACGCACCCTCTGCCGCACTGGTCAGTTGAACTGGCAAGAGATGCAGGTGTCGAAATCATCGGCGATGTGGAGCTCTTCTGTCGCGAGAAGCGTAGGCTTTGTCCAGAAGCTCCGCTCATTGCCATCACCGGTACAAATGGGAAGTCGACGACAACTGCACTTGTTGCGCATCTCCTGAAAGAGCTCGGCCTGGATGTTCAGGTCGGCGGAAATATCGGCACGCCGGTTCTGGACCTGGAGACACCGCAGCCAGGCCGCCACTATGTTGTGGAGTGTTCTTCCTACCAGATCGATTTGGCACCTTCGCTCGATGCGACTGTCGGCATCCACATGAACCTGTCGCCTGACCACCTCGACAGGCATGGTTCCATGGAGAACTATGCCGCGATCAAGGAACGGCTGGTGGCTGGTTCGAAAGTTGCCATTGTCGGCGTGGATGACCGGTTGTCCTCAACAATTGCCGATCGCCTGGAACTTGCGCGCAAACCGGTTTGTCGGATCGCAGGAGAGCGAGAACTCACCAATGGTATATATGCGCGTCACGGTCGCCTCTTCGAAGCTCACGAAGGAATGCAGAGCGAAGTTGCGACGCTAGGAGGCATCGACAGTCTTCGAGGTGATCACAACGGTCAGAATGCTGCTGCTGCGTTTGCCGCATTGCGCGCGCTTGAACTGCCTGCAGACCGTATCGCTGAAGCTATGAAGACATTTCCGGGCCTTCACCATCGCATGGAAGTCGTTTCAAGACAGGGACGGGTGCTCTTCATCAACGATTCCAAGGCAACAAATGCGGACGCGGCGGCGCGGGCGCTGGCCAGCTTTGACCGGATATACTGGATTGCAGGTGGGCGTGCCAAAGAAGGCGGTATTTCTTCTTTGGACGAGTATTTCCCGAAGATAGCGAAAACTTTCCTGATCGGTGAAGCGGCGGACGCCTTTGCCAAGACACTGGATGGTCGCGTTCCCTACAAGGTCAGCGGAACGATGCCTCAAGCGGTCAAGGATGCCGTTGCCGAAGCGGCTGAAGACGACGCAGCCGAGATAGCGATTTTGCTGTCTCCAGCCTGTGCGAGCTTCGACCAATTTCCGAATTTTGAACTGCGGGGCGCTGCTTTTGTAGATGCGGTGCGTGCCTTGCCTGGTGCTGGTAACACTCAGGAGGTGGCTTAGTATGGTCTCGCGCGCAGATCGCAGCAAATTTGCCGAATGGCTCTGGACGGTGGATCACTATCTGCTTGCTGCTTTCGGGCTGCTGCTTTTGGCAGGAGTGGTCTTTGCCTTTGCGGCAAGCCCGCCCGTGGCGGAACGAATTGGCGTTGACTCTCTTTACTTCGTTAAACGCCAGGCGATGTTTGTTGTTCCTGCGCTCGTTATCATGTTGGCCGCGTCCTTGATGACACCCAGAATGGTCCGCAGGGCAGCGCTTGTCGTGTTCACGGTTTCGGTTTTTCTACTGATCGCCACGCTATTCATGGGATTTGAAACCAAGGGCGCGCGCCGGTGGATTTATATTGCCGGAGTTTCTTTGCAGGCATCGGAATTTCTGAAACCGGCTTTTGTGATCCTGGTGGCGTTTCTGCTCTCTGAAAGCGGACGGAGACGCGAGATCCCGGGCATCTTGTTTGCTTTTGTCCTGTTTGCCATTTGCGCGGCGCTGTTGATCGCACAGCCCGACTTCGGTCAGACCATGCTGCTTGGCCTCGTTTGGGCAGGCCTGTTTTTTCTCAATGGCATTTCGTGGGTGATCATCATAGCGCTGGGGCTGATCGGCGTTGTGGGCCTCTTTGCGGCCTACGTTTTTCTGCCGCACGTTACCAATCGCGTTGATCGTTTTCTTGATCCGAGTTCCGGTGACACCTTCCAGGTAGACACGGCAATGGAGTCCTTCCTGTCCGGAGGCTGGTTCGGTCAGGGGCCGGGTGAGGGGACTGTCAAACGGGTCCTGCCGGACAGCCATGCGGACTTTATCTTCGCCGTTGTCGGCGAGGAGTTTGGCGTTGTTGTTTGCCTGCTGCTGGTTGGTGTCTTTGCCTTTATCGTCATCCGGGGGCTCAGCCATGCGGGTCGCGACCAGGATGCGTTCAGCCGTCTCGCCACGGCTGGTCTGTTGGTTTTGTTCGGGTTACAGGCAACCATCAATCTCGCCGTCAATCTTCACCTGATCCCATCCAAGGGCATGACCTTGCCATTCATTTCCTATGGTGGATCGTCGCTGCTGTCGTCTGCAATGACTGCAGGTGCCATTTTGGCGCTAACCCGGCGGCGTCCGCGGCCCTCGCGCAGCGAAGCTGTGACAGTTAGCCGACTTTCGCCTTCTTCGTTGATGTAGTTTCAGACCGGTATTCCATGGGTAAGACAGTATTATTGACGGCGGGTGGCACAGGTGGCCATCTATTTCCCGCGCAGGCGCTGGCAAGTGAATTGCTCCGGCGTGGTTGGACCGTGGAACTGGCAACCGATGAACGTGCAGACAAATACGGGTCTGCTTTTCCCGCCAGAAAAGTGCACATCATCGCATCTGAAACCATCCGAGGCCGCAATCCGATTTCACTCGCGAAGACTGCTTTCAGTCTCCTGAAGGGCACGTTGCAGGCACGCTCCGTGATCAGGACCTTGAAGCCTGACGTTGTCGCGGGTTTTGGAGGTTATCCAACCTTTCCGCCCATGTTTGCAGCCCGTATGACCGAAACGCCATCCATTCTTCATGAAGCCAATGCGGTCATGGGCCGTGCCAACAAACTCCTGGCGAAAGGTGTGACTGCGATCGCCACAAGTGTTCCGATCGAGGACTTGCCCGATGCGTCTTCGAATAAACAGGTCGAAACAGGGAACCCAGTGCGCGATGCCGTTCTGGAGGCTGCCGATCTACCTTATGACGCGCCGCGCTCGGATGGTGAATTCAAGCTGCTTGTCTTCGGTGGTTCCCAGGGAGCAAGGTTCTTTTCAGATCTGGTTCCACCGAGTGTCGAACACTTGCCAGCTGAAACAAGATCCCGTTTGCGCATTGTGCAGCAATGCCGCCCAGAAGACATGGAACGCGTGCAAAAGGCTTATCAAGATCTTGGTGTTGCCGCTGAGTGCGCTTCTTTTTTCCAGGACATGCCACAGCGCATCTCCCAAGCGCATATTGTTGTGTGCCGTTCCGGCGCTTCGTCGGTAAGTGAACTTAGCGTTCTTGGCCGTCCATCCATCCTGGTTCCGCTTCCAGGGGCAATTGACCAGGACCAGGCGGCCAACGCCAAGGTTCTTGAAAAGGCCGGCGGCGCCTGGCCGATCCGCGAGGTGGACCTTCATCCGGAGCGCCTAGCAAAAGAAATCCAACGCTTCATGGATGCACCCGACATGCTGTCGAAAGCTGCTGAAAGAGCGCGCAGCGTCGCCAAACCGGATGCAGTGAAGCGATTGGCCGATTTGGTCGAGACCATTGCGCTTAAAAAAGGAGAACGGCCATGAAAATGCCGCAGGACATCGGACCGATCCATTTTGTCGGCATCGGCGGTATCGGCATGAGCGGTATTGCCGAAGTGTTGAAAACGCTTGGCTATCAGGTGCAGGGCTCCGACATGGCCGAGAACGCCAATGTTCAAAGGCTGCGCGCGAACGGCATTCCAGTCACTGTCGGGCATGAGGCGGATAATCTCGGGGAAGCTGAAGTTCTTGTCGTCTCTTCGGCGATCAAGAAGGACAATCCGGAACTGGTCGCAGCTCGTGAGAAGCTTATTCCTGTCGTGCGGCGCGCTGAAATGCTGGCAGAACTGATGCGCTTCAAGCAGGCGATTGCGGTCGGTGGAACCCATGGCAAGACAACCACCACATCCATGGTGGCGGCCTTGCTGGACGCGGGCCGGTTGGATCCGACAGTGATCAATGGCGGGATCATCAATGCCTATGGCACCAATGCCCGGATGGGAGCTGGTGACTGGATGGTTGTAGAGGCCGATGAAAGCGACGGTACGTTTGTAAAGCTTCCGGCAGATGTTGCCATCGTCACGAACATCGACCCAGAGCATCTCGATCACTATGGCGATTTCGCTGGGGTGCGCGCGGCGTTCCGGCAATTCATCGAGAATGTGCCGTTCTATGGGTTCGCCGTGATGTGTCTTGATCATCCGGAAGTCCAGACCATGATCGGAACCATTGAAGACCGTCGTGTGGTTACCTATGGCACCAATCCGCAGGCGGATGTCCGGTACACCGATGTGTCCATGGATGGCGGCAAGTCGATCTTTTCAGTCACCATCAGGGATCGGCGCACGGACCAGGAGATCGAACTGAAGGATCTCGTTCTGCCAATGCCGGGACTGCACAATGTATCCAATGCTACGGCTGCGATTGCTGTGGCAGCGCAACTCGGTGTCGGTCCGGTAGATTTGGAAAAGGGAATATCCTCTTTCGGCGGCGTGAAGCGACGGTTCACCCACACGGGGACCGTGGATGGGGTCCAGATTTTTGACGACTACGGTCATCATCCCGTGGAAATCAAGGCGGTCCTTCATGCGGCCCGTCAATCCACAGCGGGCAAAGTTATCGCCGTTATGCAGCCGCATCGATATACGCGGCTGCAAAGCCTGTTCGACGATTTTTCCAACTGCTTCAACGATGCCGACAGTGTGATAATCGCACCGGTGTTTGCCGCGGGTGAGCAGCCGATTGAAGGCGCTCTGCATACCGACCTTGTGTCCGGCATGAAAACGCGCGGGCATCGACAGGTTCAGGCCATCGATGGTCCCGAAGAGATCCCTGGTCTCGTCAAGGAACTGGCGGAACCTGGCGACTTCGTCGTCTGCCTTGGCGCCGGAAACATCACACAATGGGCCTATGCCTTGCCCAAGCAGCTTGAAGAATTGTGAGGGAGGCAGGAATGTCGTTTCCCGATCTGCTTCAGCTCTATCCGGAACTTGAAGACGGTGTTCGCGGCAGACTGACGACCAATCAGCCGCTCTCTGCAGTGACCTGGTTCCGGACGGGGGGGCCGGCGCAGCTGATGTTCCAACCTGCAGATGAAGACGATCTTTCAGCTTTCTTGGCGAAGCTGCCGCGCGACATTCCTGTGCTGCCCGTTGGTCTTGGTTCAAACCTTCTGATCCGCGACGGCGGCCTTGAAGGGGTGGTTGTAAGACTGAGTGCCAAGGGGTTCGGTTCCATTGAAAAGATGGAGGGAAATCGCCTGAGTGCTGGTGCTGCTGTTCCCGACAAACGCCTGGCGGAAGCGGCAGCAACAGCCGGGTTGGGCGGATTTGCATTTTACACCGGCATTCCTGGCGGGCTCGGCGGCGCGCTTCGGATGAATGCAGGTGCCCATGGCACTGAAACTCGCGAACGAATGGTGGAACTGACTGCAATCGACCGAGACGGGAAGAAGGTGGTGTTAAGCAATTCGGAGATGGGGTACGCCTATCGCCATTCGGCAGCTTCCCGAAACCTGATTTTTACCTCCGCAGTCTTCGAGGGCATTCCACAGAACGAAAGCGCCATTCGCGGGGAAATGTCTGAAGTTGTCGCCCATCGGGAAAAAGCCCAGCCAATCCGCGAGAAGACGGGTGGATCCACTTTCAAGAACCCGCCGGGCACTTCGGCCTGGAAGGAAGTTGATGCCGCCGGCTGCCGGGGTCTGACGATTGGTGGTGCGCAAATGTCAGAAATGCACTGCAATTTCATGATCAATACCGGCACGGCCACCGGATATGACCTGGAACTCCTGGGCGAAACGGTGCGGGCGAAGGTGCTGGCACACAGCGGCATAAAGCTGGAATGGGAAATCAAACGTCTCGGTCAGTTTGGCACGCAGGGTGCCATCAAGCCGTTCCTTGGACAAGAAGGGGAGGCCGCGTAGATGGCTAAGAAACACGTCGCCGTATTGATGGGTGGATGGGTCAATGAACGACCGGTCTCTCTTTCCAGCGGAAAAGACTGCGCGGATGCCCTGGAAGAGGCGGGTTACAAAGTCACCCGGGTCGATGTTGATCGGAACGTCTCTGCTGTTTTGAAGAAATTGCAGCCTGATGTGGCCTTCAATGCGCTTCACGGACCGTTCGGCGAGGATGGTTGCATTCAGGGAATTTTAGAATTTCTTAACATCCCCTACACCCATTCCGGTGTGATGGCTTCCAGCCTTGCGATGAACAAAGTGAAGGCCAAAGCGGTGATGGGAGCCGCCGGAATTCCGATAACCGAACACATTGTCGTGAACCGGCACAAGATCCAGCGCGAGCATCCGATGGAGCCGCCATACGTCCTCAAGCCGATCAATGAGGGCTCCAGCTTCGGAGTCCTGATTGTCAAGCAAGATCAAGAGTTTCCGCCCCAGGAGCTTAGCCGGACCGACTGGCCTTACCCCGATGTTCTGATGTGCGAGCGGTTCATTGAAGGGCGGGAACTTACCTGCGCGGTGAGGGATGATACCCCCCTTGGCGTCATTGATATCATTCCGATGGGGCACGGCTTCTACGATTACGATGCAAAATATGTAGAAGGCGGTTCAAAACACATTCTTCCTGCAAAAATTTCACCGATTGTTTACCAAACCATAGAGACACTAGCGGTTAAGGCGCATCAGGCTTTGGGATGCCGAGGTGTTTCCAGGGCCGATTTCCGATTCGACGAACGCGAAGACGGAAGCGGAGAACTGATCTGCCTTGAAGTGAACACGCAACCAGGCATGACGCCCACATCTCTTGTTCCGGAAATGGCGGCACACAAGGGAATGAGTTTCAAAGACCTGGTCAGTTGGATGGTTGAGGACGCGAGTTGCTGTCGCTAGGGCGAAAAAATAACCGGGACCTTTTGACCCCGCTGGAAGCCGAATTGGCTCCGCGCGGGCGCGGTGTTTCGCGTTTGCATCGCCAACCGGTGTGGCGGTCCGCGGGACTTCTCGCCGATATTCCTCGCTGGACGGGATCTGCAGCTGCCCTGGGTTTCTTAACCTTAACAATTGGTTATGGAATAGTCATAGGGGGGCACGGACGCATCGTGTCCGATGCGCTGCTCTCTGCGGCCGGCTTCGGGATCGAAGCGGTCAAGCTGTCAGGGCAGCGTGAAATCAACGAATTTCAGATCCTCGAAGCGCTCGAAATTCACGAGGGCACATCTCTGGCACTCTTCGATGCCGCGGGTGCCCGCGAGCGTTTGAACGACATGGCCTGGGTGAAGAACGCTTCGGTGATGAAATTTTATCCGAGCACACTTCAGATCAAGATCGAAGAGAGGGTGCCGTACGCTCTGTGGCAACGCGGAGATCTGGTGTCGATCGTAAACGAATCAGGCGACGTCATTACTGACGATGTCGACGGTCGTTATGCAAACCTGTTGCTGGTCGTTAATCACGGTGCGCAACGCAGGGCTGTCGAAATTAACAAGGCCCTTGAGAATGTGCCGGAGCTGCGGCCACGTGTGCGGGCTGCATTTCTGATCAGTGATCGTCGTTGGGATCTTCAACTTGAAAACGGTATCTCAATCCGGCTCCCGGAGCAGAATATTGATGCGGCTCTGGCAGACCTTGTGAAGATGGATGATGAAAACGGATTGCTGTCGCGAGACATCGTGGCCATCGACATGCGCCTTGGCGACAGGGTCACCGTTCGTTTGTCGGATGAGGCTGCCGAAGAGCGCAACATCATGACCGGTGGCGAAGGCGGGTCGAAGAAGAAGGAGCGGGACACATGAGCCGTTCCTCATCAAACCTTTATCTTCCGAAAATGCGGCCCCTGCCCAGCAGGCGCGCTGTTGTCATGTCCGTTCTCGACGTTGGTTCGACCAAGGTTTGCTGCCTGATTGCCAAACTGATCCCGCAGGAAGACAAGGCCATCCTCTCCAGCCGGTCCCACAAGGTGGAAGTGCTGGGATATGGCTATCAGCGTTCGCGCGGCATCAAATCGGGTGTTGTCGTCGATATGGATGCTGCCGAACAGGCAATCCGTCTTGCAGTCGACAGCGCAGAGCGCATGGCCGGTGTCACCGTTGAATCTCTGATCGCCAATATCAGTTGCGGCCGGTTGCAGAGCGAGATCTACAGCGCTGGTGTGCCGCTGGCCGGCGAAAGTGTCTCCGAGGCCGACATTCAGCGCGTGCTTTCTGCAGGTTCAAGCCATTCAGTGACGGACGGCCGTGCGGTTACCCACGCTTTGCCGATTTCCTATTCGTTGGATGGCAGCCGTGGAATTCGCGATCCGCGCGGTATGATGGGCCACAAACTTGGCGTGGACATGCAAGTGGTCACGGCAGAAGTGCCCCCTGTCCGCAATCTTGAGCTATGCATCAATCGTGGCCACCTTCATGTGGAAACCATGGTTGCCACGCCGTTTGCCAGCGGCTTGTCCACGATTGTCGACGATGAGGCCGAACTTGGTGTTGCCTGCATCGACATGGGCGGCGGCACCACAACGCTGTCGGTCTTTGTCGACGGTCACATGGTGCATCTGGATGCGATTGCCGTTGGTGGCAACCATGTGACAACAGACATTGCTCGCGCATTTGCAACGCGTCTTCAGGATGCGGAGCGTTTGAAAACACTTTACGGCTCGCCGCTGGCGTCCAGCTCCGACGATCGTGACTTGCTCACGGTCCCGCCGCTGGAAAGCGACAGCGACCTGCCAAACCAGATTCCGCGTTCGGCCTTGACCAGGGTCATTCGTCCGCGCGTGGAAGAAATCCTTGAACTCGTGAGGGATCGGCTTACGGCCTCCGGTTTTGCCGGAAGGGTGGGCAAGCAGATCGTTCTGACAGGGGGCGCAAGTCAGCTCACGGGTCTTGGAGAAGTTGCGCGTCACATCCTGGGGCGCAACGTCCGTCTTGGCCGGCCATTAGGCGTCGCCGGTCTTCCCGAGGCTGCCAAAGGTCCGGCATTTGCTGCCGCGGTAGGCCTCTTGATTTATCCGCAAGTCGCCCAGATCGAACAGTTCGAGCACAAGAGCCGTCGATCCGGGTGGGGCGGGCAATCTGGTTATCTGGCCCGTGTCGGTCAGTGGATCAGGGAAAGCTTCTGACGACATGAGCCAAGAAGACGAGAACCAGGAAACGGAGCTGCCGAGCATGGCAGAGGAAATTAGGGAAGAAGAGGCTTCTCCCGTAGCGGGGGCGCCAGTGGGTCGCGAGGATAATATGACCATCAACCTGAAGATGCCCGACATTCAGGAGCTGAAGCCGCGAATTACGGTCTTCGGCGTCGGCGGCGCGGGCGGAAACGCCGTCAATAACATGATCACTGCAGGTCTCCAGGGGTGCGACTTTGTTTGCGCCAACACGGATGCCCAGGCGCTGGCCATGAACCAGTCCGACCGCCTCGTCCAGATGGGCGTGGCTGTTACGGAAGGTCTTGGTGCAGGCTCTCAGCCGGAAGTCGGCTCAGCAGCAGCCGAGGAAGTGATCGACGAAATCAACGATCATCTGTCTGGATCGCACATGGTGTTCATCACCGCCGGTATGGGCGGCGGCACCGGTACCGGCGCTGCGCCCGTTATTGCCCGCGCAGCGCGCGAGCAGGGCATCCTGACGGTCGGTGTTGTTACCAAGCCGTTCCAGTTCGAAGGCGCCCGACGCATGCGCATTGCCGACAGCGGCATTGATGAGCTGCAGCGCAATGTCGACACGCTGATCGTCATTCCAAACCAGAACCTGTTCCGGATCGCCAACGCACAGACGACCTTCGCGGACGCCTTTGCCATGGCCGACCAGGTCCTTTATTCCGGTGTTGCCTGCATCACCGATCTGATGGTGAAGGAAGGCTTGATCAACCTTGATTTTGCTGACGTCCGGTCCGTGATGCGCGGAATGGGCAAGGCGATGATGGGAACAGGCGAAGCCAGCGGCGAGAAGCGTGCACAACAGGCTGCCGAGGCTGCGATTGCGAACCCGCTTCTGGATGAATCATCCATGAAGGGTGCCAAGGGTCTGCTCATCTCGATCACGGGCGGCAATGACCTGACCCTGTTCGAGGTGGACGAAGCTGCGACCCGCATTCGCGAAGAAGTCGACTCGGACGCAAACATCATCCTCGGAGCGACATTCGATGAAACGCTGGATGGCATCATCCGCGTGTCTGTGGTTGCCACCGGGATTGATCGGGAGGAAGGCGCAGCCGCGGCTCCGTTTCCCGCATCAACAGCACAGGCTTTGAAGTCGGAAGCGCCTGCCCGGATTGCTGAAATCGCAACATCCAAGCCTGCTGCGGCTCCGGCTGCTGCCAAGCAAATCACTGAAGATGCCGCTGCAAAAGCGGTCGCAAATCTTGAAAAGGAACTTGCGATCCCTGAGCCGACACCGGTTTCTGTTGCCAGCGACCCGGCTGTCGAGATCAAGAAAGTGCAGCCGGTCGCTTCGGGCCTGGCACACAAGTCACCGATGATGGACATCGAAGACGAAACGCCAGCGCGCGTTGTTGAAGATGCTCCGGTCAGCAAGCCTTACATTCCGCCTGCAGCGGAAGAACACAGCCCTGCACCGCGCATGCCGCGCGTTGAAGATTTCCCGCCGATCGCTCAGCGTGAAATCCGGGCACAGAATACCGAAGCACCGGCACCGCAAACTGCGGCTCCGCAGCCAGCACCGGCCCAACCTGCCGCCCCCGCTGCTCAGTTCGATGACAGCGGAGAGGAAGACAGACGGCCAATGGGGCTGCTGCGCCGCCTTGCCAGCGGTCTTGGCCGCCGGGAAGATGAGGAAGACCAGGAACAGGAACTGAGCGCACCTCAGGCCACACGCCCGGCTCCGCAGATGCAGCCTGCTCCTCAGCCAGCTCCACGTGCGCCGCAGCAAAGGCCTGCAGCACAAGGGGCCGCAGGTCAGCTTGACGGCACCGGACGCGCTGCACCCAAGCCGGTTGCCGCCTCAGAAGACGAGCAGTTGGAAATCCCGGCGTTCCTGCGCCGTCAAGCCAACTGATTCGAAACGCGATCTCCTTCCCTGATCGCAACAGCCCGGAGCTCACGCTTCGGGCTGTTTCCGTAACGGAATTGATTTTCGCTTTTAGATCAGTGATTTGCAGGTCTGTGGATCGTTACAAAGCGTAATAAAGCTTTATTTCGTTCATAGCTGGTTCGCGACTATCTTGCCCCCAACTCGTGATCGTTAAAAGTTCGTAGACCCGAAAGGGTGATTTTGCGGCTGTCCAGATCACACACTGGAAGGGTAGGGGCATATGACCGCTTTTGTAGACCGACAGACGACACTTGCAGAACAAGTGACGTTGACCGGTATCGGTGTTCATTCAGGCAAGCCCGCGTCGATCACATTGATACCGGCCGAAGCCGGCGTCGGAATTGTTTTCACCCGTACAGATCAAGATGACAGCGTTGAGGTTCCAGCTCTCTGGGACAAGGTTTCCGCAACTGCCCTATGCACCGTTCTCGGCGATCCTTCCAAAGATGGGATCTCCACGGTTGAGCACATCATGGCCGCGCTTTTCGGCATGGGCGTCGACAATTTGATTGTTGAAATCGACGGCCCGGAAATGCCGATCATGGATGGCAGCAGTGCTGTCTTCGTGGAAGCCATCGAACATGTGGGCGTCAAGCGGCTGGATCGCGGTCGCCGTTACCTGAAGGTCAAGAAGGCCGTTCGGGTCGACACCGGCAGTGCCTGGTGTGAATTGCATCCCTATGAAGGCACGAAGTTCGACATCACCATCGACTTCGACACGCCTTTGATCGGGCGCCAGGAATTTTGTTCCGATATGACCCCGGATGTGTTCCGAGACGAACTGTCACGGGCCCGTACGTTCGGCAATGTCAAGGACGTCGAGCAGCTCTGGAAAATGGGTTTTGCGCTTGGCTCTTCACTGGAAAACTCCGTTGCAATCGCCGAAGACAAGGTTCTGAACCCGGAAGGTACACGCTGGCCCGACGAGTTCGCCCGTCACAAGGCGCTGGATGCGGTTGGTGACCTTGCTCTTGCGGGCTTGCCGATTCTCGGTCTGTACCGCTCCTATAAGGGCGGCCACAAGATGAACCACGCCATTCTGGTCAAATTGTTCGAGGATCCGGGCTCTTTCGAAATTGTGGAGTCACCGGCCTTCAGGCAGGTGGGGCAGGTTGACAATGGCGGATTGGCCGCAGCAGTTGCTTTCGGCCCGGACGTATCCTGACAGGAATGATATCAAGTTACGGGCCGCTTCATCGAAGCGGTCCTTTTTATTTGGCGGAAAAACTGATCAAATAAGGCACCTTGCCATAAAAAAGCTCAAAAAAACCGTCAGATGGCCGATGAAGGCGTGACGGGGACAGGTGATTTCCGCTAAACACTGCTGTCGACGCAGGAATATGGCCGGAAAGCTGATGGCCGGATGGGCGAATGAGCCCGGGAGTATGGGTGTGAACGGAATGGATACTGGTTTCGCTTGGAACGGGACCAAGCGAATGCAATTCTTTCTCAGAATGAGCATACTGGCCTTGCCGGTTGCTTTGGTCGCTTGCGGTGGCAAGGACGACCTTGACGAGCTTGCTCTGAACGACACTCCGCCGGAAGTTCTCTTCAACGAAGGCCTTGCACTTCGCTCTCAAGGAAAGCTTGGCGACTCAACAGAAAAATTTGAGGAGCTGGACAAGCTTTACCCCTATTCCGAATATTCCAAGAAATCGCTGGTGAACCTTGCGTTTCTGAATTATTCGCGCGGCAAGTACACGGAAACAGTTACCGCCGCAAAACGTTTCGTGACACTTTATCCAGGCGATCAGGATTCGGCCTACATGCTCTACCTGGCAGGTCAGAGCTATTTCCGGCAGATGCCCGACATCACGCGCGATCAGGCTGTGACCAGAAAGTCCGCCGCAGCCTTTAACGAACTGATCCAGCGCTATCCTGATTCAGAATATGTTCCGGATGCGGAAAAGAAGCTGCGGATTGTGAAAGACCAGCTCGGCGGCAAGGAAATGCAGGTTGGGCGCTATTATCTGAAAAAGCGCAACTACATTGCTGCCATCAACCGCTTTAAGACAGTCGTCGTGGAGTACCAGACGACCCGGCATGTTGAAGAAGCGCTGTTCCGGCTGACTGAGGCCTATTATGCGCTGGGTGTTGTCAGCGAGGCACAAACGGCCGCCGCTGTTCTGGGTCACAACTACCCGGATACGCAGTGGTACAAGGATGCGTTCTCGCTTCTCAACAAAGGTGGCTATGAGCCGTCTGAAGACAGCGGAAGCTGGATCAGCCGCGCATTCCGCTCGGTCTAGTCTGCATCCACGTAAATCACGTTGAAATGCCTTAACAAGGCTCTGGCAAGACGGCGCGGTCCTCCTATATGGTGGGCCGCGCCGAACTTTTAGGAGCAACCCTTCATGCTGGTCACGCTGTCTATCCGTGACATCGTTCTCATTGACCGTCTTGACCTTGATTTTACGGCCGGAATGTCTGTCCTCACAGGCGAGACCGGTGCCGGTAAGTCTATTTTGCTGGATTCGCTGTCACTTGCGCTCGGTGCGCGCGGTGATGCGGATCTTGTCCGTCATGGTGAAGACCAGGGTCAGGTGACGGCGGTCTTTGATGTTGCCGGCGCTCATCCGGTGCGTGAGTTCTTGCGAGCTAATGATGTCGATGACGACGGTGATGTGATCCTGAGGCGCATACAGACGGCGGATGGGCGAACCCGTGCCTTCGTCAACGATCAGCCGGTCAGCGCGGGACTTTTGAGACAGGCTGGAAGCTTACTCGTCGAGATACATGGCCAGCATGATGACCGGGCGCTTGTCGATCCCGATAGCCACCGTTCGCTGATCGACCTCTTTGGCGGTCTGACGGCTGATGCAGAAGGTGTTGCTGCGGCCTATTCCGCTTTTCGCTCAGCTGCCAGAGCTGTAAGCGAACATGAGCAACGTATCGAGGCTGCACGCAAAGAGGCAGACTATCTTCGATCGTCCGTTGATGAACTGTTGCAGCTGAAGCCGGAGCCGGGCGAAGAGCAGCAATTGGCAGAACGCCGTACGGACATGATGCAGGTGGAGAAGATCGCCGGTGATCTCAACGAAGCGTTCGAGACGCTGAACGGATCGGCGTCACCTATCCCGGAACTGGCAAGCCTGCTCAGGCGTCTTGAGCGGAAGGTGGACCAGTTGCCGAGGCTGCTGGGGCAGCCGGTTCGGTCGCTTTCAGAAGCACTGGATCAGCTTGAAGAAACGCGTGGCGGTCTTGAAAGCGCGTTGCGAGAAACGGAGTTCGACCCGCGCGAACTGGAAAGCGTGGAAGAGCGATTGTTTGCGCTGCGGGCCGCCTCCAGAAAATACTCGGTAACTGTCGAGGAGTTACCGGCTCTTTGCGACCGGATGGTCGCTGATCTTGCCGATCTTGATGCCGGTGAAGACAAGCTGGCAGCCCTTGTTGATGCATCCGCTAAAGCCCAATCAAGCTACGACAAGAAAGCAGCGTTCCTATCGCAAAAACGTCGAAAGTCGGCAGCAGCTCTTGAGAAGGCCGTTGAACGGGAGTTGCCGGATCTGAAGCTTGAACGTGCACGCTTTATCGTTGAGATGCAGAGCGAGCCTGAAACCCGGGGCAAAACAGGCATCGACCAGCTGGAATTTCATGTGCAGACCAATCCCGGTACCAAACCCGGACCGCTGATGAAAGTCGCCTCTGGCGGTGAATTGTCGAGGTTTCTCCTGGCTCTGAAAGTGTGCCTCGCGGACAAAGGCACTGCGCCCACGCTTGTTTTTGACGAGATCGACACCGGTGTCGGGGGGGCCGTTGCCGAAGCGATTGGGGTCCGCCTGGCGCGACTTGCCGGTACTGTTCAGGTACTAACGGTCACGCATGCGCCGCAGGTTGCTGCGCGCGCCGAAGGACATTTTCTGATCGCCAAAGAGGCTGCCAAGCCCAACAGGGTGGCGACCCGCGTGCAACGAATTGATGATGACCACCGGAGCGAAGAGATCGCTCGTATGTTGGCGGGCAGCGTCATTACCGAAGAAGCAAGGGCAGCGGCCCGCAAACTCCTGACAGCCGCGGAATAGAGAGACGCTCATGGCAGACACCGTTGAGACCTCCACGATAGATGTTGACGCGCTGACACCGGATCAGGCCGCGGTCGAGTTGAAGCGGCTTGCATCGGAAATTGCCGAGCATGACCGCAGATATCACCAGGAAGACGCTCCATCTATTTCCGATGCGGACTACGATGCCTTGCGCAGACGGAATTCAGCAATTGAGGAGCGGTTTCCCGCTCTGGCTGTTGAAGATGGCCCCTCTACACAAGTGGGGGCAGCACCCGCATCCGGGTTTGGCAAGATTACGCATCGTGTACCGATGCTGTCATTGGACAATGCCTTCAACGATGATGATGTGCGTGACTTCGTTGGCCGGGTCCGGCGGTTTTTGAAATTCGATCCACTTCAGGGTGTTCTTGGTGTGACGGCCGAACCGAAGATTGACGGCCTGTCCCTGTCGCTGCGTTTTGAAAACGGTGAACTGGTTTATGCAGCAACGCGCGGAGACGGAACCACCGGCGAGAATGTCACGGCCAATGCGCGAACCATAAAGGATATCCCCCAAACGCTTGCAGGTGAGGTGCCGGCAGTTGTTGAAATTCGGGGCGAAGTCTATATGGCGCACAAGGATTTTCAGGCCCTGAATGAGCGCATGGATGCCAATGGCGGCAAGGTCTTTGCCAATCCGCGCAACGCGGCCGCCGGTTCTCTACGCCAGTTGAAGTCCGAAATCACGGCTTCCAGACCCTTGCGTTTCTTTGCGTATGCGTGGGGTGAGATGAGTGCGATGCCCGCCGAAACACAGTTCGGGATGGTTGACCAGCTCAAGGACTGGGGCTTTCAAATCAACCCTTTGATGAAGCGCTGTGAAACCGTTGAGGAACTTCTTGGTGTCTACCATGGCATTGAAGAAAGCCGCGCGCAGCTCGACTATGATATCGATGGCGTCGTTTATAAGGTCGACCGGCTTGATTTGCAGGAACGGCTCGGGTTTGTGTCCCGGTCACCCAGATGGGCGATCGCACACAAGTTTCCTGCCGAACAGGCATTCACTGTTTTGAATGATATCGAAATTCAGGTTGGCAGAACCGGCGCTCTGACACCGGTTGCCAAGCTGGAACCCATCACCGTTGGGGGCGTTGTCGTCTCCAATGCGACCTTGCACAACGAAGATTACATCAAGGGCATAGGTCAGGACGGAGAACCCATCCGCGAGGGCAAGGACCTGCGGATCGGAGACACGGTCAAGATCCAGCGCGCGGGTGACGTTATTCCCCAGATCGTCGATATCGACCTCGACAAGCGCCCGGCTGACGCAGTTGCCTTTGAATTCCCAACCGTCTGCCCTTCCTGTGGCAGTCATGCGGTGCGGGAGAAGAATGAAAAGACAGGTCGGGTTGATGCGGTCCGCCGGTGCACTGGCGGGCTCATTTGTCCGGCTCAGGCAACGGAGAAGCTGAAACACTTTGTTTCACGCAATGCCTTCGACATTGAGGGCTTCGGCGACAAGCAGGTCGATGCCTTTTACCAGGACGGCCTGGTGATGACGCCGGCGGATATCTTCACATTGGAAGAACGGGACAAGCGGTCGCTGACCAAATTGCGCAACAGGGAGGGTTGGGGTGCCCTGTCGGCCAAGAACCTTTTCGAAGCGATCAATGCGCGCCGCGATATTGACCTGCATCGCTTCATCTTCGCACTTGGTATTCGGCACGTAGGGGAGGGGAACGGCAAATTGCTGGCCAGAGCCTACGGATCGTGGCAGGCGTTTTATGAAGCCATGCAGGCAGCTCATGATACTTCAGGCGAGGCCTTTGCCGACCTGAATGACATAGATGGAATCGGGCATATTGTTGCAGACGCGCTGGTCGAGTTTTTTGCAGAACAAAGAAACCGCGCCCAGCTTGATGCATTGCTGGAAGAGGTGAGGCCCAGAGAGGCTGAGAAGATCGATGCCACAGGATCGCCTGTAGCTGGAAAGACTGTCGTCTTTACCGGCTCGCTGGAGCGGATGACCCGGGAAGAAGCGAAAGCGATGGCGGAGCGATTTGGGGCCAAAGTATCGGGCTCGGTTTCGAAAAAGACCGATCTTGTGGTGGCTGGTCCTGGGGCTGGATCAAAGCTGAAGAAGGCGCAGGATCTGGATGTTGAAGTCATCTCCGAGGATGACTGGTTTGATCTTGTTGGCGCATAGGCGAAGGCGTTGATGATCGGTCAACTGATCGCAGAACACCCCGCGACGCATTGACACCAACTTGGGGCGGTACGCATTTTCCCGCCAAATAAGTTGCTGATCATCGGCGGTCTCACTGCGTGAAACTAGCGTGAAATTGCGCCCCGGGAATCCCCTCCGGCAAGTCACATCTGCGCGAAAGAATCTACATCTGACATTGTACGTATTGATACTAATGACAGGGGTAGGAAAACTCGATCTGCTACCTGAAATTGATACACTTGGCGAATGGCTTGTTTTGTGTCGGAAATTGCCAAGTTTGCAGCTAACGTTAAGTAACAAGTAACACGCTCCCTCCAATTCTAAGGAACGTAATTCTGTTCTGGAGGGGGATGCGATGATGAAGCGCATTAAGGTGCAAATCGGGCTCCTTGCAATTGTTCCGATGCTCGCCGTGATCGGTTTCGCGGCTTTGAGTGTTTATGAAAAGTCTGTCGAACTGTCTCATCATGAATTCATGAGGCCATTGACCCGGATTGCTGAAGATGCCGGCAATCTCGTTCACGAGCTTCAAAAAGAGCGGGGGATGAGCGTTGCGCTCATCAAGTCGGATTATGACCCGGCTGCTCGCGCTAAACTTGATGCACAGCGGCCGAATGTCGATGCGGCATTGAAGATGTTCGATGATCACCTTGCCGCAATTGATCTCAATGACGAGGCATTGCTTGCCGATCTTCAGCATGTTGCGGAGGAAGTGCACAAGACCGACGCGTTCCGGCAGGCTATTGACGCGAAAAAATTTACGGCTGGCGATGTGGTCAAGAACTACACGCACGAAGTTCATGAGTTGATCCATGTGGTGGGGATTACCACCGAATCCAGCCCGTCTCCTGAGATCACAACTGAGCTCCTTGCCTATCTGACACTGGTTGAAGCTATGGAGTCCGGTGGTCTGGAAAGGGCAACGGGTGCAGCTCTGCTGAACGAGTTCAATCTGACCGGCGAAGTCAATCTTCAGACCTACAAGTCAGTCGTCACGCATTATGGCGGCGAGAAGGCTTTCCTGAAGGAATTTCTCTCGATCGCCACAAAAGAGCAAAAGACACTCTGGGAAAACACGGTCAAGGGTGAACCAGTTGAAGAGACGTTGGTTTGGCGAAAGGCTATTCACGACTTGCCGGCAACCAAGGATGCGAAAGGCATTGAAGGCGCTGCCTGGTTTGCCAAGGCGACTGAACGTCTGAACCTCATCAAAACGGTCTCTGATGACTTCATCCATCGCGCCGAAGCAGCTGCCGATACTGACGCAGCCCGACTGAATTCCGAAATCTTCGTTCTGGCAACGATCGCCGTTGGTTTTGTTGCGGCTACACTGGCACTTGTTGTCTGGCAGGTTATGGCGATCACGCAGATGCTGAGCCGCCAGCGTGATGCCATCACCGAACTGGCCGAGGGCAATCTGGACGTGATTGTGTCCGACACAGATCGCCCTGATGAAATTGGCGATATTGCCAGAGCTTCGGAGGTTTTTCGCGACAAGCTTATACATCAGCAGCAACTCGAAGAAGCTGCCGAGGCTGATCGCATCAAACGCCGCGAGAGGCGGACTCAGCTCGAAAACGCCATCCGGCATTTCGAGACATCCGTGACAACCATCCAGGAACAGCTTTCCGGCGAGACCAGAGGTGTTCAGGACAGTGCCGGTGAAATGCTGACGATTGCTCTTCATGCCGACGAGAGCGCGCGCGCTGCAAACTCGGCAACGGAAGAGGCAACCACCAACGTTCAGACCGTTGCGTCTGCTGCGGCGGAACTGTCGGCGTCCATCGGCGAGATTTCCCGCCAGGCCGGAACGGCCATGCAGATCTCAGCGTCTGCTTCTGAAACGGCGGTTGCGGCCGATAAGGATATCTCCATCCTCGCGGAAACGGCCGACAAGATCGGCGAAGTCGTCGAGATCATCCGTGCCATTGCCGAGCAGACAAATCTGTTGGCTTTGAACGCGACAATTGAGGCGGCGCGTGCCGGTGAAGCCGGCAAGGGGTTTGCCGTTGTGGCAGCGGAAGTGAAAGAGCTTTCCACCCAGACGGCACGTGCGACCGATGAGATCGCCAGCCAGATTTCCGGCATTCAGGGATCGACCCAGAAATCGGTCGCCGCAATCCGTGACATCGTCGAGAAAATCGAAGAAGTGCGCGGTGTCACCGAGACGATTTCGGCTTCCGTTGACGAGCAGAATGCTGCAACGAGCGAAATCACGCAAAGCATCACCTTTGCTTCTGATGGCGCTTCAGCCGCGGCAAGCAACGTTGCCGGTGTCTCGGGTTCAATTGATCAGACACGCCAGAAATCGGAAACGCTGAGCCAGTCCGCTGAACAGCTGGGGCTGGTTGCCAATGACCTTTCCGACGCTGTCGGGGCGTTCCTGAACGAGGTTCGCGAAGACGAAGCGGCCTGATCTTCAGGAAACAGTCAATTTGAGCGGGGCGGTACTTTGGTGCCGCCCCGTTTTCTTTGTGGGATCATGGCAACCAAGACCTGGGCGGCACGACGAGCCTGATTGTGGGGTGCCTACGAAACTGCCCTTGGTTTGGAAACTCTCTCTCGAGATTTGCCTCTGACCATCAAGAGGCAGGAAGTTGCCCTTTGAG
Source organism: Roseibium porphyridii (assembly GCF_026191725.2). Classification (NCBI taxonomy): domain Bacteria; kingdom Pseudomonadati; phylum Pseudomonadota; class Alphaproteobacteria; order Hyphomicrobiales; family Stappiaceae; genus Roseibium; species Roseibium porphyridii. The sequence goes on from NZ_CP120863.1 coordinate 2,149,590, forward strand.
ACCGCCAGCCCAACCAATTATTCGAGCTCGTTTACAGCTTTATCTTGTCCCCACGAAATCCTAATCTTCCGCCTCGCCACACTCGGTTTGTTGCTATATTGTTCTCAGCGAACATTTTGATGTAATCGGACCCAAAAATCATGGCAGACCCTGACGGGTATGACGATCCGTTTGATGATCCTTTTCAGCCGATCGGCACCAGGGCGGAGCCCGCAGCAGCACCTGCAAGGCCTGCTGGAGGGATCGCTGCCCGCGCCATGGCGGCGCGTCAAGCGCCCGACTACCTGACAGGTCTCAATCCGGAACAGCGGCTTGCTGTCGAAACAACGGAAGGCCCTGTGCTTGTACTGGCAGGTGCCGGAACAGGGAAAACGCGGGTACTGACCACGCGTATTGCCCATATTCTAGCAACGGGTCGCGCGCGTCCTTCCGAAATCCTGGCCGTCACGTTCACCAACAAGGCGGCGCGGGAAATGAAAGAGCGCATCGCGGGCTTTGTTGGCGGTAACGTCGAAGGCATGGCCTGGCTCGGGACGTTCCACTCGATCTGCGTCAAGATTCTGCGAAAACACGCCGAACTTGTCGGGCTTAAATCCAGCTTTTCCATT